>NZ_BBQT01000004.1 GCF_001570625.1 Syntrophomonas wolfei subsp. methylbutyratica | reverse complement strand
CAAAGTTTTTGCAATATCTATCTGCCAATAGTTCATTGACAAAGCTGAGATCTATGGCGGAATCTATCCGTTTGAGTATGTGATTATCCGGAATCATTTGGTATAATACGTTGTAGAAGCTGCCTTGCTTAACGGTGGTTTCAACTAACATGAAAAGCATTCCCCCTCTAGTGTTGTTTGGTTGTGCTAACTTAATTATACTATAGGCGGGTATGCTTTTTATGTTTTTATCGGACTTTTTCAGTGGTTTCGGACGGTCCTTTTGTTACCCAAGGTTAATCGTAAATAAAACCCCCAAAGAGGATTGAGCTAGATTTAAAACTGTTGCGTATATATATACAGACCCCCGTGAACATCAAAACTGTTTTCAATGCAAGAAATCAACTGAAAAACTGGCACCCGTAATGTTAAAGCAGATGAGAATAATTGAGCCAAGAGGTAAAAGTTTGAAAGAAATCTTTCATGATGTTTTGTGCCTCAAGAAAGGAATGGACATATTTATGATTGAAGATCCCCGCTATCAGTTTTCCCGGGAATCCGCCATCAAGGAAAAACTGCTGCAAAGACTGAAAATAGAATACCGAAAAACCCGGATGGCAAAAGTCGTTCCCCTCGACGATGATAAGCTAATACTGGTGACGGCGGCAGGGGATGCCCGGCAACAGCAGTGCCCATACAGCTGCATCTGCGAAGAATGCCCGTATTTCACAGGTTCCTGTCAGCAAAATCTTGTCAAGGGTTGAGGTGGTGATGTTTGTTGTATGATTTCGGCCGGGAATCCGAATTTGAGCGCATGTATGAGGATTATTTCTCCAAAATATACAACTACATTTTTTATCGTCTTCTGCATAGAGAACAAACGGAGGAATTGGTCAGCGATATTTTCCTGAAGGTAGTTGTCCATTTGGATAGCTTTCAACCCGGCAAGGCATCTTTTAACACCTGGATTTTTACTATTGCCCGCAACTTACTGACGGATTATTACCGCAAAAGCAAGATCATAATCAGTATTGATGACGAAGGCTTTCCTGAATCCGCCCTGGCCGTAGATATTAATCAACAATGCCGGCTTATCGAAGACGAGGAGCGGCAGGAGCTATACCGGGCCCTGGTTTTATTAAACGACCAGCAAAGAAATGTTATAGCTCTAAAATACTATGGTGGTTTCAACAATCGGGAAATATCACGCATAACGGGAATTAATGAAAGCACGGTTTCCAGCCTCTGTACCAGAGGTATAAAAAAACTGCAAACCTTGCTGAATGCTACCCGGTAATACTACCATAAACTACAGGTTGCCTACCCCGCAAGTGCCGGCGGCTTTGCTCGCAGTTTTAATTCCTTGCAGAAGCTTGCGTAAAATAATAAATGGAATAATGGCACGGCCCGGATAGCTTTCAGAGGGCGGTCGGGTGTAGTTGTGCTCCTCCTTGCCCCTTTATTCAATGACGGCACTCACCAGGTTCATCCCGTTCTGGTATTCATAGTGCAATGACGCTGTTTTTTGGCGCACCAGATAAAGACCCAGGCCCCCAATCTGCCTCTCTTCCACGGACAGGCTGGTATCCGGCTCCCCTATCTGCAGCGGATTGAAAGCCGCAGTATTGTCGGCAATGGCAAGAATGACCCTGGATTCTTCGCGGTGTATCTTGATCTCCACCATATTATTAGCCGTGGTGGGGACGCCGTATTTCAAGATATTGGTAACCAGTTCCTCGACAATTAACTGAATGGAAAACAGCCGGGACAACAGGAATTCATCACGGGCGCAGTAAGCCTCTATTTCACTATTCAAAACCTCGAAATCAAAATCAGCCAGGCTGCTCTTATACTGGTAGTCCATCCGCTTCACCCTTTCCTCTGTTCATATCATTGTCCCAGATGCTGTTTCCCGATTCATCCAGTGCACTACAAGCCAACATGATTTCCTGGAAGGACCAGCCCTCCTGCAGCAGATCAAGCTGCCTTTGCGCCGGGCTCTTAACCTCGTGATCCGGTTTGAGGAATCGCCCCAGGTATTTATCTTCCCCCCGTTTACGTTTTTTCAGCCCGGCGGCGGCAATTGCCAGCAGATTATTAATAAATTCCCGCAGCCGATCGGCGGGAATGGCCATTTCCCGGCTTACTGCCTGTCGGCGTAATTGGGAGTTGCTAATGTTAATCTGGTTATCCTGCCAGAAGTCATGCACCAGTTCGCTGGCAACCGTAATATTTTCGGCAATACCCGTATAAAAAGCGGCCGGGGCAAAACTATCCGCCAAGGGTTGGGTGCAGGTTTGCCTGATTTCAACGGTGCCATGACGGCTGACGGCTACCGGTTCCAGGGAGCGAAAACAGGAAAGATCCGCTTCAGACCAGCGTTCTCTAGCAATATAATCGGCAAATCTCACCGGCGGGATGGCCTTGAATCCACTGGAACCGTCACTGATGATGAAGATCTTCAGATCCAGCAAATGCTTTACAACCTCCTCAAGGGAAGCATAATCCCGGTCATAAGGCCGGATATTGGGCGCTTCACATAAGCGCCACAATATGTCGCGGAAACACAGGGTCGGGTGGGCCATTTCACGCTGCAATGAGGCCGGCAGCCGAGCAATAAACTTACGATTGCCGGCATAGGCGAAAGGCAGGGAATTGGCAAAAAGCATGGCATCAACAAAGGCCAGCTTGCCCAGCAGATTCAATAAATCCGGCAACTGGGACAGTTCGACATCGAGATGGGTTTGGCAGGCAGCCGAGAAAGCATGGAATATTTCTCCGTCATGATGGCTGGTAAAGTTTTTCAAGAACTCCGCCTTGGCCAGCATAACCGGGGAATTAAGCGGTTTGCTGTCGGCATAAGCCGCATAAGGATTGATGCCCATTCCGCAGATGAGGTGATGATGCTCATGCGCCAATTCCTGCAAAGCTGTCACATAGCTATAAAAATTGGCGGCGATTTGGTCGATACCCGGTTTTTTAGCCATGGCGAATTCAATGGTGTTAAAGGTGGTTTCAAAGGAAAAGGCATCCTGCCGTGGGTTAACCGCTTCGATGGGAAAACCGTTCTGGTCAAAGCGCGTAGGGGTAAAAGCGAAGCGCTGCTTCAGCAAATCCAGCATGGCGGCAATAAACCCAGGCTCCACCGCCTGGCAGGCCAGATTCACCACCGGCATTTCAATTTCCACCCCTATACAGGGCTCGCCTTTGCCCGCAAACTTGTCAATAAACAGGCGGTAGATCAAGGCCTCGGCGCTGCTCCTCATCATCGGCTTTCCGTTTCTCATCAGCTTATTTTGCGAATGGCGACAATGGTGATGTCGTCAAACTGCGGGGCTTCACCCACAAATATATCTACATTCGACTTGATTCCTTCGATCATTTCCGGCGCGGATAGCCGCTTTAGCGAGGGTAGGGCCGCCAGCAAGCGGGCATCGCCATACAGTTCTTCGTCCAGGTTGGTGGCCTCGGTTACTCCATCGGTATAAAGAACCAGGGTCTCGCCCGTTTGCAGCTGGGTGTACATAATCGGGTACTGGATGCCTTCCATAGCTGCCAAAGGCAGTTTGGGTTTTACCGGTACGAATTCACTGCTTCCGTCCGGGTGGACGATAACCGGCGGATTATGCCCGGCGCAGGCATAAGCAATCTGGCCGCTATTAATATCCATAATTCCCACATAGGCAGTCACGAATAGTTCCGCCGGATTCTCCTGGCAGAGCAGGTTGTTGGCGGTGCTGAGCAGTTCATCCACCGTTGTATTATGGGCCTGGGCCGCAGTTTTCAGAACCATCTTCGCCACGGTCATGAACAATGCCGCCCCCACACCTTTGCCGGAGACATCGGCCACCACGAAACATAGTTTTTCTTCATTGAGCATGAAGAAGTCGTAGAAGTCACCGCCTACTTCCTTGGCAGGCACCATCATGCCGGTAATATCATAACCGGGGCAATCAATCTGCTGGGGCAGCATACCCAGTTAGATGTCGCGGGCTACCTCCAGCTCCGATTCCAGCCGCTGCTTATCAGCAGCCGACCGGGCTACCGCTTCCATATATTCTTTAAGACGAACGATCATGCCATTGAAGGTGGTGGCCAGCATGCCCATTTCATCCGTCCCCAGGTCGGCAAATTCATAATCCAGGTTGCCTTCGCCAATCACCCTGGCACCATCGGCCAGTATTTCCACCGGCCGGGTAATCGACCGGCTCAGCCGGGTGGCGGTCATGAATACCAGCGGCAGCAAAACCAGGATGATTATTAGGAAAACAAAGAAAACCCTGCGGGTTTCATCGCTAATTACCTGTTCCATTTTATCGCCGGTAGCGGACACTGATTCCGCCACGGCCTGCACCGGGGCCATCATCATTTCGTAATCCAGCACCGTCACCAGCAGCCAGTCGGTAGATTTGATCTGGGCATAGCCGATGATAGAGCTGTCATCAGAATAATAATCCGAAATTGTCGTCATTAGATCGATGTTTTTGATGAATTTTTCGAAATAGGGCTGTTTTTCCGTGGCCTTTACATCCAGGGAACTGAGTAGGACATGGCCCTGCCGGTTCATAATGAAGGCCGCGATGTAGGTATTGTCGCCGGTATTAAGGGTCTTTTCCGAGATCTCGCTGACCCGCAGATCAAAGGCCAATACCCCCACTAATTGGCCCTTTTTGTCATGAATAGGGGTAGCACAGGTGACATAACTTCTATTATCCGTGCCGGTGTAAAGATCGGACCAGTTTACCGTACCCGCCTTGACCGCATCCTTATACCAGTCGCGAGTACGCATATCCGCCTTCTCCACAGCCGGATAAAAGGTTTTGGTACTGGAAATAACCATGCCGTTTTCCAGTACCAGATAAGCCAGGGATATCTTCGGCTCAATCTTCAGGATATTGTCGAACATGGGGGTAGCTGCGCCAAGAACATTAAGGGTACGGTTAACTTCCTGCTGGCTGGGGTGGGCGGCCTGGGAGATGATGTATTCTTCATAACGGCTGATAGGGATGGCATGGGTGGTTCCCCCGCTATTATACAGGGTTTCAATACCCCCTTTCATGGTATTAAGCTCACCCATGATGCGTTCGAAATCAATATTGATGGTCTGGGCATAATAATTGGCCAGCGAGATCGCCAGTTTGGAACTGCTCTTAGTGATTTCAGCGACATTTTTCTCATAAAGATCATCAATAGCGGTTTTATTCTCTTGCTGAAAGGTGGCTTTAATATCGTTGAATCCATATATGGAGATGGCACACAACAGCAGAGTTACCAATAATGATAAACCCAACAGGGAAAACAATATCTTTTTGCCAATGCTCATTTATCCCGCCGCCTTTACTATTTATCAGATTCTGATAATAATGTTGTTCAAACCGAGGCTGGTAGTATAATCCACCTGTTTGGTCATTTTGGTAATCATCTGGAGTCCCATGCTTTCACCCAGGGCCAGGGCTTCGGAAGTATCGGCATTCTCCATGGCCTGCTGGTAATAATCCAGGGGGTTGAATTTCCGGCCCGCACAGCGGAAGCGCATGGTGGTGATATCGTCCCGGACAAATATCCGTACATCAATAGATTTATTCTTTTTATCGACAAAGATATGCTGTACCATCAACAGGAGTATTTCTTCAATGGCCAGGCTTATGACCATGGATTGTTTGGAATTAAGCTTGCAGGATGTACAGAACTCGCTGATTTTATCTGAACTCTCCAAGACCGACTGGTTATTGCTGTCAAGCGAAAAGGCAATAAACCTTCCTTCTGCAACATCACGATAATTCAACAGCAGTAAACCGCGCAAATCCGGTTCTTTGAGCAGGGTTTTTCTGACTGTAAGGATAGTCATCAACAGGGTGAGCAGTTCGCTGATGGAAAAGGCGGCCCATATGCCGAGTATCCCCATGGCCTGAGCCATGGCCCCGGCGGCCGGAATAATGAACAAAAAGCCCCGGCACAGGGTGATCCGGTTGGCAATACTGGTTCGGCCAATTGTCATGTAATAATATACGAAAATATTGTTTGCCACTGCTCCCAGCAAACTGATCGAAGATATGATCAGAGCCGGTACTGCTATGCGCAGCTGCTCGGGCGAACTAAGATTAAAGGCCAAACAGATCGGTTCGGCCAATAGGGATACTGAAATACTGAATATCGCCATGGTTATGATGCCGTAGCGGAAGGCTAAAAACACCACTTTTTTTATGCTCAGCACATCGCGTTCACCGTAAAAAACGCCCACCAGCGGAGATACGGTCTGGGATATCCCGGAGATAATGGCCTGGGCCAGGGTGTTGACACTGTTGACAAAGGCAAAACTGGCAACGGCAATCGGTCCGCCTACGGCCAGTATGAGCATGTTTAATACAAAAGTTCTGACTACGCTGTACAGGTTGTTTAGCGCCGGGGGGCTACCGGTAATAGCAATCGCGTATAGCAGGCGCAGGGATTGGCCGATAGGCGCGAATCGATATCCTCCCCCCTTGATAAAAAGAAACGGAGACATTACAGCCACGGCCAACAACGCGCTTATAACCGTAGCCAAGGCCAGTCCCAGCATGCCCATGCCCATGACCACCGTAAACCACAGGTCAAGGATGATATCCAGCGCGGCCATGATTAAAAACATAATCATGCCCAGAAAAGCCCGGCCCTCAATCCGAAAATAGTTTAGCGGCAGGTATACCGCCATAACGCAGATAGCTCCCGGGATTAAGCCCCGGCAATAGGCATAGACCAGATCATAAAGCTCAGGATCGTTGCTGAGGAGCTTTACCAGTGGCTCGATAAATATGAATCCTACGATGCTGAATACAGTGCCCAGCAGCAGAATTAGCAGCATAGTAAGGGTGAAAAGCTTGTTGGCGGTGCTGCGGTCTTCGCTCCCCATCGAAACCGAGGCCAGCGTGGAAGAGCCCACACAAACCAGAGTGCCCAGCGTGGTTAACAGAAAAAACAGGGGGTTCACCAGGCTCATCGCCGCCAGTGCATCACTCCCCAACACCTGTCCGGCAATAATGTGATCAACCATAAAACTGATATTCCCGCCCAGGATTGCCAATATGGACGGAATCAGGTAGCGCCGGAAGCTATGATTGACCAGGTAGTCATTATCATGCATATTTTCTCTTTCCAAACTTGATTCTACTGCAAAAAGTTATTAATATTCATTGGCTTGTATAAATATACCGCCCGCAGTCTTCGGCGGGCAACACCTGCGGCTTGTCTCCCGGCTCAAGGGGTACACGCTAACCTCCCATCCATGGTCGTATAGCGCTCTCGCGACGTCCTGTCGCTCGCCCCCTTTCGCCTGCTCGCCTTCGCCGGGCGTTGCAACCATGCTTCGCCAACGCTCGCTTTGTATATTTATGCAACCCTTATGCAACAAAAGGGGTTTTCGCAGTGGAGCCAAACTTAAAGTGTTGGTGTTACGGCTTATCTTTCTATGGTAAGAATCTCCGCAAAGCCGGTGATTTCGAATATTTCCATGATGGTTTCATTTACCTTGACAATCACCATCCGGCCTTGCTTGTTCATCTGCTTCTGAGCCGCCAGAATGACGCGCAGCCCCGCACTGGAAAGGTAAACCAGTTCGGCAAAGTCCAAAACCAGATCATTTATATCGACCAGGCTCTCTTTCAGCTCTGCTTCCAACTGGGGAGCACTATTGCTGTCCAGCCGTCCCGCCAAGGCTATAGTCAGTTTGCGGTCTTCCTGAGTTTTTTTAATGTCCATCGTATTTGCTCCTATCCCCAAATATTTGGTGCAACACTATTTCCTTGATTACTTGATTAAGAGATTTCTTCATCAAATAAAAATAATCCTGCTGTGGTAGAAAATTCTTACGGCTAACAGGAGAGAATCCCAGCAGCCAGTCTGCAAAAAGTTGACGCCGGGGGTAACGCGGGGATGATCCGTTTTAATCATTCATCTTCATCGTCTTCATCTATGTATTTCGCCTCATCCTGCTCATTCGAAAAGCGTTTAAATTCTTGAATTACTTCGTTCAAAAAGTACCGTCCGCCTGTCACCCTTGCCGGATAATTCCTGTAGGAGCGCCCGGGTTTCCGCAGTGGCGATGCCCGTTACTTCCAGCCTATGATCAGCCTGAAACTCTGCCACCATATCTCTGGTTTGCCCGTCATACATCTTGTTTGCCTGGCAATTATAGCCCAGTGCGATAAGCTGCTGTTGCATTTCCAGGACATCATCGCCGGTAAACCCTTCCTTTAAAAAGGGTATTTCAAAGGATTCAGCCATCGACTTCAAGTGCCGCAATCTTTCATCAATGTTTTCCGGGGTAACTTTATATGCTCCGGTCTTGAGCCCATTACATATCAAATCTCCGCCTGCTGGTGCATAATGTACCCTATCCTTATAATTGTCAAGATTGTTGACAAAGCCTTCCAGGTCGCTGAACATATGGATCTCAGCGTTGTCGTATTTTAATATACTGAGCATGATATCTTTATGGATGGCCAAATAATCATCGACCGTACCCTCACAGACCAGGTCATAGCTGTTCAGAATACTTATACAGGGAACAATAAACACAAATTTGATCTCAGGATTCTCTTTCAGAAAGGGAATGATATTCTGCTCAATATTTTTTTTAGCTTTTGTATGATAATCGTTCACTGAACTCTTATCAGCCACCTTGCCATGACGGACGTAGATGCTGCGGGCAACAGCCAGGGTACTGTATATACTGCTGCTCTGGCTCCTGTCCACCTCAAACACTGTTTTCGCGGGAATCTTATCTCGCTTATCATTTCCCGGCTGAAATTTATCGCTTAAGCAGCTAATCAGTATATAGGCGCTCATTTTCGATACATCTTTATTTAAAACATATTTAACATCATCAATTGGATTGAAGTTATAGAGATATAATGGGATATCGCCTTCATACTCCATGTGCAAATGGGGAAAGTTTAACTCATAATAGATGGTTTGCAATCGGTTCCTTTTTAGTGATTCCTTTATAAACAGGGCATAAATGTTGGATCTGCCTGCTGATTTGCTTAATGAGACAACCCTGAGTCCAGACTGTTCACCCAGCTTATCACTGGAAATAAAGTTCGATAACGACGAACCGACGATCACCGCCTCAGTAGGAGTGTTTTTAACGCGGCCAATCAGCCAATACATAGCGTATTCCTGGGTGTATTTATAGTAAGGCTTCATTTCGGAAAGCGGTGAGTGATACTGCATAAACGGATCAACGATAATGTTGACTATCATCAATACCAACAGACATACGGATGTAGCTCCCAAAACAAAAACGACCCATTTCTTTTTGTTCATCACCACACCCCTTAAAATCCCTGGTAGATAAAGGCCGAAATCGACGACATGGACAGTATAGAGCACAGCAATAGAATCACGGTGAACACGGCGTTGACCATTGTGGGTTTAAACTCCATCTCATGCAAGTTTTTAAACAAAAGGATAATGACAAAGGTGAAAGCTAAAAACAACATCATATCAAGTCCGTTGACCCATGCATTGGAGTTTACCACATGAAGCAGGCTTTCCAACCTGATGATTACCGGTACCTTAAAACATGCCAACAGGGTTTGCGAAACCGCCAGAGTTTGAAACTCCGCTATTCTTTTGATAATGGTAAAACCCTGGGTGATAGAGTCCGCTCTGAAGAACACCCAGGCAATGTTGACAAATACGAAGGTCAAAAACCATTGCAGGATCTTATGCATCTTATTCCATTGGGTTGTAAACCTTCTGGTCAAGACACTGGCCAGGCCATGCAGGAACCCCCAAAGAACAAAGGTCCAATTAGCTCCATGCCAGAAACCGCTGATCAGGAACACGATCATAATATTGGCGTAAGTCCGGAATGACCCTTTGCGGTTGCCGCCCAGCGGGATATATATATACTTGGTCAGGAATCTGGTTAAAGTAATATGCCACCTTTTCCAGAAATCCTGAATCGACAGAGCTTTATAGGGTGAATTAAAGTTGATCGGCAGCTTGATATTGAACATCAGTCCAATACCTATGGCCATATCAGTATAACTGCTGAAGTCAAAGTATATCTGGAAGGTATAAGACAGCATTACAATGAACGCATCCAGAGAGGTTAATGAGCCAACCGAAGCATAGCCCCAGGTCACCGCTTTGGCAAAAACATCGGCAATAAATATTTTTTTGGCCAGACCAATGGCGAACATCATGATACCATATGAAAAATTCTCGTAGTTTATACTATGATTTTTCTTTTCGTTAAGCTGGGGCATGAATTCGTTATGTAAAACGATAGGCCCTGCAATCAAGCGAGGGAAAAAGGCCACAAAAACCGCATAGTCCAGGAAACTGTAATCAGCGGTTTCTCCCCGGTAGGAATCAACCGCATAGGCAATTTGCTGAAAGGTCAGGAAGCTGATACCCAATGGCAGGATGATATTTTTCAGCTCAAATGAAGCCTGAAGCAGCAGATTCATATTTTCGATAAAGAAATTGAAGTATTTAAAGTAAAACAGTATCAGTAGATTCAAACCGATTACAATAAAAAGAAGCCACTTTTTCTGCGGAACAGTTCGCCCGGAGGCCAGCAATTGTTTCGAAAAAAAATAGTTTAGAAGTATGCTGGCGCAAATGATATAAAGATATCTAAAGTTGAAATACGAATAAAAAACCAGGGACATGACCAGGAGCAGAGCTTTGGCCAGCAAGTTCCATCCCAATTTATGCAATTGATAATAAGCAATCAATGTAAATGGCAAAAATGCCAGGATAAATATGTACGAGTTGAATTGCAATAGCGTACCCCTCTGAATAGTCATTCACAACTATAAGAATTGTCGTATCCTCGACTATATTATCACATGAATGAGGGTGATAGTACCAGGTAGTATGTCAAGCCCTTAAAAAGGATTGTTTTATCCCCGATGAAGTCCGGGAAAACAGCATCAAGCACGCCTTGAAAGCGGAATACCATTTCATACAAAAATGGCTAAATAATGGAGCAACAAGGGAAGAAATTATTAAAAAAGGACAAATAATGGGGCAAAAACACCTCGGTTTAAGTGCTGAAATCATTGAGGTTATTTCTGATATGGATAATTATTTCAAATATGACGGTCTGTTGTCAGGTTTGAAATGTTAAAATAACTGCAAAAGGGAAAGGTTGGAGATGGATACATGGGTAATGAATATGTAAACCTGACATTAGATAATTTGGAAAATGAACATTTGTGTTGCGCCATTGCCGATAAAAAGCATCAATGCGGTGTAGAGGTAAAAAAAGCCTGGTTGAGAGAGAGAATCGCTGAAGGACATGTTTTTAGAAAATTAAATGAAAAAGGCAAGGTTTTTATAGAATACGCTCCTCTTGATAAAGCTTGGGTTCCTGTTATTGGCGATAACTATGTATACATCTATTGTCTATGGGTTTCAGGAAGTTTTAAGGGTAAAGGTTATGGAAAGGAACTGCTTGAGTATTGTATAGCTGATGCGAGGAAGCAAGGCAGGTCAGGAGTTTGTGTTATCAGCTCGGAAAAGAAAAAGCCGTTTTTATCAGATAAAAAATTTATGATAAAGAACGGGTTTTGTACTGTTGACACTATTAATGACGAATACTGTTTATTGGCTTTGTCATTTGACGGAACAAAGCCGCAATTTGCAGATAATGCAAAAATACAGGGTATAGCAAATAAGGATTTAACGATCTACTACGGTATGCAATGTCCATATATTCCTAATTGTATTGAACAAATTGAAAGCTATTGTAAAGCAAATCATATAGCGCTCACTCTAATAGCGATTGATACATTGGAAAAAGCAAAGTTGGTTCCTTGCATTTTTAACAATTGGGCTGTATTTCACAGTGGTAAGTTTAAAACGGTACATTTGCTGAATGAGGGATATTTAAAAAAGATGCTTTAGGGTGCAGGGAACTATAGCAAGCCTCAATCTGTTTTTTTAATATGTCCCTAAGTCCCGATATGTCGGGCTTTCAAAGTGCTAAAACATGGTCGGGATGACAGGATTTGAACCTGCGGCCTCCTGGTCCCGAACCAGGCGCTCTACCAAGCTGAGCCACATCCCGACGCAAGAAATATGATATCAATTAAATCGTCTTTAGTCAATATCGCCCCCACATAACTGCACCCGCTCAACCGCTGAGCACTCTCCAATCTTCCCGACGGGCATGGGAAAGGAGTCCGGGATCAGGATTAACTGCAACCGGTTCTCCCACCATTCCCATCACCTTTACATCAGCCACACTATCGGCAAAACAGCGGCTGGCCTCCCAGTTCACCTCCTGCCCGCCAAAAGCCTCCTGCAAAAGTGAACACTTACTTTCCCCATTTATAAAAGGAGTATCCCCTTTAGGATCGAATATTCCGTCTTTAAAGGCAAGTCGTGCAGCTATGACTGTGTTCAGGCCCAGATCAGCCGCCACCATTTTCATAAGTTCAAAATAAGAGCCGGAAAGCAGCACACAGTGATAACCCTGGCTTCGGGCCAGGCTGATCTCTTCAATTATCCTGCTATTGAAGTGTTTTCTCAATCCAGGATAGGCTTCATGAAAGAAAAGTGTTATCTCCTCAGCACTCATCCCGGAGAACAGGTAGTTGAACTTTCTGAATGCAGCTGCTTTCATTCTCTCCCGGGATATGAGTCCAATCCTGTACCAGAGCAAATCCGGAGCTATGGAAAGATAAACCAAAAAGTAGCGTAATATAGATCTTTTTTGTCTTATCCATTCCCGCCCCAGGCAAGGCAGGGTATCCCTGCTCAAAAGGGTTCCATCAAAGTCAAATATCGCCAGTTTCATTAATACCTCCGGAAATAGTTCTGAACTTAGTAATATCGATTTATATCCTGCTTATACCAATAGCCTCCTCAATTTGGCACCACTTGGAAGGCTGGAATTCTTCTTCCCTCTCTGTTAATGCTGCTAAGCTGCAGTGCCAGGCCCACCTGTAATTCATCAAAGGGCAATCCCGGCAGATGGGCCAGCATACGAGGGCCTTCCGCCAGCTCTACCAAAGCCAGAACGTAAGGAGTATCTTCCTTAAATTCCGGCAGGGCACTGTAGTGAACTACGGTATATGAATATAGTACTGCCTTTCCGCTAAGCTTTCTCCACTCCCAGTCTGATTTCAGGCATTTAGGACAAAGGCTGCGTGGGTAAAAAATATAATCCTGACAATCAGGGCAAAACTGCAAATAGAGTTCACCCTCATCCAGTTTCTTCTGATAAAATTCCCGGTATTCCATAAGCTTACCCTTCCCTTCCCAAAATCAAACTGCATTCCGTACTAAAAACTCCCCCATTGCCGTTGACAAAGGCCAGGTGATTTTTCTTCACCTGCCGTTTTCCCGCCTCGCCGCGCAGTTGCCGCACAGCTTCGGTGAGATGTGACATGCCCCCGGCATAGGAAGCCTGGCCACAAGAGAGCTGACCGCCATGGGTGTTGCAGGGTAGACTGCCCCGGTAGGTCAAATCAGTTGACTCCACAAAATCCCCGCCGCTCCCTTTGGGACAAAACCCGGCATCTTCCAGGGTTATCAACACTGTTATGGGGTAACAGTCATAAAGGGAAAGTAACTCGATATCCCCCGGAATCAGTCCTGCCATTTGAAAGGCCCGTTCAGCCGCCATCTTTACCGGGCTGCTAGTCAAGGAGGGGGCATAAAGGATGGAATTATGGGTGCAGGCTTCGCCCCAGCCCAGGATAGATATCGGAGAATGGGGCATATCGTAAGCTTCCTCCAAGCGGCTGACGGTTATTGCCGCCGCACCACTGCATGGGCGTACAATCTCCAGAAGATGAATGGGGTCAACAATCATGGGAGAAGATAATATCTCTTCTATCGTAATTGCTTTCTCATTAAAGAGGGCATATGGATTAGCCAGGGCATTCGTTCTCTGGTCTACGGCAATTTTAGCCAACTGCTCCGCTTTGGTTCCATATTCAAACATATGTCGCCGGGCTACCAGAGCATAACCGGAGTTGAAGCCCATCGGTCCCAAAGGCAGTTCATAATCTATTTCCGCCTGCGACATAACCGCTATCTTTCCTTCCCGAGTATTAAAGACCTGGCTGTCCCACACCCCTCCGCTCAGGCAAAGGCAGTGCCGGCAAATCCCCGCTGCTACCAACATTGATGCCCGAGCCACCGTTCCAACAGCACTGGCTCCTCCTAATTCAACCGTATTTAGGAAAACAGGTGAAAACTGTACGTATTCCGCCACCTGCGCCGGCCACATGAAGGAAGTGTCCTCACTGGGAGGAGTAAGCAGCAGTCCGTCAATATCCTTCTTGCCCAGCCCAGCATCCTTTATCGCCAGGGCTGCTGCTTCCGCCAGCAATTCCAGGCTTTTTCTTCCCCCGGAGTTTTTTATCGGTCTTAACTCACCTATACCAGAGATAGCAGCTCTTTGGCCAGGTGCCATATATATTTCTCCTTTCAAAAGCGAAACATGATGATGGTATTTCCCCTATAAATTTAATTCAAGGAATATCAAAATGTGAACAATAGAACCCTGATTCCGCTGCAAAAAGTAATAATTATGCATCAGCTTGCATAAATATTCCGCTCGCAGTCTCCGCATAGGCAACACCAACACTCGCTTTGCATATTTATGCAACCCTATGCAGCAAAAAGGGGTTTTTGCAGTAGAGTCAACCCTTAATATTCAAACATTTCTATCTTACTTGCTTAACCTCTGATTCCCAGGTAGATAAAATATGCCCCAAGGGCTAAAAGAAAAACACCGCAGCCTAAGATTAAGATGCGAAAAACAGAATCGTTCAAAACCCTGCGTCCCCCGCAAATCGCTGCTGCCACCAGGGAATACCAGCCCAAATCGGCCAGGATATGACCGGAAAAAAAGGTAACAATCCCGGCACTTCCACTTTTTAGAGCCAGGCTGAGATAGCCTAATCCAATGGTAAGCCACCACAAGGACCAGTAGGGGTTGGCCAAACTAATCAAAATGCCCCCGGCCACCGGATGTAAACTTCTTCCCCGAGTATATTTTCTCGATGGCTCCATAACTGAGGGCGATACTATTTCTGAGCGTGCATCGAATTTTGAGCTTGCATCAAAATGGGCAAGAGCCTCACCTGCTTCCTTCTCCTCCTCCTCAGCTTTCAATTTAAACGAGGAAAATGCTCCCTGCAGTCCATCCCTGACCAGGCTCAAACCCATCAAAATGAGAAAGAATCCCCCCAGCAGAGCTATAGTGTGAAATACCGCCTGCTGTTTCAAATATACGGACAAGCCGCCCAGGATGGCCAGAATCAAGGCCAGTTCAAGAGTAGCATGTCCCAGAATGGTTAAGGGTGCCGCCCGGAATCCCCGTTTAAGCGTTTCCGCCACCGTAAAGCTCAGCAAGGGTCCCGGTACAATAGCTCCTGAAAGCCCGGTAATAAAAGCAGTTGTGAAAATAAATAATAAAGTCGTGGTCCAATCCCTCCTGTATGATATTCTTCTCCTGCTGTCAGCCTGGCTTTATCCCCGGCAAAGCTTTATTCTTTTAAGCATCGGATGAAACTGCGGAGCAGTTTCATCACAGCACTTGCAACGAGGGCGGGTGATTGGAACCTGTTGCCTGTTTTGTTAATAGGACACCGCTTAAAGAAGCAGGGGACGTAATTCACCTCGTTATAGCAGGTTTATTTAGCCTGAATATATAAAATAATAAACTATAAGGACAAGCCCGTGGGAATTTTATCCTTGAAACTTCTGTCTTCGGATTCCATACTAGTATTTATAGTCGGCTATGATTACCAGTCTTTAACCCAAGCTTTTATATCTCCATAGCGCATTAATCTAATCTGTTGGATTATGAGCTCAGCTCAAGCATCTGACAAAAATATGTCTTGATGAAAGGAAACAATTAATGAAGCGCAAGATTTTCCTGGAGAAATATGCTTTTGTTGTCGTCTTGTTGCTCGTCATTATCCTGGCCTTGGCCTGGGTACTGTGGAATCGGCCACCCTTGGCAGCAAACGCGGCTCTCCCCCGTCCGGATGCCCTGGAGCTTCTACTGCTTGCAGCTATCGGCATTATGGCTGGTTGCTTCGGGGGCTTGCTGGGCATCGGGGGTGGAATCATCATGCTGCCCCTGCTTAAGTTTGGCTTCAACTATTCCACCACTATGGCCGTTGGCACCACCCTTTTCGCAGTTATCTTTACGGCTATTTCCGGCGGTTATGCCCACTTCTTTCGCGGCAACGCTCACCGCCCGAGCATAGCCTATATTTCTCTGGGAGGAGTTGGGGGTATTTTACTGGGCTCCTTCTTTTTCCAAATGCTGGCTACGCAGATGAAACTGCTCAATCTGGTTCTGGGCCTTTTCTTTGTGTTCCCCGGTTTTTTTATGATCTGGGAAAGCCTTTTTTCCCGGCAAAATGAAGCAGTGGAAAGTCAAAACATTAGAGAAAAACCATTAGGATTATCTGTTCTTGGTATGATGGTAGGTTTTCTAACCGGCATTCTAGGCCTGGGGGGAGGATACCTGCTGGTTCCGGGAATGACTTACTTTTTCGGCTACCCGATTTACCTGGCCGTGGGTACTTCCCTGGTTTCAGTAATTCCCATAACCATTGTGGGGGGCAGTATCAAGCTGCTGCAAAGCTATGTTTTGCTGGAGGCCTCCCTGGCCCTGGCGGCAGGAGCCATAATAGGAGCCCAACTGGGAGCAGCCAGTATAAAAAATTTCAAGCCTGCTACCCTGAAGTTTCTTTTCGGGCTGTATTTTTCCTATGCCGCCATCCGGCTTATCAGCAGTTTCTGGTTCTAGATTTACTCATTCTTCCTTCCCATCCGCCAGTTTTTTTAATCTTTCTCCCGGCGAATGGCAACCGGCCAGCTGCGATCACCTACTTATTTCCCCTTCCATGAACCAATTCTGCAATGGCTCCAAAATAACGGAGCAGGTCCATAATAATCACATCATTGTGCCCGGCTCCGGGGATTACCAGCATCTCCTTCTCCTGGCTGCCCAGTTGCTCAAATACCAGCTTCCCTTCCCGCAGGTAGACCAGGTTATCTTCCTCCCCGTGAATCACCAGAGCCGGAAGCCTAATCTCTCCCAGCATCTGCAGGCATTCCTGCTCTATCGGTTCCATTACCCGGTAGTCAGCGGGCAATTCCAGACCTTTAATCAATCTGGTTAAAGAGGCAAAGCCGCTTTCAATAACCAGTCCCCGAACTTCCTGTTGATAATGAAAGGCCAGTTCCAGGGCGGAAATGCTCCCCAGCGACCGGCCCATGAGCCAGAGCTCGGGATTAAACTCCCGCCGGGAAAGTTCCTCTCTCACCGCGCGAAAAATCCGGTGGGCATCCTCAACTAAATGAACAAAAGTGGGACTGCCGTTGCTGCCCCCATAACCCCGGTAATCAGCCACCACCAGGTTTATTCTTTGCGCGTTGTAAAGCCGGGAAATTTCATCGTAGTCGCTTACCACTTCACCGTTGCCATGGAAATAGAGCATCCAGGGCCATTCTTTATTTCCTGGATAAAAACGGCAGTGAACAAAAACTTCTTTTTCAGTTTCTACCGGCACCTGGAAATCAAAACTCCCCGGCGGAGCGGGACGGAGTTCCCTGCGAGGAAAAAATAAAAAATCCAGCAACACTGGCTGGTCTAACAAAGCATAATCCGGCATAATCATCCCCCTTTCGCAAGCCTTCTGGCTCCTTAAAAGAATTCGCCATATTTAGGCTTAATTCCTGCTTTTGGAAAACTTAGATTGATTCCACTGCCAAAACCTCTTTTTACAACCGCCGACCAACAACCAATAACCACTTGCCCCATTTTTTAACAGATAAATAAGATTTTGCTTCTTGCAGTGGAATCAGCCTTCTATTGCTGTGCTATCTCCACAACCCCCATCTTCATCAAACGCTCTTTCAGGCCGGTATCCCGGCTGCGGGGTTTGTCGTTGTTTATGGCGATGTGTAAAGCTTTTTTGCTTCCTATGATTATTACCAGTTTGCGGGCCCGGGTAACTCCGGTATAGAGCAGGTTACGCTGCAGGAGTATATAGTGCTGTTCCAAAAGCGGAATAATCACCGCCGGGTATTCACTGCCCTGCGCCTTGTGAATGGAACAGGCATAGGCCAGTTGCAGCTCATCAAGCTGCGAAAAATCATAAGAGACCGGATAGTCTTCAAATTCTACTTCCAATTCCTGTTCTTCCACATCAAATCGTTTTACCCAGCCAATATCGCCGTTGTATACGCCTTTATCGTAATTATTGACCAGCTGCATAACCTTGTCACCGATTTTAAAATTCCTTCCACCCCGGCTTATTCCTGGCTGCCTGGGGTTGAGCACCTGCTGCAACTCCACATTTAAATTACTGACCCCAATAAGTCCCCGGTTCATGGGAGTCAAAACCTGAATATCCCTGATGGGGTGAAAATTGAAATAACGGGGAATACGGCTGCGGCAGAGACCCAGGATTTTCTGCAGAGCTTTTTCCGCATCTTTTTCCTCCATAAAATAAAAATCACTTTCCTCCCCGGCCTCCGGCAGGAAAGGGAATTTGCCCTGGTTGATACGGTGGGCATTATAGACTATCCGACTTCCCTTCGCCTGGCGGAAAATATCGGTTAATTCGATTACCGGGAATCTTCCCGATTCGATCAGATCCTGCAGAACATTGCCCGGACCTACTGAAGGAAGCTGGTTAACATCCCCTACTAATATCAAAATGGCCTGCGGAGGAATAGCTTTCAAGAGGTTGTACATAAGCAGGCTGTCAATCATGGAGCTTTCATCGACAATTACCACATCCGTATTCAAGGGGTTCTCCCGGTTCCGGGCAAAGCCCCCCTCACGGGGGCTGAATTCCAGCAAGCGGTGAATGGTCATAGCTTCCAAACCGGTGCTTTCCCGCAGGCGACGGGCCGCCCGTCCGGTGGGAGCCGCCATGGTAATCTTAAGCTTTAAGGCCGCAAATATACGGGTGATGGCATTAACTATCGTGGTTTTGCCGGTCCCCGGTCCCCCGGTAATAATCATTATCTTTTCACTTACCGCAGTAGCTACGGCTTCTTTTTGCCTGGCTGCCAGCTTAATCTTAAGTTTTTGGCCCACCCAATCCACAGCCTTTTCCACATCAATGGGACGAACTACGCTCTTTTCTTCCTGTAAAGCGAGGAGTAAACGAGTACTCTGCAGCTCGGCAATAAAAAAGGGCATCAAGTAAATAGCCCTGGTTTCAGCTTCGCCATCTGCTCCCGTACCCATCATAGTCTCAGCTGCCAGGCGGCGCTCACGCAGCAATTCCTCCAGAGCCTGCTCCACCACTTCAGCAGTGATTTGCAAGGCTTCTTCCGCCTTCTCCAGCAGCAAGGCCCGGGGGCAATACACATGCCCATCGTTCATGTACTGGTTTAAAACAAATACTATCCCTTCCCTGGCCCGCAGCAATGAATTGGGGTCAATTCCTAATTGCTGGGCTATGCGGTCGGCGGTCAAAAAGCCGATGCCTCGAACCTCCGCAGCCAGGCGATAAGGGTTTTCCTTTACTACCTGGATGGCCTCTTTCTCGTAACGCTGGTATATTTTAGCGGCATAGGAAGCGGCTACTCCATGCCCTTGCAGAAATATCATAATTTCTTTTACTTCTCTCTGCTCTTCCCAGGCCTGGGTAATCATCTCCACCCGTTTGGGTCCGATTCCGTTGACCTCCTGCAGCCGGTCCGGTTGCTTCTCAATGATATCCAGGGCTTCCACCCCAAAACGCTGCACTATCCTTTTGGCCATAACCGGCCCTATTCCCTTGATAAGCCCGGAACCCAGGTATTTTTCCATTCCCCGCACCGTGGCCGGTACTATGGTTTCGTAAGAATCTACCTGAAATTGCAGGCCGAATTTGGGGTTATGCAGCCACCGCCCCGTTAGTTGCAGAGATTCTCCAGGGTTTACCCCTACCATATTGCCCACTATGGAGCTCAACTCGCGTTTCCCTTTTTCTTTGAGTTTGGCCACCACAAAGTTGCTTTCTTCGTTGCAATAGCTTATCCTTTCCAAATATCCATAGATGGTTTCCATCCTGGCCTCCCATTTGACTCAAGTACATAGTATTTCCTTTTCCCTTCTTATTAATTTAGCACAAATTGGCCGGAATTGCCCTACCTAGCTTTATGCCTTCACCCGGGTAAGGCGCATGCCATTCAAGGTCACCAGCAAGGAAGTTCCCATATCTCCGGCTACCGCCAGCCACAGAGTAAGCCATCCCGGTATTACCAGAGACAGTATTGCCGCTTTTAGAAGCAGCGAAAAAACTATATTCTGGCGAATAATGCGCAAAGTTCTGCGCCCCAATTCCACCGTATAAGGCAGCCGGGACAGGTCATCAGCCATCAAAGCGATATCGGCTGTTTCCAGGGCCGCATCGCTTCCGGCCACCCCCATGGCAATGCCCACCGTAGATATGGCCAAGGCCGGAGCATCATTGACCCCATCTCCCACCATGGCTACTTTCTCATATTTCTCCAGCAAAGCCCTGACAGCCTGCACCTTGTCCTCCGGCAGCAATCCGGCCTGGTACTCATCTACATTAGCAGAGAGAGCCATGGCCCGGGCGGCTCTTTCATTATCTCCACTCAAAATAATGTTCTTCTTTATTCCTTTCTTCTTCAACTGCCTTATGGCTTCCCGGCTGTTTTCCCGCAGCTCGTCCGCCAGGGCAATTATACCCAAAAGCTCTTTTTCATCCCCCAGCAGAATCAGGGTTTTCCCGGCCCCTTCTAATTCCGCTATCAACTCCTCTTGCCCTTGTATAGCTATACCAACTTCGCTAAACAAACGCTGGTTGCCAACATAGCAGCTCTTCCCCCCGATTTCAGCAGCGGCCCCCCGGCCACTCATGGCCCGGAAATTGCTCACTTCAGCCAGTTCCAGCCCCAGTTTGCGCGCCTGTTCTACCACTGTTTCCGCCAGGGGATGCTCAGAGCGTGCTTCCAGGGATGCCGCCCGGCGCAAAACTTCGTTTTCGCCAAGCTCGCTGCTACTGATAATATCTGTTATTCTCGGTTTTCCCCGGGTCAAAGTTCCGGTTTTGTCAAAAGCCAGTACTTTGATTCTCCCCATTTCCTCCAGGTGAACTCCCCCTTTGACAAGAACCCCGTTGCGGGCTGCCGCTCCTATGGCTGATACTATGGCCACCGGGGTAGATATTATTAAAGCACAGGGACAGGCTACCAGAAGCATGGCCAGAGCTTCATAAAACCACTTTTCGCCTGGCTGTCCAAAAAGCAGCGGTGGAAGCAAAGCCACCAGGATGGCCGCCAGGATAACCACCGGGGTATAATAGCGGGCAAAGCGATCCACAAACTGCTGTGAGGGCGCCCTCTGCTCCTCGGCCTCCTCAATCATGGCAATAATCCGGTTGATGGTATTATCCTCGGCCAGGCGCTCCACTTCCACCTCCAGGGCTCCCCAGCTATTCATGGTACCTGCATATACCCGCTCACCCGGTCCTTTATCCACTGGAATAGACTCCCCGGTAATAGAAGCTTCGTTCAGGGCGGATGAACCCTTCAATATCACTCCGTCCATGGCTATTTTCTCCCCGGGACGCACTATAAAAATATCTCCCACAACGATACTCTCTACCGGCATGACCTGCTCCAAATCGTTGCGCCGCACCAGAGCTTCTGCCGGAGCCAAATCCATCAAAGCTCTAACCGAGTTCCTGGTCTTGTCCATGCTGTATCCCTGCAGGGCATTACCCAGGGAAAAAAGAAACACCACCACGGCAGCTTCGGCCAACTGTCCTATGGCCACAGCTCCACTGGCCGCCAGTATCATCAGCAGGTTCATATCCGCTTCCCAGCTAGTCAAAAGTAAGGCCAACCCTGCCCGGGCCGGCAGGTAGCCCCCCAGGACAATAGCCAGTAAATAACTGGCATGAACCCAGCTTTCCGGCATTTGCAGGATTTGCAGGCTGAACGCGATAAGAAGCAGCAGTCCGGATAGAAGGGTGGATAAATAATATTTATTGCTCTTCCATAAAGAAATTTTCTCTTCTGTACCGGAAGCCCCCTCTTCGCGCCCCCGGTAGCCCATTTTTTCTATTACCTTCAGGATCTCGGACAGGGGAATCTGGTGGCTGATTTTCATTTTGGCAGCGGCAAAATTCACCCGGGCATCTTTAACCCCGGACATGGCCAGTATAGTTCTCTCCAATTTGGCGGCACAATCGGCACAGTCCAAGCCTTCCAGCCGGATTACGCTGCTCTTGCTGTTCGGAAAAGCCGGCGGGAAAGCTCCCGCAAAACTCGCCTGGCTACCCGCTCTGCCCTCAAAGGCCTCTTCCCTTGCTTCATATCCCAATAGCCGCAGCGATGCTATAATCCGGGTGCTGTCGGTAAGAAACGGGTTATAGCTGTATTCCATGCGGCTTGTTTCGGCCTCGAAATGGACTTCCAGAATTCCAGACCAGCCCCGCATCTTCTCTACCAGGCTGCTCCCATCAAGCTCTCCCTGAGCAAATAGGCGCAAGCAGCCTCTCTCGGCAATATCCTCCATTCGTATAGCCATTCCCGGCATATTAAAGCACTTCCTTCTTCATTAGTGGAGGTGTTCTCCTCACTCATTAACATGCTCCAATCCCTGGGCAAAAAGAGTTCTAACATGATCATCCGCCAGGGAATAATACACTACCTTCCCTTCCCGGCGAAACTTAATCAGCTTCTGGCTGCGCAATACCCGCAGCTGATGCGAAACCGCCGAATCAGACATATCAATAACGGCCGCCAGGTCACATACGCACAACTCCTGCTGCATCAGCGCGGAGAGTATTCTAAGCCTGGTAGCATCCCCCAGGGTTTTGAAAATATCCGCCAAAGCCATTACCGTATCTTCAGCCAGCCTCTCCCGGCGAGCCAAATTCACCTTATCTTCATGAATACACTGGACTTCACAGCAATCTTCCCCCACCGTTGTCATTGAATCCCTCACTTCCAATCCTACATTTGAATAATTGTTCATATGTTTGTTTTATTATCACCCTTTCCCGCAGATTAATCAAGCAGAAAAAAGAAGAGATTTAAGGATATGGAAAAGGGAGATTGTAAGGGCATTCCAATAAACGAGAGGTTCAAAAGATAATATCATTACATTTCGACTTAAGATAAACTATCATTAGAGATATAATTACGGTATCCTGTATTTAGGAGGTTGATTATTTTGGATAAAAAACAGAAATGCTCCTATTGGGAAGATATAGAAACTGCCCGAGCTATACTATCAGCGGGCCGTTATCTTTATGTGGTATTTATGTGCCAGCAATCGATTGAGAAACTAGTTAAAGGGTTGTATGTCCTATTCTGCGAAGAAGAGCCGCCTCGGACTCATAGCATATCCATGGTTTTTAAAAAAATCATTGAATCCCAACCTGACATATTTGAGGATTTGGAAGCCTACCGTAAGAAACGAGAGCAATATGGTTCCTTTTTCGTAAAACTTTTAGCATACTACATCGCGGAAAGATATCCTTCCTATAAGGAAAAGCTCTCTCAAACAGTTGACCGGCAGGAAGCTACTGAAGTTCTTACCACCACCGAGGAGGTTTTTAAATGGTTACTATCCCTGAAACACTACGCTCCGGAGTAAAAAAATATATAGAGAGGTTAAGGCAAGAAATCCCCGTAGAAAAGGCCTTGCTATTTGGCTCTTACGCCCGGGGTACATATGATAGTGGCAGTGATATAGACCTGGCCATTTTTTCGGATTATTTTCAAGGTATGAGAAGAGTAGATGGAATAGCATTTCTTCTTAGCCGGGCGGATGAAATTGACCTGGATCTCGAACCCCTGGCATTTACTTGTGATGAGTATAGGGAGAAAATTGGATTGGTTGACGAGATTATTAGAAACGGTATTGAAATCTAAGCTCAGTAATAGAAATTATACGAAAACTAAAAACCGCGGGAAAACCCGCGGTTATAGATATTTCTGGCGCAGAAGCGTGATTAATATTATTTCCTTAGTTCCATTTCCCACTCGTTTTTGGCATCCACTTTCATTTCTACCTGGTAGCCGCTGGAGCGGGCCAGCTTACTCACATTTTCCTTGGAAACACTGCTGGTTCCGACCACCAGTAATTCCTTTACTCCCTGATCCAGAAGTTTCTTGGTTTTTATCACCGGCATGGGGCAGCTCAAACCTCTGACATCCACCTTTTCCATTTTCCCCGTCCCTCCTTAATCTTCCCGGAAGGCAAAGCCAATGGCCGCCACTACGATTATTCCGACAATGCAGGCTATCTGCCCGTAAATCCCCGGGCCTCCGGGACTCGCTGCCGCCCCGGCCGCCGCCGCTTTCATGGCTCCGGATGCCAACATGAAGTTATGACAAAAGGCAGCACCAACAATCATACCTACCACAACTGCAGCTGCATCGGTATCTCCCTCCCCGGACAGAATCAACTGTCGCAAGGGGCAGCCGCCCAATAGGGTGGCTGTCATTCCCACCAGGTAAAGCCCGAGGAAATTCCATAAGTGCATAGTATGAGCCACCGGCTGCGGAGCGAAACCGGTTTGGAAGAAGCCCAAAGCTATATTTAAAAGCAGGGCTCCCGCAAATATACCGATAAAGCCCAGTAAGAGGGTATTATCCCGGATCAGCATGAAGTCTCTGATGCCACCACTCAAGCAGAGACGAACCCGCTGGGCCAGTATCCCCACTAAAAGCCCGGCGCCCAGGCTGAAAGCCAGCGGAGCATACATACTGCCTGGTCCTTCGGCACTGAAGAACAAGGGTCCCCCCGCATCGGGATTGAAGACCGTGGCCTTTAATAATAGAAATAAGAAAAAGACCATAATAAGGGGCAAGGCAAGTCCTCCGCCCTGAGAATGGCTATATTCAGCCCGTCCCAGGTTGAAACCCCTTTTTAAAAAGAAAACTCCCGTTCCCACTCCAAAAATAAAACCGATAAAACCTACTACCGCGTTGTAATCCCCCCCGGCCATACGCAATACATCCCGCAAGGGACAGCCTAAAAATACCAGAGCTCCGATCATCATGAATACTCCCAGGATGAAACGCACGAAAGTGGCTGAGCCTCCCCGGGATTTGAACTCCCCGGCAAAAAGAGAAGCCAGCAGAGCACCCAGAACCAGCCCAATGATTTCCGGCCGCATGTACTGAACCACACCAGCCCGGTGCAATCCAATCGCCCCGGCCATGTCCCGTTCAAAACAAGCGATACAGAAACCCATATTGGGCGGATTCCCCAGTTTGACCAGGGTTACCGCAATAGCCCCAATCAGCAAACCAACCGTTAGTACATACCATTTTGTCCTGTCCAAAACAATCTCTCTCCCTTCTATTATAACACGTAGTTATATTTATTATGTTATACGATTATGTTTCTGCATTCTTTTGATTATTCCTGCCTGGAGGATAAATTTTTTTGAAGATTTTGTTGGAAAAACAAAAAAGATTTATGAGTTCAGGGTTTACAGAATTGAACTATGATTCCGCTGCAAAAACCCCTTTTGTTGCATAAGGATTGCATAAATATACAAAGCGAGCGTTGGCGAAGCATGGATGCAGCACCCGGCGAAGGCGAGCAGGCGAAAGGGGGCGAGCGGCAGGATGTCGCGAGAGCGCTATCACCCTGCGGGTACTCCTGGTGTTCCACCCTGCGGGTGTCACTATTAAGGTTGCGACCATGGATGGTAGATTAGCGCGGTACCCCTTGAGCCGTGAGACAAGCCGCAGGTGTTGCCCATGCGTAGATTGCGAGCGGTATATTTATGCAAGCCAATGAATATTAATAACTTTTTGCAGTAGAGTCAACTATCCATAAACACTAAACAGCGGCCAAGAGGGATAAAAACGCAAAAAAAGCACAATAAATTGTGCTTCTAAAAAGTCCTTCCCTGATTGTCAAATTATTTTAAAAACCCTTAATTATCTGGTGCATCACTTTCCATTTTTATCGCAGAGCCCTCGAAATCACAGGGTTCCCCTTCTCTGATTTCCCTCTGCCGCCGCCGGCAATAGCCAGCACCCATACAGTAGTTGCCCCCTTCGATGCGAATAGCTCTACCACTGCTCAGGGCATAGGCAATTTTAGCCCGGGCTTCAACCAGTATCCTCTGAAAGGTAGGACGGGAAACCTGCATTCTTCTGGCGCAGTCCTCCTGCTCCAGGCGCAAATGATCCTTCAAACGGATAGCCTCCAGTTCTTCCACTTTTATCTGTACTTCCTCCAAACAAGACAAGGGTATACCTGCCGGTTTGAAACACTCCACCCGGGGCATGTACTCAACTCGGCGGCACCTGGGTTCCCGCGCCATCTTCTTCTCTCCTGTTCTTATCTATTTTGCCAGCCATTTGGAGCCTTTGCCTGGTTTTGATTCTAGCCCGGTTTTGAACATATGTCAACGCAAGCAGGAGTAAAGGGGGCTTAAGCCCAGAACCTCATATATAGGTAAATGGCGGAAAGGATAATAGATAATATCATCAGCGGAAAACCCAGCTTCATAAAGTCTAAAAATCTTATAGTATTACCATATCTTTCGGCGAGGCCAGCCACAATCACATTGGCCGAAGCCCCTATCAGGGTACCGTTCCCCCCCAGGCATGAACCCAAAGCCAGAGACCACCACACCGATTCCATGGGCATCGCAGTCATTTCCCCAATGCTTTGCAGAAGAGGAATCATGGTGGCTACAAAGGGAATATTATCCACAAAAGCCGAACCAACCGCTGATAACCATAAAACCAACATACCGGTTCTAAAGGGGCTGTCCCCGGTTATCGCCAGAGCTTCACGAGCGACCAGATCAATAACTCCATTGACCTCCAGTCCACCCACTATCACAAAGAGTCCTGCAAAGAAAAATATGGTAGGCCATTCCACACTCAATAAAGCTTCCTCCGGTTCTACTTTGGTCACCAGCAAAAGTAGGCCCGCACCTGCCAAAGCTATGGTGGCCGATTCCAGGTGCAAGTACTGGTGCAAGATGAAGCCTAGCATGGTCAAGCCCAGTACCAGGAGGGATTTCTTAAGAATGGCCCATTCTTTGATAAACTCTCTTTCGTCAAGTTCCATAACCTGGGCAATTTTATCTTCACCAGCCGCCAGGTCTCGACGAAAGATCAAAAGCAGGCAGGCAATGGTTACTATCAGGATTATAATTGCCGGTAAAGCCAGGTTATTGATAAAATCCATGAAACCCAGGCCGGTAGCGCTACCAATCATGATATTGGGGGGATCGCCAATCAGGGTGGCTGTACCTCCAATATTCGATGCCAGTATCTCCGTAAACAAGAAGGGCAGAGGGGAAATTTCCAAACGATCGGTAATAGCAAAGGTTACTGGTACCATCAGCAGTACCGTGGTCACATTATCCAGCAAGGCTGAAGCTAGCGCTGTAACCAGAGCCAGGATTACCATTATATATAAGGGGTTGCCCCGGGCTAATTTGGCCGACTTTATAGCTATGTATTCAAAAACTCCGCTTTTTCGAGTTATACCCACAATAACCATCATACCTATTAACAGCCAAAGGGTGTTAAAATCTATGGCTTCTATCGCTTTTGCCTGGCTGATAACCCCCAGAAAGATTACCAGAGCTGCAGCCACCCAGACTACTACAGAACGGTGCACTTTCTCAATAATAATAAAGACATAAGCCAGCAGGAATATTACTATGGATAGCCAGAAATTAGACATTTCAGTTCCCCCCAAAAATATATTTGGAAGTATCTTCCCCAAAAAAACAAAAACGGTAGCCTCTTAAAGGCTACCCCCCCTGGTAAGCCGGTTTCTCACAGCAGAATCATCATATCACTATTGCATTTAGCTGTGACTTAGATCACTCTGCCTGGCTACCCCGGCTTTCGCCAGAATTGCCTTGACCGTATAACTTATTCATATATACAATTATCATAACATAAAGCCGCTGGCTTGAAAAGTTTGAAAAACCGTTTGTTTAGCACTCAATCCGGTTGCGGCCCTCCCTCTTGGCCCGGTACAGCAACTGGTCGGCCCTTTCTATGCATTCGACCATCTCTTCTCCCTTATGCTGGCATAATCCAATACTTACGGTAATTCCTTCCTTTCTATCCTCGAAACCCTCCATTTCAACCTGCCGGCGGATTCTTTCCGCCACCTGCTTGCCGTTTTTTAGATTGGTCTGCGGCAGGATAATCAGGAATTCTTCTCCTCCATAGCGCCCGGCTATATCAATATTGCGCAGGTTTCTCTTTATTATTTGGGCCACCTCCACCAAGACCACATCCCCTACCTGATGGCCGAATTCATCATTAATGCTCTTGAAATGATCTATATCCAGCATCATTATGGTCAAATCTTGCTGGTAGCGATTAGCCCGGGCTATTTCCATTTGCAGCTTTTCCAATACCTGCCGGTGATTATAGAGCCCGGTAAGGCTATCGGTAATCGCCTGAACTTGAAGAATTTTATTCAACTCCCGCAGTTGCTGGTTTTTCTCTTCCAGTTCTTCCTTCATCCTCATTCTCTCCGCAATATCATGAAAGACCATCAACAATAGTTTTTTATCCCTGACCTGAATCAAATCAACGGAGAGAAGACCGGGCACTTCCTGACCCGCTTTCGATATGAACTTGCTTTCCCAATTCCTTATCTTCCCCTGTTCCAACAGCATTTCCTGAATCTCTTTTTTCTGAGAAATGCTCAGTATTCCCAGTTCAGAGCAGCTACGCCCTATAACTTCATTCCTGCTGAATCCCAGCGTGTCCAAAAAACTCTCGTTAACATCCAGGTAAATCGATTCATCAAAAGTAGTAATACTCATCAAGGTAGGATTTAGACAAAATGCGTGGGAAAATATCTCCTGGGATAGACTCCGGGATATGGCCTGGGGCAAGTCCAGAAGCAGCTTTTTCCCTTCTTGCCGCTCTAACTCAAGAGAGCCCCCCCTGCTGGATTTTTCAATCTCTTCCCGAATTGTTTCTAACTCAGTAATGTCATGCAAAGCTACTCCCAGAATACCGGGTTGGGGACTGAAGAATACCAGCAAAAGCCATTTTTCTGACTCTTTATAATAATACTCCCGCCTTTTCATATTACCATCCAGCCGGACAATTTCAAAAAAGTTCTGCCTGTCAAACCTGCTATCAAATACGCCCGGGAACAATTCCGGGAGCATCCGGCCCATTATTTCCTCTTTATCCAGCCCGGTTAATTTGATAAAAGCAGGATTAACCATTACTAACTCAGCGTTTTCTATTTTAGCTTCCCGGTCCTGGTTGATAATAAAACAAAAAAAAGCCAGGCCATGATTTATATTTTCCAAAACAGCCTGGTAAAAGTCCAGGGGAAAATGCATCGCTCTCTTCCTTTCACTAAGGAAAATGGCAGAGTATATCTAGTTGTAAAAAAAATAAAAAATAATTCCCGTATATTCCTTTTTTATGGAATTATAACACTACCTTGCGAATTCTGCAAAGCAAATTAAGTCCCGAATCTTGGGGCTGAAGTTCATCTATGAGATGCCATCTCATAGAACCTTCTTCCCTTATTATATTATATTTAGAAAAGGGTAATTCATGCTATGATTAATTATAATTGCTAAACAAAATTAATTTGTATAAGCTACTTGAAGGAGTATTTGTTTTATTTAATGAAAACAAGTTGTTGAGGTTGAAAATTGCGGATTTAGAATTTAAACAAAAAAAGGGGAGAATGATCTATATGCTATCGGAAAAAATTCGCCATGATATTAAAAACGCTTCCTGGATAAGGGCTATGTTCGAAGAAGGAAACCGCTTGCGCCAGATACACGGGGAAGACAAGGTCTTCGACTTCAGCCTGGGGAATCCGGATTACGAACCCCCGCTGGCGGTACAGGAAAACCTGCGCCAACTGATAATGGAGGAATCCCAGGGCTTGCACCGCTATACGGCCAATGCCGGTTACCCTGAGGTTAGAGAAAGGATTGCCGCCAAACTGCGGGAAGAAACGGGTAAGGCTCTAACCCTCGATCATATCGTAATGAGCTGTGGAGCCGCCGGAGGCCTTAATGTAGTTCTAAAAACCATCCTTGATCCCGGTGAAGAAGTTATAGTCTTTTCTCCCTATTTTGTGGAATATGGTTTTTATGTGGACAACCACGGGGGCAAAAGCGTGGTGGTGCCTACCGACTCTAACTTCCTACCGGACCTGGAGGCCCTGGGAAAAAACCTGAACCCGCGCTGCAAGGCTATCATACTTAATTCCCCCAACAACCCCAGCGGGGTGGTCTATGGGGAAAGCACCCTTAAAGCCCTGGCCGCTATCCTGGAGCAAAAGGAAAAGGAATATGGCCGCAATATCATGGTGATTTCCGATGAACCCTATACCAAACTGGTCTATGATGATACCGTGGTCCCGCCGCTGATGAAGTTTTTCCCCCATTGCATTCTGGTCAATTCCTTCAGCAAATCCCTGGCCCTGCCCGGCGAGCGCATCGGTTATATCGCCGCCAGCCCGGAAATCGAGGATATAGAAACCCTGATGGCCGGCCTCAGCTTTGCCAACCGTACCCTGGGCTTTGTCAATGCACCTTCCCTGTTTCAGAAGCTGGTGGCCCTGTCCCTGGATGAGCTTCCCGATACTCGCGAATACCAGCGGCGTCGCAACTTCTTTTACCAGGAACTGATAAAACTGGGCTTCTCCTGTGTCAAACCGCAGGGGGCTTTTTACCTCTTCCCCCGCTCCCCCCTGCCCAATGATATTGAATTTGTCCAAAAGGCTTTAAAATACAATCTTTTGCTCGTTCCCGGAAGCGGTTTTGCCTGCCCGGGCTATTTCCGTATAGCCTATTGTGTAGATTTCAAAACCATCGAGAACTCCATACCTGCTTTTGCGGCCCTGGCAGAAGAGTTAAAGCAATAAGTAACTTTGCCGGGTGGAACACCAGGAGTACCCGGCGGGGACGTTTCTATGCCCCTCTAGGCCCAGATAAATGTTAAGAGAGCAGCTACACTGGTAAAGATGAGAGCTATGAGCAGGGCAATTTTGATGACTTGCGACTCGATACCCATACTATCTATGGTAGCAGCAGCATTCTGCAGTTTGGCCGGGGAAATAACACTGGCCAAACCAGCACTGATAGCCGTTCCGGCAGTCACCACCAGGGCATCCAAATTAAGAATCTTAGAAGTCAAAATATTATACTTGGCAAAAAGAGCGATAGCGGAGGCCTCGCTGCCACTTACAAAGCCACCCAGTAAACCCAGAAAAGAAGCAACCGCCGGATATAGCCCCTGGAAAAAATGGGCCGAACTAATAGCCAGTACAGAAATCATATTCAGCTCCGGATTCTTAAGTATCCATTTTCCCCCTTCAGGGGCAAAACCTGATTTCATCATTACATAAGCAATAGCAAAGAATATGGCTGCTGAAAATACCGGTCGGGGTGCTCTGCGCCACCACTTGCGAAAAATCTCCTGCCACTGTTCTCGATTTGGCTGGATAAAGGGAATCGCCATGAGAGTACTTATTATTACCCAGGTATAGGCATTCCAGAGCATTCTTGTCATTACCGGCTTTTCCCCAGGTATGATGTGCAGGGGCATAGCCAGTTCCCGGAAAAGATAATTATGGAGCGGAGTCCAAAAATTTATGATTAAACAGCAAGTAACCAGAATCAGCCAGGGAGCCAGTGCTTTCAACAAGGACATGGACGCCTCAACCTCCAAATCCTGCTTGTTCAGGCAGGAGCGCTCCAACAGTGGTTTGTTCAATACTTTTAGATAGAGAATCATAACCAGGATGGTAACCACTCCCCCAATTACTCCCGTTAAAACAATGCCTGTACCAGCATGAGCCACCCCCACCGCTGTCAATCCCATGCTTACCCCGGCTAATATACAAGGGACAAAACCCTCCCGCATCTTGGCCCAACCGCCTACAATCCAGAGCATGCCAAATCCAATCATAGTAGAGATTATGGGCATAAAGCGCGAGAAAACCAGGGCCGATTCATTCAAGGGGGTGCCGGTCATATCGGAGAAAACCACCAGAGGGGCTCCCAGCAAGGCATAAGTACAGAGGGAATCGAAGCCCAGAGCAGGCAGGGCCACCGCTACAAAAGTGGAGTAGCCCAGGGCTACCATAATCGGGGGTAGAATAGAAACCGGGGTTGCTCCTACAGCCACCAGCAGAGTCCCTATTCCCATATTAATTATCATTATCTGTACACATTGGTTGCTTTTGGCTATGGTCTTGACAAAAACCACAATCCTCTTCAACGCTCCCGTAGATTCAAGGAAGGTGATTTGCAAAATAGAGGTGGCAACCATGAGAGAAACGGGAAATGAAGCTATGATACCGGCCAGGCTGGCAGTTAAGGCTACCTCCAGCGGGGTATCAAAATAAAACATAGCCACCAGGACTACGAGTACCCATCCTGCCAAACCACTGAGGTCAGCAGCACATCTGGCAAAAACCAGTAAAGCTAAAACTGCGATTATTGGTATAAGTGTTACCAAGACATCCATTTAAACAATACTCCGTACTACCTGTAATAATATTACTAAACTTGGGTAAAACATTGCTATCCTTGCTACTGTAATTATAACTCTACTGGTTTATTGCAAAATTCCATACAAAGAATAATACCACAGTTCCAAAAACTTTTAAACAGTAAAATAAAACCTGGCCAAACAATGGAGTTGAGGGCTTCCCGCACCAGAGGATGAGCCAGGGTTTTATCCTTGTTTTCCCAAACGCGGGTTAACCAGTAATTGGGGAGGCGCATAACATCATGAAAGAGTTTCTTTCAGACTTATAACCATTCCTTCCTTGAGGCGCATAACATCATGAAAGAGTTTCTTTCAGACTTCATCTCGTTATACTTTCGTCTATTACCCCGCCGTTTCTCAAATGGCTTCTTATCTGCAGCATTTTTTTATCTATCTTTTCTAAAACATCGATATACTGTTTTTCCTGCTCGGATAAGACAATAATTTTATGGATTCCCCCATTTTTTATAACCAGTCTTTTATCTCCCATAAGGGCCAATACCGGGTCATGAGTGGAAATCAAAACCAGCTTCTCTTCTTTAAGCAACAACTCGATGGCCTTTTTTCTATCTATACCGGCATTTTCAATTTCATCAATAAGCACAATAGGAGAAAGACTTAGAAGAGCGGTGTCCGCTATCATCAAGGCCCGCGATTGTCCTCCGCTCAATTGCGTAAGCGGGGTATCCCGGGTAAACTTTTCCCCGGCCAGCTCGTTAGCACATTTTACTATCTCCTGCACTACTTTTTCGACATGGTCAATCATTCTACTTTCGGCATGCAGCTTTATGAAATCATTAACCGAGAGATCCATTACAAAATTCATGTTCTGGGACAATTGAGCAACCAGCTTATTCTCAATGGAAAACCTCCTATTCATATCCGGAATCTCTCCATTGAGCAAAATCTGTCTATTGGTAGGAGTATCCCTCTGCGCCAGGCATTCTATATCAGCCAGCAACCTGCTTTTCCCCGAACCGGTAGGTCCTACTATCGATATTACTTCTCCTACTTTTAATTCCAGTTTAATGTTTTCCTCCTGGCCAAACTTATCATTACCGCCTATTATCGTTATTGATTCCACGATATTACAGGAGCTTTTTTTTAACGTTTCCATTTTATCGATAAATGCCAGGAAGTTGGTTATTAACTGCTCTCCATTAAGACCGGCATCTTCCAGCAGTTCCTGATTTATATCCCCGGCAAAATCCTTTAAGCTGCGGTTGCTATCAATATCATTTATACCAATGGATATAAAAAAATCTCTGGCATAGTCATATTGTGCCAATAGTTCTCCCAGCTTAAATGAAGCCAGATCTTCTTTTGCCAACATTCTACTCCTTTCATAACTAGAGCTTTATTTTCTTTATATTGCCAGTCTGATACTTTTCCCCTATTCTTATCTCTCCCGTACAATAGGAACACACTGCCGCGGGCATCGAGAATCTCAGTTTTTTATCTATAACACTTTCATAGTCATTAGCTTCTTTCAGGCGCAGGCTCAAATCATAGGCCCCCTGACCGGTTATGCCATTTATGAAAATTATAGAAGCCCTGGGACTGGATTGTTTGGCTCTAAAGGCAAATACTTCCCGTTCCGCCTGCGATACTATATCCCCTTTGGTTATTACCACAATATCCGCCAGCCTTAACATAGGCCCGATTTTTTTAGGAGTGTTTATACCGGATAAATTATCTATAACGCATATGGCCAATACATCTCGTATATGTGGAGAACAGCGGTTGCATAAGCCGGCACTTTCACTTATAAGCATATCCAGCTTTTCACTAATCCCCCACTTAACACTATCTTCTATATTGGTCATGTAATAATGATCCGGACAAAGATTGCCGGAAAGGCCGACTTTCACTTTCACCCCTAATTTTTTATACATTTCATCATCATAGGTTGATAAACTGTCAAATTTAACTACGCCTATCTCCAGTTGGTCTTTTTTCAGGTATTCTATGGTTTTAATTATGACCGAAGTCTTCCCTGATGAGGGCGGCCCGGAGACCGTAACTATTTTCAACTATTACACTTCCTTATGATTTTTGTTTTTTGTCCCAGCTTTTATGAAATTCTTCATGCAATTTCTCCCCTAGAGCCGGAATATCATGTGACCTTATATAATCCCAGCCCAACCATTTAAGCTTTGCTCCTTCAGGAATCTTACTTTCAATACTGGCATTAAATACGGCTGCATTAATATCAGCACACATTTGTCCATAAGTGTTTGACACTAGATCAACGAGATAATCCAACTCCTTAACTTTATCCTTCTTAACCAGAAAAGCGATGGGGATTATTAGAGCCCCATCTTCAGGGAGAACTATGGAAACACCTTTGTTTTCACAAAGCTGGGCAAAGGTCAAAGGCATATAGTATATAGCGCCCGCTTCCCGGCTGTTAGTACCTGCCATTCTGGCCGCTTTGGCGGCATGATAAATCCCCTTTACATTACGGGCTAGCTTTTCCATGCTTTCCATCCCAAATTCTTTATAAAAATAATATAAGGGATACTCAAATATCCCTTTAGCCTCGTCTCCAAAGGCAATTATGCTGTTTTCATAAATAGGATCAAGCAAATCTCCCCATTTTTTGGGTTGGGGCAAATCCCCCAGTTTTTTCTCATCTATTAGAAAAACCATAGCCAGCCCCGCATTCAGGGTATAACTATCATCCATATATTCCTGCAGATTCCCCTGCCTGGCATCCAATACACTGGTAAAATATCCCTGGCTTACATACTTATCTATGAAACGCTTATCATATATCTCGTCAAAAGACATTGACATTATAATATCCGGCAATTTATCGATACTCTCGCTATCATGAAAATTTTCAAATTCATGCGGGGCATGACAACCATCTACAATAAATACATTGGGTATCTCTCCCGTTAGCTTTTGGCGGGCCTTTACCGTCTCCATCAACTCTTCCTTAAAATGCTCACTAACCGCACACGCCGTTTTCACCAGCAGGTTTACCGGCCGATCCGGATTATAATAATCATATTGCAGTCCCTCCATTTGACAGCCATCGCCAATCCTGGAATTTATCATATTAATGAAGAGTTCTGCATTCAGGCCTTTTACCGTTAAAACTGTACGCAACATGGTATCTTTTCCTAATGAGTTCACTAACTCTGCCGCAGAATTGTAATTAAATCCGCTCTCCCAGAATAGCTCATACAATTCGGGATAATTTTTCAAGATATCGCCAATCTTGTCTTCCGCATTTACCAGCATGCCAATCACTCCTCGTATAAAATTACCCGGCACCTAACTTTAAGCAGGAGCCGGGCAGATCTTGTTCAGTTATTTTCGTAACGCATTACTCATGAGTTCATCCAAATCCTGCTCCGATAAATCATAGGAATAGAACAATTTATAGAATTCTTTGGTCTCCTGTTCTATATCATAATTAAATTCTTCCGGATAAAGCAAATTGCCCAGCCATTTTATTCCCAGTATGCGAGCTACGGATGGCGGCTGGCCAAACCAGCTAAATGGCGCGCATGGTATTTCATACACTTCTTTATTTTTTACCGCTTCCAAATTATTAAGGCTGCTGTTTTCTAATATCTTGCTGCGTAAAGATGAACTTCCTCCTTCTCCTCCTCGTGCCTCAACTTTATTGCTTACTATTAATTGTGGGTCCCACTTAATCAACTGCTCCATCGATAAGCGGGAGCTTTGGTAAGGGCTACCCACTTTTATTTCAGCTATATTTCTCCCTCCTACTATTTCAATGAGTTCTGAATGTATATTTCCTGCTGCATAGGTCATTAAACCGTCTTCGCCACAAGCATAATATACCCTTAATTTTGCATCTTCCGGTATTTTGCCGGCAATTTTTTCAGCTTCGTTAAGGGTATTCTTACAATACTCGCCTAATTCCTTAGCCTTTTCTTCTTCGCCTAATAATTTACCCATAAACTCATATGCTGCCGGTGCATTCTTAAGGTTTCCATCGACCATAACAATGGGTATTCCCAGTCTATTCTGGGCTTCTTCCACCTTGGATTTCCAGGAATCATTAATAATTCCCGCATAAATTATTATATCTGGAGCTAGCTTTAATATATCTTCTTCATTGGCAGTATCACCCATAATGTAAGTACCCAATACAGGCAAGTCATGATGTTCTTTGATGGTGTATTTTTTCTCTAACTCTGATAACTTGAAGTTTTTGGCAATAAGTTTATGCGGATTGATGGTATATAGCATAACGGTCCCAATGGGAACCGCTGAATACACTTTTTCAATCTCTTTAGGAACAACCACTTGTCTCCCTGACATGTCAGTTATAGTAATGGTAGTACTCTCTTTTTCCGGACTGGAATTGCTTACTTTTTCCGAACCCGAACAACCTGCTAATGCCGTAACTATTAATAATAGTGAAAGAACCATTGCCAGCGTCTTATGCTTAAACCCTTTCTTAGCCATTTGAATCATACCCCTTTCTATTCATTTGAAAAACTCCAGACCCCGTCCTAAAGAAGTACTGAAAAAAATAATGCACTACCACCCCCTCTGGCAGCCGGGACGGCATATTTTCCGAAAACAAGAAACAATGGAGATATCCCGGTTTTGTGTCGTTTAATTTGTTTATATTATAGCATAGCATCCCTCGCCTACTATTTCTGTTTGTTTTTGTTGCTTATTATTTATTTCTAGGGTATTTTCGATTTTCCTGCTAAATTATGACTCCACTGCGAAAACCCCTTTTGTTGCATAAGGGTTGCATAAATATACAAAGCGAGCGTTGGCGAAGCATGGTTGCAACGCCCGGCGAAGGCGAGCAGGCGAAAGGGGGCGAGCGACAGGACGTCGCGAGAGCGCTATACGACCATGGATGGGAGGTTAGCGTGTACCCCTTGAGCCGCGAGACAAGCCGCAGGTGTTGCCCATGCGAAGACTGCGAGCGGTATATTTATACAAGCCAATGAATATTAATAACTTTTTGCAGTAGAATCAATTATGTGTTTACACAAAAGGTATAATTGAGGAAGGCAGCGGGGCAAAATTCAAGCCTAAAAAACCCAGCTTTAGCTTTCCATTATCACTTTATGAAAAGCTAAACCCCAGCTGCAGCTGGGGTTTGCCAATACCATTGAATATTCTTTTTCCAATTCTTAAAGCATCAGGTAGTAGGGAATCTTAAAGCCCTGGTGATCAAACTGGCCGGAAGCCAGCAATACATCAAACAACTGGCCGGTATCCAGGGCTACTTTTCCCCTGGCGCTAATGCTGCTGCAGATGTATTTAGCCGCCGAACCCGCGGAAACCAGGGCCAGTTCAAATGAATAATAATAGCTTTCCTGGATTACCTCCTCGATATTATTCATACCGACCCGGGAGATGGCTCCCACAATATCGCAGTTATTGGCAGTTAAGAATTCAGCAAACTCGGCAGCCCGGTTGCCTATAAGTAAGACTCTCGGTTTGGAATAGGGCAGGGAATAGCGCTCCCTGAGCCCCGGATACTGATCCGGCAGAAGAATTTGCCGCAGTAGTCCGGAAGCGTGAATCATATAATGGGCAGCGGAATCACAGAAACGCATAGCATTTAATGGTATCTGCAATTTCTCCAGAACCTTAAAAAGGGTGGTTTGGAAACCCTGAATCAGCCTAATATGGGCGGCGGAGCGCCCCGGGCGGTTGGTAGTTGGAATCCCCACCAGGGTAGCCGAATGCAAAGCCTTGATCAAGTAATCCTGGGCTCCTTTATCCGGAAACTGAACCCCGGAAAGACTCAAAAAATCTTCCCAGCGACTTGCCTCATTATCACCATCCCCCAGCTCCGGATCATGAGAGAGAGCTGCCATCAGGCCAGCCCATTTCTTTAGCTCCAGATTAGTGGGAAAAACAATATCCTGAGCCAGAATAATCAGTTCCGAGTCCCCCAGGCGAATAAGAGAAAATCCCTGTTGTTGTCCCAGAGCGTAAAATATATGCTCTCCCAGTTCCGCCATATCCATAATCCGGGACTCCAATATGGCATGTTCCCTTAGCACCTCATCCCTTTTGCCCGGCGCCTTAAACTTGCTCCAGCTACGGGACCTTATCTTAAACCCGGCCCTGCCATACCCGCCCGGCAGAGCAATTTTTCCATAACCTGCAGTACTTCCATCAATTTGGGGATCAGATAGATTCAGTTTCAATCCCCGGCTATACCCATATTTCAGCTGCATAAGCCATCCCCTTTCACCCTTTCACCAACCCCAACCCACTCTGAATTATCCCATCCCTAATAGCTAATATATACAATCATGGGAAAAGGAGTTACCACTCATGCTGGAGCCAGGAATACCCCAAACAGACGAGTATTACCAAGTAGCGCATATAAAGCTGGAGGTAAAATAACTGATAAAGGACCGGTTATTCCCGAAAATCCTAATTAAACCGACCAAGCCCATCATTATGCCTAAAAACCTTGCAGCCGATTTCTAATACTCGTCCTTTTGAATTTATTTGCCTTCTCCTAACGATGAACCCTTCCCGGATGTATGGGAAGGGTTCATCATATTTTTTAATCCTGTGACCAATAAAAATACCACCATTAGTGAGGATAAGAATGCAGCGGTACTTGGCAGAGGTCCCACTCAATTCACTTGCCCTGGTTACCGTATGATTATCATTTGTAAATTATTCCCATCGTGTATTCTTCATGCTCCAGCTCCAGGTGGAAAAATTGCCAGGCTGGCATTATCTTAGAACATGTGCTTTTCCTCCCTAGTCCCCCATTACGCTTTTGACCAGGTTACGGGGCTTATCAACATCATTACCACGGAAGAGTGCCATATAATATGCAAAAATCTGCAGGGGAACAACGGCTACGATGGGAGCCAGCATAGGATTTATCCGAGGCAAGAGAATTTTTTCATCACATTCCTGGCAGTGCTCCTGCAGGTTTTCCTTGCAGATAGCCAATACCACCGCTCCCCGGGCTTTGATTTCTTTAATGTTGGCCATGGATTTATCCACCAGTTTATCCTGGCTGATCAGGGTCAGTACAGGTACTCCCTGCTCGATAAGGGCCAGCGGGCCATGCAAGAGCTCACCGGTTGCATAAGCTTCAGCATGGATATAGGAAGTCTCCTTGAGTTTGAGGGCTCCTTCCATGGCTACGGGATAATCCAAGCCACGACCCAGGAAAAAGATGCTCTGCACCTTGTGATACTTCTCGGCCATTTCTTTAATATGCTGCTGTTCTTGCAAGACATTCTCTACGATAGCATCCACAGCCAGGAGTTCGCTCGCCAGGTCTTCGAGTTTGGCCGCATCGCAACTCTCTCTCAGGGAGGCCAGATACAAAGCCAGCAGGTACATAATAAGCAGTTGAGCAGAATAGGCCTTGGTGGAAGCAATCGCTATTTCCGGGCCGGCGTGGGTGTAAATCACCCGCTCCGCTTCCTGGGCGATAGTACTTCCCGGCACATTGGTAATAGCCAGAACCTTGATGCCGTTATGCCGGGCTTCTCTCAGGGCAGCCAGGGTATCGGAAGTTTCACCGGACTGGCTAATTACTATTACCAGGTCATTGGGATTCCACAATACCTCACGATAACGGAATTCGGAAGCCAGGTCAATTTCAACCGGGATGCGAGCCAGTTTTTCTATGACTAGACGACCTACCATTCCCGCATGATAGGATGTCCCACAAGCGGCAATAATTATCTTGCCGGTATTTTTAAATACGTTATCAAATTCCAAATCGGAAAAATCCACCCGACCGTCTCTAATTCTTCCGGCCAGGGTTTTGCGGATGGCTTCAGGCTGCTCGTGAATCTCCTTAAGCATAAAATGCTCGAACTCGCCTTTTTCAATTTCACTCATATATTAACCTCCAATTTTGTTTATATTTGGGGTTATTTTAAAAACTATTACACAACTTTTTTCATTTCGATGTTCATTTGATTCTCAAAATTCAAGAAGCAGCGAGGCGGATTAGCTTTCCCGCGCTTTCCCACGCATGGCTTTTGTCACCCGCATTGCTGCGGGTCTTTGTAGCCGTGCTAACGGTGGTGGTCACCGGGGGGCATCCGCCGACAAATTCGATAAACCCCCTCCTCGTCACCCGGTACTCCGATGCTCACCTATATTATGAATTAATCAGCAAAACTCTATGCTAATGCATATCCAGATTCTACTGCAAAAAGTTATTAATATTCATTGGCTTGTATAAATATACCGCTCATAGTCTTCGCATGGGCAACACCTGCGGCTTGTCTCGCGGCTCAAGGGGTACACGCTAACCTCCCATCCATGGTCGTATAGCGCTCTCGCGACATCCTGTCGCTCGCCCCCTTTCGCCTGCTCGCCTTCGCCGGGCGTTGCAACCATGCTTCGCCAACGCTCGCTTTGTATATTTATGCAACCCTTATGCAACAAAAGGGGTTTTCGCAGTGGAGTCATATCCAATAATACATGGCATCTTTTGCGTGTCGGGGCAGGCGCTAAAATGAGCTTGGGCATTAGGCCTGAGCTCTTTCTATGCTTTGTTTTATTTCAGCAATCACCTCCTCCAGCAAGTACTGCTCTGGGCCCTGGGCCATTATCCGGACCACCGGCTCGGTTCCCGAGGGCCGGACTACCAGTTTGCCCCATTCCCCCAGCCTCTCCTCCGCCTGCTTCAGGGCTTCCTGCACCAGAGGATGAGCCAGGATTTTATCCTTGTTTTCCATACGCAGGTTAACCAGTAATTGGGGCCGTTTCTCCAGGCCCCGAGCCAATTCAGACAGGGTCAGGCCGGAACGCCGGAGAACTTCCGCTACCTTCAATGAGGTCAAAAGGCCGTCTCCGGTAGTGGCATGCTCCAGAAAGATTATATGCCCTGATTGTTCCCCGCCCAGCAGGGCGCCGCTCTCCTTCATTTTTTCCAAAACATAGCGATCGCCGACTTTACAACCGGCCACCTGAATATTCTCGCGGCGCAAAGCTATATCCAGGCCTATATTACTCATAACTGTAGCTGCCACCAGCGGGGGATTCAATTCCCCCCGGCTGTTCATATCCAGAGCGCAGATCATTATAATATGATCTCCATCCAGCTCGTTGCCTCTTTCATCAACAACTATACAGCGATCAGCATCACCGTCATAAGCAATGCCTATATCCGCTTTATGTTCCACCACCGCTCTTCGGAGCCCTTCAGTATAGGTGGAGCCGCAGCGCTCATTGATATTTACCCCATTAGGGTAGTTGTTTATAGCTATAACCTGGGCCCCCAATCGACTCCATAATTCCGGGCCAGTGGAATAGGCCGCGCCGTTGGCACAATCAACAACTACAGTTATGCCCGCCAGGTTCCGATCCAGGGAATAACAGGAAATAAGATAATCCAAATAGTTGTTTCTGGCCTCAGCTACCAGGTAAACCCTTCCCACGTCTTCACCCTGGGGGCGCTGGAGTTCCTGGGTTCCGGCTAAAACCAGTTCTTCGATTTCCTCCTCCAGTTCATCGGGCAGCTTGTAGCCACTGGGGCCGAAAAACTTGATACCGTTGTCTTCCAGCGGATTATGCGAAGCCGATATTACCACTCCGCAAGAAGCCTGGTATCTTTGGGTAAGGAAGGCAACTGCCGGAGTAGGAAGTATTCCTACCATCAATACATCTGCTCCGGTGGAGCAAATACCGGCTATTAAGGCCGCTTCCAGCATGTCGCCTGAAATCCTGGTATCCTTTCCCACCAGTATCCGGGGTCGTTTACTGGCCTCATGACGCGCCAGAACATAACTACCGGCTCTACCCAGTTGAAAAGCTAATTCGGGTGTAAGTTCCAGATTGGCCACACCTCTTACTCCATCTGTTCCAAATAGTTTACCCAACGCTTACTTCCTCCCCATTGTAATCATCACTTTAGAAAACCCAGCTTTTGTCAAAAATCATCACTGCAAAATTATACTGCACAAATAGCCGGATTTCAATATAAAACAAGCCATAAACCTTTGTTGCTTTCTTTCCAATTACAGGATATTTTACTTTATTTACCATATACCCCAATGCTAAGCAAAAGTTTACTCTGGGGCTAGCCAGGAAAGCACTCTATCCTCATTCCTTAAAGTTCCCGGGCATCACAAACACTATTACTATTTACCTTGACTTTTCGTGCAGGTTTTTGGTAAGTGGAAATTATTCTCTCCGCTACTTTCAAACCATCTATGGCGGAGCTGATTATTCCCCCGGCATAACCAGCCCCTTCGCCACAGGGATAAAGGTTATCAATATCCACTGAAGATAAGTTTTCCTGGCGCAGAATCCGCAGTGGTGCTGAAGTACGTGTTTCCACTCCGGTTATAACCGCCTTTTCGCTTATGAAACCGCGCAGTTTTCTTCCCCAGGCCTCTATCCCTCGCTGCATAGTATGGCAGATTTCAGCTGGGAACAATTCCCAGAGGTTGGAGGCTTTTACCCCGGGTTGATAAGTGGCCAGGGAGTCTTCCAGGGAGTAGCTGGGAAGCTGAAGCAGAAAATCCTTTAAATACTGGGCCGGGGCATGGTAGTTGCCGCCTCCCATGATAAAAGCCTGTCTTTCCAGCTTCTCCTGGAACTCCAGGCCTCCCAAAGTCTGATTGTCCCAATCGGCCGGGTTTACCCCCACTACCAAAGCACTGTTGGCAACACCACTGTTCCGTGCCCGGTAACTCATTCCGTTGGTTACCAGTTGACCGGCTGCAGATGAAGCCCCAATTACATAACCGCCCGGACACATGCAGAAGCTATAACAGGGTCGACTTTCTTTTTCGTGGTGGCTTAGATTATATTCAGCGGCACCGAGACGCGGGTGCCCGGCATATTTCCCAAATTGAATGCGATCAATCAAGGACTGGGGATGCTCAACCCTTACTCCAACCGCAAAAGCCTTGGGGATAAGGCTTACCCCCCGGCGATAGAGCAGGCGATAAACATCACGCGCACTGTTTCCCACCGCCAATACCAACAGAGAGCAGGGTACTTCCGTTTCATGGTTTATTATTATGCTTTCCAGTAGCGAATGGTTAACTTTTATGTCGGTTAAACAAGCATCAAAATAGCACTCGCCACCCAGGCCAAGTATCTCCTGCCGCATATTCTTTACTACCTGCCGGATGGCATCAGTCCCAACATGAGGCTTTTTCATATAGAGTATTTCCTCATCGGCGCCAAACTCTACGAAACTACGCAAAACATAGCTAATGCGTTTATCGTCAATACGAGTGGTAAGCTTGCCATCGGAAAAGCTGCCGGCTCCACCCTCACCAAATTGCACATTGGAGCGGGGATTTAGCTCGGCCTTTTTCCAAAATCTCTCCACGCTTTTAACCCGGCGGTCGATATCCTGCCCCTGTTCCAGCAGTACCGGCCGATAACCATGACGGGCCAGGTACAGGGCACAAAAAAGGCCGGCCGGGCCTGCCCCTACTATGATAGGTGATTGGGCCAGGCCTTCCGTACCAGGGGTAAGATGGACAGCTCCTGCCTGCTCCTCAGGCTCGATTACTCTGGCTATTTTTTCCGGAAAAGACAGCTTATCATCAACTTCCAAATCAACAATATAGGAAAAGCAAATCCTCTTTTTTCGGGCATCTATGGACTTCCTTACCAGACGCAAAGAACGGATCTCACTTTTGGCTATGGCTAAACGGCGAGCTGCTGCTTCCTTTAGCTGCTTTTCACTATGATTAAGCGGCAGTATCAACTCTCTCAGGCGGATAATCATTCCTGCTTACCCCCTTTTTCATCTATCTTACCTATATCCACATATACCAAAACCCGGGAAGGAAAAGCCTTTATTCCCTCGGGAGCCATTAATTCCAGTTGCTGGCTAAAGGATTCCTTTCTCCCTTCCAGTTCCAGCACTTCAGTATTTACTTCTTGGATACCAGCAACTTCACTCTCCGCTCCCAGGATAGTTACGAAATCCGGCTCCATCTGCAAGTTGCGAAGTTGATAACCTTCGGCGGTATTGCCGCTGCTCAGCAGCTTGACGCCAACCTTCTGCTCCGCCTTCTTACGGCTGAGGACAACATTAACCTTGACTTTCTCGGGAATCACCCGTATTCCTTCATTGATTTTCCTGCCCCCGGCATCCAGAGCCAGCAACGGGGAATAAAAGAAAGTGATTCCCTCCCGGTCCTGCAGGGAAAGCTGACATTTTACCGTCTTCACTTTTTTTATGGCATCTTCTCCTCCTTGTAATAAGCACTTTTCTGGTGTAATCACTACATCCAGGACTTCATAAGCAGGAGAAGGAGGCTTAAAAATCTCATACTTAATCGCCAGTTCTTTTTCCTGAACTGCTTTAAGAACAACTTCAACCTTGTCCGGCTCCACTGTGGTGAACATGGCTCCCCTTACCGGCTCCACATGTACCGGAAGCTCATAGACCCCTTCCCCTAAACCATTCAGATCCACATAGGCAATATTATCGCCGTTCCTTTTAAGCGAGCCCCATATGCGCAGCGAAACCGTATCCGGTCCACTAAGCGTCAGTCCCTCGCCCAGGTTATGATATTTAAGGGGTGTGTTAATAAGCTCTTGCGGAGTAGTGGTAGCGCCCTGGCTGACCACATACAACCAGAGCAAGATCGCGATAATCAGGGATATCAGTTTAAGTCCGGTTCTCTTTTTTGGGTCCTTTGATGCGGAATTCACCCACCCACCTCCTCTTAACGGCATCACTCCATTTCTCCCGGGCCAATAATTCTCTCCCCAGAATCTCTCTAAGGCTCAAGGGATCCAGGTGACGCTGTATCTTGCCCTCCTGGGCCAGCGAAATAATACCCGTTTCTTCGGAGACTATTACCGCTATGGCATCAGAAAGCTCGGTTATTCCCAGGGCAGCCCGGTGGCGTGTCCCTAATTCCTTGTCTAAATTGGGATTGTCGCTTAAGGGAAGGAAACAGGCTGCCTTTTTTATCCGGCTATTGGAGATGATGCAAGCTCCATCATGCAGCGGCGTGTTAGGAACAAAAATGTTTATGAGCAGCCCCGCCGAAACCAGAGCGTCAAGGTCAACACCGCTTTCCAAATACTCCGCAATTCCCGTTTCCCGGATCAGAATCAAGAGAGCCCCTACCCGGTTGCGGGAGAGGATGTCAGCAGCCTCGCCTATCTCGTTAATAATAGCCTCATATTCCTCCATTTCAACTTGCGAAGTACTCAGGCTAAAGAACTTCCCTCGCCCTAACTGTTCCAGCAATCTCCTCAGTTCAGGTTGAAACACTATGGGTAAAGTAATAGCAAATACAATCCATAGCTTTTCCATTAACCAGTTAACCATATCCAATTCCAATGCACTGGCCAGCAGCGAAAAGACCAGCAATAATACCAGTCCCTTCAGCAACTGTTCCGCCCTGGTTCCGCTTATCCAGCGCAAAATCCGGTAAACCACATAAGCTACTATAAGAATATCAACCAGGCTGCGGATAATATCCCAGGGGTTGGCAAATACCCCGGAGAGAAAGCTTAAATCCAAATTATTTTCCTCCACTTATTCTGTAAATGGGCTGGATATTTCCTGGGGGTAATGAAACACGGCCAAAACCCCTTTTTTTACGGAAACTTCCCCACTTTTCCCGGTAAGTTCATTGGATATACCGTAGGGGTTTTCCAGGTTCATCACAATATCCTCAACCTGATACTCAAAACCCTTCTCATATACTCCCTGTGCTTCTTCACTGAGAGTCAGAACTGATACTATGTCACCCTGGCAACCTTTAAATACTATATTTTTTGTTACCAGATATACTACACATTCAGGAGAGTAGTGCATGATCTTAATCCCTTGCCGGGCCAGTTCCAGGCTGGAAAAGATATTGGCCAGGGTATGATCCAGTCTTTTGCCCAGAGTCCCCAACAAAACAATCTCATCAGCATCAAACCTGTTGGCGATGGAAAGGGCTAGCTGGGTATCAGTATAATCTTTACGCCGGGGATACTTCCTCATCTCTACCTGTTTGGCCGTAAAATACTCCCTGACTTCGGGCCGGATGGAATCAAGGTCCCCAATAATCATGGAGGGAACTACACCCATAGCAAAAGCATAATTGGCCCCCCCATCAGCACATAATACCAAATCAGCACTGGAAAAAAGATGATGGTAAAGGTCTATCCTACCATACTCACCGTTAGCCATTATTACGCATTTCATCTTTTATCTCCTCTTCTTAATCTTCCAAAAAAGGACTTTCTTCATTAATAGATACAAGAAATAATGATTCTACTGCAAAAAGTTATTAATATTCATTGGCTTGTATAAATATACCGCTCGCAGTCTTCGCATGGGCAACACCTGCGGCTTGTCTCGCGGCTCAAGGGGTACACGCTAACCTCCCATCCATGGTCGTATAGCGCTCTCGCGACGTCCTGTCGCTCGCCCCCTGTCGCCTGCTCGCCTTCGCCGGGCGTTGCAACCATGCTTCGCCAACGCTCGCTTTGTATATTTATGCAACCCTTATGCAACAAAAGGGGTTTTCGCAGTGGAGTCAATAATAAATAGATACAAGAAATAATACTCTTGCGACTAAAAGTCCTATGGCCATTCAGTCGTAGGATGCGGACTCCGGCTTCGCCTAACGGCTCGCCATCCCTGACAGAAGGGCTACCAGCCGTTCGCACCTCGTCTGCTACTCGTGCTCACGGGGTAGATGTGAATAAAAACCTGTGGTTTTTTATTCACTCCCATTCAATGAATAATATTTTAGCAGATATTTGTGCTGCTTAACACATATGCAACAACGGCTGTTCTCCGGCAAATAAAATTGACAAACAAAAACTCGTTAATTATAATTCTTATAGTTTTATTACAGTAAAGGAGGGAGCCTGTTGTCCTATATCATCACAGACGAATGTATTTCTTGCGGAATATGTGTAGATGAATGCCCGGTAGAAGCCATTAGTGAGGGTGAAGATAAATTTGAAATCGACCCTGAACTGTGCACAGAATGTGGATCTTGCGCTGATGTCTGCCCTGTAGAAGCCCCGATTCCTGCAGACGACTAAATGCAACGCTACGATTATTAATAAACAAAAACCCCTACCGGGGTTTTTCTTTTTGTCTTTTCATTTATAGAAGATATTTGCCAGTTATAGTAAACCCGGGAATGAATTCTGTCTCAATGCTTCGTATAATATAATGGCTACCGAATTGGACAAGTTAAGAGAACGGCCGATGTCCTGCATAGGGATGCGAATCTGGGTATCGGGAAAGCTTTTTAAAATAGAAACAGGTAATCCACTGCTTTCCCGCCCGAATACCAGCCAGCTATCTTGAGGGTAACTTACCTGATGGTAGGCTTGTCCTGCCCGGGTAGTGGCCAAAAAAAATACTGCCCCCGGATTTGCCTCCAGCAAATCCCCAAAGCTTTCCCATAGTTGTATCTCAACCTTATCCCAATAGTCAAGACCGGCTCTTTTTAAAAAACGGTCGGCCAGTGAAAAACCCAAAGGTTTGACCAGGTGTAGAGCCGTTTTGGTTAAAGCACAAGTTCTGGCGATATTTCCCGTATTCTGCGGGATTTCCGGCTCCACCAGCACAATTTGCAAGCAGGTCCCTCCTAATTCCCATTTTAGTAAGAAAAGTAAGGAGTAAGGTGTAGGGGTTACCGTGTTAAAAGCGTGTCAAAAGGACCGTCCCCCTTGACATCCTATTATATATCAATATCCTTGTCTTGCCCAGTCGAAAAGTCCCTGAGTTTGCCAGACATAGGCATATTGTCCGCAGGGTAAACTAATCGAAAAGTAAAGGAGCGATCTGCTTGTTGAGGAAGAATAAGTGTCTGGCAATCCTAGTCTCTATCTTGCTTGTTTGTTTCCTGGCCTTTGTCGGCGGCTGCCAGAAGCAAGCACAAAAGCCGGCCCCCAAACCCTTAAAATCAGTAAAAATGGCTCGCGAGGTAAGTAAATATAAGACAGAACCAAATATCACTCTATTTCGAAAAGCTACCGGAGAAAAACAGAATTTAAAACTGGAAGAGTACCTGAAAGGGGTTGTGGCAGCAGAAATCGGACCTAAATATCCCCCGGAAGCACTGAAAGCCCAAGCGATTGTAGCTCGAACCATGACCCTGGCCCTTCTGGAATATGAAAACGGCACTCGGCAAAAGCATAATACCGATGCCAGTGATGACCATACAGAATTTCAAGCCTACGATGAAAAGAAAATTACCCCGGCTATCTCCAAAGCGGTAAATGCCACCCGGGGTCAGGTTCTTACCTATAATGGCAAGTTCGTTTATGCTCTCTTCCACTCTCTATCCAAAGACAAGACCGCCAGCATAAGCGAAGGCTTTCCGAAATTAAAGAATAAAGCCTCAGCCTATATCGTTCCAGTAAAGACCAATGGTATGAAATATGCCCCGGCTAAATACAAAAGCTGGACAGTAAAAGTGCCCCGCTGGGAAGTGAAAAATATTATGGGGGCTAAAGCCGGTCCTTTGGATGATATAAGAATCAGCAAGAGAGGTCCTTCCGGCCGTGCTCTGACCATAAGCGCCGGCAAGACTTCCATGCCTGCTGCCATGCTCCGCGAGAAAATAGGCTTTGACCGCTTGTATTCCACGGTATTAAGCAGTGTTAAGGCAGAGGGCAATAATATCGTCTTTAAAGGCAGCGGCTGGGGTCACGGCTGCGGGATGGAACAATGGGGAGCTTATACCATGGCCAAGGAAGGTAAAAAGGCCAAGCAAATCGTGGGACAGTATTTCCCCGGCACCCGTTTGACCACACTTTATAAATAAAAATATTTAACCGGCCTGGGACACGGGGACAGGTCCCTTGTCCCCGTGAATTTTCGCTAACCCCCCAGGGCCCGGCACTCAGTGTCAATTATATCTATTTAACTCGAAGTAATTTTGCCCAAGTGCCGGGCCACAACCTCCGATGAGTTAGCGCTCCTTCTAATCACCGACATTCTCCGTCTTCCGTCCTCCGTTTTCCACCCTCCGTTTTCTGTCTTCCGTCTTCCGTCTTAAATGCTGCTCCCCGCTGCGGGCCTCATTGACGGCCGCCACATAAATGCCCAGGAGGATGAGGACTCCACCTATCATTTGGTACCAGAGCAAGAGCTCGCCAAAGACCAAAAAAGCAAGTATACTGGCTCCCACTGATTCTCCCAGTATTGATACTGCCACAATGGGAGCCTTTACATATTTTAAAGCCCAGTTGAGAATCCCGTGGCCAGCCAGGCCCGGTCCCAGGGCCAGCAATAAAAACAAAATCCATTCCCGTGGGGGATAGGAAACCAAAGGCAAGCCAGCCAGGGCCGAAGCCGGGAGCAATACCAGAACCGCCACCAGCGCTACCATAGAGGTATAAGGCCAAACATCTACCCGCACCCGCACATAGCGTCCGATGATAAAATAAACGGCAACAAAAAAACCACTCAGCAAAGCCAGCATATCTCCATAAATTCGTCCTGAACCCAGGTCACCGCCGGCAATGAGGCTGCTGCCCAAAACGGCTACTATTATACCGGCTATCACCTGCTGTTTCATCTTTTCCCGGAGAATAAAAATGGAAAAAAGCAAAACAAAAATCACCTGCAGGTTGGTAAAAAGCACCGAACTGGGAATGCTGGTATAGTTGAGGGAGCTGATCCAGAAGGCAAAATGCAGGGCCAGGAAGAACCCCGCTATTATAATTAGAATAAAATCCCGGCGGGGCATCTTCTTGATATTGGGAAAGATATCCCGGCTTCCCAGCAGGGCTGCCAGGCCAGCAGTGAAAACTACGCGATAGAGGGCAATTATCATGGCGGGCGCGGCGGAAAACCTTATAATAATAGATGATGTGGCCATACAGAGCACGGAAAAGAAAATCAAAAGATATATAAAAACCGGTCTCATGCCCCAACTCCCAGATACGACTGTATTACCCTTTCATCATTTTTTATTTCCTCCGGTGGACCCTCGGCAATCTTTCTTCCGTAATCCAGCACAGCGATACGCTCACATATAGTCATCACCAGGCTCATATCATGCTCCACCAACAAAATAGTAAGCTTCATTTCCTGCCTGATTTGCTCAATAAATTTCATCAGCTCGACCTTTTCCCCGCTGTTCATCCCGGCGGCAGGCTCGTCCAGCAATAATAAACTGGGCTTTAATGCCAGGGCCCGGGCAATCTCCAGCCGCCTTTGCTCCCCATAGGCCAGGTTATCGGCATATTCCATCTTCTTATCATAAAGACCTACCAGCTCCAGCAATTCCTCAGCCCGGCTCTTAATCTCCTTTTCTTCCCGCAGCATGGAGGGCAGTCCCAGGAGGCTTTTAAAGAAACCGCTGCGGCTGATGCCGTGGCTGCCGACCCGCACATTGTCCAGAACCGAAAGCTTATTAAAAAGACGAATATTTTGAAAAGTCCGCCCTATGCCCAAGCGCGCGATATTATGGGTGGCCATCCGGTTGATCCTGCGTTCCTTAAAAATCAAATCGCCTTCACTGGGAACATATATACCGGTGATAATATTAAACAGAGTGGTTTTACCCGCCCCATTAGGGCCGATAATACCGAAAATCTCCCCTTCTTCCACCACCATATTCACCCCATCCAGGGCCCTCAAACCTCCGAACTCCTGGCTGATTCCTTCCAGGGTCAAGACTGGCATGTTTTCACCTCTTTTCGCCCCCAGCGCTTTTTAAGGTCATATATGCGGACATCGCCTAAAATCCCATTGGGACGGAAAATCATCAGAATCACCAAGAGGGCTCCGTAGAAGAGAAGCCGGTATTCCGCCACAATACGCAGCATTTCCGGGGCCAGGGTAAGTATAAAAGAACCCAGAATGGTACCGGGAATGCTCCCCATTCCACCCAGTATAACCATGTTTAAAAGCTCAATCGACTTCATAAAGCCGAAATCCTGCGGATTAATATAATACATATAATGAGAGTACAGGCCTCCCCCCAGGCCGCCTAAAAAAGAACCGGCAGTAAAGGCCAGTATTTTTAAGCGAGTGGTGTCAATCCCGGTCGATGCAGCGGCTATCTCGTTTTCCCTGATGGCATAAAAGGCCCGCCCCATACGGGATTTTAACAAACGGGTATTAAGGGCGATAATGAGCAGAGCAATAAGCCACACGGTAATGAAGTTAGTGTGCTGGGGAATACCCGATAATCCCACTGCTTTGCCTCCGGGTTCAAAATTAAGAAAAAATACCCGTATGATTTCGGCAAAACCGATAGTAACCATAGCCAGGTAGTCGCCTTCCAGACGCAGGGTGGGTATGCCGATCAAAAAGCCAAAAAACGCCGCTACCGCAGCCCCGGCAAGTAGTGCCATGAGATAGGAAAAGCCAAATTGCATGGAAAGAATGGCCGAGGTATAAGCGCCAATACTCATAAATCCGGCATGGCCCATGGATAACTGGCCGGTAACACCGGTAATCAGGTTCAAGCCCAGGGCCAGGATAATATTTATTCCCAGCAAAATCATTATGCGCAGGTAATAGGGATCAATGTATTGGGTTATTGCTGCATCCAGACCATTCACTATTACACCTTCTTCGATATCTTCTGCCCCATCAAGCCCTGGGGACGAATCAATAAAACCAGAATTAACATGCCGAAAGCAATAGCATCCTTATAGGAGGAGGAAAGGTAGGCCACCCCCATTATTTCCATTATCCCCAGGCTCAAACCACCGATCATCGCTCCCGGTATGGAGCCGATTCCCCCCATCACCGCTGCCGCAAAGGCTTTTAAGCCGGCCATCATTCCCATATAGGGCCAAACCGCGTTGTAATACACCCCTACCATTACCCCCCCGGCAGCTGCCAGAGCCGATCCTACGGCAAAGGTGAAAGAAATAACCCGGTTGACATTAATCCCCATCAGATAGGAAGCGTCCAGATCCTGCGAACAGGCCCGCATAGCTTTGCCTATACGGGTCTTCTGCACCATGAATTGCAGGCCGATCATTAACAGAGCCGAAACCGCCAGAATGAGTATCTGCATTAGGGAAAGATCCAGGGAGCCCAGATGGTAAGACTGATGGGCAATCACTTCCGGGTAGCGATGGGTATTGGTTCCAGCCATCAGGGCCATCAGGGTGGAAAGAAAAATAGATACTCCAATCGCACTGATCAGTGCCGAAAGGCGGGAGGACTTGCCCCGGAGGGGGCGATAGGCGATTCTTTCAACCAAAATCCCCAAGAGCATGCAGAAAAGCATGGCTGCCAGCATAGCTGCTATCAAGTTGAAACCGAAGAATGAAACCAGAATAAGCCCGGCAAAAGCTCCAAACATATAAATCTCACCATGGGCAAAATTAATCAGTTGGACTATTCCGTAAACCATGGTATAACCCAGGGCAATCAAGGCATAGGTGCTTCCCAGGGTCAGACCGTTCAGCAATTGTTCCCAGAACATAAATTTCCTCCCTGACGCTTGGCGCGATTATTGTTGTAAATTTTTTAGGGTTATTGTAAAAAAGTCCCTCAGGGCCTTTTTACAATACCCCTAAAAGTTAGGTGATAGCCTGCCCAGAGGGCGGGCTATCACTGCACTCCATTATTTATTCAGGCTTACTGAACTTTTACTGGAATCTTTTCCAGGAGGAAGAATTCTCCGTCTTTAACCGTAATGAGACAAATCGGGCTCTTTATTGGTTCCCGATCGGCCCTGAAGGTAGTGTTTCCAGATACTCCCGGATAATCCTTTAACCTGGCCAGTTCGTCCTTAAACACTGCAGGGTCGGTGCTCTTGGCATCGGTCATGGCTTTGGCCAGGATCATAACTGCATCATAATACTGGGCGGAGAACATATCCGGTTGTTCCTTAAATCTTTCTACATACTTTTTGATAAAAGCGTCTGTCTCGGGACTGGGCTGATCACTGCTGAAGCCGCAATAGTATATTACCTTTTCTTCCACCGCATCTTTGCCCAGTTTAATCAAGTCGTGTCCATAAAGGCCATCCCCACCTAAGAGGGTGATATCCAATCCCTGTTTTTTGGCTTCATTTTGCAACAGGGCTGCTTCACGGTAGTAGCCGGTAAATACCAGAACATCCGCCCCGGCATTCTTCAGTTTGGTAATCTGGGCGGTGAAATCCGTTTCCCCATTATTTATGGTATCTTCAATTACAATCTTCCCGCCTTTGGCCTTGATGGCTTCCTGGAAAACCGGGGTCAGGGCGGTGCTATAGCCAATATTAAGCGAAGTTATTATGGCAAAGTTCTTCCATCCCTTGCTGTTCATCATCCAATCAACCACGGAAGGAACGGCGAATTGGTCCAAAAGGGTGTTGCGGAATACATAATCCCCAATTTCTACCACACCGGTGCCCGTAGCCCCGGCGGAAAATATAACTACTTTGTTCTTTTGAGCTATATCAGCAGCTACTTTGGTTAGACCGGTACAGGGATCACCCACCATGGCCACAACTTTATCCCTGGTAATGTATTTGGTGGCAATCAGAGCTATTTCTGAATTTTCACCTTTATTATCTTCATAGACCCCTTCTACCTTCTTACCTAATATACCACCCTGGGCGTTCAAATCATCAATAGCCATTTCCATTCCCTTTTTACCGGGAATGCCATAGTTGGCCACATCACCGGTAGTTGCTCCCAGGAAACCCAGTTTGATTGCTTCTTCCTGGCTCTTGTCCGCATCCTTATTGCCCTCGGCTGCTTCCTTGTTGCTGCTGCAGCCGGCGAGCAACGCCACGGCCAGTAGCAGGCAGAGCAGCATGGCCCATCTCGATTTTCTTCCCCTTATCAATTTTTTACCTCCCTTTATCATCATTTCATAATTATTACTAAAATTCGAGTTTTCTCACCTCCAAAATCAAAAAATGCACCAACTTTATATATTCCTTTCCCCGGCTCAAAATCCTGCACGAGCAGGAAAAAAAGCTGAAAAGCCAGAATCTTGCAATATTGTTGAAGGATTTTTAAATATCGGCAGCAGTAAAAGCCGAGAGAGGAATATCGCGGTAATCATCGGCCTGTAAGAAAAGCTGAACCCGGGGATCAAAGCGGTACTCGTCCATTAGCCTTTTAAACATCAAATCAAAACTGCTCAAAGCTCCGCTTCCGTTGCTGTTGATGAGTCCTTCTTGTTCGGCAAAGAGCTGGGTGGCCGCCGACCCGCTCCAGCAGATGGAATAGATCAGCTGCTCGCTATCCCCCATCAACTGGCAACAGATATAAAAACGGCAGATGAGAGAGCGCCAGGGGTAAATACTGCAGATATTATCCCGTAAAAATATGCAGGGATTGGGCTTCATCCGAATAATTCCCGCTTCCAATTTCTCCGCATCAAAAAAGTCAGCGGAGAGGAATTCCTTATAAGTCAAGTGCAAATGAGCGGCCATCTTTTTAAAGGAAATAAAATCGGGAATTACATAAGCCGTCTGGCAGCAATTATGCAAGCACCCCCGGCAAGCAGCGTGGTTATCGGCGGCATAGGATTTGAACAGCTCGCTGTCATCACAGAGAGGTTGCCAGAGATCCAGCAAATCCTGAATACTGGCTTCTCCTCCTATTCTAATGCCTACCGCCGGTCTTCCCTGTTCCGTTCCGCTATATAGTTCCAGCTTCTTCACGAGTTACCCTCCACAAAACATGACAAGTTTTACTTCTACTGCAAAAAGTATAAATATGCATTTCCTTGCATAAATATTCCGCTCAGCAACCTAAATAGCGACCGAAGGGAGCATCAGGCGTACCCGACAGGGTGCAACCTAAATAGCGACCACAGAGAGCATCAGAAGTGCCCGCAGGGTGCAGGGTGAAGCATCCATGCTTCGCCAACGCTCGCTTTGCATATTTATGCAACCCTATGCAACAAAAAGGGGTTTTTGCAGAGTCATTCGCAGACTATAAATTTACCGCATTACTACTTAGCCCAAGCCTTTTATGGCATTACGGGCCAACTGGTCACAGCGTTCATTCCACCTGTCGCCGGAATGACCTTTAACCTTTTCTACTCGTACCCGATTCTTTCGCAGCAAGGGAATAAGTGCTTTCCATAGATCCTGGTTGGCCACGTCCTCTTTTTTGCTGTTCTTCCAGCCATTCCTTTGCCAATTCTCCAGCCAACCCTTTTGAATTGCATTTATAAAATAGGCGCTGTCGGAATGAACCCTGATCTCCCAACCGCTGCCCTTTATAGCCTTCAAAGCTTCTATTACCGCCATCAATTCCATACGCTGGTTGGTGGTATCAGCTTCAGCCCCGGCAATTTCTTTTTGATGCTCTCCATATATAAGTACGGCTCCCCAGCCTCCCGGTCCCGGGTTTCCCGAACAAGCCCCATCAGTGTAAATTATTATCTCTTTCATTTTCTACTCCATTTCATGCCGGGGATTGGCATTTACTCTCTCCACCGCATCAGCCACGGCAACCAGCAGCTTTATCTTTAATTCTTTTTCTAAAAAAGCGGCTTTGGAGATGGTTTCGCCTTTGTTACTGGCCACATAACGAGGTTTCATCTTGTTCAAAGCTAGCGCACAGACATCAGCCACACAGCGGTCACAACGGCATATTCCCGGGCGGTGCTCCATTATTTCCTTAAAGCATTCCCACACCAGTTCCTCCACGATATTAATAACCTTCATATCGCCTATATCCACGCGGCCCACCTGCTATTCCAATATTTGTGGCAATTCCCGCAAATTCCTACCGGATAATCGGCCTCAGGAACTTTCCACCCAGTCCCGGGGCCAAGCATATAGCGGTCATATCCGTTTTTACTCTTAATTGCCCTATTTTACTATTTCTACATAAAAAAAGATTCCCCTTTAAGGGAATCAAGCTTCCGCAATTTTTTTATCGCTGCTATCAGATTGCTTGACGAAGGATTTTACATCCCCATCCAGCAAAGCCTCGTTATCCTTTTGCCTTTCTTTATTCATGGCCCGAGCTTTATTTTTAAGTTGCTGCTGGTTATCAGTGGCATAAAAACCTGAACCTTTGAAGACAATGGCTACATTTTTACTTATCAACCTTTGCACCTTGCCTCCACAACTGGGGCACTCGCTCAGTGCTTCTTCCGTAATTTTCTGCATCTTTTCAAAACAGCCGCAGTTTTCACAGCGATAGTCATAAACCGGCATTTACATCATCCTCCATCAAATATGAATTTTAGCAAAACATCACTATCTACCGCTCCAAAAAATATTTTACACATACTACCTCTGCTTGACAAGCGAGCGGGGTTACACATTAATCAGGCTAAAATAAATAATAACCGCCATTACTCCGTTCCATACCCCATGGGCCAGCATAGTAACCAGGATGCTCCCGGTTTTTTCATAAAAATAGCAGAGTACGGCACCACCTACCGCCAGTGGTATAGTACGCCAAAAATCCCAATGGGCCAGGCCAAAAATCAAACCCGCTGCAATTGCTCCCCATAGAGGGCCAAGGTAGCCCCTTACCACCGGGTATATCATTCCCCGGTAAAAGAGTTCTTCGGAAACCGGTGCCAGCACTGCCCCCATTAGCAGCAAAATTATGAACTCAGAACCGCCTTGAACCGAACGGAGCATCTCTTCAAAAACCTGGGGCCTTATATCGGGCTGCAGGTAATTGATGGGTAGTCCCAGCAACAGTACCAGCAACATTAATAGTAAGCCACCCATAATTCCATAACGCCAGTAGTTGCTCCAGCTGGTATTTTTAAGACCCAGGTCATTCAAGCCGGCATTATTAACAAAAACACTTAGAAAAAGAACCAATAAAACTGTAACCAGAAATTGAAAAATATAAGCTACCGCAAAAAAAGCCATTTCTGTCTGCGGCATCCCTATGGCCAGCATTAAAAAGGCTATTTCTTCACTACAAAAACTAAACAGCAAGCCGGAGAACAATATTCCCAAATACACCAGTATTGGCTCCAACCAGTTCCACTTAAGCTGCTGTCCATTAATCCCTTCCAAGAAAATCCCCCTTTCCATTCTCTTTAATTATACATCTTATTTTTTCGCTGCTTTAAGGAAAAACTATTAAAGCGAAGGAGGTTGACAAGTTTTGAGTCCAATACTTTATATTTTTCTTTTAACCCTGGTGGTGGCACTTATGCTCTACTGGGTAATTTCCAGCCTGGATACACGCCAAAAAAATGAAGAACGGGAAGAAATCGATTTTCACCTGGAGACCGCTCAGGAATTGTTCAAATACCTGGAACCAGAAGAGGAAACCAGTAATGTACTCCATTTAAGCTCTCATCCCGGTTATATCCTGGCTTACTGGAGAATTAATCCTAAGCGTTGGAAACAGCTTGAAGAAAAATATGGTCCTAATATTGGGGTAAATTCATTGGCTATACGATTACACGAATCCGGTTCCAGCTCAAATACCCTTGAATTACCCGTAGAGGAACTGGACGGGACCTGCTACTTCAAATCCAGTTCCCAGCTTAGTTATTATGGGATTATTGGCATACAAAAGAACGATAATTTTATTCCCCTTATGCTCTCCAATCCCGTTTTTTCCAATGATGGGGCTGAAGTGGATTAATTATATCCACCAAAGGTTAATGAGTACCAGCAGGGAATAGGTAAAAAATAAGAGGGCACTGCTTCTTTCCATTTTCCAGTTGAAGACTTCTTTTAGCACTTTTTGTCCCTGGAAAAAACGCTTGAAGGCTAATCCAAGAACGAGTAAATGAAGCAGTTCAAAGGTGGCAAAAAGCACCGTAAAACCAAGCATAACGGGATTGGCTACTATCAAGATTACCAGTAAAAAGTAGCTTGCTTCCAATAGAAGGGATAAAAGAAGCATCATCCATATGCGGACCTGGCTCTTGGCTCCCTTCTCTATCATCCAATTAGCCAAAGAGTTAAGCAGATCCAGTTCAAAGCTCTCCGGATTACCTTTGATGATTTTAATGAAGTAAACGGAATAAAGTAAAAAGATACTTAAGGCCAAGAAGCCTAGAGTTATTTCCATTCCCTTCACAACCTTCCTCTTGCTGCCAACACCAGCCTGATTGGGACGCATTTCGCCTCGTATAAAAATATATACCAGGGAGGAAGCAAGAGCAAGGAAAACGAGATAGAAAAAAATAAGCCCCCTTAACAGGGGGCTCTCAAAACGCATTATAAAACAGGCTATACTGCAAAACCCCTTTTTTGTTGCATGGGGTTGCATAAATATGCAAAGCGAGCGTTGGCGAAGCATGGATGCTTCACCCTGTGGGTACTCCTGATGTTCCATCCTTCGGATGTTACTATTAAGGTTGCACCGGCTAAGACGAGCAGGCGAAAGGGGGCGAGCGCCAGGATGTCGCAAGCGCGCTAACTCCCATGGACGGGAGATTGGCGCGGTACCCCTTGAGCCGCGGGACAAGCCGTTGGTGTTGCCCATGCGTAGCGCCCTGTCGGGCACAACTGATGCTCCCTGCGGTCGCTATTAAGGACGCTGGAGCGGAATATTTATGCAAGCAGAATAATATTATGTCTTTTGCAGTACCAAAATATTTTTAAGCAAGGGCATCATTTAGCTCTTTGACTATCTGGTGCAAATCGGCCACCATAGAATAGTCAGCCATTTGGTGTATATAAGCATTTTCATCGGAATTGACCGCCACAATCACCCGGGCATCACGGATGCCCACCGTAAACTGCACCTGTCCGGAAATACCCAGCAAAACAGCCAGATCCGGCTGGCACTTCTTGCCAGAGAGCCCAATGACCCTGTCTTCAGGCAGCCATTTCTTATCTGTAGCCAGCGGTTTGGAACAGGCCAGTTCTCCTCCGAGCTTCTGCGCCAGGCTTTCCACCGCAGCCAGGTCTTCCTGGCTGTTCAAGCCCTGTCCTGCCACCACCAGCACCGGAGCTTCTTCTATATTTGCACTGCTGCTGTCCTTGGCCTGGAATTCCAGTAATTTAATCCGGGAAGGTGGGACTTCCACTTGCAGTTCATCAATACTGCCGCCATCCCGATCCGGAGCCGGGGCAAAAGCCCGCGGCACTATAGCCAGCACCTGCTTTTCCCCATCTATATACTGGGTGGCTACGGTAGCCCCGCCCAGCGCATTACGCTGGCAATGAATCTGCTCCCCTTCCACCTTGACTGCGGAAATATCCGTCAGGCAACCCGCTCCCAGAACCTGGGCCAGACGCCCGGCCAGTTCGCGGCCCCGGCGGTCAGAGGATAGCAATACTATGGAACAGTCCAGCTTCCCGCAAGCCTCTTTTAAGGCCACCGCCACATTGGCGGCATCAGCCGGAAGCACTGCCGGGTTTTCTATTTGATATACCCTGGCTCCGGCAGCCGATAAGAGCTGGCATTGTCTGGCATTGTTTATACAAGCCGCCTTTACTTCCCAACCCCGAGCATCAGCAATTAAACCGGCCACAGTCAATAATTCTCGAGCCAGCTTGTCTTTATCACTATAAATTAATATTCCTGCCATCTCTGCTACCTCCCGATCAGGTTTTCGCCCTTAAGGGCCGCTACCAGTTCGTCAACACTCTTGACGGCTACCCGTTTGCGGTCACTCTCGGGAGCCAGGTTGCTTTCGGTCTTTACCGGGCAGATCTCACCCAGGTCCAAAGCTAAATCACTTAGGTCCAGAATTTCCTTAGGTTTTTTCCCGGCTTTTAGTATCTGGGTTACGGAAGCTATGCGCGGCTCATTAATCCCGGAAATGACCGTTATCACCGCTGGCAGTCCTATTTCCACCAACTCCTTACCGTCTTCCAGGGAACGGCTTACCCGCAAGCTTTCTCCTTGAACCTCAATAGCGGAAGCATAACCCACCTGAGGCAGGCCCAGGATTTCCGCCACTCGCGAGCCTACCTGGCCGGAATAGTTGTCTCCGCTGCCCTCGCCAAAGATAATCAAGTCTATCTTCTCTATGCGCTGGATGGCTGCAGCCAGTATTTTGGCTATTTCCGCACTGCCCATCTCATCCAGCTTATCATCGATGATGAGCAGAGCTTCATCTGCTCCGGCGGCCAAAGCTTCCTTGGCCGTATCTTCCAGTTCCTCGTTACCGGCGGAAAGCAAGACCACCTTCCCCCCCTGGGCTTCTTTAATCTGCACCGCAGCCTCCAGGGCGTTCTTGTCTATAGCCCCCATGGTCCAGGGGATATCTTCCAATACGGGCTGCCGGTTACGAATCCTTATTTGCTGCAAATCAGGTATTTGTTTCATAGCTACTACAACATTCATCCTTCTATCCCCCTACTATATTTCTTAGCCGAAGCGAAATTGTACTCCGCTTCCGCCGCCGGGATAATTCCATTCCAAGACCTCGGTACCGCAAGCCAGGCGGCAAGTGCCGCATTCCAGGCATCCATCAATGGTAAATTCAACGGCACCCTCGGAATTTTCGCTGTAAAGCCCGGCCGGGCATACCAGAACCGCCCGTTTCAAGCGTGCATCTTTCTCCATACCTGGCCTGATCTTTATATGAGCTTCTTTATCGGCTTTAAAAACATCCAATCCCAGCTTGGCTTTCAATCCTAATATTTCACTCATATTTTCATCACCTTCCTCGCATCCCCCAACATCGACCACAACTCGCTAAAGCCAAGGTATTGCTTTATAGTCGGGTAGAGCCGATTCTTGGGGCCGGCAGGAACAGCATATATATCCCGCATCATATTTCCCAACATTTCCGGGTAATGTTGGAATAAGCGGGGATTTTCCAGAGCGTGAGGTGCTTTCTGGAAATTCTTGAAGTCTTCCATAACAAAACTTTGCCCCAGGAGTTCCTGGTATACTGCCAGTCCCCGGGCACTAAAGTCTTCCGCCTTTTTGGCCGCAAGCACAGCCTGAGCCGCATAATAACCGGAGGCCAGGGCATATTCCATGCCTCTAACTGTAACCCCGATGTTCATGGAAAAACCAGCGGCATCACCGGCCAGTAGAATACCATCCCCGAAAAGTTTGCTCATGGCTTGGTAGCCTCCTTCCGGAATGGCATGGGCGGAATACTCCACGGTCTCCCCGCCTCTTATTAAAACCGCTATTTCCGGGCGTTGTTTAAATTCGTCCAAGAGCAAGGGAGCCTGTACGGCCGGCTGGCCTTGCATCAAATCCTTGATGCCCACCACTATGCCCAGGCTGATACTATCCTTATTGGTATAAAGAAAGCCTCCGCCGAACTTGCCCCGGGTTACCTCTCCCATAAACATACGGGCCAGGCCTTCATTGCCCTCCAGGCCAAAGCGCTCATTAATAAGCTTCTGGTCCAACTCAATGATTTCCTTGAAGCCCACGGCATAATCTTCCGGCTTACCCGGCTGGCGCAGGCCGGCTTTTTCCGCTACCAGGGACAGTACACCATCACAAGCAATTACTACATCAGCATAGAGCTCATCCCCTCCGGCTACTACCCCGCTTACCCGGCCATCCACTTTTATCAAATCATCCACCCGGGTCTTGTCCACCAGCATGGCTCCTTTTCTTTCCGCCTGTTTGGCCAACCAGCGGTCAAACCTGGCTCTAAGGATGCTGTAGCTCTGGTAGGGCTCCTGGCGCAGCTCGTCTCCTTCATAATTAATGGTCACCGAGCGCTCCCGGCTCATTATAGTTACTCCTTCATGGCTGATAAATCGCTCCAGGGGTGCTTTTTTCCACAAATCAGGAAATAACTCGCGGACCGGGTTAAGATAGAGACGCCCGCCGGTCACATTCTTGGCTCCGGGGTAGTCACCCCTTTCCAGTACCAGTACCTCCAGGCCTTCCCCGGCCAGGGTATAGGCTGCCGCCAGACCTGCCAGACCGGCTCCCACTATGATTACATCGAATTTCTCCATATAAGCTTCACCTCCTGGGGTTTCCGTATTTATCTCCCCGAATAAAGGAACTCTACAATACTATTATCTTTAACCTTTGCTTCTCAAAATAGAAGACGCCACAATCAATTTTTGCATATCGGCTACCCCTTCAATTTCCGGCCCAATTATGGCATCACGATAGACCCGTTCAATAGTATAATCTCTCATAAGTCCGTAAGAACCGTGCACGTCAACCGCTATACGCGCCGCATCCACCACATTGTCGCCGCAATAAGCCTTAACCAGAGCAGCCTCAGCGGCAAATTTGCCCGGATCTTTTATGTCATTGGCCAGGCAGCCCAGGCGGTAGCACAACCAGCGCGCGGTTTCATACTTGATGGCTAAATCGGCGATTTTAAGCTGAATGGCCTGGAATTTCGCTATGGGTTGGCCCCGGTGGGTTTTTTCCCGGGCATATTTGCTGGCCTCCTCCAGTGCTGCCAGGGTTCCTCCCAGGGCCGCGGTACTGGTGCCAATCTTGCCCAGGGCAATACCCAGCAGTAAAATGGGAAAACCCTGCCCTATTTTGCCCAGCAGGTTATCCGCCGGTACTTTTACATCTTTCATATATACATCCAGTAATTGTCCCCCATGCATGCCTATTTTTTCCCAGGGCTCCGATATGGAGTAGCCTTCGGCCCACTTGTCGAGAATGAAGGCAGTCACTTCCCCGCTTTCCGTCTCGCGGGCAAAAACCACCATGGCTCCAGGATAATTGGCATTGGAAATAAAACGCTTGGTTCCGTTAAGTATATAGAAATCACCCTGTTTTACGGCGGTAGTGGTAATCTGTTTGGGGTCAGAACCGGTTCCCGGTTCGGTAAAAGCGAATGATACGATGTGCTTGGCCTTGCAGCCTGGAATCATGTACTTTTTCTTCTGTTCTTCGGTTCCAAAGGCGGATATGGCCCCCAAACCCAGGGTATGAGCAGCCATGGTCATAGCTACACCGCCGGAAACCTTGGCAATCTGCTCCATAGCCAGGACATAGCCATCATAACCCCCATCGGCTCCGCCGTACTCTTCCGGGAAGGGAATGCCAAAAAGGTCCAGCTCCGCCATTCCGGCTAAAATCTCCTCGGGAATCTTGCTCTCCTCGTCAATCTGTTTGGCTGCGGGAGCTATGCTTTTCTCCGCAAACTCCCGGGCCATCTGTTGAATTAACGACTGCTCCTTGCTTAGATTAAAATCCACAATATACAACCCCCTTATAGCCTTTTTAATATCCTGCCATTTGCTTTTGTTGCTGATTTAGTTTAGATATTAGTCATTGCTTTTAAGTATCGGAAGAAACTACGAAGCAGTTTCAACACACCACTGCAACGAGGCGGGAGATTATTAATCGCCGACTGCTTTGTTAATGGAAACCAGCCACTTAAAGAAGCGGGAAACATTTTCACCTCGTTATAAATAAATAATATCATATCTGAAAAAGACAACAAGAAGAAGATTCCAGCTATTTGAATACAAAACCCGGACAGCAAATGCCCGGGATAATAATTCCTTTTCCTGGGCTTTTTGTCTGCAGAGTAAAACAACGGTTCCTCCTAGTTGCTGTTCTTGTTCAGTTGTTTGTCTATAAGATCCAGAGAATGTTGGAATATTTGGGAAACCTGCGGTTCAACCAGCTGCCTTATATATTTATTAAATTCATGGGCCATTGGAACCAGGTTCTTTTCCGCCAGTTCCTGACCTTTTTCGGTAAGATAAATTTTAAGACTGCGGCGGTCTTCCGGATCTTCCTTTCTCTCCACCAGGTCTTCTCTGACCAAACGATCAATTAACCCGGTAATTGCAGGGCTATCCAATTGGATACGGGTGGCTATGTCTTTCACACTGGTACCCGGATGATCCATGACATCAAATATCACAAAGCTCTGGGCGGCGGTGACCCCGTGTTCAAGACAGCGGTTGTTGTACATGCGGCTTATTTTGCGTGACAGGGCATTCAGGCGAAAACACCAAAAAGTAGTAAAGTCTAACATGCGAAACTCCTTATTCATTATATTTGGCAGATCCGGGAACATATATATTGAGGAAATACGGATTCTGTTAATATTAATTCCTTAATAATTATTATGGGAATAGTGTCTATATTATTAAACTTTATTTATCTACCTGCTGTCAAGGTGCTTTTCTCCCTTATGATGCCACTCAATCCCAATTTTTAGCCAAACCAGGATAACGACCAGGATGTAGGAAAGAGGGAAAACTAGAGCTGCGGTCGTTATCCGTTTCACTAAAAACTCCAAAAAGGCCGGTACCCCATCCACTTTCCCAATGGACAGGGTACCGGCCAAATTATGCCCTTATTATTTCTTCATCCGGTTGGCCAGGAGGCTGATCATCATGTTCTGATTCCTGTTTTCCATTACTATAGCAGCTTCCAAGCTGCCAATATCAATGTTCAGGTTAACCGCTTCCTTGGTAAGCTTCATCGCTAATGGATCCTTCTTAGCTATGGCCTGGGCGATTTCCAGGGCCGTGTCAAATAATTTTTCTTTTTCCACACAACGAGAGGCAAAGCCAAGCTGCATGGCTTCCTCAGCATTCATCCAAGCCCCGGTGTATAGGAATTCATAGGCCCGTCCACTACCGATGATGCGGGGCAGGAAATAGCTGCTGCCCATATCGGCTCCAGCCAATCCAACATTGACATAGGCAGCGGAAAAGCGGGCATCAGGAGAGATCACCCGTATGTCAGAAGCTATGGCAAAGCTGAAACCAGCCCCGGCAGCAGCCCCGTGTACCGCACAAATAATGGGCTGGGGACAATTCCTCATATTTATCTGCAGCTCGCCAATAGGCATCTGCAGGTCATACATAGCTGGAATATCAGCCATTACCTGGGGCTTAATAATATCCGCCACTTCCATACCGGCACAAAAGCCCTTTTCGCCTTCACCTTTCAAAATAACGACCCGGGTCTCAAGATCCCTTTTCAGCTTGAGCCACAGGTCGTTTAATTCGTTCAACATAAGCATATTCATGGCATTATACTTTTCCGGCCGGTTAAGCGACACTAGCAATATTCCTTTTTCCATTTTCTCTGTTTTAATGGTCTGGTAATCGTAATTCATTGTTTAACCCCCTTATACTGTAAGAATCAACTGAAAACTAAAGTCCTGTACCCGGTATCACCTCCCAGTCACCTCACCATCATCAGTCACGAACAAAATCATCCAGTGAAAATCCTTTTTCCCTAAAGAGGGTCAGGCAAGCTTCCACCACCTCGCGGTCGTATAATTTTCCAGCGTTCTGCGCAATCTCCTCCAGGGCATATTGAATACCCAGCGCGGGACGGTAGGGTCTATGCGAGGAAATGGCTTCCACTACATCAGCTACGGAAATAATCCGTGCTTCCAGTAAAATATCCGGCCCCAGCAGTCCGTAAGGATAGCCGGAACCATCCATTTTTTCATGATGCTGCAATATGATCTGGGCTACCGGATAAGGAAAATCTATCGCTTTCAGCATTTCATAAGCATTGAAGGGGTGGGTTTTAATAATATCAAACTCGATAGGACTCAAACGACCCGGCTTGGATAGGAATTCGGCCGGTATGCTGATTTTACCTATATCATGGAGGATGGCAGCAATATGTATTCCCTCGATAATCTCAGCGGGAAGACCCATTTCTTCAGCAATGGCACAGGCCAGCACACTTACTTTTTTCTGGTGTCCCGAGGTATAGGGATCACGCTTTTCCAGCATGGAGGCCAGGCTCTCCACGGTCTGCAGCAGCACATCACGGAGCTTCTTTTCCGCCGCGTGGCGGGCCCTTATATGTTCCCATTCCCGCAAACCCCGCAGGATAAAGTCAGGCAGGCCAGCAAAGGCTTCCGGCGATTTCACCAGATAATCCAAAGCCCCGGCTTTAATGGTTTCTACCGCCAGCTCCTCGTTGCCGTAGCTGGTCATCATAATGATAGGATAGGACGAATGCTCCTTATCCGGAGAAAACAGCTCAATTCCCCGGCCATCAGGAAGCAGCCAATCACAAACTACGATATCGGGTTTCCTCTCCTCCATGTAGATGCGGGCCTCCATCAGGTTGCTGCTGAATCTTAGCATAAAGCGAGACTGGTGGTCTTCGAAGGCTCTTTGAATTAACTCGGTATGTAGTTCGTCATCCTCAACAATAAGAACTGAAATACGTTCTTTCATTTTGCAGCACTCCTTGCTCAAGTATATCGATCGTGAAAAACAGTTCTGCCTGATGTTTAGAATGACTATGCTGTTGTCAAGGTATGTACTTAGGCCTTTTTAACATTGCCGATCAATACTTTTCTCATCTCACCGGGTTCGCATTGCATTTCAGCCAGTAGCGTCCCAGCTTTAGCATCAATTCGTTGAATTGTTGAAAGTCCATGGGCTTGACCAGGAAGCTGTTGGCATAGTAATTGTAGGCCCGGTAAATATCATTCTCCGACTCGGAAGAGGTCAGCACCACGGTGGGAATAATCTTTAATTCCTCCGCTTGCTTGATTTCCTTTAACACTCCCAGACCATCTACCTTGGGCAGGCGCAAATCCAGTAGAATGAGGTTGGGACGGGGATATTTCTCCACCTCGCTATATTCACCCCGACCAAATAGATAGTTCAGGGCTTGTTCCCCATCTGTAACGTGAATAACATGGCTTTTTATCTGCTGTTCTTCCAGGCTGCGCATGATAAGCTCGGCGTGGTCTTCATTGTCTTCCACCAGCAGAATATTTAGCATTGACTCATCCATCATTTATCCCCTTTCTTACTATCAGTAGCGGCAGGCAAGGTAAAATAGAAAGTGCTTCCCTGGCCCGCTCCGGCTGACTCCACCCAGATACGCCCCTGGTGAAGCTCAATAATCCTTTTAACCAGAGCCAATCCAATCCCGGTACCTTCTGTGCTTTGATCTAATTTATCGAAAAGCCCAAAAATCTTTTCCTGGTATTTGGCTTCTATGCCTGAACCATTGTCATTAATAAAAAAGCCGCACTCGCCTTCACCGGAGAAACAGCCTATTTCTATTCGCGGATGGTCATTGGTCCCCATAAACTTGATAGCGTTTTCCAGCAGGTTTTGTACGACTTCGGCTATTCGCCTGCGATCACCTTGTACCCAGGGCATATAAGGAGCTATCACTACCTCCGCCTTTTTCTGGCTGATAGGCCCGGAAAGTAATTCAACCACTTCATGACAGAGCCGGTTCATGGGAAAGTTGCTGTAAGGGTTTAAGATACGGCCGATACGAGAGAGTTCCAGGAGATCTTCCAGCAGTTCCTCCATCTTGCCTGAGGCATTGATAATTCGCTGTATATCTTTTTGCAGGCGAGCGGTTTTACCTTTCTCCAGGTCTTGCAGGAGCAGGCCGGAAAAACCTTTTATAGTGATAAGGGGGCTGCGCAAATCATGCGATACCGTATAGGTGAAGCGCTCCATCTCAGCATTTTTGGCTTCCAGTTCTTTTATCTGTTGCTGAATCGTGGCTTCCGCCTCCTTGCGCTCGCTGATATTTGTATAAAGAACATAGTAGCCCGAATTGGCAATAGGAATCATGGTAACCAATACCGGCAGCAATTCACCGTTTTTCTTTTTTCTCACGCTTTCCCGGCTATTGGCCTGCCCGCTGGAAACCATACTGGACATGAAAGCGGACTCTTCTTTCAGTTCTTCCGGAACCAGCACTTCCTCCAGGATAGAACCCCGGCATTCTTCAATAGTATAGTCAAAAAGTTCAAAAAAACGAGGATTGATATCCAGGATTCTATGCACAGGATCACAGAGAACGACGGCATCCAGGGTATTGTAGAAGAGCGCCTGCAGGTTGGTGCTTTGGCGATAAATCTCTTCCTCCGCCCTCCGCCGCTCACTGAGGTCGCGGATGGCCGCTGCCCTGACTTCACGATCCTGGTAGATAAAACTCCGGCCTTGAATCTCTACCGGAACCCTGCTCCCATCCTGACGCAAGGCCACGGCTTCGTAAGAATCCTTACTGCCACTCATCATCTGGCTTTTAACTATTTCCCGGGCTTCCGGCGCGGTAAAACTCATAACATCAAGCCCAATAAGCTCTTCCCGGCTGTAGCCAAACAGCTCTACTGCAGCCTGGTTGGCTTCTATGCAAATCCCGTTCTCGGAAATGATAATCCCCTCAAAACTGGCTTCGGACAAAGCCTTGAAGCGGGCTTCGCTCTCTTGCAGTATCTTTCGCGCCTCTACCTGTTCGCTTATATCCCAGGCCGCCAGCAAAATATGCCCGTCCGGCAACGCTACACTATGTATATTAAAAAAGCGCCTTTCCCCATCCCGGCGGCGCAAAACGATCTTTCCCTTGGAGTATCCTGTTTCTTTCAAGTTCCGGTTCCAGGCTTTCATGATTTCCCGGCGCTTGGGCATATCCGCCAGTACTTTCTCTTCCCAAACCAGGCTGGAACTGACTTCTTCCCGGCTATAGCCAGTATATTTTATAAAACGCGGATTAACATAGAGGGTTTTCCCCTCCGGGTTGACCAGGGCAGTTGCTACCGGGTTATTCTCCAGCATAAGCTGCAAGGACTCCTTTTGCCTTAATAAATCAACTTCCATAGCCTTGCGTTCATTGATATCAAAAGCCGAGACTATTACCGCCGGCTCTCCCTCGATGCTGATATTTTTGGCCTTAATATGTGCCCAGAAGCTGTTCCCCTGCTTCCCCAGCAGTAGCAGTTCATAACTATCCTGCACCTCTTCCCCACGCTGTCGGGCCCATCCCCTTTGCCGCAACAAATCACTGTAATCCGGGTGGGCTATATCCCAAAAATTCATGGAATAGAGCTCCTCCAGGCTATATCCCGAATTCTTCTGCAGGGTTGGGTTTATATAAGCAAATTTGCTTCCTCTTATGACCGCAATCATAATATCAGTGTTTTCATTTAATTCAATCATTAATGGCAATAAGTTGTTTTCTATCATACTTTCGTCCTTATTTTGACATATTTCCATCTTTTACTTGAGTATAACATAGGCATTTTTTCCTGTATAGGTCTGGATCACGCATTATTAAACAGGAGATAACACCATCTTTTAAGCATCGCAAGAAACTGCGGAGCAGTTTCAACACAGCGCTGCAACGAGGCGGGAGATTAGAACCCGCCGCCTGTTTTGCTAATAGGCGACCGCTTAGGGGGGAACATATTTCACCTCTATACCTGACTCGTTGCCTTGAGGTAAAAATAATTTTTGGCTTTGGGGAAAGGGTGTAACGGGAATGGTTCTCTATTTATAACTGTACCGCCTGGCGGCTGCGCAGTTTGTTGATAGCTGTCTCCAATCCCTCCACCGTCAAGCTTTCCATGGGGAAAATCTCGGCGATCTTGCTAATGGTAAAGGTCCCCTCCATCCAGTTCCAATAGTTTTTGGGGATAGGATTCAGCCATACCGAATATTCAAAATGCTGGCGCATGCGTCTAAGCCAATCAATTCCGGGCTTATCATTGTAGAGGCCCCACTCTATAATGCCCCCAACCCGCATCAGTTCATAGGAAGACATGCTGGCATCACCCACAATAATAAGACGATAATCACTATCATAAGTTTTTAAAACATATTCCGTTTCCGTATAATCAGTCAAACTACACCTGGGACCGTGGTAAAGCCAATCATAAATGCAGTTATGAAAGTAAAATATTTTTAAGTCTTTAAAATGATTGGAGCGGTTAACTGCGGTAAACAGCTGGTTGCACAGGCGGCTATAAGAAACCATGGAGCCTCCTGAATCCATCAACAATAACACCTTTATCCCATTCTCACGCGGTCTTTCCCAAACCAATTCCAGCCTTCCCGCATTATTGCAGGTCTTGTCGATGGTTCCATCCAAATCCAGTTCAGTCCGGGCTCCGTCCAGGCGGGTAGTAAACTGCCTGAGCTTCCTCAAGGCTACTTGAAACTGGCGAACTCCCAGGGTTTCATCGGTGCGAAACTCCTGGTATTTTCTCATCCCTGCTACCTTAACGGCGGAAAGGCTGCGGGTATTGCCTCCGATGCGTATGCCTCCGGGATGATAGCCGGAATGACCAAAGGGAGAAGTGCCCCCGGTACCTATCCAGCGATTGCCCCCATGATGTTCCTCATTTTGCTCCGCCAGTCTTTCCTCCAGCATTCGTTTAAGTTCATCCAGATCCAACTGCTGGTGATTGGCCTTCATGGCTTCAGTTACTTCCATCTCCGGTAATTCCTTGTCCAGCCATTCCCAGATTTTTTCCGGCAGGCCTTCCGGAGTTTCAATATCACCGAAGAAGCTGGCAAATGCCTGATCAAAGCGGTCATAGTGGGCTTCGGTTTTAACCAGAACCGCCCGGCAGAGATAATAAAAGCCGGTAAGGCTGGAGCCAGCCATACCAGCTTCCAGAGCCTCCAATAATAATTGCCACTCGTTGAATGAAACCGGAATACCGAAATCTTTAAGGGTATAATAAAATTTCGTGAACATAATAAACCTCACTTCCCGGGCAAACTGTATAAATGCTTAATAAGAAAATAAGATTGATGTCACTGCAAAAAGTTATAAATATGCATTAGCTTGCATAAATATACCGCTCGCAGTCTTCGCATGGGCAACACCTGCGGCTTGTCTCGTGGCTCAAGGGGTGCCGCGCTGATCTCCCATCCTGGTCGGCAACCTTAATAGTGACACCCGCAGGGTGGAACACCAGGAGTACCCGCAGGGTGAAGCGCTCTCGCGACGTCCTGTCGCTCGCCCCCTTTCGCCTGCTCGCCTTCGCCGGTGCAACCTTAATAGTGACATCCGAAGGATGGAACATCAGGAGTACCCGCAGGGTGCTGCATCCATGCTTCGCCAACGCTCGCTTTGTATATTTATGCAACCCTCATGCAACAAAAGGGGTTTTTGCAGTAGAGTCAAGATTTAGTAAGTTTAACAGTAGTTTAGCGATGGTTTAACCAATGTTTAACTACCGCTTAACCATTGTTCATCAGCGATAGCGGTTAAAGCTGCCCTTGGCATTCTGTACCCTGCTCTGGGCTTTGCCATGCAACTGGTTTAATATAATATCCAGGTCTTCGTTTTTCTTGAGCAGCACCCCCAGAAAGGGCAAATCCTGTTTTATCTTGTTGGGGCTGATACCACCGATAACCAGGGCCTGCAGCCAGTCGATAAGCTCACTGGTACTGGGACGCTTTTGCAGATTGGGGATATTCCTCAACATGTAAAATGTCTCCATAGCCTGTTCCAGCAGGCGTTTTTCCAGGCGGGGGTGGTGCACGGCCACAATCTTTTCCATGCCTTCCGGATCGGGAAAAGCAATATAATGAAAAATGCAACGGCGCAAAAAAGCATCCGGCAGTTCCTTCTCGGCGTTACTGGTAATTATAACGATGGGACGGTTAGCTGCGGTAATGATTTCCCTGGTTTCGGGAATATAAAAACTCATCTGATCCAGCTCCCAGAGCAAATCGTTGGGGAACTCCAGATCAGCCTTGTCAATTTCATCTATAAGCAAAACCACCGGTTCGGATGCCAGGAATGCCTCCCCCAGTTTCCCTAATTTTATATACTTCTTTATGTCAGCTACATCGCTTTCCCCAAACTGGCTGTCATAGAGACGTTGTACCGTATCATATACATAGAGTCCTTCCTGGGCCTTGGTTGTTGATTTTATGTTCCAGATTATTAGCTTTAGCCCCAGCGAATCAGCAATACTTTGGGCCAGCATGGTTTTGCCGGTGCCGGGCTCCCCTTTTATCAAGAGGGGCTTCTGCAGGGCTATAGCAATATTAACACTATTTCTTAACTCATCCGAAACTATGTAATCTGATGAGCCTTTATAATCAACCGCTTTCCTGGCCATATTTATGATTCCTCCAATTACGTGAATTTTTTCCCATGATCAACTCAAATACTAGCAGAAATAGAATTACCCGTCAACGAACCGCAACAAGCAGAAGCAGCCAAATTTCTTCCCTTTAAATCATGCTTAATAATAAAGTCATGGTTTACCCAAAAAGTAATGAGTATAATTATGTTTGCATAAATATACCGCTATTTTAACTCCCTCTACCCATAAAGCAAAGCAGCATTTTTCCCGGCCAGGTAGCCGGTAGAAAAGGCTGCTTGCAGGTTGAACCCCCCGGTATAGCCATCAATATCCAGGATCTCTCCCGCAAAGAATAAAGCTTTTACCAGTCTCGATTGCATAGTACGAGGGTCTACCTCCTTGACATCCACACCGCCGGCAGTAACGATAGCCTCATCAATCGGGCGGGTCGCCACCACTGTCAGTTCGAATTCTTTTAAGAGCTGCAGCAATTTTTTTCTCTCCTGCCGGCTTACCTGGTTGCTTGCTTTCTGAGGATCAATTCCACTGAGTCGAACCATTAACGGGATAAGCTTGCGCGGCAGGAGATCGTCCAGCGAATTTCTAAATTGGCGGCGGGAATATAGGGCCAAATCCCTTTGCAAACGCTGATCCAATGTTTCCTCGTTCAAAGCCGGCTTAAGGTCCAGAACCAGCCTCACCTTCTCCTGCTGGAAAAGCTCTTCAGCTATATCCCGGCTCATACTTAATATTATAGGCCCGGAAACCCCAAAGTGGGTGAAGAGCATCTCCCCAAAATCCTCATTTATCTTTTTACCCTTACTGCTCCAGGCTGTGGCCCGCACATTTCTCAGGCTTAAACCCTGTAATTCACTAACCCAGCTTTCTTCGACCACCAGAGGAACCAGGCCGGGTCGAGGTTCAATTATGTGATGGCCCGCAGCCGCAGCCCACCTATAGCCATCGCCGGTGGAACCGGTACGGGGATAGGACATTCCGCCAGTGGCTATAATTACAGCATCAGCCAGTACCTTTCCCTTCTGGGTCTGAACTCCAATTGCCTTTCCATCCTGAAACAGCAGCGCTTTTACCCCCTGTGACTTATTAACATCAACCCCCAGCCGCTCCAGATTCTCGTATAGAACCCGGACCACATCACTGGCTTTATCGCTTTGCGGGAACACCCGCTGGCCTCTTTCTATCTTGCAGTCCAGGCCATGTTCTTGAAAAAAGCATATCAAGTCCAGGTTGGAAAAAGCATTGAGAGCCGTAAAGAGGAATTGGCCGTTACGGGCATAACCCGCAATAAAACGCTCAATGTCTTCTTCCGCTGAAGTCAAGTTGCATCTTCCCTTGCCGGTAATCGAGAGTTTCATCCCTACCCTCGATTGCTTCTCCAGCAAGAAGACCCGAGCACCATATTTCGCAGCAACTGCTGCTGCCATCATTCCGGCGGCTCCCCCTCCCACTGCCAGAACCTGTTTCAAAGCAGAACCCCCTAACCTTCAAATTTATATCATGGGGTGTGTAGGGAACGCCCTCACCCCTTGAATCGCCTTGTTTATGTTTTTCCCATCTGTTACAATTCATTTATGAGTACACTATGTACAAGCCATTAGGCGATTGGAGGTATATGAATATTGGAAAAACCAGCATCCTCAAGTTTCCCCAAGACTATCCTTGTTATTATTGTTTTAATACTTGGATCTATGTATTATTACGCAGCATATGTTGATTCTCCGGAAGCGGAGAGAACCGTAAAAGAGTTTTACAGCGCTTACTTTAGCCGCGATTTCGAGTCTGTATCCCAGAATCTTAGCGTTTTCTGGTCGGTACGCTTACTTCCTCAATATGCAAATCTTAGCCCGGTTCAATTATTAGAAAAAAGAGATGATATCGAAAAAGCAACCAGTCAGACTATCGCCGAAAAGGAATCCCAAAACCAGATTCCCGAAAATATTTCCATTGATATTATGCCCGATTATACTCAAGAAGGCAGCAATAGTGCTATAGTAGTCTACAGCTTCCAGGAGAATGGGAAGTCTTCCTGTATGGAACTAGCCATTCTGATTAAGGAAAAAGGCCGTTTTAGAATATTTGCCCTAACCCCAGTAGCTCCCCAGGATTTGCCCCAGATAAAACAGGAGAGTATTAAGGAACTGGATGATAGTTTTAAGAACCTTTTAAGCAGTAGTTAATGGTCTGCACTAACAAGAGCTCAGTCAAAGACTGAGCTCTGCCATATTCCCGTCACTGTATTCTTATTATAACCCCTGGCTGGGGCCTAAAATGGAATTCCCCGGTACTTTACAACCGCTGCCCATAACCGTTCCCGGACGGACAATAGTGCCAGACCCTATCTTGCACTGCCGGCCTATGGTACAGTCCTTTAGGACAGAAGCTGGACCAATATCGCTTTGCTCCCAAATTACAGTATCCTTGATTATTGTACCGGAACCAATACGGCAACCCCGCCCTATCACTATGTGACCTTGAAACTTAACCTCATCCCCCAACTCAACACCCTCACCCAATAGAACTCGCGACTGCCCATTGCCCTCCTCCTGGACGATCCCGCCTGGTTCCATCGCCACCCGTCCCTGTAGTACATCTACATGAGCCTGCCGGTATGTCTCGATATTACCCACATCACACCAGTAATCTTGAACGGAAACAGCATAAAAAGGCGCTCCCATTTCGACCAGTCGGGGAAAAAGCTGGCTACCGAAATCGTAGAATTGAGCAGCCGGGATATATTTAAATATTTCCGGTTCAAAAACATATATTCCCGTATTAGCCTGGTGGCTAAAGGCCTCTTTCCGGGCCGGCTTTTCCTGAAATTTGCTTATTCTGCCATCCCCTGCAGTTAATACCACGCCGAACTGTTCAACATTCACCACCTCTTTTAATGCTATGGTGGCCAGAGCGCCTCTCTTGCGGTGTTGGGCCAAGAGTTCGCTGAGGTTCATATCGGTCAAGGCATCTCCACTTATTACCACAAAAGTCTCATCCAGAAACCATTCGCATTTTTTAACCCCGCCAGCGGTTCCCAGAAGTTTCTCTTCGGGCGAATAAAGCAGCTTTAAACCAAAGTCGTGGCCATCGTCAAAATGTCCGCTGATAGACTCTCCCTGATGATGAAGATTAGCAATTACCTCTTTAAAATGGTGACGACCCAGAAGTTCCACGATATTTTCCATCAAGGGCCGGTTAGCCATAGGAACCATGGGTTTGGGTGTATCTTTAGTAAGCGGCATAAGCCTGGAACCAACACCTGCCGCCATTATCATTGCTTTCATTTCATTCTCTCCAAACACTATATTGCCGTTTATTTACTCTAATAATGAATTATGACTCTACTGCAAAAAACCCTTTTTGTTGCATGGGGTTGCATAAATATGCAAAGCGAGCGTTGGCGAAGCATGGATGCTACACCCGGCGAAGACGAGCAGGCGAAAGGGGGCGAGCGACAGGATGTCGCGAGAGCGCCACCTCCCATGGACGGGAGATTGGCGCGGTACCCCTTGAGCCGCGAGACAAGCCGTTGGTGTTGCCCATGCGTAGACTGCGAGCGGAATATTTATGCAAGCTAATGCATAATTATTACTTTTTGCAGTGGAATCAATTATATTATTAGTTGCGCTTAGACCCCTCACAGTTCTTCCCCTTACTTTTTTAATATAGCACAAAAAACATAGGCCATAAAATAAGAATAGGACTCCCCTTAGAAGTCCTAAACTATTTTTGGCCTCGTACAATAATCAATTAGCAAATAGTTAAGGTGAGTATTAATCTCCCCGGTAATGAATTGAAAACGATTATATTCCATCGTATTTTCCTGGCACCTTAACTCCCTAATAGTATGCTGTAACTGTTCGATACCCCTGATCATTCTTTCCCTGTCATCTATCATAATATAAAAAGCCAGTTCACTCAGTTCTTCATAGATTTGCCTCATGGCATTCTTATCATTGCAAGAATCATCCAGATGATTAACCAGTGAGAGTATCGCCCGGTAACAGTTTTTTACCGGGCTGTAATTGTTCATTTGCTTCCCCTTCTCCCAGTCTTTTTTCTACATCTTGCTATACTTTACACATATTGCAATCGATGCCATTATTACCAATGCAGCACCATTTAACATTTTAATTTAGCCATCTACATCAGTCAATCATTTTTTAGGGGAAAAAAGGAATTAATTTCGACATTAATTTTTATATTAAGCGTTTTGAAAAAGTACTAGCTTATTCAAGTCATTTGTTTTTTAAATAGCAAGTAATTAATACTATCGACTATAGCCTGCCAGGAGGCTTCAATTATATTCTCGGAAACACCTACCGTACTCCACTTGCTCTTCTGGTCGGCGGACTCGATAAGCACCCGAACCCGGGCAGCCGTACCTTCATTACCGTTTAAGACCCGCACTTTATAATCGCTCAGGTGCATCTCGCCTATTTCCGGATAAACCTCGGTAATAGCCTTACGCAAAGAATTATCCAGAGCATTGACCGGTCCATCGCCCTCTGCCGCAGTGTGGAAAGTCTTCTCGCCAATAGTCAGCTTGACCATGGCTTCGGCAGTTATGGGGGAGTCTTCATTCTTTTCAATTATGAGTTTAAGATTCTTAAGTTGAAAGAAATCGTCATACTGCCCAAAAGCCTTGCGCAGGAAGAGCTCCAACGAGGCATCGGCACCTTCAAACTGCAGTCCCTGGCTTTCCAGTTCTTTAATCTGTTTTATCACCCGGCGGGTTTCATGGTCGTAATTGTTTATATCAATATCCAGCTCCCGGGCCTTGTAAAGCAGGTTGGATAAGCCGGACAGTTCGGAAACCAGAACTCGCCGGTAGTTTCCTACTTCCTCGGGATCAATGTGTTCATAGGTCAGAGAGTCCTTTAATAGAGCATTAACATGTATTCCGCCTTTATGGGCAAAAGCTCCATAACCTACAAAAGGCTGGTTGTTATGATGAGGCATATTGGCTATTTCACTAATATAATGAGAGACTTCCGCCAATCGCTTCAAATACCCGGGAGGAAGCACCCTTTTATCCATCTTTAACTCCAGATTGGGAATGATGGAACAAAGATCAGCATTGCCGCACCTCTCCCCGTAACCGTTAATGGTTCCCTGGACCTGAGAACATCCCTCTTTTACCGCTATAAGGGAATTACCAACTGCCGAAGCTGAATCGTTATGGGCATGAATTCCTAAGGGTACCCGAGAATATTTCTGTACTTCTTTAATTATTTCCTCTATTTCCCAGGGTAAGGTTCCACCATTGGTGTCGCAAAGAACCAGATATCCGGCACCAGCTTCCGCGGCCGCTTGTAAAACCTGCAAGGCGTAATCCGCATTATTCTTATAGCCGTCAAAGAAATGCTCAGCATCAAAAAACACTTCCATCCCCTGCTCTTTCAGATAGGAAATGCTTTCTCTGATCATATTCAGGTTTTCTTCGAGAGTAGTTTCGAGAGCCCGCAGAACATGAAAATCCCAGGTCTTACCAAAGATAGTGACCGTAGCAACACCCGCCTGTTGCAGGGCTTGGAGATTGGCATCCTGCTTGACCCCAATCCCGGGTTTGCGGGTGGAGCCGAAAGCGGTAATACGCGCATGCTTTAAGTCCAAATTCCTTACCTGGCTGAAGAATTCCAGGTCTTTGGGATTGCTTCCCGGCCAACCGCCTTCAATATAAGCAATACCTAAATAATCAAGTTTTTCTACTATCTTGAGTTTATCATCCAGGGAAAACGATAGCCCTTCTCCCTGGGCACCATCACGCAGGGTTGTATCATAAATTAATACATCCAACTCTTTATTCCCAACTGGCCTGCCTCCTTAATTGTGTTCTAAATAAACGCTTAACTGGATAAACATCCTTAAAGAATCCTAATCCTGGCTGCCACCAAATCACCTATTTCTTCCGTATTCAGTAAGGTCTTGCCTTCTTCCATCAAATCGGGGGTGCGGTAGCCCTCCTCCATTACTGTTCTAACGGTCTGCTCTATTAAGCGGGCTTCTTCCTCCAGGTTAAAAGAATAGCGCAGCATCATGGCTGCCGAAAGAATAGTGGCCAGCGGGTTGGCCTTTTTTTGCCCGGCTATATCCGGGGCGCTGCCGTGGGAGGGCTCATAGAGGCCTACTTCTCCGCCAATAGAAGCACTGGGCAACATACCAATGGAACCGGTCAGCATTGATGCTTCATCAGTTAGTATGTCGCCAAACATGTTCTCCGTAACAATAACGTCAAACTGGCGCGGGTTCCTAATCAGTTGCATGGAGCAATTGTCCACATACATATGGCTGGTCTCCACATCGGGATAATCCCGGGCCAGTTCATTAACCGTTTCTCTCCACAATCGGGATGATTCTAAAACATTGGCTTTGTCTACCGAGCATAGTTTTTTCCCCCGCTTGCGGGCCACCTCGTAAGCCAAGCGAACAATCCGCTCAATCTCAAAAGTGGAGTAACTTAGAATATCTGTAGCCTTCTGTCCTCCACCCGGGGTTTGCTCCCTCTTTTTCTCCCCGAAATACACCCCTCCGGTTAGTTCTCGAATTACCATGATGTCTACACCATCGATAACCTCTTCTTTGAGGGTGGAGGCATGCAACAAACCGGGAAACAGTACGCTGGGGCGAAGGTTGGCGAAAAGCCCCAGTTCTTTTCGCAGGGGCAGGAGAGCTCCCACTTCGGGACGCAGCTGTACCGGGAGTTCATCCCATTTAGGCCCGCCGATGGCCCCCAGCAACACGGCATCAGAGTTGCGGCAGATATCCAGGGTTTCCGCCGGCAGGGGATGCCCCACCGCATCATAAGCCGCCCCGCCTATCAAGGCTTCACTAAACGCAAACTCATGTCCAAAGCGCAGGGCTATGGCCTGCAGTGCTTTAACCGCTTCCGGTACGATTTCCACCCCTATGCCATCTCCGGGCAATACCGCTATCTTATACATTAACTCCATCCTTCCATTGCTTTTAGGTTGAATAAGGGACAAGGGGACGGTCCCCTTGTCCCCCTCCTCACTTGCCTATTTTCCCTTCACATAGTTGATAAGGCCGCCTTTAGCCATAATCCCCTGCATGAATTCGGGGAAGGGCATGGCCTGAAAATCCTCGCCGCTGCTCAGGTTTTTAATATGCCCGTTTTCCAGCTCAATTTCCACTTCATCTCCCGCTTTTATTCCCTCTGCCGCCGCCTCACATTCCAGTATGGGAAGCCCGATGTTTATAGCGTTGCGATAGAAGATGCGGGCAAAGGAACTGGCAATTACGCAGGATACCCCGGCTCCCTTTATAGCTATGGGCGCATGCTCGCGGGAACTGCCGCAGCCGAAGTTTTTGTCGGCCACAATGATATCGCCGGGTTTTACCTTCTGGGGAAAATCAGGATCAGCATCCTCCATACAATGCAGGGCCAGCTCCCGGGGATCAAAAGTATTCAGGTAGCGTGCCGGGATTATGGCATCAGTGTCTATATCGGCGCCAAACTTGTGAACCTTGCCGCTATATTTCATAATGAAAACCCCTTTCCGGTTCTAGCTCCCAGGGAGCAGTGATTCTGCCCTTAACAGCACTGGCCGCTGCTACCGCCGGGCTAGCCAGGTAGACTTCACTCTCCGGGTGGCCCATGCGCCCGACAAAATTACGATTGGTGGTAGCCAGGGCTTTTTCCCCCCGGGCCAGAATTCCCATATGCCCGCCCAGGCAGGGTCCACAGGTAGGAGTGCTGACAACGGCACCGGCTTCTATGAAGGTCTCAATATAGCCCCGGCGCAGGGCTTCCAGGTAAATCTCCCGGGTTCCGGGGAAAATAATCACTCTGATCTCCGGGTGTACCTTTTGCCCTTTCAATAAGGAAGCGGTAATTTCCAAATCTTCAATCCGGCCATTGGTGCAGGAACCTATAACTACCTGATCCAGGCTCACATGAGTGGCCTCGGTGACCGGACGGGTGTTCTCCGGCAGGTGGGGGAAAGCCACCACCGGTTCCAGCTGAGATACATCGTATTCTTTGATATCGAAATATACGGCATCCGGGTCGGATTGGTAAAGTTCAAAAGGCCGCTTGGCCCGCTTTTTAACATAGTCCAAGGTAATCTCATCAGCTGCGAAGATACCATTCTTGCCGCCGGCTTCTATGGCCATATTGGCCATGGTAAAGCGATTATCTATAGAGAGATTCTCTATTACCTCGCCGGTGAATTCCATAGACATGTAACGGGCGCCATCAACTCCGATATCACCAATGGTTTGCAGTATGAGGTCTTTTCCTCCTACCCAGCGGGGCAGGCGGCCATAATAGACAAACTTAATACTCTCGGGAACCTTAAACCAGGCTTCCCCGGTTGCCATTCCCGCCGCCATGTCGGTAGAACCCACCCCGGTAGCGAAGGCTCCCAGAGCTCCATAGGTACAGGTATGGGAATCAGCCCCGATAACCAGGTCACCTGGAACTACCAGACCCTGTTCGGGCAAGAGGCAATGCTCTATTCCCATCTGGCCGATTTCAAAGTAGTTTTCTATCTCATACTGGCGGGCAAAATCCCGTAGTATTTTACACTGTTCCGCTGACTTTATGTCCTTGTTGGGAGTAAAATGATCGGGAACCAGTACCACCCGGCTCTGATCGAAGACCTTATCTATACCCAATTTCTTAAATTCTGCGATAGCTACCGGGGCGGTTACATCATTCCCCAGGACCAAGTCCAGCTGGCAATTTATTAGTTCCCCGGGCTCCAGCATTTCACGCCCGGCATGCCTGGCCAGGATCTTTTGACTGATGGTCATTCCCATGTTTTACACATCCTTTATGCAAATAATCAAGCCATAGCCCGGTGCTTTTCATAGTAATACTTATTGATAGCGTTTATATATGATTTTACACTGGCTTCAATAATATCGGTGCTGAGGCCCCGGCCATTGTATATCTTGCCATCTATCTCAATACGGGATATTACCTCTCCCAGGGCGTCCTTGCCACTGCTGACCGCGTTTATTTTAAACTCATGCATCTTGCCATAAATGTCCGTTATCTTATCTACCGCATGGCAAGCGGCATCAACTGGTCCATCGCCGGTGGACGCGGCCTCAAAAACCATTTTTTCTATAGCCAGTTTAACCGTAGCTGTAGGTACAATAGTGGTCCCGCTGCAAATCTGCAGGTAATTAAGGGTAAACCTTTCGGGAATAGCCCAGACCTTGTCTTTTACCAGGGCTTCCAGGTCATCGTTGGTAACCTCTTTTTTCTTATCGGCCAATTCCTTGAAACCTATAAAGGCCTTTTCCAGTTCCTCATCTCCCAGTTGGTAACCCAATTCTTCCAGCCGTTCTTTAAAGGCATGCCTTCCTGAATGCTTGCCCAATACCAGGTTGCTGCTGCTTATGCCAATCAATTCCGGGCTCATTATCTCGTAGGTGGAACGCTCTTTCAAGACCCCATCTTGATGGATACCGGATTCGTGCAGAAAAGCATTCTTGCCCACTATGGCTTTGTTGGCCTGCACTTCCATCCCGGTGAGACTGCTGACCAAACGGCTGCTACGGTATATCTCACTGTAATTTATGTTGATTTCCTTGTCATAAAAAGCTTGGCGGGTGTAAAGGGCCATTATGATTTCTTCCAGGGAGGCATTGCCGGCTCTCTCGCCAATACCGTTAACGGCGCATTCCACCTGTCTGGCTCCATTAGAGATAGCGGCCAGGGAATTGGCCACCGCCATGCCCAGGTCATTGTGGCAGTGAACGCTGACAATAGCCCGGTCTATATTGGGAACCCGCTCCATTACTGAGCGGATAAAGTGGCCGTATTCTTCCGGAACCGCATAACCTACCGTGTCGGGAAGGTTGACTACCCCGGCTCCGGCTTCGATTACGGCTTCAATCACCCGGGCCAAAAAGTCCAGGTCGCTGCGGGAGGCATCTTCCGCGGAAAACTCTACATCGCTGCAAAACCTGCGGGCATATTTAACTGCTTCCACCGCCTGCAGCAAAACCTCTTCGCGGGATTTTTGCAGCTTGTGTTTAAGATGTATATCCGAAGTAGCCAAAAAGGTGTGAATCCGGGGAGATTCGGCCCCTTTAACTGCCTCCCAGCTACGGTCGATATCGCCGCGGGTGGCCCGGCATAAACCAGCAATAACCGGCCCTTTAATATTTTCCGCTATTCTTTTTACCGCCGCAAAGTCACCGGGAGAGGCAATAGGGAAACCGGCTTCGATTACATCTACCCCCAGGCGGGCCAATTGCCCGGCAATTTCCAGCTTTTCTTCCACATTGAGGCTAACCCCGGGAGATTGCTCTCCATCCCTCAAGGTGGTATCGAAAAGATATATCCTCTTTTTATCTCCCATACACAACCCCTCCATATTTGCACTAACCCCTGCCCAGGGGCCACAGACGAAAAGCAAATCCGCATTCCGCCCTCCGCTTTCCGTCTTCCGCCTTCCGCCTTCCGCCTTCCGCTGTCTAAGCTTCCTATTTAGTCTCTTTCAGCCAGGGCATCATACCCCGCAGTTCGGCTCCGACTTCTTCAATCAAGTGTTCCCGGTTTTGTCTTTTCAAGGCATTGAAGCGAGGACGCCCTACCATGTTCTCCAGCAGCCATCCCTTGGCAAAACTGCCATCCTGAATGTCCTGCAAAGCTTCATACATGGCGTATCTTACTTCTTCCCCGATAATCTCCGGGCCCTTGGTGTAATCCCCCCATTCAGCGGTATCGCTGATGGAATAACGCATATAGCTCATGCCGCCTTCATACATCAAATCCACAATAAGCTTAAGCTCGTGCATGCACTCAAAATAGGCAATTTCCGGCTGGTAGCCCGCTTCCACCAGAGTCTCAAATCCGGCTTTTACCAGTTCAGTTACCCCACCGCAGAGAACGCATTGTTCACCAAAAAGATCGGTCTCGGTTTCTTCCTGGAAACTGGTTTCAATTACTCCGGCTCGGGTACAGCCAATTCCGCAAGCATAGGCCAGGGCCAGCTCTTTCGCCTTTCCGCTGTAATCCTGCTGCACTGCCACCAGGCCCGGAACCCCGGCACCTTTTACATACATACGGCGCACCAGGTGCCCGGGGCTTTTGGGGGCTACCATGAATACGTCCACAAAAGCCGGGGGTACAATCTGTCCAAAGTGAATATTAAAACCGTGGGAAAAGCCCAGGGCATTTCCTGCTTTAAGATAAGGCTTGATTTCCGCATCATAGACCCGGGCCTGCACTTCGTCGGGGAGCAGTATCTGGATTACATCCGCTGCTTCCGCCGCTTCCGCCACGCTCATCGGGGTTATTCCGGCGGCGATTACGGCGTTCCATTCTTTTTCGCTGGCTTCGTCAAAAGGTTTCCTAAGGCCCACTATGACATTAAGTCCACTCTCTTTAAGGTTTTGGGCCTGAGCGTGTCCCTGGGAACCAAATCCCATAACTGCTATGGTCTTTCCCTTCAGATTCTCCAAATTGGCATCTGCATCATAAAACATCCTAGCCATCAATATAACCTCCTTTAAATTTTGATTTTGCTGCAAAAAGTTAATAATATTCATTGGTTTGTATAAATATACCGCTCGCAGCGTCCTTAATAGCGACCGAAGGGAGCATCAGTTGTGCCCGACAGGGCGCTTCGCATGAGCAACACCTGCGGCTTGTCTCGCAGCTCAAGGGGTACCCGCGCTAATCTCCCGTCCTGGTCAGCAGCGCTCTCGCGACATCCTGTCGCTCGCCCCCTTTCGCCTGCTCGCCTTCGCCGGTGCAACCTTAATAGTGACATCCGAAGGATGGAACATCAGGAGTACCCGCAGGGTGCTGTATCCATGCTTCGCCAACGCTCGCTTTGTATATTTATGCAACCCTTCTGAATCAAAAGGTTTTTTGCAGTGTGAATAAGTTTTTAATTACTTGCCTCCGCGAATCATGGCAATCTTGCCGGTTCGCACCATTTCGATTATACCGAAAGCGCGGAGGGAATCCTCTATAGCTTCAATTTTTCTGGAATCTCCAGTGACTTCTATTATCAGTGAATCCCGGCCAATGTCTACTATACGGGCTCTAAATATGTCCACTATCTGTACAATCTCGGCCCGGACACTGTTGTCGGCTTTAACTTTGATTAAAACCAGTTCGCGATCAACTGATCGGGCATCGGTAAGATCATTTATTTTAATTACTTCGATAAGTTTATACAACTGCTTGGTTACTTGTTCGATTATCCTGTCATCTCCGGCGACTTCTATGGTAATGCGGGAAATCGCTGGGTTTTCTGTAGCCCCCACCGCCAGGCTCTCAATGTTGTAGCCTCTCCGGCGGAACATGGTGGTGACCCGGGTTAGGACCCCAGGACGATTTTCTACGGTAACCGCCAAGGTATGTTTCTTCATGATTAATCCCCCCCCAGCATATTCATAAGGGATCCACCTGGTGGTACCATGGGATAGACATCAGCCTCTCTCTCTACCCAGAAATCCAGAACCACCGGGCGATCCTTGACTTTAAGGGCTTCCTCCAGGGCTTCCCGGACCTGGGACGCTTCTTTGATACGCCGGCCTATGGCCCCGTAAGCTTCAGCTATTTTTACAAAGTCCGGTTGATGGCTCATATCAGTATAGGAATAACGCCCTCCATAAAATAAACCTTGCCACTGTCTAACCATACCTAAGAAATGATTGTTCAAAATACAGATAATAATAGGAAGCCGGTATTGTACTGCGGTACCTAATTCTTGTATATTCATTTGAATGCTGCCATCACCAGCGATATCTACAACCGGCAGCTCGGGACAGGCAATTTTGGCGCCGATGGCGGCCGGGAATCCATAACCCATGGTACCCAATCCCCCGGAACTTAAAAAACTGCGGGGATGCTTATAGTGATAATACTGGGCGGCCCACATCTGGTTCTGCCCTACCTCGGTACAGATAATGGCCTCCCCCTGGGTTAGAGAATAGACTTCTTCGATTACATGCTGGGGCATTATCCTTCCTTCGGAGGAATCCCCATAGCGTAAGGGATATTCCTCTTTCCAGCGGTGGATGGTTTCATGCCATTCGTTTAATTCCTCCGATTCGATTGCTTCCAGCCGCTGGTTGATAGCTGCCAGCACTTCCTTGACCTGCCCTACGATGGGGACTTCCACCTCCACATTTTTCCCAATTTCGGCAGCATCTATGTCAATATGAATCACCCGCGCATGGGGGGCAAAGGTATCAATCTTACCGGTAACCCGGTCATCGAAGCGCACCCCTACCGCTATAAGCAGGTCACACTCACCAATGGCATAATTAGCGTAACGGGTTCCGTGCATGCCCAACATCCCCAGAGAGAGATAGCTGTTGCCGGGAAATCCCCCCATCCCCATTAAGGTAGTGGTAACCGGTATTTTCCTTTTCTCCGCCAGTTCTCTCAGCTCTTCCGCCGCATTCGAAGAAATAACTCCTCCGCCAGCATAGATTACCGGGCGGCGGGCTTTTTGAATATAGTCTACGGCGGTAATCACCTGGTTGGAATTGTATCCCTTTACTACGCGATAACCCCTTATGTTAATGGCTTCTTCCGGGTACTCAAAATCTATTTCCTTTTCCATTACATCTTTAGGCAGGTCAACCACCACCGGACCGGGCCGGTTGGTACGGGCAATATAAAAGGCTTCCTTCACTATCCGAGCTAGATCCTCCGTCTTCTCCACCAGGTAATTATGTTTCGTTATAGGAAGGGTTATACCGGTTATATCCGCCTCCTGAAAGGCATCTCTACCGATTAAAGAGGTTCCAACCTGTCCGGTAAAACAGACCAGGGGGATCGAATCCATGTAGGCAGTAGCTATTCCGGTAACCAGATTGGTTGCTCCCGGACCTGAGGTTGCTATGCAAACACCTACCCGGCCAGTTGCCCGGGCATAACCATCAGCAGCATGGGCGGCTCCTTGTTCATGTCGGGAAAGGATGTGCCTGATCTCTGATTTATACAGGGCATCATAAATGGGTAAGACCGCTCCACCCGGGTAACCAAATACGGTATCCACTCCTTCCTTTTGCAAACACTGCAGTAAAATCTCGGCTCCTTTTAATTTCACCTAGCTCACCTCCGCTTTATTTTCTATAAAGTAAGACTTGCTTCAGGTGGAGTTTTAACTCCTTCTGAAGCTTAGTCGCACTTATCCAGAAACTTTGTCGCTATTACTCCCGACTATAGAGGCGGGAGTAATAGAGCGAGTTAGTCATCGGATAAAACAATAGCGGGCTTTCGATGGCCCGCTATTATTACCAATTATAATGGGTTAGTTTTTAAATACGGCCCCGGTACTGGCTGATTGTACCATCCTGGCATATCGCCTCATATATCCAGTTTTTATTCGGGGCTCCGGTACTTTCCAGAGCAGCTTCCTCTCCCCGAGAGTTCTCTCATCTACCAGAAGTTCCAGCCGGCAGGCCGGAATATTTATTCGAATAAGGTCTCCTTCCTCTACCAGGGCTATCAAGCCTCCAGCAGCAGCTTCAGGTGATACATGGCCAATGGAAGCTCCCCGGGTAGCTCCGGAAAAGCGACCATCAGTAATAAGGGCCACTTCCTTATCCAAGCCCATTCCAGCTATAGCCGAGGTTGGGGTCAGCATTTCCCTCATCCCCGGTCCCCCCTGTGGTCCTTCATAGCGGATAACTATTACATCACCGGATTTAATCCGGTTGTCCAATATGGCTTCCACCGCTTCTTCCTCGCTATTAAATACTCGGGCCGGCCCTTCGTGCTCCATCATTTCCGGAGCCACTGCCCCCTTCTTTACTACGGCTCCTTCCGGGGACAGGTTGCCGAAGAGTATAGCCAGTCCTCCGCTTTCGCTGTAGGGCTCGTGCAGAGGGCGTATTACCGAATAATCACGGACTGGTGAATGCGCGAAATTCTCGCCCGCACTGCGGCCGGTTACGCTAATACATTCCCGGTTTATCAAATCTTTTTTATCCAACTCATTAAATAAGGCTTGTATTCCACCCGCCTGGTAAAAATCCTCCACATGATGCTCCCCGGCCGGGCTGAGCTTGCAGAGGTGAGGGGTGGTTGCACTCAATTGGTTAAACATCTCCAGATCTATCTTTACCCCGCTTTCCGCCGCTATAGCCAAGAGGTGCAATACGGAATTGGTAGAACATCCTATGGCCATATCCAAACGAATCGCGTTCTGAAACGCTTCCGGGGTCATAATATCCAGGGGGCATATATTTTTCTCCCAGAGCTCCATTACTTTCATACCGGCTTGCTTGGCCAACCGGATGCGCTCGGAAAATACCGCCGGTATAGTTCCGTTTCCCGGCAGGCCCATACCCAGCGCTTCCGTGAGACAATTCATGGAATTGGCCGTAAACATGCCGGAACAAGAGCCACAGGTGGGGCAGCCGCATTCTTCCATTACCTGGAGTTCCTCCAGGCTCATGCGCCCGGCAGCCACTGCTCCTACTCCTTCAAAGAGTTGGGTTAGGCTTATCTTTTTCCCTCTAATCGTACCTGCCAGCATGGGACCGCCACTAACAAAAACGGAGGGCAAATTTAAACGGGCTGCCGCCATTAACATACCAGGAACAATCTTGTCGCAATTGGGGATAAACACCAGAGCATCAAAAGCGTGTGCTGTTGCCATTACTTCCACACTATCAGCAATCAATTCCCGACTGCCCAGGGAATACTTCATCCCTATATGATTCATGGCAATACCATCGCAAACTCCAATGGTCTGAAACTCGAACGGAGTTCCCCCGGCTATACGCACACCGGCTTTTACCGCCTCCGCAATCTTATCCAGATTAATATGCCCGGGTACTATTTCATTCCGGGAATTGACTATGCCTACCAGGGGACGCTCTATTTCCTCGTCAGTTAAGCCCAGGGCTTTGAAAAGTGAGCGATGGGGCGCTTTTTCCAGACCTTTTTTCACCTTATCGCTTTTCATGCTTTATACCTCCTCAAAAGGCTTACATAAAACTGGTGATAGTGCAGTGAAAGCTTGATTTCACCGGTTACCTGAATATTAAGGCTTCAGGTTCTTTAACGATTTCTCTAAACTGCCGCAGTAGTTTATGGAATATAGGTCCCGGTTTGCCATCAGCTATTACTCTGTCATCTACTTTTACTACGGGAATCAACTCCGCCGCTGTACCGGTTAAGAATACCTCATCCGCTACAAAAAGGTCATAGCGGGTAAAGGTGGTTTCCTGTACCTCAATGCCTTCTTTTCGAGCTATGCCAATTACTTCGTTGCGGGTTACCCCTTCCAAAAGACCCAGGTGAATGGCGGGGGTCTTTAGTATCCCGTTTTTCACCATAAAAATATTATCTCCGGTACATTCAGCTACATAGCCTTCCTGGTTAAGCAGAATGGCCTCAGGCACACCTGCCATATTGGCTTCTATTTTGGCCATAATATTATTAAGATAATTCAAGGATTTGATGCGCGGATTAACCCCTTCCGGGCCATTCCGGCGGGTAGGTACGGTAATGACATCCAGACCCTTCTCATACATCTCTTCCGGATAGATGCTTATCGAAGATGCAATACATACGACTGTGGGAACCGAGCACTTGCGGGGATCAAGACCCAAGTCGCCTTTGCCCCGGGAAACAACCACCCGGATATAAGCATCCTTTAAACCATTTTGACGGCAGCTTTCCAGGATTATCTCCGTCATTTGTTCCTTATCCACCGGAATCTCCATATTCACGGCTTTGGCTGAATCATAAAGGCGGTCAACATGATCCTTTAAGCGGAATACACTGTTATGATAGGCCCTGATTCCTTCAAATACACCGTCACCATAGAGAAAACCGTGGTCAAAAACTGATACCCTGGCCTCTTCCTCATCCACAAACTTTCCATCGAGGTAAATCTTTAATCCCATCACCAACACTCCTATTTATTATTTTATTTTAAAGTCAATACAAAAAGATAAAAACAATATCCCGGGCCATGGGGGTTAGTTATATTTAAAAAAGAATATAAAAATACCCTCTCTTCCCCACCAGGGGCGAGAGGGAACTTCCCGCGGTACCACCCTGCTTGCCACATCGGAGGATGTGGCCTCTTGCAGCATATTAATCCTAATAATGCCAGGTTTCTAACGGATACCTTCATCCGGCAACACCTACTGAGCTTACGGCCTTTCAGATAGCGACTCCGGGATGAGCACCACATGAAATTTTGTACCGGCTCTCACCTGTCCCGGCTCTCTTTCATCAAGTGATTTCATATGTCCGTTCCCTTCATTGCCAATTTGCAAGTATTTAATTATCTATAACGAGGCAAAATATGTCCCCCGCATCCTTAATAGTGAGCGAAGCGAACATCAGTTGTGCCCGCAGGGTGCTTCTTTAAGCGGTCGGGTTCCTTTTTAGAAAACAGGCGGCGGGTTCTAATCCCCCGCCTCGTTGCAGCGGTGTGTTGAAACTGCTCCGCAGTTTCTCCCGATGTTTAAAAGTATATTGAAAGTATTAGATGCTGTCAATATGCTGTTTAAATTTTCCCTTCTTTCCCTTGCTCAACTTTGCGCATATATTCCTTTAGGTTAATCCTTTTCTGTTGGCCAGGCACCAGGCCTTTTTTCTCTCGCTGTCCTATTTTCTTGAACATGGTCCACAGTAATCTTTTGCCCTCTTCGCTCTGAGAGGCTTCAAATGGACTCATTCCACTTAAGGTAGCCAGATGGGAATTATACCATTTATTAAGGTACATCTCTTTCATGGCCTTTTCCAAGTCGGGATTCTCCCTGCTAACCTCATTGGTCAAAATATCGAAGAAACCTTCTGTTTTCAGTTCCATACCATCATACTCCAGGTATTCGTAAATCTCGCTTTCCAAGTTTTTCCGGGCTTTGTTGAGGTCAAGCTCGCCAAATGCAGAAATGCTTAACCAGTTTGGACCTAAAACATACTCAGCGAAAAACGCCGGGGCACCGTTTCGATCCTCCAACTGGTAATAAACCTGGTAATCAACAGTTGTTTCAATTTCCACCAGAGATAATTCTCCCATTCTCTGCCAAACCTTCTTGTAATCCTTGACCAGGTAGTGAGCACTGATGAAACGCATGCCGTCATCAAATACCTGTTCACTCTCTTCATCAACTAAAACATCTTCAAAGTAAACATAATTACCGCCCAGATAGCGATAAGCTGTTAACAGGCTAACTTCATACTCTCCTCGATAAATAACCGGAATGCCCGAGAGAGAAATAAAGAGCTTATGGATTTCCGCTGCAGTTGATTGTTCGCGGGATATGACGACAAACTCATCACCATTAATTATCATGTCTGCAATTACCCCGGTAAAAAAAGATACCCCATGGTTAAAATTGTCTTCAAAACAGGTTAGTCGCATATGAATGCCATAAGGAAGCTCTTCCATCTCCCTTATGTTGTCTATTTTGTCGAGAACCACGAAAAACTCGTCCATGTCCGTTATTTCGTATACCCGGCAAAAGACATTGGCTTCGAGGGGATTGGTAAGGGTGGTCCTGGTTTTTGCCTGAGGCGGCAAGCTTTGAATATCTACAATAGACCAGTGGCCTGATTCTACTTTTACTAAATAAAAACAATAGGAATGCGGCTCTAGTTCGTGATCCTTTAGACCAAGAGAAGAAGCAATTACTCTGGCATGTTTCCCGGAAGCGTAAACCTCCTCAACCTGCCCTTCCAGCAGTGTTTTCCCCAGCTTTAAAAAACCATCAAATTGCTGTAAAGCTTGAGGGGCATTGCTGGCGCTTATCAAGGATAGAATATAGCTTAAATCTTGATATTTCAAAGCATAAAAGAAGCTATTTATCAGTTGTCGTGGTGTGAGCCGGGGGGATATTCTATGCAAAAGTTCTCTTTCCTGATTTTCATTAATTGCAGTGCTATGACTCAAGTATTTTTGGTATAAGAATCGACCAACCGAAGGTCGACTCATATGACGAAGATTTAGGGCAAAGGCCTGCGAAATTAAGAGAGAAGCATCTTCAAAACTTAATCCCACCATCTCTCCCAAAACTTGGCGGTCATGCTCAAACTGGGCCAAGGGCATATTTTCCACCAGGAAAAAACTGTGTAAGCCATCCGCATTAAAGGTCAGGTAAAAAGACTCAACATGAACCCCTTTTTCAGAAGCTTTCCAGGCAATATCAACGCTCAGCCTTCCGGTATGGCGGCTGCAAGTAGCGTAAGCTTTTAAAAAGGTGCCTTGGAAAAATATGGGCGGGCTAATATCCAGACCAGCCATGCTGAACTTTTCTAAAGCTCGAGCACATAGAGATTCCATTTCACTACCGTATTCCGCTTTTAACAGCTGAAAGAATTCAACTATCTCATCTTCATAAAAAGCTGACAAGCCTTCAATAACCTGAGCGCGAATATCGTAAGGGATTTCTTCGACCATTTCCAGAATAAAGAGCCGTCCTTCATTGCTGCCTGCCATTTTTTTTATCTCATCTGCCAAGTTTTTTAATATGGCCCTGGGAAAAGCTGCTTGTCTTTTCTTTTTCATGTTTCTCCTCTGTTTTGCTTTTACTAGTAATTTATCATTTTACCCTCTTCATCGCAAATAAGAATAAATGCCCGATAGTGGGTAAAAATTTAGCTTTGCATAAATACCGCATTCTGGCAAACTATAATAATTGCTTAATATTTAGGTTATGAGCAGGAAATATTTAAAAAAAATCGAATTATCAAATACCCGGTTTAGCTGCATATATGATATATTTACACAAATCTTACTTTTGTTCCATTTCCTCCATGCAGCTTACGAGCTTCCCTTGCAGGCACTAGTATGCTCCTGGCAAGGTAAATCATTTAAACAGGTGAATTTTATGCGCAGGGTTTCTATATATGAATTGGATCCGGGAATGATAGTAGCACGAGCCATATTTGACAGTGAAGAAAGGGTGCTTTTACACGCTGGAGTAGAACTCAACGAGAAATATATCCATGGCTTGCAAAAGGCAGGAGTTATGTCGGTTTATATACGAGATGAGCTTTTTGATGAATCAGATGCCGTAAGCGATATAATTTCTGAAAAGACTCGTTTAAAAGCAGTAAGAACCCTCAAGGAAAGCTTTAAGTTATTGGAAAAGAAACACCAACTTAATTTGCATGCTGTAAAAAACACTGTAGACGAAATAATTGACGAAATAATAGCTAACCCCAATACCCTGGTCAGTTTAACAGATATTCGTTCATTTGATGATTATACTTATGCCCATTCGGTAAATGTAGGTGTCCTTTCGATAATGAGTGGCATTAGTCTGAATTATGAACGAAGCCAGCTCAAGGATTTGGGTGTAGGCGCCCTGCTTCATGATATAGGCAAAATAAAGATAGACAAAAACATTCTCAATAAACCTGATGACCTGAGCCGGGAAGAATTTGCAGAAATTAAACGGCATGCAGGGCTTGGGTTTGATATTCTCAGGAAGCACAATGTTCTTTCCCTTCTTTCCGCTCACATCGCCTTTCAACATCATGAGCGCTGGGATGGGCAGGGATATCCCCGTCAACTGTCAGGTGAAGAGATACACGAATATGCCAGGATAGTAGCTGTAGCTGATGTCTATGATGCCCTGGTGGCTGACCGGCCTTATCGTCCAGCCTATTCGGTTACCCAGGCTATTAGTATCCTAAAACGAATGACGGGCCTTTTTTTGATCCACAGTGTGTTAAAGCTTTTCTAAATAATATAGCAATATATCCTCTGGGAAGCCTGCTTGAACTCAACACCGGTGAACTCTGCATAGTGATCGACATCAACCGCAAGAGTCCGGCCCAACCCGTAGTAAGAATGCTCTATGACCGGAACTGGAAATTGCTTACTCCTTACGAGCTTGATCTGTCCAAAAACCCTTCCTATCTGGTCAAGAATGTGCTTTCAGAAAGACAGATAAGGGAACTTAAAAAGAACGTCTAGCCTAAGTGCGCAGACAGCAAATCTAATTGAATAAATTTTTCTGTTTCATCACAAATTATTTTAAGGTGATGATAATGTTTGTGAAAATTATAAGTCTTTTATTAATTTTGCTGATTGGCGGTACTCTTCTATATCTTTTGGGGTTCAAAGTATTTCCTTCCTTGATGAGCAAGAGATGAGAATAATAACCTAAATAATTCTCAGCTCTTTCGCTCAAAATATCCTTAAAGGAGGGATAGATATGACTAGATATAGAACGAGCGATGGAAAAGAAGATATGCGGCAAAAATTTCACTGGTTTGGAGCTATGGCTATTCCCATTGCCTTTTTAAATGGACTTTTTTTTGGGGGATATGCTCTCCGCAAAATCAGGCAATATTGGGAAGGAGGCCCTATGGATTAACTACCTCCTTGAATAAAATAGTTCACCATCAGGTGGACTTTTTTTTGAGATTGGATAGAGTGGTGACGCGGGGACAAACCGTCCCCGCGATATACCTTTTATTTCAGTTTAAAAGTATCGGTAACTTTCTTAAGTTCGACGGCCAGTTTGTCCAATTCCTGGCTGACAGTGACAATATTTTGTACGGCAGCCAGCTGATTCTGGCTGATGGCGGTGACTTCTTCAGCAGATGCCGCTGATTCCTCAGTAGCAGCCGAGATATTCTCAATGGCCTGAGTCATTTCATCGGCTGAAGCCAGGAGTTCTTCAAAAGTAGCGGATATATCCTGAATAGCGTTGTCTATCTCAACTGCCCCCTGCTCAATCTCCCGGAAAGAATCCACACTTTCTCCCAACGATACTCCCTGTTCCCGTACTTGCTTCTCCACCTTGTCAACTTCAGCTACTGCCCGTTCCACCCCGGCTTGAACCTCGTTTATGATGGTCGCAATATTCAGAGTTGCGCTGCCGGTCTCCTCCGCCAGCTTACGCACTTCCTCTGCCACTACGGCGAAACCACGCCCGGCTTCACCGGCTCGGGCCGCTTCAATAGCGGCATTAAGGGCCAACAAATTGGTCTGGCCGGCAATATTGTTTATTACATTGATTATTTCTCCGATTTCCTGGGTTTTATTGCTCAGTTCCTCAATTACCCCGGCTACATTTACAGTGCTGTCAACGGTAAGAGCCATTTCATCCTTTTGCCGCAACATCAAGCCCGTAACCCGTCCTACTATGTTTTTGAAATTAATTGATTGTTGGGATATGCCCTCGGTAGTGCTCCCCACATTCTGCATGGCCAGCCCTACCTGCTGTACCAGTTCACTGGTCTTCTGGGCGTCTTCAGCTTCAGCCGCGGCTGCCCGGGCTACCTCTTCGGCACTGGCGCTGACCTGTTCCGAAGCCTGCCCCGTTTGCCGGGCGGTTTGCATCAGATTATCGGATACACTGGCCAGGCGCTCCGAACTTCCCGCCATCTGCTTGAGCACCGCGTTTAGATTATCATTCATATCCCGCAGCGAGTTCATCAAAAGCCCTATCTCCGAGCGATTCTTGCTCTCAATTTCTTGAGTCAGATCCCTCTGCGATAAGCGCGTGGTAATACCCACCATCCCCAGTATGGGTTTGGTCAAGCGGCCAGTAACAAACCAGACAATAATACTCAACAGCAACAAGGTAACTATCGTTACCATAATCATCTTGTGCAGCATGTTATCCAGAGGCTGGGTGACCTCGGAAACCGGAACCGTAACCGCCAGGGACCACCCGGCCAGTTCTACCGGATCATAGGCCATATACTTGGCCACGCCATCGAACTTATATTCCGCTATTCCCCTCTCCAGAGCGGTCATCCGGCTGATTATATCCTCTATTCCCTCGGCCTCATCAGATAGCTTCTTTTGCAGTATATAGTCTTTTTTGGGATGAGCCACAAAAGTAGTATCCTGGTTTATCAAATAGGCATAGCCGGTTTCTCCCACCTTAACCTGAGAAGTAATCTCTGTTACCTTCTCCGCCTTGATGGTGGCACCCAGAACCCCCACTACCTTGTCTCCCCGGTAAATGGGAACGGCAACAGGGGCCACCAGGTTACCGGTAGCTTTGGATAACACCGGGGTATCGATATTAGCCTTTCCCTCCATAGCCAGTTTGAAATAATTGCGATCATCCAGCTTAAAATCCATATGGCCAATATCGCCTACCACCGTACCATCCGGCCAGACCACATAGAGATTATCATGGTCAGCCGACATCAAGCCGCTCAGGAGAGCGGGCAAGCGCTCCGCATCCATTTTCTTTACCTCATCCAGCTTGGCCAGGGTGCTCATTTCGCTGAATTTCCCCTCTATCCAGGAATCTATTTCAGCACCCGTAGCATCGGCTATTTGGGTACAGTTCTCCTGGATCTGCTGGATCAATATATCCTTTCCGCTCCAGTAGGAAACAAAACTTTGTCCGATAGAGGCCAGAAAAAAAGCCCCCAGGATCCAAAGCAGAAAGTTAAATTTCAGACTTTGTGTAAATTTCAATTCCCCCACCCCTTTTTATCTTTCTGTAAAACTCTTTTCTCTCACCCCTTTTTAAAATTATTCGTTCCCCCGCTTTTTGTCTTTCTCTATATAAACAGCTATATAAAAAACATCGGCTTTTGGCTTTTCTCTCTTTAAAAAACTACTGCTTTATTCGACAGTGTACTCAATAATTCCTTTTTTAATGGGATATATCCAAAAAAACCCACAGATAAAAGGGGACGGAGTTGTTGACACATGCGCTGGCGCATGTGTCAACAACTCCGTCCCCCTGTCATACCTGATTCGGAACGTTCCCTACTTATCTGAGTATGAAAGTAGCAGTAACCTCTTTTAACTCTGCGGCCAGGGTCTCCAGTTCCTGGCTAACCTGTACTATATTCTGGGCCGCCGCCAGCTGGTTCTGGCTTATAGCGGTTACTTCTTCAGCCGATGCTGCCGACTCCTGAGTTACGGCAGAAATATTTTCTATAGCCTGTATAATCTCATCAGCCGAGGCTACAATTTCCTCAAAAGTAGCCGATATATCCTGAATAGAATTATCCATCTTCCCGGCTCCGCTTTCTATTTCTCTAAAGGCTCCCACACTTTCTCCCAGAGAACTTCCCTGCTCTCTGACTTGCTTCTCTACCTTTTGGACTTCTGCCACTACCCGTTCCACCCCTGCCTGCACTTCGCTTATGATGCCGCCAATATTCAGAGTAGCACTACCGGTCTCCTCCGCCAGTTTCCGGACTTCTTCCGCCACTACGGCAAAACCTCGGCCCGAGTCTCCTGCCCGGGCAGCTTCTATGGCCGCATTAAGCGCCAGGAGGTTGGTCTGCCCGGCTATATCGGTAATAACACTTATAATCTCCCCTATTTCCTGGGTTTTGTTGTTCAAATCCATTATTACCTCGGAAACATTAACCGTGCTTTCCACGGTCTGATCCATCTTCTCCTTTTGTTGCAACATTAAGCCGGTAGCCTGGGCTACTATATTTTTAAAATGTCGAGATTGCTGCGACATATCCTCCGTGGCCTGGCTTACATTCTGCATGGCCATTCCTACTTGCTGGCTTAGCTCACTGGTTTTTTGGGCGTCTTCCGCCTGGGTTGCCGCGGCCCGCGCCACTTCCTCGGCACTGGCATGTACCTGCTCGGAAGCCTTGCCGCTTTGCTCTGCATTGTTAAACAGACTATCGGCAACAGCTGCCAGTCTTTCCGCACTGGCGGCCATCTGCCCCAGGACTTGATGGAGATTATCCTTCATTTCCCCCAGGGAATTCATCAGCAGACCGATTTCCGAGGAATCATCGCTTTTTATATTTTGGGTTAAATCCCTTTGCGATAGTCGTTCGGTAATACCTACCATGGCCAGAACCGGGCGGGTAAAGTTCCCGCTTATCAACCAAATTACCAGGATGGCCAGAGCTAGAGTAACCACGGTAATCAAAATAATTTTTTGCATCATATTGTTCAAAGGTTGATTTACTTCTTTGACGGGTACAGTCACAGCCAAAGCCCATCCGGTGCTCTTAACCGGAGCATAGGCCATATATTTTCCCATTCCTTCATATTTGTAATTTACTATCCCCGACTCCCCGGCAATCATTTTCTTGCCTATGGCAGCCAGTTCTTCCCCTAGCTCGAACTGGTTGCTCTCCAGGATAAACTCGCTTTGGGGATGGGCTACAAAAGTTCCCTCCCGGTCGATCATATAGGCATAACCGGTTTCGCCGACCTTAACCTGGTTGACCACGTCAATCAATTCTTGGATTTTTAAGCTTGCTCCCAAGACCCCTACTACTTGCTGCTCCCGAACAATAGGCACTGCAATCGGTGCCACCATGTTGCCGGTAGTCTTGGAAATAATGGGAGTTCCTATATTAGCTTGACCCTTTATGGCCAGTTTAAAGTAATCCCGGTCGGCCAGTTGTGGTCTTTCTCCTCTGTCGGTTACGGTGGAGCCATCCGGCCAGATTACATATATATTGTCGTACTCAGAAGTCATAATTCCGGCTAAAGTCGCTATAATCTCCTCTTCCCGCATATTTTTCAGCAAACTGGTTTTGCTAAGGGTATCGAACTTTTCCAGCTTGCCGGCGAAATAGGTATCGATCACCTGGCTGGTTGATTCCGCTATTTGCTGGCACTTACTGGTTATTTCACTGGTTAGAACATTTTTCCCGCTCCAAAAAGAAACCAGGCTTTGGCCAATCGAGGCCAGGAAACAAAGCAGCAGTATCCCTATCAACAATTTAAACCGCAAACTATGGTAAAACTTCATTTTTAACCCCTCCTTTGCTTATTATTATCGTTATTCCATAAATATACTTGTATTCCTTTTTACTTAATGGAATGTACTATATAATATCAAAAGACATATGCTGTCAGGTACTTAAGTTCTTCTTGCCAGGCTATGGAGATAAAAGAAAAGTTACGGCTTAAGGTTTCGTTTGACCAACAATGCTGCTACTTGCTATCATTACCGGTAGGAATAACTAATTGCCTGCGGAATAATAGCCTGAATCCTGCATAAAACCTTTAAAGCATCGAAAGAAACTGCGGAGCATTTTCAACACAGCGCTGCAAGACGGTGGGGGATTAGAACCCGCCACCTGTTTTGTTAATAGGCGGCCGCTTAGCACCCTGCGGGCACCACTGATGTTCGCTTCGCTCACTATTAAAGATGCGGGGGATATATTTCACCTCGTTATAGGATGATGGCTATTGGAGGGGAGAGTATGTCCAGGGCCAGGCTGCTGGTATTAACCGGGCTATTTATGGGTCTGGCGGGTTTCTTGCTGGGTGTGGGCTTTCTTTTCCTGGTAAATGTCCCCGTAGAAGAACTGCTGACCCGGCGGGGAACTTCCCAAACCCTTATCAATATAGCTATGACCGGCATTATAATCTTGTGGGCCTTAAGCAGCGCCTGGGTTACCCGCTGCTTTTTCCGTAAAGTATTGAGCCGGGAAAAACCACCGACATCGTTTATATATCTAATCCTGGGGGTTTTGTTCTTGATGGCTGCGGTGGTTTTTTACTTTCTATTAACCACTGGAAGTCCGGTAATAGCCCGGCTTCAGGGTACAGTATCAGAACCGGGCGAACGCTATGCTTTTGGCCCTTATCCTGATAAACCTCGTTTGCGAGAGCTTAAAGCCGAGGGCTACGACGGGGTTATTTCCCTTTTAAGCCCCATGATTCCGTTTGAAAAAATACTATTAGAACAAGAGATGGAGCACGGAAAAGAAGTTGGCATCACCATATACTCCCTGCCGATGCTCCCCTGGGTAAGCGAAAATCAGGAATCCATCCAGCGGGCCATGGATTTGGCGGAACCGGGCGATAAACGCTATTATGTTCACTGTTACCTGGGCAAACACCGGGCCGATCTGATTAAACGGGTCTTGCTGGGACAGGAGCCGGAAAACAAGGAACCCCAAGAATGCATCTACAAGACCCGGCTGGAACGGGGTAAATTATATTTTTATCAGAACAGCCGCATCATAATGGGTCCTTATCCCACCGATGAAGAGTGGTTTCATCTGATTCAAAGGGGTCAATTTAAGGAAATTATTGCTGATCTCGATCCGGAAAATCCCGGGGATCTGAAATGGATAAAACGTGAAGAAAAAAATTGTCAGGAAATGGGCTTGAAATATACCATTATGCCGCTGCGGAAGCAAGGCAATGCTTACCAGGGATTGCTGGAACTGGCCCAATATATTGCCAACAGCCAGCATAAAATCTATGTACATGGATTTCTCATTACGGAAAAAAACCTTTTGCTGGATGGATTGCTGCGGGGCGGAGATTTAGAGCATATGGGCAAGGCTTTCCCCGAACGACTGCAAGGGGGAGCGGTGTTTCGCGTAAGCTACAATCTCTTTCTGGGCCCCCGGCCTGCTGCTGGAGAGATGGATAGACTTAAAAAGGCTGGTATTACCCATATGGAAGCGCTGGAATTGGACGAAAACATCTCTCCTGCCGGAGCGGCCAGCTATATTCAGGCTTGGCCAAAGACTTTGGGAGTATGCTTCTTCTATGGCTTCCCTTCCCCGGATTATTGCAGTCAGGTGGCTTCCATACTGAGCAGCCGCTGCTATGGGCTCAAGCGGGATGATATTCCAGCTTCAATCGGCGGGCATAAAGTAGATATTATTACTGAACGCCTGCTGCTGGGCCGCCAGCCTGAAGCAGCTGAATTGTGCACTCTGGCTGGGTTGGGAGTAAGAACCATAGTACAGTTGGAAGAGCCGGACCTCTCTTCTGACCAAGACCTGAATCTCATTAAACAGGCTGTTGAAGCCGAGGGACTGCGCTTTGAGCTAGTTTACCGGAGCGAAGACTACATTAACCACATAGCAAAAGAAGTACAGCGGGATGACAACCCCTGTTATGTCGTGGCAGCTCCGTTCATCCAAAACGCAGTCTTTATCGATCTTAAGTCCTGCCGGATATAACGAGATGAAATATGTCCCCCGCATCCTTAATAGTGAGCGAAGCGAACATCAGTGGTGCCCGCAGGGTGCTATAAATGGAGGGAGAATATGATTAATAAGTCTATTTTTCGTATGTATGATATCAGAGGCAGGGTGGGTACGGATTTGGATGAGGCTGCGGTGAGGGCTATAGCCGGAGCTTTCGGAAGATATGTACAGGAGCAGGATCGGGAAAAGATAATCGTAGGCCGTGATAACCGCTTTTCTTCGCCTCGCTTTCGGGAACTGGTGGTAGAAACGCTCTTGCTATCCGGCCTGGATGTAGTGGACATAGGAGAGGTAATTACTCCCATGTTTTATTTTGCTTCCCGTCACCTGGATATTGACGCGGGGATGATGATAACTGCCAGTCACAATCCAGGCGAGGATAATGGCTTTAAGCTGCTACTGGGCAATTCCACCATATATGGAGAAGATATTTCAAAAATAGCTGATTTGGCCGAAACCGGAGACTTCATAAGCAGTACAAAAAAAGGGAATCCTAGTTTCTATGATATCAGCCCGGCTTACCGGCAGGATATTATGGAAAGGATAAAGCTGGGAGAACGGCAGCTTAAAGTGGTGGTGGACTGCGGCAACGGCACCGCCGGTTTTATTGCTCCCCGCCTGTTAAGGGAACTGGGCTGTGAAGTAATCGAGCTCTACTGTGACTCGGACCCGAGCTTTCCTAATCACCATCCGGATCCGGTCAAGGTTGAGAACTGCCAGGATTTAATCCGGGTGGTCAAGGCGGAAGAGGCCGACCTGGGCATAGGTTTTGACGGAGACGGAGATCGCCTGGGGGTGGTGGATACTGAGGGTAATATTATCTGGGGAGATATGTTGATGATCCTTTTCTGGCGGGAAATACTGCCCAGCTACCCAGGAACGGACTGCATAGTAGAGGTTAAATGCTCCCAGTCCCTGATAGATGAGATAGAACGTCTGGGGGGCAAGCCTGTTATTTATAAAACCGGTCATTCCCTTATTAAGGCCAAGATGAAAGAAATAGGAGCGGTATTTACCGGAGAGATGTCCGGTCATATGTTTTTTGCGGATGAATACTATGGCTATGATGACGCTCTCTATGCTGCCGCCCGGCTCTTGCGTATCTTGTCCCACAGTGAGCAAAGCTTGAGTGAGCTCCTGGCTGATGTTCCCCGCTACCATGCCACTCCCGAACTCCGGGTTAAAAGCAGCGATAGCGAGAAGTTCGCGGTGGTTGAGCGGGTACTCTCACATTACCGAAATCACCATGAGGTCATAGACATAGATGGAGCCAGAATCCTCTTCCCCGGGGGCTGGGGTCTGGTTCGGGCCTCCAATACCGGGCCGGAGCTAATAGTACGCTGCGAAGCCGGGACCCCGGAAGAGCTGGAGCGGATTAAAACCGAGTTGTTTACCTTCCTGAAAGTATAACGAGGCAAAATATACCCCCGCATCCTTAATAGTGAGCGAAGCGAACATCAGTGGTGCCCGCATGGCGCTTCTTTAAGCGCTTGGTTTCCTATTAACAAAACAGGCGGCGGGTTCTAATCCCTCGCCTCGTTGCAACAGTGTGTTGAAACTGCTTAAGCGATTTCTTCCGATGCTTAAAGAAATTTACCGGAGGTTAGTTATTTTGAAAAGGTTTCGTATAATTCTAGCATTTTTCTTCTGTTTCATTATCTTAACTATCTTAACACTATCAGCCTGTTCCTCGCCCTTAAAGCAAGCAACGGTTTATGAGAATGATGATAAAGTAAAAATGCTTAGCCGGGTGGAAGGTGAAGATATCTGTTTATATATTGATGGGAAATGGGATAAGAGCTTTCGTTTCGGCGTGAACCTGGGAGCCACCACAGCAGGTCATCATCCTGGAGAATTAAGCCCCAGCTATGATGATTACCGACGCTGGTTTGCCGGAATGGACGATTTGGGTATCCATTCCTTAAGGGTTTATACCATTCTGCCACCGCATTTTTATAAGGCCCTGGCTGACCACAATAAGGATGCCAGGAATAAACTCTGGCTTATACAGGGCATCTGGTCTCCGGAAGAAGAACTAATCAGCTTGCAGGACGCCTATTTGCCTGAGATTACTGACAAGTTTCACCGGGAAATTGCACTGGCGGTAAAGGCCGTATATGGGCTGGGCGAGATTCCAAGAGTACCGGGAAAAGCCAGCGGCATATATACCACTAATGCAGCCCCCTACCTTATGGCCTGGATGTTGGGTTCGGAGTGGGATCCCCTTATGGTGGACAAAACAAACCAAAACCATCCGGACAAAAAACAGTTTAAAGGCCAGTATTTTTCTACTACAGCTGAAGCAAGCCCTTTTGAAGCTTGGCTGGCCCAGTCTCTGGATATTCTGGCCGAGGCTGAAACGAGGCAGGGTTGGCAACACCCGCTTTCTTTTGTCAACTGGGTCACCACTGACCCGCTTTCTCACCCGGATGAGCCTTTTGAAAAAGAAGATCTGGTCAGTGTAAACCCCCGGCACATTACTCCCAGCAGTGAGTGGGAGGCTGGCTATTTTGCTGCCTATCATGTTTACCCCTACTATCCTGACAGTCTCCGTTATCAGAAGGATTACCTGGATTACTTAAATAAGGACGGGCAAAAAGACCCTTATGAAGCTTACCTCTTGGAATTGAAAGAAAAACACTCCGGTATACCGCTCCTGGTCGCGGAATTTGGCGTACCATCTTCCAGGGGGATGGCCCACCGGGGACCTCTGGAACGCAACCAGGGCATGCATAATGAGAAGGAACAAGGACAGATGATTGTCTCCATGTTTAAGGCCATGAAAAATATAAACCTGGCTGGCGGCATAGTTTTTTCCTGGCAGGATGAATGGTTCAAACATACCTGGAATACCATGAGCCTGGAAATACCATCCGAAAGACGCCCTATGTGGCTTAACCGTTTAACCAATGAAGAAAACTTCGGCCTGGTAGCGGTTGAACCAGGAAAGAGCAACCGCATTTATCTGGATGGAAAAATTGACGATTGGGAGCGCATCAATGCAGCCGAGAAAACCACCGGCGGTGATAGACTCCAACTTATGGCAAGCAGTGATGAAGCCTATTTATATTTGGCCATAGAAAATCCCACCGGGTGGAACTGGAATGAAGAAGAACTTCTAATCGCCTTTGACAACCAGCCCGGAGGCAATAAGTTCCTGTCTCAATCCAATGCTTACTTCGATGAAGGAGCTGAATTCTTGCTTACCGTCAAAGACCGGGATGAAGCTAAACTAATGGTGGCCAGTGCCTATGACCAGCATAGTTATCTTTATGGACGGGTACTTAAAATGATTCCCTTTGATCAATCCTTAAGCCAGGAAAACAACGGGCTTTTCTTGCCCTGGAAATTATGCTTGAGCCGCGAACTGTATTTACCAACATCTCAAAAAACCATTCCGTTTGAAGAAATCGAAATAGCTAAACTGTTTCACGGGAACAGCCATCCTGCTTCCCCTAATTATAACAGCCTGAGTGATTATTATTGCGGAGAAAAGCTGATTGAATTCCGCATTCCCTGGATGATGCTAGGCTTCACTGACCCCAGCAGCCACCAGGTATGGGTTTATCCCCATCGTCAAAATCTTGGAGAGTTCAGCAGTATAACTTCGCCGGGTCTAAACCTTCAACTGCTTAGTATTAATCCGAAAAATTCGCAAATAGTCAGCAAAAGCGAAGTTCTGCTCTACAACTGGAAAGACTGGGATATGCCCAGCTTTCATGAGCGCTATAAAGAGAGCTTTTATATCCTTAAGACTTATATTGCCGGCTTCAAGTAACTATTGGAGCCCTCTTACAATGCCCAACAACCGCAAACCCCAACCCTAATATTGGGGGCCTCATCCTGACAATTGTGCCATTACTCCCCAATAAGCGAAATATAATGGCGGACTTTTCTCTGCAGGTGATTAAAAAACAAATCGAAATAATCAAAGTAATAATAGAATAAAGCCACCAGCAACAGGAATAACAGGGATAAAACAATTCCCAATTTCCCCACCCAGCTCATTCCATAGTGAAAGGATACCTGGTGCTTTCCCGCCGGCAGTTGGATATAAATCAGATTATCCATGTTTTGAACCGGCAATGCTTTTCCATCCAGCCAGGCTTTCCAACGCGGGGTATAGGTAACTGAAACCAGAACTGGCCTAGGCTCCCTGGAATCATAGCTGAAACTGAAACCATCATGACGCCACTCATCCTCCAACACCGGGAAGGGATGGGGAACAATACTTTTGTTGGGATGAGCCAGGTCCATCAGTTGTTCCAGCATCATACGGATTTGCTCCCCATCAGCCGAGTTTAATTGCTGCCCAAGAGCCAGACCCACAAAATACACCCTGTGTCCATTGACCTCCTTATAGCCTATGGCAGGCACCTCTCTATCCTCACCCTGCATTACCGCCCAGGTTTCATCCAAATTTCCCAAGGCTGGAACCTGTCCGGTCGGATCTGCTTCCAACCAGGCTTCTCCTGTTATCCCGGCATTTTCACATGTTTTTAACCTGTAATCACTTTCAATCGTTTCCCAATAGGGGATTACATCCAGCAAAGGCCAGGTTTCCCCTCGTCCCATAGACACAATAACTACCTTGTCAGCTTCAGCCAGCTCTTCCACCATCCTTTGAAAGCTGGTAAAATCCTTTACTTCTGGTTCTATTAAATATATCAACTTGAATCCGGATAGATACTCCCGTGGATAATCTTCCAGACAACTGGAATAACCCCGGAGCATCCAGGGAAAATACATTTCAAAATTTATAGCCGCTTGACCGATTACCAATGCATCCCGCTCCTGCCGCAGGAAATAGGAGGAAGGAGTCGGATTGAAAAGGATACTTTTCTTGTCATCCTCTTTGATTAAGCGAAAGCCCTTATCCTGCAAACCCTCGATTAGCTTTTTCCAGCGATTGTCTATAAAAGCTGAACGGGTATTCCAAAAGAGCAGGTTCCTGATAATATAATCATTACAATTGGCAGCGATAGCAGTATTATGCTGCCAGAGAGCTCGATTATGCGGAGTACCTTCAATACTCCAACCATCGGTCATATTAAGCCCTTTAATCATTGGGAAATATGCAATATGTGATGCATCTGAATATAGCCATGAAAAACGTCCCTGTTCAAAAGCATTATTGCTAATCGATAGTAGCTTCAACTCCTGACGATATTCTATAAATTGATCGCTATGAGTCTCCATAGCTCTGGGGTTGATATCAATAGCTAAAAGTACTATTATTGCCCCACTTAAAATAATATATGTTATTTCCCGGATATAACCAGGTCTGGCTCTTAATAGAAGTTCGTTCAACACATAAACATCTAATATGGCTGCTGCCAAAACAGAAAAACTTAAAAACCTGCGCGGGATAAAAGACTGATGCAGGGGAATATATTTATATAGAGGAAATGCTTCACCAAATGATAGGCTTATCCCCAGCAGCATGGCTATTAGTAAAGGCAATACCAGCTTGCTCTTTCTCCAAAATATTAGGGAAATGCAAGCCAATAACAGCATGCTGCTGCCAATATAAAACCCGCTTCCGTTTCTTGCTGCTACAGAAAAAAACGAAGTCATGGCAGCAAATACTGAACTCGCTTCCGGCAATAGATAAGGTATGCTGGCATTTTCCAGATGAGTAGTACCAGGTACAATCCAAAACGATAACAATCCAGCCCCCAGGCCTACTGCCAAAATCCAGCAAATGCATTCACGCAGGATAATATGCCGCTCAAGCAGCATCACCAGCATAATAATTCCTATCAATATACTGATAAGAAAAGCATGCATGGATTGGGAAACAATAAGCAAGGCACCACAAATACTGACCAATAACCATCTTAACCGGGTTTTTTCTTCGAATAACAAGAAAGTAAAATACAAAAACCACGGCGTAAGCGCAAAAATAGGGATTTGCGCAATTTCACCCCCATTTAATCCCGATCTCAGCAAGAACGGTTGTACGGCATATAAAATCCCCCCGAACACTCCTATTCTTGGCCCAATAAAGCGGTAACAAAAATACCAAACCCCCAGCGCACCAATTAATTGAGACAAAAATATCATTATTTTAAAGGTAAGCATAATATTATGTGTAAACACTTGTACCAGGGAAAACAGGATAAATGATAATGGAGGATAATACTGGGTTACCGTGCTGCCGTTATACCAGAACGGGAACCAGCTGACCCATTTTCCTTCCATTATGTTGTCTGCCAGGTATACAATTCTGGTTAAGTGTCCCAGTCCGTCAGTAGTATATGGATAAGTATTATTGGCTGCTCCAAGTAGAGGCCAGATACCCCATATAATAGCTGCAGCAAAAAGAAGCACCGCTATCCCCAGTTCCCATTTAAACGACCGTGGAATTCCGGCTTTCTGGTCATTCTGGGGTTTTTGTTGTTTTTCACTGTTCTTATCCAGGATCGAATCAAAATGCAATTAAAGCTCCCCCATTAATGGATATATAAGCTTGAATTAGCTTTCAGGATTATTTGCAACACTCCATAAACATCAGGGAATAAGGCATACGCAGCAATCCTCGGCGAATGACGGTTTTATTAGCACTAAAACCCTGGGGAATCAGACTCCGGTACTCCTGCTCACTGCGTACAAATTCCCCCCGGTCTTTGGATATTAGATAACGCTCCCAGCGGGACTGCCCGGAATAAAAAACGGGATCAATAGTAATCAGACGCCCTCCCGGTTTTAAGGCTTTTTGGGCAAGAGTGAAGAGATTTTCAGCATGAGTATTATCCAGGTGATGTAATACCCCAATGGCTATAACCAAATCAAAAAGTTCCATTTGCTCAATTATTTTAAGACTCAATAACTGACATATAAACCGGCCGCGATGGCCAAATCGTTTCCTTGCCGCCTCGATATATTCTGCGCTCATGTCAAAACCTATATATTCAATATACTCCGGCAGATACTCCAGAATATCGGCAGGGCCGCAGCCAATATCCAGAATCCTGTTTCCGGCTTCAGGTTTGATATATTCATTTACATAAACTTGTCGAGCGGAACCCTGTCCGACTATAGTAGAAAACAAACGGTATACAAAAGGATTGGCCAGGATAAAACGTATATCGCCCCAACTCATTGAAAAAGGAACCTCCTCCCCCACCCCAATATTAATCCTTGGTTCTACTGCAAAAAGTTATATAATATGCATTAGCTTGCATAAATATGCCGCTCGCAGTATACGCATGAGCAACAGCTGCGCTCACTTTTCCTCATTAAATCCCCTGCTTTCACGGACGAAATACAGGGGACGATGCTTGGATTCAGTATAAATCCGGCCTATATATTCTCCGATAATCCCTATCGTAAATAACTGCACTCCCCCCAGAAATAACACCATAACCATAAGAGAGGGATAACCGGGAACCGGATTGCCGTATAAAAGGGTTCGAATTGTCATGTAAATACCATATAGAAAAGCATTGAAGGCCACAAAAAAGCCAAAATACATAGACCACTGTAAAGGCATATAGCTAAAAGAGGTAATTCCTTCAAGCGCTAAATTCCATAGTTTCCCATAGTTCCATTTGGTCTTGCCCGCATAACGGGCATCCCGATTGTACATGATTGCTGCCTGGCGAAAACCTATCCAGCCAAAAAGCCCCTTCATAAAGCGGTGGGTTTCCCGCAGTTCCTTTATTGCATCTACCGCCTGCCGGGACATGAGGCGAAAATCTCCTGTGTTGCCAGGTATATCAATGGGGCTTATCTTGCCTATAATTTTATAAAAAAGCGCCGCAGTCGATTTTTTAAACCAGCTTTCCCCATCTCGCTGGGTCCGAACTGCATAAACCACATCATAGCCTTCATTCCACTTCTCTATCATTTCATATATTAGTTCGGGAGGATCTTGTAAATCCGCATCGATAGGTACAACTACTTCACCGCTCGCATAGTCCAATCCTGCCGACAGTGCTATTTCCTTACCAAAATTTCTCGATAAATCAATAATTTTAAAGCGAGGGTTCATCTGATTTATTTTAATCATCTTTTGTAAAGTATCATCTCTGCTGCCATCATTTACACAAATAACTTCATAAGTCCGGTTAAGATTTGCAAGTACCATAGTAAGTCGTTCATAAAGTATTCCTATGTTTTCTGACTCATTAAACATAGGCACCACTATGCTTATAAATATATCCTCATTACTTTTCACCGCCTAATCACCACCTTATATTAAACGTTGCAGACAACCTGCAATTTTAGGAAATAACCAATCCCCGACCCAGGGGACAGGATTTTTGGGGAAGCAAAAAAAGCTTTAAATAATCCCTTATGGTCAGCCATAACTTGAGTTTGCTGGGGCTTACTTTATGATCATAACGCAAGACCAGAGGTACTTCCTCGATTTTGTTCGCCACTGTCGCTACTTTGAGCAATATTTCCACACTGCTGGCGAAGCTGCGGAATTTTAAAAATGATTCCTCGCTTTGCGATAAAGCCTGGTAGAGTACGGAGGTTTTATAGGCCCGGAAACCAACCGTATAGTCCTTTACTCCTTTAAGCGGGAAGAAGAGGGAAAGCAAAATCCTGGCTCCCAGGCTATAAAGCTGTCGTAATGGGGGAACTCCCACCTGTTTGCCTCCGGCGGTAAAACGCGAAGCTATTACGATATCTGCCCCCAAATCGCTTTTCTCTACCATCTGGCGGATAATATTTCCCGGATGTGAAGCATCGGCATCCAGGGTAACCACACAGTGTGAACCCATCCTTATAGCCTCACAGAATCCGGTCAAAATGGCCTGACCCACCCCCATGTTTTGCGTGTGCGACAAAACCACCAGGCGCGGATTCTCCCGGGCCCAATTGTTTGCCAGCTGCAAGGTATCATCCTGGCTGCCATCATTAACCGCTACGATACGGTAATCATAGGACGGCGGCAGAGGAAAATCTCCATCGAACATCTTGCGTAACAGGGGAATTGACAGTTCCTCGTTATACATGGGCAAAACAATAACCACCAACTTTTCAAGCATAACCCGCCCCTCCCTAAATCATATATGCAGGAAATAAACCCCCAGCGATACCAGAAGCAAGCCCACAATCTTCCCCGAGCTAACCGTCTCATTAAATAAAAAAATAGAAAATAAAAAGACAATTATATAGGACAGGCTTACACTGGGATAAGCCTTGCTCAGTTCCATACTGGAAATAACCTTGATCCACAAAATCATACTACTTACAAAACATAATATACCGGTCATTATCCATGGATTGGTAAAAATATGGATGACGGTGTTTATGGTATGCGGCCAGGCCAAATTAACCTGCCCCATACGATTTACCGCAAATTTCAATAAAACCTGCCCGCTGGCTCCCAGCACAATCGATACAAATAAATATAGAAGGTTGCTATTCACGAATTCACCTGCCTTCTCTTGCTAATTTCTTCTTTTAATTCTTCGGCATAGGCCTGGAGTATTGACTGCAGCTGCAGTACCGGGTTCTGGGTTTTCCAGCTCTTTTCTTCGGTCAAAGCAGCAATGATCCCGGCCAGGCGAAACCAGTAAACCAGGTAACGATATAAAGGCATAAATAGAATAATCCACCATATTTTCTGCAATTCCTTCCGGAGTTCCGGGGCCGAACCCTTATAAGCAATATAGAAAGTACAACTCTCCAGGACAATGTAGCAGATATACATCCCTATCATCGCCACCACAATTGTAGGCAGGGGGTAGCCCAAAAAGAACAAGAAGGGGAGCAAAAAAGTCCAGGCCAGGCGCGAAAAGGTCAGGGTATGATCCGAAATCAGTATCCTACCCACAAAATCGAACAAGGCCCCAAAGATGCCGGGAATTCGCTCATAATATACCCCGGTAACTTCCATCTCCCCTCGTTGCCAGCGTAGACGCTGGGAATAGAGGCGGCTCAAATTTTCAATCGGTTCCACATAGGCTATGGCATCAGAAATAAATCCAATCCGCCCCTGGCTGGCCTCAATAGCCTGGCGTATATTGAAGGTAAGGTCGGTATCTTCGGAAACCGTGCGGGTCTGGTATAGAAAAGTCTGGAGAATTATGTCCCGCCGGAATACGGAAAAAGCGCCGGAAAGAGTAAAAATAGAATTCTTCATATCCTGGTAACGGCGGCCAATGTCAAAGGCTACGATATACTCAATAACTTCACAGTAGTTTATCATGTCTATAAAGCTGCTGCCCTCACCCAGCTTTTTATCCACCCGGATTGAACCGGTAGCTGCCGCCAGGCTGGGATCCTTTTCAAAGACCCTGACCACATTAAGTATCGCATCAGGATCCAGCCAGGTATCCGAATCCACATTCATCATGTAGCTGCCATGACCGGAATACACACCCGCGTTGAGAGCAATGGATTTTCCCGCCCGTTCCAGGGAACTCCACATGACCGACATCTCCGGATGCCGGTATTGAAAGCGCTGGAAAACATCAAAACTCTCGTCTTCACTGCCGTTATTCACACAGATGACCTGGATGGATTCCCGGGGATAGCTTTGCCTGGCTATGGAGTCCAAACAATGGCCCAGGGTATCTGCCGAATTATGGACTGGAATTATCACGGTTACATAAGGAAAGAAAAAGAGTTCTTCCTTTTTCTCCACTTTCTGCTTCCTGTTGCCGAGAAAATTGATGAAATAGACCATGGCCGTAGATACATCTACCAGCAAGGGCACCATCAACCATATACCCCAGAATAATCCAAATGCCAGTATTCTCTCCAGCCATATTTCAATCATTTTTTATATTCCTCCGTATCTTTTCCAAAGACGGCCGGGTAATCAATTGCCAGTAAAGAGCCACCGCCAGCAGGAAGAAAAACAGGCGGCCAAACAGAGTATGTGCAATAAAGCTCATATTCCGGCCTCCGCTATGTATTACGACAATTACCAGCAAAAGCCGAAAAAGGTTTATCAGGTAGATTCCCAGAGCTCCCGCCAGGGCCACCGGAATTCTTTTATGCCAGGGCTGAACCGGATAAAAGATAATCAAGGAAAAAATAATGCAAATCTCCAGCAGACCGGAATTCTCAATATCTATGGCTATGGTGGTCCAACTGGAATCAATTTTAATAAGAACCAGCAAAGTCCCGGGAGAACGGTCAAATATATGGGTTGCAATACCCAGATAATCCAGTGTATGATGCAGGATGAGACTGGTATACTGTTCCAGGCGATACTCCAGCAGAGAAGCATGAAAAAGCAAGACCAGCAAACAACAAAAGCCCACCGCTGCCCAAATATAATAAAACACCCAGAGCCGGTGATGATAAAGAAAGAGGGTAAGGGCCAGCCATAGCAAGAAAAATACGGCAATAGTTGGGCGACTTTTTGATACTACGGGGAAAGGAGCCCATTGTATATCACCCTGATCGGGAAGACGGTCACTCCTACCGCTGATATCCGCCAGGTAAAAACGCAGGAACTGAGCAGGATAGGCCTCCAGATCCTCCATGGGAATAGCGAACTCCAGGCGGGAAGTAGTAGAGCCGGTTCCTTCCCCCCAACGACCCGTATATTTTCCCTTGAGATCACCCTCCATAGAATACAGGTATACGCTTACATCTCCTCTTGACAAACCCTGAGGGCGGTAGAAAATCTCCGCATATTTATCTACCTTATCATCATATTTTCCGTTACTGTTAAGATCAAAAAAAAGGCAAGACTCCATTCTATGGCTGCGGGGTTCCGGCAGATAGCGCTCGATCATAAAATACAAGCGTCCATCGTTCTCATTGGTGGCCCAGGAAATCTTCTTCAAATCATTACCGCCGCGGCCATCACCAACAGGATCGGAGAGAGAAGTTCGCCCGCGCCAATCGGCAAATTTCCCATCCAACTGCAGCTCCGGCACCAGCCAACTACCCGGGGGAAAGAGCCATATCAGCAACAACATTATAATAACGCCTAAAAGGACTTTTAGCCGGGGATTCACTCTTTATCACCCGCTCTTTTAAGCCAAACTAAAGCAGCTATAACTAGAAGAAGGGCGAACAGGCTCAGGTATTTCCCCCAGGTAAAAATCGCCGTTTTTTCAATGCTCATTTCCAGGCGGTGGGTTCCGGCCGGCAAGTGCAGTTTGAGTAAATTCTCATAATTGCCCGCCTCAATTCTTCTCCCGTCCAGCTTAACTACTAAACCATCTAACAGCGAAATAGGGACAATCACTTCGGCATCCTGCTCCAGCCGGTATGACATGCGAAAACCCTCTTCACTGGCTTCATAATCCTGTAAGGGAAGGATGGTATCTCCCGAATATTCTGTTTGCAAATCCAAAATCTTTTTAAGCAGTCTGGCACTCTCCGACTGCCCGCTCTGGTACGCATGATAGCTCAAGTTGGCTCCCAGAAACCATATCTTCTTGCCCTTAAGCATTTTATATCCCAGTATCGGAGCCTGGTTGCCATAGTAGGAAAATTCCAGTTCCACCTTATCCAGACCCATAGGAACATAAGCCTTCCACTCTCCTTCCTGCTGCCAGACCGGGGGCAAAATCACCCGGGTATCCTCTCCCCGGACTTCGATTTCCTGCCGGATACTCACCGCTTCGCCATAAACCCCCAGAAATTCCGGTTGTTTGGCCAGTACATTGGGGGGCATCCCCGCCATTTCTATAAAAACCTTACCGCCGGATAACGCGTAATCCTAATCAGCTTTTCCGCCTGTTTTTTAGAATGCCAGTTAGCGCCGCTTAGAATCAGCATGGAATATTGCTCCAGCTTCTCCAGGGAGCAATCATCTATGCGGGAAGACAAGGCCATTTCCACCTCGGGAAACTGGAGGGCAATGGTTCCTCCATATTTGCCGATTACCAGGCAGCGGGGATTTTTTTGCACCAGGTAGGGCCGGCTAATGCTCCTCCAGACGCTTATATCAGCAAATTTGTTGCGTTGCTGGTAGCCGGCCCTCTTTGCAGCCTCGCGAAAGGCCTCCAGGTCAGTAATAACATCTTCCTTAACCACCAGGTCGGTAGCCCCCAAATCTACACAGGAGCGAAATAAAAACGGGTAGTATTGCTGTTCCAAACCGGTATTAAGCAGCATTATATTGCGAGAAGTAACCGCACCCTGCCAGGCCCAGCCAAAGACCTGCTCCAACCCCGCCATTTCAGAAAAGGTAAAGGAAGGAGCCGAACCCAGCTGGCTCAAGTCAATAGTGGCCACTCTCCATCCCGGTTCTTGCTTGATGAATTCTCCGCTCTGTATTATCGTAAATGGCCTGGTTCCGGTATGGGCCAAGAGGCGGAAAGAAAACAGGCAATCTACCAGCAGGAATACCAAAAGAACCACCAGCAAGCAAGCCGCGACAGTAGATGACTGCAGCCATCGCTGTCGTTTTTCTTCCAGTTCCAAAGTGAAGCCGGAGGCCAGAACAGCCAGAGCGGCAAAGCTGCTGAAACGTAAGGGCCAGAGTAAATGGCTCAGCGGAAGAGTTATGTATATAGCCCGGAATAAAGGGAAGGTAATAAGAAGCAGGATAATACCGCAAACAGTAAGACTCCTGGCCCAAGCCGGCTTTGATTTCCAGGTGGCAAGGCTGGACAGAAGAAGCATTATCAAGCTTATGCCCCAGTAGAATGTCTCCACGTTCTTGAAGCGGCACAGGGGGGACAGAGAAATGTGAGCGGGGACAAACTGCACCACTTGCTTGACCGCCTGGGCATCAATACCGGTGATGCCCCCGCTCAGGCTGGGCAAAAGCCACCAGGACGAAGTCAGCACTCCGGCAGCAAGAACCATGAGCCCTCGGGCCAGGTCTTTAACGCTGCAGCCCTGAAAAACCCAGAGAAAAAAAACAAAAAGGGCCAAAGATAGGCAATAAACGGCCGCAATCATGGCATGGCAAAGCAAGGTTAATTGTACAGTTAAAATAACCGCTATTATGGCCCCATAGGATTTGCGCCGGGTAATAATATGCAAAAAAAGAGCAAAAAGCAGGGGAAGCAAGGCGGTAGCCAATACCCGCGGCAGGTTGCCTTCGGAGAACGCTACCCGCACATTATCCTGCCAGAGCAGCCAAACCAAAGCAGCCATAACTGCCGGCCACAACCCCATCCTGCGTGACAGCAGGAGCCAGGAGAGAGCCCCCAGCAAAGCACATAAATATATATAGAGGTGGCCGGCGGTAAAGATATCCCCGCTTAAGCCCCTTAACCCAGCCAGAGCATAATAGGGCAAAGGTGCCCAGTAACGAAAAGGCTGCACCCCATTGTACCAATATTCGGTAAATTGAGGATAGTAGTTTCCCTGCTGTATCTGCTCGTAGAGCATTTCAGCTTTAAAAAGATGTCCCCAACTATCGGAACCCCAGGGAAAACGCTGTTCCACCGGCGTCCAGAGTATATGCTGGTAGGCCAGCAGAGAAAGGAATAAAATCAGCACCGCAGCCAGCAGATACTGCCGGGTAGAATAAGGCCCTCTCCGGGAACCGGCGGAAACGGGAGGAGGCTTGGACAATAGTTTCTTATTATTAGCCAGTTCTTTTTCCCTTTGGTCCAGTTTGGCAAAATCAGGGTCCAAGATGGCTGCCGCCTCCCGATAGGCAGCGTTTCCGTCCCGGGCTTTAAGCTCAGCAGCAATTTGCTTATCCAGAGCCAGGTTGTGATTATTAACCTGTATACCCCGGGTGGGGGTTTCCCAAAGACTCAACTGGTACAGCTTCAAGCCCAATTTAGCCAAATATTCATCCAGCCGGTTAAAAAAATACATGGCTATATTTTCGGTAGTAGGTAGTATTAGATCAAAGGGATGAACCTGGTTTAATATGGTGTTTTCATAGGGCCCCAGGGCCGCAGAAACCGCCTGGGAAACCCGGCTGAATTCTATAGTATCCCCGATTCCCCGGGGGACATCCACCTCGGTCTCCACCTGCCAGGAATGGGCATGCACCGGGCCGGTCGCACCGCCAAAAACCACAAAGTGACGGGCATTGACGAATCCTACCAGCTTCATGCTATAAATGTTGTCATCCCCGCTGGCTCTACTTGCTGCTACTCGGCTAAAATTGGGATAACTATCAGTATTATGGTGTTGAGGAGCGGAAATACCATCGGGAGAGTTTTGGGCGGTGGAGTGGAGGTTATCGTCATCTTTCTGTGGAATAGGCTCCCCGCTGGCCTTCTCTTCCAGTTCAGCCCGTAGAAGAGCAATCTCCTGTTCTATTGCTGACAATTTTTCTCTTTTTACCGCTACCAACGCTTCTGCTTCAGCCAGGATTTTTGCTGCCGATAAATGGGCCTTTTCTTCTATTCCCGCAGCAATTCTCCGGCTCTCCTCCAGGGAGCGCTCCAGTGATTCTTGCCGCATTGCTTGACGAGCGATTTCCTGTTTTAATCCCTCAATGCCAAGATCGACTGCCTGTTTTTTTTGCAATAAACTATCCATCTGCAGCTTTAGACTCTCAATAAGAGCCCGCTCACGATCAGTCTTATCCATTATTCAATATCCAAGGTGCCTGCCGTCTCATTTCAGGAAGACACATCATGCCTCCTGTTTTCCTTGGTGATTAAGGTAGGGGTAAAGCCTGAATCCTCAGGTTCCTCCCTGACTTTCTCCAGAGAAACCCGGTAATTGTCCAAAACTTCCCGAAACTCTCCTTTAAAGCGAGCCACTTTGATGCGCAAGAAATCAAGCTCTTGCAATTTCTGTTTCATTTCCTCCTCAGCATTTTCCAGCATATGGCGGGCACGTTCCCGGGCTTGTTCCTCAATTCTCTGGGCATTAATCTGGGCGGTGACCATTACATCAGAAATAATTCTTTCTCTTTCCATATAAGCATTCAATTGCTTTTGCAGCTCTTCTCGCTTTTCTTCAGCACTTTTTAGCGCGGCCTGAATTTTTTCTATTTCCGACTTGAATCTTTCAACTTTTTGCTGCTGTTCTTTTTCCATATTTTCTATCTGGTTTATTACTTCGCCAGGCTTAAAGCCCAATAAGGTTTTTGAAAATTTCATTATACCTTTCCTCCCCCGCTCCAACTGCTCCATAGCTTTTTATAGCTATGCGCACGATGAAGTTCACTATTATTCAACAACAAAGTCAATTAGCGATGTCGAAAAAAGCAGATAAGAAACTTGAACCGTGACTATTTTACTATATAAACCATGACTTAAGTTAGTATATACATATTAGCATGGAAGGAGTACCATTTAAAGTGATTTTTAATAATTTATTACACGATTCTAATATATGTTCTATCCCTGCTTCATAGACAGAAATCAAAATTTCCTCAAAATGTTGCAAATATAGGCAGGAAAGTCCATCAAAGTATAGAAATAAACTGTATATAATACTCTTTTAAAACAACTATTCGAGCCTTTCACTAGTCATATCAACTATCTATCTAATAATTTATTAACTTATTTGTTATGGGCTTGCTGCCGTCAGACGTCTAGTTTTTTGTAATATCTGGAGGAGGGATCATTATGAAAAGCATTGGTTCCAGATTAACGCTGTATATTAGTATGGTGGTGCTGTTTTTTTGTGCTGGTTTAGGCTTCATATCTTATTTTTATGCCTCCAAAGCCTTAATGGCTAACATTGAACAAAGTGTGGCAGCCAAAGCCCAGGATGCCACCAGGCTGGTAGGGAGCGAGCTAGATAACCATTTATCGGTAATGGAGACTATTGCGGAACAGCCGGAAATTATTGGTATGAAATGGGAAGAGCAAGGCCCCATTCTGGCACAAGCCAACAAAAGACTGGGATATTTGATGATGGGGGTTGCCGGGCTGGATGGGCAGGTGCTCACAACTGCGGGTTCGACCACCAACTTAAAGGATCGGGATTACTTTGACCAGGCTCTTAAAGGTCAAGCCAGCGTTTCCGATCCTATTGTCAGTAGAATTGATGGCAGTACCATTATTATGATGGTCAGCCCGATTCACGGAGCCGAGGGAGAAGTTATAGGGGTTCTGGCGGCGGCACTGGATGGTTTGACCTTGAGCCAAATAGTGGCCGGGGTAAAATTTTGTGATAGCGGTTATGCCTATATGTTGAACCGGCAAGGCCAGGTTATAGCCCATCCTAAAGGGGAAATGGTCATAGAACAATATGATCCCATTGCCGAAGCGGAGAAGGATCCTAACCTCGCTCCCCTGGCTGCAATTGTAAATAATATGTTGAAAGCAGAGTGTGGTTACGGTGAATACCTGTGGATTGACGGCAGCAACAAATTCATGGGCTATGCCCCGGTGGAAAATACCGGTTGGTCGATTGCTGTAACCGCACCCCGGGATGAAGTACTGGCTGGCCTGAAAAGCATGACAGTAGGGGTGCTGGTCGCTTCTCTTGTTTTTCTTCTCATAGGCATCGCTCTGGCAACTTATCTAGGCAGAATACTCGCCAATCCAATTAAAAATGCTGCCGGGCATGCGGCCATGATTGCTGACGGTGACTTGAGAGTAGAAATCGCTGCTGAAGCTCTGGCTCGCCAGGACGAGATTGGTCACCTGGCCAGGAGCCTGGATATTATGGTTCAAGGCTTGAGAAATATGATGCACGAAGTAGCCCTTAACTCCCAGGAAGTAGCAGCTTCCAGTCAAGAGCTGGCCGCTTCCGGTGAAAATATAGCCTCAACTGTAGAGGAACTATCCGCTTCTACGGAAGAGATCGCGGCGGGTATGACCAATATATCTGCGGCAACTGATGAAGTAAATGCCTCGGGCGAAGGTATATCTTCTGCCTTATTGCTGGCCAGTAAGGATGCAGAGCAGGGTGTTCTTCAATCCCAAAGGATTGAAAAGAGAGCGGCGCGAATGCAGATCGGAGCCCAGGATCATAAACAGACAGCAGAAGATGTTTATGGAACTATAAAAGAAAAACTTACTGCAGCCATTGAAGAAGCCCGGGTGGTGGAACAAATATCCGAATTGGCGGAAAACATATCCGGTATTGCCAGCCAGACTAATCTTCTGGCCCTTAACGCCGCTATAGAAGCGGCCCGAGCCGGGGAACAGGGCAAGGGCTTTGCCGTGGTGGCGGAAGAAGTAAGAAAACTGGCAGAAAACTCGGCCTCGGCGGTAGAGGGGATTCAAGGCATGACCGAACAGGTGCAAAGGTCCATCGCCAATTTGACCAACTATGCCGAAGAATTGCTGAATTTTATTAATACCCAGATTATTGTCGACTATGGAGACATGGTAACGATATGCACGCATTACAAAAATGATAGCGACATATTTTTAAGCCTAATCGAAAAAATAAAACGGCATACCGAAGAAGTCCTGGCCTCAGTGGAGGACATAAACCACAGCCTGGACTCTACCGCCGGAACCATAAGAGACTCATCTGCCGGAGCCCAAAAAATAGCGGAGGCCAGCCAAACAGCTGCTATAGCAGCTTCAGAAATAAGTGCCGCATCTGTCCGAATGGCAGAAAACGCCGAAAAGCTAAATCTCCTTATTACCCGCTTCAAGTTGTAACCGGGTTGCACGAGGGTGGTATGAACAACAATAGAATAACAGCCTCAGCTCTTCATGTTCATAGCACCCTTATGCCGGAAATCTAAGCAAGAAAAGTTTTTTATCAAGCACAAAGGACTAGAAGGACTTATTTTTGCAGTTGGAGCAAAAGCAGAAGTATCCCATCTTCCCTGATTTCATAGTCTATGCCGCCATCTTCAAAGCTCCCAGTCTTTTCAATTTCGCAGTCATCACCTATGTAATGCAGATCATTATCTACTCCCAGAGCGATCTTACCCTCCTCATTTTTCTCTACCCTCAGTTTTCTATAACTCCCTTCTCTACTGCTGATACCGACACCAAGACAAATATAATGAGTAACCTGGGCAGATTCGGCTTGATTAATATCACTTATTAATTCATCCAGGATTGACTCCATTAGTTTTATTCCTCCTCATATTTCTCTATTAAGATCTTTCTTTCCACTAATTAATCATAATCAGGGAGTAAATGCAAGCAACCAAACACACAGGGATGTATATCAATCGGGGATTAGTAAGAAACTAACCCATAGGGATATTCTGATATGCGGTTTTAAATGAAATGCAGAGGCAGGCTCCAACCTGCTTATTGTAGTATTGTGCTATCAATGGGAATTTATCAAGAAATGACTCCACTAAACAAATATTATTGAGGTGAAAAAGTTTGAAACCAACACCTAATGGAAACGGATAATGGGCACAAAAAGGAACCGTAACGAAGTTACAGTACATTGAAAAAGGCTATGTTGAACTTTAGCTTCATCATAGCCCCAATTTCTAGAAAAACTAATTCAATGTCGCAGTAGACTATATATATGGAAATAAAATTTATGGCAATGAACAATTTAGGAATCAAGATTTACTAAGGAGGATGTTTATGGCACAATAAAAATACAGCGAATGGCAAGTTAAAAATACAGCAGTAAATTGGAAAAAAATCATCGCCAGCACCCCCAAAATATACTACCCTTTTTGTTGAAGAGACAAAAGGAGGTAGATAAGAAAGGATGCTAACGATGATACAACAATATCATATCAAACACTTAAACTTTCATAAAGGCAAATCCCTTAGGAGTATTGCCGAAGAGACCGGACATGATTTCAGGACTGTAAAAAAATATGCAGAGCAAACCGATTTCAATGAAATCCGAAAACCTAAAAGAGGACGACCGTCGAAGCTTGACCCGGTAAAACCGATAATTGACGCCTGGCTTAAAGAAGACCTGAACCGGCCAGTTAAACAACGGCACACTGCTCGGCGGATCTATGACCGCCTGTGTGAAGAACATAAGGATATATTTAATGCTTGTGAAAGAACCGTTCGCAACTATGTATCTGCCAGAAAAAAAGAACTATACGGTGAAGAAGAAGGCTACCTTCCCCTGGAACACCCAGCAGGAGAAGCGCAGGTAGATTTCGGCGAAATCGTCATGATTGAGCAAGGCCAGAAAGTCAAAGGATATGAATTAATTCTTTCGCTGCCGTACAGTAATGCTGGGTATCCCCAGATATTTCGGGGTCAGAACCAGGAATGCCTGTTAACCGGACTAAAAGATATATTTGAATATTTAGAGCATGTTCCCCGTATAATCTGGTTTGATAATATGTCAGCGGCAGTTGCTGTATTGGGGAAAAAGGAAAGCGGAAACTAGTAGACCAATTTTACCGCTTCGCCCTCCACTACGGCTTTAAGCCCCAATTTTGCAACCCCGGTAAAGGGCACGAAAAAGGCCATGTTGAAAACAAGGTGGGTTACAGCCGCAGGAACTACTTTGTACCCGAACCCAGTTTTAGTGATATTGAAGAATTTAACCAGGGACTTTTTGCCGTGGCTGAAAAAGACCACTGCCGGAAACATTACCGTAAAGGCCGGGTAATAAATGAGCTTCTCCAAGATGACCTTACAGCCATGCTACCCCTGCCGGCCAAACCATTTACGATCGGCCGTATGCAGAAATTATCGGCCAACAAATACGGCAAAGTCTGTGTTGATACAAACATATATTCCGCATCACCCCAGGTGGCAAATAAAGAACTATACATGAGGCTAGGTGCCCATCAGGTGGAACTATTAAACGAACAATACCAGCCTATCGTAAAACATAAACGATTATATGGCCAGAATCAGGAACTAATGGATTGGCTGCCTTACCTAATTACACTGGCCAAACGCCCTAATGCTTTGAAATATACCGGATTTTATCGTGAACTACCTGACCCCTGGCAGGACTATTTTAATAATCTGGATTATGCGGAAAAAAAGAAGAGCCTAAATCTTTTAGTACGTATGATAACCGAAACAGATATGTCTCCAGCAACCATATGCTTGCTGGAGACATTAGATTCCGGCAAAGCAGATGCTGACAGTATCCTGTTAAGCTACCGCCGATTAACCGAACCAACCTTTAATGATTTTTTGCCGTTATTATCTGCCAGCATAAATTCACCGGCAATATATACTCCTGATCTGACATGATACTTTCCTGAAAGCAGGTGAGTGCAGATGAAAGAATTGATTAAAGACTATTGCAAGCAATTACGCTGGGGAAACAGCATAGTACAGAACTATGCGGATATTAAGGCTGATACCCACGAAGAGTTTCTGGCTAAACTTTTAGAAATAGAGGTTAAGGGACGGGAATTAAACCGTAAAAACCGCTGTTTAAGACAAGCCGGTTTTGATGTAATAAAAACCTTTAATGGCTACAGTTTTGATCATATTGAGATACCGGCATCAATACCATTAGATGATTTGAAAACTGCAGTCCTCCTAAAAAACAGGGAAAACCTGATTCTATATGGCCCGGTGGGAACGGGCAAAACCCATATGGCTACCGCCATCGGTGTAGAAGCCTGTAATCAAGGAAAGAAGGTGGGATTTTATAGAACATCAACCCTGGTCAACGAGTTAAATGATGCTCAAAATGCTGGTAATCTGGGCAAAATGCTAAAGCAACTGGCGAAGCTGGATTTACTAATTTGCGATGAATGGGGTTATATTCCCCTGGATCGCCAAGGTGCGCAGCTACTCTTTCAGGTAGTAGCTGATTGCTATGAAAAACGCAGTATTATTATCACTACCAACTTAGAATTTAGTAAATGGAATGGCATATTCTACGATGAGAAGTTAACCAGTGCGATTATTGACCGCTTAATCCACCATAGTCATCTACTGGTTTTTGGTGGACAAAGCTACAGACTTACACATTCCACGATAGGGAAATAATGGAAACTGGGGTGCTGGATTTATTTTTTGCCGTTTGATGTATTTTATACTTGCCAAACACAAGGAGGAAAGAAAAAAGTGACAATGAAAAAGAACCATATATTAATTGTTTTGATTATGGCATTTATGATGATGTTTTCACCAGCCGCTTATGCTGCTATTCCGTTAGATGATGTTCTAATCGGCAGTTGGGAGTACAACATCGCGTATTTAACCAACCCTACTAATGCGGCGGAAATCCAATGCGCATTGGATAACCTGGGTGACGGACCTCTTGCCTATAATATTGAAGGTGTGACAAATGGTTGGACTTGGGTAATGAGTGGCAAGCTCCTAACACTAGAAGAGATAGCAAAATTTCCTAATAATATAACTTATAAGTACGATACGACGGTACGATACTAGATCCCAGATAATTAGCACATAAAATAATTAAATGGTTGCCGCCACTAAGCCAATTAATCAAATTGACACAGCTGATATCCGGGAATACCTAAGCCGCTTTGACCGGCTAAAGATGAGTTCAATCAGTAAAAAGTTATCTGTAGCTAAATCATTCTTTGGTTGGCTGACCGATGAAGAGCTTATACCCAAAGACCCTGCCAGAAGGATAAAGCCTCCGAAAAAGGAACAGATACTTCCAAAGGCGCTTACCATTGGGGAATTAGAGCAGATTAGAGAAACATGCTCAACATATCGGGAGCGTGCTTTGGTTGAGGTTTTATATGCGACGGGTGGCAGACTATCAGAAATTCAAAAATTGGATCGATCAGATATCGATTGGCAGGCCATGGATACGAGGGTGATCGGAAAAGGAAACAAGGAAAGGACGGTCTTTTTATCCTATAAAGCTGTATATCATCTCAGAAAATACCTTATGACTAGGTTAGATGATGAACCGGCGTTATTTATTACGGAACGCCGTCCTTACCGCAGATTAAGCCAGCGTGGGATACAGCGAGTGATCAGAGTTATTGCTAAGCGATCCGGAATTCAAAAGAAGATTCATCCCCATACATTCCGCCATACGTTTGCCTTTTTAACTTTGAACAACGGCGCAGATCTTAGCAGTGTCCACCAAGCATTACTCGGTCATACAGACCCTTCTACAACCCAGGTGTATGCCCAGGTAACGGAGGAGAAGAAACGAGAGGCATATAAAAAGCATTTAGTCCAATAATTATATATAACAGAACCCGCCACACCTCTCCTGGTACTTTGTTACTGGTGAAGTGACCCATGGCGGGGCGTTTAATGAGAAATATATGATAAAATCTGTTTCAAAACTTGCCGAAAAGCAGCCGGAAACGCTAGTTAATTTGCAAGTTATATGAGAATTATTTGCAAGTTGCGTGCAAAGCTACACTTCTCTACTGCTGATACCGACACCAAGACAAATATAATGAGTAACCTGGGCAGATTCGGCTTGATTAATATCGCTTATTAATTCATCCAGGATTGACTCCATTAGTTTTATTCCTCCTCATATTTCTCTATTAAGATCTTTCTTTCCACTAATTAATCATAATCAGGGAGTAAATGCAAGCAACCAAACACACAGGGATGTATATCAATCGGGGATTAGTAAGAAACTAACCCATAGGGATATTCTGATATGCGGTTTTAAATGAAATGCAGAGGCAGGCTCCAACCTGCTTATTGTAGTATTGTGCTATCAATGGGAATTTATCAAGAAATGACTCCACTAAACAAATATTATTGAGGTGAAAACTTATGAATAAAAACAAAGTTTTAAGCCTTTTCCTGTCGGCATTTCTAATTTTAGGCCTCCTTTTCCTCCCGGCCTGTTCTCAAAAAGAATCTAAGGCGCAGAAGCCAAAAGAGTCAAGTGGGCAAAAACCTGAGGCTCCTCCCGAGACAGAAAAGCTCCTGAAGGATTTGGATAAAATAATACAGGAACTGGATAAAATGATAAAAGCCCAGATAATGCCATCGTTCCAGCAAGCGGAAGCGGAAAGTTCCTCAGCGTCAAGCAGCCAGAAGCAAAAAGAGGGTTCCAGTAAAGAGGGAAAGCAGAAAGAAGAATCAGCTTCTTCCTCCAAGCAAGGTGGGGGCAAAAAGCAAGAATCCGCTCCCAGTTCAAAAAATGCCTGGCCCTCCATAAATCAGGGGGTTAAAAGTATTCACCAGAACTGGAACCAGCTGGAGCCTGAAGCAGTTCGAGCCGGCCTCCCGGTAAGCTCACGGGAGCATTGGGAAAAGACCTTGAGCAGTCTTACCATGGCAGCGAGCAAACAGAATGCAGAAGAAAGCCTGATGGCAGCCATAAGCCTTTACCAGCCTTTTGCTGACATAGCCCAGGTTTTCGCTATGACCCTGCCCCCGGATTTTTTCCGGGTAAAATATGAAGTAATGGCCGCTATGCTGGAGAGCGCGCGACAGGACTGGGAAAAAGCCGCTCTGCGTCTACCCAGGATGCAAGAAAATTGGGAAAGCCTCAAGGTACAGGCTAAGGATGCTGATCCACGACTAATAAGCTGTTGTGAATTTGCCCTGCGCGACCTGGAAGAAGCCATCAAGAATCAAGAAATGGAGCTGGTACTAATAAAAGGTGAAATAAGCCTGGATAATCTGAAAAAGCTGGAGGAAAAACTCAAAAAGGCTATGACCAGGGGTAAGTCCTGACCAGAAAATCTCACCCCTGGTAAGCTTATTGCCTTCACCAATGGTACATCCATGCTTCGCCTTTTCTAGCTAGGGCAGTAAAAATAGACAAATATACAGGTTGGCTATAGCTATGGACAGCAGCATCAAAGGAAATCCATACTTCAAATAATCTATAAAGCCTATATGTTGACCATGCCGCTCGGATATTCCAGCAACAATAATATTAGCCGAAGCCCCAATCAAAGTTCCATTCCCGCCCAGGCAAGCTCCCAGAGACAGCGCCCACCAAATCGGGTCCATCGTTAATCCTGACATCTGCCCAATGGTTTTCAGCAGCGGTATCATAGTGGCCACGAAGGGGATATTATCCACAAAAGCGGAAAATACCGCTGATATCCAGAGCACCACCACAGCGGTGGCGGTCAAACTGCCGCCAGTCAGTTCCATCGCCTGTCGAGCGAGCAACTCCATAACGCCGTTGGCCTCCATAGCCCCAACAATTATGAAAAGACCGGCGAAAAAGAATATCGTGGGCCATTCTACACTGAGTAGAATATCTTCAGGTTCCTCCGCACAGATCAGCATTAGAACGGCAGCCCCCAGTAACGCAATTGTTGCGGTTTCCAGGTGTAAGAATCCGTGCAGGAAAAAGGCGCTTATGGTTAAGCCCAAAACCAACAAAGATTTTTTTAAGATCGCCCAATCACGGATTTCTTCCCGGGCATTCATAGCCATTATGCTCTCCATTTTCTGAGAATCAGCCCGCAAGTCTTTTCTAAACATTAATACCAGACAGAGCAAAGTTATTATCATAATAACAATTACAATAGGAGCAAGGTTGACAATAAAATCAAGGAAACCTAGATGGGTGGCACTTCCAATCATAATATTTGGGGGATCTCCAATAAGGGTAGCAGTTCCCCCAATATTGGAGGCAAGTATTTCTGCAAACAGGAAGGGGAAGGCTGGAACTTCCAGATGATCGGTCAAGACAAAAGTAACCGGAACTATCAACAGCACGGTGGTTACATTGTCCAAAAAAGCTGACAGTACTGCCGTTACCACCGCCAGGGCCACCAAAATGCGCAGCGGTTTGCCTCCTGCCACCCGCGCCGCTTTTATGGCCAGATAACCAAAAACTCCGCTTCTTCGGGTAATACCTACAATTATCATCATGCCTATCAATAGACCCAGGGTATTGAAATCAATATATTCAATAGCTGCTTCCTGACTGAGCAAGCCCAGGGCAATGGCCAAACCTGCGCCTACCAGAGCGATAATAGTACGGTGAACCTTCTCAAAAATAATAAATACATAAGTTGCCAGGAATATGACAATGGATAAGTAAAATGCGGTCAAATATCACATCTCCCAAAAGCATTTTCTAAATATAAAGCGGATTCTACTACAAAAGTTGATTTCCCTGGAAGTTTTCCCCGGCACCCCCCGATCCGGGTATAGACTGAACAGCGTAGTTTAAGTGTTTCTTACCCGTTCTATCTCTTAGTGAGCAAAGACACTCAGCTTTGCATGTATTGCTTGTCCTGACCCAGAATATGCCCATCTATCCAGCGAACAATAAAATCGAGAATATCCAGGAGGTATTTGTCCTGGTTTTCATCAACCTGGTCCAGATCAATGCCGTTAATTTTTTCGATAAAATCATCGTGAATTACTTTATGCGATAAAAACTTTCTGTAGCCAATGCTCTTCATATATTCCTCTTCCGAATGGAAGTGAAAAACAGAATAGTCCTTTAACTCCCCCAGAATGGCCACGATTCGATCGTATTTATCCACTACCAGCTCATCTTTAAGCAAATCATAAGCCCGCCCGGCTATTTCAAACAATCGGCGATGCTGTTCATCAATATGTTCAACCCCCACGCTATACTCATCTTTCCATTTTATCATTTTCCCTTCCCCCCATATTTTTTGCAAATTTTATTATTATGAGCATAGGGCCTATACTCAAGCTTTGTCAATTCTCGTTTTTCTCATTCTACAGCTTTGCTTCTGGCTCCACATCTTTTTTAGAATATTACTCAAGCCGTAAACGATAATTTCAAAGAAATAAAGATGAAAATCAATCATATCTTTCCTTCCAGCCAGTTGGGAAGAGGAAGATGCTTGCATAGTATAGAATATTGATTTAACTAGATTAGGAGAGGTAATAAATAAGGATGAAGATCGGAATAGATATAGACAATACCATCACCCACACCACGGAAATGATTATGCATTACGCCCGGATATTCGGAGAGGAACGAAAGCTTAACACTCTCCCGGATTTAAACTACTATTACTTGGAGGATGTCCTGGGCTGGGATGAGAGCACCGCTGATTTGTTTCTCAACACCTACCTGGGAACCATTTACCGGGAGATGAAGCCCAAAGAAGAGGCAGTGGAAACAATTAAACAATTGAAGCAAGAGCACGAGCTCATACTCATTACTTCCCGTAACCAGAATTTTCAGAAGGTGGAGCAGGTTACGATAGATTGGCTGAGGCACTATGGTATCCCCTATGATGATTTGATTTTAAATGCCACCCCCAATATGCACCACTTCAGCAAGCTGGAGGTCTGTATGCAACATGGAGTGCAGCTTATGATTGAGGATCACCATGACCTGGCCTGGGAATTGAGCCGGGCCATGCCGGTGATCTTGTTCGATTATCCCTATAACCGTCATCTCAGTTCAGATAGTATTATACGAGTAAAGCACTGGAACGAAGTTTTGGACCGGGTTAAGCAACTCCCCGCCAATACCAGGCGGGCTTAAACTTGATTCCGCATGACCTTACGCTACAAGCACCAATAAACTGTGTCAGGGTAAAACCAACCTTGTGTACCTGTATACTTGCCCGGTCTACTTGCTGTTGCCAGCCGGGAGAGATATAATTTTGCCCAAAGATGAGAAGAAATGATTTAGCAAATAAAAATGAGGAGGACGGAATGATGGGGGATAAGACTTATAATCCTTATGAGCATGCGCAGGCGCAATTTGACCGGGTAGCGGAAATCATCGGTTTGGAGGGAGCAACACGAGAACTGCTCCGCCAACCCATGAGAGAATATCACTTTTTGATACCGGTCAAAATGGATAACGGCAGTACCCAGGTTTTTCGTGGCTTTCGGGTTCAGCATAACGATGCCCGGGGACCGGCCAAAGGCGGAATCCGTTTTCATCCCCATGAAACCGCGGACACGGTTCGGGCTCTGGCCATGTGGATGACCTGGAAATGTGCGGTAGTCGACATTCCCCTGGGTGGCGGCAAGGGCGGAATAGTTTGCGACCCGCGCAACTTGAGTGATAATGAACAGGAGAGACTTTGCCGGGGATGGGTAAGACAGGTGGCTCGAAATGTTGGCCCCAACCTGGATGTGCCCGCGCCTGATGTTATGACCACTTCCAGGCATATGCTGTGGATGCTGGATGAATACGAAGCCATTCACGGGGGAAGGTTTCCCGGCTTCATTACCGGCAAACCGGTGGGAATGGGCGGTTCCCTGGGCAGAACCGAGGCTACCGGATATGGAGTAGTATATACCCTGCGTGAGGCCCTTAAAGAAAAAGGCATCAATATTGCCGCTACCACTGCCAGCATACAGGGATTCGGCAATGTAGCGCAATATGCGGCCCGCCTCTACAGCGAACTGGGCGGCAAAGCTATCGCTGTATCCTGCTGGGATCATGTGGATCGCAAACCTTACACCTTCCGCAAGAAAGACGGCATAAATGTGGATGAACTCTGTGGGATTACCGATATGTATGGAGGTATAGACAAGAGCAAGGCTCAGGATCTGCGCTACGAGGTTTTGGAGGGCGGGGCCTGGTTGGAGCAGGCGGCGGATATCCTGATGCCCGCCGCCCTGGAAAACCAGATCACCATCGCCAATGTGGAAAAAATCAGCCCTCAGGTAAGAATCCTGGCGGAAGGGGCCAACGGTCCTACCGCACCGGATGCCGATGAAGTAATCAAAAAACGGGGTATTTTTGTCATCCCTGATTTCCTGGCCAATGCCGGGGGGGTAACCTGCAGCTACTTTGAGCAGGTTCAGTCCAACAGCAATTACTTCTGGGAAAAGGATGAAGTCTTAGAAAAATTGGACAGTAAAATGACCGCTGCTTTTAAAGCCGTCAGTGAATTGGCCCGGCAGAGCAGCCTGTATATGCGTGATGCCGCTTATGTAATCTCCATCAACCGGGTGGCCCAGGCGGCCCGGATGCGGGGCTGGGTGTAGAACTTACCCTCACTCCTCACCTAAGAAAATGTCCGGGAAGAAGCCGGAATGTAGCGAAACCGGCTTACTTCCCCTCGATACCCTGCCAGAAGGCCAGGGCCGCTTCCCCCAGAGAAATCGGGTTATATCCTCCTTCCAGAACAGCAAAGACCCGACCGGCGCATTTTTCCCGGGCAAATTCCCCCAGCAGTCGCCCGATTTCGTGATAATCCTCCGTATCCAGCAGCCTCCCCCAATCCTGGCTGTGCTGGTCAAAACCTGCCGATATGCCCAGGAGATCAACTCCCCGCAGGTGGGCCAGCAGTTTTTTCAATCCTTGCAAGTAATTCGGGGCATTGTCCCCATCCAGATGGTAATAGGAAAAGGCGGGACGATTATTAAGATGATTATTGGTGCCATCTCCAAAATGGAGATCAAAATCTATTACCAGGGCCGAATTAATCGTTCCCTTTTGCAATTGTTTTTCCAGCGCAATGGCAATGTTATTAAAATAACAAAAGCCCCAGAAACCATCCGGGCTGGCATGGTGTCCGGGAGGACGGCATAAAGCAAAGGCCGGCTCGCCCGCTGCCGCCAGTTCTGCGGCCTTAATGGCGGCTCCGGCAGAGAGCAGGGCCATTTCATAGACCTGCCGGTTGAACCTGACCCGGTTCAGGTGATGCTGGTTGTGTACCAGCAAAACATCACTGTCAACAGCCGGAGCGGCCTGCTCCAGGGGATAATCTTCCCGCAATAACTCCAGGGCTTTGTCCAGGCGGTGCTCCGAGGCTGCCGGGTCACTACAATAGCAAGACAAAAACCGGGGTTCAAAAATCACCTTCATCTGCTTTAATCCTCCTTCATTCTTCTATCAAAAAGTTTCGACACAGCGCTGCAACGAGACGGGAGATTATTAACCGCCGACTACTTTGTTAATAGGAAACCGGTCACTTAAAGAAGCGGGAAACATATTTAACCTTCGTTATAAGCGGTAAAAAAGGACATGATAACCCTTTCTTCCTTAATTCGCCAGTAACAGTTTTTTCCCTGCCCGGTTAATAAGAAAAGTGAGGAGTGAGGGGTAAGGAAATAAGGTTATTTCCGACTATACCTTGCTGTTCAAGAGCCTGCTGACTCACTTTCGGTGGTTGTGGCCTCCGGCCATGGGGGTTAGCAAGATAATATATCATGGGGACGGTCTTACTTATATTATAACTATCAAGGGTTAATCGGCGTTAGGCTTATTGCCCTTGTTCAGATTCAATGCTTGTGTTTTAGCCGGAAAAATAAATCTTATCCCCTATCATCGTTTTAGGACTATAATAAGAATTGTAGTTTATTCCCCATGCATTTTCCCCGTTGGAGCGATGGCCGTGCTTGATATAAAGAAAAGTCTGAAGAATTTTTTCGGTATTAATTCCAGCATGATTTCCATGCTCGTCATGGTAATCTTAATCGGTATGGGCGAGAAAATGGCCGAGCGCTTTTTGCCTCTCTACCTGATTGCCCTGGGCGGCAGCATCTATGCCGTCGGTTTCCTGAACGCTATGGATAACTTTTTAAGTGCCATCTATTCTTTTCCCGGAGGATACCTGGCGGAAAAATTGGGTTACAAGAAATCCCTGATGCTTTTCACTGTCATAGCCCTTTTCGGCTATGCCATAGTTATAATCATTCCCCGCTGGCAAGCGGTGCTGGTCGGCTGTATCTTTTTCATTTCCTGGACGGCCATTTCCCTGCCAGCCATAATGAGCCTGGTTTCCCGGGTTATGAGTAAAGATAAAAGAACCATGGGTGTTACCCTGCATTCGCTGGTCAGGCGCATTCCCATGGCTCTGGGGCCAATCATCGGCGGCTTGCTCATCGGAGCTTTCGGCAAAGTAGAGGGCATTCGCATCGCCTTCTGCCTTGCTTTTGTTCTGGGCCTGCTCTCTCTGATCGTCCAGTATTATTTCATTGAAGACAGCGAAGAAAAACAGGAAGCCCATCTGCACGCCCGGGATATATTCTCCTCTTTCTCTCCAGGGCTGCGCAGCCTGCTTCTATCCGATATACTAATCCGCTTTGCCGAGCAGATACCTTATGCCTTTGTCGTCCTGTGGGTGGTGGAAGTAAATAAAATATCTGCTTTTCACTTCGGCATATTAACTACTATCGAAATGATTACCGCCGTCCTGGTATATATCCCGGTAGCCTATCTGGCGGACAAATACGGCAAGAAACCCTTTGTGTTGATTACCTTCGTCTTTTTTACCCTCTTCCCTCTGGTTCTCTATTTCTCGCATAGCTTTGCCGCTCTGGCTTTCGCCTTTGTCATCCGCGGCCTCAAGGAATTCGGCGAACCCACCCGCAAGGCTCTTATTATGGATCTGGCTCCCGAAGACCTGAAAGCAGCTACCTTTGGTACTTATTACCTGATCCGGGATGTTATCGTCTCCCTGGCTGCTCTGAGCAGTGCCTGGCTCTGGCATATTTCCCCCGGCACCAACTTTATTACCGCCTTCTTCTGCGGCCTGGCCGGAATGCTTGTTTTCGCCCTCTGGGGCAAGGATTTGAAGTCCGAAGTACAACAGGCTTAGTTTTCCGATTTTCCAGTCCCCCCAAACCCCCAACTTTAATAGCTACACCCGCAGGGTGAAACAGCAGGAATTAAACAAACAGAAAAAACCGCCGCCCGGCTGTCCCCTTATTAGAGACTGGCCGGGCGGCCACAAATTTCCCCGACTCTTTTCACTTTGACCTGTATTTGATTCCGCTGCAAAAAGTAATAATTATGCATTTGCTTGCATAAATATTCCGCTCGCAGTCTACGCATGGGCAACACCAACGGCTCGACTCGCAGCTCAAGGGGTACCCGAAGGGTGAAGCATCCATGCTTCGCCAACGCTCGCTTTGCATATTTATACAACCCTATGCAACAAAAAGGGGTTTTTGCAGTAGAACCGTATTTACATTGTCCCTGGATTTACAGCACCTTTGCCAGCAGTTCCGCCAGCTGGGGATGGCCGATTTCCTCCAAATCATAGCGCACTCTCACGGCCGGCTTGTCTATGGACATAACCCGGCGCAGATCAATAGGGGTTCCGATAACTACTACCTCCGCCGGTGAGTTGTTAATGGTCTGTTCCAATTCTTCAATCTGTGTCTTCCCATAACCCATGGCCGGAAGTAATCGGGATAAATGCCCATATTTGGCAAAGGTTCCTTTGATGCTGCCCAGCGCATAGGGACGGGGGTCTATCAATTCGCCCGCACCTAATTTTTCCGCCGCAATAACCCCCGCGCCATAAGCCATCTCCCCATGAGTCAGGGTGGGACCATCTTCCACCACCAGAACCTTCTTGCCCTTAACGGAATCGGGGTTTTCCACCGTAATCGGGGAGTTGGCCATGATGATTTTAGCCTGCGGGTTGTTCTTGATTATAGCTTCCTTGACCGCTTCTACCCTGGCGGGGTCGGCGGAATCAATCTTGTTAATAATAGCGATATCGGCCATACGCAGGTTGGTTTCACCCGGATGGTAACTAGTCTCATGCCCGGGGCGGTGGGGATCAACCACTACTATGTGCAAGTCGGAAGCATAAAAAGGAATATCATTGTTGCCCCCATCCCAGAGAATCACATCCGCTTCTTCCTCCGCCTGGCGCAGAATAACTTCGTAATCAACCCCGGCATAGACCACCATGCCGTTATCGATATGGGGTTCAAACTCTTCTCTTTCTTCGATGGTGCATTTGAATTTGTCCAAATCCTCATAACTGGCAAAACGCATGCATAGCTGCTCCTCCAAATTGCCATAGGGCATAGGATGCCTGATAATAGCCACTTTTTTGCCGCTGGCAGTAATCAGTTCCGCCACATACCGGGTAGTCTGGCTTTTCCCGCTGCCCGTCCTCACCGCAGTAACCGCTACCACCTTGCGTTTGGACTTGAGCATGGTCGTTTTTGGCCCCATCAAGCGGAAATCCGCCCCCGCAGTCATAACCAGAGATGCCTGGTGCATTACATATTCGTGGGATACATCACTGTAAGCGAAGATTACCTGGTCCACATCATATTTCTTTATTAATTCGGGCAGCTCTGCTTCCGCGTAAATGGGTATGCCTTGCGGATACAGCTTGCCGGCTAATCCAGGCGGATACTGTCGTCCTTCTATATCCGGAATCTGTGTAGCCGTAAAGGCTACCACCTCATAGGCCGGGTTATCCCGAAAATAGCTGTTGAAGTTGTGAAAATCTCTCCCGGCTGCACCCATAATGATTACTCGAGTCGCTTTCATTAAAACCCACCTCTCTGGTTTTTTTATAGTAGCCCGGGTACCGACCATTCCTCTACAATTCGGAAGTGGTAAAACCTTAACCCGGATCTGCTCGGTTAGTAAGAAATCACTTTTCATCTCTGCACTCAGCATCTTTATATTGGTTCACAGATTATCAGATATGCTGAGTGCCAGCCATGGGGTTAGTATGAAAATAAACTTTCTGACGCTGGATGTCTCCGCCCCGGCACTTAGAAAGGATAATTCTCTATTGACTTAACGAGGTTGGGCTAAGTACCGGACGTGATAACCTTAATAGCGTCCGCATGAAGAAAGCTTTGTCAACAACCCCGTCCCCCCCGTCATTCCGTTTTCCGTTTTCCGTCTTCCGTCTTCCATTTATCCATATCCCAGGAAAATACTTGAATATCCCGGCGCCATTCCCAGCCCTGATTCTGGTAAAAACCCGCCGCCAGCTGGTTATCATTGAAAGCGAAAAGGTGTATTTTAGGGGCTCCCAGCTTACGCAATTCATAGAGTACCTCTTTAAGCAGCTCCCGGCCATAACCCTGGCCCTGGCAATCAGGGTGCACCGCCAGGTGGTAAATATATCCCCGGCGCCCGTCAAAGCCCCCGAGCACGGTCCCCAGCAAACGCTCTCCATCCTTCAGTAGCAGACAGGTGGAGGGGTTTCTTTCCATAAATAAGCGCAAGGATTCCTCTTCATCACCACTACCCACTCCCAGCCCGGGTATGCATCTCCATAATTCGAGCATTAAAGGCAAATCTTTTATGCCCGCCCTCTCTATCCGGCAAGGGCCAGTCACCATCTTCTCCCCTTCTCTATTTTCTTGTGATTTTGCTTGTATAAATATACCGCTCGCAGTCGCCTGCTCGCCTTCGCCGGTACAACTTAATTGTATCCGCTAGGATACACCAGGAGTACCCGAAGGGTGCAAGGTGCTGCACCCATGCTTCGCCATCGCTCGCTTTGTATATTTATGCAACCTATGCAACAAAAGGGGTTTTTGCAGTGGAACCACAGCTTTAAACCATTAATTCCTGCAGCAGTTCCGGCGATGGCTTATTCACTATGCTAGCCACCGTTTGACCCTGGTAGCTGAAAACATTATAATCCTGATCGGTAATCTCGCCGATTACGGCGGCAATGCCATTTCTACTGCGAATGGCCTCCAGTACTTCGTCCACATCTTCCGGCTGGACTTGAAGCAGCATGCGGGCTTGAGTTTCACAAATAAATATCTCTTCCGGGGTAATATTAGCCTCTCTTACCGGGACTTTATCCAGTTCCACCCGGGCTCCCAATCCTCCAAAGCGGGCTGACTCACATACCGCCGCTCCAATTCCGGCTGCGCCCAGGTCCGAGCAAGCCTTGATTTTCCCGGTGGTGAAAGCGGCCAAGGTAGCCTCCATAGTGGTTTTCTCCTCCGCAAATAAAGCCAGAGCCGGCTGCATTACCGGCACCAAACCGGCTCTATACAGGGTATCGTTGCCATCAGTACCGGTCCCCCCGATTATGATGATTTTATCACCAGCAGATTTTGCCGGTTTGGTAAGGGGTTTTTCCGTAACTTGCTGGCCAATTACCGCCACTACCACAGCAGGTACTATATCACTGAATGAGGTGGAAAAGCCACCTCCAACCACAAATACGCCCATGGTTTCACACATTTTGGCCATCCCTTCAAGCATCAGATTAATCCTGTCCTGGCTGCTCATTATTTCACATTGGCCACAGGTACATTCTCCGGCAAATCCACAGGGGCCAACAATAACTTCTTGTTCCAGGGGACGCGTACCGATGAAATCCAGCAGGAATATGGGCCGGGCTCCCATGGCTACCACATCGCGCATAGCCCCCCCGGCTCCGGTAGCAGCAGCGTCATAAGGCCGGGGTACGCTGGGTGAACAGTGGCTTTCCATTTTCGCGGTAATAAAGCAATCTGTACCTGGAATACGAAATACGGCGGCATCATCATTGGCATCAGGCCCTACCAATAAGGCTCCGGGCCAGATTTGCTCTACTTTTTGATTTAGCTGCTTGAACAAGCCAAAATTAATCGCCTTATCTGTGTTGTGATGCAGGTGTACAAACAAAGCATGCATTAGCGCCTTTTCCACTTTATTCATAAAACAACCTCCTCATAAGAATAGTCGTGGGATTTCTTCATTCACTAAGAGATTTTTTTCTTTGCCTGAACTTAAGCAGAAGTAGAGAAATTCCTCACTTTTCTCCTTAATTGTATAGTATCCGTTCCTTCCTGATAAGGGCTTTCTCATGTATACTTTCAAAATATATTCTTTCGTTAAACCTATTTTTCCCCGGAGGGCTGGGGATAATTCCCCACAGCAAAACGCTGACTATGGAATATAGAGACAAGAAGAAGCGTTATTCCTCGTAGTTAAGTCCTGGGCCATTCCACCACAAAAGATGTATCTGCCCCCGGAGTGCTGGTAGCATAAATCCTTCCCTGCTGTTGTTCTATAATTGATTTCGCAATAGCCAGTCCTAAACCATAACCCCTGTTTTCCCGGCTCCGGGATTTATCCACCCGGTAAAAGCGTTCGAATATTTTTTGCAGATCTTCAGCGGGAATCCCTTCACCCGTGTTGCTTATCCGCATCTCTATTTTATTTTTGTCACTGGCCAGCCGAACGGTAATGCTCCCGTTGGCCCCGGTATTCTTTATGGCGTTATCAATCAAGATGCTGATGACTTTCTTTATGTTCTCCTTCTCCCCATTGAAGAAAATATCTTCTTGAATTTCTTGCTTCAGGCTTATATGCTTTTCATAAAAAATAGCTTCAAAAGCCAGGAGAGTGCTGCTTAAAGTCTGGCTTAAATCAAACCGGGTGAAAAGAGTTTTCGCTTCCATATAATCAATTCGGGCGAGGGCCAGCATATCATCGACCAGGTTGGCCATACTATCCGTCTGGGAAGAGATATAGTCAATCCACCGGGACTGGCTTTTAACGCTTTCTTCGCTGTTGGCGGTTATCAAGGCCAGATTGGTTTTTATTACGGCCAGCGGGGTTCTGAGCTCGTGGGAAGCATCGGCAATAAATTGCCTTTGTTTTTCAAATGCCTCTTGAATGGGTTGGATGGATTTATCGGCCAGGTAGATGCTGATCAGGAAAAGCAGCAGCAGGCTGATACTACCCACCAGCAGAAAAGTCAGCAATAGATTCATCAGCATCCGGTGCTGGGGAGTCCGATCCACAAAAACTATCCTGGTCCCGTTGCCGGTATCATGCTTCAGAAAAGCGTAATAGCTCTCCTCAATCCGGATTTTGCCTGACAAATCCCGGCTTTGCACCGCCTGCTCAACTGCCTGTCCAATTATCTGCTGACTCATATTCATGAAGGAAAAACTTTTCACCATATGGCCCTTTTCATCCAATTCAGCCACCATACTGCTGGCCAGAACAGGATTATCCGGAAAAGGACGAGGGGGAGCGAACATTATAGTGTTCAAGGCAAACTCTGTTTGTCGTTCTCCGGCCACCGCGGTTAAGAGGTAAATAACGCTGAAGATGACTAAAAATACTATGGTCAGCAGCGACATATTAATGATAACAAATTTTTTTCTAAGCTTAGCAAACACTACTCATACCTCCAGCTTGTAACCGATTCCTCTCAAGGTGCTTATAGCCGCTTGGGAGCCTATATGGGCCAGTTTTTTGCGCAGAAAAGAGATATATACTTCAATGTTATTGTAATCAGCCTCAGAATCAAAACCCCAGACCTTTTCGATCAGCTCATCCTTGCTTAATACCCGATTGGGACGATAAACGAAATATCTCATTATATCAAATTCTTTTCGAGTAAGCCTTACACTGCTATTCTTGCCTTCCAGTTCATAAGTCGATAGATTGAGGGTAAAGTCAGCGATATCCAGGGTGTCATCCACGATCATTTCGCCTTTACGGCGGCTCAGCGCCCTTATTCTAGCCAGCAATTCTTCCGCTGCAAATGGCTTCACCAGATAGTCATCCGCCCCGCTATCAAGACCGCTCACTTTGTCCTCTAGTTCACCTTTGGCCGTAAGCAACATAACTGGGCTGGATATGCCGTTCAAGCGCAATTGCCGCAAAATTTCCAATCCATTCATCCGCGGCAGCATAATATCCAGGATAACAAGATCATATATTCCGGTCAGAGCATAGTCGAGCCCGGCTTCTCCATCGCAAACTACATCAACGGCATATCTATTTTTAATAAGCAGCTCACTCAAGGCTTCCGCCAGCTGTCTTTCATCTTCCACCAGCAATAGTCGCATATTATTCCTCGCCTTCGCGGGCATGGGGACGGTTCTTTGCCCGCTTCATTTTCTTATTATTTATCCCTCATACCCAGAGGGCACGAACACTAGTAATAATGAATCAGATGGTACTTGAGCGGCAAAATTGTTTATTTGGTACAAGCTTAACCCCTCATTCCTACGCCTTACGCCTCATCCCCATATTAACATGCCAATCTTAAAATATCTTTAAGCTTAAGATTCATTTAAGAGAGCTATTTTATGATGGATATAGCATTAATCTTAAGGAGGTGATTCTGCATGGAGCAACCCAAATTAAGGCATGAAATCAAACACTATATCAATACTTCCGATTATATTACTTTGCGCAACCGGCTAAAACATATCGCACGGCGGGACAGCTATGCCGGAAGCGATGGCAGCTACCGGGTACGCAGCCTGTATTTTGACAGCCCGGATAACCGGGCCTTGATGGATAAAATCAACGGAATAAGCCGGCGGGAAAAGTTTCGCCTGCGTTTCTATAATAACGATCCATCCTTCATCCGCCTGGAAAAGAAAAGTAAAATTAATAGCCTTTGTTGGAAAGAAAAAGCCCCCTTGAGCCGGGAAGAGTGTGAAAAACTGCTCGGCAACGATATCAACTGCTTGCTTTCTTGCCATAATGCTTTGCTGCAGGAGTTCTATATCCGGATAAAGCAGCAGCTCTTACGCCCCAAAACTATAGTCGATTATAGACGCGAAGCCTATATCTATGAACCGGGTAATGTGAGAATAACTCTTGACAGCCAATTGCAAAGTACTCTTTTTCCCCGGGATTTCCTGAATCCAGAATTGGCCACTATAGCCATAGCCCCGGCGGCTATGCTTATTTTAGAAGTAAAGTATGATGAGTTTCTACCGGAACTGCTAAGAGATATCATCCAAACCAACCAGCGCCGCAGCAGTTCCATTTCCAAGTACGCCGCCTGCCGGGCATTGGGCTGATCTGAGACAGGGACGGTCATCTTCCCCGCAGATCTTTTTACCTTAGTTTTTGCCCTGCGCGGGATAAGAAAAGAAAAAAATATAATGGGAGGTAAGAATTAAGTGAACCCGATCGAGCAATTCAATTTTAATGACATCTTTAAATCCAGCTTTTTAGATAAAATAAGCTCGTTCTCTATGCTGGATACCGCTATAGCCCTGGGACTGGCTTTTATACTGGGGCTCTTTATTTTTATGGTTTATAAAAAGACCTTCAAGGGAGTCATGTATTCCGCCAATTTCGGTGTTTCCCTGCTGGCGATGACCCTTATAACCACATTAATAATCATGGCCATCAGCTCCAATGTCATTCTCTCCCTGGGTATGGTCGGCGCCTTGTCCATAGTCCGTTTTCGTTCCGCTATTAAAGAACCCATCGATATCGCCTTTTTGTTCTGGGCTATTAGCATCGGTATTGTACTGGGAGCCGGGCTTATTCCCCTGGCCATCTTCGGTTCCTTATTCATCGGGATAATCATGCTCTTCTTCGTAAACCAGAAGAGCAGCGACAACCCCTATATACTGGTAATAAACTGCACTGACGACGAGAGTGAGCAAAAGGCCTTGGACTATGTGAAAGGAAAGGTTAAAAAACATGTGGTGAAAGCAAAAACGGTTGCGGCCAGCAGCGGAGTGGAGCTGACGGTGGAAATCAGGTTAAAGGATATGTCCACCCAATTTGTTAATGAAGTCAGCCGTATCGCCGGGGTAAATAATGCGGTACTGGTAAGCTACAACGGTGACTATATGTCTTAATGGCGGTGAGAGCAATGATAACGAGTAAATACCTGAATACCCTGGTGCTAATACTGATGTCACTTGCTGTTCTGGCTGCGAGTTTCCTGACGCTGTACCCCCACCATCCGGATAGCGCTGCCCCAGCCGAGCCTGAATATGCCAGTAAGCTTTTTAATAAAGAGCAAATCATGGAGATTAATATTGAAATGGAGCCGGAGGATTTTGACTGGATTATAGAAAATGCTACCCGGGAAGAATACCGGCAGGCGGATATTACTATAAACGGCAATACTTATCACAATGTAGGCATCAGGCCCAAAGGCAACTCCAGTTTGAGAATGGTGGCGCAGGATAAAAACAGCGATCGTTTCAGCTTCAAGGTCAAATTTGATGCCTATGTCGAAGGGCAAGCGTGTATGGGCTTGAACAAGCTGGCTTTAAATAACATTATTATGGATAAAACCTACATGAAAGAGTACCTGGCCTATGAAATCTTTGACTATATGGGAGTTGCCACCCCTAAATATGCCTATGCCAATATAAGCATTAACGGCAAACCCTGGGGCCTGTACCTGGCAGTGGAGGCTATGGAAGAGAGTTTTGTCAAGCGTAATTATGGCAGCCTGGAAGGGCATCTATATCGCCCGGAGGGGGCCGGTTCCGATTTGAAATGGGCCGGGGAAGATGCCGCCAACTATACCGGCATCAGAAAGATGGCGGCCTATAATGTCACCGACAGCGATCTTAAAAAGATTATTACCATGATTGAGCAACTGAATAATGGAAGTGAGCTGGAAAAGTATCTGGATATCGATTCCATATTGCGATACTTTGCCGCAAATAGCTTTCTGGTTAATTTTGACAGTTATGCCGGCAGCCTGAAACACAACTATTACTTGTATGAAGAAAACGGGGTATGCACTATTCTGCCCTGGGACTTCAACCTGGCCTTTGCCGGGCATGAGATAAGCAGCGCCCAGAAAGCTGTGAACTTCCCCATCGATACACCGGTTACCGTTAATCTGAGCGAGCGCCCCCTGATTGGCAAACTGCTAGAAATACCCGAGTACCGCAGGCTGTACCATAAATATTTGCAGCAGTTGACCGAAGACTATATTAACAGCGGCCGCTTCGAAGATAGCGTAGAAAAACTGGATAAAATGATTAACAGCTCGGTGAAAAATGACGCCACGGCTTTCTACAGCCATGCGGAATATGAGAAATCGCTCCCGGTATTGGTAGAGTTTGCCCGCTTGCGGGCCCAGAGCATCCAGGCCCAGCTATCCGGTGAACAAGCAGCCACGGCAACAGGGCAAAATGAAAACAGCACCCCCAATATTGACGCCAGCGGCATTGATTTAAGCGCCCTGGGAGGTATGGGCGGCGGCAGAGGGGGCGGAGCCCGGCCCGCTGATGGCGGCGGAGCCGCCATACCTGGTATGGTTAAACCTGAGGGGGAAACCTTGAAAGGGCCAGGTGCTCCCCCGGAAGGTCCGGGTGTTTTCCCCGGAGGAAACAGGCCCGACCCGGAAACTATGATGAAGGCTTTTGAAATTATGCGGGAGGCCGAAGGCGGCCAATTATCCACGGCCCAGATAGCCCGGCTCCAAGAATTGGGCCTGGACGACAACATGATAGATAGGATGAGAAATAGGCCCGCGGCCATGGAGGGGCGAAATGAATGGGCTCCTCCCGGGGATAGAGCCAATGGCCCGGATCAGAGCGTTTATAATAGGAAACTCAACCCAAGCCCCCATATGAGGGTAAAAAATAAAATATGAAGCTATCACATTACACAGAACGCCGCCCAAAGGACTAATGGGCGGCGCTTACGTATGGATGACCGTAACTTCGGGCCAATTTGGCCTGAAGTTACGATTATAGATTTATTGTCACAATATATATCGCAATATATCGCAACCAGTCGCTTTTAGACATTAAAGCAATAGGATGTCAAAAATATAATTCAGCAAAGGTGCAAATATTTGCATGGATCTATACACAGTTGTATCAGTTGCGACAATTGCCGGATTATGTACAAACATATCAAGAGCTTTTCCTTATTCTATTCGGCTCAAATTCCCCCGCCTGAGGCCGAATCACGTAAACGCCTGGCTATATCGCTGCACTGTACAAAACGTTTGTAATGAATACCCGATCTTCTCTGATATGGAAGAACACAGAAAAGTTATCAACAGGCATTTGCCTGAGTTCCAGCACACGTTCTTCTTCTGTCTCCATTAACTTCACACGTTCCGGGAACGTATCAAGAGTTTCAATTGCGTCAGCTATTCTGTTATACTGTCCCATAGCCACTTCCGGTGCCTGTAGCTGCACTGCGATATAATTATAAATCTCCTCCATATCGGAAAGTGCCATGTCAGTTATCTGAATCTTATACTGCTTCATACGCGTATCTTCCGAAATTTCCGAAAGGCAGCAGATGCATCCTGCACATTACCTTTTTCGATATCGTTATATCCTTCCTTTAACTTCGCATGAATTTCTTCCGTTGTCATCATATCAGCATTTACGGAAACCGGTGCTTTCGGCAGAGTTACAGCAAAAGGTATTCCGCCGGTCATTGAAATCTGCTTCAGATAAATATCTATCGCTGTGGACATAGGTATACCGAGTTGTGAAAGAACTTCCTCAGCCCTTCTTTTTACGTCAGGGTGAACTCTTAAGTTTAAAGTCGTAGTCTTTTCCACGCTAATCAGCTCCTTCTGATAATATTGTAACGCTTTTGTCGTTACTCCTTCAAGAAAAATTTTGAATTAGCTTAGCCCTAAACCTGATGGGTATTCCATGAGTTTTTCCATATGATAGTATCCGCCCACACTCACAGCGAAAACTATTGAATTGTCAATCGTGGATCTACCGTAATCCCATAGAAAAAAATTTCAAAGCACTATTGACACACATCCCTACATGATGTAGAATGTCATTGTCTACACGATGTAGTATAATGAATGGGGGTGACTTTTATGAGTAAACTTCAAAAGATGTCGGACGCTGAACGAGAAGTCATGCAATTTGTATGGGCGGCTGGCCGCTCGGTTTCCTCTGCAAAATTACTTGACGACTTAAAAACGATTAACAGGGAGTGGAAGCCAAACACGGTTTTAACATTTCTCGCCCGATTGATAGAAAAAGGTATTTTGACCTCTGTACGGCATGGGCGGTCAAACGAGTACATACCACTGATTACCGAGAGCGAATACAAACAGTTTGAAACACGAACTTTTCTTAACTCTGTACATGACGGTTCTGTAAAGAGTTTTATCACAGCCTTATACGAGGGCAACGACTTGACCGCCGAGGAAATAGCCGAACTAAAACAGTGGTTTTCACAAAAGGAGGCAAAAGAATGAACACAGCGTTTATCGCCGTACTTTTGATGTCGGCAACGGGTATCTTGCTTGTTTTGTGCTTGGCGCTTTTGCGTCCTTTGACAACAAAAACGCTAACCGCAACATGGCATTATTGTATGTACATCTTAGTGGTATTGTTTCTGCTTGTTCCTGTTGGAATTGTTGGCGGTAATCTTTTTTCAAATATGCCAAGTACGACGAATCAGGGGCTTCCAAATGTGCCTGTCATCCTTAATGATATGATAACCGTACAACAAACGGATATATTACTACCACAAACCGGGCAGGCTTTACCGCAGACGGACCCTACTGCCGTAACGCCTGCCGCGCCTGTAACGACTGCCTTTATACTAAAAACAGTTTTATCATTTTTGCCGCTTATATGGCTTGTTGGGGTTTTCGTGTTCATTATTTTGTATGGTATTCAGCTTGTCCGGTTTAGACGGAAAATCATGCGGACAAGTTTGCAAATTGATGATACGGGAACACTTCTGGCACTAAAAAACTCGATGACTGAAATGGGTATAAAGGGCAAACTCCGGTTATTGTCAAACAATATCATTAAAACACCCATGCTTGCCGGCCTGTTCAAAACATTTTTAATACTGCCCGAAGTGGAACTGAGCGAAAGAGAGCTTAAAGTTATTCTCAAACATGAGCTTACTCATTTCAAGCGGCGTGATTTATGGGTGAAATCTCTGACGCTTGTGGCAAACGCAATCCATTGGTTTAATCCCGCCGCGTACCGGCTGACGAAAAACATTGACACTTTCTGCGAGCTTTCGTGTGACGAGCAGGTGGTATCTGATATGAACATGGAAGAACGGCAATTTTATGGCGAAACGATCCTCAATGTCCTGTGCAGGGTTGTAAATCAACATTCGGGCATATACGCTACACTTGCCGAATCAAAAAAAGGAATTGAAAGAAGGCTGACACATATGATGAACGTAAAAAATACCTCAAAACGAATTGTTATTATTTCATTTGTTATCGCTGCTACATTATGTTTTACAGTCTTTGCGATGGCATCATTCATGAATGTAACAGGAGAGGATACCGATTTGAATGAGAACCTCGGCGAATATTCTATAAACGGCATTAACGAACCTAAGCCGGATGATACTATCCGGGATTCGGATGTTATGCAGGAATCAACCGCCAACCCACAGGACGAAAAATCGTCTGTTTCGGAATCAAATACGCCAAACGATAGCAATATCGACGGGAAATATCTGTGGCCTGTAACGGGGTATAATCGTATTTCCGCTGCATATGGTACCCGCATGCATCCCGTGAAGAAGGAAATGGTGTTTCATAACGGGATTGATATTCCGGCACCTGAAGGCACACCTGTACTTGCCGCCGATAAGGGAACAGTCGTCGAGATAGGAGATATAGGAGATAATGAAACAGCTGGTAATTATGTCATTTTGAATCACGGCGGCGATATTCAGACTTTTTACTCGCAATTGTTTGGATTTGCAGAAGGACTTGCAGAGGGCGATACCGTGCAACAAGGCGACGTTATCGGCTATGTTGGCTCGACCGGCAAATCAACAGGCAATCATCTACACTTTAGCCTGACTATTGACGGTGAGTACATTGACCCGATGAGCGTTTTTACACAAGAGAATTAACAAATTTATTGCACATTACATCAATGGAGGTCTTTCACTTATGACCTTATATATGATCGATGCAAAAGAAAAGTCATTTAACTGGAGGGACTAAGTTTGTTTAAGAGAAAATGGTTATATCTTATAATTACAGTGTCATGTGCAATAGCTATGCTCGTAGGTAGTGCCTATGCAGCCCAGGGAATCTTAATTTATATCAATGGGCAATTTACCGGATTAAATGCTCAAATGATTAACAATTCCGTATATGTTCCGATCAGGGCTGTTTCAGAAGCACTCGGAGCGGATGTCAGTTGGATTCAAGAACAGCAAACAGTCAAAGTCGATTCTGATATTAAGATGATTGCATCCCTTCCCGAAGAAAAAACTTATATATATGCATTAAATGAAAAAGATGGAAGGTATGACGTACTAATTTTAAGCATCAACGGGAACAAAAAAGTTTACGATTGGAAGACAATGGCGCATATGACGTTTTTGCCCGACTTGAGCTACATAGATGAAGATAATAATGCAAAACTGGTTAGCTTTTGAGAAGAGACACCCGAACCGCACCGGAACAAAAAAGCCTGTACCTGTTCAGCGGTTTTCTCCGTTGCGCCGATTGCGGCAAGGCTATGACCCGGAGCGAGGTCAAAGGAAATGTATATTACTATTGCCGCACCTATAAAGACCAGTCAAAAGCAGCCTGCACCAAGCACACAATCAGGCACGATCATCTTGGACAAGGCGTATTGTACGCCATCAGGCAACAGGTTTATATCGCGGTAGCCTTTTCCGAAATGGTTTCACGCATTAACACCGCTCCCTTGCAGAAAAGCCAGTCCATACGCCTGAATGAATTGATAGCGGCCAAGGAAAAAGAGCTTTCCAAGATTATGTGCTATAAGCAAAGCATTTATCAGGACTGGAAAGACGGAGAGATTACCCACAAGGATTACCGCCATATGCAGGAGGATTACGAGCGGCAAATGGAAGCCATCAGCGAGGTTATCAGCCTCTACGAAGAAAGGCAGAGCTTGAAAATGGGATTGATACGGAAAACCCGTTCTTAGCAACTTTCAGAAAGCATGAAAACATCGACAAACTGACCAGGGATGTTTTGATTGAACTTGTAGAGCAAATCAAGGTGTACGAAAACGGCAATATCAGCGTCAAACTGAAATTTGCCAACGAGTACCGCCGAGTAGCTGAATACATCCAAGTCAACACCCATCAGAACGCGGTTTAGACAGACCGCATTTTAAAAGGCAGTTTGTTTTCCTAATATAATCGCTCCGACGGCCCCTTCGGAGGTAGAGCTTTAAGCGGCAGAATTACTAGCACAGAAATAGCCTATGTGGCTGTTGCAACATTAAGTATTCTGCTTGGCTTGTTATTTGTCTGGAAATACAAAAGAAGAAAGTATTCCAGTTAGAGCCTTAGCATATTTTCGTTGCTAACAAGTGGGATATATACGCTTCTGATGGGAATTGCTTTCGATTGGGTAGACCATGTTGGTTCCAGAAGGTGAATTGGTAACGGGATTTAATAAAAGCTGTTTGGCGAATCTTGTGCTATACTATAATATTATGTTATAATCCATACATGGGAAGGAGGTTCGATTTATGCCGGAAGAATTCAAAGCAGGTTGTCAAAGGCCCCCTATTAAAAAGCCCCCTATCGCAAATGAAGGAAACGAGCAAAATATTATCAAGGAGGCGAAACCATCTATGGTAAAAGTAGGTAAGCCAGCCCCGGATTTTACTGCTTCTGCTTATTCAGCAGGCAATTTTTTCAACATAAGTCTCTCGGAGTTAAAAGGCAAATGGGTGCTATTGTGCTTTTATCCAGGTGATTTTACCTTTGTCTGAGCTACTGAAATTTCAGCAGTTGCTGAAAAGTATGAAGAGTTCAAGAATTTAGGTGTCGAGGTTCTTTCCTGTAGTGTTGACAGTATCTTTGTACATAAAATGTGGAATGACCATGAATTATCCAAAATGATAAATCGGGATATTCCTTTTGCCATGCTCTCAGACCAGGATGGCAGTATTGGTAAAATGTATGGCATTTATGATGAAGACAGTGGCGTTGAAACCCGGGGAAGATTTATCATTGATCCGGACGGGATTATTCAGGGGTTTGAAGTATTAACGCCGCCGGTCGGCAGAAATGTCCAGGAATCTATCCGGCAGATTCAAGCCTTCCAACTGGTTAGAGCTTCGGGAGGAACAGAGGCAACCCCATCCGGATGGAGACCTGGCAAACAAACACTAAAACCCGGGCCGGATTTGGTCGGCAATGTTTGGAAGGTATGGAAAGTAAGTGAGGCTTTTGAAGAATAAATTGTAAACGCTTTAGTTTATCAATGGGACTATCTGTTAAGGATAGTCCCTATTAATTGTAGACAAAGCCCGTTTTTGGACTGCGAAGCCTGGAAGCGGGTTTTTCTTTCGAAATAATATGAGGCTGATAAAGTAAAAAAAGTTTAGAATGCTACCGGTTGGGGGTGTTCCCTATTTTGAGGAAAAATTGCAAGCCAGGGTCATTCATCAAACCTATGATATTGAACCGGAGAATGATTTTTGGATGCATGTTATGGTATTCGACCGCATCTTGACCAAATAGGAAATTTAACAAATATCATCTTGATGCCCCCAAAAACTATTTCCTCCTTCGTATATATAAATAAGAACAGCTAAAGGAGGAAAGATTTATGAAGAGAACCCTGTCGTCCATACTGGCTCTGCTGCTGGTAGCGTTGCTATCCACGGGGGTAATGGCCAAACCGGATAACGGCCATGGCTTGGGAAACAGCAATAGCAATAGCAATCCAAAAGCAGAAAACAGCCAAAAGCTATCAGCCCCAGGCCAACAAAAACAAATGGAAAGCCGTAGTCAGGAAGAAAAGTCGGTAAAGCAGGAACAAAAAGCTATCAAGCAGGAAGAGAAAGTAGCTAAACAGGAACAAAAGGCGGTCAAGAAATCCCTGCAAGAGCGGGTAAAAACATCCCTATGCGAGGAGTACCGGCTCTATAACAGCGATAATTCCGTTCAAGGCAAAGCTATACGCTTTACCGATAGCCAGCGTCACTGGGGAGCGCGGTGTATCGAAGAAATGGCCGCTATTGGGCTTTTGCGGGGCTATCCTGATGGGACATTTAAACCCGATCAGAAGCTAACTCAAGCCGAAGCTCTTTCTTTGGCCATGCGTGTGGCTGCCGGCGATACTGCCAGGGATGCAAGCGATGAAGAAGTAGCAACCGATGAAGAGCAAAGTAAATTAGCCGATGTTCCGGCCTGGTTAAGGGGAGATGCTGATAAAGCCGCTAAAAAGGGCATTATCAAACTGAACCGTTTCCACTCGGCCGTACAGGCTTCCCGCGTCCAGGTAGTGGTTATGATTGCCAAGGCTCTGGGATTGGAACCGGCAGATACCACCAATATTCCCTTTAAGGATGGCCTTCTCATTTCCCGAGAGGATGTCGGTTATATTCTGGTTCTCTACCAGGAAGGGATTATCTCCGGCAACCCCAATGGGAACTTCAACCCCAACAGTGCCATCACCCGGGCGGAGATGGCAAGCATACTGCAGCGACTTTTGAACAACAAGGGTGAAATTACATCCGTAAGCCTGCCGGCTACAGCCACTGTCCAGCAGGGTAAATCCATCACCCTCCAGGCTACCGTTAAATACAGTGATGGCAGCAGTGATAATAATGTCAATTGGTCCAGTAGTGACAGCAGCCTGGCTACTGTTGAAAATGGAGTGGTTACTGCCGCCGCCGATAAAACCGGTACGCTTACCATTACCGCTACTGCCAGCCGGGGCGAGTCAAGCAAGTCGGCCACTTGTGAAGTTACCGTTGTAGAAAAACTGCCAGTCATCGCTGCCAGCCTGAAAGAGACGGGCAAAGTAGGCGGGCATGATGGGCAGGTATATCAAGAATACATTCTTGAGGTAGATACCAGGCAAATCAGCCTGGCCCAGGATAATGTCAAATCCATCATCCTGCAAAAGGACAATGCTGATGCGCTGCAGCTTACCCCCAATACTGACAGCAGCCTATGGTTTAATGTACAAAAGGCATCTGGTAAATACTGTCTTAAAGTCGTAGACAAAGACGATAAGAACTATGAAGCTATTCTGGACTGGACAGCTCCCGTTAAAGTAACTGCCGTTGCTACCGGCAGGAGCGGAGAACATGATGGCAACAGCTACAGTGAATACAAACTGGGGAATCTCGACCTGTCCAGCTTTACCTGCATGTTCCAGATAAAGCCCGATAGCCAGGTCAGCGAGCTTACGGCCAACAGCGACAGCAACCTGTGGTTTAAAACCAATGCCCAGCTTACCGGCCAGCATATCTTTCTCATAAAAAAGAGCAATGTCTGGTACTCTTCCACTATAAGCATCTAATACTTTAGAGTTATTAAGGCGCTAAATCCCGGTCCCTGCTAAAGTGGGGACCGGGATTCTATTCTTTCTTTAAGCATCGGGGGAAACTGCGGAGCTGTTTCAACACAGCGCTCCAATGAGTTGGGGGATAGAACCCGCCGCCTGTTTTGTTAACCGGAACCGACCTCTATAAAGAAACGGGGTACAAATTCTCATCTCGTTTCGCTATAATTCAGGGCAGTGGCGGGAATAGCCAGGGCCCGCTCCTGCTCTTCACCATTGAGCTTAACGGTTCCAATGGCAAAAATGATGCCTACCAGGCACCCCTTTTCATCCAATACCGGGCTGCCGCTGCTGCCGGGAGCGATGGTGGCATTGATAGTAAACGCCGGCATTCCGCTATCGCTTTCAAAATACTCTTTCACTTCTCCCCGGGAAGATATGCGCTGGAATCCACGGGGATTACCGATAATGGTAACAATTTGTCCCAACTCCACTAGCTGCTCTGTTTCCACAGCCACGAAGGGCAAATCTTTGGCTTTCAGTTTTATCATCGCCAGGTCATAGCCATCAATGATTTCCAGGTCCCGGCTGAAATAGCTCTTTTCATCGCTAAAGCTAACCTTAACCGATTCTGCCCCTTCCACCACATGACGATTGGTAATTATCATCCCCTCGGCTTCCAGGTTAATACCGGTTCCCTGACTGCTCAACGCATCCCCGGTTTTCTTGGCCTGAATATTTACTACCGCCGGTTTACAACGAAGCACCAAATCTTCCTCAGATAAAGCCTGGTCCTGTTGTAAAAAATCCAGATGAGGCGGCCACAAAAATGGCAGCCAGGCATAGGCAAAAGCTATAAAAGCCAACAAAATTACGACAGCTCCGATTTTGAAAACCGGCCGGCTTCGTTTGCTCCCAGCGGAGGCCTCTTCTTCCTCCGGCATTTCCAGGTATTCATCTATCGTATCATCATGTTCCCCTTCGCTTTGCAGGTAATCTTTTTCATCCATCTTCTCACCTTCTTTGCTAGCTTCTGCGTCAAAAAGGGGTTTCTACAGTAGAGTCAGCTATATTTTTTCTTTAATGACTTTTTCATCAATTATAACGCATTGGAGCCATATAATTGACGTTACAAAAATCTGCCTTTTCCTATGTCAAAAGAACTCTTCTGCGATAACCCCATTTTCATGATTGCTTGCACTCTGTAGGCATGGGGTTTAAGCTGCGAATTAAAAAACCGGCATAAGTTATGTAATGCCGAGATAATTCCCTCCCCTACTGGTGTTTGTATATGCTAAAATTACTAATAAATATGAGCTTGCCAATCAAATTGAAGGAGGGTTAAAATTCTATGGCGGACCGGATAGAATTTGTTAAAAATTATAGTGATCTCAGCACTAATAAGGGATTTCAATTCGAGTTTTACTGTGACCGCTGCGGAAGCGGTTACCGGACACGCTTTAAACCGAGTATTACCGGTACAGTAACCGGCGTATTGGATACTGCCGGCAGCTTGCTGGGTGGATTATTTAGTAGTGCAGCTGACGTTAGTGAAAGAGTCAGGTCTGCTTCCTGGGAGAAATCACACGATGATGCCTTTGAAGATGCCTGCAACGAGCTAAAACCTGATTTTATACAGTGCCCGCGCTGTTCATCCTGGGTGTGCCGCCAGAAGTGCTGGAACAAGAAAAAAGGGCTGTGTAAAGAATGTGCCCCTGACCTGGGAGTAGAAATGGCTGCGGCCCAGGCCAGTAAGTCAGTGGAGGAGATATGGGCACATGCTGCCATGGCCGAGGAGGACAAGAAACTTGGTCTGGAGAATTGGCGGGAGAATGTGCGGGCTAGTTGTCCGGAATGCGAGGCGCCCCTGGCCAGCAATGCCAAGTTCTGTCCGGAATGCGGGGCCAAACTTAAAGCAGCGCAATTCTGCCCGTCCTGTGGAGCAAAAGTAAACCCCGGCAGCAAGTTTTGTGCAGAATGTGGGGAAAAATTCTAGCATACCACATCCATTGTTTTTGCCCATTAAATCAAACAAAAATCTTGGAAGCAAAAAGAACGTCCCCCTGCTTTGTTAAGGCGAGAGCTAACGAACTCTCGCCTTGTCTGTTTAGTCATCCAGGTTATAGACTGCTAACCAGAATTTAGCGTGTCCATACTCATCACCAGCAATACTGAGTATCAGGGTCTTGAGCTCTACATCGCTCACCATATTGGCCATTTGTGCATACATAGCTACCGCACCAATTTCATCTGCAATCGCTTCCCATACCATTTGTTTGAAGTTTGGACATGTCATTCCTCTTCACCTCCCAAATTTTTATCCGCCTGGTAGTTTGCGGTAATTTCATTATATGTTTTCCATTTCATTTGGTTACTGCTTCCTCTATGCCAATGAGGCAAACGGAAAGCTTTAATATACTTAAACTATATCCGGGCTCGGAAAGATAATTTAGAAATTATTGTGTTTATATGGAACATTTTCCACGCCAGTACCATAAGATGGTGCATAAATCTTTGGAGGTGGTTATTCCAATGAACTCAAAAGACCTTAACTCCATGTTAGCCACGGCTATGGAAAAGAAATCGAAATTACTGGAACTATATCAGGATATCTCTTCCCAGATGCCAGATCCGAATTTGCAGGAAGAAATAACACGAAACATACTTTCCAGCGAGAAGAAACATGCTGCCTTGCTCCAGAAACTGATGCAGAAGCTTTCTGATAAAGCCACTTCAGTTAATGGGGAGAAAAGTGACCCGGCAAGAACCAGGATAGCTGATCCCGAAACTAAGAACGAGCTTGCTATTGATGTTAATAATGATATAGAGGGTCAGTCCTCTTTTACCGCCGAGTCCCGCCGGGAAGGGAATCAATTAAAAGTCCTAATCATAACCCCCAATCAAGATAGCTATATTAGCAAATATTATGCCAACCACAACTATAGAAACTCACTATCAAACTATATAGGCCGTGATCTTTCCTCCGGGGATATTTATCACTCATTTCTGCACTTTGACATGCAACCACTATCCAAGCAGGCGAGGATCATTAAGGCTAACCTGGTATTAAACCTGTGTAGAAACGAGGTTGCTTATAACAACCCGGTACTAACAATAAGGCCGGTAATTGAAGCCTGGAATGAAAGTACGATCACCTGGAACACGCAACCACAGAGCAGTACTACCGAGCACTATTCTACGGAGATCAAACCCAAGCATTTTCGTTTCCTGAATATTGATATAAGCGATCTGGCCAGAGAATGGCACCAACATCCTGAACATAACCAGGGTTTCATTATCACCGGTTTAGAAAATAATGGATTGTTGGGATTTAGGAGCAGACGGTATTTTGAGGAATCTAAACGGCCAACTTTACTGGTGGAATTTACGCTTGACGGCCACTAAATTGCAGGTTTAATATATGGAGATATGGAGGCAGCTAGCTGGGAGACACAGTAATAAGCAGCCTCCATATATTTTGGAAAGAGGCGGCCCTTAGGCCGCCTCTTTTTCCGGAGGTAACAATTAATATGGCTTACGAAGAATATTTCATCTTATCGGGCTTAATTGGCAATCGTAAATTGAAGCTTGTACGCCTGTTTAAGGGGTTTACCAGCCTCAGATTTTAAACTACCATTAATCCACAAAGTGTAGCTTGCCCCAGGCTGATAGCCTCCTTGGGGTGGTAATACCTGGATACCCTCGGGATTTTCCGGATTGACTCTACAGGTAACAGGTTCCTTCTTACCAGTAACATTAGTTACATAAATGTGATCGTCCAGGTTCTGGTTTTTTGATACTGGCAAACTGAATATAATATTCCAATCGTGTGTGCTGTGAACCGGCTCATATTTAAGTGGCCAGTCTTTAAAGGATTTAAGCAGTTTGATGCTCACAATCTGGGAAATAGATGTTGCTCCACTTGCATTTGCTCCAACCAGGCGGAGCGGCCAGCTGCTATCAGACTCAGGTATAAGCGCCCCATCGAGCGAATTGGCGATAATATAGTTGTTATTGCGATCAATATCTCTACTATCAATAGTTATCGAATGACCATCATCAGCGGTAATCACTACCTGGTACCCAGCCTTGGCCAGTACATCATTAAAGGCCTTACTGGAGTGTTGATCAGCATCATCAACGAATCCAAGCAGGAACCACAGAGGCATACCTTCCCAGACCCGCCCTTTAGAATCAGTGTAGCTTGCCTTGTGATTAGCGCCAAACTGACAGGCGAGAGCCGATTCGAAATAGGTTTTGCTTACTTCATATTGTAAACCACCTATATCCTGACCATCCAACGCCAGTGTCCAATCACCCTGAGGTACGGAGTATACCCTGATTTCTGAAATATACTTGGCTGATAAACCAGCGCAAGAAGGATACTGGACACCATCACCATAATAGTAGTGCCAGTATTTTTCCGGAAGGGTCTCATGCATATCCCATTGGCCGTAAACGTTGTCACCCTCCGGAGTGAAGAATAAACGCATACCATCTGCATAGTCGGGTACATATTTCCCATCACCCCACCAGGCCAAAATCGCATCCCCCTGTCGTGCTTGCACTGAAGGGTCGGTATATATGGAGGAGTAAGGAAGCCTGGTCTCGAAGCCGTCTTTAGCAACAAATACTATTTCCGTACCGGCGCCCATACCACCCACAAGCTCGCAAAGGTCCTTGATACGGCTACCTTTTACGGCATTGGCTACCTTGTAACCGCCGGGATAGGTCTCGTCAGCATCCCAAACATCATCCGGGTTGTTGGTAATTCCCTCGTAGCGATATACCGTGGTGCCGTCGCCAATCACTTCCAGATTACTCTGCATCCATAAATAATCAACGGTTTTTTCCTGGAGGATAGTGGTATGATCCTCGCCGTACTTAATAATACGCACTTCTGGTATAGGAACGGCAGTCTCAAAAGAGGTTAATGCAATCTCCGCAATATTGCTAACACTGGTACCGCTTAGAAAGCCATCAGCTTTAGCAACACCGGTACCAACCAAGCGCAGTGGCCATGAATCAGTTAGGGGTTTTCCGTTTAATTTATTTGCAATTATATAGTCATTACTCCAGGCTACATCCTTGCTGGAAAAATCCTTGGTATAGCCGTCTCCGGCCTTGACCAGTATCGTATAACCAGCGGTGGCCAGATTAGCATTGTACTTATGAGGCTGCCGATCGTCTACCCAGCCGGTTAGGTACCATAGAGGTATGCCGGACCATACATCATTATTGCCGTCAGTCCACTGTACAAAGTGGCCCGAATTTGGGCAGGCAAGAGCAGCCTCAAACTCTTCTTGTGAAAAAACATCACTAATCTTGCCGGTCATAGTAAGGTTCCAACTGCCTTCGACAGCCGCTGGAGTCTGCAACTCTGGTATTTCTATCTTAGTAATGTTGCCGACAGCTTTACCCCCAAGTCCCCCTGAACCATCGGTTTTAGTAACACCAGCACCAACCAGGCGCAACGGATATGAGTCGGTAAGAGGTTTACCGTTCATCTTGTTAGCTATAATATAGTTATCACTTTTAGCTATATCAGCCCCGTTAAAAGTCTTGCTAAAGTCTGCTGCACTAACTTTTACAGTATAACCTATAGCCAGGGATTCATTAAAAGTCCAATGCTTACCTTTCTCGATGTCATCTACCGCACCCAAAAGTACCCAGAGGGGGACACCCGACCAGACATTACCTTCCTTATCAGTCCATTCTTTATAATGACCTGACCCCGTACAGGCCAGTCCTTCTTCAAACTCCTCCTGGGTGATGGTATCCCCTACTTCCCCGCTCAATTCCAGGGTCCATCCCGCAGCTGGCTGAGGAAGATTTGACAGCTCGATCTTAACAACATTGCCTACCTGTTGTCCACCAAAAATAGCCTCACCTTTCAGATGCAAAGGCCAGGAACCTTTTCCTGAATCAAGCTTTTGCGGGAGAGGTTCGCCGTTAAGGGTATTGGCGATAATATACCCATTATTGCGGGCAATTTTATCGCTATCGAGGGTGGCCTTCCACCCGTCTCCCGATATAACATTAACCTGATACTTCTGGGCAGCGAGGTCATCGTTAAAGTTGAAGTGCTTAACACCAACATCGGGGTTATCGTCAACCATGCCAACTAGCAACCATAATGGTACGCCTCCCCAGACATTACCATCAGCGTCGGTCCAGGACACCTTATGGGTTGAGGAAGCACAGGCAAGACCATTCTCGAAGTACGCCTTGCTTACCTTTTCATCCTTCGCCCCCGAGAGCTGCAGGGTCCATTCCGTTGGGGCAACACCTGTACGGGCAACGGTTTTTACGGCTGCGGTAGCTGCTGCCTTAACCGCATTATAGTCAGTGGGAGTAGCAATACCGGCAGCATAATAGAATTCCACCCGGTCCCCGTCTACGAGCTCTATCAGGTTCAAGCCATCAGCAGCATTGTCATAGCCATCTTTATAGACATCATTGACGTAAGCATACCACTTACTCCCGCCCTTAACATATTTATAGTTTCCTATATTATCTAACAGGAGAACCTTTGATGAGTCATATTTCTTGTCAGTAATGTCAAAGGTAAAACCACTGGCAGTTGCGGCTGCCTGAAGTGCACCCAGTGGTGTAGTTTTGCTGACAGTATAAGATTCATTTGAGGTATAAGCAGTCAAGCTAAAGGTCTCATTCGGTGTTAAAGCAATTTCACCATCGAAGAGAACATCAATTGTCGATGCCTCAGCAATCCTAATAATGTCATTGTTTGTCTGATTATTGTTGCCAGTAGCATCAACCGTATCCGGCATCATTAAGCCGCTACACCCAAAAAGCAATGCAAACATTAAGCACAGGGCAACTAATTTACCCCACCCTTTTTTCTTATTCAACATAAAACCCACCTCTTTCCTGTTTTATCTTAGGTTTGTTTTCCTCTGTAGTGGTTTGCCACCTCCTCATTTCCCCATATTAATCTCTTTCTTGTCATTATCCAAATACTACATGTAACAACTTGCGATATGGCTATAAACTAAAAAAGAGGAACTAATATTCCCCATTTTGAAATATACAAAGCATATTTTAATCCCCCCAATCTTTCTCTATCTTAATATCTCTATCTATATATAAGTTTCAATATAAGCTTCTCGCCTCGTATTATCGACTTAATTAATCCTATACCATCTATATGTTAATCTCCTCCATATTTTACAGTTAGAATGTTAATTATCCTAGAAATACTAAAAGCCCGGCAGAAAGCAGTACCGGGCTGGAATAACTATTAAAATAGGGCAAGTCTGTGAAAGAACAAACTTGCCCCTTAATAGCATCCGTTTGGATATAGGTTCTCCTTTCCACAGTGGGAGGCACACCCGTTTCCCGGTATACCCAATGACTTGATACCATGGCATTTACTTTAGGTCCTCAAGTTCGGAAAAAGTATGTAAATGTTGTGAATCACCAATGTATTTTATAAAATTCTACACTTATAAGCAAATTATTGCAAGAAAAGAATTGTTTTCTTGGGTTACATGGGGGACACGCAAAAGTGGTTCTTTTTAAACTCTATGAGCCCTTCATCTCTCATTTTGCATAGTTCTCTAGACAAGGCGCTTCTGTCCACATATAGGTAATCACTGGAACTGGGAGATTATACCGAGGAGCACAGGTAACAACCGGCTTTGGGCATGGTACTGTACTGTCGGTTGCAGATACGGTGATCGATGCCGTTAAAGCTGGAGCCATTAAGCACTTCTTCCTGGTCGGCGGCTGTAACGGTGCCAAATCTGGTCGTAACTATTACACCGAGTTTGTTCGCCAGACACCTCAGGACAGTGTGATTCTGACGCTGGCCTGCGGCAAATACCGCTTCAATGATTTGGATTTGGGAGAAATCGGCGGACTACCTCGTATCATGGATATGGGACAGTGCAACGATGCCTACAGTGCGATTCGTGTCGCGGTAGCACTTGCTGAAGCTTTTGACTGCGGTGTGAATGAACTGCCCCTCACCATGGTTCTCTCCTGGTATGAACAGAAGGCGGTCAGCATCTTACTGACACTGCTGTCTTTGGGTATAAAAAACATCTACCTTGGGCCAACACTTCCGGCCTTTGTTTCTCCTAACGTCCTGAATTATTTAGTGGACAACTTTAACATTTCCCCGATTTCGACACCTGATGAAGATCTGAAGAAAATCCTCGGATAATCTATACAGCAGGGACTGTCTCAAAATAGCGCATTTCGGGATAATCCCTTTTAAGAGCAATAGACACTATTCGTCCAGAGAGATTCAGCCAAATTCTAAGCCGTTGGCTAATCGATTCGAAGGAAGAAAAAGTAACCAGCAGAGCGAAATCCAAATCAACTGTAGCTGCTTTCATAACGATAAAACAAGCAAGGCACTCTACATTATTACAGTGTAGAGTGCCCCGGGCTGTATATAAATTTAGAACAAAATCGAATCCTACTTTTCTTCTTTCTCTAATAAATCATTAAACAAAACGCGTACATAATCACGCCTGCCGTATAAAATCCTAATCACATAAACAGCTTCATCTTCGTACCTGTAAAATATGAGATAATTGGCACAAGCAAGAAATCGATATTCTGTTTGAATGTCAATAACCGAAGATAGAGATGCCCCGATCCCAGGATAATCCAATAATCCTCGGATTTTCTTCGTTATTTTTGATATTAATTTTTCAGCAGCCTGTGAACTATTAGGTTCCTGAGAAATGTAATTTTTAATTTCCACTAAATCATTTCTGGCTTCAGGTGAAATTTTCAGCTTGTTCATTCTAAATCCCCAGCTCTGCTTCCACTTCCTCTATAGTCACCCAGCCTTTTTCTTTTCCGGTCTGCTCTCCTTGAGCAAGCTTTGTCATTAGCTTTAGTACGATGTCACTGAAATGTTTAAGAACTGCATATATATTGCTGTCCCGGCGAGAAAACTTAGTAATGCATTAGTCTATTTTACAAATATACATCGCAGAACGCTTGCCGGTATTGATGACTTTAAGATTGCCGAACTGTTGCATTAATTCATCCCTGATGTTTCCTATGAAGTTAAAATAGTCTCCGCCTTCCAGCCATTCTGCAATGTCGCTAATCAATGAACGGTGTTCGTTATAGTCTAACAAAACAACTATATGCCTTGCCACTCTTTTCATCTCATTGTAAAGGATCAGCCTCTCCTTTGGCATAAGCCCGTGGGCCACATAGGATGTTATGGCCAAGTCAAAACTTCTTTTACGGAATGGGAGCCCATTAAGCGCATCGCCACGAATAAACCGAATAAACGGTTCGTTTGGTTCTATTTTCCCAGCCTTTTTCGTAGCAATCGCAAGCATAGCTTCGGCAGGATCTAGCCCGGTCACCTCCAGACCATATTCTTGAAACACCTTGCATAGTGCTCCTGTACCGCATCCTATGTCGATGACGCTTTGATAGGTGGAAAACTCCAGCTCGTCTTTGACATTATTCAAAATGTAGCGGTAGTTCCCCACTTGCCAATTAAAAAAAAGACCGTAAACAGTGGCAATTTTATTGAATACGAATAGTTTTTTCCCCATCTTTAAATCCTTTCTATCCGAAGCAGCACTAGCTCATTTTTAGCTTATGTAAAATAAAAAAGTATCCTTTCACTTATAGATACGAATTTACTATTTTACCCTTGTCCAGGCCTATTATAAGTGATGAAACTCAGCGGCAATTATGTTGTAGCCATGGTGGATATCGACTTTTAAAAGTTTAATGACCAATTATGGTCATGATGTGGGTGATCAAGTATTAAGAATGGTGGCCTCCAAATTAAACCAGGTTACCGTGGGAGGAAGAGCAATCTTCATTCTCCTCAAACATAATCTGACGAATTAATTCCTCTCATAATAACATGGTATATCCCACTCTTACTTTTTATCCTTGCCACTCTTGGCACAAAAATCACTTCTGTGGTGATTAATGCCATATATAATTATCGTGTGTCAATACCCCCGTCCCCTTGTCACCACGAAATAAGAAAAAGCCCGATTTAACAGGCTTTTCGGAGTGAAGATACAAAGAGTTATAAAGCGATAAATAGCTTAAATGGGCCGTTCTCACCCCTCGAAATCATGTGACACTTTATTTTCCAATCAAAAAGGGATATTGCTCAAATATCCCTTTTTCCATGCTTTTTTATCGTGTTCCCACACTCTATATCAATAACAACTTTTACGGTGACATAGTTTTTGATATGCTTATTATGGCATTTTTCACCCTCACCAGTGAATATGATATGCTTCACAAAGTGCCTAAATTCAAGGATTTCTACAAGTTCCCTCTTTGTAGTGAAACTATTGTCTCTATATGATAAGTCCGGGGGAACATGTCAATGGGTTGAATAAAAAGAGGGCGGTATCCTAACTGGGCAAAGAGGGCCAGGTCACGGGCCAGGGTGGCAGGATTGCAGGAGACATAAACGATTTCCCGGGGCGATAACCTGCTGCAGGCCTGAATCAGTTCTTTTTTACAACCACTGCGCGGGGGATCAAGCACTATCACATCAATAGGCTCATCTATCCGTGCCACTGCTCTTTCACAGAGATCGTGAATGAACTCTACATTGTATATGCCAGCTTCTATAGCATTACAACGAGCATCATGAATAGCCGGTTCATAGCTCTCCACCCCAATCACCCGCTCCGCCTGCCGGGCCAGGTTGAGGGCTATACTGCCTACTCCACAAAAGGCGTCCAGAACTGTTTTACCGGAAAAATCGACCAATGAAAGGATAAGCCTGATCATCTCTTCGGCCTGGCAGTGATTCACCTGGAAAAAGGCTCCAGGGGATAAAGCAAATTTCACCTGCCCCAGTTTGTCCAGCAGGCGCTGAGGGCCGGAAATATAGTGGCAGGTGTTTTTTTCTATGACCACCAGCGAATCACTGATGGCACTAAGCTCTGGCCAGATCTCGGGTGCAGGCCAGCGTTGCAACCCCTTCCATATGAGCATGGTTGAGTGATCCAGGGATGATTCTCGTAAGGTTATTTCACTGCCAGGAGCTGGCTGGATTAAGGGTAAAAGAGCCTTTACCCTGGCTGTTAGGCAGTTCATTTTTTCCGAGATAAGCCGGCAGTGGGAAATGGGAAGCAGCTGACGGCTGGCCTCACGAAAGAAGCCGAGAACAGGCTCCTGCTTCCCCGTTGCGGCCATATGCCAAGTGACCTTGTTGCGATAATGCCAGGGCTCCGGCATTGACAGGACCGGTTCAACCACGGTAGCGATCTTGGCGATACGCTGAATCGCATCCTTTACTACCTGGCGCTTCAGAACCAACTCCTCTTCATACTTCGCATGCTGGTAGGCACAACCGCCACATTCATAATAATGAGGGCAGAGCGGAGTAAGGCGGTAGGGTGAGGCTTCCAGCAGTTGCACTAACTGCGCCCGGGCAAAACGAACCCGATTATCCGTAATGACAATTTCCACCACTTCACCGGGTAGGGCCTGTGGTACAAAAACGACCTTTCCGCCAACGCGGGCTACCCCTTCACCTTGATGGTTTATCCTCTCAATAGAACAGCGCAAAACAACCTCCTGCAGGGGCCTATCTTGACATATATCTATAACCCTTATTGTAGGCTTATTGTACTACCATTAGACTTAGTAGTCCATTATTGTAAAAATTTGAAACTTTCATCTCATAACCGGGTTACTGGGATGGATTTTTTTCTTATACCTTAACTAACTGTGTTTAGGAAAAGGTCTCCAGAAAAATAAGGCTTATCTTCGTGTTATACTGAAAAAACAAGTACCAACAGGCTTGGTAAAGCAGTAAAATAAGAATGTCGGAGGAGATTGTTGGAGGAGGAATTTTGGTGAGGCTGGCTCAGAGGGCAGAGTTTAATTCAAGTAAATTATTCTTGCTTAAAATGCTTGTCATTCTTTTAACTGCTCTGCTTGGAGCTATACTTGCTGTTTGGCTGTTGGGAAGCACTGCCTTTGAACTCGAAGGCATTGAATTTCGAGCCGGGTTAACTCCGGGCCGAAGCGGTATAACGGAACTGCACTTTCCCCCCTTTGGGGTTGTCGAAGCTAAAACCCATCAGGGACCGGTGAAACTGGTAATCAGCCTGGAACAGATAAGAAGTGACACTCTCAAGTCGCATATAGATAATCTGCCGGATCAAAAACAACTGGTAGAACAGCTGCAGAGCAGCGCCCGGAATAAAATAGCCGTCTTTGCCCTGCGTCAGGTGGCAGTAGCATTTCTGGGTGCCTTTTTGCTGGTCTTTTTAATCTGGCGTCCTGGCCTGCTCAAGTCCTTACTTTATACTACTGCATCTACGCTAATATTAATATTAATCCTGGCTGGAGTATTCCGTTCCTATGATACGGCAGCCTTTCGCGAGCCGGAATATAAGGGTGTTCTTAGCATGGCTCCGGTAGCGATAAAATTCGCCAGTGATTCCCTTAGTGATTTACAGAAGATTCGTGACAACACCCGGCAAATTGTATCCAATCTGGGCCTGCTTTTTTCCAGTTCCAATAGCCTTCCAGTTATGGCCAATCCGGAGGAACAAGGCCAGGTAGTTAAAATATTGCTGGTCAGTGATATACATTCCAACCCGGTGGGAATTGTATTGTGTAAGAGTTTGGCGGCCCGCTTTAAGGTTGACTTCCTGATAAATGCGGGTGATTTAACTGATATGGGCTCACAATTAGAAACTGGTGCTACCCAGGATCTGGCCACAGTGGGTGTACCCCAGTTGTTTGTGGGCGGAAACCATGATAGTCCAGGAACCATCAATTTTATTACTGCTCTGCCTGACAGCCAGGTTTTAAACGGGGAGATGATTACCCTTAAAGGGGTTAAGGTCCTGGGTTTTGCAGACCCGTTATCAGCATCAACAGCTGTAGAGTATGAGAGTCCGGAAGCAGAACGGGAAAGCTTAAAAGAGCAGGTAAGCAGGATTAAGGAGGCGGTTGCGGCCCAGGGGCGTCCCGACATACTGGTAGTGCATAATTACCGGCTGGGGAAAGAGATTGCCCCGCTGGCCGGCCTGGTGGTGGCCGGGCACGACCATCGTATAAGAATAGAAGAGGGGCCGGACGGGGTTTTTGTTGACCCTGGAACTACCGGGGCTTCCGGCTTACGAGGCTTATATTCGGAAAAGGGCATTTCCTATTCCGCAGCTATTGCTTACCTGCTGCCAGGTTCCGGTTTGCTGGCAGTAGATATGGTTCAATATAATCCGGTTTCCCATCAGTTTTCCCTGGAAAGACAGGTATTCCAAAGCACCGAATCTGATCTGATCCCGGATCGAGATGCTGACTCAACATAATTGCAAATTCAGAATGGGCATCTTTAATTCTATGGCGAATTTAATTTCTCCATGCGAAGCAAGGGGACGTTCTTTTTGCTTCCTATTATCATGCCTTAAACACAATGTTCTGACAAACTATTATGAATGGAGGGGTAATAATGAAACGTAGTTTGAATAAAAGGACATTAATTATTACTTTATTGATGATTGCCCTCATGACTAGCACAGTGTTTGCTAAACCATTACTTAGAATCATACAGGTAAGCGATAGTGATATTATAATTCAGTTGAATGGCAAAGAGATAAGTTTTGGCGAGGATGAAAAGCCATTCGTTCATAATGGAACAACTTATGTTCCCCTTAGAACTTTTGCCGAACAGGATAATAAAGAAGTATCTTGGGATGGCAAAAATAATCAAGTTATTATTACAGATGGCAGTAAAATATCAAGTAGTCCATTGTTAGAGCAAAATGTATCGGGAACCCTATGGTTAATGTCTAGTGAAAATAGGGCTAACAGTTATCAAGCATTTAATTTAGCCAGGATGATGTTTGATAAAGCTATGGATGAAAATAAGTCAAAGAAAAAATTAGCAGTTATTGTTGATATTGATGATACTCTAATAAATAGTACTTCTTATACATGTCAATTAATAGGTGGTAGAGAATGGACTACTCAGGCTTGGGAAGAATGGATTGCATCCGATGCCCCTGAGGCAATACCTGGATCAGTAGAATTTTTGAATTATGTTGTGGATAATGGAGGAGAAGCATTCTACATTACAAATAGATGGCCTGGAATTAAGGGGTCTACTTTAGAAAGTTTAAAACAACTTGGATTTCCTGCAAAGGATAAAAAATATTTAATGGTAAGAGAAGATGGGACTCCATCTAGTAAAGAGAGTAGAAGAAATTTAGTAGAAAAAAATCACAATGTAGTATTACTAATGGGCGATAATTTAGAAGACTTTTCTGATGCATTTTCACCTTCTTTAGGTTTAGCAGGTAGAGCTAAGGCAGTAGATGAGTTTAAAGAAAAATGGGGTAAGAAGTTTATAGTTTTACCTAATCCAATGTATGGCGATTGGGAGAAGACTATGGTGAATAACAAAAAAGGATTGAGTATAGAAGAAACTGTAGAAAAAAGAAGAGAAATATTGTTGAGGACTGATTCATCAGGCTTGTAAACTTATAATATCCCTAAGACCTGGACCATGCCGGCTATGAGGTTTTATTACGGCAGGATGGTGAATATAAACCCCCTACAGTAACCTTTTTACCCATGAAAATTATAATTTCATAGGTAATATTGACTCTACTGCAAAAACCCCTTTTGTTGCATGAGGGTTGCATAAATATACAAAGCGAGCGTTGGCGAAGCATGGATGCAACACCCGGCGAAGGCGAGCAGGCGAAAGGGGGCGAGCGACAGGACGTCGCGAGAGCGCTACTGACCAGGATGGGAGATTAGCGCGGCACCCCTTGAGCCACGAGACAAGCCGCAGGTGTTGCCCATGCGAAGACTGCGAGCGGTATATTTATGCACGCTAATGCATATTTATAACTTTTTGCAGTGACATCAATATTATGCTAATAATTATAGCGTTATACTATGAAGCAGCGAAAAGGGTAAAATATAAATTCCCATCTATGGATATGGCAGGATTTTATAGCAGATATGTCGAATAAACAAACTTTGACTATCTGAAGCGCCCAAATCAGAGGTTGCATAAATAAGGGAGGTTTAAAAGAAATGCGAAAAAGTAAGCTTGGAATTCTAATGTTAGTACTGGCATTGCTGCTTGTCTTTACTGCGGGTTGCGGGGGGCAGGCCGAAAAAGACCAAGGACAGGCTGATACTGAGAAGATCAAGGTTGGATTTATCTACATTGGGGTACCCGGAGATGCTGGTTTTACTTATTCTCATGATCAGGGACGCCAATATCTGGAGAAGGAAATCCCCGAAGTTGAAACCGCAATATTAGAAAATGTTCACGAAGGAGCCGATGTGGAAAGAAGTCTCGAGCAACTGATACAGGATGGATGTAATATTATTGTAGCCAATAGTTTTGGTTACGGTGATGCAGTTCTGGCTGTAGCTAAAAAATATCCGGATGTTAAATTCTTACATTGTTCCGGACTTGAGACAGAAAAAAATGTTTCTACCTATTTTGGACGTATTTATCAGGCTCGTTACCTGAGCGGTATGGTCGCCGGGGCTATGACGAAAAATAATTCCCTGGGCTATGTTGCCGCATATAGGATTCCGGAAGTCGTACGTGGTATTAATGCTTATACCCTGGGAGCGCAGGCGGTTAATCCTAATGTAAAGGTGAAAGTAGTTTGGACCAATACCTGGTTTGATCCTACGAAAGAAAAAGAAGCCGCCAAGAGTTTGCTGGAAACAGGCTGTGATGTCATTGCACAGCACCAGGATACACCGTCAGCACAGCAGGCTGCGGAAGAGGCAGGCAAATATTCCATCGGTTACAACAGTGATATGAGCAAATTTGCTCCCAATGCCAACCTGACTTCACCGGTCTGGAACTGGGGTCCCTATTATGTAAAAACAGTGAAAGCAGTTATGGACGGAACATGGAAGAGTGAAGCATACTGGGGCGGACTGGAAGATGGCATCGTAGACCTTGCTCCGATAAGTGATAAAGTGCCGGCTGATATAAAGAAACAGGTTGAAGCTAAAAAGAAAGAGATGACAGATAAAGAATGGGATGTTTTCACCGGACCGATTAAGGCTCAGGATGGAACTGTGAAAGTACCAGAAGGCAAGAAGATGACCGATGCTGAAATGCTTAGCTTTGACTGGTTCGTAGCCGGAGTTGAAGGCAACATTGGCAAGTAGTAATTCCAGTTAGGCAAAGGCGGCTTCGCGCCGCCTTTTTCGTTGGAGGGAAAAATGTGAGACAGGCTCCATTAATAGAAATGCTAGACATAAGTAAAAGCTTTCCCGGGGTTCAGGCTAATGATCATATCAGTTTTCGGGTGTACCCGGGAGAGATCCATGCCTTGCTGGGCGAAAATGGGGCAGGAAAGTCAACCCTGATGAGTATTCTGGCCGGCCTTTACCGGCCCGATTCTGGTTATATTAAGGTTAAAGGCGAAGCGATGCGTTTTCGTTCACCCAGAATGGCCCTGGAAGCTGGTATTGGTATGATATACCAGCATTTTCGACTCATACAAAATTTTACGGTGGCCGAAAATATTGTTCTGGGCTCGCCTGCTTCCTCATTTAGAGTTAATCACAGAGCAATTGAAAAGGAGACCGCAGCTTTATCCGCAAAATTTGGCCTGGAAGTAAATCCGGCTGCCAGGATAAACCAGATTTCGCTGGGCGAACAGCAGCGGGTGGAAATCCTTAAAATGCTATACCGGGGTTGTGACATCCTCATCATGGATGAACCCACAACAGTTCTTACTCCTCAGGAAGTAGAAGAACTGTTCAAAGTTTTACGGCTTATGTCAGGTCAGGGCAAAGCAGTGGTCCTAATCACTCATAAATTAAAAGAAGTTATGGAAATTGCAGATTATGTAAGTGTTTTGCGTAAAGGCAAAGTAGTGGCTGACGGCCGTATCGAAAACCTGGACGAAAAAACCCTGACCAGTATAATGGTAGCTCGTGAAGTGGAGTTCAGTCAGATTGACCGTAAGAAGTCATCGGAAAAGGTGGTGCTGGAAATCTCTAAGCTGCAGGTTCCCGGTGATCAAGGCCATTTGGCAGTCGAGAATGTTAATCTGACCCTCCATGCGGGAGAAATCGTTGCTATTGCCGGGGTAGCCGGGAATGGACAAAAAGAATTGCTAGAAGCTATTGCTGGCCTGCGTAATCCATCGCAGGGAGAAATTCGCCTGGACGGTAAAATGATACAGGAACAGTCAGTCCAGGAACACCTGGCAGCAGGGATTTATATGGTTCCTGAAGACCGTCTGGGTATGGGCCTGGTTCCTAATTTATCTGTAATGGATAATGCGATTTTACGCAATTATACTCGCAGGGAGGTTAAGCGAGGCTTACTCTTTAATTATAAGAAAATAATTGCTTACACCAGGAAACTGGTTGAGGATTATAATATTTATCTTTCCGATATTCATCACCCCATCAACTATCTTTCGGGAGGCAATCTGCAAAAACTCTTGCTGGCCCGTGAAATTGATCAAGAACCCAGGGTTTTACTGGCTTCCTATCCGGTACGAGGCCTGGATGTTGCAGCGGCAGAAGCTGTTTACCAGATCCTTCTGAAGGAGAGGGACAAAGGGACCGCCATTCTTCTCGTTTTGAAAGATCTGGATGATATTTTCCGCATTGCTGATCGTGTAGCCGTGATGTATGACGGGCAGATTAATGATGTTCTGGATCTTGAATCAACGGATATAGATAAAATCGGAGCTCTTATGCTGGGAGTGAATAAAGTAGGAGTGCATTATGCTGAGACTCAGGCTAATTAAGAGGGAACAAGATTCACTTTTCGCCAGGGTGAGTGTACCTATACTATCAATTGTGCTGGCGTTTTTGTTTGGCTGGGTTTTTCTTGCTCTATCCGGCTTCGACCCGGGTGAAACATATCTGCGGATGTACCGGGGGGCATTCGGAAGCAGTTATGCGGTATCTGAAACCATGGTGAAGGCAATTCCTTTAGCTCTTTGCGGGCTTGGTGTCTCACTGGCTTTTCGTATAAAGCTCTGGAATATCGGTGCAGAGGGCCAGTTTTATATGGGGGCTTTTGCTGCTTCCGGAGCAGCATTGTTTGCCGGCGATCTTTCTGCCTGGCTGCTTTTACCGCTGATGTTTATAGCAGGCTTTGCCGCCGGAGGTATCTGGGGTTTTATTCCCGGTGCTCTTAAGGCTTACTGGAATGTAAATGAAACTATTACCACCCTGATGTTGAATTATGTGGCCATCTTATGGGTGAGCTTCCTGGTTTTTGGCCCCTGGAAGGATCCAGCCAGCATGGGATTTCCGCTGACACCGCGTTTTCCTGCTGGGGGATACCTGCCGACTCTGGGCACATCACGCGTACATATGGGTTTGCTCATCGCTCTGCTACTGGCGGTTATTTTCTTTATTGTTCTCCAGTATACGCGTTGGGGCTATGAAGTGAGAGTCATCGGCGAGAGTCAGGAAGCAGCACTTTATGCCGGTATGGATGTTACGAAGAATATTATCCTGGTGATGATCATCAGCGGAGGCATTGCTGGTGCGGCTGGTATGATTGAAGTTTCAGGGATTACCCACCGTTTACAGCAGGGCATTTCTCCTGGCTACGGCTATACGGCCATCATTGTGGCCTGGCTGGCACGCTTAAATCCTTTTGCCATCCTGCTGGTTGCTTTCTTATTTGGCGCTTTGCTGGTAGGTGGTTTTGGCATACAAACCTTTGGCATCCCATTCTCAATTGTACTCATCTTGCAGGGGGCAGTATTGTTCTTCCTGCTGGCCGGGGAAATCTTTTTAAATAATCGCATTGTAGTAATGAGAGAGGAGGTACGCTAGGTGGAATCAGCGACTATAGCATTATTGGCAGCGGCAATCGTAGCCGGAACTCCTATCCTTTTTGCTGCTCTGGGCGAGCTGATGGCCGAGCGTTCTGGCATTCTCAACCTGGGTGTTGAAGGAATGATGTTAGTAGGTGCTGTTCTGGGCTTTATATTTGCAAGCAATACCGGGAATCACTGGTACGGTTTATTAGCGGCCATGATGGGCGGAGGACTCATGGCTTCTATTCATGCCTTTATTTCTGTTACCTTGCGGGGCAACCAGGTGGTCAGCGGGCTGGCTTTAACTATTTTCGGTACTGGTATCAGCGGTTTCATGGGTAAGAGCTATCAGGGCATGCCTGCGGCTGACCCGTTTAGACCGATAGCAGTTCCGCTTCTGGGTGATATACCAGTCTTGGGACCCATATTATTTAAGCAGGATGCTCTGGTGTATATCAGCCTTATCCTGGCGATTGGCCTCTGGTATATCCTCTTTCGAACCCGCTGGGGTCTGCGTATACGTTCCGTGGGTGAAAACCCTGCGGCAGCAGATGCGGTAGGAATCAGTGTCAGCCGGGTAAGGTATATATGTACCATATTGGGTGGTATGTTCGCTGGGCTGGGCGGGGCTTATTTGTCTTTAGCCTATGCTCCTTCCTGGCAGGAAAATATGACCGCAGGACGAGGATGGATTGCGGTGGCACTGGTAATCTTTGCTCTCTGGAATCCATTACGGGGACTTCTGGGTTCTTACCTCTTCGGTGGGGTTGAAGCACTAACATTTCGTATCCAGACCATCGGTATCCATGTTTCGTCCTTTTTCCTGGCCATGTTACCGTATTTGTTGACCATTCTGGTACTGGTACTGGTTACGATTCGTCTCCGGCAGGAGGCAGGAGCACCACGGGCTCTCGGGGTTCCTTATGATCGCGAAGAACGATGACCGGGGAATAAACACAGCGGCATTATTAGTAACCTGGCACTCAGTAGCGAATGATTATCATTACTGAGTGCTTTGTTTGTTTATGTGGTGAACTAGAATCGGTACTATGCACCAATCCGACTCCCTGCATGCCGAAAGCTCAAGAGGTGTATGAGGAACTTCCTCCGCTAAGTTATGATGAATTCTCTGATTATTTTGTTTTTTTGCGGAAAATTATAATTTTATGGATAATTGTGCTAATAATTATAGCGTTATAATATTAGCCAGTGATATACTGAGAAGGGTAATAAAGCAATTTTTATCTATTATTATCTATATCTATCTTATACTGGGCCTATGAAAAGGAGTTTTAACACTATGCACCAGGCACTACCAGAGCGGAGAGGCCCTGCCCGAAGAGTATTACTACGGGAGAGATATAAAGATGAGCAACACCCTTTTTCGCAAAGCCAGTCTGGACAGTTTATCCTCACCGGAACAGTTGAACGATTATATAAAAGTATCCAACCCGAGCATTTGGATTGTTTTGATGGCTATGTTTATATTGCTGGCAGTGGTATTGATATGGAGCTTTACCGGCAGCCTGCCAACCAGTATACATACAAAAGGCGTTGTTAACAGTGGAAAAGCTGTGGGTTATGTTGATATTACTGAAGCGGGCACTATAAAAGCCGGGCAGGCGGTGAAAGTCCAGGCCATTAACCAGAATACCGCCATAAACGGGCATATAGACTCCGTTGGAGTTGTTCCCCTGTCGGCTTCTGAGATTGCCGCTGAGCTAAAGAGCGATTATCTGGCTCAGGCCCTTGCCCCCAAGGGCTTTGCGGTAACAGTCGATGTTTCTTTGGACAGCTCTGATCTACCCGATAAAACCCTGGTAAATATCAACATTGTAACTGATACGGTCAGACCGATAGATTTTCTTCTAAAATAGGGGAGAGTTCATGCCTAAAATTGCCAAAGTCCCGGTAGTTATGCAAATGGAAGCTTTAGAGTGCGGTGCTGCCAGCCTGGCCATGATACTGGCTTTTCATGGCAAATGGGTTCCGTTGGAACGAGTACGGAGCGACTGCGGAGTATCCCGCGACGGCAGCAATGCCGTGAACATTCTGCGGGCGGCGCGTGCCTACGGCATGAGAGCCGCAGGGTATCGTCTGGAACTTGACGATGTCAAACAGATAGAATATCCGGTGATTATACACTGGAACTTTAATCATTTCGTAGTGTTAAACGGATTTAAAAAAAACTATGCGGTGTTAAATGATCCCGGACGGGGAACGGTTGAGGTCCCCATGGAAGAGTTTAATAAATCCTTTACCGGCATTGTGCTTACTTTTTCTAAAACAGACGATTTTGTGGCCGACGGCCAGCCGCGCAGCGTACTCGATTTTGCCAAAGGCCGTCTAAAAGGCACTCTGGTGCCGATAATATTCGTAATTCTCACCGGTATTCTGGCCGCCGTGACGGGGGTTATGACCCCGGTTTTTGCCCGGGTGTTTATGGACCGAATTTTAACCGGTGCCAATCCTGATTGGCTTTATCCCTTTATATTGGCCATGAGCGGCCTGCTCGCTTTTCAGATCATAGTTTCTCTTATCAACACCCTATACATGCTAAAAATTAGAGGCAAACTAGCCATTGTGGCTAACACCACCTTCTTCTGGCATGTCCTGCGCCTGCCGATGGAGTTTTTTTCGCAGCGCATGGCCGGGGATATTGCCGCCCGGCAGAGTTCCAACGAGCTTATCGCCGAAACCTTGATAAGCCAACTGGCCCCGGTCCTGTTAAACCTGGCTATGCTGGTCTTTTACCTGGTGGTTATGATAAAATACAGCCTTTTGCTGACTGCTGTAGGGCTTGCGGTTACCTTCATCAATATGTGGGTAGCCCGTATTATTTCAAAGAAACGGGTGAATATAACCCGGGCTCAGATGCGCGACAGCGGTAAACTGATGGCCACAACCATGAGCGGGATTGAAATGATTGAAACCATAAAAGCATCCGGGGCGGAAAATGGTTATTTTGAACGCTGGGCCGGTTTCCAGGCTTCGGTCAACAGTTCATCGGTCAGGTTTGCCCTGCTCAATCAGTACCTGGGAGCGGTTCCCGGCGCCCTGCAGCAGATTGCCAATCTGGCCGTGCTGGTGCTGGGGGTGATGCTGATCATGAACGGCAAGTTTACGGTAGGTATGCTCCTGGCCTTTCAGGGTTTCATGGCCTCATTTTTAGCGCCGGTGAATGCCTTTATCGGGCTGGGACAGAGTATGCAGGAAATGCGTTCTTCCATGGAGAGGATCGAAGATGTGATGAATTACCAACCCGATGTGGAGTACCTGCCCCAGGCTGAGGACGATGAGCGGGAGTACCACAAATTGAGCGGGGCTCTTAGCATGAAAAACGTTACCTTTGGCTATTCCCGGCTGGCAGAACCCTTGATTAAAAACTTCAACCTTACTGTCCAACCGGGCCAGAGAATTGCCCTGGTCGGCACCTCAGGGTGCGGAAAATCCACCCTCTCCAAACTGATTTCCGGTCTGTACAGGCCCTGGAGCGGTGTGATCGAGTTTGACGGCCAAGCCCGGGAAGACATCTGCCGGGAGGTTTTTACCGGATCGGTGGCGGTAGTCGATCAGGACATTATCATGTTTGAGGATAGCATTTGCAATAACATAAAGATGTGGGATAAATCTATTGAAGACTTTGAAATGATTTTAGCCGCCCGCGACGCCGGGCTGCATACGGAAATAATGCAGCGGGAGGACGGCTACAATGGCATGGTCCTGGAGGGAGGCCGAAATTTCTCGGGTGGGCAGCGGCAGAGGATAGAGATAGCCCGGGTGCTGGCCCAGGACCCCAGGATTGTCATTCTGGACGAGGCCACCTCGGCCCTGGATGCCAAAACCGAGTATGAAGTTATACAGGCCATCAAGGACCGGGGCGTAACCTGCATTATTATAGCCCATCGGCTGTCCACCATTCGCGACTGTGATGAAATTATCGTGATGAATAAGGGCAAAGTGGTCGAGCGGGGCCGACATGAAGAACTATACCAAGCCGGGGGCCTTTATACCGAGCTTATTGCCACTGAATAGGAGAGGCTGCCATGAGCAAAGGCTGGTTTGATGAACAGATAAAAAACAGAATCCGGTATGACGAGGAAGGCTTTCAAAATGCCTTCGCCCAACTCTCCTCGGTTGTTCTGGGCAAATCGCTGATATCGTCTGCCTTAAACAGCGACCGCTTGAAAACTAAAAATGCCATCGAGGAAATCCTTAAGTTTTACAATACCGAACCAGTAGAATTACCCGAAGAAGTAGAGGACATGAACGACCAGCTTAAGTACCTGCTGCGTCCAACCGGGATTATGCGAAGGGTGGTAAAACTGCAAGGCAACTGGTGGCGGGATGCTGTGGGGCCTATGCTGGGACAGACCAAAAGCGGCGATGTGGTGGCCCTCCTCCCGGTGGGGTTGGCCGGATACGAGTTCTTTGATTACGAAACAGGAGAAAAGCTCAGGCTGTCGCGGAAAACCAAGGATAAGCTGCAAGAAGAAGCCTTTTGCTTCTACCGTCCCCTGCCCCTTAAACAACTGGGGCTTACTGATCTGCTGCAGTATATCTTAAATACCCTTTCTTCTGCGGATATTCTTATGGTGGCCCTGGCCAGTTTGGGGGTAAGCCTCCTGGGCCTGTTCACTCCCTACTTAACGAAACTCATCTTTGAACGGGTCATTCCGGCCGGGGAACCCGGGCTGCTGCTGCCGGTGGCTTTGGTGCTGGTGGGTGTTGCCCTATCTTCAATACTGATTGAAATTACCAAAACGCTTTTAATCGCCCGGGTGCAGACCAAAATGAATATCCCCGTTGAAGCGGCCGCCATGAGCCGGCTGCTTTTACTGCCAGCGGCCTTTTTTAAAGAATACAACGCCGGTGAATTGAGTTCGCGCATTTCGGCCATCATGCAGCTCTGCGATATGCTGGCCAATACCTTTCTTTCAACCGGACTCACCGCACTTTTTTCGTTTATTTATGTATTTCAGATTATAAGTTTTGCGCCAGCCCTGGTGTTTCCGGCCCTTATGGTCATCCTGGCGCAATTGGCGGTTACCGTCATAACCGGTTTAGTCGAGCTAAACCTTAACCGCCGCCGCATAGCTCTTAATGCCAGGCTTAACGGTCTAACCTTTGCCAGTTTTTCAGGTGTGCAAAAGATAAAACTGGCCGGCGCCGAACGGCGTGTATTTGCCAAATGGGCGGATACTTTTAAACAGCAGGCGGACATATCCTACAATCCGCCCCTGCTTATTAAGGTACAGCCGGTTGTTGCCAGCGCTATCTCCCTGGGCGGGATCATTATCATATATTACAGCGCCGCGGCGGCCAGTGTTTCCGTTGCCGACTACATGGCCTTCAACGCCTCATTCGGCCTGGTAACCGGCGCCATTATGTCTCTGGCCGGTGTAACCACCTCCTTTGCCAATATAAAGCCGCTGATGGAAATGGTCGGACCCATTTTGCAAGCAGTGCCGGAAGTGGGGGAGAACAAGCAGATAATAACCAGCTTGTCCGGCAATATTGAACTAAACAATGTTTCCTTTCGCTACCATGAGGAAATGCCCCTGGTTTTGGACGACATCAGCCTGAAAATAAAGGCCGGTCAATATCTAGCCATAGTCGGAAAAACCGGATGCGGCAAATCAACTCTGATGCGGCTATTGCTTGGATTTGAAACGCCGCAGAGGGGGGCCATCTATTATGACGGCCGGGATATCGCCCGCCTTGATATGCGCTCCTTAAGGCAGAATATCGGGGCGGTAACCCAGGATGGACGATTATTTTCCGGGGACATTTTCTCCAATATCGTCATCTCCGCTCCCTGGCTGTCGCGAGACGATGCCTGGCAGGCCGCGGAACTGGCCGGTATAGCCGATGATATTCGGGCCATGCCCATGGGCATGCACACCGTGATTTCCGAAGGCAGCGGCGGCATTTCCGGCGGTCAGCGCCAGCGCTTGATGATCGCCCGGGCGATTGTGCCCAAACCCCGGATTTTGATGTTTGATGAAGCCACTTCGGCCCTGGATAATATCACTCAGAAACAAGTGTCAGAAGCCCTGGATTCTATGAAAAGCACCCGGATCGTAATAGCCCACCGGCTTTCTACCATTCGTCATTGTGATCGCATCTTAGTCCTTGATAACGGCAAAATCAAGGAAGACGGCAGCTATGACGAACTGCTCCAGAAGGACGGCTATTTCGCCGAACTGGTGGAGAGGCAGAGGCTGGATGATGACTCTTTTGTGGGCAAGACCACGCTGTTTTAGGGCTGTCAACCAAATTTTTTTTTACATCCTGAGCTACTTTTTCAATTTCATCGTATATATAAGTATACTTTTGGTAACAAAAGCTTTCTTTGGTTTAAAAAATAATTAAGAGGAAGGAGGGTAATTCAATATGAAAAAAGATTTAAACCATCAATTACTATTGGAAGAGCAGCTTAAAGCTGTGCAAGGCGGGCGCGGTAATTCATTAGTAACGGTCATACTTAGATGTTTATATCCAGGATGCACCTGGAGTCATCGTTGTTCTCCATCAAATGAGCAACAAGCACGTCAGGAACATACTCAGAACAACCCAGGACATAATGAATTTTCTGCGGACGTACAAAGCCCTGCGTTAATGGAATAGGCAGCGGTGTGCTGCAAATACTTGGCAGTTTCCTCCGATGCTTAATTCGAGCTTTGCCAAAAAAACCCAAACCGAGAAATGCAGCGAGTTTAGATTATGATTAAGAATGGAGGAATGAATAATGGAAAAGTCTAAAATTTCAGACCAAGAACTCAATAAGGTATCCGGGGGCCGTGAAGAATACGAGAATTATTTTTGCACCCAGCTAGATAAGCAGGCCTTTGAATTCCATTATAAACGTGGCCAGAATAATGAATGCCCTCGGTATATAGGCAGTGGTCATTATCCGGCCTGCAGTAATTGCTTTCATATACAACCCCGTATGTGAATGCATAATAAATTGCGACGGGGAAGCTGGGAATATAATACCGGTCTGTCCCGTCGCTAGACCATTATACTTGCCCGCCGTTTCACCGTATAAGTCGTGGTAAGCGTAGGGTCGTCCTCAGCGTTGCCCTGTTTATGCTACAATAAAAGTATTAACAAAAATTTTGGATGATTATTCCGTTTACAGCAAAGTATGGTCAGAACCATTCCCCCCCCCCTGTTTGGTAGTTAATATTAATGCTTAATCCTTCTAGTGTTCATAACAATAATATAACTCTATAAATGTTTTTAAATTAGCCTTTTCATTAGCTGTAAGCACGTGGTCTCTGTAACCTTGACCTTGAAATCTCATTTTAGCAATATTGGCATTGCTCAGCTGTGTCATTTGCTGAATCAATTTACTACTTAACACACCATTATCATAGAAGTTTAACTCCTTAAGAGCGTCAACTGTTTCTGTATCCGCTGCGGCTTTCCCCATCCATTCTGTTTTTTGCTTCTTCCTCTGTATCGGGAAGCATCACTTCTATTTTCCCGTTTTAGATATTGTTCAGTAGCAGCTAACACTATCTCCCTAAAATAACTCTTCAAAGCGGTTGGTCTTAATCTGCATAGCATTTTCTCTGCCACCGCCGACAGATATGCGATAAGCCCGCTCGTTCTTTTTACGGCTAATGGTAATTGAGCTTTTACCGAGGCTATTTAACTGTTTTATTTGATCTTTATCAACTACGGCAATCTCACTATTGGAAAGTCCTTCAACACCACAAACGAGAGCAAGTAAGAGATTGTATATGTAATTGTTCACCATATTCATTGATGATATTTTCTAAAGTCATTTAGCTTCCTCCCGAAGTTTACACCGCTTATGCTACAGCCTCCTGGGTATTTGTATAGTTTTGTGTAAATGGATTTTCTCAATTTGCTTTTTTCGGAATATAATTACCAACTCGTGGTAAAATATACTTGGATCTTGCCTGTCAGGGGGATAGGGCAATGCTGGAGAGCAACCCGAGCACCTGACAGGATTCGACTGGAGGGTGAATGGGGATACCACCCGGTTTCCCCGTTCAGTATAATAAATCACTAAGAGACAAATGCTGTTTAGCACTTTGAGTCCTTGCTACAGATTACACTTCAATCAAAATGCAAGGTTTCTCGTTCTAATTTATTCACTATTTATGAATCTTTTGCTGTCAAAAGTTTAATTATTATCATATGAGCTTCGCCTAATTGCTATAACATGCCTTATTTTTCTTTACCCTCACCCAGCAACTTCATTTCCATATCTTCCAATGCTTTTATATAATCTTTCTCCGCATTAGAGACATCCTCTAAATGCAACGCTTTAAATTTCTTATATTCTTCTTTTGCCTTTTGCTTAGCTGTTTTAGCACTAATCTTTCCGGCATGAGTAAGAATTTCATGCTTGGATAATTTCAAAAAACCATCCAGCGTCTCGAGCCAATCCGACATATACATCGGTATTCTTCTACGAGCCTGCATTTCTGCAAACTCAAGATAAGCAGAAACAACGCTGTTTAATGCAGATAATTCTTCTTCCGTACAATAATTTTTTGCCACTAAAGCATCCGATTGTGCTGGCCTTTCCCCCTTATAACTCAGCATCCCCATGAAAGGCTTGTCCGCATCTGCAGAATAATATATCTTTTCAGCTGCAGTCTTTCCATGCACTGCCCAATGCATTTTATTCTGGACTGTCTTGAAAAATAATGTAGAAGCTTCCGTTCTTGGATCATAATCAACGCTCGTTGCATAAATATCAAGCACTTTTCTCCAGAAAACTTTTTCTGATGAGCGGATATCACGGATTCGCTCCAGCAATTCATCAAAATAAATTCCGCCGCCATTATTTTTCAGCAGACCATCATTCATGGCAAAGCCTTTTCTCATGTATTCTTTTAAGACATTGCTGGCCCATATTCTGAACTGCGTTCCTCGTAATGACTTTACTCGGTAACCAACGGAAATAATGACATCCAGGTTGTAGTAGTCAACCTGATATGTTTTACCGTCAGCAGCAGTTGTTGCAAAATTTGCAACAACTGAATTTCTTATCAGTTCACCTTCATTGAATATATTCTTAATGTGGCGAGAAATGGTAGACTTATCACGCTGAAATAACTCTGCCATTTGATCAATAGAAAGCCAAACAGTATCGTTGTCAAAGGTAGTTTCTATTTTTGTCAAACCATCTTCAGTCTGATACATTACAATTTCAGAGTTCATATATACACTCCTACACGCTTTTCATTAATCATACATGTTTCAGCAAAATATTTCCATTAATTATAATAAAATCTACAACCTCCTACTTACATGTGGTTTTTTATAATTCATCCGCCTCACTTGTCTCAACATCCTTTAAAGTTTTGCCATCAGCCGTTTTCCAAGCAGTATATCCGTTTGAACTTGCACCCGTTACAAACATAGAAGCAGCCGATGGTGATGAAAATAGCACATCCTCTAAGAGCACATTGTTTTCATCTACCTTTGCACTGACCCGAGCCTTTTTTGCTACCCCTGAGCAAGTTTTTTCATTAGTTTTAGAATTGATAACACTGCCTTGTAAAACTATATATCCTTCACTCGAGCGTTTGCATTTTGCGTTTACTGTCATTCCACTATTCTGCATTTTTTGCTCCATAGAGAATTCAAGGTAGTCATCGCTCTCTTTACACGCTGCATTCTGCATTGCACGATTTTGAACTAAGGGCTCGAATACCAAATGTCCAAGAACTCCCATTACGATTTTGGCATAGTCTACATACTCTTCAAGTTCGCTCTCTTTTTCTTCTGTGACATTTCCGGCATTTGGTTCATTTCCGTTCTTAGCTTCGTAACGATTGGCAGTTAATGCAAGTGCAAAGAATCGATTTTCAAGCCAGCTAATCTCCGTTGCACCAAAAATATTATTTGAAGTCGTAAAGGCGATTGCTTCATACCAATCTTCAAGCCCCAGTTTCGGGGAGGCGTGATGCTCTTTCAAACGGTTCAAAATTCCTTCTCCATTTTTTCGAGTTCCAGATTGACCGACATAAACTAATGGCTTGTCACCATCTCCTTTACTAAAAAGAAAGTAAACACCACTCTGTTTTAGGTAATCAATATTTTTGCAGTCCACAAGCTTTACCCGTGGAATCTTATAGGCAACCCCTGTCCAATTGGCAAGTGTACACTTGATGCGCCCATTTGGGGTGCTGTCCATAAGAAAATAATTCATATTTTTACCGGCCATAGTGTTTATATCCTCCATAATCATTAATCCGATGTTGCATTAGTCTGTATATGTAGCAAATCCACCGACTCGGAAATATTTCTCAAATAGAGTTTTCAACCTATCTCATAAGGCAGTGTCCGGAAGTTCATCAAGTCAGGTAACTGTTCAACGGGCAAGATGTCCTTATTGCTCTTCGCCCATCATCATTTTGTAATGTTGTTCCTGCTCCAAGGCTTCAAAAATTAATTTGAACACATCCTTGTACAACGTGATGTCAGTGCAATCGTCAACATAATTCAAACCATCGCTAAACCCTACGGAATTGGCATTGATATAAGACAACATAGCCGTAGCGAGGTGGTACTTCGTGTAGTCGGGTAACCCTTCGGCTGGCGTTTCCACGAACTTATCTCTATGTTCATCAAGAACCCTCTTGCGGATATTCACACCGTCGTAGCCACAAAGTTGCCTGAAGTAATATTCCAAAATGCGGCGTATTACGTTCATTAGCGGAATAGCTGTATCCACTTCTCTGTACTCACCCCAGAGGGCAGCGTAGGAATTTTGGACAGGGTTGAAGTTTTCTTGTTCGGTAGGTTTAGATATACATTGTCGGACACAATGCTTAATCGTGGAATTGTTACTCGCTTTATTTACCACATAGAACGATACGCAATGATAGCGGGATGCTTGGTTATAGGTTATCTCCCTATGGAAATAGACGTTGTGGGTCAAGATAAAAATCTGCTTTATATAGTCGCCCTGAACCTCACGTTCCTGTTCACGATATTCAGCGTTGTTAAAGCAGACACCTACCATCTCCCGCACCAAGGTGCTGACGATGAATAGGACGCAGCTATCCATACTGGAAACGGGGTCGTCTATTACGACAATTTTATCCTTGCTAACATCAGCATCGGTATGACTTCCGCGAACGAGGTGATAGAAGTACAGGAACGCAATGAAATTCCTCTCGCCCTCACTTAGCTTATCCGCAACTGTCCCGTCTTGGCGCACAACCTCGTAGACATTTTGCTGACCTCGCTTTTCCCGCAGGGTGAAGCCCTGGAAACCCGAATCTCGAAGTAAATCGTTTATGCTTTTGATGGTGGGGGCGGTACTAACCACTCGTTTGTTAAGTTCTGCAATTTCATTTCCTAAAGCTCGTGATGCCTTAGCACCGTCATCGACCAGCTTAATCAATGCAGTAATCTCGTCGTCAAAGGTCTTGCGCCGTACTCTATAGGTCGAAACATCACTTTGAAGTGTAAAAGCAATAAGTTCCCAGACTTTCTTGGTGCACTCGGCTTGCTTCTGACGCTTCGCACCGACAATGTCGTTGTTTGCTTGAATCTGTTTATTAAAACCCTCGATTAGGACGTTTATTTCATCACGCAGCGTTTTGACGTTTTCAAGTGTGACAACTGAAGACGGCTCTTTCAACTTGTCAGTTATCCGTTGGATGTTGATTTCAATTGTCTTCTCCAAGAGCGCGAGTTTCGTCTTATATTCAGTAAGATCAAGTTTCGGGAAAGCATCCTGGAGATTGCCGTTAAGCACATCAAGGAAGCCTTGCATATCGCTTACGTAGTCCTCTTGAAATTGCCGAAGGGCATTAATATCCTCTTGATACTGGCCATCAAAACAGTCAGCGATTTGTTTTTCAAAATCGTCGGGTAATTCCTGCTGGCAATAAGGGCATTTTCCTTCTGATGTTTCGGCGAAATGTTCATGCCCTTGGCGCACCCAGTCCGTGGCTCTAATCGCTTTGATGAAACCGGCAAAGGGTGTGTCACTACTGCTCGTGATGGATTTATTAAGCAGTTCGTTGCCGGGTGACCCTTTTAATCTTTCCGTGCCTCCAGTAGGCTGAAACTCCTTATATGTAGCAGCTTTTGGGTCAAATGCCGTTTCATACAGAGTTCTTAATTCTCCTATATCATGCTGAGCAGGATTTCCTATTTGCAATACTTTCTCGGCAAACTGAGCCTTCCGCTTAAAGCCGCTCTGCGTAGCGTCAAATCCGTCTCGGATGGCTTTCGTTTTATCCCAACAGGTTCCTTGAAAGTCGTCGAGCAAGGTGTTTCGTGCCGACTCCTTGCGGTCCTTTGCTATGCTATTTTCGCCATTTAGCTTTTCCTGCTCAGCCCGCTGAATGTTTTTTTCAGCTATGTCAGCTTGAATCTTGATGTTCTGCTCGCCAACTGTGAATACGCCCTTGAGTTTGCCGTAGTCACGGAAATTCGCTTCGACAAACTCCTGATTATAGACAAGCACGGAGTAGTCATCTGCGGATTTTCCCGCTTGCCAAGACAAACCCTCATTGGCATGGACAGCCCTCGCTATTGTGGATTTTCCCGTGCCGTTGTTTCCATAAAAGAAGTTGATAAGTGTGGGCTCAACCGGAATGCCGTGAAAAGTCGCAGCGTTTAGCATAAGTTTTTCGATTGCGGAAGTTATTTTAGTATTCATCATCTATATCCTCCGTTCGTTTTCGCGGCTCCGATATACGCGGCTTTATAGATAAAACTTCTTCGACGTCATCCCCGAGGGCAGGCAGCGCAATTATCTCTCTGCCAGCTATGCCTTGGAGGTCGCCGCTCATACCATAGAGACTATTTGTGACCTTTTGCAGGATTTTTTCCTGTGCTGCCCAGCGTTTCTGGGCTTGCTTCTTCTCTGTGTCGAGCTGCTTTGCCATCTCATCGTAGGACTCAAGGATATAACGAATCCGGTTACTAAACTCGCCGCCGGTCAGATAGTTGTATATCAGTTCAACCTTCACATCTTTGCCTTCAGCAGCGCGATTGGCTGCAAAGACCTTGACGATTGCTTCCCGCAATAACGTGGCGAGCATTATCACATAGCGCGGCTTCACAAGCCAGATATTATCAGCAAGCTGTTTGAAGTCATCGCCTCCTCCGTCAGTGGGATTGAACACAATAACTCCCATTTGAGCTTTTTCTGATGCAATTTCATCTTTCAGCTTTCCGAGCCAGCTTGCCTGATAGGTCTTGGCATTTTTGCATTCCCAAAGAATCAAGCCGCAGTTCATATAAAACTGCTCATTGACCACTTGCCGAATGTCCGAACCGCGTTCGCCCTTCTTGACTTCCTCGACTGTATCGAACGGGAAACCGCTGCGGAGGGCATTTTCGATATCCAGCTCGAGGATTTCGCCCTGTAACTGCTGTGAACCTTGCTCCGCCACCTGTTTAGCTGTGGTTAATTGCTCACGTAACCGGTTGATGGTTTCCTCCTGCTCGCGGATTTTTGTGTTGAAGTCCTCGGAAGCTTTTTGCGCCGCCTCGGCACGTATACCTTTTTCCTTTTCGAGCAGTTCCTTGCGGGCAGTGAGTTCTGCATCCTCACGCGCCTTATTTGCCTTGGAGAGTTCTTCGAGCAAATCCGATAACTGCTTGCGGAGCTGCTTCTCGCTTTCCTTGGAAGCGGTAGCTTCACGGCGCAGACGCTCGGTTTCCAGTTCGGTGGTCCGCTTTGCCTTTTCAACTTCAAGTTCAGTGGTTTGGCGAGCCTTGTCCAGTTCAAGTTTAGCAGTCTGCCGCTCCCGTTCAATTTGAAGCTGTGCCGCCTGTTGCGCCTCGGATATAGCATTTTCCACGGCTTGCTTTAACTTTATCTCGGCAGCGGCATCATACTTCTTGCGGAGTGTCTCCGACTGCTCAGTTTTTGCTCGAAGCAACTCATCCTCAATCTGGTGCTGTATGGCATCAGATATTTCAAAAGACTTTTTGCAATTCGGACATATAATAGTGGCCCCACCCATATTTTCTCTCTCCTCAGACTATTTTTATCCCTGTACCAGCTCCCACAGCTTGTCATAGCTGTCAACTACATCATATTTCACGTTATCGCCGCTGATAGCACGGAAATGCTCACGGGCGCAGTGTGCTTTGGCTTCCTCGATTTTGCGGAGTTCCATCGAGGACATATCACCTTTCGTTTCAGCAACAAAATAAATGTGCTTCACTTTACCTTCATAGAACGCAATCGCCCAGTCGGGGTTATACTTGCCCACAGGGGTGTTGATATAGAATCCGCGTGGCAACTTGACATAGACTTCTACTTCTTGGCTGTGCGCTTCTAACGCGGAAGCGAAATCACGCTCGTTGGTTGAATCGTAAATAACATAATCGTATAGATGGCGCTTTGCCTCCATGGCGTTCACACCAAGGCTACCTTTTTTAAGATCGGGTTCGGTGAATATATCAGTACCAAAAGCGGCGGTCAGCTTATCGTAGGTTATGTGTTCGATAATTGCTGTGGCTTTCTGCTCGTTGATGATGTTGGAAGCGCGGATAATATACTCTTCGGGGTTGTCTCCAAACTGGTCAAAGATTACTTTTTCGAGCCTGACCAGAATCTTTGTCACGGCTTTTCTGGTTAGTCCCGTTTCTGCTACGATTTTTCCAACAAGATCGTAATGGACGGACGAACTTGCCCGCATCGCCATGAATGAAGCCGCTTCCTCGCGCACCATATCCTTTCGAACAAAGGCTTCTCCGTACTCAAGCTGTTCCTTGGAGTCAATATTCTTTGCCTGTTCGCCCGTCTCAACCTTGAAATAAATCTTCGAAACGCGCAGTCTGGCATTCAGTTCCTTTACAGCTTTTTCCACCAATTCATCTTCATCAAATCCTACGACATAGTAGCTTTTGTGGTTAATGCGTGACCATAGTTCTTGAAATGCCTTGCTATCCAATTTTCCCTTATCAAGCATAACCTCGACGGTGTTTTTGCGGGCGTTTTCAGGCTTATTGGCATTCGGGTCGTAAACGGAATCCAGTACGGCTATGACATCAGCAGTTTGTCCGGCTGCTTCTTCAGGTACTTCTATAGTGCCGTTTTTCTTATCCTCGTAATATTTCTCGGTTAGTTCGCCTCGCTTCACATAACCGTTTTCTATTAAGCTCTCATATATAGCAAGTGCTGTATCCTCACCAAACTTTTCTGTGAACAGCTTTGCTTCCACCTTACGCGGACGGTCGGCGACCGCTTCGGCAATTTCACTTTGCAATCTCTTGGCGAAGCTGTCGTAGCTTTCGTTTGCGATAACCGTTAGTACATTGATATTGTGGACTTCCTCGCGAGATAGGAGGGTTTCGTCCATGCGTTCGCCGCCTTGATTTACGGCCAGGCGAAGCCCGCGCCCGACTTCCTGACGTTTACGTACATCGCTTCCGCTTTGTTTTAAGGTGCAGATCTGAAACACATTCGGGTTATCCCAGCCCTCGCGCAAGGCAGAGTGGGAAAAGATAAACCGCACAGGCTCTCGGCGGTCAAGCAGGCGTTCCTTGTCCTTCATGATGAGGTCATAGGCATCCGCGTCGTCGGAGGTGCGTTCTTTTTTATCTCCGAGTTTGCTATCTACCATACGACCACTTTTCTTATCAATGGAAAAGTAACCAGCGTGTGTCCGCTCGGCCTCAATACCGTCAAGATACGTAAGATACTCCGTCGTGTCAGTTAAGGCAAGCTGCATACTGCCGACGATGGCTTTGTACTCCTCCTCGAAAATCTCAGCATAGGTGCCGCCTTGTGCGTTGCCTGAAGCGTCATACTGCTTGTACTTTGCCACTTCATCAATAAAGAAAAGCGATAAAACCTTCACGCCTTTAGCAAATAACTGCCGCTCCCGCTCGATATGGGACAGGATGGTTTCCCGTATCTGAATACGGCGCAACTGCTCCTCACTAACCGCGCCAATAACATCCCCGGCAAACAGCTTCTTACCGTTTGTAAATTCAACGGAAGAATCTCTGCCGTCAATTCGCAAAACGGTATAGCCGTCCTTATATTCGGCAAGCTCTCCGGAGTTATCGAACAGGCTATAACCTTCGGTTACTACCCGTGTTTTTGGGCTGAACCCGGTCTTATTCTTTATGTCAAATTCGATTGTCGCTGTGGGGTTGCCCTTTGAAAGGTTAATACTCTGCACATAAACATAGCCTTCCGTAGCGGTGCTACCGGAAACCGAAATACCCTTGACGGCTATCTTTTTTACGAGCCGTTTGTTATAGGCCTCGATCGCATCCAAGCGGTAAATCATATTGTACAGGCTGTCAGCTTTGTGGGTCGCAGAATATCGAAGCGTGACAAGGGGAGCGAATTCTTTCAATCGCTCTTTGGTAGCCTTACCTTCCACCGACTGCGGCTCATCGATAATCATTATCGGATTTGTTTTGGCGATGATATCAATCGGACGTCGGGAACGAAACTCATCAAGCTTCATGTAAATACGCCGGGCGTCCTTGCCTCTTGCGTTAAACGCTTGGCTGTTGATAATCATCACGTTAATTGCACTATCAGAAGCAAAACGGTCAATCTCGGTGAGTTGCGAGGAATTATAAATGAAGTAGCGGATTTTCTTTCCGTAATCCTCGGCAAAATGCTCCTCCGTCATCTGGAAAGACTTATAAACACCCTCACGAATAGCTACGCTTGGTACAACTATGATAAATTTGCTCCAGCCGTACCGCTTGTTAAGCTCGTACATGGTCTTGATATATGTATAGGTTTTGCCGACACCTGTTTCCATCTCAATGGTCAGGTTAAAACGGCCTACAAGTGAATCGGACGGTTTTATACCACTTTGCCGCTGAGTGGTGCGGATATGCTCCAAAATTTTGTCATCAGAAACAACAATAGGTGCGTTGCTGAAGCCTGTATAATCATGTGTTTGCGATAGCGAAAGCTGACCCAGGCCGGAATCTATCATATAGGTTGGGGTGCGAAACGGCTGACCTGCGAACACGTCGCAGACCGCTTTTGCCGCATCTGCTTGAAAAGGCTGATGCCGGAATTGTAGTTTCATTTGCCAGCACCTCCGTATTCTACTTTATTTTTCATCATATCACCCTCACATTCGTGTTCGGTGCAAGAAGCTTGAAAATTTCAAACACGTTTATTTTTTCAGGTGAACTGTTGAAGCTACTGTCGCGGAATACGGCACGCAGAGGCTTGCGGCTTGCGATCTCACGGATTGCCTTTTCACTAATACGTTCCTCGAAGCAGGCTATCAAATCGCCGTCATTGTAGGTATGGATAGTGAAGCCATCGATTTTCTCGTGTGTGTGGGGCATGGACAGCGGCAATCCCCAATCGAGCAGGCAACCATAAAGCAAATCCAAATCGGTGCGGTCGGGCTTGATATTGCTCTCCATCAGGGCAATCATGTCTTGTGTATAGTCGCCTGCAGCATAATACACATCTTTCATGTTGGTGTCGTCGAGCTTGAGGACACGGAAGCCGATATCGAGATTCAGCGCGGTCAAGCCCGCTTCAGCTTTGATTTTATCCCCGGCACGACGGATGCGTTCTTTGCCGATTTCGCAAATGTTTTTGTATCCCGCCTTCGCAGCTTTTGTCCCGTCAGCGCACACTTCGGGTAATTGCACCATGATAAATTTACGCTTTCCACCATCTTCAGCATTAAGTTGCATAACAGCATGAGCAGTGGTAGCAGAGCCAGAGAAGAAATCAAGTATTATTCCATCTTTTTCGTCGTTGAGGATTTTGAGTAAATGCTTAATCAGATTTACTGGTTTTGGGAAATCAAACGGAATGTCGAGTCTCTTGAGATCTTCGCTCCCGTTTCGGTTAAGAAACTTATCAAATAAGTCTCTTGGAAGGTTGCCACTTTCTTGTTTGTCAGATAAGTAACTTTTTGTGTAAAGATTCCAACGAGCGGGTTTGCCCTGCTCGTTTATAAGCGGAGAGCGTGTAGACTCCTTGAACACTATTAGGTGCTTTTTTAGTTCGAAATTATCAAGGCTCCAACGCCAAACACCATCGCCATCAACTGGCTTTTCAGGAGGGAAAGTAGTGCCGGGTGGGATAACCTTTTCCCCATCAGGGCATTCAATAAAGTATCTTTGATTGGGACGTGTTTCTAAAGTTGATAAATAAAATGCAATATCATCCCTATAGTATTCGCCTTTACGTTCACCGACCGTTTCGATTTTTTTAAACTGTGAACTGTCGACTTCGTCAGAAAATCCCGGTAGATCATATATGCTTTTTGCGAAACAAAGCAGATAATCCTTGCTTGGCGCAAAGTAGTTTCCTCTGAATGATGTGGTTTTCGCAACGCGACTAATAATGGCAATGAAGTTTTCTTCTCCAAACACCTCATCGCACAACTTTCGCAATTGTGCAACTTCACCATCATCAATGCTAATGAAAATTACACCATCCTTTGAGAGCAAATTCCTCGTCAACACAAGGCGAGAGTAAATCATACTGCACCAACCTGAATGAAATCGTGGATTTGTTTTTAGGTTAGCGCGAAAGTTAATATTGCCTTCATCATCATAGGCATCAATACCATCGTCATATTCTTCAGCATCCATACCGTTATCATCGTTATAAACAAAACTGTCGCTCCCCGTGTTGTACGGCGGGTCGATATACACCATTTTCACCTTGCCGAGGTAGCTTTCTTGCAGCAATTTCAGCACATCAAGATTGTCGCCCTCTATGTATAGGTTCTCGGTCATGTCCCAGTCCTTGCTTTCCTCCACGCAGGGGCGGAGGGTCTTACGAATCGGACGCCCAGCTTCGGCAATAGCTGCGCGCTTTCCCACCCATGTAAACTCATAGGCTTCATCGCCGTATACCTCATCACCCAGCATGGAGCGCAGTAGGTCAAAATTAACCTTCCCCTCGGTAACCACACCGGGAAAAAGTTCGGCTATTTTCGCCACATTCTCGGCGGTGAGATTCGGTGTTTCAAATTTAGGTTTATTCATGAGCGGGTTCCTCCGTTTTCATAAATTGTAAGGCTCGGCTGTTAAAATCAATTTCACTAACAACGGCACTTAAGCAGTTGAACAAGTTTTCGTGAGCCTCAGCCAGTTTGTGCATTTCAGCATCAATATCTATTTCGATGGGCGGTTCAAAGCTCTTTATCTGTTCTTTTTCTCCACCGTCCTTTTGGATAAAAACCATAAATGGGTCGTCTGCCTCGATGTACTTGTAATCAAGTCCACCCTTATGCTTGGTGTAGTTTGACCATTGCCGAACTTCATCAATTTGTGCGCTGCACGTTTTCAGCATTTTTCGAATGTCCTTGTAACCACGGGCTTTTAATTCAGCAACAACAAGGTCAAACACACAAAGTGAAATAATCTTTTTATCATCCCACGTCGAGTCATACGGCTTATCGTCTCTGTCTTTTGTAGCAGTATAGAGTTTTAAACTCCAGTATACGATTTGCAAAATGTGGTCGTAGCAGTTCGCATACCATGTTGCCGCCGTTCCAAAGTAAATACAGCGAAATAGAAACTGGGGCGTATATCCAGTATTCCAGTTAAGTCCCTCATTTGACTCAAACCACTCGGCACTCTTCATTGTGAAAAACCGTGCGATTTCAAGGCACTCTTTTGCCTTTTTAACAAAATGGACGGCGTTCCTATCATCTTTTTCAGGCCATGTTTTGAAAGAGTTAAACTCGAAAAAGCGCATCCGTTCCGTAAAAGCGAGATATTCGCTTATATAATCCTTGTAATTTTTGACTTCGCCACGATATTCAATTTGGCAATTATCCAAGACAGCATCCAAAGGCGAAACAGCCTCGGCTTTGTGCTTCTCAATAAAGGTATCCAAAGGATAGGCTTCGCCGCCTTCGATTATTTTGAGAAAATCCTGACTTGCAGGATATGTTTTTGCAGTAAAAGTAAATTTCATATTCACCCCATCCTTTCCAATTTGGCACATAGCCGCTTCAATTCGCCGTTCAACTCAACTTGTTTATTAAACTGCTTTTCACGCAGTAGTTTTTTCTCCAAAGCGGCAATGTCCCGTTCGAGTTTTTGCCGCTTTTTATCACGGTCTACGGCTTCTTCAATATCGCCGTCCGTTCCGAGCCGACCGCCAGAAATCTGCCTCACTAAGTTTTCATATAGAGCATCCAGATTTAACCCCTCGAACTTCAACGTAAAACCACCAAGCGGCTGCCAGTCGGTGTTGTAGAACGTGCCGGATGCTTCAATCCACAACTGTGCCTCGTCGCCGAACACGAGAATAAACAGGATTTTATACGGTATTGCTTTGGCAATGGCGGGCAGAACCCGCTTGTCGAGTTCCCGTTGGCGAAGCTGAATTTCAAATATCTGAATTTCCGCAACTGTTTCGCCTGCACTGATCGCCATCGTGCTATCTGCAAGCTTGTTTCGCCAGAAGACTGAATCTATCTGATCCTTTATCATCTCACGCGTTTGGGGCGCAAGAGCTGCGTTTTGATAAAGCTTCTCTTTTGCAACACGGCGGTTTACCTGCGTTGAGCGTGGCAATCCTAACATCTCGTCACCTCACCACAAGGAAGCAAATCAATTCAAAATCATCCAGCCCGCTGATACTGGTATTCAGGGCAGATGTACCGCCCGGGCTGAACAAGCTATCGATATCGCTTTCCTCTTTTACTTCAATGATTGAGTTGATTGCATCCGACAACAACGTGGACACGCCGCACATATCTCGCCCGTCTTTCGTCTCTTTATTGAAGTCTTGGCAGGCTTCCATCGTTGGTTCGGTTTTGCCCCTGCAAAGAGAGCGGAACTTGTCAAGGAGTTCCTTTGGGGAAAGATGGTCGCAAATGACTTCACCGTCCGTTCCTATGTACACCATGTAAAACGGGTGGAGGCGGTTCTGCATATCAATGTTCACGCTGTTGTTGCGGTTCTTCAAAACGAACACGATTCCCGGCGGACAATCCTCCGAAGCGGGGACAACCGCGTGAAGCCCAAAAGGAACTTTATCCATGTCTCCGTTGTTTTTTACATATTCAAGCAGATCGAGTCGGAACTCGTTCAACCCTAAATCCATAATGGAGATGCCAGACTGCATATCTTCAATATCCACAACTTCCTCTTGGAGTCGTTTGAGTTGCGCTTTGCGGTATTCAAGGTCGCCTTTTTCCTCGGCGTTGATAAGGTCGTCGTCACCGGTTGCGGTCATGACAGAAATCCGCATCCTTGTTTCCACTCTACCTTTAAGGAAGAGGTATTCGTCCAAATCCACATCCGGCCAGAAGTTCACAAGTTGAATTACCTCATTGCGGCTGCCGATACGGTCAATCCGCCCGAAACGCTGAATGATACGGACGGGGTTCCAGTGAATATCGTAGTTGACGCAATAGTCGCAGTCTTGTAGGTTCTGTCCTTCCGAAATACAGTCTGTGGCAATCAGCACCGAAATGTCAGAGGTGTTGTTTGGCATCAAAAGGTTTTTGTCCTTTGAAATCGGGGAGAACAAGGTCAGCACCTCGTTCATAGAAGCCCGCTGTCCTTTTATCGTGGTTTTGCCATCAACACTTCCTGTAATCATAGCCGTATCAAGCCCAAATTTAGACTTCACGAATGAACTAACATGGTGATACAGATATTCTGCCGTATCTGAGAACGCTGAGAATATCAGGATTCTTCGGTTGCCATCGTTAATCGGGTTCATCAGTTTGCCTTCGATAAGTCCGAAAAGCGTCTGGAGCTTTGTGTCGTGTTTTGGTGTGATATCATCAATCAACATTTTCAGCAAGGCAAGCTCCTCGCTGTCTTCTGAAAGCCTGTCTCGCCATGTTTTATAATCCATGTCGCCAAGGTCAATCTTTATGCTGTGTTCGGCGGCAAAATACTCCGTATTGCGATCATCATCGTCGAAGTCCGCGTCGCCTGTGAGTTCCCGTCCGTCGATAACAGAATAGCCGCCACTTGTGTAGGCATCTATTTCGGCAATTGTGCTATCGATTAATTGCTTAACTCGCCCAACAGTGAGCCGAAAGGACTCCACTGAGCTTTCGAGGCGTTTCATGAGGTTTATGCTCATCAAACGGCGTATACCCATCTCACGCCCTGCGCGGTTGATGTTGCGGGAGGTATCAACATATTTGTGGAGCATACTTGGGAATATGTAATCGGTGGGGATATACACCGAGAGATTCAATTTCATTAGTTGCTCATAAATTTCGCTGTAGTTTATTGCGCTTTCTAAATCGGTCAGGCGCGGTCGTAAAGAGATGGGCTTTAATCGTTCGGGAAATGAGCCGATCTCCTTCATATTGTAATATTTTTCTATATGTTTACGGGAGCGAGCGATGGTCACGCTGTCCAACACTTCAAAAAAGTCAAAGTCAAGCGACTTCAACAGCGAGGTCGTAGTTCTTTCGTCCTCTTCCTGCTTATTCCATTGGTTGAATTGCTTCTGTGCGCTTCTGAAAATTTCATCTATGGTGCGCTTTATACCGAGTTTTTCATTGATAAGGTTCGGGTTACCCTCGTAAGAAAGCTCAAGCTGGTGGCGAAGATCGGTAAAACGGTTGTTGACTGGGGTAGCCGAAAGCATCAAAACCTTCGTCTTTACGCCCGTGCGTATAACACGGTTCATCAAACGAAGGTAGCGATTCTCGCGGCGGTCTTCTCCATATACTTCACCGCCGTTTCTGAAGTTATGGGACTCATCGATTACCACAAGGTCATAATTTCCCCAGTTAAGCCTGTCCAAATCAAGTCCGTTGGATTTTCCGCGATCCCTTGAAAGGTCCGTATGATATAGCACATCATATCGCAAGCGGTCGGCAGCTATTGGGTTGTTCACATAGTTGTCTTTATATGTATTCCAGTTATCCGACAACTTCTTAGGGCACAAAACAAGCACGGAGCGGTTGCGATTTTCATAATACTTAACGACAGCAAGGGCGGTAAATGTTTTACCAAGCCCTACGCTGTCTGCAAGGATACATCCGTTATATGATTCAAGTTTGTTGATGATCGCAAGTACGGCGTCCTTTTGGAATGCATATAACATATTCCAGATTTTACTTTCTTTAAATCCCGTCGCTTCATTGGGTAAAACGTCCTCGGAGATATCCTCCAAGAACTCATTGAAGATATTGTATATTGCCACAAAGTAAATAAACTCTGGTGCGTTTTCGTTATAGGCCGCAGTGATACCGTCGATGACCTGCTCAGTCACATCTTGCATCAGGCTCTTGTCGTTCCAAATTTGATTAAACATACGGATATACTCGCCGGAGAGCGGCGCAAACATCTTATTAACCGGATTAATGATATTGTTCCCACGCTCGCAACCGATGTCGGAAGTGGTGAACCCATGTAGTGGCATATAGGTCGTGCACTCATTTCCTTCAACATTCATAAAACCACTGATGTTCCCGCCTGTGAGGTTGGAACGGAACTTTACCTTCTTACGAATCCATTCGGAACACTCGCGGGCAATTGCCTTTTGTGTCAATTCATTACGAAGCTTCACTTCAAACTCCGTGCCGTAGAGTGAACGCTCACGGTTAAGACGTGGGATATAGAACTCTCGTTTTTCCTTGGGCGCCTTCTCATGCAGGAAAGTCGGGGAGGTGAAAATAAAACGCAACTCATCGATGCCATCAAGCTGTTTCTTGAGGGCTTGGTACGCATATATGGAGAAACATGCAGCCGCTATGGACAGCTTGTCGCCCTTGTTTATCGAAACGGTCAAGTCGTCCTTAACCGTTTTATTCACATTATCAAGCATTTCTGGCATTTGCATATTATTGACTCCTTAGAATTTCATTCGATTTACTCCTTGATTTTGCCCTTGCGTACCCACTCGTCGACTTCGGAGATTTTAAACTTATAGCGTTTCCCGGCTTTATTAACGGGGAGTTTACCTTCCCGCATCCACGTGCGGACAGTGTCCTTGCTTACACTGAGATACTCGGCGATATCCTCAAGATTCACCCATTTTTCGGTTATATTTTTATCAATCTCGTTGCTCATGTTAAAACCTCCATAATGTATATATCTCGTTTTGTTGTGGTTACAACTCTTAAAACAGAGTGTTTATTACATCTGCTTTGCGCAGCTTCTCAATTAGATTTATCTGTTTTATCGTCCAATGTGTACGATCAAATTCATTGAATGCCGAAGCGCTATCGATAGAGAGTTCACAAGCAAGCTCATTGAGTCGGCGCTGCGAAATGGCGTACAGCAAATGAAAACACACCTTGATGCCGTTATCTTGAACTACTACTTCATCAACAAATCCGAGATAGGCATCTTGATTTTCACCTGCACGACAATATTGATGATTTCTGCTTGCGAATATAGCTGGGAAGGTTTTTATTGCTGTAATGGCACCCATATCTAATTTGGCGTATTTGGCTTTTAATTCGGGTGCTATACTCTCGGTCAAAGCACATTCCTTCGGTACCATAAAATGGCCTCCGGTGAACAATTCATCACCAATAACGAAAAGGCTATAATAATCTTCATTTACAGTGCGTCTTGTCGGGAGCGCGACCCCACTTGTCTGAACTACAGGAATATACACGCTTTTCATATTCACCGCATTCGCGTGAGCAATCAGCGTGTTCCCATCACCGGGTAGGTTTATATTTGCCGATGCGCCTGTCGATGGAAGGACAGCCGTTGAGATTAGTTTTGGTTTTTCACTCATCTTTCTGTCCTCCATTCTTAATATTTACTGTATCTACATGATTATAGAAATTGTTGTTATTGCCAGATACGTTGAAGTTAAAAAATGTTGGATTGTTGTTTATAACCTGCTGCGTCAAATTCGATGCGGCAGGTTCTTTTTCTGTCGATTGTTCCTCGTTAGGAATTTCATCATTTATCATAGGCTCGTCCACAAATGGCTCATCAACAATTTCGGCATCGACACTTTCTCCAAAGCCTTCAAAGTAGTTTAGCGTAATATTCCTTGTAATAAGGTTTGCAAGGTTTCCTTTATATTCACGCTTTCCCCCTCCGGTTGAAGGACACCATAAATTGATTGTTTCCTTGCCAAAAGTATTCTTTTCTGAACGGGTTACTGCAAAATGCCAAACACCTAATAAAAATGATTGCAGGCAAACACTTGTTGCTTTGAGAATATCGGATTTTGTTATTGCATCACCACTTTCCAAAGCAAAGAAAGGTTGACTATCATTAATGGAATCATCAACTTCAATCAGGGCTAAAAGTTCTTTAACCAATCGCTCATCTTTTCTCATGCTGCCTGTATCAACGAGCAATTCTATTACCTTGCACATTTCGGCTAATGCGGAGAAATAATTTTCTTTTACCCGCGCATTGAATGCAGTCAGTGCCGCATCGTCACCAAAAGGATATATTGAGCCTCCTTCATTTTTACAGGTCTTATATTGTGAAGTATTGCCGCTAACTGTGCTGTCAGCGAATACAAATATGTTCTGCCAGTCAGGAACGATCACCTTAGATAAGGCGAACAGAGCTATGGGTTCGGAATAGGGCTCCGGATTCCCCGCATAATATTCATTTGCTCCACGTAGGGGCTTTCTTGCACGTAAAAACAATGTAAAGAAAGTGCCGCCGCAAAGGCGCTGCTTAACTATTTTTGCCATATATTTTCACCGCTTTTCAAAAAAACTAACTCGGCGAACTCTAACCAACTCTACGAAGTATGGTTGGCGAACTCGGCGAACCATTTTATGTCCTTGTGAGAAATCGCAGGGGCATTTTTTGTTGCTCTTGTACGGTGGCGAAGGTGCAAAAGCCAAATTTAACAACCCGCACTAAACACTGTTAAACCATTATATCACGCACCAATCCGAAAAACAATGATAACAGTGTGAATCTGTACAAAACTTCCATATTTCCTCCCTGCGATTGCTCACGCAATTCAAATCACAGGAGGAAATCTGATGAAAAAACAAGCAAATCAAAGTCAAAACAAATCTTTTAAACCTACCCCCATTCCGCTCCGCACGAAATTCGGTGAGCCGATGGCTTACTACACCTTATCGGACGATGGAAAAACCCACACCGAAGTTTCTCGTTTCGTTTGTCTTGCCCGTACCGAAGAACCCGAAAACCCATTTCAACAACGCTGCTATGTCGATGAAGAATCCGGCCTTGTTGTCCGCCTTCCCTGTAATCAGATTGGTGAAGACCTTGCACGGGACAACATGCGCTCTATCTGGCGAGAGCAAAAGTACCAGGAGCGTAAATTCCAATGCGTATGGAAAGGCACAAGCAAATGCGATCAGAAATGTGAGACATGTAAGTCCCGCACGAGCCGAACCGTTGAACTTGATAAGCCATTGGGTAACGATTCTGATGGATCGGATACATTTTACGAGCCTTCTGACCCTACTGATATCACAGAAATTTTAGAACAAAAGGCTGTATTAGACACACTCCACGCCGCCCTTGCTACTCTCACCCAAGGAGACCTTGAACTTATAAAAGACCGGGTTATCCTTGAACAAACCGTGCGTGAATTAGCGCCCAAGTATGGTTTTAAATCATCACGCAGCATTACCGTTCATGTACGCCGTATCCTTGACATTCTGCGAAATGACGAAGCCCTGAAGAAGTTTTTCGAGTAACCACTCTCCGTGGTACGCAACCGCCCCTCTTCTGTCTGTAGACGGTAGAGGGGCGGCAAAGCTTCTCGGAAACGGAGGTAAGAAAATGCAAACAGAAGCAAATGAAAGGAACGCGAAAATGCGTGATGCCGAGCTGGATGAAGAACTTGCAGGCATGGGTTCGATTGCTCATTTTATAAAAAAGATTAAATGTCGGTACGCAAAGCAACCCCTCCTGTCTGTAGGCAGTAGAGGGGTTGTTGCCTCTCGAAAAAAACTTTTCAGGAGGTTCAATATGAACGGATTACAAGTGTTCTCCTATGAGGGGAACGAAGTCAGGACTGTCCAAAAGGGTAGTGAAATTCTCTGGGTGCTTAAGGATGTGTGCGGCATTCTCGGGATTGAGAAATATCGCGACGCAGCAGCACGATTAGACGACGATGAAAGAGAGCCGGTATTAGTGGACACCCTTGGTGGACGACAGGAAATGATCGCAGTTACTGAAAGCGGGCTTTACAGCATTATTTTGTTATCCCGCAAACCCGAAGCCAAAAAGTTCAAACGCTGGGTAACCCATGAGGTGCTTCCCACCATCCGCAGGCATGGCGCGTATGTCACTCCCGCCAAATTAGAAGAGTTGATGAACAACCCTGACTCTTGGATTAAAGTGCTGACCGCCCTTAAGGAGGAGCGCGCTGCCAAGGAACGTCTGCAACTGGAAGCCACCGAGAATAAACCAAAGGTTATCTTCGCCGATGCGGTGTCTGTCTCCGACGGAACCATCCTCATTGGTGAGTTGGCAAAAATCCTCAAAGGCAACGGTATCGAAATCGGCCAGAACCGTCTGTTTGAAAAACTTCGTCAGGACGGCTACCTCATCAAGCGCAAAGGGACAGATTATAACGCACCGACCCAAAGGGCGATGGAGCTGGGGCTTTTCCGGGTCAAGGAAACCGCCATCACTCATTCAGACGGCCATGTCACTATCAGTAAGACCACAAAGGTCACAGGCAAGGGACAGCAGTTTTTTATCAATCTCTTCCTTGGGAAAGGGGTAAACAATAATGAATAATGAGAAAAAGCAAACCATCAAAACGGCTCTGAAGAAGGTTGGCAAAGTAGTCTGGTCAGCGCTCCCGTGGGTATTGATGTGGATTGGGCTGACATGCTTCTTCTCACTCCTGTTTATCAGCGCGGACAAAAGCGCAGAACGGTCAAAACAGCTTGCCGCGCTTGAAGCTGAGAACGCTATGTACGAATCGGTAAACGCCCGCCTTGATGAAGAAATCGACTGGCTGCGTTCGCTCGTAGAGCAGTATTACCAAAGGGAGGTGCCAGATGGACAAGTACAATAGCGAGGGTTATCCCGACCCGACCGCCTATGAAGCATTGACGGCGGTTGCTAAATCAGAAGCCCCGATGAAAACTTATCGTCCGCTTGTTTACCTCGCTTCACCTTTCGCAGGAGACACGGAAAGAAACATAGAACGGGCAAGAGGATATTGCCGCTTTGCTGTTTCCAAGGGGTGTATCCCGATTGCGCCCCACCTCCACTACCCGCAGTTCATGGATGATGATGACAGAGAGCAGCGAGAATTGGGGATGTTCTTTGCCCTTGTCCTGCTTGGCAAATGCGATGAGCTATGGGTTTTCGGTAAGCCATCTGATGGTATGTCCCGCGAAATCGCTAAGGCAAAAAAGCGCGGTATACCTATCAAGTACTACAACCACAAATGTGAGGTGCTGGAATATGGAACTTAAAATCGCATATGGCGACAGCCGTCTTTCAAAACGGTACCTTCAAAAGAATCCTGGTTGATTACAAGATTGAGAATGCCCGTTGCCGCAGCAAAAAACGGTGGTTTTGGCAGGCAACTCTAGCGGCTCTAAACCAGCACTTGGATGCTCAAGTTGCTTTATTGAAGCCTTCTATTCTTTCGGAGGTTGGTATTAAGACTATCTCGAAAGCAGCCTAATAACATGTTCCCAAAAACTGCAGGCTGTTAGTTTTCCCGGGTTTTAAAAACCTTTGAAACGCCGGCTACTTTCCTGCTGCCTTTTTCTGGTAGCTATTCTTTTCCTTTTGCTTATTTTAGCTATGTGAAGTTGTCAAAGAGCTTTGTCTGTTGGTTTTTCCAACTTATCCCTACTCAGCTGTTGAGTTTCCGAGATACTACTATGTAAGATTGTTGCAACATTTTTCTGAGTTTCACTAACAACCTATTTTATGCGCACATCCAACCAGACCACACAACCCCAAAAACTTCCGAAAAAACATCTAACCTGACCACTCGCGACCCCTGACATCTAACCCGACCACTCGCGGGGCTATGACATCTAACCTGACCACTTGACTATCAAATACCGCCCTTATGGACTTGTTTCCGCGAAGCGCTATTTTCATGTTTTTCGCTCAATGAGTTTCACACCCATGTGTGCTAAAAGCCTTGATATATAAGGGCTTTCAGCTCGCTTAATCTTTTACCCTTGACATCCATACCACCGTCTCAACGTGATAAGTCCGGGGGAATATGTCAATGGGTTGAATAAGAAGGGGGCGGTATCCAAACTGGCCAAAGAGGGCCAGGTCACGGGGCAGGGTGGCAGGGTTGCAGGAGACATAAACGATTTCCCGGGGCGATATCCTGCTGCAGGCCTGAATCAGTTCTTTTTTACAACCACTTCGCGGGGGATCAAGCACTATCACATCAATAGGCTCATCTATCCGTACCACTGCTCTTTCACAGACCGCGTATGAACTCTACATTGTATATGCCAGCTTCTATAGCATTACTACGAGCATCATGAATAGCCGGTTCATAGCTCTCCACCCCAATCACCCGTTCCGCTTTTCTGGGATAAGCCAGCAGTGGGAAATGGGAACTAGCTGACGGCTAGCCTCACGAAAGAAGCCGAGAACAGGCTCCTGCTTCCCCGTTGCGGCCATATGCCAGGTGACCTTGTTGCGATAATGCCAGGGCTCCGGCATTGATAGGAACGGTTCAACCACGGTAGCGATCTTGGCGATACTCTGAATCCCCGCAGCTTCCGCTTTTTGAGCAAAACGAATGGAATCATCCCTTAGAGTTTCATCCTCTCCCACATAAATCAGAAGCGGCGGAAGTCCTTGAAGTTCCCCATAAAGCGGCGATATATAAGGCAAGCCCAAATCGTTATCTCCGGCGTAATGCCTGGCGCAGGCACTGGCCAGGCCCGCAGGAGCCAGACATACCCTGGCTTTAGTTCTATAAGACTCACCGCTGCACTTGAAATCAGTTACCGGAGAATAGGACACTGCTGCTGCCGGAAGAGGCATGCCCTGGTCCCGCAGAGCTAATAATGCAGCTAATACCAGGCCTCCTCCAGCCGAATCTCCAACAAACACAATGTTAGAATTGCCCATACCTTGATCCAACAACCAACTATAGGCTGCCAGTGCATCATCCAACGCAGCCGGAAAGCGATGTTCCGGAGCCAGGCGATACTCAAACAGCAATGCGGCAACCCCGCTATTTTTCACGAACTTAGCGACAATCGCCCGGTGTGACTGGCATGTACCGGTTACGTATCCCCCGCCATGAAAATACAATATACCTCTATCTTTCTGCGCAGCGGTGTAAAAGATCCATTCCGCCGGCATATTATCAATGTCTACCGGGGAAACCATGATCCCTTCCGGTTCCGGTAGTTTGCCAAACTTACCAGCACCCTCTTCAACATCCCGGCGAAAACGCAGGATAGCCTCATAGTCATTCCAATCAACATTTTCCTTTTTCATACGCAATCGGAACAAATTGCGGTTTTGCATCAATAACTTTATCATACGCGCCCGTAAACTAAGCATTTTATATTCACCCCGCCCTTATTCAAGCATTATCCAAAGCGTTCCAAGCGTTTTCTATGGCGAATTTAACTTCTCCATATATTCTCTTTTTCTTCTGGCGATTTCTTCACGGCCGGATTTAATTACGGCAATAACATCAACTTGCTCAATCGCATCATCAAATACCGGCTGTCCATCTCCCGATAAAGATACCTGATAGCAAGAACCATCCCTATTCCGGGTTAAATACCCAGCATCTACTAACATACGTCGCAATGTAACATGATCAATATCTCTCATTGGAGTAAGGTTACTTATATTACTTATCCAATAATCAAGATTCTGGTTAATCTCTTTCTCGCTGAAGATGGCTGTTTTATCTAAAGTTAGAATTGCACTTTTGAGCAGAACATGCAAATTAGTATAATCACTGGGAAATTCGGATAGGCCGCTTCGCAAAAATATATTAAGCAAACGTTTTATAAAATGCTCCTGGGAAATTATTTTTTTATTTACCATATCATATTCCTCCCCTAGCTCCATTCATGAAAAGATCAACAATGTACTCAATAGCTACCTGGGCATCAAAAGATTCCGGCTTCATGTAAAACTCCTGAGCCACTTCAATAAAAGCAAACTCAAATAGTGCAAGCAGTATATCCAAGGGTATATCCTGCCGGATTTCCTCGTTTTCCTGTCCCAGTACAATAATTTCCCTGGCCAGCAGTTTAATACCGCTTTTCACCCCCGCGTCTCGGTGCAGGGAAATCATATTTTGTATCTGGTAAACAAGATATTTTTCAAAAACATCCTTTTGTGCCCGTACCCCTGCTATTAACTCGCTTAGAATCCAAATCATTCGCGTCCTGGTATCAGGTAGCTTTCGCAACTGTAAAATTCGTTCAGCTCTTCTATCCTCAAAAGAACGCTGAATGTATTCGCTAAGTATTGCTTCCTTGACGGGAAAATAATTATATAGAGTTCCTTTGGCAATATCAACCTCCCTGGCTATCTGCTCCATACTTGTGCTGTCAAATCCCTGCTCTCTAAACAGGTTCATAGATATGGAAATAATCTTCTGCCTGGTTTTTTCCTTTTTTCTTTCCACCCGGTTTCCGACAGCCCTTTTTTTAGTGTTCATTCTCAACCTCCATTAAACATTGTCCCGCGTTGTGCATATTCTATGTTTATACTATGTATAACTCTGTCCCTCGTTAGTTTATCTCGTTCTCCTGATTTTTGCAAGCAAAGAATTTCATGATTCTCTCTTTAAGCGTCGGAAGAAAATGCGGAGCAGTTTCAACACACCGATGCAACGAGGGCAGGCAATTAGAACCCACCCGGGCGATTGTGCCCAAACCCCGGATTTTGATGTTTGATGAAGCCACTTCGGCCCTGGATAATATCACCCAGAAACAGGTGTCAGAAGCCCTGGATTCTATGAAAAGCACCCGGATCGAGCCCACCGGCTTTCTACCATTCGTCATTGTGATCGCATCTTAGTCCTTGATAACGGCAAAATCAAGGAAGACGGCAGCTATGACGAACTGCTCCATAAGGACGGTTATTTCGCCGAACTGGTGGAGAGGCAGAGGCTGGATAATGACTCATTTGTGGGCAAGACCACGCTGTTTTAGGGCTGTCAACCAAAATTTTTTTACATCCTGAGCTACTTTTTCAAGTTCATCGTATATATATAAGTATACTTTTGGTAACAAAAGCTTTTTCTGGTTTAAAAAAATAAAGAGGTAGGAGGGTAATTCAATATGAAAAAAGATTTAAACCATCAATTACTATTGGAAGAGCAGCTTAAAGCTGTGCAAGGCGGGCGCGGTAATTCATTAGTGACGGTCATACTTAGATGTTTATATCCAGGATGCACCTGGAGTCATCGTTGTTCTCCATCAAATGAGCAGCAAGCACGTCAGGAGCATACTCAGAACAACCCAGGACATAATGAATTTTCTGCGGACGTACAAAGCCCTATGTAAATAGGAATAGGCAGCGGTGTGCTACAAATACCTGTAAGTTTCCTCCGATGTTTAATTCGAGCTTTGCCAAAAAGGCCAAACTGAGCAATGCAGCGAGTTTAGAGTATGATTAAGAATGGAGGAATGAATAATGGAAAAGTCTAAAATTTCAGACCAAGAACTCAATAAGGTATCCGGGGGCCGTGGTGAAAACGAGAGGTTTTATTGCGATAAGGTATCAGATAACCAGACCTTTGAAGTCTTTTTTTTGAGACGTTTCATGAATAATGAATGCCCTTGTTATAATGGCTATGGTAATTATCAGGTCTGCACACAATGTGATCATCTGAAAAGAAAATCCTAAGCAAAATAATGGGGAAGCCTTATCAGAAACCGGTTGCGTATCCCACCATAAAAATACAGTATGACTCTTATACTAAAAGGAAAAACAAGCATCAACAGAACAAGGCCTGGTAAAACAGTAAAATAAGGATGTCAGAGGAGATTGTTTGAGGAGGAGTATCAGTAAGGTTGGCTTAGAGGGTAATAGAAACGAGTATGGGCAATCTTTAAGCATCAGAAGAAACTGCGAAGCAGTTTCAACACACCGCTGCAACGAGGCGGGGGATAAGAATCCTCCGCCTGTTTTGTCCCCTTGTCCAAATAAGATAAGTGCACTCCTTGTATATTTAAACTAAATCGTAATCTTCGCTCTTTCCCGTATAAAAGCAATCTCGCGATCGATGTCACCTTGAATCTCGGCAATGCGGCTCTCGGCGTCAGGACCTTTAAGCAGGCGGTTGAAGCGACCCTGCTTCATTAAGTATTCATCCACCGGGGCAGCGTCTTTTTTACCGCTGATGATAAGCGAGCTGGGGTTATTAAAGCTGATCTTGCCATTTTCCGCTTCCCATAACAGCCAGGCACCGCTGCGAACAGCCATACGGCTCATCTGCACGGTTTCAGGCATATCGAACTGCCAGCCTAAATAGCAGGGGGCCTGAATTTCGATGTATTTCATACCCGGGATGTTTTTGGCTTTTACCACCTTATCGTACAGGTCGCCGGGGTAAGCCACGGTAGCAGTTGCTACATAGGGAATATTATGCTCCAGCATCAGCAAGGCCATGTTTTTCTTGGGCTGGCGCTTGCCGGTAGGGGTGGTGGTGGTGAAGCTGCCGCGCGGGGTGGCTCCGCTGCGTTGCACGCCGGTGTTGCTGTAGGCTTCGTTGTTATAGCAAAAGAAAATTATATTATCGTTGCGCTCGGCTGCGCCTGATAAGGCCTGGAAGCCAATGTCATAGGTGCCGCCATCGCCTACCCAGGCGAATACGGTGGGCAGCTCGCCGTGCAGGCGGCCCTTTTCCTGCATTACTTCCAGCGCGTGGGTAATACCGGAGGCTGAAGAGCCAGCGGACGCAAATGTAATATTAATGCAGGGCCAATTATAACCCAGCCTGGGGGTCATGCCCATGCTGGCTACCGAACAGGAAGGGGTCAACAGCATGATGGCGTTTGAACCCAGAGCCTTGCCTACGATGCGCAAGCCCATGGTAGCGGGGCAGCCGCCACAGGCCCCGTTGCCGCTTAAAACCTGCTCAATATCCGGTAATTTTTTAATACTGGTAGCCATATCTCATCCATTCCTTTCCTGGTCTATGCTTTTTTATGCTTTTTATTCATCCATCATGGCGCGAATCTCGGCGGCCATGAATTGGCGGGTCAGGTCGATGCCGCCAATGCCCATTACCCGGTTCTTAACCGTGATGTCATTGCGGCGGCCAAAGAGTACGCTTTTCAGCTCCGAAGCCAAAATACCGCCGGGGTGGCCGAAATTATAATTGCGATCCAGTACCATCACCTGCGCATTTTGCGGCAGTGCAGTAATGATATCCTCAGCCGGGAAGGGCAGATACAAACGCGGTCTGAGCAGACCAGCTTTGATGCCCTGCTGGCGAAGGATATCAATGGAAAGTCTTAATTCTGCTCCCATACTGTTGATGGCAAAGGCTACTACTTCGGCGTCTTCCAAGCGATAGGTATCGATGGTGTCACCATCCCACATGCCGGTGATATCCTTGTATTCCTGTGCCGCCTGCTTTACCAGCGGGATGGATGCCATGATATCATCGGACAGCATCTGGCGAAAGGGTGCGTATTCGGGTGCATTGGTCACATTGCTGAAGGAAGAGGGATGAGCCGGGTCCAGCCGCCATTCCGGTTCATACGGGGGCAAGAAACGGTCGATATCCTCCTGTGACGGCAGGGTGAGGGGCATCAGACAATGGGAAATAGCAAAGCCGTCAAAGTTGACCATCACCGGGATATTGATCTGTTCGGCCACGCGGAAGGCTTGCAAAATAGTGTTGAACACCTCCTGATTGGAGGAGCAGTGATATTGAATCCAGCCGGTATCACGCTGAGCCATTGAGTCCTGATGATCAGCCCACAGGGTCCAGGGGGCAAAAATACCGCGGTTAACATTGCACATTACCACCGGCAAACGTCCACCGGAAGCCATATGTAAAACTTCGTGCATATACAGCAGGCCGTTGGCTGAAGTGGCTGTAAAAACGCGGGCGCCGGCAGCGGATGCGGCTACGGCAGCAGCCATGGAGCTGTGTTCGCCTTCCACCGGGATGAAACGGGCGTGCAGTTCGCCATTTTCCACCATGGCGGCCAGCGCTTCCATAATACTGGTCTGAGGGGTAATAGGGTAGCCGGGTACTACGTCCACCCGAGCGCTTTTAACAGCCAGCGCGGCGGCATGGGCACCGGTATCCATAATAACTTGTGCTGTTTTCATACGGCTACTCCTCCATTTCCATGCTGATTGCGCCGGTGGGGCATTCTACGGCGCATACGCCGCAGCCCTTGCAGTAGCGGTAATCAATAGTAATTTCTTGGCGGTCAATGACCGCTTCCGGACAATATACCCAGCAGATCTGGCATTTATTACATATCTGGGTGTCAACTACCGGACGATGCGTTCGCCAGGAACCGGTGTCACCGCCGGCTCCTTTCGTCGGCCAGGAAATGGGCCGGTAGGCTTTCGTAAGTGATTTCATTTATTTCCATTCCTTTCGCTATTCCAAATATACCGTGTGCTCTATGCTAATCGATACGCTGTTTAGGCATCGGCAGTAACTGCGCAGCAGTTTCTACACAGCGCCGCAACGAGGTGGGGTGGATTAAACCCACCGCCCGTTTTATTTATAGAAGCCCGATCGTTTAAAGAAGCGGAGAACATATTCTCACCTCGTTATAAGCCTTGCCGGCAGCGCCCAAATTACGCGCTTCGTTATTGCCCGGCCATTTATTCAGGATGGTTTGTTCCATAATATTTTGCGGAATGTTTAGCACCCGGCACACCGCGCCAAACAGCGGGATATTGATAATGGGGCCATCGGCCGAAAATAATTCGGCTTCGCGGGCGATAGCCTCGGCGTCCACCTGCCAAGTGCAGTATTTCTCCACGGCTTCGGCGTAGGGAGCATTGATGATCACAGTACCGATCTCAGTTATGCCTTCACTGATCGCCGCTTTGGTAAGCTTTTCGCTCATTACTACCACATAATCCGGCAGTTCACATTGACTGTGCGCGTGGATACTGCCGGGGGACATGCGCACTGCTGCCCGCACCGGCGCTCCGCGACGTTCTACGCCAAAGAAAGGCAAGGCCTGCCCTTGTTCACCGTTTTCCAGCGCAGCCTGCGCTAACAAGTGAGCCAGGGTAACGGAACCCTGCCCGCCAAAGCCATTGATTCGTAGTTCTAACATATTGTTCATATCGCTCCTCCATTCTTCTATGCTGTGCCAAAGGCTCTTCTCTAAACAGTACTTATGCCTTGAGCAATTATTCCTCACTGCTTCAAAGTCCATCGGGAAGCAGGTAGATAGTCCTCCCCGATAAAAAAATAAAACCCTTCGCTCAGAACTCTGAGACGAAGGGTTAAACTCCGCGGTACCACTCAAATTAACGGCTAATGCCGTTCACTCCATCAGGATGCGGGATCTTAAGATCCGATATCCCCTTCATTTTAACGGTTGAAGTTCCGTCCGAGCCTACTTTCTAAAATGATTTCGGTCGGCAACTCCAGGGTGAGTTCCACTTGCCTCTTCGACCGCCTCACACCAAACAGCGGTTCTCTATAGCCCGAGGATCAGCTTACTATTCCCTGTCATCGTCATTTTTTTGAATATTGCATTTATTATACTGAGCTGCGGTTTTTCTGTCAACATTTCTTTTTAGCAGCGGAAAGAAACGGCCAAGCAATTTTAACACAGCGCTGCAACGAGGCGGGGGGATTAGAATCCGCCGCCCGTTTTGTCAACGGGAACCGGCCGTTTAAAAAAGCGGGGGCATATTTCACTTCGAGCTTGAATAAGAAAGTGACTTTTTGCAGCGGACTAAACTCTTAATATTTGAGCATCTGCTGTTTTATTCATGTTAAAATAATACAGACTTGCTCGAGCTTTTTGCTTATAGTCAAGGAAATATTCACCAACAGGACGGTGTTATGATGATTGCGACTTTCTCCTTATCCCCGGCGGGAGCCAAGCGTCTGATCGCTCGTGGACTCATAAATGAACCGGTGTTTCAGCAGGCCATGACCCATGGCCGGATGATAATTGCGGTGGGTACCACCAACTCATATATCGCTGAGGAACTGGGTTTCATATCTGCAGACGAGCAACCCCGGTTTGCGGCTGGTGTCGTAAGCGGCGGAGTACCTTGCGTTACTGCTGCTGATACTCGTTTTGCCAACATCTGCCTGGAAAACGGGCGCATCATAAAGGATGTCTCCTGGGAGGAGTTCATAATGGACTTTAACCGGGATGATGTCTTCGTCAAGGGAGCCAACGCCTTTGATGCCGATGGTAATGCCGGGGTGCTGTTGGCTAACCCCAGGGGAGGTACGGTAGGGGGCTCCTTCGGGGTCCTGGCAGCCCGGGGCTGTAAACTCCTGGTACCGGTTGGCCATGAAAAGTTTATTCCTTCCTGTACGGCGGCGGCCCGGTTGATGGGCATTGACCGGCTGGATTACAGCCTGGGGCAGCGCTGTGGTTTGGCTCTGTTGCCCGCAGGCTTTGCCCGGATATATACCGAAATAGATGCCCTAAAGACTTTATTCGCTGTGGAAGCTACGATTGTTGCTGCCGGTGGAGTAAGAGGTTCAGAGGGATCAGTGATGCTTGTAATCAATGGCCCCGATGAAGCAGTAAAAGATGCTCTGGCCCTGGCCCGCAGCCTGTTAAACGAAAAACCCCTGTCCGTGCCCAGGCAGTCCTGCAAGGATTGTCAGGCCAGTGGCAACTGCGTCTTTAAGGAAATTCCCCCAAAAGATTAAACAACATGAAAATAATCTGCTGCATTTAGATATGGAAAGTTGGTATTTTGTTGAATTATAGTAATAGTCAAGGCAGATATCGCCATATAGTGATAATTATTTTGGCCGTAATGTGGGTTTTAGTTTATCTACAGCGTACCAATATCGGAGTCTTGCTGGTAGACCAACGTTTCCTGGAGGAAATGGGCCTGGTCGGACAAGCAGCCCGGCAGGGGATGCTGATGACGGTTTTCCTGCTGGTTTATTCCTTATCCAATATGCTGTCGGTCCCCGTCAGCAACCGCTTGGGACCACGACGGGCGTTGCTTCTGGGGGTTATTATCGGTGCTCTGTCTATGCTGGCCGGAGGCTGGGTGGCTTCTTTTGCTGCCCTTATCCTGGTACGGGTTATACTGGGACTGGCCCATGGCATCTATCACCCTAATATAAGTCTGCTGGTTAAAAACTGGACTCCCCCCCAGGAACGAGGTACGGCCAATGCCGTTGTTGGGGTAGGCGGCTGCCTGGCGCTTATTGTGGCCCTGCCGCTCTATTCCTGGATAAATTGGGGGGTTGGTTGGGAATACAGTTTCTTTATTCCCGGGCTGTTAGGTTTGCTGGCGCTTATACCGCTGGGGTTTAGCTGGATATCTGACCAACCAGGCGATAATCCTTATATATCAACCCAGGAAGCTCAGTATATAGTTTCCCATAACCAGGATAGCGATACCCCTGGGGACGAATCGGCAGTAGATACCCAGGGGGTATGGGAGCTGTTTAAAAATACCTCCTTTTGGTTGATGGCCGTGATATATACCGCCTTTTTGTGCAGCTGGTGGGGACTGATGACCTGGATGCCGCAATACCTGGTGCAGGCTCGGAATTTTGATATCAGCGGTATGGCCGGTTATATATCCCTGGCCTATGCAGCGGCAGCGGCAGGCATACTTATCGGAGGTCGATTAGTAGACCGGGTGCAGCTCCGAAGTGTTATCGGGATAGCAGCCTTATGTGGTGTAGCCTTGACTACCCTGGGCATTGCCCTGGTGCCTTCACCCCTTGGAGCAGTGGTGTTTATGACCCTGGCAATAGGTATTAACGAATTTGTTTATCCTACCGTATGGGCCATTATGCAGACATCATTACCCTCTCACCTGCTGGTAACTGGTTCCGGCATAGTCAGCGGAGTAGGAAATCTATTATCAGCTATTTCGCCTTTCATTCTGGGTTGGTTAATCCAGGTGAGCGGCAGTTATACCGGCGGGCTGTTATTTTTGGTAGCCATGGCCGCGCTGGGAGCAGTATGCTGTGTTTTGCTGTACCGCCAGGAAGCCTCTGCTCACAAGCGCCAGGGAAATGCCATACCCTAAAAGGACATATGCCCACCACTTAAAAGGGGCAGCCTTAGTAAACTTCGTCCCAGCTATCGAGCTGTCCATTTATATATCTATGCTCCCAGAATTAGAAATTATGATTGCGCTCCACCGCTCCTGGGTTTTGCTGACCCGTTATAAGCATTACCGGGTAGAGTATGAGAGTTTCGCTTGCAGCTTTACTTTTCGATTTTTACGGCGGTGCCGTAGACCAGCATTTCTGCGGCCCCACTCATTATCTGGGAACTGCTGAAGCGAATTCCTACAATAGCATCGGCATTTAGTTTTTCGGCTGCCTCTATCATGCGATTTAGAGCCTCTTCCCGGGATTCCACCAGTAATTCACTGTAGCCCTTTAACTCTCCACCTACCAGGGATTTTAGAACAGCTCCAATATCCCTTCCCAGATGTTTTGCCCGGATGGAACTTCCGCGAACCAGGCCCAGAGTTTTGCTTATTTTATATTCCGAAAGATTGTCGGTAGTAACAAGAAGCATAATTTTTACCTCCCTAAATAAACTTTCATTTTCTTTCAATATATCTTTAAATCACAATATTTTATTTTAGTTATGAAAAGCAGTCCTCTCCTTTAATTGATAATCAAAAATCTTTATTTTTAAATATATGCCAGGAGCCCATCAGAATAAATAGAGCCAAAATGAGAATAACTATCATGGCAGTTGTTTGTATTGAAGAAGTAAAAAATATATCTACACCGGTCATATAGCGGTAGATGTTTAAATAAAGCATTCCAGAAATCTTTCCCATTAAGCCTAATGCCACGAATACAATTACCGATGCTATGACCGGCTTAATAACATCATTGAATGTAATAGAGAAAAAAACAACCACAGAATACAAAAACAATGAGCTTATACTTAATTGCAGGCCATACATCAGGGCTTGTTCCAGACTAAAATTAAAATCATGAAATAAGGCTATAACAACCGGCAAAATACTCCCGGCAGCGATTATCAGAAATATACCGAAAAAGCTGGCCAGGATTTTACTCAGGAATATCTGTTTGCGGGTCCGGTTGGACAGGAGAAAATAGTTGGTATTCTGTTCTGTTTCCCGGGCAAAAAGAGGAAATGTCAAGATTATAATGGCCAGAAGAATTAACTGATAAAGGTTTTTCCCAAACCATTGTGACCAGACATAAAAGTCAATATTATTAAAGAGTTCTAAAAGCTGTTGATTCAGTGTTTCCATATCGAGAAGTTGATTCAGAAACGGGGCCTGTTTCAAGCCCTGCGTGATTTGCGCTATATCGGCCACGGTCTTAAACCACTCATAATTGGACAGTACAAAATAACCTGTCAATAAGGTAAGAAATAATAATATTGTTCCCCGCCAGCGTAAATCCCACAATTCTTTAATCAAGAGACTCATTCCTCTTCACCTCCATTTTCCATCAGTAGCAAGAAAATATCTTTTATATTTACATTTTCAGGATTCAGGAAAGCAAAGTCAGCCTGCAATTTTTGCCGGGACTCCATACCGCCCTGACAGAGAATAAGAGATTGCTTATGCTGATGGTGAGTGGCAACAATATCAAGGGTCGATGGAGGTATAGCGGAAAGTTCGCTTTTTCCCAGTTTTAAGAGAAAAAGTTCGCTTTTCAGGTCATCCAGGTTGCCATTAAGCACCATATGTCCCTTACGCAACATAGCAAGAGTATCAACGCTTTCTTCTATTTCTCCCAATTGGTGAGATGAAAAAATAATAGTCTTGCCCTGCCAGCTCTTTTCTTTTATCAGCTGCAGCATTTGTTCCTGCATGATTGGATCCAAGCCCCGGGTAGGCTCGTCCAGGATAAATAACTCGGCTGAACGGGCAAAGGTTAAAATAGCATAAAGCTGGGTCCTCTCTCCATAGGAAAGCGTGGATATTCTTTTTTTGCCTTCCAGGGGGAAAATATTCTTTAACTCCAATGCCTTATCATTATCCCAGCCCGGAATTATACCACTGGCATAGTCCAACATTTTCTTGACCGTCATATTATGATAAAGGTTTTTATTTTCTGGCATATATGATATTTTAGCCTGCAGCTTTTCTCTTTCAAAAGGCCGGTGGCCTAATATCTCAATATAACCCCTATCCGGGCGGACTATATCCATAAGCAGTTGCAAAAGGCTGGTTTTCCCTGCTCCATTAGGACCTAAAAGTCCGAAAATACTCCCAGCTTCAAGGGATAAATCAGTAATTTGCAGGGTAAAGCTGCTGTTTTTATAGCTTTTGCAGAGTTCTTTTATTTGCACCGCGTACATGCTATTCATCACCTCCATATGCACTATTAATGCTTTGCATTACGAGTTCGGTAAATTTCTGGCGGGATACTTGGTATTTCCGGGCGATGTCTACAATTCCGGCCATTTCCTTGGCGAGTATTTCTAATGCCTTTTCTTCCATGGTTTTTTTATCAGAATCTTTAATAAAGTAGCCTACTCCCGGGCGGGAATAAATATATCCTTCGTTTTCCAACTCTCGGTAAGCTCGGGCTACTGTATTGGGGTTAATTTTTAAATCACGGGCCAATTCCCTAATGGAAGGGATAAGCTCATCCCGGCTCAATTTCCCACTAATAATATCCCCCTTCATACTCTGAGCTATCTGTTGATAAACAGGTTCACCCGAGTGAAAATCTACTTTTACCCATATCAAGCAAGTCACCCCCCGTACTGCACCATCTGTATTAATTATGCTAATACAGATGGTGCGCATTGTCAACTGCATAATCATTAATAGCTTTATATTATGAATATCTGCAAAAGTATGAAGAAAGCGAGTATTAAACAAAAAATGGGGGAAGAGGTGAGCGAACTGGGGTTATATATCGCCACTTTAAAAGGGGTAGCGGTAGTAAACTTCGTCCCAGCTATCGGGCTGTCCATTTATATAACTACGCTCCCAGAATTGGAAATTATGATTGCGCTCCACTAATATTATCGTGGTTAAACAAGTACCATAATTAGGACTCGTGACAAATAAAGGGGCCAGCATTCTTTCCATTTCCGGGCTAACACCGGTTTGGGGTAAGTCCTGCTCATCCGGCAATTCCCGATCGCTCATCATGGCAAACAATTGCCCGGCTTCAATATCATCATGCTGTATAAGTTGGGCCAGTGCCTTTATTCCCTTGCTTACTTTAGGCCAGGGTGTATTGAGCAAGGCATTGCTTAAACCATGAACACCAGCTGGAATTTGGCGAATAATATTTTCTCGGTTGGAGTAGTAATACATTGATTCATTGGTTCCCATTAATAGATTGAAACCGTTATAAGCACTGCCTCCGTTAAGCAGGTCGGCTGTATAAGTCTTCGGCGCCAGATTGCTGCTCAAATAATCTTTAACCAGGTGCCCCCGCGACCTGGCCTCCGGTCTAAAAATGGAAGGATCCCGGTAATTGGTCAAAGCAGCCAAACATCCATTGGTGGTTATCCCCATCCAGGTGCCGCCTTCCTTCAGATCTCTTCCCGCCAGAATATCGGGATGGTCCGGCCAAAAAGCGGCAGCTGCCGTGGGACGCTGGTAAAACTCATCCCGGTTTGCTGCTACCACCAACTTGTAACGGGGATGACAATCATAGGCAAACAATATTATACACATAATTCCTCCCGATTCACCTGCCCGCCGGCAGGGAAATCCGCCGCTGTTTTATTTACTCCCTCCAGCTGACCTCTCTCCCGCATCCGCACTTTCCGATTTATAACAGCCTTCGGCATTACATATTCTCCTTTCGGATTTCCACATTTCTGATTTAAGAATATGGTGAATAGGTGCTGCAAGTCAAGAAAAAGGCAATCATATAGATCCATTACTCTTTCCCCGTGGTCGAATACCAGGTCACAGCAACACAAAAATGTTTCTTTTTGAATACCCTAATATTGTAAATATACAAGGGGGATGATAAAATGGCGAATTTAGCCAAATACAGGTATACCACTGGCCCAATCAGTATTAGCGAGTTTATAAATAACATTCGAATTCTGGTGTTGAATAACGGAGCAAAGAGGCACAATGCGAGAGTTAGAATCTTTAATCTTGACCCAAAACCAAAAAAGAGGTATTCGATGAAACCTTTACGATTGCCGCCAATTCCAAAATCCAAACGGAATTTATCCCCATGTTTAATGCATTTGAAGTGCAAATTCTAAGTGATAGCCCCCGGATTCTGATCTGGGTAGGCGGACGCTCCGGCAATGAGAATCTGGAAGGGAATACGATATTGCATAAAGACCTGGTTAGATTCTAGGTGCCGGGATGTACAGGTTATGTTGCATGCTCCCTGTTGTTTCCATAACATAAAATTATTCCTTCAACTAACTGCAGGAAAATTAACAGCACTTGTTGAATCTTATACATGTACATGATACCTCAAGCTCCTTTGCTCGGGAGTGGATGTTCTTTTTTGTATTTTATTTGAAATGTGGTGGAATTTATGAAGCTTAAGTTTCTCGGGGCGGCCAAAACGGTTACTGGTTCTTGCTTTTTAGTGGAAACTGGCGACTTTCGTTTTGCTGTAGACTGCGGCCTTTTTCAAGGCTCCAAATCTTTACAGCAACGCAACTATCAGGATTTCCCGGTTGATCCGGCCAGTATCAATTTTCTCATATTAACCCATGCTCATATCGATCATAGCGGTTTAATCCCCAAGCTTTGTAAAAAAGGCTTTACCGGTCCTATATACTGCAGTCAAATAACTGAGCAACTATGCCAGGTTGTCCTTCCCGATTCTGGTTATATACAAGAATCGGAAGTGGAGAGGAAAAACCGCAAGCTTAAGAGGTCAGGCCTGAAATTACTCGAGCCCATCTATACAGCCCAGGATGCTCAAAACTGCCTTTCTCAGTTTCATCCTCTTAATGCTGATGAAATTATAAAGGTTAATTGCAATATTTCCATAAGGCTTCGTACCGCAGGACATATCCTGGGGGCAATGATTGTTGAAGTTTGGGTGGAGGAAGAAGGTAAAAAATCTAAACTGGTCTTTAGCGGTGACCTGGGTAATGTTAACCAACCTCTGGTTAAAGACCCATCTATAATTGAAAACACTGATTATCTTATTATTGAGTCCACCTATGGCAATCGCCTGCACGATGATTCTATGGATCGGGCGGAAAAGTTCTTGCAGGTTATTAATGAAACTATGGCCAAAGGTGGCAATCTAATCATACCGGCTTTTGCTGTGGAACGCACCCAGGACTTGATATATGATTTAATAATGCTTGGTTATGAAAAGAAATTGGACCCCCATATGCAGATATATATAGATAGTCCTCTGGCTATCGCCGCAACTGAAATTTTCGTAAAAAACCGGGATTCTTATGAGGATAACACCCGGGCTTTTATGACTAAAGGGGATCCCTGGCAATATATTAATCTAAATCTTACTCGCACCCGGGAAGAGTCCATGCGCTTAAATGATTGTGTTAACAAATCCATAATAATCTCAGCCAGCGGCATGTGTGAAGCCGGAAGAATTAAACACCATCTCAAGCATAACCTGTGGCGACCGGAATCAACCATACTATTTGTTGGTTACCAGGCAGCCGGAACCCTGGGCCGGCGCATTTTGGATGGTGAAGAAATAGTCACTATTCATGGTGAGAAGGTTGCCGTGAAAGCAGATATACGGCGAATCGAAGCTTACTCTGCTCATGCTGATAGAAATGGCCTTATCGATTGGCTGATGAGTTTCGTAGTTAAACCGCGGGATATATTTATAGTCCATGGAGAAGAAGAAGCACAATTGGCACTGGCTGAGGCCATACAACAGAAACTAAATGTGCCTATTTTTATTCCTGATTGGCTGCAGGAATTTGAACTTATAGCCCGGGAAGAAGAGGTTCGGCCCAGTTATGTTCATAGCAGCAAGGAACTGTCGGAGGCGGTTAAGGCAGAACAAATGTACCTGCAGGTCTCCTTAAAACTTAATGAAATGTTTAGAGAAAACTGGACCCGGGGAAATTATGCCAAGATAATTGAAGCCATGCAAAATATCTCCTCAATAGTGGATTAGAACCCTCTGCCTGTTTAATAAGAAAAGCGAGGGGTGAGGGGTGAGGGTTTTTTTATACTTTTTCCCACTTCCGCAGGGACAAGGTTCATCTATGGGCGGCGTGGTGGACTGTTTGCAAACAAATCCTTTAAATTAATTTGCTGCCAATCGGAATAATCCAAAGCACGAATCCACAGGGTAAGCTCTTCAGGAACAGCTATTACCTGATATACAGTGCCTTTGTGAAGAGCTCCGCCGTTTTTCACTTCAATATCCATGAGTTTTTTCATAGCATTGATGTCCAGCTTACCGAAGAATTCTTTGGAGTTGGCAAGATTTATAAGATTATTATAACGAGGATCATCTTCTGCCTTAGGTGGATCAGCCACTTTATCTTTCCATTCAGCGGGATAGGGCGGAACAAAGCTATTATAGGCAGCCAAGATACCTTTTTGTTCACCTGTTCTCACACGAGTTCCAAAAGTCGCTCTCTCTACGGATACGCATTCTTTCTTATCGGCAATCTGAATGATATGGGAAAGATCTGCCGGAATTAGCGATAGATATTCCGATGCTTCATCAATTGTACTGCATTGGTTTAGCGTCGTTACCAGCACAGAAACGGTATCTTCACGGTCTTCCATGTATTGAGGATCGGAGGCTGCTCCATTATTAAGTTCAATAAATAGTCCTTGGTCATTCATGCCGGTTTCAAGGTAAACACTGCCAAGAGGATGTATATTGGCAAAGCTATTTCCTGAATCAGGATTGAAAACAACTACTGCCAGATACTTCATGTATTTTTCCAGAGCTTTTCTGTCTATGTCCCAATTCCTGCCTAATACAAGATTACCGTTAGCTGTATACTTGTCCCAGGCAGCTAAAGCACTGCATGCACTGGGAGGCTCTCCTCCCAAAGCCAAACCTGAAAGGCTGGATATACCGGCATTCAGAATTAACACTTCATCCAGGCTTAGCCCTGATGTCTCAGCGATCCCCTCCAATAATTCATTAAGGGGCAAACTGAAAGCGGAGGCTAGAATTTTCGCATTTTTGAGCTGCTCATTATAATCCATTCCTCGCGTTTTAATATCGTTTGATATATCTGTATAAAACTCGCGCAATTCATCTTGAACAAGCCCTCCGTATTGGCGCCCCATCTCTCGCCAAGTGCCATTTAGGGTGAGCACCCAATAAGCACCATTGTCTGTTTTAAATGCCGTGCCGTCTTCAAATTCTTTTGTTTCTGTCAGAAGACTTTTATTTTCGTTTGGGCTGCAACCTGCAAGAAAACTTGTAAAAACAAGCGATAGCAAGAGAATGACAAGCAAAAATGCGCGGACATGATAAAATTTATAACGATTCATAATAGCAGTCTCCTTGTATAATCATTTTTTCCATCAATGAAAGGATAGATCGACACAAATTTTAGGTGCAACATAGCCGCGAAAATGATGGGGTGATAGTTTTCCCGCTCAACCTTGATACATGCCACTAAGTTCTGCATCTGCGCATTGATCTCCTGCCTTTCGGCTAGCGTTTATTGAGAATCTGCCCGGAGGTAACTACAACGGCATAAACCAAGTGAGCGGCCAGGTACGCAACCCGGCCACTTTTACACAAATTTATTCAGAAACTAAAAACCGCGTGGCGGCCAAAAAAAACGGATTTACCACGCGGCTATTTTTACTGGAGCCGATGGCCGGATTTGAACCGGCGACCTGCTGATTACGAATCAGCTGCTCTGCCACTGAGCCACATCGGCCTAATTTATTAACACATAGATAATAGCAGGACCAGCAGGGTCCCGTCAAGCGTCAGGAGGACAGGGCCGCGAACCTGCAGCACATTGGCATTGATTAGTTGTCCCAGGTTAATTCTTGTCTGCCCTCTGGCTTTTGCTCTCCACCAGGTAGTAATAACTGGGGTTGTTGGCGACAATAGTCTGGCAAGAGGGGCATGTTCTGTTCAAATAAGCCTTTCGGTCAATAATCTGTACCATCTTCCTCAAGGTGGCTTCGGGAAAACTTTTGCTACATATAGTACATTTTTCCATTAACGAGTCTCCTCCAAAAACATATGCATATAAGCCGGCAAAATTGCTCTATTAACTAAACCTTCCCAGTGCTTTTCTTCCCGGTCTTTAAGCATCGGAAGAAAGTGCGGAGCAGTTTCAGCACATCGCTGCAACATGACGGGGATTAAAACCCGCCACCTGTTTTGTTAATCGCTTAAAGAAGCACCCTGCGGGCACAACTGATGTTCGCTTCGCTCACTATTAAGGATGCGGGAGACATATTTCGCCTCGTTATAAGTAGGCCCGCATGAATTCCAGTTCGATTTCAGCCAGTTGGCGGATTTCGCACCGGGCCAGTTCCCGAACCTCTTCATCTTCATCCGCTAATTGTTCTAAAATCAATTTCTCAAAAGGTATGGCACTCATACGGCTTACAGCTTCTTCCACCTCCAGCTTGCAAAAGAAGGCATTAAAAATATTTAAGAGACTATGGAAATACTCGGCCACCCAATTTTCCACCTGTTCCTCATCCAGAACACCGTTAATGCGGTCAAATTTACTAAGGTGCATTTTCTAACCCCCTTTAACCCTGCCGGGCTTCCTCCCCAGCTTTGACAAACGTTTTCTTACCCATCAACTTTGTAAAAATACACAGTGGAACACATTTATATAATCATAAATACTGCCCTCTATCAAGGGCGAATAACCCTGATTTGGAAATGAGGTTCCATGTTTTCCGATGTATCCTTATTCTAAATCAAGGATAAGCTTTTCATCAAGGCCTATAAATTTTAGCTTCTGATATATGATTCTCAAACTGCAAGCCTGGCTACAAATAGTTATCCTTTGGTGGACAAAAGTAGATAAGGTAGGAAGCGATGAGCGCTTTGAACCTATTTTAAACATATAATATAATTGAATACTTTATTATCAAAGGAGCTGGCCAGGATGAAGAAATATCTCATTATTAATGCTGACGACTTCGGCTTATCCCCCGGAGTAAACCGGGCTATTGGGGAGCTTCACCAGGCGGGAGTAGTCTTCAGTGCTACGCTCATGGTTAATATGCCTGGATTCAAAGAAGCGGTAGCCCTGGCTCGTCAATGCCCGGCTTTGGGAGTAGGCCTGCACTTTAATTTAGGCTACGGTACTCCTATCTGCCCAGCCAAGCAGGTAGCTTCCCTGGTTAACCAAGAGGGGTACTTTTCTCAACAGGCAGATAATTGGAAGGAGAACGAGGTGGAACTGGAGCTGGAAGCACAATGGCGCCGGCTGGTGGATGCGGGAATAAGACCTACTCATATTGATTCACATCAATTTATCCAGTGCTACTTTTCGGTTTTTCGCCCGCTGGTAAAACTGTGTCAAAGAAAAAAGCTCCCCCTGCGCCGGATTCCGGGAGAGCCTCTACTGAACCTGCGGCGTCCGCCTGCTGCTGATTATAGTTTATTGGATACCTACTTCGATGGGAATGGGAAAGAACGGCTGCATAAGAATCTCGAGTCTTTGCGTCCTGGAGTTACAGAATTAATGTGCCACCCTGCTTATGTTGATGATACTTTAATTTCTATTTCCTCCTGGACCCTGGTTCGGGAAGAGGAGCTTAGGGTGTTTGCTGATAGTGATTTGCTTCCACTGATTAAGCAACTGGATATAAATCTTATCCATTACGGGCAAATCAAGTTTTTTCGCTAAGCTATTCACTATCTGCTAGGTTTTTCACCTGGCATATGGCCCTGCAGCGCAGGGGCTCCTGGTTAAATATTAACCACCCGTACTATCTTCACATAGGGCCGGCAGAGCTCGGCTATTTCCTGCATTTCCTCCGGGCTGAAAGGTACTATCGCTTCATAGGAAGGAGCGAGGGTTTGGGCCGGGTTGAATTGCTGCAGAGAATAGAGGCGGGCGCCCTTGATGTACTGGGCAATACTGCAGATGTCTTCGGGGCTGTGCAGCAGTGGCACTACTGTAGTACGGAATTCCACCGCAATTCGGGCATTTTGCAAGAGGTTGATAGAATTGCGGATGTTGAAAAACTGCCGGGAGCTTAAGCGGCCACTGGCTTGCAGGTATTTTTTGAAATCCAGCGGGGCCTTTATATCCATGGCCACATAATCCAGCAGTTTTTCCTGTAAAAGATAAGCCAGCAGCTCCGGGTTGCTGCCATTGCTGTCCAGCTTTATGAGATAGCCTATTTCCTTAATACGCTGCAAATCCTGGGCCAATTCCGGGTGCAGGGTGGGTTCCCCGCCGCTTATGACCACTGCATCGAGGAAGCCTTTTCTTTCCCGCAGAAACTCCAGTATGGATTCAATATCATATGTTTTCCCATCTCCAATATTGCCTATTTCTCCCCCGGCTTGCAGCTTGTGTTCTGCTCCCGGCTCTCTTTTTTCCTCTGCCAGCAAATGGACGTTATGGCAGAAGGGACAACGAAAATTGCAGCCCCGGGTGAAAAGCACGGCAGCGATTTCACCCGGGTAATCCACCAGGCTTTGTTTGATAAGACCAGCATATTTCATCAGGCAGGCCCGCTCCTTTAACCCTTAATCCATAGGTGTTTTGTTTATCCGCTGACAACTTCCGAAGGCTGGATTTCCTTTTCCTTATCCACAGCCCGGTCAAACATTTTTCTGCTCTGGAACTCGGCCTGCTTGCCCGCATTCCACTGGTCGATCGGCCTCAAGTAACCCACTACCCGGGAATAGACCTCACAGGTAGTCTCTTTGCCTTCGGCGGCACAGATGGGGCAATTATAGTTCTTGCCGCTGATATAGCCGTGGCTCGGACAAATGCTGAATGTAGGCGAAAGGGTAAAGTAGGGCAGCCGGAACTGCTCGCAGACTTTCTTTACCAGCTTGCGCGTAGAATCGATGGAAGGCACCGATTCGCCCAGGAAAATATGGAAGACGGTACCGCCGGTATAGCGGGTTTGCAGCTGATCCTGCAGGCTCAAGGCCTTGAACAAATCATCGGTATAATTGACCGGCAGCTGGGTGGAGTTGGTATAGTAGGGCTCTGCTCCTCTCCGATAATCCGCCTCATTGGCTACGATGATATTGGGATAGGCCTCCTTATCCTTGCGGGCGATTCCATAGCTTACCCCTTCAGCCGGAGTTGCTTCCAGATTGTATATATTGCCGGTTTCCTCCTGGTAGGCCAAGAGTCTTTGCCGCATAAAGTCCATAACTTCCTGAGCAAAGGCCATTCCTTCTTCGCTGGCGATATCGGAACCCAGGAAATTAAGGCAGGCTTCATTCATAGCAATTAAACCGATGGTGGAAAAATGGTTTTTCCAGTACTGTCCCATGGCTTCCTTGACATTACGCAGGTAGAACTGGGAATAAGGGTAAAGTCCTGATTCGGTAAGGTTCTCCAGTATCTTGCGCTTGATTTCCAGGCTGTTATGGGCCATATCCATAAGGCTGCTTAGACGCTGGTAAAAGTCTTCCTTATCATGGGCCAAATACCCCAGGCGGCTCATGTTGATGGTAACCACACCGATGGAACCGGTCAGGGGATTGGCTCCGAAAAGCCCGCCGCCTCTCTTCCGTAATTCCCGGTTGTCCAGGCGCAGGCGGCAGCACATGCTGCGGGCATCTTCCGGGTTCATGTCGGAGCCGATAAAATTGGAGAAATAGGGAATACCGTATTTCGCGGTCATTTCCCAGATTTTATGATAGTTGGGATTGTCCCAATCAAAATCTTCACTTATATTGTAAGTGGGAATGGGGAAGGTGAATACCCGCTCTTCCACATCCCCCTCCATCATAACTTCGGCAAAAGCCTGGTTAAACATGTCCATTTCTGCCTGGAATTCACCGTAGGTGGCATCCATATAGCGCCCGCCGATTACCACCGGTTCATTTTTCATGAACTCGGGCACCTTGAGATCCAGGGTAACATTGGTAAATGGAGTCTGGAAGCCTACCCGGGTGGGAACATTCATATTGAAAACGAATTCCTGCAAGCCTTGCTTGACCTGGCGGTAGTCCAGATTGTCATAGTGGATAAAGGGGGCCAGGAGGGTATCAAAGTTGGAAAAGGCCTGAGCTCCAGCCGCCTCACCCTGCAGGGTAAAAAAGAAGTTGACAATCTGTCCCAGAATAGAGCGGAAATGTTTGGCCGGGCCGCTGGCCACCTTGCCGCGCACCCCTTTGAAACCTTCCAGCAGAAGATCGCGGATGTCCCAGCCTACACAATAGACCCCAAGAATCCCCAGGTCGTGAATGTGAAAATCACCTGAAGCCTGGGCCTGCCTGATTTCGGGCGGGTATATCTGATTAAGCCAGTACTGGGAAACAATCAGCGAAGATATATGAAAATTCATACCCTGCAAAGAATATGTCATATTGGAGTTTTCCTTGATTCGCCAGTCGTTGCGCCCCAGGTAATCGGCAATAATCTTGTTATTGAACAGCAGCTGGTTGGTTTCACGCATGTCTTCATGCTGCTTGCGGTAAAGTATGTAAGCTTTGGCGGTTTTGTAGTTGCCGTTCTTGACCAGAACCCGTTCTACCAGGTCTTGAATACCCTCAACGGTGGCTATCTCATCGTCATCCACATATTGGGCAATCTCTACTACCTTGTCGGTCAAATCCAAAGCCATCTGATAATCCTTGCCGCCTACCGCCTGGGCCGCTTTCCAGATAGCTTTGGTAATCTTCTCATTTTCAAAGGGAACTATGCGGCCATCTCTTTTCTTAATCTTGCTGATATCCATGAATGCGAATCCTCCTTTTTACTAACCACAATATATAGTGGTGTATACGGTCTTACACCACTATATTAAGTATAATTATTATACCCCGCCCGTCAAACAGGACAAGTCTCCCTTAAGAGAATCTGCATTATTTATGCCTATATTTTTTACCTAATCAGGCTGTTTTATCGTATTGCTCAAATTTTTGATATCAAAAAATATTTAGGGGGGTAATTAGAAGTGAAGGTTGGCATCTTGAACATCAGCACTTATTCCATTTTATTTTCTACCAAGGTAAAAAAGTCTTCAGGACTATCGTAACTCTTTATTTTGCCGCTATTTGCTTCTTTGAAAGCTTCAGCCATGGCTTTCCAATACATCTATCTTCAATTCTTTTGTAAACTGCGAAGTAAGGCGGCTATATTAGCTTTCCCTATATTTCTTGCAACTAATTCCATTACGGCTGCATACAAAATTCCTTTACTATCAGTAATCGTAACTCCGTTTAATTCCAAAAAAACTAAGCCGGTTGCCAGAGCGGTTCTTTTATTGCCATCAACAAAGGGATGATCCCGGCAAATATAAAAGATATATGCTGCGGCCATCTCAAACAGGTCAATATTCAGGTATTCCCCGCTAAATGTAGCTTCCGGTCCAGCAACAGCAGAACAAAGTAACTCGTTATCATGTATTCCTGGATGCCCGCCATAACGCTCAACTTGATCTTTGTGAATCTCCACGACTTCCCCGATGCTTAGAAACAGAATATCATCCATGCTATTCGCCTAACTTCCGGAGCGTATCGCCATGGTTTATGTTTACTTTTTGAAGAGCTGCCTGAAATCTTTCTTCTCGAAGTGGTTCCCTTACCGGAGAAATAATTAGGCTTTTCCCGTCAGTAACTAGCTTTAAGGGTGTAGTGTTATTGATATTTAGAAGTTCCAAAATCGCTTTGTCAATAATCAGTGCTGAACTGTTTCCATGTGCAGTAAGCGTTTTTATCATCGCGGCCCCTCCTTGGTAACACAATATAATTACATTATATCACCGTTAGTAAATAAATATACTCTCATATTTATCTGTTTATGAAATTATCAACCTCATCGAGTGTCCCTAAATCAAATATTGCTTCCGCCAAGTCCTGCAGCTTTTCTATCGGCATAGTCATCACCCTGTTTTCCATTTCAATCGGCATATGTCCAAACTTCTTTTTCAACTGTCGCAGCAGTATGCTGGCCTGGCCTTCCGCTTTGCCTTTCACTCTGCCCTTTTCTTCCCAGGAAGTAGTTATCTCTATCATTCTCTTGGCCTCCTTTTCATCTACCTTACCCATCTCTTCTTCTAGTTTTCTCTCTTCCTCCTCATTTAATATGAGGTA
>NZ_BBQT01000003.1 GCF_001570625.1 Syntrophomonas wolfei subsp. methylbutyratica | reverse complement strand
CAAAGTTTTTGCAATATCTATCTGCCAATAGTTCATTGACAAAGCTGAGATCTATGGCGGAATCTATCCGTTTGAGTATGTGATTATCCGGAATCATTTGGTATAATACGTTGTAGAAGCTGCCTTGTTTAACGGTGGTTTCAACTAACATGAAAAGCATTCCCCCTCTGGTGTTGTTTGGTTGTGCTAACTTAATTATACTATAGGCGGGTATGCTTTTTATGTTTTTATCGGACTTTTCCCGGACTTTTTCAGTGGTTTCGGACGGTCCTTTTGCCCCCCCCCGTCCCCTTTTTCTTACTAGCCTTTCAGAATAAAGCTCTTATGGAGGAGATAAGTGGGTCCCCGTGATGATAATTGACTTTCCATCAAATAAAATTCATGAACCGGAAAGGAGATATTTACTAATTCCCGGTTGATTAGGGCAAGCTGCTGCAGCAAAGCTTCTTTATTGTTTTCCGAACGGATTCTGCCCAGAGTGAGATGAAAACTGCGTTTTTTTTCAGCTGCAAAGCCACCCAATGTATATAAGTGAGCATCAACTCTTTCGCCCAGAAAATTCAGCTTTTCCATTTCCCCTTCAATCCCCAGCCAAATTACCCGTGGCCGTCTATGGTTGGGGAAAACCCCCAATCTGTTTACTTCCAACTGCATAGGGGGACAGGAGTCAGCTACGGATTCCATATCCTTCTTTATTTTTTCCGTAAGTTCGCGCTTGATTTCACCCAGAAACTTCAGGGTCAAGTGATAATTTTCCCTTTCCACCCATTTCACATCACGCGCTATCGAAGCCAGCTGTTTTTTTATACTAAACGCATAGTCCTTCAAATAATCAGGTACTGGAATAGCTAAAAAGGCCCGCAGAATTATCACCCTCCGTTTTTTAAATACCGGCGCAGTAAATCAAGTGCTGTTTTGGCAGCCAGTATACGAATAGATTCCCGGTTGCCGACAAAGTGCATTTCTTTTACTTGTAAAAACTCCCCAGCGGCCAGGCAAATGTAAACCAGACCTACCGGCTTATCTTTTGTACCCCCATCGGGCCCGGCAATCCCAGTAATGGAAAGGGCCAGGTCGGCGCCAGATTGTTTTTGCATACCCTGAGCCATCTCCCGGGCTGCCTCCGGGCTAACTGCACCATATTGTTCCAATGTCTCTTGCTTAACATTAAGGTATAGCATCTTGGCTTCATTGCTGTAAGATGTCACTGAACCCCAGAAGTATTCAGAACTTCCAGGCAAGTCAGTTATCATTTTGGCTAGCAATCCCCCGGTACAGGATTCGGCAACAGCTAATTTTTTTCCCGTATTTGCCAGGCAGGCGGCCACAACAGAAAGCAAAGTATCATTATCATAGCCCACTATATGTCTACCCAGCGCTTCTTTTATGCTCTGGCACGCTTTTTCCATAAGTCCGTTACTATGATTTATATCTTGACCATCAGCTGTAAGCTTTATGTGAATTTCACCATCAACTGCCAGCAAGGCCATACTAAGCTCAGGACTATCGTCTATTACACCATCCAATATCTTCTCCAGCTGAGATTCCCCGGGGCCCAGTATTTTTATGGTTTTTCGGATGACGCGGTTTACGGCCTGGGGAAAATCTCTTTCCAGCCTGGGCTCTATTTCATTTTTAAACATATGTTCCATTTCCCGGGGTGGACCCGGAAGCAGTATTAATACTTTATTATCCTTTTTGAGGTACATACCAGGCGCTGTTCCCAGCGGGTTAAATATTATCTCGGCTTCCGCTGGAAACAAGGCTTGTTTCAAGTTGGATTCCGGCATGGGCCTCTGACGACGAGCAAAATAATCTTCCAGCCTTTTTACTTCTGCCTGATTTATCGCCATCTCGCATCCCATTACCTGGCAAGCCACTTCTTTGGTCAAATCATCCCTGGTTGGTCCCAGACCGCCACTGGAAATAACCATATCCGCCAGGCCCAGGGCGCTGGCAAAAGCCATCTTAATGGTTTCGCGACTGTCTCCAACTACTGTCTTTCCAATAACCTTAATACCACGTTCCAATAAGCTGGTGGCTAAAAATACGGAATTACTGTCATTGGTGGTACCGAGCAGCAATTCGGTACCGGTGGAAATCAGACAGGCTGTTTTCATATCCAGCATCTCCTCACATAAAGTAAGACTTGCTTCAGGTGGAGTTTTAACCCCATCTGAAGCTTAGCCGCACTTATCCAGAGACTTAGTCGCTCTTACTCCCGCCTATAGAGGCGGGAGTCTTAGAGCGAGTTAGTCATCGGATAACCTTGCTGTAAATTTTCCCTTTTTATTCTATTACAAATTTGATTCTACTGCAAAAAGTTATTAATATTCATTGGCTTGTATAAATATACCGCTCGCAGTCTTCGCATGGGCAACACCTGCGGCTTGTCTCGCGGCTCAAGGGGTACACGCTAACCTCCCATCCATGGTCGTATAGCGCTCTCGCGACGTCCTGTCGCTCGCCCCCTTTCGCCTGCTCGCCTTCGCCGGGCGTTGCAACCATGCTTCGCCAACGCTCGCTTTGTATATTTATGCAACCCTTATGCAACAAAAGGGGTTTTCGCAGTGGAGTCAAATTTGATTGCGGTGCAAAAAAATACAGCAAGGCTGGTAAAAGAGGCTGGTAATAAAGCAAAAAGCCAGGTAAAACCTGGCCATAGTAATATTATGGTTCGTCTCTTGATTATGAAGCTACTTCTGCTACTTCCAGCAAATCTAATAGACGCTTGCGATCAAGGGATTCTTCATCTAATACGCAGTCAGCAATCTTTTCCAAGGAATCTATGTTTTCCTGCAAAAGTCGCCGGGTTTGCTCTTCCAAGTTCTTAATTATGGCCTTACATTCCCGGTAAAATGTATGAATAGGTATATCCTCAGCTTTTACTACTCCCAGTGATGAAAGACCAGCATCTATAATTTCCCGCAGCAAATCCCAGGCCTGGGCAAAGTCATTACGAGCACCGGTACTACGGTTGCCAAAACATATTTCCTCAGCCAGGGCTCCAGCCAGCGCAACCATAATCTGCTTTTCCAATTCATCACGAGTATAGAGGTACTGGTCATCCTGGGCTGCTTTACGCATGAAACCCAGAGCACCACCTCGCGGAACAATAGTCAGGGCTGAGACTGAGCCTGGTTGCAGGAGTTCGCTAACCAAGGCATGACCGCTTTCATGTATACTTACCCGTTCCATCTCCTGGGAGGATGGCTTTCGGTCCATTTTTTCTCCCATTATTACTTTATCAATGGCTTCTTCAAAATGCCGGGCTTCGATCCTGGGGGATTTTTCCCGCATAGCCAGAATGGCTGCTTCATTTGCCAGGCTTTCCAGATGGGCACCGGAAAACCCAAAGGTGGCCCGGGCAATATCTTCTAAAACCAGGGTATTATCCAAAGGCTTGTTGCGGGTATGAATATTCAATATTTTTGCTCGACCGTGTTTGTCCGGCAATCCCACCTGAACCTGCCGATCAAAACGTCCCGGGCGTAAAAGTGCCGGATCCAGCATATCGGAACGGTTGGTTGCAGCAATAAGCAATAAGCGGGGCTCCTCATTTTGACTGATACCATCCATTTCTACCAGCAATTGGTTTAGCGTCTGGTCATATTCCATGTGGCTGCTATTGCTTCCTCTTTTTACGCCAAGTATCTCCAGTTCATCGATAAAAATTATAGCACTCTTCTTTTTAGCCTTGCTGGCTTTGCTGCGGGCATCTTTAAAAAGCTGGCGTATCCTCTTGGCTCCAATTCCCGCATACATTTCGATAAACTCACTGCCTGAAGCAGCGATAAAGACCGAACTGGTAAAACTGGCAGCAGCCCTGGCCAATAAAGTTTTGCCGGTACCTGGTGGCCCTACCAGTAAAATACCTTTGATAGGCCTGATTCCCATTTTACCAATTTCATCAGGTTTTAATATAAACTGCAGGGCTTCTTGCAATTCTTTAATAGCCGAATCCTGCCCTCCTATATCTTCGAAACGGGCATGACGGGGTTTATTTATGGCTCCTCCTACTTCATCAAATTTTATTGAGCCCTGATTCCGCATAAAAAAGAAAAAACCTCCCATTATCAGGGCAAATAAAACAAAGGGAGTAACATTGACCCCAATAATAGCAAGAAAAACCACCAAGCCCACTGCTGAGCCAACCAATATTTCCCTCACAACTATTTCCTCCCTGTTTCTGCTGAACTGCTACTGCTATTTCTTTCTATTACTTCATAAAGATAATGCTGCCCATCCCCTATCTGAAGATATAGCTGCTCTTTATCGATATACATATCATAATTCATTCCTTTGGCAGCAGCTTTCTCAGCCAGCTGTTCATTTAGCCAAATAAAACGGTTATCAGCAAGAGCTTCGTAAAGTGCAGGTTGAAGGCTGTTAAATAGCTCTTGTAAATCCTGGTTGCGCTGATCGCCAATTTCTAATTGATAGTTTTCACTATTTAATCTAGCTTTTAATGCTTGGTTGATATCCCCATAGTTATCCTGAATGTTGTCCACGCTATCCAAATCTACCTTAATCTCATATCCCTCTTTACCTTTATTAACTTCGATTTTTTTAACCCCGTCCAATGCTGACAACTCAGCCCCCAGAGGTTTTTCGATGCCTAGTTTAATATAAAGGTTATACGCACCCAAAAGAACACCTAGACTTAAAATTAAGGCGGCAACAGATATTAATATGCGAAAATCGTTGTTTTTCATCGAAATTGGCCTCCTCACCTGCATATTATAACATAGACCTTGCCGCCAAAAAGCTGATTAATATTGGGAATGTTGCGTAGAAAAAGAAGCATAGGCAATAAACTCCCCATCATATTACAGCTGCCAATAAGGAAACAAAACCCCCTGCTTTTTAAGAGCAGGGGGTTTTGCTGTTTGACGATGTTTTTCCGGGTTCCGGTCATGATAAATCCGAATTTTGCTATTCATTAAATTGGATTAGTGATAGTAAACTTGGCTGCGCCCAGCAGTATTTTAGCTCCACCGGATTCCTTGTACAAGGTCAGAATATATTTACTTCTGGGTATAGCATCGGGTATGGGGATGGTAGCGTTTTCATCTTCAATAGTGTCAGGTTTAATAGGACTGCACGATATGACTAGCCCTTCTGTCATGACTAGCCCTTCTCTGTCATTTGTTAGAATAGCCCGTACGCTGTCATCACTTGCTGTCCAGAGAGCACTGCCTGATGGTGCGCTTACCTTAATGCTGCGTCCGGTGTCGCTTTGCGGGAAGGAGGTTGGCGATGCTGTTAATACAGGGCAGTCGATAATCTTTCCTATCGGGGGTATAGCTGATGCATCTGTTGCAATCAAACCGTTGCCGCTGTCATTCAATTCATACCACTGGCCGTCCGCTGACTTGAAATGGCAGCACTCGTTTAATCTTACCAAGGCCGCAACTTCTGCCGTACACGAGGGACTGAGCAGGCCATAGACCTTTCCTTTCACTAGGAGGGCCGGGCCGGTTACCATAGCGGGATCAAGCCCGGTGATGTCGCCGCCCGGTCCACCCGGTATTATGCCTGAGCTTACAAGGTTTAAATCCTGGAAGACATCGGCTGAATAGACCGTCACCGCAACCGGATCCAGCCTGTATAACGGCGGGTTGGTAAATCCCGAAGTACCATGACCATCCGACAGGATATAGTTGCCTGGGCCCGGAACATTAAGATAATAAGCTTGCGATTTTTCATCGTGTGAAAAAGATTTGTAGATACCAGCGGAGATAGCGGCGGCCGGTCCGGACTGCGGATGGACCCAGAGCCAAAGATTGATATCGCTGTTCGGAGCAGCTTCCGGCAATATGATGTAACCGGAAATGAGATAGCCGTAACCGGTCTTAACATCCAGGTTAATGTCAGAGACACAGCTGTTTACGCTAATAGCGGTTGCTCCAACGAGAGAAGTGTAGATATCTTCAGCAGGAACGGTGCCAACGGTGCCTGAGCTGCTGTAATAACCAAAGCGATAGAATTTCTGCGAATGTTCGTATTCATTATTGCTGTTATACAATTCATAATACAAATAATAATCTGCTCCAGGCTTTACCGGCAGGTGAAAATCAAAATCTTTTTTGTTTTTCTCTATAGCAAAATTAATTCTGTAAATTCTTAAAGAAGAACCATCCGACCCTGATGCCGGTATGGCTGCTATGCTGCCGGAAACAGGGGTATTTGAGGTATTGACATCGGGCAGGCTTAATTTTCCATGAATATAGACAGCCGGCTGCAGTATTATGTTTTCAACGCTGGCGTTGCCCTTCGAAACGTCCACATCGAAGATTCTAGTACTAAAAAAGGGATTGCTGTGGCTGCTGTCTTCCACAGCGAAGTGGATAATGTAGCTATTGCTGCTCGAGTTCTCGGGAACTTCTAAAATATAATCCATGCTGGACACGCCGGCCGGCATAGTGACTGACTGGCTGTTGTAATAATAACCGCCTACACTTCGACCTGTAATAGTAATTATAATGTTTAAACCTCCGGCGGGAGCCGCTATGGGTCCGGAAGGTGACTGCAGCTCAATTTTTCCAGAGATAGTCCTGGTCGCCAGTCTGGTCAGGGTGCCGCTGCTGCCGCTGCCGTTCAGGCTGAAAAAGCCATACCTGTTACCGCTGTTGTCCTGGAAAGCCGCAATAAGGCGGGAGGGATCATCCGAGGCCTTGGCTAAATGGAAGATGGGATTGCCAATCTTGTTTATTCCAAGGCTATAAAACATGCCTCCGCTTTTCATGCTCACTTCATAATATGAATCCTGCGGCACTTCGGCGGGAGGGGTAATATGGAGTTTTCGGGTCAGAGCAAGGGTCTGGTTATTATAAACCGTGGTGGCCACATCTTCCAGCCGCCAGGTCCCAGGCTGTTGGCTGCCTCCACCGCCGCCTCCGCTGCTGGAACCGCCGGTGTTGTAACCGCTGCTGCTGGAAGCAGCAACATTTAATTGCACAGGGTTCGTAATTCCAGCCGCCTGCTGAACCTGTATCAGAGCCTGGTTAAGGACATTCAATATACTGGGTAGTGTAGGCTGAGGGATTGCTGGCGGCGGCTGGTTGGGTTGAGTAATTCCCGGAGGAGCCTGCCATGCCGCCTGCTGGGCCTGCATGGTTTGCGCCACATTCTGCAGCCAGCTAGCTTGCTGCACCCAGGCGTTTACCTGCGCTGCAGTCATCGGTGTTGGAGGAGCAGGCAGGGGATTGGACGAGCCCGCACCGGAACTCTGACCGGGAAGCAGGGACTGGGTCTGGCCACCGGCAATTAAATCGAGTTCGCCTTCCAGAAGCGAAGTGCTGCAGCCGTCATCACTTACACTATTGTTCCAGAAGCTGCCGCGTACTGCGGCTACGCCATAAGGCATATCCACTTTTACTTTTACCTTCTTGCTGTCGGCGGTTTTATACCAGGGAAGCCCTTTATCGTTTGCCGCTATCAATTCCAGGCCATTAGAAAGGCCGGCCAGCAGACGTTCACCTGCAGCAGCGTTTTTCTTTTCCGCAGCTTTCTGTACATTGGGATTATCGGCCAGGGCTCCGAAGACATTGCCTTTTTTAAGATCAACCAGCAGCCAGTCCACTGCGATCCCCGGGCTGCCGTCCTTCTTGATATATTCCCGGCCCTGGGTTTCCTTAACTGTGAAACTAGTATTTTCCTTGACCAGAAAACCGCTGCCGTCAGGATAGTTCAACTGGGCTTCGGCACTGGCGGAGGTTGCTATCATATCACCGGCTTGTATGCTCACAGTGCCGCTTGCGATTTGGCCGTTAATCTTCACTTCGCCTTTTTTTATTTCCAGGCTGCCATTTAATGCTTTTCTGCTTAAATCCGGGTCAGTAGTAAGCAATACGGCCAGAGCCCGGCTTAAATCGCCGCGACTGAAATCGGCATCGGGAAGGAATTGATTCTGGTCACTGCTCAAGCCGACCATTCCAGCCGCCAGTCCGATGGCTGCCGAATTGGCGGCCCAGTGCTTGCTATCCAGATCCTTTAATACGGGCAATTCCGCATCATCTTTTTGCCTGGATAGTCTTAATATTAGGCTTATCCCCTCAGCTCGGCTAAGCTTGTCCTCGGGTCTGTAGCTCCCATCGGGATAGCCTTTCAGGTAACCGGCCTCCGCGGCCGCAGTTATGTAAGCGGCGGCCCAGTGCTCTTCGCTCACATCTTTAAACAATGTTTCCTTATTATCACTATTTAAGCCGGCAGCTTTTACAATTACCGTTGCTGCCTGGGCGCGGCTCAATCCCTCGCTTGGGTGAAACCCGCCATCGGGAAAACCAGCGATGAACGATTTCTTTACCAGGAAGTTGATATAGATCAGGTTGCCGTCCCCGGCGCTTACATCCTTGAATAACGAAAGCGTCCGCGCCTCAATGCTCTTTCCCCCGGTGCTTGTTGTATCTGCCGGTGCTGCCCAGGCGGCTCCGCTTATGGACAACATAAAAAGCAATAATATGCCGTATGCGAGTATTTTTCTTCTTTTTTTCTTCAACGAGCATTCTCCTCTCGTCTAATCTGGAAATATTAACCTCGCTCCCCTGCTTTCTATTACCTCCTTCCTGATAATCTGAGCTTCATCCCTTCCTCAAATTGCTGGATAAATATTTGTATAAGTATACATATTTTTAGCAATAATATGTAAATTCCTGCTTTTGTTAACATTTTATTTTAGCCTGTCTCTGGTTTTCTTTATTTAAAAACATGCACAGCAGTGGTTTTAAAAACCGCCCAAACACTCTGTCCCGGCTCCAGATTTAGTTCTTCCAGAGCCTGCCCGGTAACCACAGCTGTCATAGTAATACCTGCATCAAGAACCACCTTATAAAAGGAGCCTCGAGGGATTATTTCAATAATGCTGGCAGTAAGTGTGTTTTGAGCACTGCTGCAAAACTTCCCCCGGGTAATTATTATGTCTTCGGGGCGAATAGCTACCCGAACCTTACCGCCAAGACTTGACACCACTCTAAGATATTGCGAAGCAATCCTGACATACTGCTCGCCTCTTTCAGCAATAATCTCACCATCATATATATTTTCCATGCCCACAAATTCAGCTACAAACTGTGATTGTGGTTTTTGAAAGACCTCCTTGGGCGTACCTATCTGAACAATTTCCCCATTATGCATGATACCCATGCGATCCGCCAGAACCAGTGCTTCATTAAAATCATGGGTTATGTGAATAGTGGTGGTTTTAATTTCTTGATGAATGCTTTTTAATTCTTGTTGAAACAATTCTTTACTACGTGGATCCAGGGCACTTAACGGTTCATCCAACAGTAAAACTTCGGGGTCAGTTACCAGCGCCCGGGCAATGGCTACCCTTTGTTGTTCGCCACCGCTCAAGGTTGAAGGATAACGGTCTAATATTCTTTCGATATCTAAGAGGCTAGCCATCTGTTCAAGCTTATCTTTCATTATATTTCGGGGAGTTTTTTTTAGTTTTAAGGCAAAATTAATATTTTCTCGTACATTAAGGTGAGGAAAGAGCATATAATCCTGATAAACAAAACCAATTCGCCTGGACTCTGGATATTCTGCACTTACATTGCGCTCATTTATCCAAACCTCTCCTATATCAGGCTTATACATTCCGGCGATTATCTCCAGTATAACTGTTTTTCCGGTGCCGGTTGGACCCAGTATTACAAAGTATTCGTTATTATCTATGCTTATATTGATGTTTTTCAAGCTGAAATCGCCTAAACGCTTGGATACATTTTTTAAAATAATCATACTACCCCCACACATTCAAAAAAAAACGATTGTTATGAAAAGTAAAAAAATCAATGTTTACTTTAATCATCGGAAGAAACTGCGGAGCATTTCAACACAACGCTGCATCGAGGCAGGGGATTAGAACCCGCCGCTTAAAGAAGCGGGGAACATATTCCACCTCGTTATATCCTAACCCTAATTGATACGGGAAGCTGGAATATGCCTTACTCCAACCATTTCAAAGATAAAAAGCGATATGAGAGAAATAATAATTAAGCAAGTAGCAGAAGCCATAGCCATTTCCAGATCACCTATGGCCATATTCAAGTACAGGGCAACCGGCAAGGTCTCAGTCACCATTCTGGTAGCTCCGGCTACCATTAATGCACAGCCAAATTCTCCAATGGCTCGGGCCCAGCTTATTACTAAACCAGCAATAATACCGTTCTTGGCCAGAGGCAGAGTGATTTTGCAAAAGGCCTGCCATTGCGAACAGCCCAGAGTACGCGCCACAAACTCCAAACGCGGGTTTATGTCGGCAATAGTGGACTTTAAAACCCGGATCATATAGGGGGTAATAATAAAGAATTGAGCCAGTATGATTCCGTTTACTGAAAAAATGAACTTTATTCCATGCTTGGCCAATAAGGTTCCGAACTCGGTGGTTCCAAAAAGAAGCAGCAAAGCTACCCCACAAACCAAAGGCGGGAGGGAAATGGGTATATCCAGAATTACACTTATAAGTTTTTTTCCGGGAATATTAAAACGCTCCAGGCCGTAGGCAACGGGTAAAGCAAAAAAGATACAAATCAAGGTGGAAGTGATGGAAGTAAACAAGCTTAGCCTAATAGCAAATTGAATTTCTTGACTGGCTATGCTTTGGGCTAGCTCGGCTATCCCTTTCCATACGATATTAAACAGAGCTGAAAAGACAAATATAAATAAAAGTAAAATAATAAATACTATTAGACCCTGAAAAAAACGATTGTTAAGCAGCAGGAACTTTTTAGCCTGGGGCAGCTTGCTCCTCAATGCAAATCTATGACTAAGCTTCATTATATACAGCTCCTTGCTTACCGCTAGCCAGTTATATATTTACCTCATCCGTCCAAGGTCAGGGGGCACAAAACTAATAGATGTGCCCCCTTTGAAAAACAACTTTCCTATACCTGTATAACATTTTACTGGATTTCATTTGCTATGCTATTCAATAGGGTTGAAACCATGCTTAACAAAAATCGCCTTGCCTTCCGGAGATTTTACATAATCAACAAAAGCTTGAGCCAATTCCTTTTTTTCAGTAAAACTCAGCATACACACCGGAACTTTATCAATTATATTCTGTTCCTTATCAATTTTGATTATTTCTATATCCTTGGCATTAAATCCGTTATCCTCCCAAACCAAACCCGCATCGCCCTGTTTCATAGCAATGTGAGTTACAATTTCATTAACGGTAGCATCTCGGGCTACTACATTCTTGGCAATACCTTCTTCCAACTGGTTTTTGGCAAATATTTTAGCACCTTTTTTACCTATGGCATTGGTTTTATCATCCCCCAGAACCAACTTTACTCCAGGTTTGGCCAGGTCGGCCAGTTCGCTGATATTGGCTGGATTACCTTTCGGTACGGCGATAGCTGGAATATGATATACGACCTCATCAAATTTATCAGTATAACCTTTTTGAATTGCTATTTCTGCGTCATTTAGTGAACCGCCCACAAAAACATCACCGGTTTGGTTAATCTCCATCTGGCTAAGTAGCTGGGCACAACCAGCATAGTTAAAATTAATTTTAGCCCCGTACTTCTTTTCAAAGCTTTGCCCCATCTCATCCATAGCTTTACTTAATCCGGCCCCGCTATGAACCAATAAGCTCTGACCTTCATATTTTAAGCTTTGCTCTTTATCAGTTTTATTAATATTGGAATCGCTAGCGCTCTCTTTGCTGCAGCCAGCCAAAGCAAAGGCAGAAATTAAGAAAATGGTCATTAACAATACAGTCCATATTTTAATTTTTCTCATTGAGCAATCTCCTTTCCATACACTAAATAATGCAAAATCACTTTAATATTGGTTAGTAAGAAAAGTGAGGAGTGAGGGGTAAGGGGTGAGTGGTTTAGTTTATTTCCTGCCACATCTTACCATTCAAGCTCCTACTAAATCACTTTTCATCGGTGGTTGTGGCCCCCGGCTATGAGGAGTTCTACGGCAAAAAGCTATTATACTATTCATTGGCGTGCATAAATATACCGCTCTCCCATCCGGGAGTCATCATTATATTTACCGGACTATTTCCTTCTAGCCCGGTTATGAGGTGTTATTAAAAACATCATCCCAGGCAGGCCTTTGGTCCAAGTTCATAACCCTCACCTCTTTTATTAAATATTGCGAGCGTATTAACAAGCAATTTTGCCAGTTTATTTAATATCAGTTTATCATAACTATATTATCATAATCACTCATATTTGTTGATATAATGTTTGTCCGTGTTAATTTGTTTAATGTTATATATCATGGGGGCGATTCTTCTGATATAAATAATGATGTCACTGCAAAAAGTAATAAATATGCATTAGTGTGCATAAATATACCGCTCAGCAACCTTAATAGTGACCGAAGGGAGCATCAGAAGTGCCCGACAGGGTGCAACCTTAATAGTGACCGAAGGGAGCATCAGAAGTGCCCGACAGGGTGCAACCTTAATAGTGACCGAAGGGAGCATCAGAAGTGCCCGACAGGGTGCAACAAAAAGGGCTTTTTGCAGTGGAGTCAATAATATAATAAGGATATGGTAAAAAAAGCGAGGAGTACGGGATGTGAGGGTATATATCAGTGCATCTTAGCGTTCAAGAACAATTGAATTCACTTTTCATCGGTGGTTGTGGCCATGGGGGGATTAGTAAGAAATGTTTTTGACGTAGAGGGACGCTGTTCTTTATGATCAGAGCATTTTAAGCACCGGAATGCAACTTAAAACGATAAAAATACTCAAAGCCAGATATTAATGTAATAACTACGGCAAAATACATTACCCATTGGCCCAATGGTATATTTACGTAAGGTTGGTAGGCCTTTTCCAGTATAATTAAAATAACGGCCACTATTTGACTTATGGTCTTAATTTTTCCTAATTTACTGGCGGGAATAATAATACCTTCTTCAGCCTTGACCACGCGCAATCCAGATACGGCGAATTCCCGTCCCAAAATTATTATGGCAATCCAACCCTGAATTCGGCCTAATTCGACCAGACTGATCAATGCTGCAGTTATTAGTAACTTGTCAGCTATAGGGTCAAGAATAATCCCCAATTTAGTAACTTGTTTCCATTTTCTAGCCAGGTAACCATCCAGACTATCGGTCAAAGCAGCAACTATAAAAATTGCTGCTGCAAAAAAGTCCCCATAGGGTATTTTAATCAGTAAAATAAGCACAAAAACAGGGATTAAAAAAATTCTTATCAAAGTTAAGCTGTTAGGCAGATTCATTGGTATTCCCCAATCATATCGTAGTTCCTTACCCCTACTAATTGTACATCAACCAGGTCGCCTTTGGTTAATTTAAAATCTGTTTTTACCAGAGTCAATCCATCAACCTCCGGGGCCTGGAAATAAGTTCTTCCAACAAATAAATTTTTGCTGAGTTGCGAGGAAATTAAAACCTTTTCCCGGGAATTAACTCGCGCCAGGTTCTTTTGCCGGGTAATTTTTTGCTGGAGTCTAAGAATTTTATCCCTTCGTTCCACCTTGATTTCATCTTCAATTTGATTTGGCATCAATGCAGCTTTACTGCCTTCCTCCGGGACAAAACTGAAAGCCCCCAACCAATCAAATTGACTTTCGGCCACAAATTCATAGAGCTCTGCAAAATCTTTTTCCTCTTCGCCAGGAAATCCGAGCATTACTGTGGTGCGCAAGGTTAGATTGGGGATTCTTGCCCGCAGCTTGTTTATCATCGTTCGTAAATGTCTGTTATCATGCTGGCGATGCATTAGTTTAAGAATTTTTGAAGAAGCATGTTGAATGGGAATGTCCAGATAAGGGAGCACTTTGTTTTCATAGGCAACGACATCAATGATATCATCACTCAAGTAAAGAGGATGCAGGTACATTAAACGAATCCACTCAAGACCGTCAAGCTTGGATAACTCTCTTAAGAGTATGGGCAGTGCCGGTTGGGGAGAAATGTCATGGCCATAGGCAGAAGTATCCTGGGCTACGAGTACCAGTTCTTTTATACCCATTTTAAGCAGTTGCACTGCTTCATTCAGCAATTCATTAATCTCTCTGGAGCGTAATTTGCCTCGGATGGAAGGTATGACACAATAAGAGCAAGAATTATTACAGCCCTCACTAATCTTCAAATAGGCCGAGCCAGGGGGCGTAGTAAGTATTCTAGGTCCTTTTTCGGAATATTCGGTCGGGGGTGCTTCTGTAAAGCAGGCTCTCTCTCCCTGAGCAATCCGGTTAACAAATCCAGCCATGGAAGATACAGAGGAAATGCCGAAAACCCCATCTAATTCCGGTATCTCTAATAATAATTCTCGCCCGTAGCGTTGAGACAAACAACCAGCAGCGACAAGAAACTGTAGGCTTCCCTTTTTCTTTAATTCAGCCGTTTCAATAATTGCTTCTATTGATTCTTCTTTTGCCGGTGTAATAAAACCACAGGTATTGACTATTACTAAATCCGCTCTTTCCAGCGAATTTACTATTTTATGCCCGGCCTTTTTCAGGGCCGCCATCATCACCTCAGTATCTACCCGGTTCTTGGAGCAACCTAAACTAATAAAGCCAATATTCACCAGTTATTACTCCTGTTTATCTTGCCTACCTGGAGCCGGGAACTCCCTTTCTTTCACTTCCCCAGGCATACCCATTCTACCCTCTTTATTATCATTAAAAGTGATCTCTAAACCGCCGGCATTTCCAGCTTTGATATATACAGACTGTTTTCCCTCGAAAACCCTGTTTTCACCTGCTTGTAAAGTACCGGTATATGCAGTTTCATTGTCAACCTTTACCAATATCCAACATTTTTGTTTCACTTCGATTTCAACCCGGGCAGTTTTAATAATTGGGGTTTCCTTAATAATCTTATCACTATCTTTTAAACCAGTCTGTGGTTCTTGCTGTGAAATCCCCGGGCCGGAGTGCCGGGTTCCTTCTTGGGCAAAATAATCAACCAAATAATTGCCCAACCAAACTACCAGTACAAGAAAAACCAGGGCAAGAACCAGATTTTGTGGTTGGAACCGGGGTTTTTCTTTATGTGATACGGTTTGGTCAAGGACAATTTTATCATCATCCTCCCCATCCCCATAAGCCAATCGTCTAAACTCATCTACTATCTGCTTTTCATCCAGTTCTAATATTCTGGCATATTGCTTAACAAAACCACTGGCATAGATTTTTGGCGGAAGCAGAGAGAAATGATCATTTTCCAGCGCTTCCAAATAATATTTTCGTATCTTGGTTTCCTCTTCCACAAATTCCAGAGTATAGCCAAGTTGTTCTCTTCTCTCGCGGAGAGTTTTCCCCCATGCCAATTTTCTTCACTCCTAAATATATCCTGAAAGCTTGCTCGCTTACGGTTGAAGAGCTAATATGACTGCTATGAGCTATTATATGGCCAATCTGCAAATTTACAAATTTATAACAAGATGAAATAATCCCCACCCTAATCATTTGAGGCAGCTGTACCCACAGCAATTCTAACCGCCTGTCGCAAAGAATAACCGTTGGATAAACCATAAACAATTCCGGCCAGTAAAGCAGGTAATCCTTCCTGGCTATTAAAACATTGGTTGGGAAGTAAAGGAAACTCGTGGGCGTTTCCTTTTTGAAAATAAAGCAGCCGTGTATTTCCGTCACTCAAAACAATGCTTTGCACTCTATCAGAGCTCAAAGCGAGAACCTGGCTTAAATAATGCTCCAGAATACTGCCGTCTGCTGCACCTAAAACCAACAGGTCATAGCGAGACAAAAAATCCGGTATTTCCTCCATTGAATCTAAGTAGCGGTAGGTACATAAGAAGGGAAGTTTCTCTTCATCCTTTCCCATTGCTTTACGGAACATAAGCTCCTGAAACTTGGTTTCCACCGCTAACCATTCACAATTGAAAACTACCCATTCTCTAGCATCAATAGCTTTTCCATAATCGTGCAGGCTAAAGTTTTCTTCCAGTATCCGTTTATCATTTTTTAAAAAGACTTTGCGGCAGCTTCTCTTTTTAGCATGCCTAAAAATATTTACTGTATCGATACCTTTTCCTTGCAGTACATTTAAAATATTAGTACCTTCATCGTCATTTCCTATTATAGTTATTAGTTTAACATTTAAGCCGAAGTTTGCAAAAATTCTTCCTATATCGACAGCAAATCCTCCCAAGCCCATGTTAATCGAACAATCATTATCTGGCCCACTGGTCTTAATATAATAGTAACTCTCACCAATAACTACTACGGAAACCTGCTCATTAAAAACATATCCCTTACCCAGGATTACGCCTTTTTTCATCAGGTTGGATATGTGTACCGCAATTGATGAACGAGTAATATTAAAACGCCGCGCCAGTTCCTCCTGGGAAATAAGGGGTTCCTTCTTTAATACTTCAAATATCTCCTTTTCTCTGGAGGTTAGCCTCATATTAAATTTCACCTCATTATACTGCAAGCATGATATCATAGTTTAGAGCTACTGTATAGTTTATCCAATTGCTCACTATCAATCAAAACTTCACGCTTTTTATTGTTATCCAGTTCGGATACTATTCCTCTGTCTTCCATCAAATCAACCAACCGTGCTGCCCGGGCATAACCTATGCGCAAGCGTCTCTGAAGTAAAGATACCGAAGCTTTACGGTGCTCTACAAATACATTTACCGCATCCCAAAACAGCTCATCTCCATAGTCTTCTTCCATTTTATCCAGAACCATATCTATCTCACTGGCTGCCTCGGTTTCTTCAGACTGGGGCAGCTGTTCTTTGATAAAGCTGACTACCTTTTCGATATCGCCATCACTTACATAAGCCCCTTGCACCCGGTAAGGTTTTGCCGCCCCTACCGGCAGAAAAAGCATATCCCCTTTACCCAGAAGTTTTTCTGCTCCGGAAGTATCCAGGATAGTACGGGAATCAGCCTGGGAAGAAACCGCAAAAGCAATACGGGAGGGAATATTAGCCTTAATTATACCGGTTACCACATCCACTGAAGGTCTTTGGGTAGCAACAATCAGGTGCATTCCAGCAGCCCGGGACATCTGTGCCAGCCGGCAAATAGAATCTTCGACTTCAACGGGTGAAACCATCATTAAATCAGCCAGTTCATCAATTATTATTACTATGTAAGGCAAGCTTTCTTCGCTAATCTGGTTAAATCTCTGAATATCCCTGACCCCTCGCTCCGCAAAGATCTTATAGCGTTTTTCCATTTCTCCTACCATCCAGCGCAGTACTACCGAAGCCTTCTTGGGATCGGTAACGACTGGAGTCATCAAATGAGGAATGCCGTTATAGGCAGCGAGCTCAACCATTTTAGGATCTATAAACACAAACTTTAATTCATCCGGTGTCGAATTGAATAAGAAGATCATTATCATACTATTGATACAGACACTTTTCCCCGACCCGGTAGAACCAGCGATCAAAAGATGAGGCATATCGTTTAGCTTCCCTACCACGGTATTGCCACTGATATCTTCGCCCAAAGCAAAAGCCAACGGGCTATTTAAATTCTTAAAAGCCGGTGAAGAAAGGAGGCTGCGCAAGCTCACACTCAAGAGTTTACTGTTGGGAATCTCTATACCAACTGCTGATTTGCCAGGAATTGGTGCCTCTATTCTGATTCCTGGTGCAGCCAGGTTTAACTGCAAATCATCAGTTAGACTAAGAATCTTGCTTACTTTGACCCCAGGAGCTGGGGTAAGCTCATAACGGGTTACTGCTGGTCCACAACTTACCTGATTTACTTTCACCCTGATACCGAAATTGGAAAATGTGTCTTCCAAAATTCCAATACTCTCCTTGATATTTTTTTTATCAATTATTCTTTCCCGGCTAATTTCACCGAGCAAATCCAAAGGTGGCTTCTGATAATCAAGCTGACTGCTTGTAGGCCGGTTTTTATATTTGTCAGAAAGGGGTGATTTCTCACGGCTATTGGCCGATTCATGTGGCAGTGGATTATTTTCGGCTGCGGTCCATTCCTTGCTGTTCTCCGCCGGAGATGGTTGAGGATGGTTGATTATTACCTGATCTCGGGCTTCTACCGGCAGCGGTATGTCTTCATTTGTCTCATAATACATTATCTTATCCAAGCTGCTCTTTAAAACTCTGCTGTAATTTAGAATAAAACCAATAATTACCTTTATGGGTTTACCTACTATTAAAAGAACTGCAACCGCAATATTAAGAATAAGTAGTATCGCTGCTCCCACTTTCCCCAACAAGGTAATTACGCCGGTAGCCAGAACAGCACCCAAAACTCCCCCGCCCATGCCTTTAATACCAGCTTCCCAAGCACTTAAACCACTTGGTATGTCATAAAGGCTGAGCCAGAGCAAGCAGGATAAAAATAGCAGGCTGGCCCCCCACATGCGCGCAGACCATATTTTCTTATCAATACCAATATCTATCGACCAGAATAATAAATAAAATGAGAAAAACACTGCTCCGGTACCCAGCAATAATTCCAAACCCTTTAATATATAGCTACCCAAAACCCCAATAAATTGTGTGCTTTCAGCCTTCCCGCTAAACTGGCTAACACTAATGTAGACAAAAATGGCCAGCATGAAAACAACCAGTGCCAGTACTTCCCTTTTAATCCGCTCCCGGTTTATCTTATTGCTATCCTTGGTTTTTTTAGCCTTAAGTTTTTTCTCCTTGGCTTGAATGAGTCTCACGCCTTACTTTATTATATTTAATACTGTAAATATCTTCGCCAATAATTGGTATAATCCTTCCTCTAAATAAAAAAACGGGGGCTGGGCCCCCGCTATCCCGCTTTTCTATCACCTTATATTATACCAGAATAGCGTAATCGCTGCTACAATCCAACAGTAGTAAGAAAAATATGACAATTTTCCCCTTCGTACCAGGCCTAAAACGACCTTAATGGCAAAAAATCCAAATATAGCGGCTGTAAGCGGTCCTAAAATATAAGGCAATATATTGCTGGCAGCAATTCCGCTAACAAATACATCGCTTAATTCAAAAATAGCAGCCCCGATAATTACCGGGATGGAGAGTAAAAAAGAAAATCGCGCCGCGAATTCTCGATCCAGGCCAGCTATTAAACCGGCAGCTATAGTCGAACCTGAGCGCGATAAACCTGGTATAATAGCCAGGGCCTGAAGAATACCAATAAAAAGTGCATCGGAAAATCCGGTCTCATCCGCTTCTTTTAAACCAAAATGTTTTTTTGACAGGTTTTCAGACAAGCTTAACAATATTCCCGTAAAAATCAAGGCAATTCCCACTACTAGAAGAGATTCAAAGGCTTTTTCGAAATACGGTGCCAGAAGAAAACCAGCCAATCCAGCAGGAATACATCCCACAATAAGCAGATAGGTCAAACGGCAAAACGGCTTTTTCAAAATACCCCAAATATCGTCCCAAAAAGCGGCAAAGACCGCGATCAAAGTACCAAGATGTACCAATACATCAAAAGTTAAAGGTGGTTCCTCAATCGCAAAAATATGCTGAAAAATAACCAGATGGCCCGAACTACTTACGGGAAGGAATTCAGTTAGTCCTTGCACCGCACCCAAAACAAAAGCCTGAAATAATGTCAAATCCTCTCTCTCCCCCTGAAAAACACTTTTTAGATTATATCACATTGCTCCCGATTAATGTCTGTAAAATGCATTGGCCACACTGCTATCAAGGTCTTGTTTTTTTCCAATCTGGCTGCATGGAAATAATTGTTCCGGGTTGGTATTTGCTATTTAAATAATCCAGGGGGTCAGTGCTTACTATGCTAATAATCCTTAATTGCTTGAACTCATCGCTCACCGCATTAATCAAGCCTCCGGACGGAAGCTCTAGAGTTACAGGCTCTCCTAATTCCTGGCCAAGAGCAAGGTATTCTATAGGTTCGGGTGTATAAAATATCATTGTACCATTCCTCCGGATGCATTCTTTAATTCATGGATCTTGTTCAGAGCATCTTTGATACCGCCCACCTGGTCAATTAAACCGCAATCAACTGCATCCTTGCCTACCAGGACAGTACCAATATCACGGGCAAGATCTCCCATTCTAAACATCAATTCACGAAATTTTCCCTCGCTTATACTAGAATGCTCCACTACAAAACGAACCACCCGGTCCTGCATTTTATCCAGGTACTCATAGGTCTGAGGTACGCCAATAACCAATCCGGTTAACCTTATAGGGTGTATTGTCATAGTAGCTGAAGGCGCTATAAAGGAGTAATTTGTACAGACCGCAATGGTAGAGCCTATAGAGTGCCCGCCCCCTAGAACTATGGATACGGTAGGCTTGGAAAGGCTGGCTATCATTTCGGCTAGAGCCAGGCCAGCTTCCACATCTCCGCCTACAGTATTAAGGGCTACCAACAATCCCTTAATCTGCGGATTTTCTTCTACTGCTACCAGTTGCGGTATAATGTGTTCGTATTTGGTAGTTTTATTCTGGGGGGGAAGTACCATATGGCCTTCAACCTGACCAGAAATGGTCAAACAATGAATGTCGCTCTTAAAACTGGGTACTTCAATCTGTCCCAGTTCTTTGATGTTTTCTACTTTCTGTTCGTTTTCACTATGAGCTGTATTGGGGTTTTGCTGCAAAACACCGTGCTCCCTTCTATAGCATATTTCCTTTCTCTTAGCATCACCCCGAGCGAAAAAATAATACCATAAAAATAAGGGGTCAGGCTATAATGTTCAAGCAATTACAGCCTGACCCTTTTGAGTGACACGGGGACAGGGTTGTTGACAACTTCGTTTTTATACGTCTAAACCCTATTTTCTTGCTTAATCCTTATGATGACTCCACTGTAAAAAACCCTTTTGTGGCATAAGGGCTGTATAAATATACAAAGCGAGCGTTAGCGAAGTATGAATGCAACACCTGCGGCTTATATATTATACCTCTACAATAATCGGCAATATCATGGGCCGGCGCCCCGTTTTTTCAAACAGGTGCTTACCTAACTTCTCGCGAACTTGAGCTTTAATAACAGCCCATTCACTGATATTCCTCTTGGAGCATATCTCCAAAGCCTCATTGACCTTTTCTTTGGCATTCTCGATTAGGCTCTCGGATTCGCGAACATATACAAAACCTCGGCTTACAATATCGGGTCCTGCTACTACTTCACCAGTATCTTTATTTATTGTAACAACTACGATCATAATACCATCCTGAGAAAGCTGCTTCCGGTCACGAAGTACAATATTACCCACATCTCCTACGCCTAACCCATCCACCAGCACTTTTCCAGCTGCTACCTTTCCACTGATAACAGCTTTCTTTTTACCCACCTCAATTATCTGGCCGTTTTCCGCAACAAAAATGCGCGATCTCGGTATACCCAGACTTTCAGCCAATTTAGCATGCTTCATTAAATGCCGGTATTCACCATGAACAGGTATAAAATATCGGGGCCGGATAAGATTCAGCAGAATTTTTAATTCCTCCTGGGAAGCATGCCCAGAGACATGCACTCCTGCCCCTTTTTCATATATCACTTCTGCCCCCTGGCGAAAGAGGAGGTCAACTGTTTTGGCCACTAATTTTTCGTTTCCGGGAATAGGGGTTGCGGAAATAATAACTGTATCCCCTGATTCTATAGCCACCCAGCGATGATCCGCTGTGGCTATCCGGGTAAGAGCGGACATGGGTTCACCCTGTGAACCGGTGGTTACAATGACAATTTCACCGGTGGGATACTTTCCAATATCCTCCATCTCTATCAAGATTCCCTCAGGAATATTCATATAACCAAGTTGACTGGAGATACGCACATTATTGACCATACTCCGCCCTACAACCGCTACTTTACGCCCGTATTTTTGAGCTGTGGAAATTACCTGTTGGATACGATGAACATTGGATGCAAAGGTGGTAACAATTATACGGCCTTCGCATTTGCCAAATAATTCATCGAAGGTATTCCCCACTACCTTTTCTGACATGGTAAATCCCATTTTGTCAGCATTAGTGCTATCACCCAGCATGACCAGTACGCCCTTTTCACCCAGTTCGGCGAATTTTCTAAAATCCGCCACTTCACCGTCAACTGGCGTCTGGTCAAGTTTGATATCTCCAGTATGCAGTATTATTCCTAACGGAGTATGCAAAGCTATAGCCAATGCATCAGGAATACTATGACTAACTCGAATAAATTCCACTTCAAAAGGACTAATGGATATTACATCACGGGGGCGGACAACCTGCAGTTGGACACTCCCCAGGTTATGTTCCTTAAGCTTTTCTTCAACTATTCCCAGGGTTAACCTGCTGCCATATACGGGTACATTTATTTCTTTCAAAACATAAGGAAGCCCTCCCACATGGTCTTCATGACCATGAGTGAGCAATATAGCCTTAACTTTTTCTTTGTTTTCCATCAGGTAACTAATATCAGGAATTACGATATCAATGCCCAGTAGTTCTTCTTCGGGGAACATAAGCCCGGCATCAATAATAACAATACTATCCTGATATCTGATGGCCGTCATGTTCTTCCCAATTTCCCCCAATCCGCCCAGGGGAATTATTCTAACACGGGACTCTTCAGACATCAAAACACCCTCTTTTATTCAACTTTTCCAATCCAAGCCGCAATAACCGCACTTTTATGTAAAAGATATAATCACCGTTCATTTACTTTAAAACGAAAGTCTTGTGATTTACCTATATCCCTCAACCATATTAGCTTTTGTTAAAACCGTCCATATTTAATTAAGCTTTAAAAGCACAGTAACCAGGGCTATTTCCCAGACGAAATCCAGTTTAATGCAAAAACAAAATACCGTCCAAATCCTTCAAACTCATTATAACCTTTTACAAGGCCTGATACAACTCAATAAATGCTCAAATAAGGGGAGCATTCAAGATCCATCCTGCGGAAAAATGCCTTTTAAGAAAAAAGGGTAGATTAGTAATCTACCCTTTGTCTTAACTCCAGCTATGTAGTTATTGCAATTTAAGCGGAAGAAACTGCCAAGCAGTTTCAACACAGCGCTGCAACGAGGCTTAGGATTAGAGTCCGCTACCTGTTTTGTTTGTAAGAAAAGTGAGGAGTGAGGGGTAAGGGGTGAGGGGTTTAGTTTATTTCCTGCTGCATCTTACCATTCAAGCCCTTATTAAATCACTTTTCATCGGTAGTTGTGGCCCCGGCCATGAGGAGTTAATAGGAACTTTGGCCACTTAAAGAAGCGGGGGACATTTCACCTCGTTATAATAAATGATACTGGAGTAATATATCCTTTATTAGCTTCTTTTCATCCTCTGTGGCGGAACTCAAAGGCAATCTGAAGCCACCTACCCCTATTCCCAACATGTTTAAGGCTTCTTTGAGAGGAACGGGATTGGTAGTTACAAATAAAGCTTTGAATAGTGAAAAAAGTTGAGCATGAATAGCGGCTGCTTTTCTGTTGTCGCCGCTGGCAAAGGCATCTATCATTTCTATCATGTTCTTGCCTACCAGGTGAGAAGCGATACTGACTACGCCATGCGCACCCAGTGCCAGCATGGGAAGGGTAAGAGAGTCGTCACCGGAGTAAATCAGAATATCGTCACCAACCAGGTTCTTCAAGAGAGAAACCTGATCCATATTCCCGCTAGCTTCTTTGATAGCAACAATATTATCGATAGCCGCCAGCCTCTTAACCGTCTCCGGAAGAAGATTACTACTCGTACGCCCAGGAACATTATATAGCATTACAGGCAAGGAAACACTGTCGGCTATAGCCTTGAAATGCTGGTAAAGGCCTTCCTGACTGGGCTTGTTGTAGTAGGGAGCAACCAGCATAATTCCATCTACTCCCGTTTTTTCAGCTTTGCGGCTCAGTTCGATCGAGTAATCAGTATAATTAGACCCGGTACCGGCCCATATTGGAATCCTCTTCCCCATTTTTCCTTTTACTGCCGCAAAAAGCTGCAGCTTTTCATCAGCACTCAGGACCGGAGATTCACCGGTTGTACCGCAAACAACAATACCTTCACTGCCATTTTCATAGAGGTATTCGGCCAGCTTGGCCGCCTGGGAAAGGTTTACCTCCAAGTTATCCCCGTAGGGAGTAACCATAGCCGTCATTAAGCGGGGAGCTGACATTTATTCACCACCATTCCAATTTAATAGAGACTATCGTTAACCACTATTTCTGCAATTTGTATGGCATTGGTAGCTGCTCCTTTGCGAATCTGGTCGGCAACCACCCAAAAGAGAATGCCATTATCTAAAGATAGATCCTGTCTGATTCTGCCGACATAGACTTCATCCTTATTTGAAGTATAAAGGGGCATAGGATATAGTTGTTTTTCCGGTTGATCCTGTAATACTACTCCAGGGGCCTGGGAGAAAATCGTTTTAACTTCCTCTGCCTTTAGTGGTATTTCCGTCTCCACCGTGATGGATTCGGAATGGCTTCTAAATACCGGAACTCTAACTGCCGTAGCCGCAATCTTTAAATCCGGAGCGTGCATGATCTTACGGGTCTCCCAAACCAACTTCATTTCTTCGCGGGTATAATTATCCGATAAAAAATCATCAATATGCGGAATCAGGTTAAAAGCTATGGGATATTGGAAAACCTCAGGAACTATATCATCTCCAGCCAAATAGGCCCGCACATGCTGTTCAAGCTCATCGATTCCAGCTTTTCCGGCTCCGGAAACCGCCTGGTAGGTCGACACCAATACCCTTTTTAAGCGAGCAGCCTTATGAATAGGGTTTAACGCTACAACCATAATGGTGGTCGAACAGTTGGGATTAGCAATAATACCCTGATGCTTGGCAATATCTTCCGGATTTACCTCGGGAACTACCAGAGGCACATTTTCCTCCAATCTGAAAGCATAACTATTATCAATTACCAGGCAATTGTTTTCCCGGGCCAGCGGAGCCAGAGCCTTACTTATATCAGTATTAACCGCAAATAAAGCTATATCCGCCTGTTTAAAAGCCGCAGCATTAGCTGCTTTAACCTTAAGATCTTCATCCCTGAATCTCACTTTGTTTCCTGCTTCGCGAGGGTCAGCCAGGCAAATTAGCTCCTTAACTTTAAACTCTCGCTCTTCCAGAATCTTCATCATTTCCTGCCCTACAGCACCTGTTGCTCCAACTATAGCAAGTCTAACTCCCTCTGCCACAAATCCTGCCTCCCGTTAAATGTTATTTTGTATTTTAGCACAATGCTTCTTCCATTCTCAAGGACAATGGGGCGCTTGTGATAATGGCAACAATAAAGTTTGCTAAAACATCAAGCAGGGCCAAGGAGAACCGGCTGTATTTGTTTGCCTTGCAGAGCTAAGATCACCGTATCAACAGCCTTATCCATACAGGCAACCAGCGAATTAACTTTTTCCAGCGGATTATCCTGCCGGAAGGGAACAAAGAATATGTTTTTCGTGTTAATGAGCATTCCTATATTCCTGGCATTTATGCCCAGAGCATCATTGGTGGATATAGCGATTACCACCGGTCTCTGGTTCCTTAGCTGGCCCTTTACTGCCATCAAGGCAGGAGTGTCAACGATTCCATTGGCGAGCTTGGCGATGGTATTACCGGTAGCCGGCATAACTACCACAATATCCAGGAGTTTTTGTGGTCCAATTGGTTCAGCCCCAACAATACTATTAATCAAAGGCCGATCAGTAATTTCTTTTATTTCTTTTTTTAAATCATTTACTTTATAAAAACGGTTATCCACCTCGTCAACAGTGTAAGAGAATATTGGGTATATGTCAGCTCCTTCCTCTTTGAGATTCTTAATCTGAGGGAGTACCTCAGCAATGGTACAATGGGAACCGGTTAGAACTACACCTATTTTGACTCCCCTTAAGCGGGTTTTTTGCATTTTTGCCACCTCCTCTTTATTCCAAAACCTGTTCCTGCCCCGTTTTAGCCAGTTCTTTTATTATTAAACGGGGAATCACCTCAGCTAGAATCTTACCAGCCGAAATCGGCGCCACTTTACCTGGAAGACCGGGAGCTAATATTGCTTTAAAACCATATTCATTGGCTGCTTCGAAATCAGTCCCCCCGGGCTGGGTAGCCAGGTCAATGATTATGGCATCGCATCGGGCCTTTTTTAAGACATTTCTGTTTATCACCAAGCTGGGAACAGTGTTAAAAACAAAGTCACTATGACTTATGGCTTCGGCCAACTCAGAATAACCAGCTCTTTTACAGCCCATTTCATAGGCCCTGGCCATTTGTCCCTCATTTCTTGCCACAACTGTAACATCCGACCCAAGAGCCCGGAGTGTGCGTGCCAGTGTAATTGCAATCCGGCCAAATCCAACAATTAAACTCCTGCTTCCATGAATCGTAATCTTTGATTCTTCCATGGCTATCTGAATAGCTCCTTCGGCGGTAGGGATGGAATTCATTATGGCGATATCATCCATCTCGGCAATTTCCAGAAGACGCAGTTTATAACTTCCTACCCATTCCTTGAGAAATGGACGCGCCGAACCAATAATGACCAGGGCATTTTCTGCTAACACATCTATCGCTTTTTTGCTAAGCTTAAGCTCTCCCTCAGCATAAACAGCACGAATAATTCCTTCCAAACTGGTTCCCGGCAGGGGTAAAACTACGACCTTTGCATCCCGGCAGGCATCTTCCACGCTATTAACCGCAGAAGCTCCATCACATAATTTAGAACTGGGAAAGCCGGCAACTTTTAAAATGGCTCCTCTTTTTAGCAGTTCAGATATTAGAATTAGCTCCCGCTCATCTCCGCCCAAAACAGCAATTTTAGTTCCTGAAAGCAGCGAACTCACCCTCCGTCCTCCTTTGGGGATAATTCTGCAGCCACAATCAATAGCATTATATGTATTTTTCATAATAGTGGTGCTTGTCTCCAACCACGAAAGTGCTATTTTGGAGAGATGTAAGAAGGGATAAATCAAAGGAAACAAATAAAAAGGCTGCAGCCGACAAAAGTTGACTGTAGCCTTTTTACAACTCATTTTTAATGAAATCCCATGAAAGACCAGTTACTAAAATCTTGTCTTAGAGCAAATTTTCCATACCATAGACCAGTTCTTTACGCTGGAGTATTTTTTTGATTACCATTATTACACCTGGCATGAAGCCGGCTCTATCAAATGAATCATGTCTTATTTTAAGGCCCTGGCCGGCACCTCCAAAAATCACTTCCTGGTGGGCAATTAAACCTGGTAAACGCACACTATGAATCCTTACCTGGCCCAGGTCTCCCCCGCGGCAACCGGCAATTTTCTCAAATTCCCGTACATTCCTGGGAGGTCTCAAGGGTCGATTCGCATTTATCATTTCGGCGGTTTTTATGGCAGTACCTGAAGGGGCATCCATTTTTTGGTCATGGTGCAGCTCAATTATTTCCACCTCAGGAAAGTATTTAGCTGCTTCACTGGCAAACTTCATCATCAATACGGCCCCAATGGCGAAGTTGGGGATAATGGCCACCCCCACCTGTTTTTCTCCCGCCATCCTCTCCAGTTCTTTGATTTCTATTTCGTTTAATCCTGTTGTTCCAATTACACAAAATACTCCTTTTTTCAAAGCGCTTCTAGCATTATTGAAAACCGCCTGGGGGTTGGTAAAGTCCACCAAAACATCGGGCTGGTAGTTTTCCAAAACCTCATCAAGGTCGTTTTCCAAACTTATATCCAAACCGGCAATGCCAATTAAATCAGCCACTTTTTCTCCTTTGGCCTTAATATCAACCGCAGCTACCAGTTCAAGTTCCTCGTCCCCGGCAATGGCTTTTAGTGTTTCCTGCCCCATTTTCCCCAAGGCCCCCGCTACTATTACCCTGGCCTTTTGCTTCATAATAAAACCTCCCGCATACTATCAAAAATCCTATATAATAATTTACCACAATAATCAAGCAGAACTTGACCGGAGTACCCCAGGATGAAGTGCTCTCTGCTCAGGTTTAACTTTAGCTCACATGGCATTATATTGCCTGGCTTGCTCAACCACATATTTACTTATTTCTTGAACCATCCGCCGTTCGTAAAAGGTTCTCGAATTAGGAAGCTTTATCGACTTTTTGATGGTGTTAACAAATCTTTGCAAGAATTTAATTTCAGCTCTAATTTTCTCGATTAAATCATTCCCATCAGTATAGGCATAGAATTTTTGCAAATCCTCTAATATGGTATTCTCCTGGTTGGAAATGGCGAGTACGGCCGCATGTTCTAAAAGCTCATGTTTATCCAGATCATAGTTTAGAAATCGCAATATTAAGTCCAGTCGCCTGCTACTACCATCTTTAGTTAAAAGAATTTGGATACTAAGTTCCTTTTTGTATGATTCCAACACCATTATTTGCTGTAATATATCTTGGTAGAGGGTTTTTAACAATTCATTCATTGTAAAGTCCCTCCCTGGAAGTAAATCTTACTCTTTACCCATAGTTTGAACTATAACTGCTTTTGGTATTATTAATTCGACTTAATATTAATTATTCCTTTAGCGCAAAATTCCTTATTCCGATTTGTATCAAATTGTTTTACCATGCTATACTTTTGTTGACAGGGAGGTAGTTCTATGCCTTTTGACGGTATTACTATCCGGGCGCTGTGCCAGGAATTAAATCCCCTATTGAATGGGGCCAGAATAGATAAAATATTTCAACCTGAGAAGGATGAGCTGGTTTTATCCGTTAGAACTGCAAAAAGCGGGAGCTTGCGCTTAATGCTTTCCGCCAACTCGCGTTGGGCTAGATTGCATATTGATAGTATAAAAAAGCCTAACCCAACCAAACCCCCGGCATTTTGCATGTTATTGCGCAAATATCTGGAAGGCGGCAAAATACAGGAGATTAAACAAGTAGATTTTGAACGGATTATTCACATCGATATTGAAGCCCTGGATGATTTTCGCGAGTGGAAAATAAAGCGCTTGATTTGTGAGTTTATGGGTCGGCATTCTAATATTATCCTGGTAAACCCGGAAAACAACCTGATAATTGATGCTATAAAAAAATATGGTCATGACCGGAGTTCCCACCGAGAAGTTTTACCCGGCAAAGAGTATGTAAGCCCACCCCAGCAAGGTAAGCTTAACCCTCTCCAAGCTAGCTATGAAGACTTTGTCCGGTTGATGTGGAAACAGGGGGGTAATAATACTCTGGCTAATTCATTTTTCCAGGTTTTTTCAGGAATAAGCCCATTTTCATCCAGCGAATTCTGTTGGGCTGCTGGTCTTGAGCCCTTGTTGCCGGTTGAGCAATGCGGTGAACTTGAATTCTCCAGGCTATTTCATCACAGCAGGACGGTATTACAGAATATCGAGCAGGCTAAGCTGCACCCAGTTGCCATCTACAGCAATCTGCAACCGCTTGAGTTTGCTCCCTACCCCATACTATCTTTAAATGAATCCGGCTATAAGTCCCTCAATTTTTCCAGCATTAATGAAGCCTGCGATCGTTATTACAATGACAGCTTGAAAATGATTCGCCTGGAATCGATGAAAGTCAATCTGAGCAGAAATATTAAGATCCGCCTGGACAAAGCTTATAAAAAACAATTTTTCCAGGAAGGGGACCTGGCCAAGGCCTATGAAAAGCTGAAATATAAAGAATGGGGTGAAATGCTCACTGCTTATGCTTTTAAATTTCAAAAAGGGGATAAAACTGCTTTAATTGAAGATTTTTATCAGGGAGAGGAAGTTGAAATTTCGCTGGACCCTCGTTATACTCCCATTCAAAATGCCCAAAAATATTTCAAAATTTATAACAAGAGCCGCAATGCTATAAAGCACCTGAAGCAACTCCTGGCTTCCAACCAGGAGGAAATTGATTACCTGGAATCAATAATTGTCTTGATAGCACAGGCCGAAACCCCAGAAATAGTGGAAGAAATAAGAGAAGAGTTGGAAAAGCAGGGTTATGTCAAGGAGCATACCCAGCGTGCCCGTAAAGAACTGCTTAAGAGCCAACCTCGTCGTTTCCTGTCTTCCGATGGTTTGGAAATACTCGTAGGCAGGAACAACCAGCAAAATGATTTTTTAAGCCTAAAACAGGCAGAACGCCAGGACCTATGGCTGCACAGCAGTAAAATCCCGGGCACTCATGTGATAATCAAATTGCCCAAAACGATCAGCTCTATCAATGATGTACCTGATCATAGCCTGGAGGAAGCTGCCGACCTGGCCGCCTACTTCAGCAAAGCTAAAGAGGCGGACAAGGTGCCGGTAGATTATACTTTCCGCGTTAATGTTCGTAAACCTTCAGGGGCCAAACCCGGTATGGTAATCTATGATAATTATTGGACAATAATAGCTAATCCTCGCTCCGAGAATCTTAGCCGTTTGTTAGCAGAAAGCGAAATCCAGCCCTTGCCAAAAATTTAATAGCCCGTTTATTCCGGCGATAGTATTTCTACGGAACCATCCGGGTTTTTTTTATACCTGCTTCCTTCCTCCAATATATATATCTTTTGATTCTTAGTATCTATAGCCAGATCACGATTTACCAGGGTGCTAACTTCATCGTGGGTAATCAGGGTGCGGATTTGCACCCCATTGTCATATAATTGTATATGCAGTTTTCCGCTCTCTCGCGGAATCGTCTCCTGTTGTGAACGCTTATAGGGTCTCAAAAACACATACTGGTATCCACCCTCGGCAAAATGCATCTCCTGTCCATTTAAGAAAATGCGCAATAACAGTCTCTCCTTCCTCAAGCACGGCTGCCCGGCTTTATCACTGGCAATTTTCCTTCACGGCAAAGCGGGCAATCAGAAGCTGCAAAGGATTTAATATCCATGGACAGCACCGCTTCTTGTTTAACCTTAAAGTCAACCTCACCGTTGCTGCGGTCTACCAGAACAGCCACTCCCGCCAGCTCGGCTCCGGCCTTCTGCACAATCTCAATTACTTCCCAAACCGAACCACCGGTGGTAACTACATCTTCCACTACCAGAACCCTCTGGCCCGGACGCAGTTCAAAACCCCGCCGCAATACCATGGAGCCTTCCTGTCTTTCCGTAAATATGGCTGGAATTCCCAATTGCCTTGCTACCTCATAGGCCACAATTATGCCACCCATAGCTGGACCTACCACTATTTCGATATTATCTGCAGCGAACTTTTCCGCAATGTGTGCTGCCAATTGCTCGGTATATTTGGGATATTGCAGAACCTGGGCACATTGCATATACTGATTGCTGTGCCGTCCTGAGGTAAGCCGAAAATGGCCCTCCATAAGGGCTCCAGAATCAATAAATATCCTGGTAGCTTCTTCCTTACTTAACATTTTTCTATTCCTCCAATTCGCTAATAATCCTTAAAGCCGCTTCCACCGGATTTTCTGCCTGAGTAATAGGCCGTCCGATGACCATAAAATCAGCCCCCATCTGCAAGGCCTGGCCTGGCGTGGTAATCCGTTTCTGGTCATTTTTCTCCGACCAGGCGGGTCGGATACCCGGGGTGACGATTTTAAATTCCGGGCCACAGGCTGCCCGTATGGCCTCGATTTCTTGCGGTGATGAAACAACACCGGAGATTCCACATTCTTTAGCCATAAGAGCCCACTTGACCACCAGGTCTTTAAGTTTCCTTCCTTTAACCCCAATCTCTTCTTCCAATTGCTCCTGCGATATACTGGTAAGCACCGTTACAGCCAGGGATAATGGTGCTGCTACCGTCAGTTTTTTGGCCTCATCTTCCACCTCTTCTACTACCTGGCGCATCATTTCCCGGCCTCCGGCGGCATGAACATTAAACATGAAGCAATTCAAGCGGGTTATTACCCTGCCGGCAGCAGCTACGGTGTTGGGAATATCATGAAACTTGAGATCTAAAAATACCCGTCCCCCCAATTGATTAATCTCTTCTACTATTTTGGGGCCACAGCTATTGAACAACTGCATCCCCACTTTAAAAGCCCCCACATGAGGAGCCAAATCCTTAACCAGTGCCAGGGCTTGCTCCCGGCTATCAACATCCAGGGCTAATATAATCCTCTCTTGGGCCTGCAAATCCATTCCCCCCTAATTTTTGATTATATAAGTATGATTCCGCTGCAAAAAGTAATAATTATGCATTTGCTTGCATAAATATTCCGCTCCAGCGTCCTTAATAGCGACCGCAGGGAGCATCAGTTGTGCCCGACAGGGCGCTACGTATGAGCTATACCGACCAGTTCTTGAATACTGGAAAAGCCCTGCTCCTGCATATACTTTTCCATACCCTCAAGCAATTCAAGAGCCAGACAGGGATTGACAAAGTTGCCGGTGCCAATGGAGACCGCTGCAGCTCCGGCCATGAAGAATTCCAGAGCATCTATATGATTCACTATGCCTCCACCGCCAAGTATAGGAAGGTCAACCTCCCGGTATACTTGATATATCATTTTTAAGGCAACCGGTTTAATCGCCGGTCCCGACAATCCTCCAAAAACATTGCCCAAAACCGGCTTTCTCCTGTTTATGTCAATAGCCATTCCCCCCAGGGTGTTAATCATGGACAAGGCATCGGCCCCGCCCTCGGCAGCGGCCAGGGCAATAGCTGCAATATCGGTGACATTGGGGGAAAGCTTGGGTATTACCGGAAGGGAAGTTTCTTTTTTCACTGCTGCTACCACCTGTCGTACTGTTTCAGGATCAGTACCAAATTGAATGCCCCCCTGCTTTACATTGGGGCAGGAAATATTAAGCTCAATTCCTGCTATACCCTCCTGTCCTTGCAAGAGGGAAGCCATCAAAGCATATTCTTCAATGCTGTTTCCGGCTATATTGGAAATAACAGTAACTTGTCGCTCCCGCAGCCGGGGCAGGTATTCCCGCAAGAAAACCTCAATACCTGGATTCTCCAGTCCGATGGCGTTGAGCATACCGGCCGGGGTCTCGTAAATCCTGGGGCCCGGATTCCCGGGGCGAGGATGAAGAGTTGTACCTTTGACTATTACCGCGCCAATTTTCTCAGGTTCAATAAAGTCAGCGTACTCCAAACCATAACCAAAGGTTCCCGACGCAACTGCTACCGGATTTTTCAGCTTTATTCCTCCCAGATTTACCGTTAAATCCAAGGCATTACCTCCCTTTTCCTTATCATATAGCTATGGTGTCACTGAAAAAAGTTTTTATTATTGCATAAGAGTTGTTGCGCCTGGTTCGGAACGACACGGGGGTCGTTCCCTACATACCCTGCGGTCGCTATTAAGGGTGCTGAGCGGTATATTTATGCACCCTGATGCATATTTATAACTATTTGCAGTGAAATCAATTACAAACTTAACCGAAAATTAACCGGAAGAAAATAATCCTTTAATAAGATTAGGGTATACTTTTATTGTTGGCAAAAACTTAATAGCAGTATCAAAATTATTAATGACCAGCAGAAAGGTCATTAATTTTTTTGCTTATTTCCTACTCCAACTCCAGCTCGTCCAGACGGAAAACTGGCCCATCCTTGCATATCTTAACATAGAACTCGTTATCCGGCCTGGCTTTTCGGGCACAGCCCAAACAGGCTCCTACACCACAGGCCATATATTCTTCCAAAGAGACTTCCCCTGCTATATGATTTATCCCTGCCCATTCCTGCCAGAGCTTCATCATTGATTCCGGTCCACAGCTATAGATAAATTCAATACGCTCATTACTTAATATTTCGGAGAAAAGCGGCGGAATCAATGGGCCTTTTAACCCACGGCTGCCATCTATTGTTGCTATCTGCACCTGGCTTCCGATAGCTTCTAATCGCTCCAGGGCGAGCAGCTCTTTCTCATTTCCCACCCCGTATAGAACCAGCAGTTCATTACCCCCCCGCCTTAGTTCACGAGCCAGGTAGAGCAGTGGAGCCATACCAACTCCCCCGCCCACCAAGAGGCATTTTTTTGCTGACTCCGGCAAGGAGAAACCACGGCCCAATGGACCCATGATGTCAAGGTTTTCTCCAGGCAGCATGTCCGCTAATAATGCCGTACCCTTGCCCACTACCTTGTATAGAAGACTAATTTTCGCTGCTTTCTTATCCACATCATATAGACTCAGCGGCCTGCGGAGCAGGGGATCAAGTCCGGGATTGCTGCGGATGTGGAGAAATTGTCCCGGCTTACACTGTTTGGCTGTTTTCGGAGCCTCGATCTCCATTATATAAAGATTGTGGTATTGTTTAGAATTGCTAATTATTCGCGCTTTCTCCAAAGAAGGCATAGCTGTCCCTCCAAGTAAGTATTAGTACTTTGAAAGATTTCCACTCTTTTCCGCTTCCCGCCTGTTATAAGTATCTACAGCAAAAACCCCTTTTGATGCAGAAGGGTTGCATAAATATACAAAGCGAGCGTTGGCGAAGCATGGATGCTTCACCCTTCACCCTTCGGGTACGCCTGGTGTTCCACCCTGAGGGTGTCACTAATAAGGTTGCCTCCCATGGACGGGAGATTGGCGCGGTACCCCTTGAGCCGCGAGACAAGCCGCAGGTGTTGCCCATGCGAAGACTGCGAGCGGTATATTTATACAAACCAATGAATATAATGACTTTTGGCAAAAGAATCAAAATGATAATCGCTTATGATTGCACTCCGGTCATTTTGACATATTCCTGCAGAGACATGATCTCCATAGCAGCGGTCTTTTCACCCTCAGTAATTACCGCTTTGACCACTTTCAAGGTATCCAGGGAGGTTAGGCACGGAACATTCAACTCTACCGCCGCCCGTCGAATCTGAAAACCATCGGTAAAAGGCATACGACCATGGGTAAGGGTATTTACTACAAAGTCTACCTTACCTTGTCGAATTAAGTCTACAATATTTGGTGAGCCTTCTTTAATCTTCTTAACGGTTTCCACCGCAATACCATTATTTCTAAGGGCCATGGCCGTACCTTCTGTAGCTACCAGCTTAAAGCCCAGCTGGCTCAATTCATGCAGGATAGGAATAGCTTCATCTTTATCTTTATCAGCTATCGTAGCAACTATGGTGCCTTTATGGGAGATTTCCACACCGGCTTCCAGAAGCCCTTTATAGATAGCGGTTTTTAAGGAGCGGTCTATTCCTAAAACTTCACCGGTAGACTTCATTTCCGGCCCCAGGGTGATATCCACTTGTTCCAGCTTGCTAAAGGAAAATACCGGAACCTTGATGGCATAAAAATCAGGTTCCGGCTGCAAACCGCCCTTATAAGCAAGTTCCTCCAGACTCTTGCCTAACATAATCTCGGTTCCCAGCTTTACCAGGGGAATCCCGGTTACTTTGCTGATGAACGGCACGGTTCGGCTGGAACGGGGATTTACCTCCAAAACATAGAGTTCATCTTCAAACTCCACAAATTGAATGTTTATTAAGCCTTTGACCTCCAGTTCCCGGGCTAATCTAAGCGTGTAATCTACCACCTTGTCCCTAATCGCCGGGCTCAAGTCATGGGCGGGAAAAACCGCCATACTATCCCCGGAATGAACCCCGGCACGCTCAATGTGTTGCATGATCCCTGGGATAAGAACCTGTTTACCATCACAAACGGCATCCACTTCAATTTCTTTGCCCAGCAGGTATTTATCTACCAGTACCGGGTGTTCCCGGTTGACATTTACTGCCGTTTGCATGTATTGCCTGAGTTCATCGACATTATAAACTATTTCCATAGCCCTCCCCCCCAGTACATAAGAAGGCCGTAAGAGAACCGGATAGCCTATCTTTTCCGCTGCTTTGACCGCTTCTTCCACAGAAAACACGGTTTTCCCCGGGGGGCGGGGGATGCCCAGTTTCTCCACCATCAAATCAAAGCGCTCGCGGTCTTCCGCCCGGTCAATATTGTCGTTGGAAGTACCCAGGATCTTTACTCCTGCCCGGCTTAAAGCAGCGGCCAGGTTAATGGCGGTTTGCCCGCCAAACTGGATGATGACCCCTTCGGGTTGTTCTTCGTCGATGATGTTCATAACATCCTCATAAACCAGGGGCTCGAAATACAGGCGGTCAGAGGTATCAAAATCGGTGCTGACGGTTTCCGGGTTATTGTTTACAATGATGGCCTTTATACCTGCATCCCGCAAAGCCCAAACACAGTGCACCGAGCAATAATCAAATTCCACTCCCTGTCCGATCCTGATTGGACCCGCCCCTATAACCAGAATTTTACGCGTGTTCGGATCATGCCAGGCCTCATTCTCCTCTTCATAACAGGAATAAAAATAAGGGGTGTCAGCATCAAACTCAGCCGCACAGGTATCCACCAGTTTATAAGTTGGAAGAATCCCCGCTTTTTTTCTTAGTTTTCGCATCTCTTCTTCCGTTTGTCCCTTGATTGCAGCTATTTCAAAATCGGAAAAGCCAATCTTCTTGGCCTCTCGCAATAATTCATAATCCAGTTCTTTCTCTTCCAGTACCCGGGCAAAATCTATAATGTTTTTCATTTTTTTCAGGAAATATTTATCTATCCTGGTAATCTCCCAGATTTCGTCCAGGGAAAATCCCCGGCTCAAGGCTTCAGCAATAATAAAGGTCCTTTCATCATCCGCATGTTCCAAACGCTGGCGCAGCTCTTCGTCTTTCATTTCTTGCAGTACCGGCAGTCGCAGGCCGTTCAGGCCTATTTCCAAGGAGCGAATGGATTTTAGGAAAGCCGCTTCATAGCTGCGGTCGATGGCCATAACCTCGCCGGTAGCCTTCATCTGAGTCCCCAGTTTGCGGTCACCGAAAACAAACTTGTCAAAGGGCCAGCGGGGTACCTTAAGAACCACATAATCTATAGCCGGTTCGAAACAGGCGGTGGTCTTACCGGTTACTGCGTTGGGTATTTCATCCAACATATAACCAATAGCCAATTTGGTGGTAACCCTGGCAATAGGGTATCCGGTTGCCTTGGAGGCCAGGGCGCTGGAACGACTTACCCTGGGGTTAACCTCAATAACATAATATTTTTTGCTGAAAGGATCCAGAGCGTATTGAACATTGCAACCCCCGACTATTTTCAAGTGGCGGATAATTTTTAGAGAAGAAGCCCGCAGCATTTGGTATTCTTCATCACTCAGGGTCTGAGCTGGTGCTACCACTATGCTGTCCCCGGTGTGTATGCCAACGGGGTCAACATTTTCCATGCTGCAAATAGTTATACAGTTGTCATTGGCATCCCGCATTACTTCAAATTCAATTTCTTTAAAGCCGGCTACACTTCTTTCAATCAAGGCTTGATTTATGGGGCTGTTTTTCAAGCCTTTAACCACTATCTGCTGTAGCTCTTCATTATCATAGGCCGTGCCTCCCCCGGTTCCTCCCAGGGTATATGCCGGGCGTACAATAACCGGGTAACCAATCTTCTCGGCGAAACGAATGGCCTCTTCCACTGAATGTACTATGTCGCTTTCGGGGATAGGTTCGCCGATTTCTTGCATAGTTTCTTTGAACTTTTCCCTATCTTCAGCCCGGGCAATGGCATCCAACGGCATACCCAGCAAAGGAACTCCCGTTTTCTCCAATATTCCCGCCCTATCAAGAGCCAAAGCCATATTTAAACCTACCTGTCCGCCCAGATTGGCAATTATGCCATCCGGTTTTTCCCGGGCAATAATCTTATTGACCGTTTCCACCGTTATGGGCTCGAAGTAAACATGATCGGCAATATTGGCATCAGTCATTATCGTAGCGGGATTGCTGTTTAATAGCACTACTTCGATGCCTTCCTCTTTTAATGCCCGGCAGGCCTGGGTGCCAGCATAGTCAAATTCGGCTGCCTGCCCTATGATAATAGGCCCTGATCCAATTACCAGTACTTTGTGCAAATCTTCCTTAATCGGCATACAATCTCCTCCATGGGGACATTCCTGCGCAGCAGGTGTGTCCCCTTTCCTTAATGACATTCCTGCGCAGCAGGTGTGTCCCCTTTCCTTAATGACATTCTTTCCTTATTAGCCTATTTGTCTGATAAAATCATCATAGAAAAAACCAGTCTCACTGAATCCCGGGTAACCTTCCGGATCAAATTGCAGTGAAAACACCGGCATTTCCTGATGTCTGATTCCCTCAATACTACCGTCATTCAAACTCCTCATAGTTACTTCGATTCCGGTACCGCTAAGCGAAGATTCCTCCAGGCTGAAACCATGATTCTGCGTGGTGATATATACCCGGTTGTTTTCCAGGTTCTTAACCGGGTGATTGCTTCCCCGGTGACCATAAGGCAGGCGCAGTATACTGGCCCCCATGGCGAGGGCTAGAATCTGATGACCCAGACCCACTCCCAAAAGAGCTACCTTTCCCAAGAGCTCACGACAGGTATCAATCGCATAGCCAATAGCTCCGGGATCTCCCGGCCCATCGGAAACCAGTATTCCATCAGGATGAAGCCTTAATATCTCCCGAGCTCCGGTATTAGCGGGAACAGCAATCACTTCACAATCCCGGCGTACCAGAGAATCAATTACCCCCTTTTTGGTTCCCAAATCCAGTAAAACTATTTTTTTAGTACCATTGCCAAATTTCATAATATTTTTACGACTGACAAAGCGAACCAAGTCACCCTGCAATTCTTCCGCAGCCAGTCTCGCTTTTTCCATCATCCATTCCTTATCATCGAGATTATCGATAATTAGGCCGCCCATGCTTCCCTCATGACGAATAACCCGGGTCAAGGCCCGGGTGTCCACCCCGGTAAGCACGGGAATTTCACTCTTATTAAGAAAGGAAATAAGATCAGTTTCCATCTCATAATGACTGGGGAAATCGGTAGCTTCCCTTAAAACCAGCCCTTTAACCATGGCTGCCCGGGAAGCGAAGCTTTTTTCATTAAAACCTACATTTCCTACCAGCGGGTAGGTCATAACCACTATCTGTCCATAGTATGAAGGATCAGTAATAATGTCCTGGTAGCTTATCATAGCCGTGCTGAACACCACTTCCCCTCCAGCCATGCGACAATCATTCAATAGTTTGCCCCGAAAATACCGGCCATTCTCTAGAACCAGATATCCATTCACCCGGTAATCACTCCCTTAGTCAAGTCATTAGAATTGTTTCTTCAGTAATATTTCACCATTCTGCGCTATCAGCACCCCGTTAACCAGAGTCATACAGGGCCAGCCTTGGAGTTCCATACCCTTAAAAGGTGTATTCTTGCCTTTGGATTTGAAAGTCCGGGGATCCACGGTTTTGAGCATTTCCGGGTCTATAATCGTTATGTCTGCCGGCTTCCCTTCTCCCAAAGTGCCTTTATCAAGTCCCATCACCCTGGCCGGCCCGGTAGTAAACAACTTGACCATATCCTTAATATCCAAAAGTCCAGGCCTCACCAGCTTATCCATTATTACTGCTATCGCCGTTTCCAATCCGGATATTCCGCAGGCAGCCAACTCGTATTCACAGTCCTTGGCTTCAAAATGGTGAGGAGCATGATCGGTGGCAATACAATCCACGGTGCCATCAAGCAAGGCCTCCCGCAAAGCCAGCAGGTGTTCCTCGGAGCGTAAGGGGGGATTTACTTTGGTATCGGCATCATAGCCGTCTATTATTTCATCACTCAGGGTCAAATGGTGGGGAGTCACTTCACAACTTACCTTCAATCCCTCAGCTTTGGCCTGGCGAATCAGGGCCATGGAACCTGCCGTGGAAGCATGGCAAATATGCAAATGCCCGCCAGTCAACCGGGCTAAAATAATATCACGAGCTACCATTACCTCTTCAGCTGCAGCTGGTATCCCTCTTAACCCATAAATGGTGGAGTAGTAGCCCTCATGCATCAATCCCCCGTTTACCAGGTTAAGATCCTCGCAATGCGATAATACCGGCAGGCCGAACATTTTGGCGTAATCCAGAGCATTACGCATAATATTGGCCTTCATGACGGGCTTGCCATCATCGGATATGGCCACACATCCGGCCGTTACCAACTCGGCAATTTCGCTTAATTCCACACCAGACTGCTTTTTACTAATGCTTCCCACCGGCAAAACATTGACTATGCCGACCTTTCGAGCTTTTTCCTTGACAAAACCTACCACCGCTTCATTATCTATCACCGGCTCAGTATTGGGCATACAGCAAACCGTAGTAAAACCCCCACAAGCCGCTGCTCTGCTACCGGAAGCTATATCTTCCTTGTATTCAAAACCGGGTTCCCGAAGGTGAACATGAATGTCGATAAAACCCGGGCAGACTATTTTCCCGCTGGCATCGATTATTTCACAGCCGCTATCATCCAGCTGATCACCCCGACTCCGGACTTTACCGTCTTCCACCAATAGATCCTGAACAGCATCAATGCGTTTGAAGGGGTCGATTAGCCTTCCCCCTTTAATAAGTAATCTCATCTCGCCCACCTCCCATCATCAGGAACAAAAGAGCCATCCTGATCGCCACCCCGTTAGTTACCTGCTCGTTGATCAGGGCCTGGGTACTGTCGGCCAGTTCGCTGGATATTTCCACTCCACGGTTTATGGGACCGGGATGAAGAACCAGAACATCATCCTTGGCCCGGGCCAGGGTCTGGGGACTTAGCATATAGAGTTGGGCATATTCATCCAGCGAAGGAAAAAGACCGCTCGCTTGTCTCTCTCGTTGAATACGCAAAATATTTATTACATCAACCCCATCGATGGCTTCGTCCAGGCTGTAATAGCTCTTGACCCCCAATTTTTCCACACCAGGGGGCATTAATGTAGCCGGGCCTACCACCCGGATATCACAGCCGAATTTACTCAGACCGTAAATATTGGAACGAGCTACCCGGCTATGCAGAATATCCCCTACTATAGCTACTTTCAAGCCTTCCAGAGTTCCTTTCTTTTCTTTGATGGTATACATATCCAACAAAGCCTGGGTGGGGTGTTCGTTGGCTCCATCCCCAGCGTTAATAACCCTCATCCGGGTATTGCGGGCGACATAATGGGGGGTACCGCTCATGGCATGCCTCATTACTATTAAATCAAAACCCATTACCTCAATAGTCTTGATGGTGTCTCTCAGGCTCTCGCCCTTTTGCACGCTGCTGGTGGATACCGACAGGTTAACCGTATCTGCGCTCAAATATTTGCCGGCCAATTCAAAAGAGGTGCGGGTTCGGGTGCTGTTCTCATAAAACACCGTTACCATAGCTTTGCCTCTTAAAGTAGGCACCTTCTTAATATCCCGGCCAATAACATCTTTCATGGGTATGGCCGTATTCAAAATCAGTTCCGTTTCCTCCCGGCTCAAATCTCGCAGTCCCAACAAGTCTTTTCTATCCAGCTTCAAACTAAAGCCCCCTCTCAATGAAGTAAGACTTGCTTCAGGTGGAGTTTTAACTCCATCTGAAGCTTAGTCGCACTTATCCAGAGACTTAGTCGCTCTTACTCCCGCCTATAGAGGCGGGAGTCTTAGAGCGAGTTAGTCATCGGATAAACCTGATACTAATATTCCCCTTTATGAAGCTGTCATTAGTTCACTCCCAAGTTAAAAAAGCTTTCCTTGCCGGGCAGCAAGGAAAGCTTTCAGTCGATACTCTGGAACCTTTCCCTTGCCGGCCTCTCGGGACCAGTTTAAAGGGTAAATCCTACGAGTCTATTATTTCTTGTATCACCGCTCCATCTTTTCCATCCAGTTCTTTTACATATACTTCGATGTTCTCTTGTCGCGAAGTGGGTACATTTTTACCTATAAAATCTGCTTTTATGGGCAACTCCCGGTGCCCTCGATCTATCAATACCGCAAGCTGAATACATTCCGGCCGCCCCAGGTCAATCAAAGCATCCAATGCGGCCCGTATAGTTCTGCCGGTATATAGAACATCATCCACCAAAACCAGCCTTTTGCCGTTGATATCAAAATTTACTTCCGTTCGGTGAACCTGAGGTTGTTGGGCCAGGGTGGTAAGGTCGTCCCGGTAGAGGGTGATATCCAGAATCCCTACCGGTATCTTGATTCCTTCAATATCTTCTATGCGCAGGGCCAGGCGCTGGGCCAGAGGCCCTCCTCTCCGGCGAATGCCGATTATTGCTACATTCTTCACGCCTTTATTTCTCTCAATGATCTCGTGGGCAATACGGGTAAGGGCTCTCTTCATACCCATCTCATCCATGATGGCATGCTTTTCTCTTAAGACCAATAATAACGCCTCCTTACCTCGTTAAAACAAAAACCTGCCAAGCATAAGGCCAGGCAGGTGCTGCTCTTCATCATTCCTTGCTAGCCTCACGGGGCCAACTTAAAGGTCCTAACTGATTCTACTAAAACTATGGAATATTTGTCAACGTTTGTTTCTCAAATCAGAAAGTATACATTCAAAATAAGGGGGCACTTCGCTCCTAAATTCACGGTACTCTCCACTGCTCGGATGTTTAAAACCCAACAAATGGGCGTGTAAGGCCTGGGTATCAAGCCCTAACTGCTTTTTTCCCGAACCATAAAGAGGATCCCCTACTACCGGATGCTTGATATAGGCAAAATGAACCCTTATTTGATGGGTACGCCCGGTTAAGAGCTTTACTTTTAATAGAGTATAGTTGCCCAATCTGTCCAATACCTGATAATGGCTAACGGCTGCACGCCCCCCGGCGATAACTGCCATCTTTTTTCGATCCAGTTTGCTCCTCCCTATGGGAGCTTCAATACTACCCAGATTTTCCTTTATTATTCCATGAACCAGGGTAATATACTCCCGGTTTATACTGTGATCCTTGATTTGCGCCGCCAGTTGGCGGTGGGCCATATCGTTTTTCGCTACCACCATAACCCCGGAGGTATCCTTATCCAGGCGGTGTACGATTCCGGGCCGCAATTCTCCATTTATACCGGAAAGGTCTTTTAAATGAAAAAGCAGGGCATTTACCAGAGTGTTTTCCCAGTTGCCATGGGCCGGGTGTACCACCATTCCTTTGGGCTTATCAATTACCGCAATATCTTTATCCTGGTATATAAAAGACAGAGGTATGTCCTGAGCTTTAAGTTTAAGCTCCCGTACAGCGGGTATCTCCACTATTATCTCTTCCCCGGCTTTAAGCCGGTAACTGGGCTTCTGCTGTTTGCCATCAACCCTAATTTCTCCATTTTCAATCAGGGTTTTAACCAGCGAGCGGGAAAGTTCATCCAATTGTTCTGCGACAAAGGCATCCAGTCTCTCGCCTTCCATTTCTTCGTCCACCAGCAGGATCTCAGTTCTAGGCATTTCTTTCCTCTCTTTTTCCATCAAGCAAAATCAATATTAGCAGTAATACTCCCCCACAGACTATAGCGCTGTCGGCCAGGTTGAAAACCGGCCACCAACCCAGGTCAATAAAATCAATTACAAAACCATAGAAATAGCGGTCAATAAGATTTCCCAGGGCACCACCAGCGATAAGACCGGTAGACAGTGCTTCAAGCGGTGAAGCCTTACCGCGCCAGTTATAAACCACTAAAGCCGTTATAACCAGGAGCGCAGAAATAAAAAACAGCCATGACTTCCCTGGCATCAGGCCAAAAGCTGCTCCTCTATTCTGTACATAGGTTAAATAAATGCCCCCTTCAACAATTATCCGGCTTTCCCCCGGCAAAAACGACGCCAGAACCCAGGCTTTGCTTATTCTATCCAGTATTACGACCAGCAAAAAACTACTCCAAAATCGCAAAATAAACCTCCAGTTTTAGCATTGGCAATAGCGGTAAAGTACCATCAGTGTAAGCAATTGATATAATATAATCAAGCTCTTCTCCCTAAAAAATTCAGGGGATTAATCCCCTGAATATAGCATCAACTTAAAGATGCAAAGTATGGTTTCCTATTCTTTTTTGGGCAATTCGGGCTGGTAAAGAAATAAAGGACAGCATATTTGAGCATTGCTTAGTGTGATCAGTGCAAAGAAGGCGGCTAATGAAGTACACATCAAAGAACTAATTTTGCTAAACATTTTGACCCTCCTTCCGTATAAATATTTTTTCTATATATGCAAAAACCTGATCCAAAGTGGAAACAGATCTTTGTCCCCAAGCGGTTAACGTAAAAGATTGCCATAATACCCCTATCAGTATAGCGTATGCCATATTAAAGTCATGCAAAATATTTGCAGCCAATAAAGCCATTAAAAAAAGACCAAGAAGAACCAAAGCAGTCCTGTGTTTTAGGCTTTCTTTTTTCTCCTGGTCAACTATGGGGTTTTTCGGATCATCAACCGGTACCAGAAAAATTATTGCTCCAATTGAAACAAGCAATGCCATAGAAAATATCCAAATAAAACTGCTCAAAACAATAAAATTAAGCAAATAAGCTAAAAAAAGAAATACTGCTAAGCTGGTAATAGTACAACGATAATATTTTTCGCAATGAATCCCGCCTGAATAACGTCTATACACTGCTGCTGAAAAAAACAAAAATACGGTTTCTTTAAATAATCCCAGTAAAAAAGCAATAGAAAGTATAAGGGCTATTTGAACCGCAGTTCCCAGGAATACTTCAGTTCCATAGCGGATTTCCTCTTGATTAAAAGGATGCTCAGATTTGCTAACCAGCCATTTCGCGATACTTTCGGCTAGAGAGTGCATGAACTCCCCCCTTATTTATTGGGCCCTTAGGAAGGTAAATACCAAAGACAACCATATCTCCCCGATTCTCTACTCGTACCTGACCATTTCTTTGCTCCACCAGTTCTTTTACAATATACAGCCCCAAACCGGAATGTTTACCTGTTTTGGTAGAAAAGCCCTTTTGAAATACCCTTTCTTTGATTTCATCATCTATCTTACCGTAATTAGCCACCTCCACCACCTGCTTGTCCTCATCCTCAAAAATCCTTACCTGCACCAATCTTTTATTCTCTTCCAGACTTGCCACCGCGTCAAAGGCATTGTTGATTAAATTCCCCACTACCCGGTTCAGTTCGTAGGTAGAAATATGTTTTTGATCCATAAGGGCTTCGACACTGACATCAAATTTGATGCCATCAGCCAGGGCTATCCCGGATTTGATATACAAGAGAGCGGACAGGCCCGGTTCACCAGTAACAACAAATCTATCGGAGGAAATACTTTTTCCCATCAATTCTTCCAGGTATTTTTGAGCTTCCTTCAAATCCCCCAATTGCATCAATCCATAAAGAACCTGCCAATCATTTGCCAAATCATGTTTCTGGGCTCTTAGCGCCGTGTACAACTCCTCGATTGAATCTAAATACGATGACTGGATTATAAATTGGCTTTCCTTGTCGGTTAATTCAATAAATTGTATTATTAGTAAGATAATAATGATAAAAAGTAATACCACAGCAACATTGGTAATATAACCTATTGTTGCACTGGACAGTGTCTTGAATACATAGTTTGGTTGAACATTAAATATCGTTGCGTTACAAACAATCTGCACTATAATAAGGGATAACAGGGAAAATACCAATCCCAGTACTATATTAAACCTTTTGCCATTTAAGTGAAGGGAATCGCTCACTTTCATAACCCTGAAATCAAAAATATGTAGATTAAACTTCAAACATACGAAAATGATGATACTTGATAGAACAATTTGTGGCAGAGGCATAAAAACCGCCAGTTGAGGCTGCAATACTATGTCGTCAAAGTTAATATTCATAAAATTAAGTATCAAGGGAGAAAATACTGATTCAGCCAGCACCAGGATAAGAGTGCCAATAACAGTTACCAAAACAGACCTGAACAGGGATAGCCTCCAAATAGGCATAATTATTACGGCCAAAAACAGTGTAAGTATAGTAAAGGGAACCCCAAAAGGCAGATCCAAACTTCTTACCAACGCTAGCGCTACCATATAACATAAACCGGTCAACACTATCTTTTTCGGCTGGGGAAAAATATTTACCAGCACCAGGCCTAAACTAGCCGACAAAGCACCGGAAACGAACCCAAACCCCAATTGCAGACATAGCGGAAATGGAAGCATCAAATCCACCTCATTTTTCTCATTATAAATCTTCTAAAACACTTATTGTTTTTCCTGCAACTAGTATGGGTTATTTTCCCTGATTTTTCAACCGATTACTCCATTTATCATTCTGCTTCTTGTATTTTTTTGGGTAGCTCCCGAATTTTCAATTATATTGTAGAATATATAATACCCACAGAATAACATCTGTACTGCCCGAAGCTTGTAATATACAACAAATATATTTATAACTATTAAGAGCTTTATTCTAGCTCGTAATACTAGTAATATTTTCTTGAAAAAGTCATGCAGGTACTGCGCTAACTCTAGTAAAAGCAGTACCTGCATGACTACTTGCTGGTAAAACAATTGTCAGCATATTCTTGCTATAAAGCACCATATCAGAATAGATTCATTTTGTAAAAATTGTATAGGTAAGGGATGATTTGAATTAAACCCTCGCTCCCTACCCCCTGCTCCTCACTTTTTACACATTAACAGAATACCCTTTTCATGCTCAAATACCCTATTAATCCATATTACATCTTCAACTTTACACTAGCAATTAAAAGCTGCATGGCCCCCAGCATCATAGCTTCGGGGTAATAAGCCAGTCCTCCCTTGATATAGCGTTTAAAGAGCCTGTCGGCCAAGTCCTTTTCCCCGACCCCTTCATTCAGGCAATTTTTGATATACTCAAATCCTTTTTCTGCTGCTTGTATTGTTTGCTGGTAGAACTTATCCACTTCATCACCAAGCGGAATATCGCCATGTGCTACTCCCAGGATTTTAGCCGGATAGGACATAAGCTTATTAAGAGTATTCATATAGTTATCATAGCCCTGGAAAAAGACCGGAGAAATCTCGCTTTCGCTGCTGCGATAACCGGCGGCATCAGATAGAAACATAGCTTGATCCGTTTCCAGATAAGCAGCAATGGAACAAACACTATGACCGGGAGCATCCAGTATTTTAAGCTGCAACCCCTGCCCCAGACCCACAATATCACCTTCACCTACCGTACGATCCACCGGAATATTATCCAATTCTGAGGTATCCGGTTTTTCCTTTAAAAAACCGTTTTTAATATAAGATTCCGATACTATCGCATCATTGCGGTATAAATCCTTTACTATCCGCTCCTTGGAAAGCAGTTTCTGAGCCGTAGCACTGGCCAGTACCTGAGCCTCGGGAAAGATTTCTTTTAGAATAGGCACACCACAGGAATGGTCGAAATGAGAATGCAAAATTACTATGTACTTTACCTCTGGCTTATCCTGCAGTTGGGACCACTGCTCCTTAAATATTGCTGCTCCGGCTCTGGTCCCGCATTCCAGCAAGGCTGCTTTTTCCTTTCCTGCCAGGTAGAAGTTGAAATAACCATTACCCAATACCATTACGTTCTCGGAAAGCTTTTTCATCAAATAATCCCCCTTCATTTTTTCTCCCATTCACGCCTTCTTTCTTCATTCTCTGTAAATACCGATATTTCTCCCATTAAGCTTATTCTACTATATACAGCCGGCTTCTGTCCGCTTTCTTAACTTGATTTATGGTTATTCAACAGCTATCCTGCCCCCTGCCTGTTTTAATCTCATTCATAACCCGATTCTTGACTGGTATTCTTTTTATAAATACAACTTTATGGTAAATAGTTTTCTGGAGAATTAGTAAATATACGGATTGACAGACGCTAGTTTTGGACTGTGTCTTCGCGGTACTATAGTCAACTTCCGACTTTACTGCTAGAATGTAATATGAAAGGTACCGTCAATAGTATTGCACGCTTGAGTGTGCTGGATAATTTGTGCTACAAAACGGAGATGATTAACGTTGAAGACGCTGGCGGTGATGCAATGGGAACTTCGGGAGAATATGCGAAACTATAAAACTGCATTTTTACTGATGTTTATTTTTGGTGCCATACTAATGGCGCTGTATACGGAAGTGGGGCCTACGGCCAACTCTAAGAACGTGTTGGACCCCTTCTTTGAATTGTTTGCGGTTCTGTGCCCCATGATCGGCATTCTTACTGCAATGGATGCAGTAGTCGGCGAAAAGGAGAAGGGTACGATGGAACTGGTTCTGTCCAAACCGTTACCTCGCCGTTCTTTACTCCTGGGCAAATTCATGGCTTATGTATTCATGATTGTGCCCTTTCTGGTTGCTGAATTAATCGCCGCTTATTTCTGGGCACAGCTATCGGGTATTTCTCAGTACCGCTGGCATCTTCCCATGCCTTCCTTCAGCCAATGGATGACGTTTGTGGCAATCATTACCTGCGTATCTTTGCTATTCCTGGCAATTACGATACTGATATCAATGTTTGCACCGACTACAGCCACCACAGCACTTTGCGCCTTAGTCTTCATGGCCCCTGCCCATCCTCTCGGGGGAGAATTCCTTAGACAAGTCGGCCTGCGATTGCATATTGACAGTTTTGCCGGGCTGTCGATCATAGTAAAATTCTTTCTGAGTGTTTTCTCCAAGTATCAGAAGTACGCACTTTCCGTTCCCGATGATGCCGGACTTACCTGTGCATCGCTGCTAATCATGACATTTGTTGTGCTGCTGTCAGCCAGTATTATTTTCGAGCGGCAGAACGTAACCTTTAAGAATTAGGAGGAGGCACAATGAACGACTTCGCAGTTGATGCTAAAGGATTAACGAAATGGTATGGCGACCTTAAAGCAGTGGACAATGTGAGCTTTTCAGTCAAGAAGGGCGGTTCTTTCGGCTTGCTGGGGCTAAACGGAGCGGGCAAGACCACTACGTTTAAGATGATGGTCAGTTTAATCAGTCCCGACAGCGGAACTGCAATCGTGTCGGGGTATGATGTGGTTAAGGACCCTATGATGGTACGCTCTCACATAGGATATGTAGCCGAAAACCCAGCTTTCTACACTCGGATGACCACATTGGAAACTTTGCGCTATATATGCCGTCTGCTGGACGTCCCGATTAATGAACAAAACCGGCGTATCGACTACGCGTTAGCACTTGTTGGGCTGATGGATAAGAAGAACGTATTGGTGGGAGGTTATTCAAGAGGAATGAGGCACCGTTTAGGTTTGGCTCAGGCGTTGCTTTCAGACCCTCAAGTTCTCTTTTTAGACGAGCCTACACTGGGCTTAGACCCGCTTGGTGCGAAGAACATGAGGGAATTAATTCTGAGGCTGCGCCAAGAGAGGGAAGTAACCGTACTGATGTCCTCTCATGTCCTGCCGGAAGTTGAGGCTATTTGCGATGTGGTGGGAATTTTCGACCACGGCCATTTGGTGGCTATGGATACCATTGACCATCTGCGCAGTACCGCAAGCGATAGCCTGAATATTGAACTATCTATGGCAGGTCCGAATCAACAGGTGGCAGAAGCTTTGCATAAAATACCTGGAGTTAATCGTATTGAAGAGAGTGGAGACAGGTTATACATCAATGCCACCAAGCAAGAGGAACTCCGGCCTCGCATCATGCAGGAGGCTTTAGCACATGATGCCAGAGTATTGTCCTTTGGTTTACAGGAAAGCAGCTTGGAGGATATCTTGTTACGACTGGTCAAGAGCGACGTGAGTGATTTGCCCGAACGACGTTCAGGGTTTATTTCTTCCTTCTTCCGTTTGAACCGCAAAAGTAGATAGGGGTTATAAAATATAGGGTTCACACTTCTTTGCGGAAATCCGATACTTTTTAGCGTTATTCGGAATACGCTAAAAAGTATCGGATTTTGAGTGATTAGACAACTATCAGATCTTATAAAGATAAACTCGATGTGAGATATTTTGTTACGTTAATTATAAAAGTCCTTTCCTTATTTATTCGAATATTTTTCTCAAAGCATGTTTAATGCAAAAGGGATACCGCTTTATTAATTAAAGGCATCCCTTTGCATGTTTCCCCTTCATAATTTGCCTCTATTTCACAGCTTACAGCAGTTTCACAATCGTTGCGGCCGCTTCTGCTTTGGTCGTGTATCCCTGGGCCGGAAGCTGCTGTCAGGGTAGCCGCCGATGAAACCGCTTTTGCTGGCTACGGGTGGCTGGCAGGCCCTACCCGGTGGGCATCGCACCCGACCTGGCTCGGTCGCTCCCGTCCTTGCGCTAATTTAGTGGTGGGTTCCGCTTACTACCTTGACACCCATAGCTTCTGCTATCTTTTTAATTTCTTCCTTGTGGGGGCAAGCAGGATAAGAATTCTCCAACAACATACAGGAAGAAAGATGCAGTATGTCCAGGTTAAAAGGCTTTAATTTCTCTACCAATCTTGATACCCGCCTTCCCGGACACCCCCCACAAGTAAAAAACCCAATTATTTCAGTTTCCGGTCCGTAATCCTTAAAATATGCCCGCCTCTGCTTAAAGGCTTTAAAGCAAGCTACGCCCGGGCATACCTCAGAAACCGTTTCACAGCGTACAATGGCTATACGAGTGGGCTTTGGACCATCCTGTTCCGGCTGCTCTTCCGCAAAACTTATATGCTTTTCCCGGGCAATTTTTAAATCCTCAGCTGTTACCAGGTCTCTGCCAGCATTCCCCACATCCATCTCCACCGCTTTTTTTGCCATTTTGCGAACAAATACCGGTACCTTTTTAAGTTCAAGCTCAGCTTCCTTGGTCCACTTCATAGTTGATTTCACCTTCTTTATGTTGACTATTAATATAATTATCCAGCCAGTATGGCCCGAAGATCTTCTTCTGCCGAGCTAATGGGTTTAATACCGAAGTTATCTACCAGAAATTGCAATACTCCAGGGGATACAAAAGCCGGAAGAGATGGCCCCAGGCGAATATTCTTGATTCCCAGATAGAGAAGGCTGAGGAGAATGGATACCGCCTTTTGTTCATACCAGGACAGAACCAGGGACAAGGGCAGGTCATTGACTTCACAATCAAAGGCCTTCGCCAAAGCAACGGCTATTTGCACCGCTGAGTAAGCGTCATTACACTGGCCCAGGTCGATTAAACGAGGGATACCCTGAATATCACCCAACTGATAGTCGAAGAAACGGAATTTTCCACAACCCAGGGTGAGAATAATTGTATCGTTGGGAGCCTTATCCACCAGTTCGCTATAATAGCTTCTTCCAACCCTGGCACCATCACAACCGCCTACCAGCAGGAAATGTTTAATCGCTCCATTCTTCACAGCTTCAACAATAGCTCCGGCTACTCCCAGCACGGCTGAGTGGGCAAATCCGGCCAAAACCATGCCCTTATCACTATCATATTCAAAACCTGGCAATTCCAAGGCTCTATTTATTACTACACTAAAATCCTTATTTTCCACATGAGCAACTCCCGGCCAGCCTACCGGCCCGGTAGTAAAGATATTTTGGGCATAAGCTATCTGGGGTTCCTGAATGCAGTTGGTTGTCATCAATATAACCCCCGGAAAAGCAGCAAATTCCTTCTTCTGATTTTGCCAGGCTGTACCATAATGACCGACCAGGTGTTTATACTTTTTAAGTTCCGGATAACCATGAGCCGGCAGCATTTCACCATGGGTATAAATATTTATTCCCTTGCCATCAGTCTGCTCCAGCAGGATTTTGAGATCTCTTAGATCATGCCCGGAGACCAGAATGCATTTTCCAGCTTTCGTCCCCAGAGCCACCGGAGTAGGGGCAGGATGCCCGAATGATCCGGTATTACCGGCATCTAATAGTTCCATGGCCCGCAGGTTAATTTCACCACATTTCATAAGCAAGGTTAACCATTCGTTCATATCCTTTTCGCTTCCCAAATCAGCCAGAGCTTCGTAGATGAAATCATAAACAGACTGGTCTTCCTGTCCCAAAATAGCTGCATGGTGTGCATAAGCGGCAATTCCCCTAACTCCATAAAGCAGAAGCTGCTGCAATGAATTCAAATCAGGATCGCCTGACAGCTTTTCCAAGCCCGCCAGATCTTGTCCTTGTTCTAACATCTGCGGCATCTCTTTTGCCAGAACAAATGATTCCATAGAAGCTGGCAAGACTACCTCAACCCCCAGCGGCATCAGCTTCTCCTTTAATAATTCTATCTTCTTCTCCGCTTTTTCCAACCAGCTAATAAAATCGCTGGCATCGAAATTAACATTGGTTAAAGTGCTAAAGAGAGTCTCAGTAATGAAATAATTTAATTCCGTAGTAATCAAGCCGGCTTGATGAGCGGCCCTGGCGTAGATAGCTAAACGCCGCAAGGAAAATGTTAGGAGATCCTGCAAAACCGCCACCTCAGAATTCTTGCCACAAACTCCTACCACAGTACAACCTGCACCCTTGGAAGTCTGTTCACACTGATTACAAAACATCATATATTTCCCCTCTCTATAAGATATTGTTGATTATGTTTGTCTTATTTGTGGTAATACCGCCCAGGTTAAGGGCTCTTATCCATCACTTGGCCAGTTTCCCTTCTACTATATCTGCTATACTTTCCTGCTGTAATTCGTGCAACAAAGCCGCCTGGGCTCGCCCCAAAATACGTCTCACCTGGCAATCTGCCATATTAGGACAAGAATAACCCGGCGATAAACAAAGATTTAAAGCTAGAGGTCCTTCGATTGCAGTTATCACATCAGCAGTAGTAATCTTGTCTGCAGATACTGTTAGTCTCACCCCCCCTTGAATACCCCGTTGCGTACTGACTAATCCAGCCCGTGATAAAAGTTGCACCGTCTTTTGCAAAAACATGCCGGGTATATCCTGTTGCTCGGCAATAAGCTTGCTGGGTATCAATTCTCCAAAAGGAGATTTAGCAAGTTCAATTAATATCTTAATAGCATATTCGGTCTGGCGTGTGATCTGCATGGTGCAACTCCTTTTCAGACTAAGTTTGTCTTCTTGGTATTGTTTATAATATAATCATTTTTTAAAAGAATGGCAAGTACTTTATTATCTTTTTCTTGCAAATATTAATCCCGTTTAAATAAAAAAAAACCACCGTATAGACGATGGATTTATTAATTTCATGGTGCCCGAGGCCGGGGTCGAACCGGCACGAGGGGTAAACCTCGCGGGATTTTAAGTCCCGTGCGTCTGCCTATTCCGCCACCCGGGCATGTAGTTTTCTCATTTCGTATTTATCTCTAGCGCATGAATTAGTTTATCAAAACATCCTTCTTTTTGCAAGCAAAATGAGTAACTGGCTCGCTTTCCGATTTAGCAATTTTATATTCTAATAACATGAAAAAATGAGAGATTCTTTGCATAAAAAAACCTTCCCCAAAAACGGAAGGCTTTAGTTACTATTATGGAGGGCGGGACCGGATTCGAACCGGTGAATGGTGATTTTGCAGACCACAGCGTTAGCCTCTTCGCCACCCGCCCAAAATCTCTACTGCTATGCCTCGCTTATGCGATGTTATTATAACAAATAATTCACTAAAATACTATTCAAAACAAAAGCGTTACTTCGTAACGCCTGGAATTCAATGGAGCGGAAGACGAGATTCGAACTCGCGACCCTCGCCTTGGCAAGGCGATGCTCTACCACTGAGCCACTTCCGCATTTTTCATGGTGCCTCGGGGCGGACTTGAACCACCGACACGCGGATTTTCAGTCCGCTGCTCTACCACCTGAGCTACCGAGGCAGGTTTATCTCCCTCGAAAAAATAAGCGTATTATGGCGAAGCCGAAGGGATTTGAACCCTCGATCTCCGGCGTGACAGGCCGGCATGTTAACCGCTACACCACGGCTCCGCAACGAAGTTTATTATAGCATCAGCCTCTATTTTAGTCAACCATTAACAGCCCACTTTGTTTTAATCCTATAATTCTAGTATAGAGCACCTTTGCCTTTGTATCCTTTTATATAATAATTCTCCTATAATTATGACATCTCTGAAAACTCTTTTTATGAAGGTGAGCGATATTTATCATCTCCGCAACTTTGATTATTTCTTTCCCACATATTTGCTGGCATTAAGGCCAGCCACCTGTCCTTCTCCTACTGACTTCGCCACCTGGTAGGGAGGACCGGTACAATCCCCGGCGGCAAATACTCCGGGAAGATTGGTTTCCTGTTGCCGGTTAACCTTTATGTGTTTATCGCTTATCTCCAGGCCAGGAATTAAGCGATCAGGGGCCGTTTCTCCGCCCAAAACAAATAAACCTTCAACCCTTATTTCACTACCATCTTTTAGTTTTAACCCTTGAACAAAGTCAGAACCAATAATTTCCCCTGGTTTTCCATTTATAGTCTCTATTCTAGGGTCGAGTTCCATTGTTTCCTGGTAGAGAGGCAAATAATAAACCTTCCGGCAGATCTCCGCCATATAATTAGCTTCACTTTCCGCTTCGCTGCTGTGTGCTATTAACAGCACATCCTTGCTCCGATAAATGGGACCATCGCAGGTAGCACAGTAGCCCAATCCCCGACCTAGCATATCTTCCTCCCGGGGTAGTGTAGGTTTATAGGGGATGCCTGTGGCTATGATAATAGCCTTGCTCTTTAGCAATTCTCCCTTGACCAGTATATTATATACTCCCTCAGCTTCATTTATGGCTTCTGCCTTAGTGCTGATGATTTCAATACCCATGTCCAGAGCATGTTCCATAAAGCGATTCAGCAGTTCTTCCCCTCTAACTCCGGGAATACCCAAGTAATTATCGATTTTCTGGGCCTTGTGTAAGGGCGGGCTGCATATCTCGGCCCCGATTATCAATACTTTTTTATTTCGTATGGTCGCATTTATGGCTGCAGATAAGCCCGCCGGGCCACATCCCAGTATAGTAATATCGTAAAATTCGTTTTGCATAAGAACCCCCATAAAATAATCTATAGCAACTAAAGTTAATTAACTTATTATATTATAGTCCAGAGACAAAAACACTGATGTTCCTGCTCCTCATACCTTACCCCTCACTCCTTACTTTCTTATTAATTATACCCAACTACGGGTTTCTTCAACAATCTTTTCAACTGTTTCCTTAATAATGTTATACTCTATAAAAAAAGCTACAGGAGTGATAGTCTTTGAAATATTTAGTAATCCTGGGAGACGGGATGGCTGATTATATTATTCCGGAACTAGGGGATAAAACTCCCCTGCAATATGCCTATACCCCATATATAGATTTGCTGGCCAAAAAAGCCGTTATCGGCCAGGTCAATACCATTCCACCCGGTTTTCCCCCGGGAAGCGATGTGGCTAATCTCTCAGTAATGGGTTATGATCCCAGCCGTTATTATACGGGACGATCCCCCCTGGAGGCAGTAAGCATGGGGGTGGAAATGGGGGATGAAGACCTGGCTTTACGCTGCAACCTGGTATGCCTGTCAACTGAATCAGAATATAGTGAGCGCAAGATGCTCGATTACAGTGCGGGGGAAATTGATACCCGGGATTCCGCCGTGTTGTTGCAGCTCCTGGAAAAAGAATTGGGCAGTGCTAGTTTTAATTTTTATCCCGGTATCAGTTACCGGCACCTACTGCTATGGAAAAACGGATTAGGTCGAGAAATAATCTTAACTCCCCCTCATGATATTTCCGGACGCCCAATTAAAGAATACCTGCCTCAGGGACGCGATTCCGCCCCCCTCCTGGAAATAATGAGAAAAAGCTCTCTTATCCTGCAGCAGCATCCCTTATACCGGTCTCGCCTGGAGGCTGGACATAATCCGGCTACTTCGGTTTGGTTCTGGGGGGAAGGGAGTAAACCTTCACTGCCGAGCTTTCAAGAGAAATTCGCTCTTCATGGCTCAGTAGTAGCAGCAGTAGACCTGGTAAAAGGATTAGGCATTTCTGCCGGGCTTAAACCGGTATCGGTAGCAGGAGCCACCGGCGGCATAGTAACCAATTTTGCCGGTAAGGCCAGAGCCGCTTTAAACGAATTAAAACAGGACCAGGATTTTGTGTACTTGCATATTGAATCACCTGATGAAGCCGGCCACCAGGGCAATCTGGAGAAAAAAATCTGGAGCATAGAGCAGCTCGATAAAGAGGTGGTATCTTTGGTAGTAAAAGAAATGGATGAGTTCGAGGAACTGCGGGTATTGATTCTACCGGATCACCCCACTCCCCTGACCATCCAGACCCACTCATCCGAACCCGTGCCTTTCCTGTTTTTTGACAAGAACCGTCCGCAGGAAAATCCAGCGGGGGTTTATGATGAAATTAATGGCAGTCAGGGTATGATTATTGAGCAGGGCCATGAGCTCATGGATTTTTTCATTCGCGGTAAATTATAAAGGGGCTGTAATAATAACTGAAACTGAAAGCAAAAGGGATGTTCCTTTTGCTTTCAGTGTTTTAAGAAAAAGTGAGGAAAAAGCCTGGCAATAAGAGGTTATCCCCCTTGGCCCTCACTCTGTTTTTATTGCGACTTATGCCTGCCAGTATGAGAATTACCCGACAAAGCCGGTTTATCCCAGTTGCAAAAAAGACATAAGCATTTCTTCCATCCCCTGCTGGGAGCAGACACTGCGATGTCTGATTTCCCTTCTATCCAGTTCTTGCAATCCTGCAGGTATAGTTACATCGGTATGCTGTGAGAGCAACTTCATTAATTCAAATTCATCCTTGCCCCTCATCTCTTCAGTCTCCAAAACAGCCTGAGCCACGTTGCTGGCAAATTTAAAGGGGCTGGCGGTGGAAGCAATAATACTTATAGTCTTATCCCCGGTTTCAGAGCGGTATTTTTGATAAACATTTACGGCCACAGCCGTATGGGTATCTAATAAATAACCCCGCTCCCGCCAAATGTCGCGAATGGTAGCAATGGTCTCTTCGTCGGTGCAAAAATCCGCCCAGAATATGTCCTGAACAGCGTTACGAGTAGCAGTATCTATTTCGTATCGTCCCCTATTCTTCAAGTCTTCCATCCAGGCAACAACTCGCCTGGCATCATGAGCGGTTACTTCAAATAAAAGCCTTTCCAGGTTGGAGGAGATAAGAATGTCCATGGATGGGGATATAGTCTTTTCAAACTTGCGCTGGCGGTCATAGATACCAGTCTGGATAAAATCAGTCAGAATATTATTGGCATTTGATGCACAGATCAGCCTTTTTACTGGAATCCCCATCCGGGAGGCATAATAAGCCGCCAGAATATTCCCGAAATTCCCGGTGGGCACCACTATATTTATTGATTCCGCTTCCCCAAGTATCCCAGTAGCCTTCAATTCAAGATAGGCCGCCACATAGTATACAATTTGGGGCAATAACCGTCCCCAGTTAATGGAGTTGGCCGATGACAATTTCTGCCCGTTTTGCAGCAGCCGGGCGGCAAATTCTTCGTTGGAAAAAATCCTTTTAACCCCGTTCTGGGCATCGTCAAAATTACCGCGAACTGCAACCACATAAACATTATTGCCTTCTTGGGTCAGCATTTGACGTTTTTGTATTTCACTTACACCCTCATCCGGATAAAAGACAATAATTTTCGTTCCCGCCACGTCTTTAAATCCTTCTAAAGCCGCCTTACCGGTATCCCCGGAGGTTGCTACCAGGATGACTATTTCCGCCTTTTCTCCCGTTTTACGAGCACTGCTGGTTAAAAGCTGTGGGAGCATCTGTAAGGCCATATCCTTGAAGGCGGCGGTAGGGCCATGCCACAGTTCTTGAATATATACTCCTGTATCAAGTTTTACCAAAGGTGCTATTCTCTCGTTATCAAAACGGTCCTGATTATAAGCTCCATCAATGCAGCTCTTAATCTCATCATCACTAAAATCACTCAAAAACTGCCTGATAATATGAAACGTTTTTTCCTGGTATGAACCACTGGCCATGGCAGTTAATTGCTTGTCATCCAGATGGGGAATAGATTCAGGAACAAAAAGACCTCCATCCGGGCTAATCCCCATTTTTATAGCCTCGGCGGCGGTGACGGAATGGTATTTTCCTCGACTACTCTCATATTTCACGATTTTTTCCTCCTTCAAGACTATCCTGGGAAAAGGATATACTAATCAGTATAATTATTATAACGAGGTAAAATATGTCCCGATTCTTTAAGTGGCCGGGTTCCTATTAACAACACATACGGTGGGTTCTAATCCCCCGCCTCGTTGCAGCGTTGTGTTGAAACCGCTCCGCAGTTTCTTCCGATGCTTAAATAAAGAAACAAAAGGAGAAGAGACAGTTAGTTCTCCTCCTGCCGCAAACATCAAGAGAATTCTGTTCTATATTCTATACTTAAAAACCCCGCAGGTAAATGCAACGAAATTTTTTAAACTGCTTGACCATAAGAAGAGAGCGTTTAATTGACTCCACTGCAAAAACCCCTTTTCTTGCAGAAGGGGTTGCATAAATATACAAAGTGAGCGTTGGCGAAGCATGAATGCGACACCCGGCGAAGGCGAGCACCTTTATCCATGAAGCTTTTGGCAAGAGATTGGAATTGAATTTAGAGGAGGTAATTTCTGTGGGACAAGCCATTATCGCCGTCCTGGGTCTGATTCTGGCCAAGTTAATCTTAGATGTTGTCAAGGAAAATATAAGCAGTAGCAAGAAAACATCTTCTCCGGGACCCATTATAGACCTGGGTGATACCTGGGTAGACTTGAGTGAAATCTCCAGTCGCCAGCGTGAAAGCCTGCTTTCCAAAGAGGAAATCTTGCTTTTCCAGATGCTTGATAGCATCCTGGTCAACAGTAATTATCAGGTTTTTCCCAAAGTTAGGCTGGCTGACCTGCTAACCCCAAACCCCAATATCCCCAACCGGGCGGAATACAAGCGCCGTCTCCGGGAAAGGGTGGTTGACCTGCTAATAGTGGAAAAGCAAAACCTGAAGCCGCTGTTATTAATCCTCACCAAAGGTTGGCAAAACAAGAAAGCTGAACCTGACCAGCTTAGTATACAGAGCATAGAAACAGCTGGCCTTCGCTATTTGATAATTAAGTTGGATGACTTACCTTCTTCCAGTAGCCTGCTAAAAAAGCTACGCGAAGCTGGATTAAATATATAATTAATAGTCGCCCCTGAATGATTTTGAGACCTTATTACTTGGCTTGCTCATATTTACTTACATCTCGCCGCTACCGCCGGCGATAAAATAATTATACCCATAAGTCTACGGAACCGCTCGCGATTTATCTGCCGCCCCCTGGCTTGCATTTCCGCAGTGATTCTGCGGTATCCATTATAGGGGTATTTGGTATAAAGAAGCGGGGGACAATATTTCACCTCGTTATAGTTTGGCTTTCAGCTTCTGTATAGTTTCCAGTGGCAGGCCTGTGATTTTGGCAACAATGGGCGGCTCCAGACCTTCCAACAAAGCAGCGCGGGCTGTCTCTCTTTTGCCTTCCCTCTTGCCTTCTCTTTTGCCTTCATTCTTGCCTTCCCTCTTGCCTCTCAGTTCAGCTTCATAGAGATCAGAATTTCTGTCCATGATGGCTTTTAATCTTTGTTCATAGATTTCTTTGGCTCGGGGATCAGATGCCATTTTTTCCAGAGCTATCCTGGCCTGTGCTATGGCCGGGTCTTCTTTGGACAATCTCTCCAGCAGTTCCATGTCATCCCATCCTTTCAAAAACATTGCCCACCGGTCCAGCGGGTTATCATAACTTGCCATTTCTTCATTCAATTTGGGCAATTCGATGAAGTGTATCTCGATGGCATCGGTCAAATCTATATTTTCATCGCGCTCCCGCAGCCTGAAGCTGGTATGGTAGCGCTGGCTGTCTTTGATGCGGACAAAGTCCAGTATGTTTATACCTATGGCTCTATTGAGGTCCTGATATCTTCCGCGGGTGATTATCTGGTCTCCGAATATTCGGCATATATAAAAGGCGCTGCGCCTTTCCATATTAGCCCGGTCACCAATCTGCATTTCTATATCCACCAGTTCCCCGCTACCCAATTGAACCTTTATGTCAAGTATACCGTAGCTATCGTCAATGTACTCCTGTTCTAGGTAAGGATTTAGTAATTTCACCGCTACAATCTGTTGTTTCCCGGTCAAACCCAATACAGCATTTAGTAAATTCATCAGTATGTCTTTGTTTTCTTCAGAACCAAAGACCCTTTTAAAGACCACATCTACTTTGGGATCCAGTCTCTCGGGCAAGCCGGTCACCACCTCTTTTATGTTTATTTTATCATAAAACATCCGATTTCTGGAACTGTTCTTTTAAAAAGCATCCGATTTAGATTTTCATTCCTCCTCCATCTTAAAACCGATCATTCTTAGTGCCATGCCGAGTTCCAGACATTATCGCTCCGGCAAAAAACGTTTTACAGTACCACCTTTGATATAGAGAACCTTCATTGGATAGAACAGCTCTAAAATCTTGTTTACAGTGGGTTCAAAACTTTTTTTATCACCAGTAAGGGTATTGTCCCCAAAGCTTCTTACAAATAAAAGTAAGCGCTCAATAATCAGGTGCATGGTAAAGCTGCAGCAAGCATGAGACAATATACCCATAGAAAAAAGGAATGGGGGTATTAATGAACGGTGACCTATGAAGAACAGAAGGCACTGGTGACTGAATGCAGGGCCAGCGGGATGAAAGCGAAGACCTGGTGCGAAGCAAAGGGCATCGAATATCGGCGTTATGTTAACTGGGCAACCCGAGTAAACAGAAAAGCTCAGGACAAATCACAGCAGTGGGCAGACATCACGATGGCAATAGCGGCAGATAAAATTGCCAACGATGAAATCAAGCTCAAATGCGGTAAATGGACAATCTGCGTAGCAACTGGGTTTAGTCCTACATTGCTTGCGGATATACTCAAGGTCGTAGATACCGTATGCTGAAGGACATTTTAGATTATGATAGCATTTATCTAGCCTGTGGAGCTACAGATCTAAGGCGGTCGGTAGATGGGCTAGCCATCATCGTGAAGCAGGAATTCAAGATGGATCCTTTTGGCAACTATCTTTTCCTCTTCTGTAACCGGAGCCGCAATCGGCTTAAAGCTCTAAGCTGGGATCGCAACGGTTTTGTCTTGTATTACAAACGCCTGGATGGAGCAGGAGCCCGGTTCAAATGGCCAAATGAGCCCATTGAAGTAAGAAATATAACGGTTAAGCAACTGCGCTTACTTATGGAAGGGATGTCAATAGACCCCCCGAGGGGGTTTGGTGACATTACAGCCAGGGCTTTCTACTAAAGGATGATTTAGTATCTGAAATCACTTGTTTCAGATACTAAACTATCTTTATTAAAACAGCATAAAACCCCGATAATACTGGATTATTGGGCATTTTCATGATATAATTAAAGTATGAAAACAATAGATTTGACGGGGCTTTCGCCTGATGTAAAAGAATATATTACAGGCCTCAAAATACAGATTGACGAACAGGCCAAAACCATAGAATCAAAGAATTTGCGGATCGACCGACTTATGGATATAGTGGCTGCATTACAAAAGGGTATGTATGGTCAATCCAGCGAAAAACGCAGGTATATTTTGGGAGAGGATAATCCTCAGCCTTCCCTATTCAATGAAGCAGAATTTGAAGCAAACCGGAATGCACCGGAACCCGACCAAGTATCTGTATCCGGGCATGCCAGGAAACCCAAACGCACCAAAGAAGAACTGGCCGCAGACCTTCCTGTAGAGGAGATCCTCTGCGAACTGGATGAAGAACAACTCACCTGCGAAGTATGCGACGGGAAAATGCGGGTTCTCGGAAAAGAGACCGTTCGCGAAGAATTAGAGATAATACCGGCAAGGGTAAAGAGACTTCGATATATTAGATACAGCTACGTCTGCGAACGTTGCGAACTGGAAACGGGAGAAGCCACGATTGTAAAAGCTCCCACTCCCGTGCCGGTCATAAAACGGAGCTTGGCCTCAGCGTCAACTGTGGCTCATGTCATGTATCAAAAATATGTTAATGGCCTGCCACTGTACCGGCAGGAAAAAGACTGGGCCAATCAAGGGATTGTTCTTTCCAGAGCAACATTAGCCAATTGGATTATACGCTCAGCAAACGATTGGCTGTTGCCCCTGTGGGAAATTATGAAAACTCATCTAGTGAAACAGGCTGTGGTTCATGCTGATGAGACGGTGACCCAAGTGCTCAAAGAGGAAGGAAAGAAACCCTCCTCAGAATCGCGGATGTGGGTATACTGTTCAGGGAAAACCGAGACTAAACCAATAGTGCTGTTTGAATACCAGCCTACGCGATCGGGTGAGCATGCCAGGCGATTCCTGGAAGGCTTTCATGGATATTTGATAACCGATGGCTACAAGGGATATGACAAAGTGCCCAACGTAACCCGATGTGGCTGCTGGTCCCACCTGCGACGACGATATCAAGAAGCAATGCCTAAAAATGGAGTAATAGAAGGCTCCAATGCCGCAATAGGATTTGACTACTGCAATCAGCTGTTTTCCATTGAGAAGGAGTTGGAGCAGCTACCGCCGGATGGGCGGAAACTACAGCGTCAGGGACGTTCCAAGCCAGTTCTTGATGCCTATTGGTCATGGATTGAAACTGTAAATGTTCTCATGGGCTCCAAACTCGGTGAGGCTATTACCTACTCAGTAAATCAAAGGAATTCACTAAGCACATTTCTTGAGGATGGGCGTATTGAATTATCTAATAATCGCGCTGAGAATGCGATCCGACCCTTTGTTGTGGGAAGAAAAGGTTGGCTTTTCTCGGATACAACCAAGGGAGCCAAAGCCAGTGCAGTCGTTTACAGTATTGTAGAAACGGCTAAGGCAAATAACCTCAATATATATATGTACTTGGTTTATCTATTCACCATGATGCCGGGCATAGATTTCAGGAGTAATCCAGTGCTGCTTGAGGACTTCATGCCCTGGTCGCCCAAACTGCCGGACTATTGCCACAACACCAAACATTAAATAGGATTACAAAAACCCCGGTGCGATTATCATATCGTACCGGGGTTTGCTTTGCCATGCACCTTAATATTGAGCGCTTACAAATAAAATGCATCCCTCCGCTGCACAATTACGCAAAATAGATAAAAAAGCTGATAAAAATACCCCAGCAATACCCCAGAAACACCAAAAAGCCCTGTATTACAGAGCTTTTCATTGTATCAAAGATTAAGTTTTAAATGGTCGGAGTGACTGGATTTGAACCAGCGGCCTCTACGTCCCCAACGTAGCGCTCATACCAAACTGAGCTACACCCCGACGCAAAGAATATTGTATAACATAAAGCCGGTATTCGTCAAGAACTCCAAACCCTATATTTACTCTATCTTATCCAGTTCAAATTTCCGGTGTAGAGCTTTAACCGCAGTTTTGATATGGCACTCGTCAATAACACAGGAAACGCGGATTTCTGATGTGCTTATCATATGTATGTTGATACCTTCGTCCGCCAGAGCTTCAAACATGGCAGCGGCGACGCCGATATTACTCTGCATACCGGCTCCGACAATCGATACCTTGGCTACATCTTTGCCGTAGGCCATACCCGAAGCACAGATACTTTCCACCAGTTCTTTCACCACTGGAACAGCCCGGCTAAGATCATTCTCTTCGATTGTAAAGGCAATATCATTCCTTCCATCTCTCATGGCGCTCTGGATAATTATATCTACATTTATGCTTTCAGCAGCCAGGGTCTTAAATAGGGTTTTGGCTATACCCGGTTGGTCGGGTACATCAAACAAAGCAAAACGAGCGCAATTTAAATCATGCGCTATCCCACTTACTGCTCTATGATTTTCCATATTGACTACCTCCGTTATTATGGTTCCGGGATTACGACTAAAACTGCTCAGAATCTCCACATCAACATTATACAACATAGCAAATTCCGCTGCCCGGGGTTGTAATACTCCCGCTCCCAGGCTGGCCATTTCCAGCATTTCTTCATATGATACCTGCGGCAGTTTTTGGGCTTCTTTTACTATTCGGGGATCAGCGGTAAACACTCCTTCTACATCGGTAAAAATCATGCAGCGCAAAGCATCAAGACTGGCAGCTAATGCCACCGCAGTAGTATCGGACCCCCCTCTCCCCAAAGTGGTGATATCGCCGAAGGGAGACAGGCCCTGAAAACCAGCTATAATGACCGCATTACCCCTTTTTATTTCATTTTTTATACGATCGGTTTTAATCCCGGTAATCCGCGCCTTGCTATGGCTGTCATCGCTATTTATTCCAGCCTGCCAGCCGGTAAGTGAAACAGAAGGGCAAGCATAATTATTAAGGGTCAAGGCCAATAAGGCTGCTGATTGCTGCTCTCCGGTGGCCAGAAGCATATCCATTTCTCGTTTGCATAAATCATGGCCGGTGAGACTGGCCAGCTCAATCAGTTCATCGGTGGTATCACCCATAGCGGAGACAACTACAACTATATCATCGCCCTTATCTCGTATTTCTTTGATTCTACCGGCAATATGCTTGATTTTATCAATTGATGCGACTGAACTTCCACCGAACTTTGCTACAATTAGTGACAAGATAATTCACTCCAAATCCATAAGATTATACTACCTCAAAACTTTAACTCCATCCGGATCGGCTGCCAATATCATTAACTGGCTTTGGACCCCGGACACAGCAAAGGCATCTTGCATAGCTTGAGCCACTCTCTTTTCCTCTTGCTGGCAAAAAGCGATGATAGAAGATCCTGAACCACTAAGGGCAACTCCCAGGGCTCCATTTCCCAGAGCCTGAGAAAACACCCTGTCAAAACCGGGAATTAACTGTTTGCGCCGGGGCTGAAAAATTGCATCATCCATAGCCGCTGGCAAATGGCGAAAATCATGTTTAATCAAACTGGCCAACAAATAGGAGGCCCGTTGCAGGTTATTTACCATATCCTTAAAATTAATCTTTTTCGGCAGTAGTTGCCTTGATTCATCAGTGGATATTGGGATATCAGGTACGGCAACAACCAGCTTTAATTCCGGGGGAAAAGAAAATTGCTGATAATACACCTTTTTCCTATAAAGCATGGCGGTGGTGAGTCCTCCCGCCACTGCGGGAACAACATTGTCAGCATGCCCTTCCATTTCCACCGCCCAGCTAATTAAGTCCTCCTGGGCAAATCTCTTCTCCAGAACTTCGTTGGCCGCATATAGACCGGCAACAATAGCAGCGGCACTGCTTCCCAGGCCTTTTCCCGGTGGAATGGAGCTATTGATAGTAAGCTCCAGTCCAGGCACTTCTACAACATGAGCTTCCGCAAATACTATTTTCATGGCCTGGTAAAGCAGGTTATCCCCAAAGATTTCTTCTGGATATTCTTCTCCATCGACAAAAAATCTAATCCCGCCGCTTGGCGGAATTATTTTTACCTTGATCTCCAGGTATAATTGCAGGGCCAAACCCAGAGTATCAAAGCCCGGTCCTAGATTGGCACTTGTGGCCGGAACCTTAACAGTAAACATAGCACTCCTTCTTGTATAATATTAGTCTGCTTCTCTATCTGTTCCTTCCAAACGAATCACATTTTTAATTTCACCTACTATACTAAGCCCTTTGAGTAGAGTAAGCGAATCCCTTAGATGCATCTCCCGAACCCGGTGGGTAATTAAAATAAGCTCAGCCCAACATTGCTTGCTCGTCTTTTGCAAGACGGTTGCGATACTGACATTATTATTCCCAAAAACAGCGGCAATGCCCGCTAAAACTCCTGGCCGGTCCTCTACTATCATTCTTATATAATACTCGCCTTCCAATTCTTTGATGTCCATAATTGCCTTATTATCATAACAACTGCAACCGATGCGCGCATTACTGTGATACAAGATATTGCGAGCGATTTCAATAATATCCCCAAATACTGCACTGGCAGTTGGCATTTGTCCTGCTCCCCGCCCGTAGTGCATAATTTCCCCCACAGCATCTCCACGTAAAAATACGGCGTTAAATACATCGTTTACTCCGGCCATGGGATGAGTTTTGGGTAGAAAAGCCGGGTGCACCCGAACTTCTATTTTTTGCTGCGGGTTTTCCTTGGCTATGGCTAAAAGCTTTATTACATAACCTAATTCTTTGGCATATTGGATATCATCTGCCGTAATCGAGCGTATTCCCTCCACATATACATCATCCAGGGTAACCCTGCTGTTGAAAGCAATAGATGATAAAATGGCAATCTTGCGAGCCGCATCCAGTCCATCTACATCTGCGGACGGGTCGGATTCAGCATAACCCAGTTGCTGAGCCTCAGCCAAAACTTCATTAAAATCACGACCTTCCCGGCTCATTTTGCTGAGTATGTAGTTGGTGGTGCCGTTTAAGATGCCGATAACCTCTTGGATCTGGTTGGCAGCCAGGGATTGCTTCATGGGATATACTATGGGTATTCCCCCAGCAACGCTGGCTTCAAAATAGAAATCTACCCTTTTTTCCTTGGCCTGATCGAAAAGATCTTTCCCTTTTATTGCTATCAGATCCTTATTGGCTGTTACCACATGCTTTCCCCGGGCTAAAGCTGCCATGATATAGGAGAAGGCAGGTTCTATTCCCCCAATTAACTCAACCACTATGGCAATTTCCTGGTCATCGAGAATCTCCTGGATATCCTGAGTTATCGCCTCATCTTTAATTCCCAGCAACCGGCATTTCTCTGTGTCTCTTTCCAGGACTTTTTTAATTACAATCGATTCCCCAATTCTTTTGTCAATTATTTCACTATTCTTTTGCAACAATTTAATTACCCCGGAGCCTACAGTACCGCATCCGAGCAAAGCTACACCAATCATCTGATTTCCTCCTGTTTTTACTGATATACAAACTTGAACCAAAACCCGGCACTTATTCCAATCATTTTGCCAGCTGTTTTATGGAGGCTTTAATATCGATACTCAAAGAAATAGTAACATAAGCTAGTCAATGAAGAAAGTAGTGGGCAAAAAAAGGTGAAAAAAGAAGAAGCTTATAGAAAGTCAATTTGCCCGCGGGCAAAAAGTCGCAGACAGGCATCTACTACATCCGGGTCATATAAGATTCCCCGATGGCGCCGGATTTCCTCCATAGCCAGGTTTATACCCAGGGCTGGTCGATAGGGCCGGTGTGAAGACATGGCCTCAACCACATCAGCTACTGCTAAAATACGAGCTTCCAGCATAATCTGAGAACCGGCCAGGCCCTGTGGATAACCAGAACCGTCCATTCTCTCGTGATGTTGGATGACCATATCAGCTACCGGCAGCTCAAAAGGAATAGTTTTAACAATCTCATAACCCACCTGGGTATGAGTTCTTACCAAAAGGGTTTCTATATCGTTTAGTTCACCCGGCTTGCTTAAAATGTCTGAAGATATCTGCATTTTACCGATATCGTGTAAAGTAGCTGCCATATAAATACCCCGGGTTATGTTGTCGGGAAATTGCATTTCCCGGGCAATGGCAGTGGCCAATTGGGCTACTCTGCGCTGGTGCCCCGCCGTGTAAAGATCTCTTTTTTCAGTGGTTATGGCCAGTGCATTTACTGTACTTCTAAGGATAGTTTGCGCTTTTTTAAGACTTTCTTGTAAAGCATTTTCGGTTTGCTTGCGACGGCTAATATCTCTTAATGAGATTATGGCACCAGTTTGATTGCCACCGCTGTCAAAAAGCGGGGCCGTTGCGGCCCAGCAATAAAGCCCGGAATCGCCCACAGCCGGAAAAAATACTTCCTTGATAAGGGTGTGTCCTTTTTTTTCTACATCAGCTATTAAGTTATGTGCATAAGTCGATTCCTCCATTACAATATCTACTAGCATGGGTTTTTTATAACCATAAAAAGGTATTGAGTACTCATAGTCATCTTTACCAATTATATCTTCGGCCTTAATCCCAGTCATTTCTTCCGCTGCTTGATTCCAAATAATAACCTTACCACTTATATCTACTACAAAGGTGGCATCAGGCAAAAAACTGATAATACCCGCCAATCGGCGCTCTGACTCCCTTATTTGCTGCTCCGCTCTTTTCCGCTCGGAAATGTCACGAATTATCCCCAGAAAACCGGTAATTTCCCCATCAGCAGAAAAAATGGGACTAACCGAAGTTTCAACATAGAGCTTTTTTCCTGACTTGCTTATTAGCTGCCAGTCAAATCCTTTAGCCGCTTCTCCGGTACGAAAGACCAGGTTATAAGTTTTAAAAACCTTTTTAGCATCCTCGTTTGTCATGTAGTGCTTATAATTCATACCCAGCAGTTCCTCTTTGGAATAGCCGAGCATATCCTGCAAAGATTGGTTGAAAAAAACCAGGTTTCCCGCTTTATCTACTTCATAATAGCCATCCTCAATACTTGCCAGAATATTCAGAAACTTTTTGGCATTATTAATCAAAGCCCTATTAATCATTCGCAACCTCCCCGGACAATTATGTTTTCCTGTTACCGGAATAAAGCAAATCATAGCAGTATCATAAATCATTCAAAAGTAAAATTATTACTGGAAAAAACCTTCAGACAAGCTTCCACTACCTCTGCATCATATTTTATTCCAGCTCCGTATCTTATCTCATCCAGGGCAGCTTCAATTCCTAATGCAGGCCGTAAGGCCGGTGGGACGCCATGGCTTCCACCACATCAGCTACAGCCAGTATTCTGGCTTCCAAAAGAATCTCCTCACCGGACAAACCCTGGGGGTAGCCAGAACCATCCATTCGCTCATGATGTTGTAATAAAGTAGTGGATATCGCCTGGGCAAAGGGAATAGTCTTAACAATCTCGTATCCTGCCTGAGGATGGGTTTTTACCAGTAGTCTTTCTATTTCTGTCAAGCCTCCGGGTTTGGTAAGTATATCTGTAGGTATCTGCAACTTGCCAATATCATGTAAAATAGAAGCGGTCCTGACATTATCAATATAGTATTGGGGAAGTTTCATTTCCTGGGCAATTGCACATGCCAGGGAAGCTACCCTACGCTGATGCCCTGCAGTATAGGGATCCTTCTTCTCTGCAGTTATGGAAAGAGCGTTGACTGTACATTCAAACACTGTTTTTAAATGTTCCAAACTCTTTTGCAGGCTTTCTTCAGCCCGGTCACGGGTAATCTCCACTGCTAGCAGATTGGCAATCAAAGTAAGGGTGTCCAGATTGGCCTCGGTTAACACAGTTCGTTTTCTATGGCCTACCACCAATACTCCCAGGCGACTATTTCCAGTAATAATAGGAGCTGCCAAACCACAAAGCAGTTCTTCTTGCAGCACCAGTTCATCATAAATATGGGTAAAAAGAGTACTGCTAAAGTAATCTTCTAAGATATATCCACTTTCACTGGCGGCAACCATACCAATCAGGCCTTTTCCATAAGGTATCCTGACTTCTAGCCAATCTGTCAATTTATTGCCGGACAGGGTATGGGGAATTGCTTCATTCTTGCTTTCATCTATCAAGAATATAAAGATACAATCAGCCGCGAAAAGTTCCCTGCTCTTGTCTGCGGTGAGCTTCAGGGTTTCGTCCATGCTTTGACTGGATGACATAGCCACAGCCAAGTCATATAGCACCCGAAGTTTGTATACTTCCCGAGAAAGGTCATACTGTGCTTTTTTACGCACTGTAATATCACGTACAATGATTTGCACAGCAGGCGTACCCTCAAATACCAAAGCGGCTCCGGTGACTTCAGTATAAATAATTTTACCATTTATTAATATTACCTTCATTTCCGTTAAAGGGAATACTCCATTAGCAGCTAATGGTTCCATCAAATCAATGTATATCTGGCGACTTTCCGGATGTATAAACTCTATTATCCTTCTACCCAGAATATCCTCAACCTTTTCTGCTCCCAGCAGTCGGGCGCCGGCATGGTTTATGAAAACTATCCGACCGTTTATGTGAACAGCGATAGCATCGGGTGAAACCTCAACCAATTGCCGATATCTCTCCTCGCTCTCCCGCAACTCTTCCTCCACCTGCAGGCGAGCTATTATAGATCCTATGTAATTTGCCACATTCTCTATGGCCTGACGGCTATGCTCTGGAACTACGCTGATTATACGGGAAGAAAGCTTCAGAGAAGCAAGCATCTTATCTTTATGATATATGGGTATTATCGCTATACTCTTTAAGCCTTCCTGGAGAACAATATCACCAAAATAGGCCGTCAGTTTATCTGCAGAGGAATATAAAGCCTGGGCATAAAGAGAAGAATTAGTATTAAAAGCGCAAGTCTTTACTTGTTCAACAAATCCTGGAGAAAGACCTCTGTGCACCGATAAGGTCAACTTGTCGCCTCCATTGTCCACCAGGAATATAGCCCCAGCATGCATTCCGCTGATTTTTAATGCCGAGTTTAGACAAATGGACAAAGCTTCTTCCATTCCATTAATTGCTATCATAGAAATACCCAGGTCCCGCTGTATAGCCGTATTCTCTTCTGCCCGTTTTTTCCGGGTTACATTCTGAATCGATTCTATGGCACCGATACGTTTACCATCGGCATCTATTAAAGGCGCTGCCGTTAACCGGAGATAGGCTCCACTCTCCCCAACAGCGGGGCAAAAATTTTCTGCTCTCAAGCTGCGAGCCTTTTTCTCCAATAATGTATAACTCTGCTCCCACTCAGTACTGGTTGACAGCACCTGATCCAGCAAAAGCGGACGGCGATAACCGTAAAAAGGCAGAGCATATTCATAATTACCTTTGCCTATAATCTCTCTGGCTCTGACTCCAGTCATTTCTTCGGCGGCCCGGTTCCAAGTTATTACCCGGCCATTACAATCAATGGCCAGGGTAGCATCAGGCAGGAAATCAATTATATGGACCAGGCGGTGTTCTGATTCTACGAAGGCTTCTTCCATCTGTCTTCTTTCACTTAGATCTTCCAGGAGAATAAGAACTACATCTTCATCTTTTTTCCCATCAACCGGCACTGAAATATTCAGTCGATGAAGTCTAGGGATTTTCTTTGCATCCAAAATACAGGATTCAAAAGATAATGAAACATGTTCTTGTAAGGCAGTAAACACTTTTTTTTCTAGCAGATTATGTTCCTGTGGAGTAACTAAGTCGAAAATATTTAACTCCGGTACCTCTTCAACCTTAATGCCCATCATCTCCCGGGCCTTTTTGTTAGCAAAAGTTAAACTGCCGCTGCTGTTACAACAAAGGATTAATCCATTAATGTTTTCCAATATATAAAGCCCGCCATTATTCGATTCCAGTTTAATTTCTTTCGAGTTGTTCGTGAACTCCATAGCAGGCCTGTCCTTTGGCATCAAATAAACACATCCTTGCTTGATTTAAATACTAAACTTTAAGGTACCAAAGCTAAAAAGCATTACGATAACTTACAAACCACATTGTTATATATCTAAATGACTAAACACAGCGAATATTAGCGGGTAGGTTAGCAAGCTTGATGGATAGCATCAGGATAATGGGTATTCCTTCGACAGATATCAGGAAAATCCTGCAGCGCTTAGTGGTATTTTGGAAATAATTATAGGTGTTTACCCGCAACAATCCTACATATATCCTTTTTTACCGCATAACGGTCTAGAAGATTAAACTCTTTAAAAAAAGCCGGTTGCAATACCGGCTTTTTTTACTAATACTATAAAGTTTATCTATAATCCTTAAATTATGATACAGATCAAGCCTCCGCTGCCCTCGTTAACAATTCTCTGTAAGGTATCCTGCAGCTTGTGCTGGGCGTTCTCCGGCATACGGTGCAATTTGTTTTGGATTCCCTCTCTTACCAAATCATGTAGCGATTTGCCAAAAATATTGGACTCCCATATTTTCCCTGGATCTTCCTCAAATTCGTCCAGCATGTAGCGCACCAGTTCTTCACATTGCTTTTCCGTTCCAATAATAGGGGTAATTTCCGTAGTTATATCAGCCCTTATTATGTGTAATGAGGGTGCCTTGGCTTTTAACTTGACTCCAAATCGGCTACCCTGCCGGATCAGTTCCGGTTCTTCCAGGAACATTTCTTCCAGGCGCGGGGTTACTACTCCGTAACCCGATTCCTTCACTTCATCCAGAGCCGAGGCAATCTTGTCGAATTCCCTCTTGGCCACACTGAGATCCTTCATAATACGCATAATGTCGTGGGTTCCTTCCACTCCGAAACCGCTAACCTCACTCAATGCTTGATAGAAGAGCTCTTCCGGTACATTTACCTCTATCCTGGCAGTTCCTGTACCCAAATTCATCTCTTCCAGGCTGACATAACTGACATTCTCCATGTCGGAAAGCTGCTCCACGGCCCGGTCGATATCACGGACTTTGCGTATAGCATTAAGAATTTCACGGATAGACGTCTCCATATTTTGGCGCAACCAGAAGTCTTCTTCTAATTCGTCTACCCATTGCGGCAGCTTGATATTAACCTCTTGAACCGGGAATTCATACAATGCCTCTTCCAAGATACCATATACTTGCTCTGTACTCATTCTGGCAGCATCCACGGGGATAATGCTGACTTCATACTTTTCGCTGAGTTCCTCGGCCAAATTAAGGGTTTCTTTTTCGTACGGACGGGTCGAATTCAAGAGAACAATAAATGGTTTATTGAGTTCCTTGAGTTCATTGATAACTCTCTCTTCAGCTGAAACATAATTATCCCGGGGGATATCGCTTATGCTTCCATCAGTGGTAATTACTATACCGATAGTAGAATGATCAGTAATAACCTTCCTGGTTCCTATTTCGGCTGCCTCTTCGAAGGGAACCTCATAGTCAAACCAGGGAGTTCTAACCATGCGAGGTTCTTCATCCTCTTCGTAACCCAGAGCCCCGTCAACAGAATACCCCACGCAGTCAATAAGCCTTACCTTGAGGCTTATGCCATTTTGCGTGGTTATCTCCACTGCTTCATTGGGTACAAATTTGGGTTCAGTGGTGGTAATGGTTTTACCCGATCCGCTCTGGGGGAGCTCGTCATTAGCCCGATCACGCTCAAAAATGTCTTGTATATTTGGTAGTATCATTAACTCCATGAAGCGTTTCACAAAAGTTGACTTGCCCGTTCTAACCGGCCCCACCACACCCAGATAGATATCACCTCCAGTTCTTTCGGCAATATCCTTTAAGATGTTGTTTCCTTCCACTTCTCATTTTCCCTCCCTTGATTTAGACTTTTAAAAGGCACCCTCCCTTCGATTATGAGTACCTTAAACCATAGCTGCGTTATAACAGTATAAGTATATTTATCAATATTCGGTAATATAACCAGAAAAGAAAAAAAGTGTGGTTTTCACCCCACTTTTCACCATTCCTTTTTTCTTTTTACTATCTCTTCTATCTCGTGTTTTTTTTGTCGTCGCATTAAATCATCGACTTCATCTCTTGCTTTTCTATTAGCATACAAAACATTATAGCAAGCAGTGCAAATAGGCATATCTATTTTTAATTGGGTAGCCAAACGATGGACCACTCTTATGGTGTGGGCTCCCTCTACCACCATACCGATTTGCATCAGGGTTTCTTCCAGGCTATATCCCTGGCCGACCAATATCCCGGCCTGACGATTTCGTGAATGCCTGCTGCTACAGGTTACCACTAAATCTCCAATACCGCTCAACCCGGAAAAAGTCCGGGCTTCACCCCCCATAGCTTCGCCCATGCGAATTATTTCATGCAAACCCCGTGTCAACAAAGCCGCCTGGGTGTTGTCTCCGTATCCTAAGCCGGAAGCGATTCCGGTGCCCAGGGCGATAATATTTTTCAAGGCCCCACCCAGTTCAACCCCAGCTACATCTGGATTGGTATATACCCGAAAAAAGGGAGTCATGTAAAGATCCTGTACTAGAAAAGCAATCTCTTTGTGGTAAGATGCTGCCGTTATTGCCGTCGGAATATTCCTGGCTACTTCCTCAGCATGGCTGGGGCCTGATAAAACAGAAAAACGTTCTCTGCTTTGGCTGCCCAGCACATCCTCCACTACCTGACTCATTCTCATGCCACTGCTTATCTCCAGCCCTTTAGCAGTATTTACCAGGCAACTGTCTTTCTCCAGGTAAGGCCGGGCCTTTTCCAAGACTTCCCTGAGCGATTGTGAGGGAACAGCCATAACCACCATATCAGCTCCTTTTAGAGCCTGGGCAAGGTCACTGGTGGCCACTATGCTATCCGAAAGCCTAATCCCGGGCAGAAAGCGCCTGTTTTCCCTTTCCTGCTGCAGGCTATCCACCCCGTCTTCAACCCGTCCCCAGAGAATTACCTGAAATCCTTTACTGCTCAATAACAAAGCCTGGGCTGTCCCCCAGCTGCCAGACCCCAGAATACATATTTTAGGCATTTCCCACTCTCCGTTATTTCCATATTATTTAAACTTATCCCCGATACCTAACAACACTTCCGTCCTCCGCCCTCCGTTTTACTTATATTCCGTCTTCCGCCTTCCGTCCTCCGTCTTCCGTTTTACTAGGCTTTGTCAGTTATTTTCGCTTCACTGCCATTCCTAAGCCGGTCAATATTTTCCCGGTGATGATAAACTACCAAAACAGCCACTAAAATACCAATTACTATATAAGACCAGGGCTTGCCCATAGCCAGACTCACCAAAGGAAGCAGGCAGGCAACAGAAATCGAACCCAGGGAAACATAACGAGTAAAATAAACTATGGCCAGGAAAATCAATAATAATATGCCGGTTACATCAGGCATCAGGAAAAGGATGATGCCTGCTGATGTGGTTACTCCCTTCCCTCCTTTAAAACCAAGGAAGACGGGATAGATATGGCCTATTACGGCCAGAACTGCACAGAATATCAACAAAAACTGGCTGCCGGTGGATTGGCCAATCCAAGCTGCCAGTAGTCCTTTTAGCAGGTCGCCAAGGAAAGCCAGCAAGGCTACCCCGGGGCCTGAGGTGCGAAAAACATTGGTAGCACCAACATTGCCGCTGCCCTTGCTGCGGATATCCTGCCGGGTAAGCATGCGGGTGAATAAGTAAGAGAAAGGTATTGAGCCCAACAAATAACATAAAAAAAGTAAGGCTGCCTCTTGCAAATAAATCTCCCCTCCGAGTCATTGATTCTAATAATTGTTTTTAGCTTCACGCGTGTCACGTGACACGGGGACGGGGTTGTTGACAACACTGTTCCTCTATATCAAAACATTTTCCTACTAACCCCCCATGGCCCAGGGGCCACAACCACCAATGAAAAGTGAGTTATATATTATCAATTATCATGCTCCGTGTTCTGGCGCAGCAACAGGCGAATGGGAGTTCCCTCAAAACCAAAGTTCTTGCGCAGTGCATTTTCCAAATAGCGCAAATAAGAGAAATGCACCATTTCCGGCTTATTGCTAAAAAAAACAAAAGTAGGCGGGGCAACACGAACTTGAGTGCTATATAGTATTTTTATTCTTTTGCCGCCTCCTCCGGGCAAGGGATTTAGCATCATGGCCTCATTAATCACTTGATTAAGCTCCGCAGTATTTACCCGGCGGTGGTGCTGTTCTGCCACAAAGTTTACTATCTCCAGTACTTGAAATATCCGTTTTTTGGTCAGGGCAGAAACATACATTATGGGAGAATAGGATAGAAACTTGAGTTCCTCGCGAATATCTTTATCAAAGCGATTCATGGTTTGCCCATCCTTTTCCACCAGGTCCCACTTGTTTACTACTATTATATTGGCCCGGGATTGCTCATGCACATAACCGGCAATCTTTTTGTCCTGCTCCGCTACCCCTTCAGTGGCATCAAGCATAATCAGCACTACATCAGCCCGTTCAATCGCTTTTAGAGCCCGAATGACACTATATCTCTCCGTTGTCTCTTTGATGCGCGATTTTCTTCTCATACCGGCAGTATCAATCAATAGATAGTTTTGTCCCTTATATTGAAAAGGGGTATCAATTGCATCCCGGGTAGTTCCTGGTACATCGCTGACTATAACTCTTTCTTCTCCCAATAAAGCATTTACCAGTGATGATTTTCCTACATTGGGACGCCCCACTATGGCAATTTTAATAGCATCCCCTTCTTCTTCATATTCCCTGGCAGGTTTAAAATAGGAAATTACCGCATCCAGCAATTCATTGGTATTATAACCATGCATAGCCGAAACCGGTATGGGGTCACCCAGTCCCAATTTATAGAACTCGTAGTAATCCAATTGTTTTTTGAATTCTTCGACCTTGTTGGCCGCCAGTACTACCGGTTTATTGGACTTTCTTAAAAGATTGGCCACCTGTTCATCTTCAGCAGTGATGCCTTCTCTACTGTCCAGTACCAATATTATGACATCGGCTTCCTCAATTGCCAGCTCAGCCTGCAGCTTGATTTCGCGGGCAAAAATATCCCCTTCATTAAAACGAATACCCCCGGTGTCAATAATGATAAAATCCCGGCCGTTCCAATCCGAACTATCATACAATCTATCCCGGGTTACCCCGGGTATATCCTCCACTATCGCCTTCCGGGCTCCAGCCAGGCGATTGAATAAGGTAGACTTTCCTACATTGGGACGGCCTACAATGGCAACAACCGGTTTCATTGTTATTTCCATTCCTTTCTTGAGGCACAAAACGTCATGAAAGATTTTCTTTCAGATTTATACCTCCGTAAGCGATAGCACTGTTCTTACCAGAGAGCGAGCACTGCCATCAACCGTAATTATTTCGGCTCCAGTTTTTTCTTCCAGTTCTTCTCGGCTGGTATCATCCAGCATGATATCTTGTCCTTCTTTAAATACTATTTCGGGTATTATTAGCTTTTTACCTGCAAAATCCCGGCTCAGGGTGGCAATAATATCAGCACCAGTCAGGAGACCGGTAACTGTAACCCCGCCACCGAAAAAGCGGTTGGTTACTCGTATTATCTTCAACTCCAACCCTTCTATCCGGTTTAACCGGCTGACTACTTTTTCCAGCACCGGTCCAGCCGAAACACCGGTTATCAGATAGACCTCCTGCCTTTCTACCACTAAAGGCAAACTGGCTTCGATTTCAGCGAAATCATCTACAAATATACGAGCCAGGCCTATCCCATTTTCCACCTGGCAATAGTCATCGTAATAGAGAGCAGGCGGAAAATTTCTTCCGGCTTTTAGGTAAAACTCATCAGCGGCATAAACAAACCCTCGTCGCAAGCGGGGTCGGAATTCATCCTGGAAGCTATCGACTAGTTCGATAGTCTTTATGGCTTCATCCACCGTAAATCCCCGAAGAGGAGGAAGCCCCTGGCGATGCCCGCTTAAGCCCACTGGTACCACCCCAACCGAAGCCACTGTAGGAAAGAACTGGGCCAGCTCGTTTATACTATGCTGTAAAACTTCAGCATCATTAATGCCGGGACAGAGTACTATTTGCGTATGTACTTCTATTCCAGCTTCTTGCAGCCGCTTCAACTCACTTTTTATATTAGCCGCCCGGGGGTTGTTGAAAAGACGGGCTCTTAGTTCAGGCTGCATGCAGTGTATCGAAACATAAAGGGGACTTAGTCGCATAGAAAGGATTTTATGCCAATCTTTTTCACTCAGATTGGTCAGGCTGATAAAGTTTCCTAGCAGAAATGAATAGCGGTAATCGTCATCCTTTACATAGAGGGTTTTTCTCATTTTGCGCGGTAGCTGGTCTACAAAACAAAAAAGGCAGCGGTTCTGACACAACTTCATCTTATCAAAAATAAGCCCATCAAAAAGCAAGCCCAACTCTTCATCGTACTCTTTTTCAATCTCCAGGACCCATAATTCCCCGCTATTGGCCTTTTCAATTTCCACCAGCAAATTATCTTCCTGGGAATAGAACTCGTAATCAAGGATATCATTTATCTCATGACCATTAATGCTATAAAGTATATCTCCGGGTTCTATATCCATTTCCCCGGCAATGCTGTTTTCCATGATGCCTTTTATAGGTGCAGTCAAAATCTTTTCCTCCGCAGCAGAATCCTGAAAACCATTATCCATCAAAAAACCTGGCTGCGCAAGTTTGTATACCTTTCCCCCTCTGCCTTTCCCGTCGTGCTTCCTCTAGTCCAACAATCCCAGGCGCTTTATAGCCTCCAAGAGCTTATCAGTGTCAATGGGTTTGGCTGCATAAGCTTCGCATCCTGAATCAAAACAATTAAAAACCGTTTCAGGCTCATTAAGGGCGGTGGTCATTATAATTTTCACCAGCTCGGAGTCTTGCAATCCACGTTGCTTCTCCAAATCCCTTATGGTTTTTAAGGTTTTTATCCCATCTAATTTGGGCATCATTATATCCAAACATATCAAATCGTAGGGTTGGCCTTCTTCATGGGCCAACAAAAAAGCATCTATGGTTTCGATACCATCTACTGTAATATCGCAGTTACCGTATCGGGAAAGGAATTTATAAAGGAATTTGCGACTGGCCAAATCATCCTCGGCAATCAATACCTTCATTATTAATTAAACCTCCTTAACCAAATATCTTTAATATCAAGATCCCAAAGAAGAAAGATATGCATATATTTCCTGCAATTTCCGAAAGAGACTCCAGCATTGATCCAGATCCCCTTTGCGGGCGCCAAGTTCTATCTTAAAAGCCAGGTTCTTAATAGTAATCTCATCCATTTGGTAGGCCAGTTCCTTTATCTCATGAGCCTGCTTTTCCACCTGCTGCAAATCAAGGCTCAATAATGCCAGATCAATTTTCAAAATAGCTTTCTCAACCTGCTCCAAAAAGCTGCTGTCAACCTTAAAAAAAAGATCTTTGGGGCTTAAGGGTTCTATATCCATATGATTGGTTGTTGTCGTTGACCTGGCCTTTTTAATCATTTTGCTTATGGCCTGGTTGAGTTCCTCCATTTGAACCGGTTTGGCCAGGTAATCATCCATACCCGCAGCCAGGAATTTCTCCCGGTCGCCATATATAGCATGAGCGGTTATAGCGACGATGGGAATATGGAATCCAGTTATTTCTTCCTGTTCACGAATACGGCGGGTTGTTTCCAGTCCATCCATTACCGGCATTAATATATCCATAAAAACCAGGTCATAGTTGTTTTTATCCAGCAGTTCCAGGGCTTCGACTCCATTGGCAGCCACCTCCACCTGATGACCCTGAGCGCGGAGCAAGTTAGAGAGCACCATTTGGTTTACTTCGTTGTCCTCAACTACCAGTATGGACAGGAAAGGGATTTTTTCAGCATCAGCTTTTTGATTAATTAGTTGTCTTGATTCAGTCTCCAGTTTAGACGGTTCCGGGATTGCCAATTCAACTGTAAAATAAAAGGTGCTGCCTGACTCGATATCGCTTTCCAGCCAAATCTTGCCTTGCATCATTTCCACAATTTTTTTGGAGATATTAAGGCCCAGGCCGGTACCCCCATAAGTACGGCTTATTGAACTATCCCCCTGGTAAAAACTTTCAAACATCTTTTCTTGCTGACCAGCGGTTATACCTCTTCCGGTATCGGCCACCGATGCTTGTAAAACAATACGATCTTCTAATATATCCAGTAAGTTTAATCGTATTTCAACTTCTCCCTGGTCAGTAAACTTGATGGCGTTGCCGATCAGGTTGTTAAAAACCTGTTGCAGACGGTAGGGATCTCCGTTTACCTGGACTGGTATGGCAGGATCTATGCAATAGAGCAAAAGCAGTCCTTTTTCCTGTGCTCGTGCTTTATGTATGGTGATGTTCTTCTCGACCAGTTCATGCAGGTTGAAATCAATTTTTTCAATAGTCAATTTGCCGGCTTCAATTTTAGAAAAGTCTAAAATATTATCAATAATACTTAACAGGGTGTCACCGGCCATTTTGATAATTTCCAGGTTTTCCTTCTGATCTGGTTCAGGATTGGATAAAAGGCTCAAACTGGTCATGCCAATAATAGCGTTCAGGGGAGTTCTGATTTCGTGGCTCATGTTGGCTAAAAATTCAGCCTTGGCGCGATTGGCCACCTCCGCCGCTTCCTTGGCCTTTTTCAAGTTTTCTTCAGCCAGCTTATGCTCGCTTATATCTTGAATAATACTACAATAACTTGTTATCTTATCTTCCTCATCCCTGACCGCAGTACAATATATTGACCACCAGCAGGGTTCCAGCTGGCGTTTGTGGAAGAAAACTTCATCATGCCACTCTTCACCTGCCCGCAATCGGGCAAATATTTTTTCAACATCTAACGGCAGGTTATTGATAAGGCTCAAATTCCGGTTAAGCACTTCACATGCTTCATAGCCGGTCAACTGGGTGAAACGGCTGTTTATGAACTGGATTATGCCCTGGGTGTCAAAAATAATTATGGCATTGGAGCTTAGCTGCAAAACCCAGGACAAGCAACGAATCTCGTCCTCGTTTTTCTTAATCCGGTCAATATCGCGAAATACCACTACCATACCCGCCATTTTCTGATTCTTATCTATAATAGGCGAAGCACAGGCAGAAGCAAATCGCGTTTTTCCATCACGGTCAAGCAATGCTGAATTTCTAAGCAGTCCCTGGCTCGAACCTCGGGTAAAAACATTATCGAAAGGGTTCTCCAACGGCTGTTTACTCGTATTATCAATAATCCTGAAAACCTCATCCAGGTGTTTTCCCAGGGCTTCCTCCCGACTCCACCCGGTCAGTTTTTCCGCCACCGGGTTCATCATACTTATATAACCGTCCATATCAGTAATAATGATACCATCACCTATACTCTCCAGGATAATCTGTAAATTATCCCTCTCCTCCTGAATTCTGGCTATGGTTTTCGCATATTCCCGCTTATCTGCTTCCAGCATCAAACATCACCCTAATACGTTATAGTTGGTTTATGAGCTTATACAGCGCTTGTCCTATATAATTCAAGGAGTATTGTTTTTCTACCGCCCCTAATTCATAAGCCACCTTCGGCATGCCATAAACCACACAGGAGGCTTCATCCTGGCCAATTGTCCTGGCTCCCGCCTTTCTCATGGCCAGTAGTCCCCGGGCTCCATCACTGCCCATACCGGTTAATATGACTCCCACCGCCCGGGCTCCAGCGCTTTGGGCCACTGAATCAAATAGTACATCTACCGCCGGGCAATGACCATTTACCTTTTCACCCGGATGACATTCAACCATATAATCACCAGCTTTTTGCTTCAGGCGCATTTGATATTCCCCCGGGGCTATTAACACTTGTCCCATTTTTACCCGGTCATAATTTTGCGCTTCCTTGACATCAACCAAACACGTATCATTTAAGCGCTCTGCATACATTCTGGTAAATCCGGCGGGCATATGCTGCACTATTACTGCTCCAGGAGTGTCTTGGTTAAAATTCTTAACAATTTGGTAAATAGCTTCAGGTCCACCGGTGGATGCACCGATAGCAATAACCCAACCCTGATCGGTCTGTGATTTTCCCGTCGGCAGTAGTTTTGAAACCTCCGCTCGCCGTCCCAAACGGGCCACGGAAGCAATCTTTATCTTAAGAATCAACTCGCTGAAAAAGGCATCCAGATCCCGATTCGGGTTCATATCCGGTTTGGCTACAAAGTCTATTGCCCCGGCGTTAAGAGCATCAAAAACACTCTCACTGAGAGCACTGATCATTACTACCGGCAATGGGTACTGGGGCATAAGCCTCCGCAAGAATTCAATACCGCTCATACGCGGCATTTCTACATCCAAGGTCATTACATCCGGTTTATGTTTGATAATCATATCCCTGGCCATAAAGGCATCGGCTGCAGTTGCCACCACCTCTATGGCCGGATCACGGGAAATGCCACGGGCCAGGGTTTCCCTGAACAGAAGTGAATCATCCACTATCAGCGTTTTTATTCTTCTGAGCCGCAAGAAGCAACTACTCCTTTCTATAAACGGCTGGCATCACATAGCTAAATCTATTATTATCCCAATTAATTGACTCGGCTTGCCCTATGAAAAAGTAACCACCATCCACGATAGAGTCGTAAAAACGCTGAATCAGCTTGCTCCTGGTGCTGGAATCAAAATATATCAAAACATTGCGACAAAAAATAACCTGAAATCCTTGTTTAAAAGGAAAGGGAATTTCCATCAGGTTGAACCGGCGAAAAATGACTTGTCTTTTAATTTTTTCTCTTATCCTGAAACTATTCCGGTTAATCTCTTGAAAATACCATAATTTCCAACCGGCGGGCAGAGCCTCTATTTGCTCCTCCGTATAAACTGCCTCCTTAGCTTTTTGCAGGGCTCGCGCGGAAATGTCGGTAGCCAGTATCCGTGTATCCCATGCTGCCTGTTTAGAGCTAAAGAAATCACTAATTACCATAGCCAGGGTATATGCCTCCTCACCACTGCTGCAACCGGCACTCCAGATACGGAGATCCCGGTTCTTCACCTTGCTCAACAGCTCGGGCAGTACCCTATCCCGGAAAAAGTCAAAGTGTTGGCTTTCCCGCATAAAGTAAGTGTGATTGGTGGTAATGCGATCCAACATAGCGGTAATGCTTTCCCCACTGGCATCCTGCAACAAGTGTTTATAATAGCCGGCAAAGCTGGAAAACCCCGTTTCCAGCAAATGATTGCTCAAACGGCTTTCAATCAGGTGTTTTTTCTGTTTCAAATCAATACCGCAATAATTATAAACATAGTCAGCTAGCCAGTGAAACTCCTGTTGCGATAAGTTTATCATATACTATCACCTACTTTTCACATGAACCCCCTCCTGCAAGGTAAGCCGATTGAAATGATTGAATCATAAGCTAGTATTTATCGAACTCGTTATCGCTCAGAGAGATTTGCAGCCTGGAATTACCTCGGGAAGCAGTTTCTATGGCTCTGGTCTCTCTACTGTCTACCGCTTGCATTATCTTTTGTTTTTGCAGCAGTTCTTTTACCAGGGCTAGCATCTCCGGGCTCAGGTCGGACAATTGTACAGCACGCTCATTTCTCTTCTTTAAGGTAAACTTACCGACTTCATCCTTCATTAAAACGGCCTGACTGGACAATTCCTCGGCAGCAGAAGCGCTTTCCTCAGCAGTAGCAGCATTGCTTTGCACTACCTGGGAGATCTGCTCTACTCCCTTGTCTATCTGGGATATACCGGTAGCCTGGTCATTGGAGGCAACTGTGATATCTCCCACCAGAGCAGCCATTCTGGTGACTCCTTCCACAATTTTACCCAGGGCTTCGGCGGTTTCGTTGGCTATTCTGGTTCCGGCTTCGGTTTTCTTAATAGAACCCTCTATCATATCAGTAGTTTCCCGGGCGGCACTAGCACTACGGGCTGCCAGGTTCCGCACTTCCTCAGCCACCACCGCAAAACCCTTACCATGCTGTCCTGCCCGGGCCGCCTCGACCGCTGCATTCAAAGCCAGAATATTAGTTTGAAAGGCGATTTCATCAATTACTTTAATTATTTTGGAAATATTGTTGGAAGATTCATTTATGGCTTCCATTGCTTCCAGCATGTTTTTCATCTCTTCATTCCCTTTTATGGCATTATCACGGGCAGTTAAGGCTAAATCATTAGCCTGGTTGGCATAAGCTGCATTCTGGTTGGTCTGAGCAGCTATCTGGGTTATGGAAGCAGTTAACTGTTCAATAGCACTGGATTGTTCGGCTGCCCCCTGAGCTAGAAACTGGCTGGAGCGCGCTACCTGGGCCGAACCATTGGCTACCTGATCAGAAGCCATATTGATACCGCTCATGGTTTCATTCCATGAAGTTATAATATAATTAAGTGAATCCTTGATAGCGCTAAAATCACCCCGGAAATCCTGGCTTATTTCTACATCCAGGTTATTACGGGCCATTTGGGTTAAAACGATGGAAATCTCGTTTACATAATTCTTAAGGGCCTCAATAGTACTGTTGAGTGTGTCCTTTACCAGCTTGAAATCTCCCTTGTAATCTCCTCTGACATTGACCCCCAGGTGGCCTTGTTCCATTTCTCTCATCACTGCCGATACTTCCTTCATAGGCCCGATAACCGCATCCAGGGTATGGTTCACTCCTTCCACTATGGCCCGGAAGTCACCATGATGCCGGGCGGCATCAGCCCGTGTATCCAGCCGTCCTTCCACCGCAGCCCGGGCCAACAGGTTGGCATCAGCTATCAGCAGATTCACCGCTTCAATGCAGGTATTCAAATTGTTTTTTATGGCATTGAAATCACCATTGTAACTATCCGTAATCATTGGTGGGATATCACCCCGCGATATTCGCTCCACATAGTCTGCCGCCACATTAAGAGGCCCGATAACCGCGTCCAGGGTATGGTTCACGCCTTCTACTATGGCCCGGAAGTCACCATGATGCCGGGCGGCATCAGCCCGTGTATCCAGCCGTCCTTCCACCGCAGCCCGGGCCAACAGGTTGGCATCAGCTATCAGCAGATTCACCGCTTCAATACAGGTATTCAAATTGTTTTTTATGGTATTGAAGTCACCATTGTAACTGTCCGTAATTATTGGTGGGATATCACCCCGCGATATTCGCTCCACATAGTCTGCCGCCACATTAAGAGGCCCAATAACCGCGTCCAGGGTATGGTTCACGCCTTCTACTATGGCCCGGAAGTCACCATGATGCCGGGCGGCATCAGCCCGTGTATCCAGCCGTCCTTCCACCGCAGCCCGGGCCAACAGGTTGGCATCAGCTATCAGCAGATTCACCGCTTCAATACAGGTATTCAAATTGTTTTTTATGGTATTGAAGTCACCATTGTAACTGTCCGTAATTATTGGTGGGATATCACCCCGCGATATTCGCTCCACATAGTCTGCCGCCACATTAAGAGGCCCAATAACCGCATCCAGCATTTGATTTATTCCCAGCAAACACTCCTTTTCAAGCCCACTGGCCTTTCCCACATTCGCGCGAACATCCAAACGCCCTGCCTTTATCGCCTCAACCAGCAGGTTGATTTCCTCTTGCAATTCCCCTGTAGTTCTTTCGGGCAAAGCTCTGCCCATATCCTGTTTTTGGACACTGCCCTTCCCAATCACTTCTTCTTTGTTTTTCTCTTCTGAGCTATCCATATTGCTTTTTTTCCCAGCCATTATTAATTCAGCCTCCTCTCCAGTTTCGATGATTTCATCACTAAACTTCTCTTCCGCTTATCCTATTAGTTTATGTAGTCAAGGTTTTCCAACTCTTCAGTACTGAGCAAGCGCTGGCAATCGAGAATCAACTTGACCTCACTGCCTATTTTCCCAATACCTTTTATGTAACGGTTATGAAAACCAGAACGAACATCAGGTGGGGGTACTATATCTGCATCAGCAATGGATATCACTTCCGCTACATTGTCAACAATAAGACCTACAGAAAGTTCGTCAATATCGATAACTATTATGCAGGTGCGATCATTATAGTCACGAGCTTCTTTATTAAAGCGCAGGTTTACATCCATAACAGGAATGATTTTACCCCTAAGATTGATTATGCCTTTAACATATTCCGGTACATCCGGTATTTCAGTAATGGCTTGTATGCCACCTATTATCTCAGTAACATATTTTATCTCGATTCCATACTCCTCCTTTCCTACCAGGAAGGTTAAGAACTTCCCCTTTTGCGTATCTTCCTCCTGCAGTACTGCTTCATCCAGTATTTCTGACACACTATCCACCCCTCTCCATAATTTAATAAACTCACTTCCCCCACTCATTGCTTTTAGTCATTTAACCTTTGCTGGGATTAATCAGGTTTGCCACATCAATAATAAGGCAAGCTCTGCCATCCCCCAGCAAGGTACAAGCACTGATACCGGCTATTTTGCCAATGAATTTGGGCAGAGCCTTAACTACTACCTGTTGTTCTCCTAAGAGGGCATCAACAAATAAACATATGCTTCCGGAATCGTTTTGCACAATAACGATGATTCCTTCCGCAATCTTCTTTAATGCTGACTTAAGCTGAAATTTTTGGTGCAAGCGCAGAACCGGATAACACTCACCCCTGACCATAAGCATTTCGTTGCCGTCAGGATCAACTATGATATTATCAGGCTTTGCTTTAAAAGATTCTTTGATGGAAGTAATGGGAAGTATATAAATGGAGTTCCCTACCTTTACCCGCATACCATTTATAATGGCCAGAGTCAGAGGTATTTTCAAAGAAATAGTAGTTCCCTGTCCGGGAGTACTGTCAACCAACACCGTTCCCCCAACTTCTTCAATATTCTTAAGCACCACATCCATTCCCACACCACGCCCGGAAAACTCGCTTATTTCTTCGCAAGTAGAAAAACCCGGCAGTAGAATGGTGGAGTATATTTCTCCATCAGACAAATTACTGTCGGGTTTCTGAATCAAACCTCGGGCTCGGGCTCGTTCCAGTATCTTCTCCTTGTTCAACCCCGCTCCATCATCCCTTATGATAATATAGACATCTCCGCCCTCATTTTTAGCTTCCAGGTAGACCCGGGCTGCCGGTGATTTTCCCAAACTAGCGCGCTTTTCCGGGCTTTCAACACCATGATCAATAGCATTCCTAATAAGATGCATAATCGGGTCGGAAAGATGCTCAATAATATTCTTGTCCACTTCGGTCTCTTCGCCAATGATTACCAGTTCCACATTTTTCTTTAGTTTCTTGCTCATATCTCTTACTAAACGGTTCATCTTTTGGAAGGTCATGCTCAATGGCACCATTCGTATCGACATCACTATATCTTGCAGTTCATTGATAATTTTCCGGTGCTGGCGAGTGGCTTTGTGGAAATTGTCCAGTTTGGCCGCAGTTCTCAAATCAGGGTTGAATGCTACCATAGTCTCGCTAATTACCAATTCGCCAACCATATCCATAAGCCTATCCAGCTTATCTACATTAACACTGATTAAGCTCTGCCGGGTGCTGCCTGAATGCAGATTGGCTCCTATTTCCCTGACTTCATTATTTCTGACGGAAGGCTCTTCTTCTAGAACAATCTGATTACGAGCCCTTAGCTGCTCTATCTCCCATTCTTCATCTTCCATCACCCGTAGATCCAGGCTATCTATAAAAGCCTCCTTCATAAAAAGTTCATTTATTGCTTCCTGTTGCAGGTGAGTAGAAAATATAACGGCAAAGCCATTTTCTCTAATAAATTCAACACTATCATTGTTTTCAATAATATCTGCCGGTATGTAATCAATCTGTTCTGCCTGATCTTTAAGTTTATGTACCAGGTTAAAAGCCCTTATATTTTCCATTTCACAACCGGGGGTGAAATATATTAGAGCATGGTAGCGTTTTATACTCTCAGTGGGAGGAGATTTAGAGGTAGATATGTAGAATTTTTTTCGGTGCCCGGCAGGCCGGGCTGCAGCTTCATTAATCAGCTTACTATTCCGGGAAGCTTCCTTTATCTGCAACAAGTATTGCCCGATATTTTCAACAAAAGGAGACGAATCTCCATCCGCTTCCTGGTCTTGTTCCAGTTTTCCTATTTCATTCTTGATAAAGTCGATACCCTCCAGAACTATATCACAAATCTTGCTATAGTCCATCTCATCCGGATGAAATTCGCGAATATAGAAAAATAGGTCTTCTATGGCATGTGCCAGAGAGGAGATACCGTCATACATCATCATGGCTGCCGCTCCCTTGATAGTGTGCATTATCCTGAAGATTTCGTTGATGACTGCATTTTCCAGGCAGCGCTCCTTCTCATGGGCCAGTATTGTCTGCTCTAATTGCTCCAAGAGCTGCAGATTTTCAAATATGAACATCTCCAACATAGGTTCTTTGCTCAAGCTTTTGTCCATCTGTCAACGCTCCCCTGATAAGAATTATATTGAATTTAAGACCTCCACAACTCTTTCTTCGCTAAAGGGCTTGACCAAAAAATTGGAGGCCCCGGCAAGAATAGCTTCACGCACCAAATGCTGTTGACCCATGGCAGAAATCATTACGATATTGGCCTGGGGGTTGATTTGTTTTATTAATTGTACTGCACCGATACCGTTTAACTCTGGCATGGTAATATCCATGGTAACAATATCAGGCAGCAGTTCCCCATATTTTTGGGCACCCAGAAGCCCGTTCTCAGCCTCACCAACTACCAGAAATCCGTTTTTCTCCAGTATCTTTCTGAGGGTATAACGCATAAACATAGCATCATCAACTATAAGAACACTTTTCAATATACTCCCCCCAATATTTCTTATGTTGCATAGCTTTCCCAGGGCAAAAATCAACCCTCACTTTTTTCATTCACCTGGTCTTTACCCTTTTCCAGAAATAACCCGGGTCTGGTTAAAACGCTATCAAACGCGGAAGCTGAAACCTCCTGATTAAAAACACCCCCCCAGGCAAAGCGGTTCTCCAATTTAACTGTAGAAAACGCTTCTATTAAAATAGATAAAGTCGAAAGAACATGTTCCTTCAAGGCAAAATTATAATTTTTAGCTCTCCAGCGAAGGATTATAAATTGTATGGTACCAAAAATTACGTCTACCATGCTTTCACTGCAAATATCTCTGGTAAATTCACCTTCCTTTTGCCCCTTGATAACCAGGTGATTAATAAATCGCAAGCGATCATCTATGACATTCTCCATTCTTTGCCGAGCTTCGGGTTCTAATTGAAAAGCTTCCTGCGTAAAATTAACAGCAGAAATTGCCGGATAGTTTTCATAATATTCCATATAAGAAGCAAACAAAAAGGTAATGCCTTCCCAGGCTTTCATATTCTGGTTTTCAATCGTTCTAAATAATAAAGCGTCATAGGAAGAAAAGTAATCAATCGTTCCCAGCAATATTTCCGTTTTATTGGCAAAATGGCGGTAAATAGCAGCTTCACTTATTTCCTGACGAGAAGCAATCTCCCGGATAGTCAGGCCTTGAACTCCCAATTGATCAATAATTTCAACAGCAGTTAGAATTATCCGGTCTTTTCGCTTCATATAATTATTGGCCATAAAAACCTCCTCGTTAGTTAACGATTACTTACATGTTATTGGAGCATAAAAGAACTAATCTGTCAACGAATTGCTGTTTTGTATATATAGTTTTTTGGAAAATAAAAAGAAATGTATGGGGGTTTTAGAAAAGTGCTGCATGTTAGCAATGCTGCGAACTTAAAAATCAAAAAAATGGGGCTTAAGGATAACAGGAAATGTTTTCTTCACTGACTAATTACAAAATTGTTCTACATTTTCTTTTATAGCTGCTAGTTCTTGCCGCAAAATAATAATAGAAAAAAATAGATTAATCTTTGTCCCCCCCAGGTAACGGGGGATTTTCCCCAAACATGCCAGAAGTCTTTCCGCTTTTATTGATACCGGTCTTAGCATAAGGTCTTGAGAAGAAAATCCTAGAATAGTTAACAGATTTTCAATAGTCTTTTGTCCCATTTGCAGATCTTTCCCCACCCCCAGGGAATAAACTTGATTCCCTCTGGCATCATCTCCAATAAAAATGGGAAATCCACTGGATTCCTTGGATAAATCACAAAAGTATTCCAATGATCTAAAATCCTCACTCCCCAGTTGTCCCAAATAAATATGAGCTGCAATCAAGCTATGTTGTACTCCGGTAGTTCCCAAAAAAACAATTTTCATTTATCTCACCTGTACCTTTTTCATCACCTTCATCCGGGTTATTTCCACTAGATTAACCAAATCCAAAAAGGCTGCTTCGGTACCTTTACCCAACACTGGCCGCCCCAGGCTTACCCATCCCATTCTCCTCGAGGTAAAACCCCCAATTTTCATGCTCCAATTTACCCGGCTCATGCAATCAACGGTCAGCAATTCCTCTTTTACCCCCAGGATTTCAGCAATACCCATTAAAATATTGCCATACCTCTTTCCCAGGTTTTTTTTCCCCAGCACATATATTTCATTATGGTATTCGTCAATACCCATTAATCTAATAGAACCAAAATCAGCATTAGTGGTTTTATCAAAATACGGTATTTTCATCATTTCAGACATTCCGGGAACCTTATTCTTATCAATTAAGCCCAAATGTAATGCTGCCGCCAGTACCGACGAATGTGAGCCGCCAAAACAATGATAAATTATCTTCATAACTCTAACGCAAAAACTCCTTTTTGTTGCATAAGGGTTGCATAAATAAACCAAGCGCTGGCGAAGCCTGATTCTGAACGACACGGGGGTCGTTCCCTACACACCCTTCGGTCGCTTTTAATGTAGCTGAGCGGTATATTTATGCAAACTAAAGTTAACTAAGAACTTCTTCAGCAACTCAATGCCGGCAAATAAAATAAACTCCATTTTCCAGATCATGAACTATGCCATCCAATATACGCGCCAGGAAAAGGCCAAGCTTTTCTTGTTCTTTCTGGTCAACTGCCAGAAATACCGGACAACCACCACCAGTTACTTTATCCTTGTCCATGGTTACTATGGCTAATATGCCGCCCTTAAAACCTTTATTCACTAATCTGCCGCCTTTCTCCCGAAAAAGCTTTTAAGAGCAGTACCCCGGGTTGATTCAATAACCGGTACCCTTTTGACTATTTCCATAAAATATTCCTGATCCGGTTCATTAGCCACCAAAAACAAAGCCAGATAACCTTTATCTGCTTGCTTTCTAGCCAGGGGCCGCAACTCCGTTTCAGATACATCCACCTTGCTACCTAATATGGATACTACATCATGGATTATAGCCATTCGCTGTCCCGGTGCATCCAGGGTCAGCCGTGCATTATCATCGCGCGGTTTAATTATAATTCCCATACCTTCTCGCATTATTTTTTTACGGGTTTCAGTCAATCCAACATTCATAATAATGACATCGTTTACCTTGAGAATGGAGCCGTCAAAAATTATTTCCCCTTTTTCCACCTGGGCAATTTCACCTATATAAGAACCACCCATCAGTTTAGTGGAAAACACTATGCACAGGAGAGCAGCTATTACGGCATATTCCCATCGCCACCAATAGGCTACAGCACTGCTTGCCATAGCCGTTAATATCACCAGGTAATTGCGGGCTTCAAAGACCCGAGCAATCCCTTCAATGTAATCCGGCCCTCGGGGAATTAATTTACTCTCTTCCAGTTTGCTTAAGGTTTCGCGCTCCATACTGCGTATCTCCCTAAATTGCTGGGCAGCCAGGGCCAGAAAGGTTACCGCAACATAATCGGGCTTGGCAATGGCTGGTATGGCAACGGCTCCAAGACCGGCAGCGATAAAACCCAAAGCCAGGTGGGTCAAATAACCATGGGGATAGGTGGGATAGAAGCGATAATCACTGCGCAGCATAATCAACCTGTCCAGAAAACCCGCTGCTATCCCTACCACAATGGCAACAAGATATCTTTCCATTTACTTATTGGTACCCCGGTTTAATAGATAGTAACCACCGACAGCAGCAGCCACTACAATTACTATCATCAATATAGTTGTGCCCGCTGCCTGGTTTTCGTTGCCGGACAGCGGTTTTTTGGCTACCGGGGCTTGGTTGACAGGATTATTGGAATAACCTAAAACTGTAGGAAGGGCTTCTGCAAAAAGGCTGATACCTTTTTCTGCATCTTCTTTTTTGTTGGTATGAGCTCCGACTTCAACCAGCATGGCACGCGGGCTCAGATCCTGGTTGTAATCACCTTTGCCAATGAAGATTCCGTTGGAAAGACCGGGTGTTTTTTTGTCCATTACGGACTTGATTTTTTTAGCATATTCCAAATTGCTCTTCATGTTGGGATTGCTTCGTCCTACCACCAGTTTAACTTTGGTTACATCCTTCCCTTTAACTTGAGCCTGGTATTGCGTGGCCGGGACCGCATCCCGGTGGACATCTATTATTGTATCAGGGGATTTTTTCAACAGGCTGGCGGCAGTTCTTCGTGAACGATTGTAGGCATTGATATCGTGAGGATTATGATTGTTTTTGTTATATTGCACTTCAAATCCTAGTTTTTGTAATTTATTCACCATAACCTGACCTACATCATAGATACCACCATTTCCTTCAATGCTTTCTTTACCATCGCTGGGAACATAGGATTCATCGCTATGAGTATGATAAACTGCTATCGCAGGCCGTTTTCCGGCAACTACCGGCTGTTCTTTTCTGTTAAAATTCCAGGCATTGCTCTTCTTGTCATAGCTCAATACCGGCATTTTTTCATCTCCCTGATATTTACATCGCGCAGTGTTGCCTATTATTTCCACCACCTTATATCTGCCATTACTGGCACTGATGTATTCATCACCGGTATATACTTTACTTCCCGTCTGATGAATTACATTGTTGTTTTCATCCAACAAAGTAAAACACTTATCCAATGGCTGTTCCTCATAAGCAGCCAGGAAAGTACCTCCTCCAACGCAGCTGCCTATTAGGACCATTAAAAAAAGAATCAGCATGCGTTTAAGCATCTTCAGCACCTCCGTTCTCACCACTACTTTTCTCATTTTTTCCGTTTTTCTCATAATCTTCAGTGGGAAGAGGTTTATGGGCTGCTTCAGGTTCCTGCAAGTTCTTTACCAGTTCTTGCGGCCTGTCTTCCGTTTCGGGCCCACCTTGAACCCTTTCCAGGGTTTCCCCAATTAATTCGGCCAGGAGAACAGCAATAATTCCTGCCAGAATCAGTGAATCAAAAGCACCGGCTCCACCGACATGTACTACTCCACGAATTCCACTACGGGTCAAATAAAGATATTGTCCTACATCCAGAGCCAATACCCCCATGACGGCGGCAAAAAAGGCACCTCGCCGGGAGCGCCCGGCCAGATAACCCACGACTCCTGCCACCAGGGGATAAATATAAATAGGGTCAATGAATATTTTTTCCGGTTCCGCTCCCAGGAAACGGGCTGCCAAAAATAGAGCCAGGGCGGTAACCACCGCTGCCAAAACAGCTCTCATTTTTTCAAAGGCAGTTCCCGCCCCGATAATTACATAAAGGGCCAGGCCAACTGCAATGATTCCACCCAAATTTATTGTTACTCTGGTACTCAGGGGAATATCAATAAAGCTGCCTACAATGATCAGGGCTATAAGCCCCAGTGCTGCTCTATCACTTAAGCGCAAACGATCCAGAACCCGGTGCGCTACCCCAAAATAAATTAATATGGATACCACCACCAGAGCAATCAGCCCTAAAGGGAAATTTGCCATTAGTTCCACCCTTTCTTAAAAGAAAATTTGCTCTAATTAGCTTTCCCTTTCTGTTTTGGATTATGTGGATGATATGCTGAAATATATGTGCTTTCTACATAAAGAAAGAAGTAGAGTTATGGTGTGAATAGGGATAAATAGAAGGGATTTATCCTTGGTATAAAAGCGGGATAATTTTTATTGGAGCCGGCTCAACGCCTGGCCCAGCAGCTGGGATCAATTCCCCGCAATCGCAGGTATTCAGCCGTTTCTCCCAGAATTATCAGAGGTTTCCGGCGTATTTCTTGCAGATTCCGGGCGCCACACATGAGAAAGACCGATTTTAGCCGGAAGAAAAATCCACTCAGGCTTTGATCCAGGGCTTCCAAACCACCAGAAACAAAAGCTTTAAGCAAGGGAGCAGCCATCCCCACCAAATCCGCCCCCAATGCTAATGCCTTGGTCGCATCAAGAGCGCTTCGGATTCCGCCGGAAGCTATTACCTGCTTAACGGGCAGCTGCAATATCTCCATTAGGCTTATGGCGGTGGGAATACCCCAGGTATCCAATTCACCGGCAAAATTTCCTCCTCTCTGGTCTTCAATAACAATGAAGTTCGTGCCTCCCTGCCCACCACAATCAAAGATTTCGATTCCGGCTTCCCATAGACACTGGGCTGCTTCCCGGCTAAAACCAAAACCAACTTCCTTGGCAATAACCGGCACCGGACATTCATGAACAATCTGACGAACATTATCCACTATGCCCTTGAAATTGCGGTCTCCTTCGGCCATAGCCAGCTCCTGTACTACATTAAAGTGCAACTGCAGTGCATCAGCGGATATCATCCTAACAGCTTCCAGAGCTTCTTCTACCCTGGTAGCTGCGTTCATATTTGCCAGTATTATCCCATTAGGATTAATATCTCGAACTATGCTAAAAGATGGACCAGCTTCCGGAGATTCCAGGGCAATACTCTGTGAACCAACAGCCATAGGCAGACTGTATTTGAGAGCCATCCGCGCCAGGGCCCGATTAATGGCCAAAGACTGATTGGTCCCACCGGTAAGAGCATTTACCATGAGAGGATATTGCAGTTCTTTACCCAGGAAATTAAGACTCAGGTCGATTTCGTCCAGGCTCAATTCCGGTAGCGAATTATTTATTAATCTTATGTCCTCAAATCCGGGGCTAACCGGGCCATCGCTTAGTCTATTGGCTATTACCAGGTGTTCTGATTTTCGCTGCTTTCTAATGGAATCAGCCTCCCTGCCATTTCCCGGGCTATATTAAGCGCCCCGGGGTCATTAACATTGAAAAATATCTCGCGGGGGTTGCCGAACTGTACTATTTCCTTCTCCTGAATAAGCAGAGCATTAATTTCTTCATAAAAGATACGGGTTAACTTCAGCCTTTGATTTTCCAGGCAAGAGGTAAACAGGGGCAAGCATTTGCGATGGTAGACAGCCGATGTTGGTTGTATTTGGGAGTCAATGCACGGAACGACGCTGTCATATTCCCCCAGCTTTTGCAACATATATTCAACCACCTGCATTTCAATAAAAGGCATATCACATCCCAACAAAAATATGGTTTCATTACTGGCATGATACAATGCTGAATGAATACCACTTACCGGTCCCTGTCGGGGATAGACATCGGTAAATACTGGCAGGCCCAGGTACAGATACTCCTCCGGGTTATTGCTAATTATAATGGTTTCACTAAAAAAAGCCTGAAACTTATTAATTATAATTTCAATGGCCGTTTGCGAAGTTATTCGGGCAAAAGCCTTGTTAAATTTCATACGCGAACTCTTGCCTCCGGCCAAAATAATACCGCTTGATTTCATATTATTATCCTCTATAAAAGGGAACAAAAAGCAGCTCTAGAAATAAGAAAGGCTGCCAGCGGCAGCCTAAAACCTCATTGGACACCCACTGTTACTGCATCCTCCACAGCTATCGGGGCTTGGCAGCTTATTCGCCTTCGTACCCCCCCGTGTGGTATTAAAAGAAGAAAGTAGCTGTTTTATATTGGAGGAGTCGCATTCCGGGCAACGAACCTTATCTTTGTCAATGTAGGAAAGCATCTTGTCAAAAGATTTACCACAATCTTGACATTCAAAGTCAAAAATTGGCATTTCTTTTCACTCCTAAAATACTTATTCGTTCTCTTCTTGTTTTTCCATATAATTTTGTACTTCCTGATTTTCCATCTCATTCAGGGCTTCCTTCAGGGAAAGTCCTATTCTCTTTTCTTCGGGGTCAATGCTAAGTATTTTTATTTTAATCTTCTCATTAACTTGAACCACATCTTCAGGTTTCTCCACACGATGGTTGGCCAGTTGGGAGATGTGAACCAGACCATCAACCCCGGCTTCGATTTCAACAAAAGCTCCGAATGGAGCAATCCGTACTACTGTACCTTCAATAATATCCCCTTCCTGGAATTTTTCCATCACTATCTCCCAGGGGCTCTTAAGTAATTTCTTGCGGCTCAGGGATACTCTCTCCTTCTCTCTATCCAGAGCCAGGATGTAAACATCTATTTCTTCTCCTTCCTGTAAAACATCGGAAGGTTGATCAATTCTGGTATGTGCAATCTCGGAAACATGTAATAGGCCCTCATAACCACCCAGGTCAATAAAAGCACCGTAATCTACCAGCCGTTTTATCCTGCCTTTGCGAACCTGTCCTTCTTCGATCTCCTCCCAGAACTGTTTTTTCTGTTTGGCTTTTTCTTCAGCTACCAGTTCTTTACGGGAAAGCACTACCTGCGAACCTCTTCTCTTGTTACGATTGAATTCAATTATTTTAAAAGACAGTTCCCGGTTAATGTATTCATCCAAATTTTTAACATAGCCATCTTCAACATGAGAAGCGGGTAAAAAGGCTACGATTCCAACATCAACCAATAAACCACCTTTAACGCTTCCTGTAACCGTACCTGTAATTACTTTTCCTTCTTTAAAGCTTTCCTCTAACTCATCCAGAAGTATTTTGGCATCAACTTTCTTTTTGGAAAGCAGAATGGTACCATCATCATCCCATTTTAATACCATTACTTCTATCTCGTCACCAACTTCAACCAGTTCCTTGGCGGAATCTATATCTTGCAAGGACATCTCCCGAAGGGGGATAATTCCTTCAGATTTGCCACCCACATCCACCATTACTTCATCATCCAGCACCTGAATTACCTTGCCCTTTATTACATCTCCTTTATTGGGAGTAGTAAAATCGGCCATTTCGGCTTCCAGCTTGGCAAATGACTCTTCATTGGCGGGCGTTTCTTCCTTGACTTCAGGCTCCAGAGACTCCAGGCTTGTTTCCTGCATAGTCTCCACGCTTGTTTCCTGCATAGTCTCCATGCTTGTTTCCTGCTTCTCATCAAGCATCTTTTCTTCCTCATACAACGTCATCCTATCCAATACCTCCTTAATTATCCAGTCCGGAGTCGAAGCTCCTGCGGTAATTCCGATCTTTGATACCCCATCCAACCATTCCGGTTTGATTTCAGAAGCCTTTTGTATTTGAAAAGTCCTGACTCCGGTGTTTTGACACTCCTTACTTAGAGTGCGGGTGTTTGAACTCTTTAGGTCGCCGATTACCAGCATTAAATCTACTTTCCGGCATAATTCTCTGGCCGCTTCCTGTCGGCTCCTGGTGGCTGAGCATATAGTATTGAAAACCTTTAGTTCCCGGCATTTATTACTTAAAGCTCCCGCTACCTTTTGAAATTCCTTTTCATCCTTGGTGGTTTGGGAAAGCAGTGCTACTTTTTGCATAACAGGCAAATCACCGACTTCATCAGCACTGGCCACTACACTAGCTCTCTGGCCACACCACCCCAATATTCCTTTGACTTCAGGGTGCTTGGCGTCCCCAAAAACAACTATATCATAATCTTCACCTCTTAACCGGGTTACTATTTCATGAATCTTTTTTACCAGAACACAGGTAGCATCCCTAACCTCCAAGCCGAGTTCCCAGGCTTGTTTTATCAATTCAGGGGAAGTTCCGTGGGAGCGGATTATTATCCCGGTCGGTTGTTCCCCAATTCTTTCCAGTGTATCCACCGTCTCAATGCCTTTTTGGCGGAAGTAATTTACTACTTCGTCATTATGAACCAGCGGTCCTAAGCTAAACCACTTACCAGGTTCTCTTGCAGCTTCCTCCGCAATTTTTACTGCTTTTCTTACCCCCGCACAAAATCCTGCATTTCGAGCAAGTAGTACATACAATTTATTTCCCTCACAGACATTATTACTATTCAGTAATAATATAGCTAAATCCTTCTTTATTTTTCTAAAAGAAGATTTATTTTAGTCATAATCTCACCACTTAGCTTTTCCAAAGCTGCTGAATTAACTTTTTGCCCCTGATACTCTTCAAGGCCAATAGGATCGCCTAACCTAACCACTAGAGGGCGAAACCATCCCAGGGGCAGAATCCTATTAGTGCCTATACAGGCTACAGGTACTACTGGAACTCCGGATTTAAGGGCTATCATAGCTACTCCCGCCTGGGCCTTCAAGTCTTCCCCCTTTAAGTTTCTCATCCCTTCAGGGAATATACCCAGGATTTTTCCCTCTTCCAAAAGCAAAAGGGCCTTTTTTATAGCATTTCTGTCAGCGGTGCCTCTTCTGACGGGAAATGCATTTAGTCTTTTTATAAAATATCCCAGCAAAGGATAATCAAATAATTCAGCTTTGCCCATAAAATTTATCGGCCGTTTTATTGCGGTGGCTACCACTATAGCATCCCAGTAACTAACATGGTTGGCCGCCAGTATTAAAGGACCTTTTTCCGCTATATTGTGTAATCCTTCTGATTTCAAACCGAATAGAAAAAAAAGAACCCGAAAAATAGCCCTGAGAAACGAATATAGCATCCTAATCCTCCCGGATAATGGATAGAATCTTCTCTATAACTTGTTCAATTGTCATATTACTGGTATCTATTACAATAGAATCCGGTAATACTTTAAGAGCCCCAACTTCCCGCCGGGCATCGTCATCATCCCGTTTTCTAATCCCATCTATTATTGCTTCGAGTTGCTGTTCGTAACCTTGAGATTTCATTTCTTCTAAACGACGGCGGGCCCTTTCCGCAATACTGGCCGTTAAAAAAAACTTATAATCAGCATCCGGTAATACACACTCCCCGATATCCCTTCCATCCATTACTACTGAATGGTTACAGGCCATTTCCTGCTGTCGTTGTACCATTAATTTCCTAATTAAGGGATAGGATGCCAGCTTGGACACATACGAACTAACTTGAGGTGAACGTATTTCCTCGCTTATATCAAAGCTATCACAGAATACCTTTTGTTGAGAATCATCTTTTTGGAAATGGATATTGGTATTGGTGGCGAGCTCATAGAGGGCTTTTTCGTCATCAAGATTTGTCCCCGTTTGCAGTGCTTTCCAGGTAAGACTCCGGTACATAGCTCCAGTATCAATATATATATATGACATTAATTGAGACAAGGTCTTGGCCACAGTACTTTTTCCCGCACCGGCCGGTCCGTCAATAGCAATCTTCATCATCAAACCACCCAAAAATCTTACCCTATATTCTAGCATAAGCCCCTGTGCAGGGGAAGTATATTTGCATGAATAAGTGTTTCCCTAGTAAGAAAAGTAAGGAGTGAGGGTTCACTTATTTTAGGAAGTTACAGTATTAAGCAAATCCCAAAAGCGGGGAAAGGAAATATTCACCACCTCTGAATCCTCAATCACGCTTTCCCTCTTGGACGCCAATGCCGCAACCGCCAGGCTCATGGCTATACGATGATCCCCCTGGCTATTCACCCGGGCCCCCTGCAGAGAATCCGGTTTACCCTTGATTACAAAACCATCCGGCTGTTCCCTGATGTCCACACCCATTTTGGCCAGTTCACTAGAAATGGCCGCAATACGATCCGTTTCCTTAACCCTTAATTCCGCAGCCCCCTTGACAGTGGACTCTCCCTCCGCCAGGGCCATAGCTACAGCCAGGATAGGAATTTCATCTATAAGCCGAGGTATAATGGCGGCATCAAGGTTAACCGCTTGCAATCGAGAATGTGAAACAATAAGATCGGCAACGGGTTCTCCGCTTATAATCCGCTCATTTTCCAGCTTGATTCGAGCTCCCATCTCCTTTAAAATCTCAATTATTCCTGCCCGGCTGGGGTTTACCCCCACATGGCGAATGAGTAATTCTGAGCCTGGTATTATGCTAGCAGCCACCATGAAAAAAGCCGCCGATGAAATATCTCCGGGAACCAGGAACTCCGTAGCTTGAAGTTCTTTGCCTGGTTTCAGCCTTATTTCCAGGCCGTTAACAGCAATATCTGCTCCCATGGCTGTAAGCATCCGCTCGCTATGATCCCGTGATTTTTGCGGTTCGCTCAGCAAGGTTTCGGAATCAGCATTTAAAGCCGCCAGCATTAGGGCCGACTTTACTTGAGCACTGGCCACTGGAAGCTGGTATCTCAGGCCGGAAAGTCTGTTCCCTATAATTACCAGTGGGGGATAATTGCCGTTTTCTCGCGCCTGAATTCTAGCTCCCATGAAGCCCAGAGGTTCTATAATCCGTTTCATTGGCCGCTGGTTCAAAGACTCATCTCCATTAAGAATCGAGAGAAAGAGCTGTCCAGATAATAAACCAGCCATTAGCCGCATGGTAGTGCCGGAATTACCACAATCCAGCACTGTATGCGGCTCGCTAAAGCCGGTTAAGCCGCGCCCATAAACCTGCATCTCGGAATCCCTGGCTGCAATCTTTATCCCTAATTGCCCAAGGCAGGAACAGGATGAAAGGGTATCGCTGGCCGGCAAGAAGTTTTTAATAACACTCTTCCCCTGAGCCAGAGCGGAAAAAATCACCGCCCGGTGAGATATGGACTTGTCCGCATCAACTGATACTTCTCCCTTTAATGGTTTCGAAGCACTATTTATCCTGCGCATTATATCCTCCCAATGCAAAGTTGATTCCGCTGCAAAAAGTAATAATTATGCATTTGCTTGCATAAATATTCCGCTCCAGCGTCCTTAATAGCGACCGAAGGGAGCATCAGTTGTGCCCGACAGGGCGCTACGCATGGGCAACACCTACGGCTTGTCTCGCGGCTCAAGGGGTACCGCGCTAATCTCCCGTCCATGGGAGGCAACCTTAATAGTGACACCCTCAGGGTGGAACACCAGGCGTACCCGAAGGGTGAAGCATCCATGCTTCGCCAACGCTCGCTTTGCATATTTATGCAACCTTATGCAACAAAAAGGGGTTTTTGCAGTAGAACCAAAGTTAATTAGTTACAAAAGTGAGGAGTATCCCACTGCTTCACCTTGTCCAGGCTTTAATTTCCTGCTTTTGCAGAGCTATTACTGCCCTTTCGGCGTCCTCCAGCCGGGGAACCCCCAGGCGGATGGTACCTCCATCACCTTCTCGCACCCGCAATATTTCAATGTCTACAATATTTACCCCTTCACAGCCCAGAATCTGGCCCAGGGAACCGATAATACCAGGCCGGTCAGGTACAATACAGATGATATCGCAAAATTCCGGGATCAGGCCCCGCCGAACTCGAGGTATTTTATCCCTTATAGCCTTGGCCTCATGTAATAGTCCAAGTATATTATCGTGGTCGCCACCCGCCAGTGCCTCTTTGATTATCGTTAAAGAAGAAATGAGTTGCTCAAGTTGAGGCACAATTTGTTCCCGGTTGGAAAAAAGAATATCCTCCCAGAGTTCCGGGTTGGAAGATGCTATACGAGTTGTGTCTCTGAATCCCCCGGCTGCCATCATCAGTTTTTCATTCCGGCCCCCGGTCAAAGATACCAGGGCTGCAGCCGTAAGGTGGGGAATGTGACTTACCGTAGCCACCAGTTGGTCATGCAAGGTGGCTTCCATAAACCGGATTCTGGCTCCGGTATTTTGCAGCAATTCCACCATGAAATCGAGTACAGGAGACGGGACATCCGGTAGAGGGGTTAGGGCATAAACAGCGTTTTCAAATAAATAGCGATCGGCCCCTTGCACCCCCCTGGTTTCCGCACCAGCCATAGGATGGCCCCCTATAGCCCAGATTCCTTCCGGTAAAGCCGCCAGCAGGCGGCAAACCTCCTCCTTGGTACTGCCCACATCACTAACAATGCTCCCCGGCTTAAGATGGGGTTTTATGCTATTAATTATTTCCGGATAAAACCTCAAGGGGGTACAGAGAAAAACAAGCCGGGCCTGCCTGGCCCCTTCTTCCAGGGAAACAGCCTGGTCAATAACTCCCATTTCCAGCGCCTTATCCAGGCTGGCGGTATCCCGGTCAGATCCCAGTATACGGTTAACCAAAGGTGAGTCCTTGAGGGCTAATCCTAAAGAACCTCCGATAAGTCCTACACCCACTATTAAAACATCGGCTTGCATCCTAGATATCCCCTGCCTTAATAATTATTATCTCCCAGGCTTGATGCTATAGTTCTGATTTTTCTTACCATCTTCCCGAAACGCTCCGGCGTTAATGACTGTGGCCCATCGGAAAGGGCTTCACTGGGATTTTGGTGAACTTCAACCATTATGGCATCACATCCTGCCGCCACCGCCGCCATGGCCATCGGCTCCACCAGTTTCCACTTGCCGGTTCCGTGGCTGGGATCAACCATAACCGGTAGATGGGTTAGCTGCTTGATAAGCGGTACGGCACTAAGGTCAAGGGTATTGCGCGTGTAGTTTTCAAAAGTCCGAATTCCCCGCTCACACATAATCACCTGATTATTACCGCTGGATATGATGTATTCGGCTGCCATTATCCATTCTTCAATAGTAGCGGAAGCCCCCCTTTTCAACAACACTGGCTTATTAATCTTGCCCAGTTCCCGCAGCAAAAAGAAGTTTTGCATATTCCTGGCACCCACTTGCAGGATATCAGCAAATCCGGCAACCATTTCTATTAAACGGGTATCCATTATCTCTGTAACCACCGGCAATCCTGTTATTTGGCGGGCTTCAGCCAGTATTTCCAAACCTTCCTTTTCCAAACCCTGAAAGGAATAGGGTGAAGTTCGGGGTTTAAATGCTCCTCCCCGCAGCATGGTCGCTCCTGATTCCTTTACTAATTTAGCTATTTCCAGGAATTTTTCCCGGCTTTCCACCGCACAAGGACCAGCTATAATCTGTACTTGTCCACTGCCGATTTCAGTATTTCCCACCTTTATTATACTCTGTTCCATTTGAAATTCCCGCGAAGCCATCTTGAAAGGCTGCATTACTGGCACCACTTTTTCCACCCCGGGCATGGTTTCAAACAGTTCCATAAGTGCTGGAGTTTTATCCCCAATGGCACCGATTATGGTTCTTTCCACCCCCTGAGATAGATGAACTTTAAAACCCTTGTCCTGCAGCCTCTCTTTCACCACTTGAAGTTGTTCCGGTGCTGCATTTCTTTCCATTACAATAATCAATACAATTCCTCCCTCTTAGGCGAAGGGTGAGAAAGCAGAAAAAGCCATCAGTGAAGGAATCACCAATGGCATAATTGCCCATTGCCAATATTTCCCACCATCCTACCATACTACCATTTTTTTGTTGATCTACCGTACTACATCTCAAGAATACCACGCCGGTAGTTCCAAGGCAATAAGAAATTTTCCTCAATATTAGCGGTTTAAAAAACAGGGTTAATCAACAGGGTTAATCATATAATGATTCTACTGCAAAAGTTATTAATATGCATACCGTTCGCAATCTTCGCATGGGCAACACCTGCGGCTTGTCTCGCGGCTCAAGGGGTACCGCGCTAATCTCCCGTCCTGGTCAGCAGCGAAATTTAGTAAATGGATTGGTAAATAAAGCAGGTATCCGTATCAGGAAGCAAAGGTATTGGCTGGGTTTGTCCCTTAATAAATGACTCCACCAATTCATAAGCTTTATCAAATTTCTCGTAGAACATTACAATCAGGTCTCCTGTAAGTGCATTGTTAATAGCGGCCTTTAAAGCTTCTGTTTCCGATAGAACAATCTCCATGTTCTTCCTATCAGCCCCACCACTAACAGCTCCATTATATAAAATGCCAGCCACCTCACCAGCTGATCTTCCCCTAAGATCCTCATCCTCTTTAATATAAATTTTGGAAAATGCTTGCCCGGATATTTGGCCTATATCAAAAATTGTTTTATCAAGCCGGTCTCCGGGAACACCTATGATACCGACCAGTCTTGCAGCATTCATATTATTAATGAACTGCATCACAGATTGATAAGCACTGCAGTTATGTCCATAATCAAGCAGTACGCGGAAACTCCCCATATCAAAAAGATTGAACCTGCCCTCATTGGCAGTTGGATCGGGTGTAAAAGACATTAACCCCAACCTGATCACATTCTTTGCCAGGCCAAAAGCAGAAAGACTGGCCACCGCCGCCAATGAATTTTCAATATTACAGATAGCTTTTCCATTAAAAGTTATGGGTATTTCATTAATGCTCACGATTTCATCTCTAATTTTGTTTTGATATATGACAATAAGATCCTCTTCAATTACTACGGCCATACCATCCTGCTTTATGTGATATTCAACCAGTATATTATCCCTATTTAAGGAAAATAACACTAGATTACAGCTTGCTTTGCGGACAATATGCTCAGTCATCCCGTCATCTGCGTTTAAAACCGCATAACCATCCGGTTTTATTGCCTCAACGACTAAAGATTTGACAAAAGCCATATCCTCCAAAGTATTAATATCATCCATTCCCAAATGATCTCCACTAATATTTGTAATGACACCAACATCGGCCAGGTCATATCCTAAACCTCTCCGAATAATTCCGCCTCTGGCCGTTTCCAATACTGCAACCTCAACATCTCTATTATAAAGTATGGAGTGGGCACTAAGCGGTCCAGTATTATCACCTTCCGCGATACATTCTTTTCCTATATAAGTGCCGCTAGAGCAGGTCATGCCTACCTTTTGGCCAGCAAGTGATAAAACATGCCGAATCAGCCTGGCAACGGTAGTCTTACCATTGGTACCTGTTATTGATATTACGGGAATCGAAGACATGCTTCCGGCGGGATACATTTGATCAAGAATATCGGCAGCTACATTTCTGCCCTCACCTTTGCTTGGATATAGATGCATTCTGAGACCTGGCGCGGCGTTTACTTCAATTATTGCTCCATTCTGCAGTGTTAATGGCTCAGAGATATTTTCCGCAACCATATCAATCCCGGCTACATTCAGTCCTATTATTTTAGCTGCCTTAATGGCCAATTCCTTATTTACCGGGTGAATATCCCGGGTACAATCGCGGGCACTACCCCCTGTACTAAGGTTTCCATTCTCTCTAAGATAAACTAGTTCTCCGATTTTAGGGATGCTGTTTTCATTTAATTCAGACCGGGCCAGGAACTCTTTGGCTACTGAATCCAAATGAATTCTAGTTAAAGCTTTCTCATGGCCTATCCCCCTGTTGGGATTCTTATTTTCCTCTTCAAGCAATTCAGAAATAGAATGAAGTCCATCACCTATTACATATGGAGGTCTTCGTTCTGCCACCGCTGCGACCTTATTACCCACAACTAAAATGCGATAATCTTTTCCCCGGATATATTTCTCAACTATAATACGTTTAGCAAAGGAATTTGCCAGGCGATAAGCCTTCCGCAACATGTTTTCATCTTTGATGTTAGTGGTAACTCCTTTTCCCTGGTTGGCATCCCAGGGCTTTACCACGATGGGATAGCCTATTTGTTCCGCCAAAACCACGGCCCCGTCCTCTGAATCTACAATTCCCCCACAAGGCACTGGAATATTATTTTCTTTTAATAAATCCTTAACCATTTGCTTATTCTTAGCCAAATCGACTGCGATACTACTTGTACTACCAGGCAGGGAGGCCTCAATAAAACGCATCTGTTTGCCATAGCCAAGCTGCAATAAACTGTCCCCGCCCAGCTGTCTAACCGGTATATGACGCCGCCTCGCTTCATCATAAATAGCTTGAGTACTGGGGCCCAGCTTGGAGTCAAAGGAAATTTGCTGCAAGCGCTTTAATACTTTATCAATAGCAATAGCTTCGTTTCGAGCCAAGGCTAATACTATTTCCGCGGCGGCATTGCCTACCTCCATGGCACAACTCTCATTTATATACTCATATATAATACAGTATCTGTCAGGCTCCTTTATCAGCCGGGTTTTGCCGAAATAGACATCATAGCCCAGGATGCATTGCAGCTCAAGAGCCAGGTGCTCGGTAACATGAGATACCAGGGTACCCTTTTTAAGTCTCTGCACAAATCCACCTTCATAACCGGGCGAGCAGTGGTGGCTGCCTAAACCCGGGAAACAGCTTAATAATCTATCATTAAAACCGGCAATCTCATTGGTTGTGATTTCTGCCCAATCACCTAATTCTACTATCATCTTAACAACAGATTTATGGCTGTATATATTCCTGCCGCTATAATTGCGCATACTAACCACTTCCATTGGTATATATCCCCCTATGATAACAATAATTAATTAATGCTTATTAATTCCCGTCTTTTAAAATCAAAGCCATAACCTTTAGATAAAACATGAAGGCTGGCATTGGTTATGGTCAATATTTGATCTGGCTCGAGTTCGGAAACATTGGTGTATTTTATAGATCTGCCGTCAATAACTGTTACTGCGTTATTCCCGAGAACCTCAAAATATTCTTCCGGATAAACTCTGATGGCCGTATCTTCATCAATACCGATACCTAAAATTCCAGGATTCTCAGCTATGCCGCATAGCAATCGGCCCAGCCTTCCCCGTTGATCAAAATGTTGATCAATAATTACTCCTTCCAATAGTCTCAAACCGGGAGCCATCTTCAATGTGCATTTCCTGGCCGCATCATTACTGTTGCCTTCAACAATCATGGTGCTGCACATTACCGAAGCACCTGCGCTGGTTCCAATTACAGGCGTTCCATGATAAAATGAATGCAACAACGCTTCATATACTTTGGTGCCTCCAAGAATGCTGGTTATTCTAAGTTGATCCCCACCGGTAAAAAAGAATCCGCTTACATCTCTAATTCTTCTTACATTATCATCCAGATTAGCTTCTTCACGGGAATTAATGCTTATAATGTCGGTCTCCCTAACCCCCAATCGCAAAAAGACATTACGATACTCTTCCCCCACCTCTTCGGGATGTTGAGTTGCTGTAGTCATGATGCCCACCCTGGCATCCTCTCCACCGATGATTCTTGCAACCTCTTCTAAAATACGGCTGTCACCATATTTATCTTCGGCACCACCGATAATTACCAGTTCACCTTTTTTATAATGACCCAATTTAAAATCCCCCTAATGATATGCTATTTAACATATCTAGTTTTGACTCTACTGCAAAAACCCCTTTTGTTGCATGAGGGTTGCATAAATATACAAAGCGAGCGTTGGCGAAGCATGGATGCAACACCCGGCGAAGGCGAGCAGGCGAAAGGGGGCGAGCGACAGGACGTCGCGAGAGCGCTACTGACCAGGATGGGAGATCAGCGCGGCACCCCTTGAGCCACGAGACAAGCCGCAGGTGTTGCCCATGCGAAGACTGCGAGCGGTATATTTATGCAAGCTAATGCATATTTATAACTTTTTGCAGTGACATCAGTTTTCGTATTTACCCTTTTTAACAGCCTTCTGATCCTCAACAACTACCTGTCCCCGGGCTAGTAAACGGTAAATACTAAGATCATTTTCCCTTAAAATGAGAATATCCGCATCGCTGCCCGGCAAAAGACACCCCTTTTGGGGATAGAGTTTCAATATTCGGGCCGGATTCAAGGTGACTGTCTTGATAACCATTGATAATTGCAGGTTATTTTCCAATATGCACGCCCGGATATCATAGAATAATTGATCTATATTGCTGATTCCGCTTTCATTGGAAGCGCTGCCATTTCCATCGGATGAAACTGTAACCTTTTCCAGGTTAATCCCTTGGGCAACTAACATCGCGAGAGCTTCAGCTACACTATAGCCTTTTGTCTCACCGGCAGTTAAATCGATTTGGCCACCCTTCTTTAAAAATTCTATACCCTGATCAAAGAGTGTGGCATTTCTATTAATATGAGTAGGAACAAACATATTGATAGGGAAATCAGATTCCTCTACCAATCGGAAGAGAGATTGCAGCCCTTCTTCACCATCTCCTACATGCAGATGCAAAACACCCGCCTTGGCACCTAACATACCTCCTGCATTCGCTTCCGAAGCCAAAGTCCGCAAATCTTGCAAGGAAGGATGGTTGGATCTATAATCCGCAATGGCAATTTCTCCAACCCCAATAACCTTGTCAAGTAAGGCGATATCAGTAAGCACGCGTCCGGTTAAAGTCTCAGTAGGACTACCATAACTTCCGGTATAAATATATGTGGTAATGCCCTCGGCCTCTAATCCCCGAGCTTTGGCTAAAAGTCCGGCAATACTTCTGGTAATGCTGTCAAAACCTAAAACTCCAACTACCGTAGTTACCCCGGCTTCAACTATCTTACTAAACATAATTTCCGGTATTCGGCTAATGGGGCCTTGCTCCCCTCCCCCGCCGGTAATATGAACATGCTGATCGATAATACCCGGACATACCAAGCAATCTTGGCAATCTATTACTTCTACATCCCATAGATCGGCGGGTAATATCTTATCTTTTATGTCACATATTTTGTCATAAGCAAGCAATATGTCTTTAATCCCCATGTCATCCGGGGCAAAACAATGCCCATTTTTTAAGAGTTTAAACACATTTCCTCCTGATACGCTCTTTTCCATTTAATTTTGCCCAGGACGCGAGATATGATTCCCCGGATTATTTGCCGCAATTTACAGACTTTTCATTTAAGCTTCAGATGGAAATTGCAGAGCAGTTTCAACACAGTACTGCAACGAGGTTGGGAATTATAACCAGATGCCTGTTTTGTTAATAGGAACCTGTCCGCTTAAAAAAACGTGTATATATTTACTTCGTTATATATTAATGTTGGGATATTCTCTCGGACTGCCTGTATATTTTGCTTGAGGGAGCAAAAACTATAAGGAGTTAAAGAAATTGGAGTGATGATAATGGCAGCAAAATTAGAATTTCCAGATAATACGAATCCCTACTGGATTGCATCTACCGAAGAAACTAATTATCCCATGCTAAACGAAGATATAAATGTCGATGTAGCTATTATCGGCGGTGGAATAGTAGGCATCAGCAGTGCCTATCTTTTGAACCAGGCCGGTTTAAAGACGGCTGTAATTGAGGCAGATAGAATCCTTAACGGCACCACCGGACACACCACAGCCAAGATAACTTCCCAGCATGGAATTATCTATTCAAATATTAAGCAGCAAATGGGTGAGGATTCAGCCCGACAGTACGCAGAGGCCAATCAAAGTGCTATTCAGCATATCGCCGAAACCATAAGCATGAATGGAATCGATTGTGATTTTAAATGGTGTCCTGCTTTTGTATATACATGTTCTGATGAATACATCAGCGAGCTGGAGGAAGAAACGCAGGTGGCTTTAAGTCTGGGAATCAAAGCCAGTTATCTCGACAGTCTTCCTTTACCTTTTGCCGTAAAAGCTGCTATGCGTTTTGATGAGCAAGCCCAATTTCATCCCCTCAAATATCTAAAAGCCCTGGCCCAAAAATTCACTAGTGAAGGCGGACTTATTTACGAGAACACTGAAGCTGTGGATATTGATCATAACGATAGACCGGTGGTCGTGACCCGAAAGGGAAATAAAGTCACTGCAGAAAAGGTAATTATTGCTTCTCACTTTCCGTTTTTTGATGGAGGGGGTCTGTTCTTTACGAAAATCTATCCGGAAAAGTCATATATTGTTGCCGCCCAAATTGAGGAACAATTTCCGGAAGGGATGTTTATAAGCGCCGAGGGCCCGGGACGATCGCTTCGTTCTCAACCTTTTAAAAATAGAGAAATCGTCCTTTTTGCTGGTGAACACCACAGAACAGGGCATGGCGAAGATACTAATGTCCATTATCAAAACCTGTTCAATTTTGCCCAGGAAAACTTTAATGTTCAGAATGTGCTCTATAGGTGGTCTACCCAGGATTGTATGACTATTGACGGTGTCCCCTATGTTGGGCAGCTAACCCCTCAAAACCCCAACCTTTATGTTGCCACAGGGTTTGGAAAGTGGGGTATGTCCAATGGTACAGCAGCGTCTATGATTCTAAAGGACTTGATAAGCGAAGGAGATAACCCCTGGGCCAGAGTTTATAGCCCCTCCAGGTTTTTCCTCAATCTTTCCAGTGTTAAAAGCTTCATCATTCAAAATGCCACTGTGGCCAAAGATCTTGTAGCTGGAAAACTGGAAGGTTTACCGGGGTGCAGTGAACTAGATAAAGGCGAAGCACAAACTATTAATTTTGAAGGCGATCGCGTGGGGATTTATAGGGATGAAAACGATAAGCTGCACATGGTTGATACTACTTGTACCCATTTAGGATGTGAGCTGCTTTGGAATAATGCTGAAAAGACCTGGGATTGCCCCTGTCATGGCTCAAGATTTTCATATAAAGGTGAGATTGTGGAAGGTCCTGCCATATACCAACTCCATCAGGCCAACGATGAGGCTAATATTGTGGAAGCCAAGATTTTCAAGTAGCTTGAGACAGGCCTCGTTTTAGATAGAAAGATTTAAGAAAATTCATGTTCCTTATTTTCCCCTCTGCTGCGATTAAAAAGCAGGGTTATGAAAGCCAGTCCGGAAAAGAAGATTGCGGAGATATAGGCATAGCTAAGATTCATATCCAGCAAGTATCCCCCCAGGGAAGGACCGATAACCCGCCCCAGACTATCATAACCTTGTAGAACACCCATGGCTGTTCCCTGCGAACCCGTGGTCCTTTTGGAGGTGGCGGCAGAAATGGAAGGACGGATCAAACCGGTTCCCGCGGAAAATATTCCCATATAGATAATCAATTCCAGCAGGCTTTTGGCTTGCAGAAAAAGAGCAAAACTCGCAGCCATAAGAATAATACCGGCACCGCTGGTCTTTTCTTCCCCCCATTTATTTATAGACCTTCCTACCACGAATCCCTGAACCAGTACCGAAGCCAGTCCGGCACAGCTAAATATCAACCCCATACTGGTGGGCCCAAAACCCAGCTTGCCTTCCGCAAATAACGCAAAGGTACCCATATTGGTGGCTTCCGCCATGCTAGCCAGGAACATGGCAGTAAATAAAAAAGCCAGGGGGCTTTTTAAACCCTTCAGGAGGGGGGCGCGGTCAATTTTTTGCGCTTCAGAAACCCGGTCTTCCACAGGTAAAGACTCTTTAACCAGAAAGAGTATGCAAAAGCAGATTAAAAGCGACAAAGAACCCGCCACCACAAAAGGAGCAGCCAGCGATATATGGGCCAGACCGCTCCCTATAGCCGGGCCGAATATCATACCCATCCCCATGGAAGCCCCTACCATCCCCATACCGGCCCCTCTTTTTTCCGGGCTGCTGGTATCCCCCATCACTGCCATAGCTGTTGGTACAGTTGCACAGGATAAAGCTCCGCCGGCGATCCGGGCCACGAATAGAACCCATAAGGAATTAGCCAGGGCAAAAATATAAAAGGTAAGAGTAAAACCAAACATCCCCACTAATAACACCGGTTTTCGTCCTACCCGGTCGGAATAGCTTCCCCAGAAGGGTGCAAAAATGAACTGGCACAGGGCATAAACAGTCATCAACAAACCCAATTGGAAGGCACTGGCTCCCATAGATTCAGCGTAGTATGGCAATATGGGCATAATAATGCTGAATCCTATACCCACCATAAAGATGGAAAAAAAGAGGGTAGCCGAACTCCGGTTGAATATGCGTTCTTCAGTCAAAATATATCCTTCTTTCGATTATCATCGATATCAGACAATTAAACCAAACATATAATACTATACTACCATTCAACCAGGAACGCTATACTGGGGACCACCATAAATAAGCATTCCAGACAACACTTTATTGTTATTCCGTTAATTAAATTCCACTAATGATTATGGTTGCCTCCAACAGAGGAAAACACCAGTTGCCGCTACCTTCTCTTGCTAAACCGTGTTTCTTAACAATAACCTTCAAAATATTACAAAGCAGGTTCTCATTAGCGTGAGAACCTGCTTTTAGCGTTCAGACCTAATTTTGGTAGCCAGATTAATACGTGCTTAGATTAAAGACCAAACCTGACAACTGATTCACTCCTAATTGCCGTTTATTTCAGGTTAATGGTCCAGTTGCCGTTCATTTCGAACTCCGGCCAGGAGATTTCCAGATCAGCCACATTTACATCCTTATTGAACTCAAGCGTCATAATAGCTCTATCACCGCTAAATTCTGACTCAATCTTCCTAATATCCTTGCTATGAATACAAAAGGATCTGATCTTAACGAATTTTTGGTCTCCTGTATTTAGTTGCATTACCAGTTTTGCCGAGGTTGGGGAAATCCGTGTTACACTCTTGACTACTGCCTTCTGAGCAAATAAATCAACTTCGCGGTTAAGACTTTCTTTGCCGTCTTTGGGGATGTTGATGTTAAAACTGCCGACCTTTTTTTTATAACATGCCTGAAGGGCTGGCAGATTGACCGTAAGACTGCTATCTTTGGGTGCTCCGGTTACGAAAGTAGTTAAGGGCATCGTTCTGGCACCCTGGGGCTTTTCCAGTTTATACTTGTTGCCCTTTTCATCCGTTGCATAAATGTCTGCCAGCTTTGGCGCGGTGCCGGAACTCACTATGCCATCCTTACCCAGATCCTCTACTGTAAGCTTGGATATTTTATCAAGCCGCTCACCAAAGGCACTAAGCTTCATATCCTGGTCTTTAAAAGAAGCAATCAATTGAACCGCTCGCTGGCCGTCTTTCTCAATGCTGTTTGCCCCAACTGTTACCAAATCAATCTTATTTGAACTTGGTCCGCTTTCCGTCAGCTTTTGTGTTCCGTCCAAGCTCCTGGCCTCCTCCAGGGTGATGGCATATGTTTGGCCGCCGACCAGCAGGTTAAACTCTTTGGCTGGTTTGAACTTGTAGTTCTTTTCTTTGGCGTTTATCAGTCCGAGACAATATTTTTTTTCTCCATCTTCGGAATATTCCCCTATAGTATACTCGGTGTCCGGGTCATTTTTAGGCACAATTTTCATACTACACAGAAGTTCCGGGCTCAGATCCGAGGTCAATTCCATCTCCATTCGGTCGGCGGATACCATAAAGCTGTTAACCGTTGTTTTGTCATCCAGTTTCAAGCTCTGGGGAAGATAATAGGCCTTGCCGTCAACCATGGTTGAATACACCGGAGTCTTGTTGAAAAAAGATTTTATCGTCTCCGATATTTCATCGGCATATACCACATTGAGGCAAACAAAACAGGCACATACCGCCGCTGCGTAAGCCAGGCGTTTTCTTAAACTGGATTTTTTTATTATGCTGGTATTATGTTGGGCAAGTTTTTGAACTGCCTTTCTTTTTATCGATTCCATATTGAAATCAACTCCTTCCATAAGCTTATCTATCTCTTTTTCCCACCGGTCATCATCGAGCCGGCTCAACATCAGGATAATTCTGTCTTCATTCATATTTCAAACCCTCCTTTTTTCAAACCCTCCTTTATGGCCTTTCTTCCCCGTAAGAGCCGGTTGTCTACGGCTGCCCTGGACAGATTGAAAGCTCTGGCAAGATCATTGATTTTTTCACCCAGTAAGAATCTCCTGAAGAATATCTCCCGGTCAGTTTCCGCAAAGTTGTTAATGATATCCATTACCTGTTCCTGTTCCTGTCTCAGGATGACCTGCTTTTCCAGATTGATATTGTCCCTTGCCTCTATATCCGCAATATCCACGATATTGTCTAGATGCCTACGCCTCTTGCGTTTATAGGAAAATGCCTTGTACTTGGTCAGAATAAGCAGCCAAGTCTTGAAGCTGGCCTGTTCTTCGTTGAATTCGGCAATTTTGATCCAGGCATCAAGAAAAACGTCGGCAACGCATTCCTCTATGTCTTCTTTGCTGTGTAATGCTGACAGAATGCTGTGCGCAAGGTAGTAAACCGGCTTGCTATATTTGCTTATCATGTATTCATAAGCACCGGAATCCTTGTTTTTTATTCCTCGAACCAGCTCCAACTGTGAATATTCCAAATTACCACCCCCTTTTATCTATTACTACGCATGAAAGAGGGAGTATCTCTTAAACAATTATATATTTCATTAGCCTTGTCGTATTAAAAAGCGATATACTTGAGGAAGGAAACATAAGTTGATTTTTATCAATATTTGTCGTCTATCAGCAACATGAAAGGAGGAGGATCATGCTCGGGAAAACTGTTCAGGAAATCAATGTCGGTGATACAGCCTCGTTCAATAAAAGTGTGACAGAATATGATGTATATTCCTTCGCCGGAATCACCGGTGACTTCAATCCGGCCCATATAAACGCAGTATATGCGAGTGAGACTTCTTTCGGTAGGATAATTGCCCATGGTATATTATCAATCGGCTTTATATCTAATGTACTGGGGACTCAACTCCCCGGGCCAGGTAGTATCTATATTCACCAGGAATGTGATTTCAAGAAACCGGTTTTCATCGGTGATACAATAACCGCAACCGTTAAGGTAACCAAAAAGGACGAAGCTAAGAACCGGGTATGGCTTCATACCTATTGCACCAATCAAAGGGATGAGATTGTAGTCGATGGCGAAGCGATCATGATGCCAACTAGAAAGAAGCCTGCCTAACTACATATGATTCTAAAGGCAGTTTCTGCGAGTTATGGTTAAGCGGTATGGAAACATAATAAGGGGGCAAAGGAACATGCTAGGTAAAACGATCGATGAAATCAATGTTGGTGATTCAGCGGACTTTACTAAAACTGTAACTGGATATGATGTCTATTCCTTCGCAGGCGTTACTGGCGACTTTAACCCGGCTCACATCGACAATGAATTTGCCAGTGAAACCTCTTTCGGCAAGACAATTGCCCATGGTATATTATCTATCGGGTTTATTTCCAATGTACTGGGGACTCAACTCCCCGGGCCAGGCAGCATTACCGTGGGTTTGGAGTGCGATTTTAAGAAACCGGTTTATATTGGTGATACAATAACCGCGACCGTTGAGGTGACCAAAAAAGATGAGGCCAGAAACCGGGTCTGGCTGCGCACCTATTGCACCAACCAGCGGGGTGAAATCGTGGTAGATGGCGAGGCTAAAATGATGCCGGTAACAAAGAAGCCTTAACAACTTAAACCAGCACCCTGCTGTTATGGAATGCGATACTAGATAACCTTCATAAAACAACGGATACCTATCGACGGTTATGATATTTGCCATCTTGCTTTTTCTTTATGATTCCTATTTTATATTGAGTGCGGCTTATATGAGCAAGATATAGAATAATGGCGATAATTGCTAAAAGGGCCGGAAATCCGTAAGCAGTTAAAGAATCCTTCGATATAATCGAAGGATTAGTTGCCGGAACATCCTGGGAAGCAAGCAGGTTCACTTTTCTAAGCAAGCCTTGATTGTTGTAAACTAAGACTTCACCTAATTTTTGGCCCTGCTTAACCGGAGCTTTAACAGCCGACTCCAGTTTTTTCTCACTATTCAAGTTCTTCTCTTGTCCTTTCAAAACAACAGAGCATACGGCTTCAGCCGTTTTTACTTGAACATAATCCTTACTTCCGTTCTTTACCTGGACTATGCCACAAATCGCACCCTGGGGCAATAATATCTTCTTGGTATATCGATTGAAACCATAATCCAATAGTTCAGCCGCATGTGACAAGTAAAAACTTGAAGGAATGCTTCCCGAGCATATTTATTCACCATCCATTTCCCGCATCAATCTAGTGCCACCTTAATTATTATCCATAGCTAGGGAGATAAATACACAGGAATTTCTTGATAAGCTGACCTGGGTTGGGATACGGATTTTGATACAGACGCTTGAGGCAAAGCTGACCCCAGGACTTTTATGTGATTGATGCCTGCATCGGTAGCTCCCTGGAGTTCACACCCTTCAACCCGCAACAATTGAATATATTCGATGATCTCCTGGGTTATTCTCTCCCCCATGCAGATTACCGGGATTCCCGGCGGGTAGGCCATAATCATTTCACCAGATATTTCACCCCTTGATAATTCCAGGGGAACAATTCTTTTGGGGCTATAAAAAGCATCACGAGGAGTAACGATCATTTCCGGGCAAAATGGAATATTGAACCATTTAGATGCATCTTTACTTTCTCTCTCGCCAGCGATTTCCCTGAATGCAGCTACTAGTTTCCGCAAATTCTCTCTCCGATCACCCAGGCTTAAAATAGCTAAAGCATTGTAGATGTCTGAAAACTCGATTTGTATTTTATAGCGCTCTCGGAGAATTCTTTCAATCTGGTAACCAGTTAATCCAAGTTTTCTAACATGAATACCTAATTTGGTTTCATCAAAATCAGCACATCCCGGAGAACCTACCAGTTCCTTACCAAAAGCGTAGATACCCTCGATGTCATTTAACTCCTGGCGTACCTGTCTGGCCAAGGCCAGGGTTTTGTTTAAAAGAAGCTGCCCTCTGGTGGCTAGTTGTTTTCGGGCAATATCGATAGATAACATCAGGATATAGGAAGCGCTGGAAGTGTAGCTCAACTGCAGTACTTGTTTGACCCGGTCCACCGAAATTCTGTCCCCCTGGTGCAGCAGCACGGATGACTGGGTCATGGAACCCCCTGTCTTATGCATACTTACTGCACTCATATCGGCTCCTGCCTCTATAGCGTTTAAAGAAAATTCCGGGTGAAAATATAAATGCGCCCCATGGGCCTCATCGGCAAGTACAGTCATATTAGCCTGATGGGAAATCTCCACAATGCTTTTTAAATCTGAATGGATTCCATAATAAGATGGATTAATGATGAATACGGACTTGGCCTGAGGATGCTCCTCAATCGCCTTTTGAATGCTTTCTGCACTGACACCGGTGGCAATTCCCAGCATTTTATTGACCTGTGGTTGCACATAAACCGGGATCGCCCCGCTCAGGATGATTGCTCCGATCGTTGATTTATGAGCATTTCGCGGAATAATTATTTCATTGCCGGGATTGCATGCGCTCATGATCATAGTCTGAACCCCGGAAGAGGTACCATTCACAAGAAAGTATGCTTGTTCTGCTCCAAAAGCCTCAGCGCAAAGATGCTGGGCTTCAGCAATCACTCCAGAGGGGTTGCCAATGTAATCCAACTCTTTCATCCCGTTAACATCCATTTTAAGTACATTTGAACCAATGTATTTACGTAATTCTGGATTTCCCCGACCTTGCTTGTGACCCGGAACATGGAAAGGGATTACATTTTCTTCAACATAGCTTTTTAAAGCATCCAGTAAAGGTGTCCTTTCTTGGTCCATAACCTTGTTAATACCCCTTTATTCATTGTACAAATGCTGGCAGCTAAGCCCAAGACAATTTGCCATGGTGCATTGCATGATGCATTGTATGAATAAAAGTATTACAGTGTGCATATGGTGATGGTTAAGCAAAACAAGAATAAAGTATTATGACTAAATTAATGAAGTGGAATAGAAGTAGCTTTCTTCATACCTTTTTCAACAATCGAAGGCATGGGATTGTAATAATCTTTGCCCAGCTTTTTGGTGATTATTTTACCCTGCTGGGGATCTTCTATGGTCAGCCATGACCGTACTATCGCACCATCCATCCCTTGCAAAATTACTTTTTCTTTTCCAGCCTCAACGGCATAGTTTTTCCTGTAAATATTGTAAGTTTTGATTTCTTTTACTATTTCGTGGTGCCATTTAACTCTAGGAGGAGTTGTCTGCCCATAGAAAGCAATATAAAGCCGGTTCTCGATACTCTCTGCCCAGATTAAAATGGGATAAGGGGTATTGTTCAAAAATTTAAAATCCTTAACTCCATAACAAACCGTTGCATCTTGCCCGAGCGGCACATAGGGAACCGGCATGCTGTGGGCGTATCGTTCAATAACCGGCAAATTCGACAAAATTGTAACATTATACAGGGTTGAAGCAATTTTGCATACACCCCCGCCAACCGTAGTTTTTAACTGATAGCCAATATAAACGGGTCCATGTTGAAATCCTTTATCCTGACTGTAGGGCCCAATTTTCTCATTTTGAGAAAATATTTGACCGGATTTTACAACTGTTCCTTTCAATAAGCGGGCAGCAATGTGAACGTTGGTCTCTTCCCCCGGCAAAGGGTCCTGTAATACTGTACAGTAGTTGGCTAATTGTATCATGGCTTCATTCTCTGCTACAGCTGCTTGAAAGTCCGGGTCATTTTCCCAGGGAAGTAAAGTTACTGAGCTTGAAGCAGATGGGGTTGAATAAATAATTCTCTCCTTTGATGTAGCATAAGGCAGAAAATCCAAATTTATTCCGGGACGGTCAGACAAATTGTCAGTATATATAGCATGATTTATTGTTCCTAATAATAAAATAAGTAAAGAAATCAATCCAATCCTGATATATCGAATATACAATATTAATCCTCACTTTTCTGTTATTTAATATTCATATGAGTATTTTGTTCTATTATCAAAATGCATAAACTAGCGAATGTTATTAAATGAAGTATAAACAGGGATTTGCGCGGAACCATTGGTAAACCCAAAAGGAAATTCCAGCTTGGTTTTTTGGTAATGACAGAGTCTAATCAGGCTTGTGAATTCTACTACAATGAATAGTAAGCTTGCTTAAACCGATTTTTCTTTTGGGAGAAAGCAATATGGGTTTTTACAATGAAAGGTCGTAAATCAATGGTAATTTGGTTGGCCTTGGTAGGAATGCTATGTTGGGGAATTGCGCCCATATTCGCGAAACTAGGTTTACAGAATGTTAATCCGGCAACTGGCTTAGTTCTAAGGACAATTATTGCTGTGGTCCTGGTCAGCTCCTGGATGGGAGTAAGCGGTGGAATTACTCAATTTAGACAAATAACTTTACATCAATCAATTCTAATCGCGGTGGAAGCGATACTAGCTACCGTAATTGGAGATCTGGCATATTTCGCAGCGATCAAAGGCGGAAATGTTTCTATTGTGTCTATGATTATGGCAGCCTCACCCCTGGTCACGATGATTTGTGCTGCGCTTTTTTTGGGTGAGCCTATTACGGCATGGAAATGTCTGGGAGCCGGGTATATTATCATGGGCATCTTTTTACTATTATAACGAGGTGAAATATGTCCCCCGCATCCATAATGGTGAGCGAAGCGAACATCAGTGGTGCCCGCAGGGTGCTTCTTTAAGCGGTCGGTTCCTATTAACAAAACAGGCGGCGGGTTCTAATTCCCCCGCCTCGTTGCAGAGAAACTGGAATACCATGATGGTCTGGGCTCTGGCGGAAAACCCCAGCCGCCGTTTTTATGAAAAACTGGGCGGCCGTATCATCACCCAGGATATTGATAAATACCGGGGGTTTACTGCTCCCGTGATTGCATATGGTTGGAATGAACTACCTATCTTCATTCGCCGTTCTTCGTAATAACAACCTGTTCCCAGAACAAGCGACCGGCTGAGCCGATTTTTTCTTCCAGCCATTCGGGGGGGGAATTTTGAATGCATGTGAGCATGTGCATCTTAACTGTGCAATGGTAGAGCACAGCGAAAGAAACGCTGGTAATTAGTTTAAAGCGACATTACAGAACTCCTGAATTACCTGTAAGCTGAGCATTCCTGTACCGGACTCTAAAGCTTCTTTGCTTTGCGGGCAATAATTCCATATGTTTCTGAATTCTCGGTAAGAGACTCACCTTTTAAATTATTGTAAATATTTTCAACTTTAAAATGATGATCGTTAAGTAATTTCTGAATTTCCGCCATTTCAAACAGTCGGTGATAGAGTCTGATGATTTTAATTGAGCCGTCTTCAGCGATAATCGTATATTGTGTTCCCTCTGTTCTGGGTTTTTCATATATAAAAGTATTCATTATTTCAACATAGGGGTCAGGACTCCAAAAACCGCTCTCCCATATAGAAATGCTAGTTGATTCAGAAGATTCCCTGTTTACCGTAACTACATCAAATATAAATACTCCGTTGCTTTTTAGCGAGCGGTGAATTTTGTCCAGCAGCCGGTTTTGTTCCGTGCTGTTCAGCGCACAGAAATCATAAAAAATGAGCGTGGCTATATCAAAGGACTCCGCATAATCAATATCGAGATAGTTCATTCTGGTAAAATAAATATTTTCATGCCCGGCTTTAATATATCGGTTGGCATAATCGATTGATCGCTGGGAAAGATCAATACCTTTAACCTTTGCTCCCGTTTCCGCAAATTTCTTAACATAAAGTCCGGGCCCGCAGCCCAGGTCAAGTACGGCTTTCTCTTCATCCATACCCGTCCAATTGATTATGAAACTGGTTTCAGCCGCAATCGTCTCTTCAGTTTTACTGGCCGATTCTACTTCAGGGTCTAAATGCAGTTTCAGCATTTGCTCGGATATATACTCGTCATCCCAAAATTTAGCGGTACTTTTTCCATAGAGTGCCGGCTTCCTAATGGATTCCTGCATTGCCATTAAATTAATTTTGTTGTCTTTAATGATCCTCATAATATCATACTCATATTCTATATCCAGCGGAATATAATCGGTATCATTGATCAGGAATTCCATATCCTTCAGATTTATCCTTCCTTTATAATATCTCCGATCTTTATTCAACTTCACCAATTGTTCATACATCTCCCGGTAATCCGCATTCCTTATTTTGATAACGGTATCGTAAGCAGAGTTCAACAGCAAGCTGGCAAAAGCCGGATTAACATATCTTATCCTGGAAATATCAGCCAGCCTGGCTAACAGCAGCGCTTCCTCATCATTAATATCCAGTTCTTTTTTCAACACATTCCTATCGGCTTTAGCCGCTACTTTATCATAAAGCTGGGGCGTCGTTTTAATACCCATACGCTCCAGCTTATCTGTGATTTCTATGCTTAAAACAGTATAATCCTTTATAATCCTGGGCTGCGGGTGATAACTGTTGACCATGCGCCGGAGAACAGTTAAATAATCAACGGGCAGTGAAGTCTTCTCGGAAAAGCGGTTAACTGCATCCTTGTTTTTCAGTGTCTGCTGCAACTGCTGCATATTGTTTATTCCAAGCGATTGCAAAACCTGAAACCTCTCACTTATATCCTCTGCAATTATCTGCTGACTGGGAAGCAGATATGTGGACTCCAACATCCTTTGAAATTCTTCTAAAGTAATTTTGTTGAAATCAATATAATACCCCATGATATCATCCCCTGTGAATATTTCTTATCCGTACTGCCTAGACCCCTCTTACCCATTTTATACCAATATAACATGCTCTGGACTTAATCTGTCAAGTTGGTTTTGGTCTTTTTTATTCTGTATTTATATCCTGATTTAAAAGTGATCATGGAAATATCTCCTCATTTTCTGTTGTGCAACCCCTGATTAGGAATATAATGTACAATATTACTTGCAATTCTCTTCCCAACCAATAAATTCCTGTGAGAACCAGTAAATGGGTATTCAGCAACTTGCCTTCATTTTATGAAGTTAACTGTAATAGAAATTATAAAGTTTGGAATTGGTTACACTCCAGCAATAGGGCACCTGCAAATTGTGCAAAGCCGGGAATGAAAATCTTCCCAACCTCCCTTGAACCGGATAAAAAACACTTATGCCGGCTACCTGCAGTGGCCAGATGAAGAAAGATGGGAAATAATCGAGTTCCTTATGATATGAGCCCGGCACCTTCTACCAGCCATCAAGCTATATCCATGGAATTAGGGAGACAATTAGCCAATTACTTGCGGTAAAAAGTATGTCAGGCTTTTGCAGTTGACCCGGTTTATGGACTCCGGGGTCAAAGCAACTCCGAGTTTAACTGAAGTAAATCCGTTGGAAAATAACGAAAGGTGATGATTATATGCCGGTCAAAATATCGGAACTGATTGATGAAATGGATATGCAAATGGATGAATACCATACGTATTTGAACAAAGAAACTAATATAATTGTTACTGTCAGTAACGAGGGTTTATCTATAGCTGAAGAATCAGATGAAGGTGATGATTTTTCTCAATATCCGGATTGGCAAAAGCAAAACATTATGGAAGCTTTAGATATTATTGTTAATTGGGATAAATATGTTGAACTTCCTGATAAATATGACATTAATGAGTATAACATTATGGAGAACTTTTGTTTTTCTTTGGATAATGAAAAAATAATGAACGAACTATTATATGCAATTAGAGGCAGGGGAGCATTCAGGCGTTTTAAGGATAAGGTTCAAAGATTGGGGATTCAACAACAGTGGGATAAATTTCGCGAAGAAACATTTAAAGAAATTGCCATCGAATGGTGTGAGTATAATAACATACCATATATTTAACAGCATTATAAAAACCGGTGATGCGCTGTATCAGGATTTAAGCTGGAAATTATCAGAGATTTCGGGGAAAGCGTATTTATTCCTGGATGAAATTCAAGAAGTCATACAGTGGGAAACCTGTGTTAATTCCTTATCGGTTGATTTTGATGCAAACATATATATTACTGGTTCCAACGCTCTGAAGGGGACTGCCAGAGATCACTCAATATCCTTATGGGGCAACAAGTTGGCCCGCTTTATGGCTCCAGGGCCAAAGCGATCCCTTATTTCATCCATGAGCCGGTCAATGCTTTTATAATCAGCGTTTAATTGGGGCTCAAACAGACTCCCCTGCTCCAAACTTGCCGCTGGCGATAAATGCCCCAGAGATAAGCCGAAAAGGCGCAGGGGTCGTTTGTTGTTGTAGAAATGATGTAATAATTCACCGGCAATTTGGGTTACGATTATATCGGAATCGCAGGGAGTTATGGTCTTGCTGCGGGTGATGGTTTTAAAATTACTGTATCTTAGCTTAATGGTGACACTGCCGGCTAAAAGCTCCTCCTGTCGCAATTTCCTGCACAACTCGGCGGCAAATTGAGCGATTAGTTTTTCCAGATAGACGGTATCGTTAATGTCCTCGGGGAAGGTTTCTTCCCGACCCAGAGACTTCCTTTCATGTTCCGGCTCCACTACCCTCTTGTCAATTCCATGAGCTAGTTCCCAGAACAAGCGACCGGCTGAGCCGATTTTGTCTTCCAGCCATTCCGGCGGCAGGTCTTGAATATCGCCAATAGTTTTTATCCCCAGTCTGACCAGCCTCTGCTCAGTCTTCTGCCCTATCCCCCATATTCGCGATACCGGCAACGGTCTTAATAGTTCCAATGCTTCACTTTCTGTAATAATGCGTAAGCCATCCGGTTTGTCCATATCTGATGCCAGTTTGGCCAGGAATTTGTTATAGGAAATGCCTACTGAAATGGTAAGCCCCAGTTCGGAATAGACCTGCTCCTTAATCAAGCAGCCGATTTTTTCCTGGCTGCCGTACAGGCCGGAACAGCCGCTGATATCCAGGAAGGCTTCGTCAATGGAAATAACCTCCATAATAGGAGAGTACCGGCTGAGGATGGAAAATACCTGTTTTGACATTTCCAGATAGCGCGGCATATTTACCGGAAGAAAGACTGCCTGGGGGCAAAGACGGTAGGCCTGAGCAGTGGGCATAGCCGACCGGATGCCGAACTTTCTGGCTTCATAGGAGCAAGTGGAAGCTACTCCCCGGGAATGTATGCTTCCTCCTACTACCACTGGTTTACCCCGCAGCGAGGGGTTATCCAATTGTTCAACCGAAGCAAAAAAGGCATCAAGATCACAATGCAGGATATTAGTAGGTTCCGCCATGGACTGCCCCCCCACCCCCGAAAAAGTTAATATATAGGTATATTATAGCAAATCATTCCCCACCGGGAAGGGATGGAAAATGATGGTGTTATATATGGAAATAGCATATATTATATGGCAGGAATACTAATTTAAAGGGGGAATGGAAATGGATGCGATCGTTATTCTTATCGGTAAAAGAATGGAAAGCGCAGTAAAGGTGCAGCAGATTTTGACCGACAATGGGGATATCATCAGAACCAGGTTGGGAATCAACCACGAACTGAGCAAGGACGAGAATGCTGCGGGTTTTATTTTCCTGGAACTTTGCGGCGACGAAAAACGAGTGGAAAACCTATGTGATGTTCTCAATGCTATCGGAGATGTAAAAGCCGAGTGCCTCAAAATGGAGATCCCCGGCAATGGATGCGGATGTAGTTGTTAAACAAAAGTCAAAGCAGTGATAAACATACCTTCACAGGCATTCTATCAGCATCTCGGTTACCGGATCAGGGAAGAAGCATTTATTTAGGTGAGCGATAATGAAAGGCTGGATTACTTTTATATGGAAAAGGCTTTAAACAGCCGCTTAACAGATGATAATAAAATCGTGCCCTTACCCATGGAGCAGATTGTGATAAGAGAAGCCCAACCAAGCGATGCCCCAGCTATGGCCAGGATTAATGTCGCCACCTGGCGCGATAGTTATGGAAAATTTCTTCCCCGCCAGTTGATGGAGGAACTCTCCTGTTCCCAAAAACAATCGGAGATTGAAAACTTCTTTGCCCGTTGGGAGGAGAATCAGGCAGTGGCATTAGTCGCGGAGAACAAAAGCGGTGAAATGATGGCTTTTATCATGGCAGGAAAAAACCACCGTCAAGACTTAAGGTATATGGGTGAAATCTACAACCTGCACATAGCACCAGCTTTTCAGAGTCGGGGAATCGGGTGTTGCCTGGTATACAGGGTCAGTCAGGTTTTTCGGCAGAGAAACTGGAATACCATGATGGTCTGGGCTCTGGCGGAAAACCCCAGCCGCCGTTTTTATGAAAAACTGGGCGGCCGTATCATCGCCCAGGATATTGATAAATACCGGGGATTTACTGCTCCCGTGATTGCATATGGTTGGAATAAACTCCCCATATGTTTTTGAAACTCATCCTGGATGTATCCCATGTATGAAAGCAAAAACCCGAAGTAATAAATGTACGTAAAAACTGAATCTATCCTCCCGATACAATCCATTCCAAATACTGCGCGGCAGTCATTGTACGCGGGCGCTCCATATCAAGCATCAAGAAATGCTTATCCCCGCTGATAATGATGTCAACATCCGCAACGATGGCGGCATTGAGAATCGGCTGATCCTTTGGATCGCTTATCAGTTTCTGCGGATATTCAGGTGCAGGCACTAAAACATAAGCAAGCTCGGCCAGGAAAACACCAACATCGGCCAAAGCCTGCGGTGCCTTACGTCTCAGCACATCCCGCAGTTCAAAGATATTACGGTCGCATAACACCAATTCATGAAACCGCGCAACGTGGAGCAAAGCGGCAGCGGGCTTTGAATTAGGCCAGAGTATTGCGGATATGAGAATGTTTGTATCGACCAGTATCTTCATTACTTGGAATCCTTTCCGTAGCGTACTTCATCAATAAGAATCTGCACCTGGTCTTCATCCTGGATACCGGCTTTTTCAGCCACTCCCGCAAATGCCTTTTGAGCTTTTAGAATGGCCGTGGCAGACGCATTGTTAATTACAATTTCACCGTTTTCACGCTCAATAAAGAGTATTTTATCTCCTTCCTTAAGGTTAAGTTTACGTCGAATTTCGATGGGAACAGTGACCTGACCGTTGGCAGATACCTTTGCCAGGTTCATCAATATCACTCCTTTCAATTCTTGAATTATCAAGATTTCTTTATCCATAGTATATGCCGTAAACAGCAGTTTGTATACGTGAAAGCGGTGATCGAAACAGGAAATGTAAGCCGATAGATAGCAATATGTTTCTTTGAACCATATCCTTTCAAATATTATCGGTATAAGTAAAACTAGAAATTGTTTTGGAGCTCGGGGTATTTCGGACCTGGTTCATATAATGAAGAAATTTATCAATTTGTTATTCGAGATATATCCGGTAAAGAGTTATCGCTTAAACCTGTGGTAATCGATAACATGCCGTTGTCCAGGCAAAACGATGTAAAAGAGTTGATTGATTTATGCGGTTTTGAGATTCCATCCGAACCTGAAAGTGGGCTTATGACATGGTTAAATAAAGTTTTATTTGCAATCTTGGATTGCATCCCTAAAAACAGAGCTTTTTGTAGCTATATGTGCATCGCTGTGTTACATAGGCTATGTCGAGCTTAAATGTCGGCTGCGATTATAGTATTGGTTTCATGCAAAAAAGAGAGAAAAGGCCATCTCTCTTTTTTGTTTTCTGAAAAAATATATTTTAAACTCGACTATTAAAGCATGGGATACGGGTCAATATAAAGAAATTAACAAGAATAGTCTGCAACAGTCAGCTAAATCACATATAATTAACTTATTATGGTAGTTCGCAGGAATAGCTGGACTATCTTCGCAGGAGGGTTAATATGCGCATATTGGTTTTAAACGGTAGTCCACGCAAAAATGGAACAGTTGCTAATCTTCTTAAAAGCGTTATTGATGGAATTCCTAATAAATATGAGGTGGAATGGATTAATGTATATGAATTAAAAATTGAACCTTGTATTGCCTGTATGAAGTGTCGGCAAGACCAAGAATGTATCTTACCGCAAGATGATGCGCATATAGTTGGACGTAAAATAAATGAGGCTGACGGCCTTATAATTGGCACGCCAACACATTGGGGAAACATGAGTGCTCAGCTCAAACTTTTATTTGACCGGAACGTACCGGTAATGATGGGTGAAAAAAGAAATGGCATGCCTTATCCGCGCCAAAAGGGAAAACCAGCGGTAATAGTAACTGCTTGTAGCACTCCATGGCCATTAAATTTTATCGTAGCCGAAAGCAGAGGAGCAATAAGGGCAGTAAATCACGTTTTAAATTATGGTGGATATAGAATCCTGGGCAAGATTATAAAACCCGGAACTAAGTCCAGGCCACAAATCAGCAACAGGCTATTAAAAAAATGCAGAATTGTCAGCAACAGATTCTAAGTTTTACGCTTTTATCAACAGATCCAATATAATCATACTGATGTCCGCGTGGTTGAATTGGACCTGCTCCTTGTAAAGAAGTAATGAGTGGTTCCGGGCAATGGGCATGGGCTAATGTTATCTTGCGATAATCAGCGAATATATAGTTTTAAGCGTTCTGAAAGCGATCCCGTATGTAACTAATTTCTTGCCGTCCCGGTGGCAACTGGATGGTATGCCGATCTTAATTGGCCTTTCTGCCACTGTTCAAGGTATTGGACTGGACTAAGATAGCCTACCGTTCTAAAGACAGAATCCTGCAGGCCCTTACTATCCTTTGCAAATATATCTCTAAATGCAGTAAACAATATATTCTAAGCTGGCTTCACCTTTTATCTCATTATCAGTATACCGTGAAAGGTCATATATCTGCAGGTACTCTACCAGGTACTATTTTCTGAAAAAAGTGTTCCCAGGCTTGCGCATCGGAGACTGTAACACCAGTCTTGAATTATCTGGAGGAAAAATCACATTTACAGCCAAAGAGAACTTCGGGATTAGACTTCAGGCTGATTCATCCAATCATAACTTTACCAGTGGTCATTTTGTTATCGAGAATGTATGTGTAGAAACTTTCTCTATTAATCTTTAGCACAGATAATCTGATGTTTGGGGTTTTTGAAAATGATTATAACCAAATGTGATGATTCTGCAGAACTAAGCTCTTTTCTCAGGCTTGACTATACCAACAACCTGTATTTCTTTACCTATTTAAATGAAATATTTCATAATTCCAGCGTGGAAGTCCTAATTGCAAAATACAAAAGTAAAATAGTATTGGCCCTTTTATTAACTCCCATCCATTGCTGTATTTCTTCGTCGGATATTAACTATGTAAATGCCATAGCTGACCAATTGCCGATTATTCATAGCGTTCATGTTGTGGGCCGAAAAGATTTGGTTGAACATCTCTTGAGAATAAGTAAAGGACCGGAACGGGATAAACATATATACTCCTTTTGTGAGTATACCCCCGCGATTGTTTCTAATAATCCAGCAACCGTCAGTCAAAAAGCTGCGGAATCAAACTTGAAAGACCTTATAAAGTTTTACAGCAACAATGATATGCTAATAGACGCCGCGAGTAGGCTACCGGCAATCTTATCCTGGGGTAAGGCTTACTTTATTTATAAGGATCATGAAATAGTATCCTGTGCTTTGACAACCACTCAAACCAACGATGCGGCAATGATTGGTTCAGTTTACACCATTCCCGGATATAGAAACCATGGATATGCAAAGGATTGTGTATCAAACCTTTGCAGAGATCTTACATCTAACCATATAAAACCTTATTTGTTTTATAAATCGGATGATGATTTTCTTGCAGAGTTTTACAAATCTTTAGGTTTTCGGGAGACTAATACCTGGATTCTTGCCACCTCAAACCGGTCTTTTTGTAGCCGGAGGAAAAGGACGTACCGCCCGTCAGACCCCTGTAGAAATTATGAATCATGCTGATCTCTATGGACTAAGCTGCTCAGCCGAAGATTTGGTCTGTGCCAGCAAAATCTCGGCCAAGGTAGATAGTGCTGCAGTACAGGATAGCTACGATATTTATCATCATTGCTTTTTCTTTACCAAAGAAAGTCGCCTATGGAGCCCGGCACAGTTTTAGCGATCCGGTACCTATTCTTTTGCTCACGGAGGCAAAGACGGTTTTCCTTTTCCTGTTAACGAAGCGGATATTGAACTATCTTATACTACCCTTGAACGTGACCTTCACTAATGGTTAATCGACCCCAACCTGGCTTTGAACAATATCGCGTCTCAAAATATTTTTTTTAGTATTGCCGGGGTCAACATCCCTAACACCGCGCCTCTGGCAATACAACCGGTTCCTGGTGCAGTTTTTTCTATGAGCCTGACTCACTAACATGAAAAGCATTCCTCCTCTGGTGTTGTTTGGTTGTGCTGACTTAATTTTCAGAGCCAGAGCATAGGGGTTTGAACTGCGCACTAAAACAGTTAATATTTAATATTAATAACTAATTCATCTTAAAGGGGACTGCCAGTGAACACTCAATCTTTAAAATCCCACGCTGAAGAAATAAAAACCAACTTAGGTGTTTTGTTTTTGGCATTCAAAGATAAACGCACCCCCTGGTATGCGAAAGCATTAATTTTTATTGTGATTTCATATGCTTTTAGCCCCATAGATTTGATACCCGATTTTATACCTGTATTGGGCTATCTTGATGATTTGATTCTTATCCCTGCGGGTATTGCTTTGGCAATAAAACTCATACCGGATGAGGTTTTCTTAGAATATAAAGAAAAACAGAACGGTTTATACCATATAACTATAAAGGGCATATATGCTGGAATTATAATTTTTTCAATATGGCTGATTCTTTTTTATTTAATAGTGAAACAGCTAGCATTTTAAATTCAAGCAGCTCCGGAAACGGTATATAACTATATTAAGGCCTGTGAGAATGCTGTTTAGGTATTAAACATATGAATATTCGGGATTTCTTGCAGAGTGGGAAGTTATAATTATCCGGTTCATAGTCTGCTCCCCACCTCTAACATTATTATAGACATATTAATAGCTGATTCATCTTAAAAGGGACTACTAGAGATTACTCAATATCCTTATGGGGCAACAGGTTGGCCCGCTTTATGGCTCCAGGGCCAAAACGATCCCTTATCTCATCCATGAGCCGGTCAATGTTTTTATAATCAGCGTTTAATTGGGGCTCGAACAGAATCCCCTGCTCCAAACTTGTAACGGACGACAGCTGCCCCAGGGATAAGCCGAAAAGGCGCAGGGGGTGTTTGTTGTTATAGGAATGATGTAATAATTCACTGGCAATTTGGGTTACGATAATATCCGAATTGCAGGGGTTTATGGTCTTGCTGCGGGTGATGGCTTTAAAATTACTATATCTTAGCTTAATGGTGATGGTGGCAGCAAAAAGCGCTTCCTGGCGCAATTTCCTGCATAACTCAGCCGCGAATTGTGCGATTAGTTTTTCCAGGTAGGCGGTATCGTTTATATCCTCAGGGAAGGTTTCTTCCCGGCCCAGAGACTTTCTTTCATATTCCGGTTCCACTGCCCTCTTATCAATTCCATGAGCCAGTTCCCAGAACAAGCGACCGGCTGAGCCGATTTTGTCTTCCAACCATTCCGGCGGCAAGTCTTGAATATCGCCAATAGTTTTTATACCCAGTTTGTCCAGGCGCCGCTCTGTCTTTTGCCCTATCCCCCATATTCGAGATACCGGCAACGGTCTTAATAGCTCTAATGCTTCACTTTCAGTAATAATGCGTAAGCCACCAAAATTTCTGGCTTCATAGGAGCAAGTAGATACTACTCCACGGGAATGTATACTTCCTCCTACTACAACTGGTTTACCCCGCAATGAGGGGTTATCCAATTGTTCAACCGAAGCAAAAAAGGCATCCAAATCACAGTGTAGAATATTAGTAAGCTCTGCCATGGATTGCCCTCCCGGAAAAGCAAATATATAGTCAATTATAGCAAATCATTAAAACAAAGATATGGAAAATGTAGTTCCTGATGGGAAATCTCCGTTTGAATTACTCTTCATACTGCTATTGAGAGTAAGATTAATAATTATTGGGTATCTCCTGATTATAGTAACCACCGCATCAAGAAAATGTCGGTGATCATTGATGGAAATACTGAACTTTGAAGAGAATATTCCTGGTCATCCATTAACATTTGATCTAGTAAAGCCGAGTCAAATTTAATAGAACCACTATATACCTGCAAGAGCCGGGGATGGTATAAGTTTTTTGATTCCCTGGATTCTCCGGGACGGTTAAGGGGTAGCTGACATTTTTATGAAAAGCTAGTTGGTCGTATCATCGCCCAGGATGCCCGCAGCCGGTGATTGGGTCTAAAATGCACGTTCTGCGTTGTTGCTAAAAATCCCTCCCGCAACGTACCAGGTTCCTCAATCGCGGGCTTCTTCTACGCCTATCTTCGGCTTCTGTCAGCAGGTATGCAAAGGATTGTGTATCAAACCTTTGCAGAAATCTTACATAGAGCCACATAAAACCTTATTTGTTTTATAAATCGGATGATGATTTTCTTGCAGAGTTATACAAATCTTTAGGTTTTCGAGAAACTAATACCTGGATTCTTGCCACCAGAAAACAGCAATCATATTAAATCTTCACTGTAAAGCCCAGGTCTACTTCATCAGCGGGCTTTCCGCCTCTTATGCCCCAGTTGTGCAGGGGAATTTCATTTAAAACAATAGTAATATCAGTAGCCGGTATGCCAGGGTTGGTTTCCAGATTACGACAGATAGCTGAATAGAGGTCTACTTTGGCGGCCCGGCTACGGCCCGCGAACATGGCAATCTCTATAATTGTATTGCACTCCGTTCGGGTATCGATATACTCAAAGTTTTCAGCATCCAGTTCGTATAAGCGCTGATTATGATCATAATCCGGAATCTTCAGTGCTTCAACCAGCGCGTTGTGTACTCCGTCCATAAGAGCTTTTTTGTACTCGCGGTTTTTCCCCTGCAATATTTCGATTTTTACTAAGGGCATATTAATGTCTCCTCTCATTTGTTAATATTAGCTGAAATAAGTATCTGACTGTTTACCAGGTTTTTGCACCAAAAATATCCACTGGTTCCATAGCAAAGCCCTTAAAGTCGCTGCATGAGTTCCATCTGCGCAAGTATAATTTTACCATGGTTTATAAGTTCTGTCGTTTATAAAAGGAGGTTTGCCAATGCAATACGAACAGGTTTTACTTAAGCTGGCTCCGTGTGGGCTGGACTGCAGTCGTTGTGCGGGATACAGGGACGGAGAGATAGCACGCTTAAGCCGGGATTTGCTGTCACGGCTGGGAAACTATCGCAGACTGGCCCCGATTCGGGCCAGGACCGATTATGAATTTGCCGGATATGAGCAGTTTGAAAAATATTGAACTCTTTGGCCGGAGCATCATGTGAAGGCTGCCGGGGACTCAATAGCCGTTGTCCGGTAAACTGCAAGGCCAAAAGCTGTCACCGAGAAAAAGGGGTTGATTTCTGTTTTCAATGTGCCGATTTTCCGTGCGAGAGTGAAATGGAAATTCCACCCCTTAAACTGTTTTGGCAAAATGCTTTTGCAATATAATTGTACAAAATCGAGAATTTTGCTTGAATTGCGAAAATCATTAATACATTTTTCACCATATCAACAAGAATAATAGAACTTTTGTTCTTTTTTCTGTTATACTATTTCTATCCTGAACGAAAGGACTATGATCATGCGAACCGGTACTGCCAACCTCCCCCTGCACGGGGGCAAGTGTCCTGCCTGGCTTTTTACCCACATGAAAGCCTTGAGCAGAGCTATCGTCGAAGTGATTTTACAAGACGACGGGCCCGATGAAGTCCTGCGCCGGCTTTCCCATCCATACTGGTTTCAGGCCCTGGGCTGTGTAGTAGGTTTTGACTGGCATTCTTCCGGGGTAACTACCACGGTCTGCGGTGCCTTAAAAGAAGGCCTGGTAGAGATAGGTCCTCAGGCCGGTCTCTTTGTAGCCGGAGGAAAAGGGCGTACCGCCCGTCAAACCCCTTTAGAAATTATGAATCATGCTGATCGCCACGGGTTGAGCTGTTCAGCCGAAGATCTGGTTTATGCCAGCAAAATGTCGGCCAAGGTAGATAGTGCGGCAGTACAGGATGGCTACGATATTTATCATCATTGCTTTTTCTTTACCAAAGATGGTCACTGGGCGGTTATTCAGCAGGGAATGAATGAAGACTTACGGCAAGCGCGTCGTTACCATTGGCTGGGCGATGCTGTGGAATCGTTTACAACAGAGCCCCAGGCCGCTATTTGCTGTGACTTTACGACAGATACCTTAAATCTGGTGGCCAACGAAAATGAAAATATTCGCGAGATTAGCACTCATTTGGTACAGGAAAACCCCGATCGGCTCCTGGCGGAGATAAAACGCTTGCAGGAATCTTCCCTGACTTTACCGACCTGCCATCCTATACCTCGAACAGGCTATCTTAACAAAGCCTTGTATGCCGCTTATGACAAACACCCGCAGGATTTTGAAACCCTGCTTAATGTATCCGGAGTAGGTGCCGGCACCCTGCGGGCACTTTGTCTGGTTGCCGAAGTCGCCTATGGAGCCCGGCCCAGTTTTAGCGATCCGGTACGCTATTCTTTTGCCCATGGAGGAAAAGACGGCTTTCCTTTTCCTGTTAATGAAGCGGATATTGAACAATCCTATATCACCCTTAGGCGTGCACTACGCAAGGCTAAAGCCGGACAACGGGAACAGCTTGATGCCTTAAGAAAGCTGGCCCGGTGGCATAGTGAAGCCATAAAGGTGCAAGCCAGCCCGATTTCCCCCTCCCCTCCCCAACCCGCAAGTCTGGAAAAAAGCCCAGTACGGCAGCCGGGATTGTTTGACTAAGGAGCTCTTTTTGATGATAGCCGGGGCTTCTGCAACGGATATAATCCGCATAAAAATACTTAATGCGTTGCGGTAAATTCATAAAATCACCATCATTGATTCGGAACGACACAGGGGTCGTTCCCTACATTTCTACATTACTGCACAGTTTAAACAAACTACGGCATTATCCACCTGACTTCTCATATTCTTTTCTTACATCCTCTTCGGTCACCTGGCGGAAAAGGCAAAACCGCCTTACTTTAAAATCTGGCTTAAATCCATCTTTGCATAAACCACACGATGGACTTCTACACTCTTATCCTGCTCTCGTACAACATAAAATACCGCATAATTCTTTACCGGCAGCAAACGGTATTCTTCTTCTAACGGTTTTGTCAACCTGTATATTTTGTGGGCATAAGGAAACTCCTGTAATAGAAAAATCGAATGGTCGAACGCATCCAGCAACTCTATCGCAGCTTTCGGCGCTTTCAATTGATTAGAAATGTATATAATAATTTCGGCAATGTCCTGTTCAGCAATCGGCAGATAGGTGATCTCATACATTTTCGTTATCTGCCTTTTCCATTAGGGTTTGCCTCAAACGGTTGAAGACTTCTTTATGGGAGAATCGCTGGTTGGTTAGCCTGGCTTGCATCTCAGCCTCCTTGAGTTTAAAATATATTTCACTTTCAAATTGAAGTTTTTCATAGGCTTCAAAACTCATAACAACCATATCGCCATACCCGTTTTTAGTTAAAAATACCGGTTGTGCAGTTTCGTGGACGATTTTGGAAATGTCTGCAAAATTATTTCGTAAATCGGATACCGGTCTAATTTGTAGCATAAAGATAACACCTCCCATTTAAATTTAGTGTGATTTTATCATAATTATGCTAAACCGTGCAAGATATATATGGGCATAAAATCATTATTTCCTCAATTTCAGACAGTACTTCTTGCTCCCAGCAATTTCATCCAACGCTTTATGTAATACAAATGTTCCTCTTTAATGCTATATCACCCAAAATAAGTAATATCATACTATAATATTACTTGATATTCTAGTTATAAACCAATAAATTCCCGCAGGAGGCTTTTTCTATTTTGTCCCTGTCTCCAAAATAATTTATTCCACGCAGGGAAAACATCTTTTTATTATTTTTGAGGAAGGAGATATTATCTGTGGATATTGCGAAAATGATTAGAGATATAGGCTTTTCTAGCAAGTATGAAAGCTATATGACGGGTTGGGCGTATTAGATTGAAAGAGTATCAGAGGATGGGGGTAATATTAATGAATCACAGGAGGTTGGGGCCGCAATTATGGTGTGGGTTATTAGTTGCAGCATTGTTAATGATGGCCGGATGCCATGCTGGGTCATCAACTGGAGACAAGGATGACAAGGATGCTAATCCTGGTGCAATTGCTTTGGCCCAGGAGTTTGCACCTTATAAGGAAATTTCAGTGCAAGATACAGCTATAGTTAAGCCTTATAAGGTCGCACCTGATTTATCCAATGTGATTAATGCTGAACGCTTTGATTTTTCGGATAATGCCCGGGAATCATTAATCAAAAATGGTTTTGTAGTGCTTCCCGCTATGGGCCATGAGTTTTTTATGACCTATGAGATTAACCGTTATGACAATGTACCTAATTTCATTACCACGGATGCAGTAGTTCATAATTATCATCTCTTTTATTCTCATTTGTTGCAAAATGTTGAACAGCAAGCCTTGATACCGGAATTAAAGAAATTGAATGCCAGTCTATTACAGCGGGCGGAAACGGATTATAAGGATTTAAAGGGCAGTGACTGGGAAAATGCGGCTCGCCGCAATTTAGCTTTTTTTGCCGTAGGCAGTAAACTGTTAAATCCTGATACCAGGATTCCAGCTGCAGTTAAGACCGAGGCCGAACAGGAAATCAGTTTTATTAAAAAGCATGATTCTACTAAACTGTCACCGGTTATGGCCATGGGAACCAAACCGGATCTGATAGAAGGTTTAAAAGAAGATTATACCCAGTATATTCCCCGTGGTCATTATGCTAAAACGGATGATTTGAAAGAGTATTTCCAAAGTATGATGTGGTACGGACGTATTACCTTCCGTTTAAAAGATGCTGATGAGACTCGTTCGGCTATTCTCATGACCCTGGCTTTACATAACGGTATTGGTGCCCGGGAGTGGGAAAAAATCTATACAACTACCGATTTTATGGTGGGCAAGAGCGATGATATTGGTTACCACCAGTATATTGAACTGCTGGAACAGGCTTATGGCAAGAATCTAACTCCCAAGAAGATAGCCGAGGATAGCCAGAGTTTTGATAAGTTTCGCCAATTAGCCAAGGATTTGCAACCGCCGGTTATAAATTCGATTCCTATTTTTGATGCTACTATCCAGCCGGATCGGGATAAGGAAGTCTTAGGATTTCGCTTTATGGGACAAAGATATACTCTGGATGCTGAAATTTTCCAGCATTTAATTTATCGCGAGGTGACAGAAAACCCGGCGGGTGAACGGCGTATGTTGCCCAGTGGTCTTGATGTTCCGGCCGCCATGGGCTCGGACACCGCCGAAACTATATTGAAAAAACAAGGTGCTTTTGAGTTTAAAAAATACAGCACCAATATGGCAAAAATGCAAAAATATATTGCCGGACTTAATGATGAGTGGCACCAAAACCTGTACTGGTCATGGTTATATACTTTGCTGCCGCTTACCGTAGATAAATCCGATGGTTATCCTTCTTTCATGCTTAATGAGGCCTGGAATCATAAAGAACTGGCAACTTTTTTAGGCAGCTGGGCCGAGTTAAAGCATGATACTATCCTGTATACCAAACAAAATTATGCCGAAATGGGCGGCGGTGGCATGGAGGAAATTGATGACCGGGGTTATGTTGAGCCCAATCCTCACCTGTATGCCCGCCTGGCTTCCCTAACCGCCATGACCCGTGACGGTTTGAAAATGCGTGGTTTAATAGATCAAAAGGACAGCCAAAACATGGATCAACTTAATGAACTGGTTTTGCAACTGAAGGTTATTTCCGAAAAAGAATTGGCTAATAAAGCCCTGACTGAGGAAGAATACGAACTGATTCGTACTTTTGGCGGACAGCTGGAACATTTCTGGTATGAGGTTTACCGAGGCGATGGCCTGGAAAGCCGCTCGCAAATTTCCGACTTCCCCGCTATGCTGATTGCCGATGTGGCTACCAACCCTCCGGCCGAGGTTCTGGAGGTTGGTACCGGTTATGTAGATAATATTTATGCGGTAGTACCGGTTGCCGGTACTTTGCGGATAGCCAAAGGTGGGGTATACTCCTACTATGAATTCCCCTGGAATGCAGCAGACCGGTTAACTGACCAGAAGTGGCAAGAGATGATATATAACGATAAAGCCCCGGCCCTTCCGGAATGGACCGCTAATTATCGCATAAAGGGCACGGCTTCTGTAGATTTACTCCAGATTTTTAATTAGATGAAGCTAGTTATGCGGAAACAAATTGTTGCTATAAAAGCAGTAGTATTCATGCTACTGCTTTTAGCTTTCCTTTTCTTGGCAAACAAACCGGAACAACATGCAACTTACGACCTGAATCATGATGGCATTATGGAAAGTTATCATCTCACCCGGGGGAAACTGACTGTTACTCAGCCAGGTGGTATCGACTGGAGTTCCCCACCGGAATGGAATGTTCAATCTTTTGCTCTGGATGATGCAACCGGAGATGGAACCCCGGAGCTGATTATGGTGCTGTGGAAACGGGGCAGCTTTGACCGCCATAAGCCGTTATGGTATGAGCAAGAGGAAAATAACTATAGCTGTCATTTATTTGTGCATCGACTGATTGGCAATAAATTAATACCCCGCTGGTGTTCATCTGCTCTGGACCGGCCAATTAAGAGTTTTACCGTCGAGAAAGACCCTTCCGGTAAAACTTTTTTAGCCGTCGAGGAAGGCTTTTACAGTAGCTATTGTGCCGGTAGGCCTATAATTATAGGAAAAGAATATAGTAATTGGACCTGGAAACAATGGGGATTCTATCGTATTTGACAAGATGTAGATAAAAACTACTCTCATCTTATAACTCTAGCAGAAATGATTTCAAGAGAACCGCCCCCTTGACCTTAGGAAGCAAAAAGAACGTCCCCTTGCTTCCTGACAAATCAGGACGTGGGAACTATTCCATTATCCCTCCCTGCTCAGGTATCCGTTTCCATTGCGTATTCACAACTTTAACAGAAATCACATCTGTTCTTTAATATTCCTCGAGACAAATATATTGACTAATGCTCCGGTTCAACTATTATATCAAATTACGATATTCTCTTCTTCCATCTACAATGGCATATATAATTACTAACTTATCTGCATCATTTATCTTATAAAAAACAAGATGCCTTTCAACAATCACCACTCTATACCCTTGCTTTTTCAGAATCGAATATCGAGGAACACTTCCCGACTCTGGAAACTCCTGAAGACGATTAATTGCTGTTTCAATCTTGTCTAAATATCCAAGTGCAATATCAATATCACCAGAATCTTCGGCAATATAAAAAATGATTTCACGGAGCTGTTCCTCCGCTTTATCCGTTCGTAATATTTTGTACTTCATCCATTCTTCCTTTCCAGTAAAGATGCACGAAGATCATCGAACGAATCCTGCATTGGTGCCAATCTCCCATTTTTAACATCATCTTCCGCCTCTGCAAGTGTTCTAAGTAGTTCCAGTTCCGATTTCATCTGATAGTAATCCTGTAGACCAAGAACTGCTGTATCACCTCGTCCATTTACAGTAATAATAACAGCATTTCTTGATTCTTTGCACTGCTTGGAGATTTCACTATAATGATTTCTTAAATCTGCCGATGGTCTGATTGCTGCTTCCATGGTATCACCTCATTCCAATAACTTTCTAAAAATCATATTGTGACATACTATAGTCATATAATATCACAATATGACTATAGTATCAATCGTTATTCTTGCAGGCAGGCATCATAGGCCACCATCCCTTAACGGAACCCGTGTTCTGTTAAGGGTGCCGCATATTATCAGGAAAATCAAGAACTGTTATAAATGACCAATTGAGATGTCATAAGGATAAACGCTATCCCGTTGATTCGGACTATTCACCTAATCAGGATACACGATTTTATAAAAAGAATACCGGCTCTTTTCGATTCTGACATGTTTGACTCAGACGTTTGGCAACATCCTTAACTATACCAGGTTTCAGCGTTAGGGCGGTTTGAGGCCATAATATGGGTGATAAACTGCTGTGCAGTTCTTCCTGAACAGCCATGATACTTCCTTTCCCACTGGAGAGCAAGCTTTTCCAGTTCTTTGGGAGGCATAGCCACCTTATTCCTTCTGGCCAGTTCATTAATAATTTGCAAGTATTCCTCCTGCCCAGGGGACTGGTAGGATATCATAATGCCAAAACGGTCGGCAAAAGAGAGCTTTTCCTGGTAAGTGTCTGATATGTGGACTTCCTCTCCTGAGGGCTTGCGGTCGCTCCAGTTTTCCTTGATCAAATGCCGGCGGTTGGAGGTTACATAGAGAATCATGTTATCGGGACTGGCCTGTAAACTCCCGTCAATGCTAGCTTTAATTTCCTTATAATCGATTTCGAATTCCTCAAAGGAAAGATCATCAATAAAAATAATAAAATTCAAGCCCCGCTTACTTACGGTCTTAATAATGTCAGGCAATTCCAGCAACTGTCTTTTGCCCAGTTCAATCATGCGCAATCCCCGGTCTCCGAATTGGTTAAGCAAAGCTTTTACCGAGGATGATTTCCCGGTTCCCCTTTCTCCGTAGAGCAGGATATTATTGGCTTTCTTTCCGCTTATAAATGCTTCCGTATTGCCCAGCAGGATTTTCTTTTGGTATTCATATCCAACCAAATCTTCCAACATAACCGGATCAGGGTTTTCTATGCCTTGAAGACCTTTATTCCAGGAGAAGGCATGAAACTTTCTCATAGTTCCACAACCGGCAACATGATAAAATTCAGCCAGTGAGGACAGTAGCGCCCGGGGTGATTCGTCCTGAGTGAAAAGTTCCTTGAGTTGATGGAATTTGAAGATATACGGGGTATGGAAATGGTCTTCTGAACCATCACTTTGAAAGTTAAAGGAAAAAACTGAAGTGTTCATTCCCAATTTCTCAGCTATCTCCGGCAGGTTGAAATTAAACAGCTCTTTTAGAACAGCAATATCATGCAAGGCTGATTGATATAGGCCAGCACTGATTTTCTCCCCGTTTTTCTCACAGGCCAGGCTGAAGATATTTTCATCATCCAAAATCAATTCCAGCACATGGTTTTTCCATAAATCCCCGTTCCACTTGTTTCTTTCAGCAGCTTTAATCAAGGATTGCAGCATAGCAAAATAGCATTTCTCTACTGAGCGAAGTTTTTGACTAGGCGTATCCATCATAAGCACCAGTTCTTGAGCTTTTCGGATAGTCTCGTCTTTCAAGATCTGCCGGTATAGCAGCAAGCGCTGCAAATTCAAACCATCATTACTCATATAATCACTGCCCTCATTAAGCAATTAACCCTGTTATTTATTCTAGCTGATTACGCTTTCCTTTTCAGCATTAAAAGAAATTATCTAATTCTACATTTTTTCCTCTCTACTCTATCCTCACCCTGCTTAACCCGATTTTCACCTCAATTACCCTAACCCTTAAACCCATAATCTCCGCCAAAGAGCTTTATGACCCCATTTTATGGCCGCAACTTCCGCAGTATTCCCACTCTTCTTTTAGTTCATTGCCACATTCAGGGCAACAGCTTTTTAATAAGGTGCCACAGGATGTGCAGAATTTCAGGTCGTTGCTTTGCTCTTGACTACAGTTTGCGCATATATTGAACATAAGCCGGGCAATGAAAAGGAACAAAACAAAATGGCTGCCAGCAACAAGAAGGCAAACAATATATCCATGTTGCTCATTTGAGTCGCCCGGTTTTTACTTATTTTCCGCTGACCCGTATTACTGTCCGAGCTTTTTCTGCTTCGGAAGGGAGAACTTCCGGGTAAGACATAACGTGAAAGGTTCATTTATCAGATTTATCTTTTTCGGTAGCATATAATTCCGGCTTTATTGATAGGATTTGATCTGTAAAATCGTCCGGTTTTTCCAGAGAAAGCATAATTCGCGCCACCCCCGGAATCTCATTAATCATTCCCTGAAAGCATCGCGGCCCTTTCAAAATCAACTCCACATTGCAAATACTGCCAAGTCCCAGGTAAAACAAACCCGGATGGGATTTAACCATACCCGGACTCATAGTGCCGTTCGGAGCAGTCAGGGAAATTCTTTGCACCCTGGCAATGTCGTCCCAACATATTTGCCAATTGCAGCGCAAACCAAGCCGTAAATTCATTCCGGTTAAGCTGAGACTATGATTATAAATGTCCATAGCACGATAGTCAGCCCAGAGGAACATGATAGCCCACAATCCCAATAACAAATGCAGCATTTTCCAAACCATCCAACGATGAGGGAGTAGAATCGTAACTACAATGATTTCCAATAAACATAGAAAAATAAATACTTTGACAAAAAAGGCGTATGAATCTCTGCAGGTGCCAAAACCCGGTTCGCCATTCGCAACGGCTTTCCCTTTTATAGATAAATAAAGAGTGTGGTAAAGACGGGGTTCAAGAATAAGCATGCGGGCTATCCGGGGCGAGACTATGATTTCCAGGGCATTCTGCCAGGCATCAAGCACCTCCCAGCCTTCGCTTTTTAATCTCCGGTAGCGGCGGACAATTTTACTGATATTTATGAGGCATATGACTATAAACAGTAATTCCAAAACGGCTGGCAGCAAAAGACCATACCACAGATTATCCTTGGAGACTGCACCGGTATTATGTGCAATAATACCGCCAACCACGACTATCATTAGTATTGGCAGAGTATAGCGCCGAAGTCTGTTTAACTGCACTGCTTTTCTGCACATAGAACTCCTCCTTATCAGGTATTACGGCTAATCGCGGTTTTGTCCGCTGCTTTTACCGGACTCTAAATACTCCCCCAGTATTTCTACAAATTTTATCTGAGCAGGGGAATATACTTCTGCAAACATATCCCGCCACAAGGAGTTCAGGGATTTTTGCAAAGCTGATTCATGGCTCATGAGTTTTTGATAAAAAGGAAGGCTCTTTATAAATTCGGCATACTCACTCGCCAGTTCCTTGACTGCCGGCGAATCAGGTAAGAGCTCAGCTATCGCAGATATTTTAGTACCAAAAACCAAGGAATCATAGTACTTATCGGGATTATCTCTGAAATACTCAGCTACTTCGCGTAGAATATCCTCATAATCCACACCCCACTGCAAATCATCTATAATCTCATATAGCTTCCGTTCTTGCTCGTATATTTCCGGGCAAATATCCAGGTATTGTTCTCGGGCTTCTTCTCCCAGTATGGCAACAACCATTTTGAAAGATGGCGATTCATTGGTGCATTCCAGTAAATTTTCCTGTTCTTCCTGCAACAAGATCTGGATTTTTTCCACTCGCTCGGTCAAGGTCTGGATTTGATTCAACAGCTCGGTTTGCATAGCGAGCAAAACCGAGCGGAAAGACTTATGGCCGCCCGGTTCACCCAATATTCCCCTGATCTGCTCCAGGCTCAAACCCAGGTATTTGAGGCGTTTGATGGATCGCATACGATTCAATTCAGCCACCCCATACAAACGATATCCGCCTGGTGAGCGTTTCGCTTCAGCCAGCAGGCCCATCTTGTGATAGTGGAGTACCGTTTTTACAGTCGCTCCGGTCAGTTTTGCAAATTCCCCTATTTTAAGTTGTTTCTCCAAGCTTCATCCCACCTTAAGGGAAGTATAAACCCCGACCTTAGGTCGGGGTCAAATAGTATTTATATTTTTTAAGCTTTGAATTCTCTGATTAATTGAACAAGGGACCTGTCCGCCCAATGCATATCATTTATTAAAGGATAATACTCATAGCTAGGCGATCTTTACCGTCCCCGTACTCGTTCTTTCGATGCTCGATTACCTCAAATCCGAGCTTACGCTGGTACACCGCTACCGCAGAATGGTTTTCAGGACTAACGGTAAGTTCGATATTAGTTATATTATAACGCTTCAGTTCTTCCATACTGTCGCGCAACAAGGTAGTCCCCAGGTTTTTGCCACGATGAGATTCATCAATTGATATTCCGATTAAGTATGCTATGGAAGGTTGCTCCCAGTCTCTCATGTATTCCGCTACCCCGACAACTTCGCCCTGCAATCTGATGCAGAAAACCAATCCATGGCGAATAAAAGGAACAAAAGTCCATTCGTTCAATCCCCCTCCTTCAAAAGCCTGAGTCTCCATCTCGGCCAATCTCTGGATGAGTTTTGTTTCTGGTGTTCTGATGATTTCAACCATTTATCGTCCCTCCCTAATCAATATTTGCTCAAATTGATTTACGCCGATTTCCTGGTTTTCTATTTAAGACAGTCTTCCGCCCCCTTTACTCAGTTTAAGGAAATGAATCATTACCCGGGTATATTCCCCGTAAACAGAATCTATGGACATGTCATGTCCCAGCTTGCGCGCTAGTCTTCTTGCCAAATACAGACCCATACCAGTTGATTTATTGAACTCTCTGCCATTATACCCGGTAAAACCTCGTTCAAATACCCGGTCTATATCCTCAGGTCGTATACCAATACCGTTATCCATGATAATTAGCCTTTTCTCCCGCTCATCTTTTTCAGTGTAAACCTTGATGAGCCCTCCTGGAGGAGTATATTTCAAAGAGTTTGAAATAATCTGGTCAAGAATAAAGAGCAGCCACTTTTTATCGGTAGTAACCGTGATGTCCAGGTTCTCCATCTCAATTCTTATATTCTTAGCAATAAAGATCTTGGCATGTTTTTTAATACTCTCCCTAAGCACTCTATTAAGTTCTAATTCTTGAACAAAGTAATCCCGAGAAAAATCATCTATCTTCGAATAATAAAGCACCTGTTCTACCAAACGCTCAATCAGCTCGATTTCTTCCTCTAGACTGTTTAACAATCCCCCCTCATCTTTACAACTATTATTTTCAAGTAATAGTTTGCTAACAGCAATGGGGGTTTTAATTTCATGTATCCAGGAGGATATAAATTCGAAGTTCTCCTTTTTCTCTGCATGGATTTTTTCAAGTCTGCTGTTTTGCTCGTCATAGATTTTGAACAGAAGCTTTTTAAACAGCTTATGTTCATAGTTCTGCGCTGCAGGCAAACTATATAGAGCTTCCTTTTCCGTATGAATAGCCCTGATTATTTGCATATAGTATCCCTTCCTGAGCAGATAGGTCGCCATAAGATAAGCACAAAACAGGAATAAGGCAACAGTACCCCTATGAGGTTTCTGGGGGGCAAAAACAGCGCACAGCGGCAGCACGGGCGATCATCCATAGACCCAGCCTGATCCTGGCGGATGAACCCACCGGGGCACTGGATTCCAAAGCATCTGCCGAACTGCTGCAGTGCTTAAGCGATTTAAATGAAACAAATGGTGCCAGCATCATGCTGGTAACCCATGATGCCTTTGCCGCCAGTTACTGTAAGCGGATTCTTTTTATAAAAGATGGCCGCTTATTTACTGAGCTGGTAAGAGGAGGCTCACGCAGAGAATTCTTCCAGAAAATACTCGATGTTCTCGCCGTTATGGGAGGTGGTAAGCGTGATTTTATTTAGTATCACCGCTAAGAGTATAAAGAAAAACTTTCAAAACTATTTCCTCTACTTTGTTTCCATGGTTTTCAGCATTGTGGTTTTCTACGTTTTCACCTCCATTCAATACAATGAACAGGTAGCCCAAACAGTAGGAGAAACCACCCGGTATATGTTGAAGTTGGGTACAATAAGCGTTGCCGTCTTTTCAACTATCTTTATGGGTTATTCCAATTCCTTTTTTACTCGGAAAAGAAAGAAGGAGATAGGGCTTTATTCTTTATTGGGGCTGCAAAAACGGCAAGTAGCCCGGATGCTTTTCTATGAAAACCTAACTAATGGGTATTGCAGCACTTGGTGTAGGCATTATAGTGGGGAGTATATTTTCAAAACTCTTTGTCATGCTTTTCTTCAGACTTATGGGACATTTTGTACAGGTATATTTCGCCATATCCCCACAAGCTATATTTAATACAGTTACGGTCTTTTTAATTATTTTTGTTGTCATTTCTCTCCACGCTTACAGCCTGATATACCGTTTCAAACTGGTGGATTTATTCCGTGCTGGACAGAGCGGGGAAACCGAACCAAAAGCATCGCTGGTTCTTGCTCTGGTTTCTATGGCATTAATCGTTGCGGGCTATAGCTTGGCATTTCATTTAACTGAGAACTTTCTCCTGTATGCACCAATGGTCTTAGCGCTGGTAATCATAGGAAGCTATGGCTTGTTCCACTCCTTTATGGTATTTGTGATCAGACTATCCAAGAAAAATACTTCCCAATATTATCGGGGCATGAACTTAATCAGTGTTTCTAATCTCTTGTACCGGATAAAAAGCAATGCTACCCTCCTGGCTACCATCGCCGTATTAAGCGCTACCACTGTGACTGCTGTGGGGATGAGTTATGGCATCTATTATGATATTAATAATGCAGTAAACTACCATAATCCTTTTAGTTATGTTTACTGGAGCAATGCTGATCGGGACCAAAAAGTAAATCAGACCCTGCTCCAATATCCGCAAAACCAGTTGCTTCATTCGGTTGAAATTGAATTTATCTCGGCCCGGGGAAGCTTACCCGGTCTCGATACTCATTTCGCTTTGATCTCAGAGAGCAACTATAATAAACTAGCCCAAATAAAAGGCTGGGATAAAGTAAATATGTCTAAGCAGGAAGGCGCTGTTATTGTGCATTCCGACTATGATTTCAGGGGAGATTTCGTAGATAAAACGGTATTATTGGAGTTGGATGATAAAAGCAAACCGGAATTCCTTATCGTAGACCGTCGGCCTTACAAGTTAACGAATAATAGTAATACCTGGACCAGCCTGGTGCTAAAAGATGAAGCTTATGAGCAACTCTCAAAAGCTGAAAAACCAAATTCCTTGCGAGCGTTAATCGTGGACAATCAAAAAGATAGCCAGGCATTAACTGCTGAACTTGGGAGAATCCTTCCTGCATATACTTGGAATTCATACTACTCAGAATACATGTTGAATATGGAGCAACGAGGTATGCTTATGTTCATCGGTGGTTTCCTGGGCCTGGTGATCCTGCTCGCCACCGGCAGTATCATCTACTTCCGGCAGTTGAATGAAGCCCAAAAAGAAGAACTTAACTATCAGATCTTGCGCAATATAGGAGTTAGCAGAAATGAAATACACGCTTCTATTCGCAAGCAGCTTCTTTATGTATTCCTTTTTCCATTAATGGTTGGAATAGCACATAGCTGGGTAGCACTGATGGCTTTAGCTAATTTACTGGTTACAAATCTGGTTATATCAACAATCATAACAATAGCTGTTTATACGCTTATCTATCTTATCTATTACCAGTTGACAGTAAATTCATATAACCGGATTGTCAACTCGGGAAATTTGCGATCTATTTAACTAGGAGCCTTAAGGGAAGTATAAACCCCGATCTAAGGTCGGTCAAATAGTATCGAGGAGGCCCGTGTTCCCGCTATTTCATCTGGCCGGGTGTTAAAACGAATGAGTGGGAGCACGGCTATTATCTGACATATGCTATGAATACTAAGGGTAAATACCGGGTTGTTATGCCCTTCGAATTTTGGTATGTAAATTAGGACGCTTACCTGTTGGTGCGAGTATCTATTAGATAAAACTTATTTTTCATATTATTTTATTCATATTTGGCGGGGTGGGTATGAATTAAGACAATAGCATTTGTCTGAATAAATTTGTCACTGTCTATCTTTGCCATTCAAAAAAAAGCAACGAATATAGTAATATTGAAATGTATTTTAAAATTGGAAGGCGGAGATAACATGAAACGTTTTAGCAAAGCCATCCTCAAGCTTATTCAGGGACTATCCAAAGCAGTTTTACGTTTTCCGTTAACCGTATTCTTTTTGATTTGTTGTACCACCTTGACCTGTTACATGATTTCTCTGCATAAAAGCCCCGATTTAATCGTCCAAAAGCTGATGTTTGTCTTTCTGCTGGGTTCTTTCATAGGGGTTACCGCCCAGTTTGCCTGTGAACGTTTTCCACGCCTGGCCAGGCTGCGTTGGGCGCTATATGCATTATCCGCCCTCCTTACCCTGGGCTATTATTTTATCATTTCCCCGGCACCGGCCATAGATTATGGGGTAGGCGCCCGGACATCGGTGGCGGTAATCTCCATGTTTTGTGCTTTCATTTGGTTGCCATCTTACCAGGGTAAGTTTGATTTTAACAGCGTGGCCTTGATTCACTTTAAATCGGCCTTAACATCGATTCTCTATGCTGGAGTGCTTGCGGCCGGCCTGGCATCGATTATTGGGGCTATCGATATCCTGCTCTTTAAGGTCAACAGTGATGCTTATGGCTATATGATGGCCATCGTTTGGATTCTTTTCGCAACCACTTATTATCTATCGCTCCTGCCCCGTTTCAATTCGGAAACGGAATTGGATCAGACTTATGCCCAGGAGGCGAGCCAGTGCCCTCATTTTCTGGAGATACTGATTTCCTATATAGCTGTTCCATTGGTTGCTGGGTATACGCTGGTTTTGCTGGCTTACTTCGTCAAAATCGGGGTTACCATGAACTGGCCCTCCGGTCAGCTGGGACCAATGATTTTGGCTTATTCTGCTGCCGGACTCATCATCTATATTCTGGCCAGCGGGCTGGAAAACCGCTTTGCTGTCCTTTATCAGCGTATCTTCCCTAAGGCATTAATCCCAATTGTAGTTATGCAGCTTATTTCCGTATATATACGACTAAGTGCTTATGGTGTCACGGAATCCCGCTACTATATTGCTTTGTTTGGTATCTTTTCTATTGTAATTGCTATGCTGCTATCCTTTACACCGGTCAAGAAAAATGGACTCATTGCCCTCCTGGCAGCGGGTTTTGCTATACTTTCGATTCTTCCGCCGGCAGATGCTTTCACAGTATCACGTAACAGCCAGATAACCCGGTTGGAAAACTACCTGCAGACAGAGGGCGTATTAGTGAATGGAAAGATTAACCCTAAGAGCGATGCCGATATGACCTTACGACTGGAGACCACCAGTATCTTAAACTACCTGGAAAGGCGAGGCTATCTTAAAGAGGTTGCCTGGCTTCCGGCTGATTTTCAAACCAATAGAGATATGGAGAAGACCCTGGGTTTTGAGCCCGCTTACAAATATCTAGGGGTCGACCAGAACAACTTCTTCGCCCATTTAGATATGCAAAAACCAATTAACATTGAGGGCTATGATGTTCTGCTCCAGGCTGGTACTTACAGAGGAATGGATCCTAAAGAAATCATGACTTATAACTTTGAGGTGCACGGATTCTCATATAAACTAATACTTGACCCCGTGTCAGCAAAGGAAGCCCGGGTATCAGTTCAGAATGACGCGGGCGACAAACTGATATCCACCGGTTTATATGATTTTGCTGTTTCCATTACCGGTATCAGTAACCTTCCCAAGGAATCCCTGGATGCTGAAGATTTGACCCTGGATGTAGAAAATAATAACTGTAAAATGCGAATTATCTTCCAGAATATCGGTATTACCTATGGTACCGGCGGAGACGCTGGGGCTGATTACAACATGTTTATCCTGATTTCGCTTCCGGCTCAAAGGTAAGGCGGGGTGCTTAACCCTGATGAATTGACATCTGTTAAAGATTTGCTGGAAATTGTCAAAAAGCTAAAAATGTTTATGAAATCGCTTTCTAAGTGGGACAAGGGACCTGTCCCACTGTCCCTTCCCCTGTCCCTTGCTAAAAATGGTTGTTAAGCTGAGTGAAGATATTAGAGAGATATCTGAATCCGTGACTATTGCTCATGAAAGCATATCCTGACCAATCGGCTAAAAAAAGTGTTAATAATTAAAGGTTCAGAATCCCCAAGTTGATAAAAAGGTAGATGCATATTTTATCTTCCAGTTCACACCAGTCACTTTGCAATTACAGCTCACTCCGAAGGAAGTTGGTTACTTGATGAAGCTCAACCGCCAGCTCTTTCAAATGTGATGAATGTTCAAGCATGCGGCTGGTGTTCTCCGCCTGATTATAAGAGGATTGCAGGATTTCCGGAATGCTGTTTACGATTGTATGTGAATCATTGTATATTATATCTATTTCTTTGACCACGTTCTCAATCAGCTTTAACATAGCATCGGTTGCTTGTGATACCTCCCCGATTACATCATTGTTTTTATAGACCTGCTCTTGTATCGCATCAAATACATCACCGGCATTCTGAACTGAATCAGCGCTTTGGGTAACAGCCAGATACATCTGATCAAGCGTTGATTTCAAATGGTTGAACTCCTTTATAACGTTCGTTACCAAAACTGCAGTCTGTTGTGAAAAATCCTGGGACATTTGTGACAATTTGCTGATTTCCTCGGCAACCACATTGAAGCTCCTGCCCTTCTCCCCTGCACGGGCAGCTTCAATAGTAGCATTGAATGACAGCAGTTTGGTCTGTCTGGCAATATCCTCTAAAGAACGATTAACTGTGTGTATCTGGGTAAATTGGCGGTTAAGATCATCAAAAGTAAACCGGGTGTTAATGGTTGCCTCACAAGCTCTTTTTGTTTCGCTTTTCACCTGATTAATTGCTTCCAGTCCTCGTCCTGAATAATGGATTATATCCTGACTAACTGCCAGCGAAGCATTGTTGGCAGTTAGCACGTTTTCCACCAATCCTGTTAATTGTTGACTAACACAGCGAGTCCTGACTACGGCGGCCATTTGTTCGTTAACTTCTTCACTAATTAAGGTAATCTCGGCAGCAATATTGCCTGAATCATCTTTTATCTGACCAGCCTGCTCAGCCAATTCATTGCTTGAACAGTTGAGTCGGGCAACCATTTCTTTAACCTTGGTCAGAAAATAGCGTATAGACTGAAGCATACGATTAATAGTCGCTGCTAGAACTAATAGTTCGGGAGCAGTGCCAGATTTGGGCAAAGATAAATCCAGATGGCCTTTTTCAACTCTTTGCACCTGCTCCACTATTCTATCAATAGGCCTGGTTATGCCAATGATTATAAACATTGCGGCCAGATAGGAAACAAACAAGGATAAAAGCCCTATGCCTACAGTTATGTTCCGTATTCTGCATACCGGCTTCAAGTAATCAAGCTCCGGTATGATCAGCACTATAAGCGATTGCCTTTCTAGAGAGTAGTCATAAGCTACTGTGTACATTTGTTCAACTACTTTTACATGCAAAATACCCCGCTCTTTTTGCAACATATTATTTATTTCATTTTGCGTAAGAGGCATTGTTTTTAAATCACCATATGCTTTTACTGCTGTCCCCTGCTTGCTTACCATATATTGACTGAGGTGATAACCTCTTTGCAAGAAGCTGGATCTTTGATTTCCCAAATAATAGCCAAGCTTGCTGTCGAATTGACGCGAGTCAAGTAATGCCTGCATTACAGATATCTTCTCTACTATATTCCCAGCCGCATCCTGCAATTGAGCTTCAGCCATGAACAAAAACTGCTCTTTTTGAAGGTTCCAGGCAACCACCGTCAAAAGCCCGACCGTAAAGAATATGATACATCCAAAAGTAATAATGATTTGTTTCCGTATTGAAAGCTTGTTCATAGTTCCTCCTATTGCTGAGAATTGGCATTTTTCATAAACTCAATTCTAAGTCAGCAATATTTTTTTAATGTTTACCGGCTATAAACATTAGGTAAATATATGTAAAAACACGGGTTTAATAAACAGTAATGGCCTCGAGATGGAGATTAGTAAGAATTAGGATAAGAGAGTGAAAAACAGATTTTGGGAGGAAAACTCAAGCTAAATACAGTCAGTAAACATCACAGGCGAAAGTGAGAAGATTTTAATCTTTTACATACGCATAGGATGCTTTTTTACAATAGTGCTCTATAATATTCCTAAAGCTGGATAAAGGATGAAGGCATTATGCCCTATCCGGGTATTTGCAACAGACCTGCCCTCAAAAAGGTCGGGGAGAGCAAGCAGAATTACCCTTCTGCTTTTTAAAGCGGCTTTTATCCAAAGCCGTTAAAATCTTCGTCCATACAACCAGCTTTTTACTTTTAGAATTCAAGACAGGCAGGCCTATAAAGATAAAGAGTGGTTTTCCATAGCATTTATTAACAAGCCATTGACTATACCGGCACTACCCTGCTCATACCCAACACCAGTAATTCTATAATGCAACAGCAAATACTCCACTCTCCTTCGGGTTGCCCGGTGCAAGACCATTTTGTTCCGGTTGGCCTGGTACCAGGCTATAATGTCCGGCTTGCCCTGCGCCCGGCCTGCCCCCCACCAGTCGGCTACCATTTCTTTAATATATTGATCAGGCATAGCTGTAGCGTACGGCTCGTTCTCTTCCCCATACAGAATCCACCACTGCCAGTGGTGACGGTTACGCTTTTGATGAACCAGCCAGGCCAGCATGTAGGATTCTTTAGAGTTGGGAGCTTCCATTTGTTCAGAACAATGTTGGTTTGCATAGAAGCAGTTTGCATAAGCTATGAACTCTCCAGGCAGGAATTTACTCAGGTCGTGGGTGATGCCGCGCCATGGGACTCCTAAACGTAAGCATTCCAGGAATACAAACCATTTATGGCGGATAAGATAGCTTAAGAATTTGAGATATTTCATCTACTCTCCTCCCGCTTGTTTGAGATCAGTTTTTGCACCATCTAAATTATCCGCTATAAACGTTTTAGCTTTATTACCCCAAGGTAAAAACGGACCTGTAGTTTTGTAAATTATTTGGGATTATATCGGAGGGGGACCAGTCATCAATTGTATATGAGGTATGCTTGACAAGAGTTTTGGTCAATTAAATACTATACATATGATACCATCGGTTTGAAATGGTCTTATTATTATGTAATACATCAAAAAATTATTAAAGGTTTTTTAACCAGAATCATATTAAGGAGGTCTTCTGATGTTTAAATATGAATATTGACTAGGGGACTTGTTCCATGCGGGTTGTGTGCCACCATATGTGGAACCAAAACCATAGACCACACCAAGGAAGAATTCCCCTCCCGAAATCCTGAAAGAACAGAAACCTTTCCGGACGGAAACCTACCTCCCCCTTTTGATAATCCTTTAAGGAACTTACCATCATCCAAAAAGGTCACAGCAGTTTCCTCATACCAGCCGACAGAAGGAATGCGGGCCTCTTCGCAGTTTGCTGCAGAAAATCGAACATGCTCATAATGTCGGCCCAGGTTCGATATCTATGTAGCAAAGTGTTAAGACATTTTAACGAAGAGTTTACCTTAAGATTAAATCAATTTAAGAAAAGGGGTTTAAAATATAGTCAAAAGGAGGTGAAAATAATGAAACTGGAAGCTGATTTACACATTCATACGACCGCGAGCGGCCACGGTTACAGTACCATTAAAGAAATCGCGGATATAGCCAGCGAGAAAGGCTTGAAAATGATCGCGATTACCGACCATGGCCTTAAAATGCCTGGTGCTCCCCACTGGTACTACTTTACCAATTTGATTTCGCTGCCCCGGGTGATGCAGGGGGTCGAGGTGCTGCGCGGCGTAGAGGCCAATATCCTTGATCTGGAGGGTAATGTTGATATGCCGGAAATAGTGATGTCTGATTACCTGGACATCGTTTTGGCCGGGTTCCATGATGAAACCGGTTATAGCGGCAGAGGCGTTGAGGAAAATACTCAGGCTATGGTTGCGGCGATTAAAAATCCCTATGTGCATATTATCGTTCATCCCGGAAATCCCCGATTTCCTATAGATGTTGAACAGGTAGTACTGGCCGCCAAGCAATACAACAAGGCAATTGAACTGAACAACAGTTCTTTTGTAGTGAGACCTGGAAGCCAGTCTCTGTGCAGCCAATTTGCCAAGGCCGCCAAGAAGCATAATGCTCTGGTAAGCATCAACAGTGATGCCCACATTTGCTACAATGTCGGAGAAAATGCCAAAGCAATGGATCTGGCGTTGGATGCAGGTATCCGCAACAGCCAAATTCTTAATTCTTCTTCCCGTAAAATTGACGAATATCTAAGCTGGCATAGGCAACAAATTAAGCCGGTATTACAGGCGCAGTAACCGCACACTTTACCTTCTGTAATTCCCTTCTTTCCTCTGTCCTCGGGATATATGCGCGGTATAAGGTTCAAACACACTAAAAGCGCTTACCCTGCTTCCCTTACATAATAAAAAGATTCTTATTGAATATTTTCTTAAACTCATCAAAATGCTGCAGGGTATCATAAATCTCCAACTCCGCATTATCTGTACTGATAGTTTTATGATTACATCATCACCACGTATATCAACTTTTAAATCATTAATAATGCCGCTCATGGATCGGTCCAGGCTGCGGGCCAGCTGCAACAGCACCCCTACCTGCCTGATTACAGCCAGATCGGAGTTTTGCAGCAACGGGAAAAACCGGCTTATGCGCAACCTGGACCGCCGCGTGGAAATAATCTTTCCCATAGAGGAAAACAGCCTGCGCTTGCGCATCCTGGATATACTTCAGGCCTACCTGAAAGACACTGAAAAGCTCGCCTGTTGCTGCCCGATGGTAATTATATTCGGGTTAACCGCCGTGGTAAAACCTTGTTCAATGCCCAGGAATACTTTCTTAGTACCGGTCTTTAAATTATGCGGTGGTAGCCCGGCATTTCGTCCCCCTACGGCTTAGAAAATCAGAACATCCCCTGCAAATATTGCGAAGTAAGCTTCATCCTGGGAGTTATGAAAATCTCTTGCGGCAGGCCTTGCTCGACGATTTCGCCCTGGTAAAAAAATACAACGTAGTCAGCAATTCGAGCCGCCTGTTGCAGGTTATGAGTTACAATAACAATGCTATATCGCTCCTTGAGTCGTATCAGCAAGGCTTCAATCTTTGATGTCGAAATGGGATCCAGTGCGGAACAGGGTTCATCAAGAAGCAGTATTTCCGGGTCTATCGCCAGAGCGCGGGCCACGCATAGCCTCTGCTGTTGCCCACCGGATAGTTTAAGGGCTGATTGCTGCAAACGGTCTTTAACCTCTTCAAGCAAGCCCGTGTCTTTCAGCTTGTCTATAGCTATTTGTTTAAGCTGAGCTTTGCCCAATTTTCTAAAATTCTCTTCCAGCGGCAATTTTAGATTATTTAGTACGGTCTGGGGGAAAGGATTGGCCTGCTGAAAAACCATGCCCACCTGCTTGCGCAGCTTGTTTACGCTATAACCGGGAGCATATATGTTTTCTCCCTGCAACTCTATGGAGCCTTTCAAGTCGAATCCCGGAATTAAATCATTCATACGATTAAGACAGCGCAATAATGTGGTTTTACCACAGCCAGAAGGACCAATAAATGCGGTAATCTGGTTTTTGTAAATTTTCAAATTAACCTGTTTAAGGGCCTGAGTTTGACCATACCAGGCATTTAGATCCTGGATTGATATAATTGAACTATCCAGACTAAAAGTGGTGGACGACTGGCTATGAACAAGCACCCCGTCAATAAAGCTTTCCTTTTCCACACCTAATTCCCCTTGATTTTATTAGCACCGAAACGTTCCAGCAGATCGGTAAAAATATTTAACACAATAATCAAGATAATTAACACCAAGGCGGCTCCAAAGGCTTTGTCCGGCATATTGCCCTCGCCGGCGGGCGAGGCAAAATAAATATATGAGGTCAGCGTAGAACCAGTATTGCAGAGGGTGCTCCACCAGTGGACCGGATACCACCAGGGCTGTATACCGGTCATACGTATGGTTCCACCCAGAGTCAGCCATACTATCGCGGTATCTCCAATAATTCTTCCCATGCCGAGAATTATTCCGGTCAGTATACCCTGACGGGCTGAAGGCAGAACTACTGTTACAATGCTCTGCCATTTACTGGCCCCCATAGACAAAGCTGCTTCCCGGTAATAATTGGGTACCGCTTTCAGGGCTTCTTCACAGATCTTGATTACAAAAGGCAGTATCATAATAGCCATAGTAATTCCCGCCACTAGAAACGAGCGGCCGAAAGAACGCTCCACCCCATCCACTCCCTCCACCATCGAACTGAGAAAACCCAATTGGGGAAGACTAAAAATTGCCAGACCAAAAATAGCTATTACTATGGTGGGAACCCCTGCCAGCACATCGATAGCCAGACGGAATATCTGCACCATGGCCTGACTGCCGCCATATTCCGCCAGGTATATGGCAGTTGCCAATGCCCAGGGGGCAGCGAGCAAAATCCCGGTTAAGGTGAGCAAGAAGGTACCCGCGATGGGAGTGCTTATACCGCCGCTCATATCCTGATTTAAAGTGGGATTGGGCGGAGTAAGAATAAAATCAGGATTGATTTGCGCAAATCCTCTGATAAAAAGGTAAAAAATAATACTAAGACAGGCAACTATGGACAGACTGGAAAAAAGCCAGGCCAGGACATGCCCGGTTCCATCCCGCAGCTTTTGATAATCAAGCACGCCCTTCCCCCCTTTTAACCAGATATTCAACCAGACGGGCACACAGGCTCAAACCGACACAGGTGACCAGCAATACCAGCCCGCAGGCAAAAAGTGCCGCCTCTATAGTAGGCACAGACATTATTTCCGATTTATTTACGATAGCCGAAGCCAGCGTAAGTACCGGCGTGAGGAAAAACACCATCCCATCACCGGGTTGAGGTATATTGCCAATACCGCCGCTGACCATGGAAAGCGCTATCGCCTCACCTACAGCCCTTCCCACCGATAGTATGATACCGGCCAGGATGCCGGATTTGGCAGCCGGCAGTATTACCCTGAGGATAGTTCCCCAGTGAGAAATTCCAAGAGCCAAGGCAGCTTCTTTATAATGATGGGGTACGGCATTAATGGCATCTACTGCCAAAGCCGTAATAATAGGAACTATCATTATACTCAGAACTACAATGCCGGCCAGCATGCTGTTGCCGGCCAGCTGAAAGCGGTCAATGTAGCGTATCTGCAGTTCGGAGCTTATGAGCAGTTCCTGAATAAAAGGCACTACCACCATAAGCCCGATGAGTCCGTAAATAACTGAAGGTATGGAAGCTAGAAGCCTTATTACTATTCGCAGTATATATCTGAGCCTTACAGGGGCTAATTCAGTAATTACTATGGCGGTGCTCATACCCATAGGAACCGCCAATAACAGCGCCCCCAGAGTAGTGGTCAAGGTGCCCAGCAGCAGACCGAGGGCGCCGAATTGCCAGATTGGTTTATCCGCAGGCGCATTGTAGGCATTGATGATTTGCTGGTCAAAACCGCTCGTGGTCACAAAATTAATGGAATTCACCTGTAATACAGCAGCAGCTTCCTTAACTATGAAAATAAATATGAAGACTATTACTATGGCACTGGCCGTAGTTAATAAAAAAACCAGCTTTTCACTAATGCTATCCCTTACACTTATGAGGTTTAAACGATTTTTAGTCTCTATTCTGACTGCAAAAAGCTTTTCTTCCGGACTGCTGGTTTCAAATGATTGCAAATCTATTCACCACCCCGCGCTTGCTTAGATTGCCTATGCACCAGCGGTACTTCCGGCTTAACAAACCCGAAAGCACCGCAGTTCTTTTTCCTTTTCAGGAGTTCGTTGTACACAAATATATTTCATGATTGAGGCCTGATAAGCACATCGTTATGCCCAAGGAGCGATTTGCATCAAACCCTACTATTAGATTAATCCACGACCTTGAGCGGCAGATAATCCTGAGACACGATTTGCTGTCCCATCGGACTGAGCAGATAGTTGACATATTTGGCCGTTAAACCACTGGGGGTTCCCTTGCTTACAATCACTAAACTGCGCACATAAGGCCATTCTTTGGATAAAGCCTTGGACTTTAGAGCACTAACTCCTTCAACCTTAGGTGCTTTCACGCTATTGTCCATATAACCCAGAGAGATAAAACCAATCGCATTTTCATTCCGGGCCACGGCTTCTTTGATTAGTCCGGTGGAGGTATGAGGTGTGGCGGTTGCCAGCACTTTAGACTTCTTAAGTAAAGCCAGTTCTTCAAAAGCGGTCAAAGTTCCTGAGCCTGCTTCCCGGGTTTGAACAAATATAGCAGCATCCTTACCGCCAAGTTCCTTCCAATTCTTAATCTTACCGGTAAATATATCTATAACCTGTTGTTTGGTCAGATTCTCCACTGTGTTTTTGGGATTAACGATAACGGCAATTCCATCGGTTCCTATGCGGTGGCTAATCAGGCCGGGATAACTGACATTATCAGCCGCCTCCAGATCGCGTGAAACATTGCCGATATTGAAAGTACCGGCATGGACTCCTTTAATCCCTTCACCGGAACCTCCACCTGCTATAGTAATGGAAAGGCCTTGATTGCCAGCCATTAGCTTATCGGCAGCGGCTTGCGCCAAAGGTTGAATTGTAGTTGATCCGCCGATCTTAAGAGTTCCGCTCATATTGCTGAAATATTTTACATTAACGGTTTTACTTGCTGCATCGTAGGCAACATCAGCACCCAGAGCTTCACCCACAAAACGCAGAGGTACCAGGGTTCGGCCGTCAACGGCCTTGGCCGGCACTTCCAGTTCCTGGCTCGCGCCGTTGACTAAAGCCTGCTTGGAATTAAGGGTCAGCTTAACCTCCTGGTCAGCAGTATTAATGCTGATGGCCTGGGTAGATGCATTAAAAATTACATTGCCTCCCAGTTCCTCGACAACTGCCCGAATCGGAATCAGTGTCCTGCTCTTTTCGATCACCGGTGCGACATCCAGTTCAATCTTCTTGCCATCAACTTTGACAGCAATAGCATCTGCTCCCATTGCCGGTATAGACACGCTCAGCAACATCGACAAAGCCAGAACCAGCACCACCATTTTCCTAATTTTTCGCAACACAATCCTTCCTTTCATTAATTAATATCACTAGTTTATTTATACCATTGAAGTGTAAATTTACCACCTTGATTTCCTTAAATCTATTTAACGCTATCGTAAAATAATTTAAGTTTAAGCATCAGAAGAAACTGCGGAGCAGTTTCAACACACTGCTGCAACGAGGCGGGAGACATATTTATAATCAGTCCGTTCCCTTTACTCAAGGCACAAAACGTAATGAAAAGATTTCCTTCAGACTTTCGCCTCATTATTAATCACAGATATGCTGGTCGCTTATGTAAGCACTTCCTTGTTGCGCTTTGGCGATTTTCTTTAATTCGGCAGCGGCTTCACCAAGCTGCAAATGATTGGCATAGCTATGATTGGCATGGTTTCTCACCCCGGCTACGGATAAACTCATAATGGGATAATGCTTTATTTGCCCCCTCCGGTCAGCGGCAACAATATAACCCTGTTCCAGCGAAGACTTATCATAGAGCTCAATAATCTGCTCCTCAAATCTGGCAATTACATTGGCGGCAATTAAATCAGCTTTGTCGCCGGTGGTTATAATCACAAAATCATCGCCTCCGATATGTCCAACCAGATCATCACTATTGCCCCAGCTCTTAAGTGTTTCCACCAGCAACTGGCTGAGCATTGTCAAAGCCCGGTCACCCTGGGCAAAACCATAGTAGTCGTTAAATGCTTTAAAATTGTCCAGGTCAAAGTACAAAACACTAATGTCTCTGCTTGATCTTAATGCATCCGAAATTGTTCTGGTTATGCAACGGTTTCCCGGCAGCCCCGTAAGCGGATTAGCATCTTTGGCCTGAACAATTTGCAGCTTGGCCATGGTATCCAGCATTTTAGCGGTTGATACTACCCCGAAATAGCGCTGTTCTCGGGTCACTACAATATAATCGGTAATACCCTGATCCAAACGTTCCGCAACCTGACGGGCGGCTTCTTCCAGAGCAGTAAACCATGGCAGGATCAGGGGACGGCGATCCATAAGATCTTCCACTGAGCGCCTGATAAAGAGATCATAACCATAGCGGCTGCCCAGGCGGGCAAAGAGGCGGTCTCGCATAATCAGTCCCTTCGGAATGTCCTCCTGGCAAATTACTATACCGTTTATGCTCTTGTTGTTATTAAAGATTTCTATTACTTCTTCAACCGGCATATCCGGAGCAATACAATTGTTAAACATGGCTATATCAGCAATTTTGGAGGGCTCACTCTGAAACTGGTGTCCATTTCTGCTGCTGAGCAATATTTTTTCCCTTATATGCGGCTGGATTTCCTGCTTCAAGCTGCCGGGCCGGGCCAATAAAAAACCCTGGCCATAATCACAACCCATAGCAGCCAGGGTTACCAGTTCTTCTTCCGTTTCTATGCCTTCACCAATTATACGAGCTCCGATTTTATAGGAAAAATCAACAAATGTCTCCAGCAAGGCTTTTTTGGTGGGATTCCTATCAACTCCCTGAACCAGAGACATGTCAATTTTGACGAACTCCGGCTGCAGCTCGGCAATGGCCTGCAGACTCGAGTATCCTGCGCCGGCATCGTCAATAGCTATCATAAATCCCAGCCGGCGGTAATAGAGCAAGACCTCCCGGAATTGCTGGTAATCCTCGATCCCATTGCGTTCGGTAAGTTCTAAGACCACATTGCTAAAGTTTATGCCATATAATCTGCGCAATCCCTTGCTTAGTCCCTTATGATAATTACCGGTGCTTAATATGGCCGGGCTTGTATTTATGAATAGATAGCGCTGCCCCAAATGATTTGCGGCATTATAAACCGCTTTATCATGGCAAAGGGTTTCAAGTTCCAAAAGGCAGCGAAAACGCTCGGCATCCTTAAACATTATGGTCGGTGATTCCAACGCGGTTTCTCCCGGACCTCGGGATAGGGCTTCGAATCCCAAAATATCACCGCTTTTTAAGGAAACTATGGGTTGATAGAGAACTTCAATCGAACGCTGCTCCAGCATTTTTTTCAATGAATGCCAGCTGGCATGCTCACAGGCTTGATCATATTGTTTGGCCATATATGTAGCTTCTTTAATAGCCTTATAAACCAGAGATTCGATATGATAATCAGGAATTTGCTGAAGATCAACATATCCCATGTGCAAATGCAATGGCTGATTGAGTCCTAAAGACTGGTTGGCTGCGTTAATACCATCTTCGAGTTGCTTTTTTAAAATCAGGTATGCTTCCTCAAAAGCATCCATGGTATGTGGTGATTCAATAAATACCGCAAAATCATCCCCGCCTATGCTGCAGGCTGCAAGTATATTACGTTGCCCGTAGAAATCAATCTGTATTTTCTGCAGTAGCAGTGCAGAGTTATATAGTATTTTCGAACAGATTCCACGCCCATAAATGGTCTCTATCTCTTTAAAACCGGCTATGTCTATATATAGCATCCCCACCGCTATGTTGGTCATTAGGCGGTCGAGTTCGGGAAAAACAGATATTAAGGTAGGCAATTTGGTAGTCCTGTCCACCAGGGCTTTTTTGGCAGGTTTAAACATTATTTTATAAAAATTATTCTTAAAACCAGTGTTTTATTGCAATCTCTTTACCCCCGATACACTTAGCAATTTTTCAATTTTTCCCTTACTTGAAGTTTAAGGGGCAAGTATTAATATTTCGTTAAACAAGCCTAAAAAATAAGTAAAAAAGAATCAAATCTTCACTACTTCTCATCGCCTCTGGTAATCCGGCAAAAATATGGTCACTAAGCAACGGCACCTCCTGCCAGCAAAGGCGACTGGGCATTTTTGCTCCATATGATTCACAGTCTTGCTGTAGGCGGCAGAATTGCGGCGATTGCTCCGTATGGCGTGTTATTCCGGGGCGCATCGGAAGGTTTGATTAGAAAAAGAGTAATCGAAGAAAACCTGCTAGACGCGGTAATTGGACTACCCGAAAACATATTCTATGGCACAAGCATTCCGGCATGTATTTTAGTGTTCAAAAAGAACCGCAAAAATAGTGATGTTCTGTTTATTGATGCAAGTAAGAAAGATGAGGACGGCAACTTCCGCTATGTAAAAGGCAGCAACCAAAATGAGCTGACCGAAAAGCACAGGATATTGTGACAGCTTATAAAAACCGGCAGGATGCTCCAAAGTTTGCCCATGTCGCGTCTTTGGATGAGATAAAAGAAAATGACTACAACCTTAATATTCCGCGCTATGTTGATACCTTTGAGGAAGAGCCTCTTATGGATATTGATCAGGTGAACGCAAACATCGCCCGACTGAAAACAGAAATTGCAGAGGCCGAAAAGAAAATGGATGAGTATTTGAAGGAGCTGGGCTTATGAGCGGTATTGTAAAATACAGCGACCAGACATTTGAAAGCATCAAGCATATCAATGAATTTGGGCAGGAGTTTTGGTTCGCGCGGGAGTTACAAGGTGTTTTAGAGTACGCCCAATGGCGCCGTTTTCATGAAGCAATTGAACGTGCGAAATCAGCATGTATGAATAGTGGTTACACTGTAGAAGACCATTTTGCCGACGTCGGCAAAATGGTTGAGATTGGTTCAGGAGCGGAACGCCAAGTAGATGATATCATGCTCTCCCGTTATCGTGCGAGTTTCAGTCTAAAGGAGGTACCAGCATGCCAAGCCACACTATATTTAACGAGCGGCCTGAGTCACAGGAGAGAGCCTTGAAAGTGCTTGAAAAACTTGGATATACAAGAATATCAAGGGGCGACGCGGAGCAAAAGCGTGGCTCCCGAAAAAACGTGCTGTTTGAAGGCGAACTGGAAACATTCCTGAGCAAGCTCACCTATCCTTATGGTAGTGAACAGCGTTTTTTCTCCGGCGGCTCCCTTGCAACGGCCATTCATGCCATACATGTGCAGCACGCCGCCGGGCTTTATGCCGCCAACAAAGAAATCTATGAGATGCTTTGTTCCGGCAAAAGTCTGGAAGAATCCCTGCCGGACAGCACCAGGCATATATGGAATACTCGGAGGTTGAAACTTGTGCAGGGGGTAAAAAACCAGGATACAGCAGTCTATGAGTACATGATTTATAAGTGATGCGTCTTTATTAACCGTCCTTTCGAATAAATTTTAAAGATTCTTTACCAGCCGGGAAATCTGGCTTACCTGTTCATACATCTTCAGGAAATTTTCCGGGGTCAAAGACTGTTTGCCATCGGAAAGAGCCCGGTCTGGATCCGGGTGCACTTCTACCATCAGGCCATCCGCCCCTGCGGCTATGGCCGCGCGGGCCACGGGCGTAACCATTTTCCATTTCCCGGTAGCATGACTGGGATCCACCAGCACGGGCAAATGGGAAAGATCCTTGAGCAGGGCCACCGCCCCTATGTCAACGGTATTGCGCAAATAGCTTTCAAAGGTTCTGATTCCCCGTTCACACAAAATTACATTGGGGTTTCCCCCATCCAAAACATATTCCGCCGCCAGGAGCCACTCTTCTATAGTTGCAGACAATCCGCGTTTGAGCAGGATGGGCTTATGCAATTTTCCCAGTTCTTCCAGCAGGGAATAGTTTTGCATGTTTCTGCTCCCCACCTGCAAAATATCAATATTATCACCAAGAAGCTCCAAATCCCGGATATCCATTATCTCTGTTACCAAGGGCAGCCCCGTAATACGGCGGGCTTCCAGCATTATTTCCAGACCTTGCCGGCCCAGGCCCTTAAAGGAATACGGTGAGGTGCGGGGTTTAAACAAACCGCCGCGCAAGGCATGAGCCCCTGCCTCCCGGAGAAAGCGGGCAATCTGCAGGTAGCCTTCTTCGCTTTCCACCGCACAGGGTCCGGCAATAATCGTACAATAGCCCTCACCGATGAGCAAAGGTTCTGCTCCACTATCTATTTTAATATGGGTATAGCTTCCTTTTTTGTCCCATGAAGCCAGTTTAAACGGTTTCATTGCATCATCTCCAGCTATATTGTACAACAAAGAAGATAAAAACGCTTAATCAGTTTTGGAAAATTCCTAACATTTAATACTTGTCCATTAAACAGAATACAAATTGTTCTTGACAAAAGGATATTAAGATTATACTGTATATGTATGCTATATACAGTATGCACTGCAGGAGTGATTATAATTGAACATCGTAATTTCCAATCGCTCGGAGGAACCGATTTACCATCAAATTTACCAGCAATTGCGGGGGGCTATTGTGCGGGAAGAACTGAAGGCCGGGGAACCCCTGCCATCCATTCGCGGCCTGGCCCGCGACCTGCAGGTCAGTGTCATTACCACCAGGCGGGCCTATGATGAGTTGGAGCGGGACGGATACATTGAAACCGTGGCCGGCAAAGGCTCTTTTGTGGCCCCACAGAATGCGGAATTGCTGCGGGAAAAACGGGTAAACCTGGTCGAGGAAAAACTGCTGGCAATAATCCAAGAGGCCCGTAGTCTGGGACTCAGCTTGCCGGAGCTGCAGCGTATTGTGGAGTTGTTGTACGAGGAGGGTTTGTAGATGGAAAATGTTCTGGAAATTAAAGGACTCAGCAAAAATCTGGGGAGCTTTCGCCTGGATAAGGTCAGCTTCTCTCTACCCCGCGGATACATTATGGGTTTTATCGGTCCCAATGGAGCAGGAAAAACCACCACCATCAAACTGCTGATGAACCTGATGCACCGTGATGGCGGGGATATTCGGGTATTTGGCCTGGATAACCGCCACTATGAAAAGGAAATAAAACAGCACATTGCTTTTGTATATGACGAAAGCCATTATTATGAGAATCTGAGCCTGCTGGACAACCGCCGTATAGTAGCCCGTTTTTACCGGGATTGGGATGAAAAAGCCTTTCAACAACATTTACGGGACTTTGACCTGCCGCCCCACAAAAAGTTGAAAAACCTCTCCCGCGGTATGCGCACCAAATTCGGCCTGGCCATAGCCCTCTCCCATGCTGCAGAGTTCCTGCTTATGGATGAACCCACTTCCGGGCTGGATCCGGTTTTCCGCAGCGAATTGATGGATATCCTGCAGCAATTGCTGGTAGAAGAAAACAAAAGCGTGCTGTTCTCCACCCATATCACTACTGATTTAGAACGGGTGGCGGATTATATCTGTTTCATCAACCAGGGTCGAATCGTGCTCTGCCAGAGTAAGGACGAAATGCTGCAGGGACATGTGCTGGTAAAGGGGGCTTTAGAACAGCTAAGCCCGGAGGCGGAAAAAATGTTTATCGGCTTGCGCAAGAATCACTACGGCTTTGAGGGTTTAAGTGCCGATCCCCGGGGTATACGCCAGTTTTTTGGCGATGGGGTGTTGCTGGAGTCGCCGGGTCTGGACGAGATTATGGTTTTTTATGTAAGGGGGCATCACCATGTTTAAACTGCTATTGAAGGATCTGCTGGTTTTAAAAAGTTCGATTATTTGGGCGATGACCTACCTGCTGGCCATTATCGTTATTTTCTCCATGACCCCGCCATTTGATAAATTCATATATATTATGGCTGGTTACGGTGCTACCTATATCCTGATCATGGGAGCGCTGATGGCGGAATTCAAAAATAATTCCGACATACTCTTGAACAGTTTGCCGGCCAAGCGGCATGAAATAATACTTTCCAAATATTTGACTGCCCTGATCCTGACCTTGCTGGCTCTGGCTGTGGCCGCTATCCTGGGACTCATAATAAACTTACTGCCCCTGCCCCTATCCATACGACTAATGAGCGGGATGGATGCCGCTATCGTTTTGCTGATGGCGGCATTAACCCTGACGATTGTTATGCCGGTGAACCTGATATTCAGCAACCAGGCGGCCCGAGTAGGCATAGTTATAGTTTTCATGCTGCTGTTCTTTGCTCCGGTATGGATTAAAGGCTTTATTATGGACAGGTGCGAGGCCGAATGGGCCCAATTCCTGATTAATGCGGCAGTTTCCCAACCTGCAGTCTTGCTGGCGGCAGGGGCTGGCCTGCTGCTGCTCCTGCTGGCCTTGTCGCTTATTATCTCCCTGCGCTGGTATGAAGCCAGGGATTTCTAAATGTCTTTCAGAACGGGTTTTAAAATACCATAGCTATCCTTGCGCAATGCCCAATAAATTTGGCATAGCTTTGCTCTCAGGATATTGACAACATAATATAGTTGTTATAGATTTTATATAACAGATGACATACTAGGGCAGCAGCAGGAGGATAAAATGTTCTTGGCTATTGATTTTCAATCCGATATCCCGATATATATCCAATTGAAGCAGCAGATTATTGCCGGCATTGCCAGGGGCGAGCTGAAAGAAGGGGAAGAACTGCCCTCCGTACGCCAGCTGGCTCAAGACATCGGAATCAACCTGCATACCGTCAATAAAGCGTACAGTCTTCTAAAGGACGATGGCTTTATTCTCATGGACAGAAGGAAAGGCGCGGTAATAAACAGCCTGGAAAACATGGCGGAAGATGATTTCAAGTTCAGGCTGCGGGAAGAGATTAATCCCCTGATAGCCCAGGCATTTTGCAAGGGCATGACGGAAGAGGAGCTGCAGTTGGAAATAGGCGAGATATATCGCAGTTATTCTCAAGGAGCAGAAAGATGAACTATGAAATGATAATCTGGGCCATAGTGATAGTATTTATCCTTATCCTTTTTATCATAAAACTGGTCACGCCTCAGATTGTACGCCGGGAGATTTTTTTCGGCGTCCGCTTGCCGGAAAACCTGCTCGGTGATTTAAGACTGGATGATTTCAAAAAGGCCTATTTAAGAAATTACTTATCGCTTTGCGGGTTTTATACCCTCTTGTTCTGCGTAATCCTGGCTAAATTTCCAAACAACGCTATATTATTGGGCGGGCTAATAGTTTTTTTGCTTTTATCTGCCTGGCTATACTACCTGAGCCACCAGAGGGTTATGCAATTTAAGCAGGCCAACGAAGCTCATATGCTGAACAGGAAGCAAGTAGTAATGGTGGATACCAGTTTCAGAAGCGACAAAAGCAAGCGGCCCCTACCCGCAAAAACATGGTTTATAATACCGCTGTTTATTATCGGCTTTAACCTGCTGGCGGGTTATCTGGCTTATGATGAACTGCCTATAGTGGTACCTAGCCATTGGAATGCTCAAGGTGAAATTGATGGAGGGGTGTTTAAAACCTGGGGACTGGTCTTCCTTTTTCCTCTGGTGCAAATCTTTATTACGGGATTCATGTTTTTGCTCTATCAGGCGGTGGGATGGTCAAAGCTGCAAATTAGTACACTTAATCCAGCAGATTCCCGGGAAAGAAACCGCATTTTCCGTTTTCGCTGGGGTGCCAACATTATCTTTTTGAATATTCTTATCTTACTGGTAATTAGCCTGTTAAACCTGTTCGTACTGCAGCTTATCCCGGTCAATGTACCGGTCTTGTTATTTGTCCAACCGCTGCTCATAATTCTTGTTTTGCTGGATATCCTCTTTATGGCGGTATGGACCGGTCAGGGCGGGAGCAGGCTTAATACGGGGTCAGTCACTTATTGCCAGGATATCGACATGGCCCTGGATGATGATAAAGACTGGATTGGAGGGCTGCTTTATTTCAATCCCCGTGATCCGGCCTTGTTTGTGGAAAAACGCTTCGGCATCGCCTGGGGTTTGAATTATGGAAACATAAAAGCCTATATACTAATAGCCTCGCTAATTGCGGCCTTCTTTCTCCTGGGTTCGCTTATGGAGCTTTTGCTCTTTTATTAATATTCTTACAGTGCTTAAAATCCAATTTCCTGGGGGTGGTGTTTTAAATCAAGTAAAGGGTTTTGATAAGAGAAGACGGCAAGTAAAAGAATAAGGAAGGATGAATGGTTAATGGCCTGGAGAAAACTGGCTTTATTAGTGCTGGGCGTAATAATGCTTTGTTCTTTGGCGGCTTGCGGGAATAAGGTGGACAGCAAAGCAGTAAGAGAATATGCCGATGAGATAACGGAAAAAATGCTGCTGGCCTACAATGAGGATAATTATGAAGAGTATATTGCCAATACCAACAGTCAATTCAAAACAGTGGTCAGCGAGGATAAAATGAAGGAAGGCAATGAAATGATCCGGGGGAAGATAGGCGATTATGTCCCCGGTTCCAAAAAGTTCAAGGATGCGGTCAAAACTTCCCAGAAGGAGCAGAAATACCTGGTAGTGCGTTATAATGCCAAGTTTACTGATGAGAGCGAGGATGTGCTGGTAACCATGATCTTTGACGATAATGAAGCCCATCAGGTAGGCGGAATATTCTTTAATTCGCCCAAACTGCGGGAGCAGTCGGAAAAGTAGGGGGCAACAAATATAGTTTTACCTGTGAAAAAACTGTTGGTTTAAGCAAAAATATAGGAGGAGGATTATTATGGAATTGGAAAGCGATAGCGGAACCCTGTCCCTGGGGCAGAAATTTTCCCTTATTTTTACCAGCCCGAGCCGGGTTTTTACCGAGCTGGAACGTAATCATTCCTGGCTCGCGGCTCTGCTTGTAATCTCACTTGTCAGTTTGGCGGCGACCCTGCCCCTGCTCTCCAAAATAAAGCATATGGCATCATAAAGATGCAGCAGATGCCGGACAACCCGGCTCTTTCCAGTCCGGAAGCCCTTGATATGGCAGCTAACGCTGCAATCATCGGCGGTATAGCGGGGGCTTTGCTGACACCGCTTTTGTTTGCTCTGATAGTGGCCCTGTTGCTCAAGTTGTTCAACGCCTTGGCCGGGGATAAGGTACCGTACCGCAAGCTGTTTTCGGTCTCTGTCTATGCCTACCTGCCCCTGCTCTTATCTTCCCTGATAGGTCTTGCCCTAGGGCTGACGACCCCGGCAGAAAACTTCGGCAGCATTTCCATCAGCCTTTATCTCTTATTCCCTCCCGATACCTATACTTTTCCAGCCTTGCTGGCGGCCCAGATTAATCCCTTTATCTTGTGGAGCCTGTACCTGGCAGCGCTGGGAGGAGCCATACTGATGAAAAGCGAAGTCAAGAAGGTAGGCAGCTATATTTTCCTGCTCTGGCTAATCTATGCCCTGGCCAGCAGCTATTTCGGCGCAGCATCCATAAGCAACTTATACGGCTAGTATTAAAAGCAATGCTTGACAGCAAGGGGTGAATTGCAAATGCCGGCCTTCAATATTAGAACAATTTGCCAAACAACCATATTCAAAATTGCGCTTATTATAATAGCTGTCGCTCTGATAAGCGGTTTAAACCTGTGGCGCAATCATAAATATTCCGGTACGCTGGTACATACCACCAAAGTGGAAGAAAAAGTGTTAGGAGAAAAAGTATATGCCAGCGGTAGAATAGAACTACAAGAAAAACAGGAGGCAGTTGCCCAGGAAAGCAGGATATTAAAGCAGTTATATGTAAAAACCGGAGAACGGGTTAAGGCGGGACAACTACTGGCGGTTTTGGATTGCCCGGCGGAAGAAAGGTCGCTGGCTGATGCTTTAGCCGCTCTGGCTTCGGAAGAACTGCGCTACAAAGAGCTGGTAAATCCATCCGCAGAGGATTTGGCTATAGGCCAGGCAGAATTTGAAGAGGCGAAAATAACCTGTGATAATAAACGGAAAACTTGGGAGCGAAAAGAAGCTCTCTGCGCTGCGGGAGCTATCAGTGCCCAGGAAATGGAGACAGCCCGCCAGGAGTTGCTGGTCCAAGAAGCGGCTTTTCTTAAAGCTCAGAAAAGATACGATATCCTCTGCCACGGCCCCCGGGCAGCAGAACGCCAGGCGGCCGAAGCTAATTTGAGCAAGGCACAAAGCGCCGTACAGGCGGCCGAGGAAGAATTGGCCCGGTACACAATAAAAGCTGAGATGAATGGAGTAATACTTAATATAGAAAAGCGTCCCGGCGACATGATTAAGGCCGGAGACATATTTATAAGCATTGGACAGCCTGAACGCCTGCAGGTTAAAGTTGGCGTAAGTGAAGCCGATGCGGCCCGGGTGAAACCTGGTCAAAAAGTGCTTATAGAAGCCGCCGCTCTGCCAGAAAAGATATTTGCCGGAAAAGTGAGCGAAGTAGCCGGCCTGGCCCGGACAAAAGAAGTGAACAATACCCGCCAGGTGGAAGTAGCGGTCGGGGTCAGCGTAGAGGATAAATCCGGACGCTTGAAACCTGGTTATTCGGTGGATTTGGAGATTATCAGCGTAACCGCTAAAAAACGGCTGGTAATTCCCTATGAGGCTTTACAAGAAAACCGGGGAAAGAAGCAGGTATGGATTTATGATGATGGCAAAGCCCGGTTGCAGACAGTAACTATCGGTGTGGAAGGCGAGCTGCAGCTGGAGGTAACAAAAGGGTTAAAGCCGGGCGACTTGCTTATTTTAGACCCGCCGAAACAGCTTAAGAATGGGGATAAGGTACGGCGGACAACTACGCCTGCCACCTTCTCAAAGGATGAGAAACATGATTAAAATGGAGCGGATAAACAAGATTTATCGTCCTCAGTCCAACCCGGTTCATGCCCTGCAGGAAGTAAGCCTGCATATTGAGGGGGGAGATTTTGTCGCCGTAATGGGTCCTTCCGGTTCCGGCAAATCTACCTTGATGAATGTATTGGGATGCCTGGACACCCCCAGTTCAGGAACTTACTGGCTGGGGGGAATTGAAGTCAGCAGTATGAACAGCGACCAGTTGGCAAGTATTCGCAACCGCAAAATCGGTTTTGTCTTCCAGAATTACAACCTGCTGCCCCGCATGACTGCCCTGCGCAATGTAGAATTGCCCATGCTTTATGCCGGAGTGGAGAACAAGAAACGCCAGGCCCGGGCTCTTGATTGTATTGAGCAGGTGGGGATGCTGGATCGCATCCATCATCGCCCTGCGGAACTTTCCGGAGGCCAGTGCCAACGCATAGCTATTGCCCGGGCTCTGGTAAACAGTCCTGATATCATCCTGGCCGATGAGCCTACCGGCAACCTGGACAGTGCAAGCAGCCTGGAAATCATGCATATTTTCCAGTCATTGCACCGGAATAATACCACCATCATACTGGTTACCCATGAAGCAGAGATAGCTGCTTTTGCCCGCCGAGTTTTGCATTTTCGCGACGGCCGCTTAACCGCCGATGAAATACTTAGCCCGCAGCACCTTAAAAAGACACCTCTGCCCAAAGGCGGTGAGGATATATGAGCCTGAGTGAAAGCATACGGGTTGCTCTGGACTCGATCAGGGCCAACTTGCTGCGTTCTATTCTTACCACTTTGGGTATAATGATTGGTATCACGGCGGTAATTGCCGTAGTCGCAGTGGGTCAGGGCGGGCAGCAATCAATCATGAAGGAAATGGAGAAATTCGGCAGCAACCTGTTTCAGATTAGGCTGGACTGGCGGCGGGATGAGCTTCCCAGCGGCACAGAATTTACCATGCAGGATATTGAGATTATAAAGGCCAATGTCCCGGAGCTGGAATACCTGCTACCCTGTGCCGACACCTATTCCCAGGTTAAAGCGGGCAACAAGGCTAAAAGCGCTCAGATTTCAGGTACCGAAGCAGGCTATGCCTGCTTGCATCCCCTGGAAATAAGCACCGGGCGTTTTTTTAGCGACAGTGATTGTCAAAGTGGAAGAAGAGTGGCGGTAATCGACGAGGAATTGGCCCGGGAACTATTCCCCCGGAGCAGCGCCCTGGGGAAAAAAATACTTGTCGGGAATCAGGCTCTGCTGGTTTGCGGACTGTTTAAGGCCGAGAGTTCCCCTTTTGCCATGGGAATAAAATTTGTTTATATCCCCACCCGAGTCTGGCTGGATATTTACCCTGATGGCGGCATCTCCTATATTGAGGGAGGCACCCGCAACCCGGCAGAGGTTAAGACCGCCATGCAGAGCAGCATTAAGATATTGGAAAGACGACACCGCAGTGAGAACCTATACCAGGGCGTGGATATGGAACAACAGATCCAGGCGGTAAACAAGGTTACCGGCGTAATGACCCTGGTGATTGGAATAATTGCCGGCTTTTCCCTGCTGGTAGGGGGAATTGGGGTTATGAATATTATGCTGGTATCGGTAACGGAAAGAACCCGGGAAATTGGATTGCGTATGGCCCTGGGCGCCCGCCGCCGGGACATTTTGCTGCAGTTTCTGATTGAAGCCATAGTTCTCTGCCTGCTGGGAGGCATTACCGGTATGGCTCTGGGGGTGGGGGGCGCCTTCCTCATATCCGCCCTGGCTCAATGGCCTCCACTGGTTTCCTGGGCTACCGTCTTACTGGCTTTTGCCTTCTCCGCCGCCATTGGCATTATATTTGGCCTCCTGCCCGCCAATCAGGCAGCCAACCTGGACCCGATAGAAGCTCTGCGCCGTGATTAAAGCGGGTAAAAAGCTGTTAAGGAAGAAAGGACTAGGGGGGCCGAATAATTAAATAGAATCTGTCCTTCTATATTCCATAGCTGCTTCGCTTATCTCTTTTACCGTTTTATCTTTCCAAAGGTCCTTTTGCCATTTGGTATAATCAAAAGGTTCCCTTAATATAAGGGATATAAACCTTTCAGCATCAACCTTACCAAGATGCTTTATTAAAACCTTCATTCCTTCATTTCTAATAACAGTATCAGTCTTCACTAAAATCATCCTCCAGAATCCTAATAAAATCAAGCGGATTGATAATTTTTATTTGGTTAAGTATAGTTTATCATTTTATGAATATCAACAACGCTATTCTTTATCTCATTTATGCTGGGAATGAGTTAAAATATTTAAAAAGAGCACCATATGGAGTAAGAGCAAAATATCTGCCGTAGCCATAAATACCCCTACATGCTATCATTTATGCAATCTTAAGACTAAGCATTCTGAATCAAGGAACTCGCTATCTTAAACTTAATTATTGATGCACACGGGCAATCACAACTACTCAAGTTGCCAACGGAGGTGTTCTGATGGATAAGACTTTATCCCTTTCCATCTGCCAGATGAAAACAGGAAAAGATAAGGATGCGAATTTGAAAAAAGCGGAGAAAATGATTGCCGCTGCGGCCTTGGAAGGAGCGGAAATGGTGATATTACCCGAGGTTTTTAATTCACCTTACCAGGCGGAGCTTTTTCCCCGTTATGCCGAATCATTTCCCGGCCCCAGTACGGATTTTTTGGCAGCGGCGGCTCACAAGCACGGCTTATGCGTTGTGGGAGGCACCATAATCGAAAGGGATAGCCAGGGTAAAATATATAACAGCAGCTTTGTTTTTGATGAGCGGGGAGAACTCATCGGACGACATCGCAAAGCCCATCTTTTTGATATCAATATCCCGGGCCGGATTTCCTTTCATGAGTCAGACACACTTGCTGCGGGGGAGAATATTACTATTGTCCGCTACAGATCCCATCTATTCGCTTTGATGATTTGCTATGATTGCCGTTTCCCGGAATTGGCCCGGGCTGCGGCCCTGGAAGGAGCGGAGCTGCTGGTGATTCCGGCGGCTTTCAACACTACCACCGGCCCAGCCCACTGGCAACTCTTGATGCGCTGCCGGGCGGTAGACAACCAGCTATTCGTTGCTGCCGCCTCTCCGGCCCGGAACCCATCCGCCAGCTATCAGGCCTGGGGACATTCCCTGGTGGTTGACCCCTGGGGGGATATACTTCAGGAAGCCGGGAGCGGTGAAGAGATCATCCATGCCCGGCTGGACTTTTCCCGTTTGGAACAAGTGCGGCAGGAACTGCCTCTTCTCCGGCAGCGGCGAAAGGATTTGTACCGGCTGGATTATAAAGCACCAGGAAACGGGATAGTTTAACTGCTGCTCCACCACCAGGTTATTGTACCTGTAACCAACGGAGAGCCGGATCTCGGTTCCTGGCAGGATATCTTCTATGCCTAGTTCGATGGGCAGCGCAAAAAACGGGTTATTATCAAGGTTATGGGTGAATGAAAGGAATCTTAGCGATTCAGGTCTCTTCTAAGCGAACGGGCTGCTTTGAGGTAGATATGCTTTATTTCCTGCTGGCTTTTAACGGTGTTGACATGCAAGAGTACCCTTATGCACCGGGGTAAAGAATCCGGCACCTCAATTTCCTGGAAGCATAGGAGCGGCACTTTATCCCAACCTATGGCGCGTGCCGCCGCTGCCGGAAATGCGGATCTTATATCAGCGGTTACTGTAAACAAGGCGCTGGCTACCTCTTCTACCGTAAAAGCATTTTCCTTCTGCATTTGCTGCAGCAATTCCCGTGTTGCCCGCAATATCTCCTCAGGACGATCCTCGTTTACTGTAGTAGCTCCCCTTATGCCTCTCAGCTGCATAATCAAACCCTTTCCCTTAAACTCATGATACGGCCCGGTGTCCCAAGCCGATAGCCACTTCGTCCAGGTGCAACAGGCCAATTCCCAAAAAAATAGCCACACTGACATGATCTTTATGACGAGCCACCCCAATTTTACCCCCGACATTCAGGCCCAGAGCCTTGGGCATAATCTGGGCAATGGCTTCCCTGGCGGCACCCGCAACGGCTCCTTCATCAGCATGAGCATCTTTGATTACTCCCTCTCTTTTGGCTGCCACTACCGCACGTTCAACAATCTTGCCCACCGAACTTATGAATTCTCCTCCATAATCGACCGCTACGGCCTTGACCTCCCAATTCTCCAGCAGTTCTTTTTTTAAGCGGGTCTCCTCCTGCCGGGAAGCAGACAAAGCCATCTTAATAGCTGCGGTTGATACAATCTTGCTTCCTATTTCCACCGGCCATCCCACCTTTTTTTAATTTGCTAATCCACCCGGGCATAAATGATACAGCAATTTTTCCCCTTGATAAGAGGGGTAATCGAAAATCGCTTATCCTTTTAAAACTATTTTACTATGATTTTACCTATCATGGCTATGCTCTGGTTGCTGGTGAATGTTTTTCCTTTTTCGGGATAGGCCAGGTTCGGGGAGCAATCTTTAACTAGGAAGCTAAGGGGGAAATTATAATAACTGGCGTCTATTTCAACTACATCACCAGCATTTAGTTGCAGGGCAACTTCTCCATTGACAAATTTTGCCCTTTCTTCCCCATTCACCATGATTATTGCATGGGGTAAAGAAGAGAATTTCTCTACTTGCAGGGTTATTTCTGCATGGGGTGATTGCAGCGCCTGGCCATTAAGATTCAGAGAATTCTTCCGGCTGTCAGCCGGTAAATTGTTTACGGGGAATTCTATGGTTTGCCCTTCCAATCTCTCCCCCAGGCTCAAATAAAAACGCCAGGTGTCTTTAGTCATGGCCCCTTGAACCACTACTATTATCAATACGGTCAGGATAATCGCCCGTATCAGGAATTTCTCCACCTTTTCCACAAATCGTTTCAAGCTATCACTTCCGGGACATTTTTTTCTATCTTATGCCCCGGGTAATAAGATTATCCCTGCTAGCTACCAGTTATTGCGGGCATATTCAACTCCGGCCAAAAAAGCCTGACGGTTTTTTTGAATAATTTCCTTTCTTTTCCCGGAAAAAATCTGTTCAAAATGTTCCAGGGCATCTTCCACTTCCACCACCCGGGTTTTCTCCAGGTAGGCTCCCAGTAGTATCATATTGGCCCCGCGCAGGTTATCCAATTCTTCTGCCAGTTGGTTAACCGGCACTTCCAAAACAGTAAGATCATCCCGCCGGCATTTCCGGTCCACCATGCTGGAATTTACAAACAGAGTACCGTCAGGCTGAACCTTGTTTTCAAAGCGTTCCAGGGATGGTTTGTTCATAATTACCGCCATCAAGGGATTCTCCGTCAGGGGAGAGCTGATTTCCTCATTGGCTATGGTTACCAGGCAGTTAGCGGTTCCACCGCGCATTTCCGCTCCATAAGAGGGAACCCAGGTAACATTTTTCCCGGCACCCATGGCTGCATAAGCCAGGAACTTGCTCATGGATAAAACCCCCTGCCCGCCAAAACCGGCAAAGAGAATCTGTTTCTCGCTTTCCATAATTTACTCCTCCTTAACCTTGAATTCTCCCAGGGGATAATAGGGTATCATATTTTCCTCCACCCACTTCATAGCCTCCACCGGGCTAAGCCCCCAGTTGGTAGGACAGGTGGAAAGCACTTCGACCATGGAAAAACCCAGGCCCCTGGCCTGCGTCTGCAAAGCTTTTTTTATCGCCCTTTTGGTTTTAACCACATTCGGGGGATCATTGACTGCCGTCCGGCATATATAAGCGGACCCTTCGTTCTGAGCCAGAAGTTCGGCCATTTTTGCCGGGTAACCTTCCCAATCCTTGCTCCGTCCGTAGGGTGAAGTAGTGGTTACCTGCCCCAGCAGTGTAGTGGGAGCCATCTGTCCACCAGTCATGCCGTATAGGGTATTATTGACAAAAATAACGGTGATTTTTTCTCCCCGTAATGAAGCATGAACGATTTCCCCCATGCCGATTGAAGCCAGGTCACCATCCCCCTGATAGGTAAACAAATAACGGTCAGGCAAAAGCCGTTTCATAGCTGTAGCAATAGCCGGCGCTCTCCCATGGGCTGCCTCCAGCATATCACAATTGAAATATTCATAGGCCAGAACCGAACAACCAACCGGGCAAATCCCAATGGTTTGTTCTCTTATTTTCAACTCATCCAGGCATTCAGCGATTAAACGATGAATAATACCATGGGAGCATCCCGGACAATAATGAAACTTGGCATCGGTCAGGCTTTCCGGTTTTTTAAAAACGGTTTTCACAACAATCCCTCCCTTTCCGCAATAAACAGCAGCTGCCGGGTAATCTCTTCCGGATTGGGAGTGAACCCTATGCGCCCGTAAAACTCAACCGGGATTTTCCCCCCCGCCGCCAGGCGGATATCTTCTACCATCTGTCCCATATTAATCTCCACCGACAAAATAGTCCGCGCTGTCCTGGAAACAGCCTGTATATGCTCATCCGGGAAAGGCCAGAGCGTTACCGGTCTGATCAAGCCTGCCTTGACTCCCTTCTTTCTGGCTTCCATTACCGATTTCTTAATTATCCGTGCTAAAAGCCCAAAAGCTACAACCACTATTTCCGCATCATCCAATAAAAAAGACTCGGCTCTCTTTTCATTCTTGCTTATCATTTTATATTTTTCCGTCAGATGGCGATTTCTTCCTTCCAATTCCTCCTGGGACAGGTGCAAGGTATTGATTACATTGGGCTTTCTCCCCACACAACCGGTAGTGGCCCAGGGTTTATCCAAAAATTCCGTGACCGCTTCCCGTACAATAACCGGTTCCATAAGGTTGCCCAGGGTTCCTTCCGCCATTATCATCACCGGAGTACGATACTTGTCCGCCAACTCAAAGGCCAAAATAGCCAGATCCATCATTTCCTGGGAGCTGGATGGGGCCAGAACAATTATACGATAATCTCCATGCCCTCCGCCGCGAGTGGCCTGGAAATAATCCGCCTGGGAAGGTTGTATACCACCCAGGCCCGGGCCTCCCCGGGAAACATTTACAATTAAACAAGGTAGTTCAGCTTCTGAGATAAAGGAAATGCCCTCTTGTTTCAAGCTGATTCCCGGACCCGATGAAGCCGTCATAACCCGGGTGCCGGTTGATGAACCGCCATAAATCATGTTAATGGCCGCCAGTTCACTCTCAGCCTGAATAAAAGCTCCTCCAATTTTAGGCAGTTTCCTGGCCATATACTCCGCAATTTCACTGGAGGGGGTGATGGGATAACCAAAAAATCCACGGCAACCGGCAATTAATGCCCCTTCGGCCAGTGCTTCATTTCCTTTCATCAAGACCTTTTTCATACCATCACTCCCTTTCTACCTGAATGACGAGATCCGGGCACATTAAGCCGCAAATCCCACAACCGGTGCATTCATCCGGCTGCAAAAGCATTACCGGATGAAAACCCAAAACATTGATGGTATGATCGTCAAAAACCAGTATATTTTTGGGGCAAAACTCTACACAAAGCCCACAGGCTTTACAGCGTTCAGCCAAAAAAATAACTCTGCCCCTGGCCATACTACATTCCTCCCCCTACGTGTCCTGCAACCAGGTAGGCCGCAAATGCAATGTCAATTTTTTAAGAATACTGCCATAACGGGGAAGAAGTTGATCCCAGAACCTTTCCTCAACGCAAAGGAATTTTACCGGTAGTTGCAGAAAATCCGCAAATTCCTGCACCTGCCTGTGCCCCTCAATAATCGTTTTCAGATTAGTCTCTTCCACTAGATTGGGATTGCTAATTATTCCGGTGATTCTTACCCGGGCAGCAAGCTCAATCAGCTGTTTCACTTTGCTTACTCCGGCCAGCTCAGAGGAAAAAGGGCGGTAGGGGTTCAGGACCAAAAAAACTTCCATCTCCTCCCACCTTTTTATAAAGCGGCTCAGGTATCCCATAACCAGAGAGCCGACTTCATCCCCTCCAAGATCAATAAACAAGTAATTTTCCTGTTGAATAAGGGCAATAATCTCTGCGGGAATACTGGGCACATCCCCGAAGGACAAGTCTCCGCCTGGACCAAAAAGTTTAACTCCCGCTCTTTCTAAAACTTGTCCCACTTCCCTGGAGGCAAAAAACGGATTCACCATGTCCAGGTCAGCCAGTACTACCCCCGCAGCTCTTTTTGCTTCCTCTAAAGCGAAATTAATCGCTAATTCACTTTTACCGCTGCCGAGCCCACCTGCGAATACAGCAATCTTACCCAAGAACTTTCCCCTTAAACCGAATTCTTATTGGGTAATAATAATACAGGATACCCGTAAAATCAAGCATAAAGTGTTATTTCCAGGTTTTTGTTTTATTTTTTAATTATAAATGATTATTTTAGAAATAGTTTTTAGAATTGAAAAGGCGATGTAGTAAAGCAAGCAGATAATAAGGGGGCGGGTAATATATAGGCCAGCCACTTACAGTAATAGCTCGATTTCCTGATACTATTAAAAACTCTGCTGGTCGGCAAAGACATCCACCAGCTCGGATATGGTTTTTTCTACCTCGATTTCATCAAAATCCAAAAGTTTTAATGCTTCATCCGATAGAGGATAGAGCATCCCATCAATTCCGATTCCTATACCCATACTGACGCAGATAGCATCAGCCAGGTGAACAATAGAAGTAAGCCGCTGGTTTAATAACGCATCCTGGGGGCTGTGGTGCAAAGCAATACTTTCCACCAACTCTGGGGGAAGATTCCATTTTTCAGCAACGCGGGCTCCAACCTGGGCATGATTAAATCCAAAAACCTCATTTTCCGCTTCCATAAAGGAGATGTTGTTTTCGTCCACCCGGGCCACCACCTCATGATAGGCTTCTTTCATGTGATCATTTAGGATTACCTTGCCAATATCATGCAAAAGAGCTGCCGTATAAGCCAGGTCAAGGCTGCCAAACTTGCATTTTCTGGCTATCATGCGGGCAGCAATGGCTGAACACTGCGAATGCCGCCATAATTCACCATGCTCCAGAGCATAACCCTCTATTTCCCGGTCAAGAATATTACTTACGGAAACTGCCAAAACTATACTGCGGATGGTTTTAAAACCCAGAAATACAATAGCATCAGTAACCGTGGAAATCCTACGGGGAAAACCAAAAAAAGCGGAATTAGCCAGCCTTAAAACCCGTGCTGTCATAGCCTGATCCTGATTTAACACATTACTTATATCCTGAACAGTTGAATCGGGATCCTCAGAAAGCTGCATTATTTTAACTACAATATGAGGCAAGGCCGGTAGTTCATTAACGGCTTCCACTATCGAATCCAAAGTAATCTTATTCAAACTGTCAGCCTCCCTCTCGCTTACTTCCAATTGTCCAATCTTTTTTCAATGTAATCCCGGTAATCTATAAGCTCTTCGGAAATCCTCAATAATAACTTTTCTATTTCCGATCGGGAAAGGGTTATTTCCTCCGGTTCAATCAATTCAACTGTCCTGAATTCTTCTTTCATGGTGAATCTAATGGCATCTTCCATGGAACTGGCAGTAAAGGTGATAAATACTGGAGCAAAACAGATCTGTTTACCGGTGATTTCATCATATATGGAATACACATCCTGGCTCATGTCAATATCATCAATATGTATTCCCTGTACAGGAATATTGCGAATAAGTGAGGCTTTATGCTGTCGCAATTCTTCCGCTAACTGTTCCGGGTTTTTACTTCCCCACAACAAGCGACCGGATTTACTTTTCCCCATAAAATCAAAACGGACTCGCATCTGCAGTTTGGTCAATTCTGCTCCCCCATTCGTATTAGCTGCTTATCAAAGTAATTTTCTATTGAAATAAAACTTCCGCCAAAAACAAGGCAATGGCGGCCACCAGGCCTTCTCCATAATTTACAGCAAAATCAAAAACCGGCTTTAAACCCAGCTGCTCAAGAACTGGCCCGTGGCCAGGTTCCCCGGTAGTACTGGGAGCAATCAAAAAAGAGGGCACTCCACTATCTATCCGACTGGCCAAAAGTGCGGCCACTGCGGTAACATAACCATCCAACATTATGATCTTCTTGTTTTTTACCGCAGCTAAAATAAAACCGGTTAATGCCGCCAATTCCAGACCCCCAAAACGAGCCAGCAAGTCAATAACATCATTGGGGTCAAGAGAACGCAAGTTTATCGCTTTAGAAAGAATATCGATTTTTTTATTTATTACTTTATCACTGGCAGAACCGCTGCCTACCAGGTATTCCAATTCTAATCCCGTAATTATAGCCGCTAATCCTGCAGCACAAAGGGTATTGCCTATACCAATTTCACCTACCCCTATTATATCAAATTTTTCCGCTGCAACATCCTCCCAGGCAGATAGTCCTACTTCAATGCCTTTTTCCACCTGAGCTTTTTCCAAAGCATCATTATAGAGGAAATTATTACTACCTCGGGCTATATTCCGCTGCAATATTTTATCGTCATTTACTTTATGGCACAAACCCACATCCACCATTATTTCTTGCTTTCTTAAGCGATTTAGCAAGGCCGCAGTAGGGCTTTCACCTTTAAGGTGGCTTATGACAATATCCCGAGAAGTAAGCGGGGGATAGGAACTGAAATTCTCCAGGCTTACGCCATTGTCTCCAGCAAAAATCAATACTGCATAGTCATTAATCCCTTGCGGCAATGATTGTTCAATCTTATTATTTAAAACAGCAAACTTTCCCAAGTGCAATGAATTCATGGCTTATTTCCCTGACTGCCTGGCCAGCATTATCAGTCTCTCTACTTCCGAAGCAGTTAAAAAGCGAAAATGACCCTGGGGCACTCCTTCCAGAGTTAAGAAAGCCAGGGCTGTCCTTTTTAGTTTTATTACCCGGTGTCCAACTGCCAGACACATTCTTTTAATCTGCCTCTTCTTCCCTTCATGAATTTCTAATTCCAGCAAACTTTGTCCTTTCTTGCTGCTTAGCAACCTTACCCTCGAGGGAGCGGTAATACCATCCTCCAAAGCCACCCCTTGTTCCAATTGCCTTATAGTATCGGGCTTAACTAAACCCTGTACCCATGCTTCATATTTTTTGGGAATTAAATAACGGGGATGGGTCATCAGGTTGCTGAATTCACCATCGTTGCTTAGCAGCAGCAAGCCTTCAGTATCATAATCCAACCTGCCCACGGGAAATACCCGGGTATTTACAGCGCTAAGCAAATCAATAACCCGGGGCCTTCCCTGCGGATCAGCAAGGCTGGATATATAACCGGCAGGCTTATGCAATAATAGGTATATCTTATCCGTCTGCTCAATAATCTTTCCCGCAAATTCAACCCGGTCACCAGGTTTGACAGTAAAAGCCGGTTCACTTATGGTTTTACCGTTTACTTTAACCTTGCCCTGTGTAATTAACTTTTCCGCCTGCCTGCGGGAGGATATCCCAGATTCAGCCAGGTATTTGGCCAATCTCAATCTATTCTTCTCCTTTGGGAAAATCATATTTGGCTCTATATTCTACGAACTTTGTGCTTAATCCTTTCAATTTTCCGATAATTACTTAATGTGTTAAGGATATGGTTCTTTTGACAAGCTTTTCTAACCGGAGAGTAACCATGGCCGACAGGTCCCCTGCATCGTTAATATAAAGGATAAAGGCGTCCCCAATGGACGCCTTTATCCTTAATTAAGTCTACTGTTTCTCCTGTTTTTTCTTCTTCCGTACCGGTGCGCCAATCATTTCATCTTTTTGGGCCTGAAAGCGCTCAATCCCATCCGGATAAATACTTTCGTCTTTCCTGCTTTCTTTCTTATTTTTAGCCACAACCATGCCTCCTTTAGCTTACTAATTATTTTGTGCAGCTTGTTTTAGTTTTTCCCAGCAAGACAGATTTAACAAAAAAAGAATTGGAAACGCTCTTTTTTCTAGCATCAGTATTTCTTAATTTAAGTCTTCACTTTGATTTCCTCAGCATGGAAGAAGTTTAAACGGTAAAAATATTAGTGATTATCTGTTATTATATTTGAATGGGGCAGATCAGCAGATAATTGTTTTTTAGACAACTTGGAGGATGAGCGAGATGCAAAAAAAAGTAATAGATGAAGCCAAAATTGAAGAAGCTGTTCACATGATACTGGAAGCAATTGGGGAAGACCCGGAACGGGAAGGCTTGCAAAACACCCCGAAAAGGGTAGCTCGCATGTATAGCGAGATATTTGCCGGTATGAATTCTAACCCCAGGGAATTCCTAAAGGTTTCCTTTACGGAATTTCATGATGAACTGGTATTGGTAAAGGATATTCCCTTGTATTCGATGTGTGAACACCACTTGCTTCCCTTTTACGGCAAAGCTCATGTAGCCTACATCCCCCGCGGCGGTAAAGTGGTGGGAATAAGCAAGTTGACCAGGGTGGCAGAAGCCTATGCCCTGCGCCCCCAGTTGCAGGAAAGACTCACTTCCCAAATAGCCGACTGTATAAATGAAAGCTTAAAGCCTTTCGGGGTGGCAGTAGTAATCGAAGCGGAACACATGTGCATGACCATGAGAGGTGTGCGCAAGCCGGGAGCCTCAACTGTAACCTCTGCCGTCCGTGGAATTTTTGAGACCAGGCCTGAAACCCGGGCTGAAGTCTTCTCTCTTATTAACCAGAAAAGCTAAATGACACCAGGGACTTCTCCCCGGTGTCATTTGCTCATTCTTGCTTTGACTCTACTGCAAAAACCCTTTTTGTTGCATAAAGGTTGCATAAATATACCAAGCCTGAGTCGGAACGACACGGGGGTCGTTCCCTACACACCCTTCGGTCGCTTTTAATGTAGCTGAGCGGTATATTTATGCACGCTAATGCATATTTATAACTTTTTGCAATAACATCTGCTTTGCATCTTGAATTAAAATAAGCCAACTATCTCCCCGTCAGGCTTTATATCAATATTCTCCGCTGCCGGTACTTTGCCGAGACCCGGCATGGTCATAATATCTCCCGCCAGGGCAACCACGAATCCTGCCCCCGCCGATAACTTGACTTGTCTTATATTTACCTCAAAACCCGTGGGTCTTCCCAGTAGTTGGGCATTATCGGAAAGAGAATATTGGGTTTTGGCTATGCAGACCGGCAGGTCCCCAAAACCTGATTCTTCATATTTTTGCAGCATCCGATTGGCTTCCGCCGAGTATTTTACACTGCCGGCACCATAAATCTCCCGGCATATAGTATCTATTTTGTTCTTAAGGGGCTGGTTTAAGTCATAAAGGAACTTGAATTGACTCCCCTGCTCCGTAGCCAACACCAATTTTTCGGCCAGGTCAATGCCGCCTTCTCCTCCCTGAGCCCACACCCGGGAAATTGACACTGCGGTTTGCATAGCCGCACACTGTGAGAATACATAGTCAATTTCTTTACTGGTATCGCTGGGAAATTCGTTTAGAGCCACAACTGCAGGAACACCAAATTTTTGGATGTTCTCCAGGTGTTTTTTCAAGTTCTCCATACCCTGGGCCAGTGCTTCCAAGTTTTCTTCGCCCAGTTTGTCTTTTTTTACTCCCCCATGATGTTTTAAGGCTCTAATACTGGCAACCAGTACCACAGCATCAGGTACCAGCTGGCCATAACGGCAGACAATATTAAAGAATTTTTCAGCTCCCAGGTCAGCACCGAAGCCGGCCTCAGTCACCATATAATCAGCCAGCTTAACCCCCAGGCGGGTAGCCACTATACTGTTGGCTCCATGGGCGATATTGGCAAAAGGCCCCCCATGAATAAAAGCCGGGGTGTTTTCCAGGGTTTGCACCAGGTTAGGCTTGATAGCGTCTTTCATTAAAAGAGCCATGGAACCTGCTGCCTTCAGATCGCCAGCCGTGATAGCTTGCCCCTGCTGACTATAGGCCACAACAATTTTGGCAAAGCGTTCTTTCAAATCCATTAGATCGGTAGCCAGGCAGAGGGCAGCCATTACCTCGGAAGCCACCGAGATGTCAAAACCTGATTCCCGTGGAACTCCGTTGATTCTTCCTCCCAGGCCCAGTACAACATTTCTGAGAACCCTTTCATTTAAATCCATTACCCGGCGCCAGACTATTTGACGAGAATCAATATCCAATTCATTACCCTGGTGCAAGTGGTTGTCCATCAGGGCTGCCAGCAGGTTGTGGGCTGTAGTCACGGCATGGATATCCCCCGTAAAGTGAAGATTGATATCTTCCATGGGTACCACCTGGGCATAACCACCCCCGGTAGCACCGCCCTTGATTCCGAAAACAGGACCTAAAGAAGGCTCGCGCAGGGCTACAATAGCTTTCTTCCCAATTTTATTAAGAGCCTGTCCCAAGCCAATAGTAGTTGTTGTCTTGCCTTCCCCTGCCGGGGTGGGGCTGATAGCGGTAACCAGCACCAGTTTCCCCTGTGGCTTGTCTTCTATTCTCTTCATGATATCCAGAGAAATTTTGGCCTTATAGGGCCCGTAAAGTTCCAGTTCGTTTGGCTCGATACCAATCCTGGCAGCAATCTCCGTAATAGGCTGCATTTTTGCGCTTTGGGCTATTTCCACATCAGTTTTCATCAAATACTTCCCCCATTACCATATTTTTTGATTAATCTTGCCAAAAACAATTTTATAGTATTTTTTCGCTCAGGGCAAATATGCTTTAAGGATTATGATTGAAGACTTGAATTTTTTTAAAATTAGCGGAAGAGCAGGTTGCATATATACACCGAAGCTAGAAAACCGCTTATATCAGCGGTTAGACCGGTCAGGAGAGCATAGCGGTATTTCTTAATCCCTACCGAACCGAAGTATACCGTTAAAACAAAGAAAGTGGTATCGGTAGTTCCCTGCATAACCGAAGCCAGTCGTCCAATATGGGAATCCGGACCATATATTTTCATTAGTTCCGTAGACATTCCCAGAACAGCACTGCCGGAAAGGGGACGCATTACGGCCAAAGGAAGGATTTCAGAAGGAGCGCCAATGAGGGCTGTCAAAGGGGCAACGGCCCGGCTGAGATAGTCCATAGCTCCGGAAGCGCGAAAAACAGAAATAGCCACCATCATTCCCACCAAAAAAGGTATGATTTTAACTGCCGTATAAAAGCCCTGTTCCGCACCTTCTACAAAGCTCTCATAAACGGGAACTTTTTTAAGCATGCCGTAAAGGGGCACGGCTAAAAGAAGAAAAGGGATGGCCCATTGGGATATCAGGGTGAGAATGCTTAAAAGCACTTAGCCTTTACCCCCCCAGGGACTGCGCGTACGGAACCAATAATCCAGGCTAACGGCCATAAGCATGGCAATACTGGTAGCAAAAATACAAGCCCCCACTATTTCTGTAGGATTGGTCGATCCCAAAGATACCCTGACTCCGATAATTGTGGCCGGAATAAGGGTTATACATGAAGTGTTTAAAGCCAAAAAAGTGCACATAGCCGTGGAGGCTTCCGAAGAATCAGTATTAAGCTTTTGCATTTCCTGCATAGCCCGCATACCAAAAGGAGTAGCAGCATTGCCCAGACCCAAAATATTAGCGCTCAAATTCAGTATTATAGCCCCCAAAGCCGGGTGTTCCGGAGGAATGCCGGGAAATAAACGCAACATCAAAGGTTTCATTAAGCGGGCCAGGGCCTGTATCAATCCTCCCTTTTCAGCTATCTTCATAATGCCTAACCACAGAGCCATTATACCCACCAGGTCGATACATATTTTGACCGCCCCCTGGGCCGCAGAAATAGCAGCTTCGCTTACCACTTCTATATTACCGTTAAGAGCAGCCACTATGATTCCTGAAGCCAGCAAGAGAAACCAAACAATATTCAGCAAATCTACCATCCCCTCAAACACTGCTGGTCTTTTTGAAGAGTATGATTTTGCTGAATAAATTAGAACTTGCCCTTACTGTCCCCAGGGCAATTGCTAAAACTGATTAAATCTCGGAAAATTTATTCTTTTTCTTAAACAATCCTTCCATTTTATCTATAATCTGAGGAGCCAGGTCTATAACCCGTTCCGCCAGGTGATTGCCGGTAACCGATAAGAGCCGTACATCATTCATTCTTACAACCAAAAAGCCCATGGGCCGCACTGATACACCCGCACCACTGCCACCAGCGAAAGGCAATTCCGTATTTTTTGATGTAGCGGTTAATTCGTATTCGCCTCCACCTGCGGCAAAACCACAGGCAACCTGGGAGATGGGAATGATGACCGTACCATCATTGGTCTCTACCGGATCTCCAACCACCGTGTTTACATCCACCATATCCTTGATACTCTGCATGGCTGTCTGCATAAGGCTTTCAATAGGGTGGTTCTGCTTTTTGTCCTGTAATTCCATGCTTATACCCCCATCATTGATTTAAGAAATGCCAAGACTCTGCGCCCTTTAAAAGAAGCTCTTTTTCTTTTTGCTCTATCATTCTTAATGAAACTATGCAGCAGCAGTCTGACAACTATAATCATAATATGTACTGTTCGCATCTTTACTATGCAGTCCAGGTGACTGGCAAGCTTTATTTCCGAAAAATCCGGCTGCACTTCAATTTTCATTTCCTCCAAACGACTGCGCGCGCTGATAAAGCCAATAAAACTTCCTTTTATGGCCCATAAGCCACCGGTACAAATAGCAGTATCCATAGCATTTTCCAATCCAATGATAGTTTTCCATTCCAGTTTTTCAATCTGGAGTTTTTTATGGCCGGCTAGAACTACATCAAATATACCGATGCGAGAGAAATATCCTGATTCATCATATTGTTGCAGGTCAGAAATAAAGAGAGCAGCTTTTTTACAGATATCTTCCACAGAGGGCTTAAGCTGGCTATCAAAGCGGTAGTGAAGGCTTGGGCGAAAGGGCCGGAAAAGAGGTTTTAATTGAATTAGCAGTTTTTTGCTTTTATCATTGCTTTTGTTTTCAGCAGGTAGCAATTCAATAATTATTTCCACCTTTAAATATATAAATAAAATCAAGGCCAGTCCCAGAGCAAATAAAAACAAACAGATGTACAAGGCCAGCATTTCTTCAAGTCTCCTGTTTTTCCATATTATTCCCCAGCTTGAAGGCCTTATGCATTACTGTTTATTCGGATTTTGTTTTAGTTCCTCAATAAGCTTCTCTACACTGGAAATAACCTTATATATCTCATCATCTATCTTCATATTGGGTCGACCCATGCGAAAAAAGGGACAGTGTAAATTATAATCGCTGATCTTTTTATCAATCCTTTGCAGAGTAAAGCGGCTTTCGGCATAGAAAAGGGCTTTCTTGCTATCAAACCTCTTTTCCGCTGGCGAACTATGTCCCTGGGAATAGAATATGGCAGTATAACGCTTAAAAAATTCTACTTCCTTCCGGAATTTATCTATTTCATGGTCAATTTCTTTACCCAGTTCAATCCAATATGGAGCAAAATCATTATCTTTTAAAATTTTAAAGGTCATACGCAATTCCGGGGGCTCAAAAGGGTTCTCCTCCAAAGAAATAGGCTTTCCACTCCCTTCCAGGTTGTTGAATTCCCCACGCTCCTGGGCTTTGCGAATCTGGTTTTCCACCAGATCCTGGGTACTGCTCATATAACGGGCCAATTTTCTTCCCTGTTGGGCCTTAATTTTTATCTCTTCCTCAATAGACCTTTCCGCCACCGGCTAATCCTCCTTTAAAACTGAAAACCCGGTATGGTAGCATTACCTTCCCATTAACTATTTTCCTTTTTTGACTCCACTGCAAAAACCCCTTTTCTTGCATAAGGGTTGCATAAATATACAAAGCGAGCGTTGGCGAAGCATGGATGCAACACCCGGCGAAGGCGAGCGGCGAAAGGGGGCGAGCGACAGGACGTCGCGAGAGCGCTTCACCCTGCGGGTACTCCTGGTGTTCCACCCTGCGGGTGTCACTATTAAGGTTGCCGACCAGGATGGGAGATTAGCGCGGTACCCCTTGAGCCGCGAGACAAGCCGTAGGTGTTGCCCATGCGAAGCGCCCTGTCGGGCACAACTGATGCTCCCTTCGGTCGCTATTAAGGACGCTGGAGCGGTATATTTATACAAGCCAATGATATTAATAACTTTTTGCAGTAGAATCTTTTTGAATTAGTTACAATTCTTCTAAATCAGGCAATTCTTTGAGGCTGGTCAGGCCAAACACCTTTAAGAACTCCTCCGTGGTAGCATAGAGAATTGGTTTCCCCAGTACCGCTTTATGCCCCGCTTCTTGAATCAGACCTTTTTCCAATAAAGTATTGACTATTCTATCACTCTTAACTCCCCGTATCTGCTCTATTTCCAAGCGGGTTACCGGTTGGCGGTAAGCCACAATGGCCAGGGTATCCAGAGCAGCAGCCGATAGACGCTTTTTTTGCGGTTTCTCCATGCGGGCAAGTATGTCTGAATAGGCCGGGCGCGTACAAAGCAAATAGCCGCCATTAAGCTCAACTATCTGCAGCCCGCTTCTTATATTATTATTATACTCCAGAATCATTTCCAGTAATATTTCTTTTAATTCTAGCAGAGGGATATCCAGTATTTCCACCAGTTCATCCATTCCCACCCGACCGGCGCGAACGAAAAGAACTGCTTCCACCGCAGCTTTAATCTGATCCCGCATCAACATTTAGACCGCCACCTGTAAGCGTATTTTTATTTCCCCAAAGCTTTGTTCCTGAATAGCTTCCACCCTTTGCAAGCGGATTAATTCAAGCAAAGCCAAAAAAAAGGCCAGGGCTTCCCTGAGACTAATAACTCCCTGAAAAAGATCTTGTAAGACCAGCCCGGCTTTTCCTTGTTCCAGCCGTTCCACTATCTCCTCCATTTTTTCGCTGATATTCACATCTCCCTGGGGAAGCCTGAATTTCTCTTCCTGTTCAGGCAAATCCCTCAGCAGAACCTGAAAAGAGCGCCACAATTGAGCTGCATCCCCAACCAGTTCCTCAATCCCTGAGATTTCGTCCTCGCTATCACGAAAGAATACCCGGGGAAAGTCACCATTTTGATATGACAGTAAACACTCAGCCAGCTTTTTATACTTTTTGTAGTCCAACAAGCGCTGCACCAACTCCGCCCGGGGATCAGAATCCTCTTCCTCGCTCAATTCCACTCTGCTGGGCAGCAACATCCGCGATTTCAGATTCAAGAGATAAGTAGCCATTATCAGGAAATCGCCCATCTGCTCCAGGTTAAATTCTCCTGTTTGCCGCAGGTATTCCATGTACTGGTCGGTTATGGTGGCTATAGGTATATCATATATTTCCAGTTGTTGCTCTTCAAGCAGATAAAGAAGCAAGTCCAGGGGTCCATGAAAGGATTCCAAATCTACTACATAATTCATATATTCCTCCTGACCGTGCTTAGCGGAGCAGCCTTAGAACACAATGGCATATAAAAGCGTATTCAAGAAACTGGCCAGAGGCAAGAAAATATAAGCTGCAGCTCCGGTTATGATAAGCAACAAGAGTATCAATGGCCCATAAGGCTCCAGGGAATAGACTATTTCCGCCCCGGAATCCGGCAATAAGCCGGCTACTATCTTGGAGCCGTCCAGAGGGGGTAAGGGTATCAAGTTAAAAGCCGCCAGAATCAAGTTAATATAAATCAAGGGGTGAATTAGATTTATAGTCATTATAGCCCATTCCTGTTCTTGAAACGGAAGCAGGTACTTGTAAGCCAGCATTCCCAGAAAAGCTAAGAGAATATTCATGCCCGGCCCCGCCAGTGAAACCAGCATCATACCTTGTTTCGGGCTTACATTTTTAAAATTATAGGGGTTTACCTGCACCGGTTTGGCCCAGCCAAAGTGAAATAAGAAAAGCATAAAAAACCCTATCCAATCAATGTGCGGCAAAGGATTAAGGGTCAGTCTCCCCTGGTAATAGGGGGTGCTGTCACCCAAAAGATCGGCTACCTTGCCATGAGCATACTCATGAAAGGTCAAGGCAATCATTATAGCCGGTAATGCTATTAACATTTCACTCAGCGACTGGATCATTATTAAACTTCCCTTCCATTATCCATTTTTCCGCCATCTGGAGTTCTTCCTCGCGGTTCTTAATTTCTCCATTGAGTTTCTTCTGGTATAATTCATCAAAGATGAGTCGGAATTCAGGCCCTTCTTTTAATCCCATCTTCTTAAGGTCAAAGCCGTTAATCTCTACTTTTACCTGCTCCTTGAGGTCGAGGTAGTTAACAAGCTTTTCCCAAAGCAGTTCATCCTTGATGGATAGGAGCAAGAGAACCATACTTTCATGGCTCCAGCCATCTAGCCTTTGATTCATATCACCTGGGAGAATTTCACGATTTTCCCGCAGGTATTCTACTATCTGCGGTACTTGCCGCGACTCCTGTATGGCTTTACGGGCATAATTGTCCAAATGGTAGCGTTTAATGATTTGGATTACCCGTTCTTCATTCAAGCCTGCCAGCAAAAGCATTAAATAAACCAGCCAACCCTTAATATTTTTCCCATAATAACGCTCCTCCCACCAGGTGATAATGATGGGGGTTCTCTTAATCATGGTCCGGCTTACTTTATTAAGGTCTATTTCCGGAATCATATACTCCCATACCCCGATTTCCATAATACGATCCAGGGCAGGAAGGGGATCTATCTCGCTGAGCAAGAGTATCAATTCCTGAATAATCCGCTTATAGCTAAGTTTACCCAGGAGTCTCCGCTCTATGGCATCCTTGGCAAAGCGCAGGGTATCATCCTCAATGGTAAATTTATAACGTTGCTCAAAACGGATGGCTCTTATTATTCGCGTTGGATCTTCCACAAAACTCAAATTGTATAGAATGCGGATAAGACCCTTTTCCAGATCTTTTCGTCCTCCAAAATAATCGATCAGGTCTCCAAAGCTATCCGGATTTAAGGCTATGACCAGGGTGTTAATAGTAAAATCACGGCGATACATATCCTCCCTGATAGAGGCCTTTTCCACCTTGGGCAGAGCAGCGGGAAACTCGTAGTATTCCGTTCGGGCAGTCGCTATGTCTATTTTTGTACCATCCGGCAATATAAGTGCCGCCGTACGAAAGCGCTCGTGGATTCTTGCTTTTCCCCCCAGATGCCGGGCCATTTTTCTGGCCAGTTCTTCCCCATCTCCTTCTACTACCAGATCAACGTCAAAATTGGGTACACGCAGGAAAAAGTCACGAACAAAACCTCCCACACAGTATACCCGGCTGCCAATAGATTCAGCCATTTCACCGGCCAGGCGCAGGGTAGCAATAAGCCTAGAAGGCATTCGTTCCTGCATAATGGCCAGGCAGTTCTGGTTTTCCTCCCCGGTGAAAGAATAGAGGACTTCATGATCCTCGGGGTAATCATCACCATGCAGAGTTCTCAATATGTCTGTACGAGATACTATTCCCATCAATCTATTATTATCAGTAACCGGCAGCCTGCCCACATCATATTCTACCATCATCCGTTGTATTTCACCCACCGGGGTATCTGGAGCTACGGAAAGAACTCCGCTGCTCATAAAACCTTTAATCGGGGCGTGGCCCAGATCGTGAATTTTGGCTTTGTCCACATCCCGGCGGGATATTACACCAATCATCTTTTCCCCTTCAACAACCGGCATTCCCGTATGCCCGTAGCGCAGCATGATACGACCAGCTTCCTCCATACTTATGTTTTGGGGAATAGTTTTTACCGGGGTTGACATTATATCACGAGCTAAAAGACCAGGCTGAACGGCTTTCTCCAACTCGGCCATGATAATCTCCCGCACTTCATCCGGGCTTTTTCCCTTAACAATTGCAGACGCGGCCCGGTCATGTCCCCTGCCGCCAAGCTTTCTCAAAACCTCGTTAACCTTTACATTATTGCTTCGGCTGCGACCGACTACATTTACCTTACCCTGCATTAGAGCCACAGCAAAGGCTACATCGCAGTTTTCTATTTCGAGCAAGCGGTAAGTTACCGTATCCAAACCAGGGATAAATTCGTTGCTGTCCCATAATGCTATTACAACATCAATATTTTTAATTAAATGGTGCTGGGAGGAATTGAGCAAGACATGCAACAACTCCCTTTGTTCGCCGGAAAACGGCTGATCCATAAAATTGGCCACCACCGACAGATTTGCTCCCCGGCTTAAGAGATAAGCTGCTGCGGATATATCTCTGGGAGTGGTGGAGTTGAACAAAAGACTACCGGTATCTTCGTAGATACCCAGAGCCAAAATAGTGGCATCAAAGGCACTCAGCTTAATACTGCGCTCCGCAATCTTTTCTACCAGAAGGGTAGTGACAGCGCCCACTTGCTCCACTTCACTAATACTGGCTGGCAAATCATCAAGCGATGGTGGGTGGTGGTCATAGACATAAAAATCTATACCTTCCTGCGAAGCCAGTTCTTTCAAATGGCCCAATCGATTAGCACTGGCAGTATCCACCACTATCATCCTTTTAACCTGTTTTAAATCTATTTCCTTGGGATACTTTATAGAAAAAAGGTCTTTGTACAGGGCCATAAACTGCCGTATGTTTTTTGAAAGTGTTCCGGAAAATACCTTTACTGCGCCCGGATAAAGCTTACCCGCAGCCACCATGGCCGCCAGGCCATCAAAATCCAGGGCATTATGTGATGTTATTATTTCCACAATAGTACTCCTCTGCTTAAGATAACTGCATTATATCATACCTGGATAAGCTTGCAGAGTTATGCGCTCAGAAGCAGAAAAACTATTGTTTTTAATCCGCAACTTTCCTATAATTATGGGCAAGCATTTTTTTCGGCAGGGGGTTACTGGGAAAGTGTATGAGAAAATAGAGAAGTATAGCGTTGAAGCGGTTTTTAATACCGGCTTTGAAGTTAAGGGGCAATGGAAAGATGATCTGCATAATATTCATTGCCGTCTGGTTTTTGATTTTGACAGCTTTAAAATTATTGAGGCTGAAGCCTGGGCTGAGAGTACTCCTTTTCCCATCTGTCCACAGGGGTTAAAAAGTATCGACCGTATTGTAGGAAGCACTGTAGGTCCCGGATTTAACCGCATAGTTACAGAGAATATTATGGAGAAAGAAGGCTGTGTTCATCTGGGCGAGCTGGTCATGAACTCGGTAAAAGCTCTGGTGCAGGCCGCTTCCCGCGACAAGCCGGAATGGGTGGAAACGGCGGATTATACCCAGCGTTGGAATGATTGGATACGGATGTACCAGGATCAGTGCATATTCTTTTCCCAGCCGGGTGTCTTCGAAAACTCCCAGGAAGAAATCCAGACAGCCTTCAGGAGCAAGAAATAGTATGAGCAGATGACAGAAGGCGGAAGGCGGATGACGGAAGGATGACTCACTGCAAAAACCCCTTTTGATGCAGAAGGATTGACTCTACTGCAAAAAACCCTTTTTGTTGCATGGGGTTGCATAAATATGCAAAGCGAGCGTTGGCGAAGCATGGATGCTTCACCCTTCGGGTACTCCTGATGTTCCATCCTTCGGATGTCACTATTAAGGTTGCACCGGCGAAGACGAGCAGGCGAAAGGGGGCGAGCGACAGGATGTCGCGAGAGCGCCTCACCCTTCGGGTACGCCTAGTGTTCCACCCTACGGGTGTCACTATTAAGGTTGCCTCCCATGGACGGGAGATTGGCGCGGTACCCCTTGAGCCGCGAGACAAGCCGTTGGTGTTGCCCATGCATAGACTGCGAGCGGAATATTTATGCAAGCTAATGCATAATTATTACTTTTTGCAGTGGAATCATATTTATACAAGCTAATGGATATTAATATATGTATCATGGGGACGAATAAGGTCGTTGCTCACAAGACAAACGAAACGTCCCCCTGGCAGGCTCCTTTAAGCCTTTCCGGGATAAGGTCGTTACGCAGTAAATCCTCATAGTCTTCTCGTTTTATAATCAACTCCGCCTGACCCTGCTTGACCAGCACCATAGCTGGTCGGGGCAGGCGATTATAGTTGCTGGACATGCTATAGTTGTAGGCCCCGGTAGCCAGAACCGCCAGGATATCTCCTGCCTCCACCCGGGGCAGCTTTATATCCCAAATTAGCATATCCCCTGATTCACAGCATTTACCGGCGATAGATACCGTTTCTACGGGTTTTTCTTCCGCTTTATTGGCCAGCAGGGCCTGGTATTTGGCCGCATAAAGAGCCGGGCGGGGATTATCGGTCATCCCCCCATCTACGGCCACATATTTGCGTATACCTTTAACTTCTTTGCATGAGCCGAGCGTATAAAGGGTCAATCCAGCCGGGCCAGCAATAGCTCTCCCGGGTTCAACAATAATACGGGGTACTTTTAGTCCATGCTGCCGGGCTTTTTCCTGGACTACCGGCATAACCGCCTTGGCCCATTCTTCCGCTTTACGGGGTTCATCTCCAGCAACATAGTAAATACCCAAACCCCCTCCCAAATTCAGTTCCTCCAACTGGCATCCACTTCTTCTCTTTATTTCCGCCCAAAAATCCATCATTGCGGAACTGGTATATCGAAAGGATTGCATGGCAAATATCTGTGAACCAATATGACAATGCAGGCCAACCAGCTTAATTCCAGGCATGGATAAGGCCTTCTTGACCCCTTCCAGCGCCTGCCCATCAGTAAGAGTAAAACCAAACTTGGAGTCAATCTGCCCGGTTTGGATATATTCATGGGTATGGGCCTCAACTCCGGGAGTAACCCGCAAGAGTATCTCCTGTTGACAGTTCTCCTCAGTACAAAGCTGGTTTAAAAGTTCCAATTCATAAAAGTTATCCACTACTATCCGGGCTACCCCGACACGGATAGCCATGCGCAATTCTTCCCGGCTCTTGTTGTTGCCGTGGAAATAGACTTTTTCCATGGGAAAACCGGCTTTTAACGCCGTATAAAGTTCGCCTCCGGAAACCACATCCAGGCCCAGGCCCTCTTGCTCCACTATCCTATAAATGGCCATGGTAGCAAGGGTCTTACTGGCATATAGCACCTGGGAATCACCATAGAGCGAGAAAGCGTCCTTTATATTCCGGCAATTTCGCCGGAATCCCTCCTCATCTATGATCCACAGGGGGGTGCCAAATTCGCGGGCCAGATCCACTGTATCCATCCCGCCGATTTCCAAATGACCCTGGCTATTTATCTTCATGGTTCCCGTCAAATACAACTCCTTCACACCTCTCCAAACACAAATAAATTGTGGTCATCTTATCATCCAACCCTGGGGAGCGTCAACAGCAAGCGGTAAGAATACATTATACAAGTATTTTTTATCTATTCCCTGCTGTCAGCCATTACATCTCCTTTTTCCCCTCCTCATCTTTTTGCTGAAGTTTTAATCTGTCAATCTCCATCTGCAATTTCTTATTGCTGACGGTAAGTTCCCTAATTTTACTGGCAATCTGAAAATAGCGTACACTATCCAGGAGAAAAGTGAGCAAAGCCCCACTACACAAAGTCAGTAATATAACCAGGGCCAGGGAAATTTCCGGTGAAACCCAGTTTAAAAAATGTACTTTCACCACAGCGGTATTTTGGAAAATAAATACTCCGGTTATAAGAGCGATAAACAGGGCAATAAACAAATACGCGCGCATATACGGTCCCCTTTCCGCTTCTTTTACAACGACCCAGTCCGCACAGATATTTTCACTGAGTAAAAAAGGGACTTCATTAATGAAATCCCTTTAAGACCTGGTTAAAGTCCCTCATTACAGTCTTTAGGAAAGCTGAACTAATCCCTCATGAGTGCAACCTTAATAGCGACACCCGAAGGGTGGAGCACCAGGAGTACCCGACAGGGTGCAGGATGCAGGGTAAAGGAACACTACCATTCCATCTTCCGTCCTATGCCCTCTGCTTTATATCATAGTATAAAGGACTGGCAATAAATATGGATGAATAGGCTCCAACAACAAAGCCAATCAACATAGTTAAAACAAAAATCTTAATAGTTGAACCGCCAAAAAGGTATAAGGTTACCAGGGGAAATAATACGGTAAGAACCGTATTTACCGAGCGGTTCATAGTCTGCATAATACTCTTGTTAAGCAAAGTAGTCAGGTCATCCCTCGTTTTTAGCCGCAGATTCTCTCTAATCCGGTCAAATATAACTATGGTATCATTTATGGAATAACCTACTATGGTAAGTATGGCTGCAATAAATGCTCCATCAAGCTCCCATTGAAAGATGGAGAATATCCCCAGGACTATCAAGACATTATGGAATAAAGCCACTACAGCCGCAACTCCAAAAGTCCACTCAAAGCGAAAACTGATGTATACCAGCATCAATAGCATAGCTATTAGTACCGAGAGAACGGCGTTTCTGGTCAATTCACTGCCCATGGTAGCTCCAACGCTTTCGGCACTAAGGTACTCCACATTTTTAAATTTGGCCGCAAATGCTTTATTAATCTGCTCCGTCTGTTCCTGATTCAATTCCCGGGTACGGATTAGGAATTCATTGCCGCTTTTTTGAATAGAGGCCTGATCAATAAACTTAAACTCCTCAATAGTTGAGCGAACCTCAGCCGAAGAAACCGCCGCATCCATCTTGAAGCGTAAAAGAGAGCCTCCTTCGAAATCAATGCCCAGTTTGAACCCCTGTACGAATATGGAAATCAGTCCCAGGATGATAAGTATGGTGGAAAAAATAAAAGAATACTTTCTGTTCTGTATAAACTGCACTCTTTACACCTCCTTTTTATACCCCATATAGTTTATGATTCTTGGACAAATCAGCGGATAATACCAGCAAATAGCGGGTAAAGGTAAGTACTACCAGCATACTGGCAATAATACCTATGGAAAGAGTTACGGCAAACCCCTTGATTGGCCCGCTGCCGAAATAGAGCAGGACGAAAGCGGCAATCAAGGTGGTCAGGTTGGCATCGAATATGGTCCAGAAGGCGCGATTAAATCCAGCTTCAATGGCAGCCTTCAGGGTCTTGCCCCAGCGCAATTCTTCCTTGATTCTCTCGTAAATAATGATATTGGCATCAACCGCCATACCGATAGATAATACGAAGGCCGCTATCCCTGGCAAGGTTAATACAGCACCAAACAGGGTCATAGTACCTAAAACCAGAATCGAATAAAGAACTATGGAAATATCGGCTATAAACCCGGGCAAACGATAATACCCCAGCATAAAAATCAGAATAGCAATAAGACCGGCGATTCCAGCTTTCACACTCTTACTCAAGGAATCACTTCCCAGGGTAGGACCAACTGTCCTCTTCTCCAGTATCTTAAATGAAACCGGTAAAGCACCGGAACGCAGTAATACTGCCAGGTTCTCTGCTTCCTTGGCGGTAAAGTTACCAGTTATCCTGGCACTTCCATCGGTTATCGGGCCGGATACAGTAGGAGCACTGATGACCTTGCCATCAATAACTATCATCAGCGGTTTATTGACATTGGCGGTGGTAGCATCAGCAAAAAGCTTGGCCCCTTCTCTATCAAAGTCAATGGCAACTTCAAAACCCTGGCCTTCACCGCTGGCTCTGGCCTGCGCTTCCTTCAGGTGTTTTCCGGTTACCAGCACCTTGCCGCTTTCATCCCAGAACTCAAGCTGGGCCGTGTTTTTAATTATATTTACCGCTTCTTCCGGATCATCTATCCCGGCCAGTTCCACCACCACCCGGCGTTCACCCTGGGGATAAATCAGCGGTTCACTGACCCCGAGCTTGTCCACCCGGTTTCTAAGTATACCTACGGCCTTGTTTATAGTATCGGCGCTTATCTTCTGCCCCTCTTTTTCCTGGGCCTCCAGAACCACATGCAGCCCACCCCTTAGATCCAATCCAAGATTCAAGTTTTTCAAAATGGGATGGTAAGCAAAATAGGTCAAAGCACCAAGGGCTACAATAATAGCTAGAATTACTGCAACGCTGAAATTCTTTTGCAACTTCAAAAATCCTCCTTTCAGAACTCCTTAATTATAGTAATTGCACCCCGTTTATCACCAGTTCAAATTCACAACCTAAAAAACCGGCCGCCCGGCGGCACAAAAGCATACGGCTCATAAAAATCTCAAAGTATTCCATTACCGGGCAAATACTGGTGTCAATTACGAGTTCCATAGTAATAACCTTCTCGTTTTCATCAATATTCAAAGTAGAGCGCTCCACGGCATAATTAACCCGGTCATGTATATCAAAAGTAGCTACATCCGGATTCCTGACCCGGTTGCGATGAACGTGGGATTTATCCGCCAGTATCAAGGCCGCCGCCACTTCGTTTACCGGATGACCGCTGCCTTCATCGTGATTGCCTATGGCCGCAGTAATTATAGCTGCTTCCTCTGGCACCATACCCATCCGCCGGAGTATCTCCATCGCCATCAAGGCCCCACTCTGGCTGTGGCCGATACGGTTAATTACATTACCTATATCATGCATATAGCCGGCAATCCCGGCCAGTTCGGCCAGGCGTTCATCGTAGCCCAGCTTTATCATGATATCCTTGCTCAAAGCCGATACCAGAGAAAGGTGCAGCTGGCCATGGTCGGTGTATCCCATCACGCCCAAATGCTCATTACCTTTTTGAATAAAAGTGTTGATTATGGGGCTGGATCTGACATCTTTAAGAGTTACCATTAAACTACTCCTCAACCTTGTAAGCCACCGCTTTTTTGACCATTTCTATTTCCATATTATCAGCGACTTTAAGCATAATTGTGTCCTCTTTGACTCGGCCAATTTCTCCTCTAATGCCGCCTATGGTAACCACCCGGTCACCTTTTTTCAATTCTTCTACCATTATCTTATGTTTCTTCTCCTGCTTTTTCCGGGGCAAGATGAGGAAAAAGTAGAATATGGCCAGGAACAAACCAAAGTAAATAGCTATTGTCATCCATTCCGAACTTCCCTGTGCAGCCAAATTATCACTCCTTAAATTTAGTAAAACTTTAATAATATTCGCCGCTCAATGCTTAAATCCTTCTAAACGCTGATATAATTATGGAAAAACTCCCGGTAAAAGCTGGGGAATTCTCCTTTTGCTAAGGCCGCTCTAATACCGGCCATTAATTGGAACAGGAAAAATAGATTGTGATAGCTAATCAATCGCTGAGCCAATATTTCCTCAGCCTTAATCAAATGCCTGATATAGGCCCGGCTATAATTTTGGCATACATAACAACTACAGCCCGCATCAAGGGGAGAGAAATCCGCCGCATAAAGAGCGTTGCGTACTGTTATCTTACCCCCGGCAGTATAGGCTGTTCCATGCCGGGCCAGCCGGGTCGGTAAAACACAATCAAACATATCCACTCCTAGCCTGACCCCTTCCAGCAAATCCTCGGGAGCACCCACTCCCATAAGGTAACGGGGCTTTTCCCGGGGCAAGATCCGGGTGGTTACTTCCAGGGTAGCATAGAGCATTTCCTTGGGTTCGCCGACACTCAGACCACCTATTGCATAGCCGGGGAAATCCAGAGCAACCAGCTCTCCCACACTCCTCTCCCTTAATTCGGGATAAACACTGCCTTGTATAATCCCAAATAACACCTGCTTATCATTATTATGAGCCTTTTTACACCTCCCGGCCCAGAGACTGGTCCTCTTCACCGCCTTTTCCGCTTCCTCATAGCTACAAGGGTAGGGAGCACACTCATCAAAGCACATGGCTATATCCGCCCCGAGTTTTGCTTCAATCTCCATTACCTTTTCGGGAGTGAGGAAATGGCGCGAACCATCGATATGGGAATGAAACCAGACTCCATCATCGTTAATATCACGCAATTTGCTCAGGCTAAAGACTTGAAATCCCCCACTGTCGGTCAAAATACCTTTCTTCCAGTTCATGAAGCGATGCAGGCCGCCGGCCTGTTGTATCAGTTCACAACCGGGACGCAGGTACAGGTGATAGGCATTGGCCAAAATAATACCGGCTCCGATTTCATATAAATCCTCGGGGGTGAGGGTTTTGACCGTTGCCTGGGTACCCACCGGCATAAATATTGGGGTATCCACAGTAGTATGAGCAGTGCTTAAGCGGCCCAACCGGGCCGCAGATGTCTTATCCTCTTGCAGCAGTTCAAATTTAAACATCCAGTTCAGCCTCAATACCTCGTTATATCACCAGCATGGCATCTCCGTAGGAAAAAAAACGGTAACGATTCTCCACCGCGTGGCGGTAAGCCGCCAATGTGCTTTCAGTTCCCGCAAAGGCCGCTACCAGCATCAACAAGGAAGAAGCGGGGAGATGAAAGTTGGTCAACAATTTATCAATGGCCCGGAATTGGTATCCCGGAAAAATATACTTATTCGTTTCACCTTTCCCGGCCACAAAACCACAATCTTCATTATAAACGCTTTCCAGAGTTCTTACCACCGTTGTTCCCACCGCCACTATTTGTCCTCCGCTTTCCCGGGTTAAGTTAAGCAAGGCCGCCGCCTCTTCTGCTACCTCGAAATACTCAAGATGCATAGTATGCTGGCGAATATCTTTGTTCTTCACCGGTCGGAAAGTTCCCATCCCCACATGTAAGACTATCCGCACAATATTAATCCCCTGAAGAGCAATATCTTTTAACAAATCGGGGGTAAAGTGCAGGCCCGCTGTAGGTGCGGCCACGGAACCGCTTTTACTGGCATAAACCGTCTGGTACCTTTCCCGGTCCAGTTCTTCATCAGGGCGGTTGATATAGGGGGGCAGAGGGATATGCCCCTGTTCCTGCAACAAGGTATCCTCATTAATACCATTTAGAAAGCGGACCCGGCGTCCACCGGCAAATTCTAACTCTTCTACTATTTCAATGAGCAGCGGTTGATCCGGGGAAAGAAAAACCCGGCTGCCGACTTTCAACCGCCGGGCCGGCTTTACCAAAGCTTCCCAATCATCACCAAGCTTCTTTAGAAGTAGTATTTCCACCCTGGCCCCGCTTTCTTTATAAGCAAAAAAACGCGCCGGTATAACCCGGGTTTCATTCAATACCAGAGCATCACCCTTTTTCAGGTACTGGCCTATATCCTTAAAGACCCGGTCTTTTAAATCTCCGCTCTTTCGGTCCAGAACCAGCAAGCGGGAACTGTCCCGGTATTCCGCCGGATACTGGGCAATAAGCTCCGGGGGTAAATCATAGTGATAGGTGGATAGCCGGTAAATATCATCATTTTTGTCATGTAGCATTTATCTGTGACTCCAAATATTTATTATCAAGGTCAATACCAGGCGGGCCATATTTTCCATCTAACTTTCACCTTTTATCAAGCTTTCTTGCGGGAAGACTGGTAACGCTCCATTTCACTGTACAGGCAACCGCAATATTGCTGGCGGTACAGACCCATTTCCCGCGCTATAATCCCCGTCTGACGGAAACCCTCTCTAAAATCCCGGTACAAGAAAGGCAGCTCATACTTCTCCCCTATAGCTTCCCCTATTTCCCGGATTAATTCATGTTTCTGGTACTTGCTCACCAGCAAGGTGGTGGTGAAATAATCGAATTTCCCTTTGCGGGCAATTTGGGCCGCCTGTTCCAATCTCATTTGATAACACAATAAACAGCGGCGGCTTTCCCGGTAGGTAATATTCTGAAAATAGTCTACCGGCTTGTAATCAGGCTCGAAAATAACCTTTAATTCAACCTGCCGGGCATAATCCTCCAGGGCTTCTTTTCTTTTCTGGTATTCCGTAAAGGGATGGATGTTGGGGTTGTAGAAATAGCCCATCAGCTCGAAGCCTTCCTCCCGCAAACGCGGAACGGGATAGCTGGCACAAGGCCCACAACAAATATGCAACAATACTTTGCTCATGCCTTTACCCCCAATAAGCAGACCGCCTATTCATCCGAAAACAGCCCTTTTCCCTGCAAATTCCCTTTCAGCGGATAGCCCAGGTGATGGTAGGCGTGCTCGGTAGCCATCCTCCCCCGGGGAGTCTTCTGGATAAATCCTAACTTTAAGAGATAGGGTTCATAAACATCGCTAATGGTATCCGATTCTTCCGAAACTGAAGCCGCCAGGGTATCCAAGCCAACCGGTCCCCCGCTGAACTTTATGATAATTGCTTCCAAAATCATTCTATCCATTACATCCAATCCACATTCATCTATTTCCAGCATCTCCAAGGCCCATTTGGCCAGAGAAAAATCAATATTTCCATTACCTTTGACCAGAGCGTAGTCTCTTACCCTCCGCAACAAACGATTGGCCACCCGCGGCGTTCCCCGGGAACGCCCGGCTATTTCCGCGGCTCCCTCCTTATCCAGACTAATCTCCAGAATTCGGGCTGCCCGCAGGATTATCTCGCCAAGTTCAAGCGGTGTATAGAAATCCAACCGGCAGTTTATGCCAAAACGGTCGCGCAAAGGCGAGCTTAAAAGCCCGGGACGGGTAGTGGCTCCAATCAAGGTAAATGGCGGCAGGTCCAGGCGAAGAGTGCGGGCTGCCGGGCCTTTGCCAATAATTATATCTATGACGAAATCTTCCATGGCCGGGTACATTATCTCTTCCACATTACGGTTCAGCCGATGAATTTCATCAATAAACAAAACTTCACCCGGTTCCAGATTGGTAAGAATAGCCGCCAGGTCTCCCGGTCTCTCAATGGCTGGTCCCGAGGTCTTGCGGATGGGCTTGCCGATTTCGTTGGCTATTATGCTGGCCAGAGTGGTCTTGCCCAGACCCGGAGGACCACTGAGAAGGACATGATCCAGGCTTTCCTTCCGCTCCCGCGCGGCTGTGATAAATACCTCTACATTTTCCTTTACCTTTTCCTGTCCAATATATTCGGATAAGCGCCCGGGCCGTATTGAATTTTCGTTGTTGTCATCTTCGTCCAGTAGATGAGAAGAAATAAGTCTCTCTTCCAGCATACTCCCCCCTTTTTAGCGTCTCATTTCCTGCGCCTTAGCCTTCAAAACCAGCTTGATATTTTCCTCTACACTGGTTCCTAATTGCTTATTCCTGTTCAAATCCATAATGACAGGCAGGACTTCGCTGCGGCTGTACCCCAGTATTTCCAGGGCTTCCATAAGCTCATCCAACAGCGGTCGCTGCTCCTTTTCCACCTCAACCAGCTTTAATTCCGGGACTTTATCCTGCAGCTCGAAAATCATCCTCTGAGCGGTCTTTTTACCCACACCCGGTATACGAAGCAGGGTCTTTTCATCCTGACTGGCTATAGCCCGGTAAAAGACCAGTGGTTCCATAGTTGACAGCACCGCCAGGGCTCCCTTGCTTCCTATCCCGGAAACCGAGAGTAAGGTCTTAAAGAGCCTGAGTTCGTCCTGATCGAGAAAACCAAATAGTTTGAACTCGTTTTCCAGTACCTGCAGGAAGGTGTGGATAAGTATGGGCTCGCCTCTTTGCGGTAAACGGGGGAAAAGCCGGGAGTGAATATTCACCTCATAACCTACCCCATTAACATCAATTATTATACTGTCCGGTCGCCGTTCAGAAACAGCACCCTTAAGAAATGCAATCATATATGGCCTCCATTTCAACAAATGAGCTGTAGCAGGCAGTGTGGGATCGTTGATACGATAATACTGTTAGCAATGGCATGATCGCCTGTAGTTCTATTTCAACGCTTTTTTTAGTCAATTCAAACTTGATTCATCGGCTGGTTTTGACCAGCCGTAGAGTGCTATCTTTTTTCTCCGGCCTTTGTCGCTGAACTCCCCGTCAGAAAAGACAAACGATAGGAATGCAGATGACAAATAGCAACAGCTAGAGCATCAGCAGCATCATCCGGTCGGGGCAATTGCTGCAGGCCCAAAATCTTTTGCACCATAAGTTGCACCTGCTTCTTTTCCGCCTTACCGTAGCCCACCACCGCTTGCTTGACCTGCAGAGGAGTATATTCCGCGACTGGCATACCGGCATTCGCCGCCGTCATCAGGATTACTCCCCGGCTCTGAGCTACAGTAATAACTGTTTTGGAATTACGGTGATAGAATATTTCCTCCACTGCTACCGCATCAGGTTTATATTCCATTAATAAATCTTGTAGTTCCTCATAAATCTGGTTGAGCCTTAAAGGCATCTCCAGCTGAGCGGGGGTAACTATTGTGCCATATGTAATTGCCATAACTCGTCCCGCTTCCGAGCGAATGAGTCCGTAACCTGTCGTGGCCGTACCGGGGTCAATTCCCAGAACCTTCATTGCTTCACCTTGCCTTTTGCCATGTTAAGCTCTCTAACGAAATATTGTAAAGTCGTCAGCTATTTTGCATTCCAGACTTTTTGATACTGTTGCATAAAGCAACAAACTAAATACTATAATACTCTAAAATCAGCCTGAGTTCCATGAATAAACTCTGGGTGTCAAGGGGACGGTCCTTTTGACACCTTCCCCTTACTCCTCAATTTTCTTTCAAATAAAAAAGAAGATAGGACTCTTTTCACTGTCCTATCTTCCAAGAAAATTAAAACCTGATTTTAAATTAACCCCCCATGGGTATAAGGACCCTACTCCTAACTTCATTTACTAATTCTTATTTGATGTCACTGCAAAAAGCTATAGATATGCATTGTCTTGCATAAATATACCGCTCCAGCGTCCTTAATAGCGACCGCAGGGAGCATCAGTTGTGCCCGACAGGGCGCTTCGCAAACACCTGCGGCTTGTCTCGCGGCTCAAGGGGTACCGCGCTAATCTCCCATCCTGGTCGGCAACCTTAATAGTGACACCCGCAGGGTGGAACACCAGGAGTACCCGCAGGGTGCTGCATCCACGCTTCACCAACGCTCGCTTTGTATATTTATACAACCCTTATGCAACAAGAAGGGTTTTTGCAGTAGAGTCTTTATTTAAAACTGCGGAGCGGTTTCAGCACACTAATACTCGTCCAGGTTTTCCAGGGCGTCATTAAGCAGTTCTTCATTATTAAACTCATACTTGCCTTCCCTTATTGCGCTTTGAATCTCTGCAGGCAAAGTCTCCATGCTAATAGATGTCACTCTCAATAGCACTTCATTATCTTCATCCGGTCCCTGATAAACGGCAAGTTTACCCTGGTATTCCTTAAGCCGATATTTCTCCTTATCCAGCGGACACCAATCATCAATTATCTGATGAATACAGAGGGTGTCGTCTTGCAGACTAACTGTAAAACCATTTTGTGGTGAATAAATACGGCTTATTTCCGAATAACTCTTACCCAGCAACTGCTCTTTGGGTTCAAAATCGGATATTACCACATGCTGGCAACGCTTGTATTCCTTCTCCATTACTATCTGGCTTTTCTCATTTATCCGCTGCTCCTCAATCTTGCTTTTATCATCAATTCCCAGCACTGGTTTCTGCCTGACTTCCAATACTTTATGACTGCCAATAAAATAACCGCTCAGAAAAACCATTATTAATATACCCAGCAGAGTGATTCCGGTAAAAGTTCTTTTCATTGCCATCACCTCTGCAGCTTATGTTTTCCATTTTTTCTCTTTTTTATACAAAACTAAAGCGGGAAGTTTCCCGCTTTAGTAGACTTTTATCTAAATTTAAGCATCGGAAGAAACTGCGGAGCAGTTTCAAGACAGCGCTGCAACGAGGCAGGGGATTAGAGCCCGCTGCCTGTTTTCTTAATAGGAACCTGACCGCTTAGCGGGGGACACATTTCACTCGTTATAGTAAGAAAAGTTGGGTCGTCAGGCATCGGGAGAGGAATGGGGTTATTTCATACCCCAGTTTATTATACAAGCTAACTCACCTTTCATCGGTGCTTGTGGCTCCCGGCCATGCAGGGTAGTAAGAAAAGTAAAGAGTAAGGGACGGGGAGGGTGTCAAAAGGACCCCCTTGACACCTAGAGTGCGGTAATTATTTCATCAGGAATAGACATATTGGTGTAGACATTTTGTACATCATCGTGATCTTCCAAAAGCTCAATGAGTTTGATGATTTTTCCCGCCATATCAACATCAGTGATATCAACCGTATTTTCCGGCAGCATTACTATATCGGCCTCTTCTATGGGAAGATTTTCCTCTTCCATCGCTTCCTTTACCTGCATAAAGCTTTCCGGTAAAGTCAAGACTTCATATTCCTCATCTTCCTCCCTGACGTCCTCGGCACCTGCCTCCAATACCATTAGCATAAATTCTTCTTCATCCAGGTTCAGCTTATCCTTTTTTATGCTAATTAAGCCTACTCGTTTGAACATCCAGGCTACACAACCACTCTCACCAAGATTCCCGTTGTTTTTGGAAAAAAGATGCCTGATTTCCGAAGCAGTTCGGTTGCGATTATCGGTAGCAATTTCTAACATTACCGCTATTCCCCCGGGGGCATAGCCTTCATATATTATTTCTTCGATGGTCTCGCTGTCAATTTCTCCGGTACCTTTCTTAACCGCGCGATTGATGTTCTCATTAGGCATATTTATAGCCTTGGCTTTTTGTATAGCCAGCTTCAATTTGGAATTGGCCTCAGGATCTCCGCTACCACCACTACGCACTGCGATAGTAATCTCTTTAGCTATCTTGGTAAACTCTTTTCCTCTTTTTTCATCCGAGCGGGCTTTTTTATGCTTGATATTAGCCCATTTGGAGTGTCCTGCCATTATCTTTTCCCCCCTATTGGTCTAATCCCCCTTCTTAAGGTCTGTGCTTGATAAGCTTCTCGATTGCTTAAACAAAGGGGACATCTGTTTATTTACCATATTCCTGGAATTATCCTACTGCTTTGTTCCATATATTGCTTATATTCTTCACCAAAATGCTCCAGGAGGAATTCTTCCTCTATATTAATACGATAGACTATGGCCGGAATAACTGCAAGCACAGTTAATAAAAGAGCCGCTCCGGAATTGAAGATGCAAGAGAGGGATAAAACACTAAGCAAGGCGCTTAGGTAAAAGGGATGCCTGATTTTTCGGTAAGGTCCCTCTTTAACCAGACTATGTTCTTCATAGAGTGCTACCCGGGGATTATAATACGAACCCAAATGGATAATGGCCTGGTAGCGGACTGTTATATATATTATAAAAAAGATAAAGCCCAATATCGTTATTCCCGGTTCCAATAAAGTAACTCTGGTACATTTAAACTCCAGAAAATCTAGCAAAGCAACGAATAAAACCAGCATGGAAGAAAGCTGCAGGTAAAGATAGGACCTTTGATCATCGTCTTCCACTACCCGGGTCTGTGGTTCCCGGTATATAATGGTTTCAATTATCGTCCAGGTAAAAAAAAGGGCAAAGAAGCCCATTATGACCCAAAAATCAAAGGAAGGCAATCGCTGACTGGCGATGTATCCGATGTAGGAAAATACCGCCAGGAAAATTAGCATACGAATAGCTACTTGACGCTTGCGAGGACTCAAATCTTAATTCCTCCTGCTCTTTTGAACTACCCCCCATGTCCCAAGGGGCACCAGCTGATGTCTGACGAATGACGATTGATGGCTAACTTTCCCTTCTGATGTCTGACGTCTGATATCCGACGACTAATTCCTAATCTCTTAATTCAGGAAAGATAATAGCCACCGGGGGCATATTACGCTTATGCAGGCTGCCAGCCATCATGCCCTCGATTTTATTAATAACTTCAAGGCTTCCTTCACCGCTTGCCAGATAATTATCCAGTTCTTCGTAGGTTAAGCCCATTTCCCCTTCATCCGTCTGTCCTGACCATAAGCCACCAGAGGGCGGTTTATTAATTATGCTTTCTGGAACATCCAAAAACTGTGCCAGTTCGTATACTTCCCTTTTTAGTAAATCCCCTAACAACTGGAGGTCAACCCCAGCATCTCCGTACTTGGTTGAATAGCCTACGTAAAGTTCACTTTTGTTACTGGTACCCAAAACCAGGTAGTTTCTGGCCTGAGCCGAATAATAAAGAGCCATCATTCTGAGCCGCGACTTTATATTACCCCGCAGCAGTTTGCCCTTTAAGCCTTCAAACTTTAGATAGGATTCAAACTGGGTGGATAGCAAATGATAAGCATTATCCAAATCGATAATTCTATAAGGGATATTAAACTTTTCCACTAAAGCTTGACTATCCATACGATCAACAACATCGCTTTCACAGGGTAACAACAAAGTCATACAATTCTCGGGGAATGCTTTCTTGGCAATAATAGCCGCAACTGCCGAATCAACTCCACCGCTCACCCCTAAAACAAGTCCCAGGGCACCTGCATCCCTCACTTTCTGTCGAGACCATTCTACTAAATAATTCACTACGGCTTCGGGATTCATTCTCCCCAACTCCTCCTCTAGTCAAACAATTCGGTTGACATATATTTCTCTGCTCCATCGGGTGCAATAGCCAGAATTTTTTGGCTCGGGTCCATATCCCGGGCCAGGTTCAAAGCGGCAAATATTGCTGCACCTGATGATATTCCCAGTAACAAAGCTTCCTTTTTTGCTATCTGCCGACAGGTTTCGATGGCATCTTCATCACTAACGGGAATTATCTGGTCAACCATTTCAATATTCAACACGGGTGGAATAAATCCTGCCCCAATTCCTTGAATTTTGTGAACACCAGCCGATTTTCCGCTTAAAACTGCTGATTGTGCCGGCTCAACCGCAACGATTTTTATGCCGGGTAATGACGATTTTAAGACTTTGCCGGTTCCACTCAGGGTTCCCCCGCTCCCTACTCCACAAATAAGGATATCCAGTTTATGCTCCATCTGCCGCAAAATTTCTTGAGCCGTTGTCATTTCATGACTTTCTGCATTATCCTGGTTTTCAAATTGTTGAACCAAAAAATAGCTGGATTCACTAGCGGCCAGTTCCCGGGCACGCCGCACTGCTCCGGGCATGCCTTCTGCAGCTGGGGTTAGCAGGAGTTCTGCACCGTAAGCCCTTAAAATCTTTTTTCTCTCTTCACTCATGTTCTCCGGCATGACAATCAAAATACGGTATCCTTTGATGGAGGCGGCCATGGCCAGTCCAATGCCGGTATTACCGCTGGTGGCTTCCAATATGATTGAGTCCTTTTTTAATAGGCCCCGGGCTTCAGCCTTTTCAATCATATAAAGACCAGGCCGGTCTTTTATGCTTCCCCCGGGGTTGAATCCTTCCAGCTTGACATAAACCTCGGCCTGATCAGCCCCATGCATTCGGTTCAATTTGATTACCGGAGTCTCTCCGATTAGTTCCAGTACATTATTTACTACCTTCATTTTTCTGCCTCCCTTTTAGCGGAATTATCTCAATCTTTCCCCAGGCGGCCATGCTGTCGCCCTGTATTAGCAATATTCCACTTACCCCTTGAATAGCTTTGGCATAATCAATCGCTTTTATCAGGTCATCCTTGCTTTGCACCAGATTCCCGGCCTGGGTGGCAACCGCATCGGCCAGTTCAGCAGGATAAGCCTTAATCACCGCAGCATCAGCTCTTCCCAGGCTAATACTGGGGCCGACCGTAGCGGAAGAGGTGCAAATCCCCAGGGGGCTTTCCCCAGGCTCCACGCGAATGCCAATCTTGTAAGTGAACGGGGAATTGCCGGCAAATATGGCTATGATCCGGTCACTCTTGGAGCGCAGATATATGTCTCCTCCGTTTTCCACCATCACTTCCTCAACCTGATTCTCCAAAGCCTGCCCCAGGCTCTGGGCTATGGCACCGGCAACTGCGGCCATGGGACCAACTCCTGCCTTTTCGGCGGCGGCAGCCATACGACAGGCAATTTCCGGTGCTCCAAGCATAAGCGGGAGGGGAACAAAAGAGGTCATAAACTCAGGATGCCGCTTAATATAATCTTCCAACTGCCTTCTTACGCCATGTAATTCTTGTTGGCATAATGACAGCAGGCTATCGCTGTAGCTTTTCCGGTCTACAGCAATAGCCAGATCAGATTCCTTTATTTTTACAGAGAAATACTTGAGGTCGTTGGCCGCATGCAGAACCCGATAATAGCGTTCTCCATAACCATTATTTGCTGCATTATTCATCAGCCGCTTTAAACAGCCTCCTTGACTTCAAAATGGAGTTTTATTGCCCGGGTGGGACAGCAATCCAAGCACATACCGCAAACTACGCATTTGGAGTTTTCAAAGGAGACCAGCATGCTATCCCTATCGATGGAAAGCGATTCAGTAGGGCAGAATGAAGCACAGGCCCCGCATTGTATGCAGATATCTTCCTGCCAGAGCACCGTTTCGCTGAGGGGCTCAACGATTATTCCGAGATTCTTAAGGAAAGCTATGCCCCCCTCATATTTGTCTTTTTCACCTTCCATCTCAACCACCAGGTAGCCCTCTTTCTGCGGGTTGATATCCGCCTTCAATATATTAATTATCAAGTCATAATTCTTTATAAGACGGTAGACTACCGGCTGTTCCGTCTGAATGGCGGAAAAATAACAAACTACCCTGTTTTTCATCTTAACCCCTCCTGTTCCTGCCATTTAAAAAGATTTCACTGGGACTGCGCTCAGGAATCGATTTAAACTCAATGTTCGCATCTGCCGAGGGAAGCATGGCAACTGGCCTGCTCAATTCAAATTCTCCTCTTTGTATCCATTCTTTTAGTATGGTAGCAATCTTCCGCGCCCGGGGATAACTGGACTGGGGAGTAGTAATTACTTCTTTGTCATTAATCTTTATCCGGCCACTCTTCAATTCCTTAAAATTGGCGAAGCCCAGATCAATGGGTTTGGAGTAAGGATATCCTTCGTTGTAATCCACTATGGGACAAAATATATCTTCATCCTTGACCAGGGTATAGCGCAGTATCTCTTCGTTCAAGATTGGAATAGGAATACCGATTCCCACCGCCATGGTTGCTCCATAGCCAATAAAACTCAAGCCTACCAGCCAGTCGGGAGTCATCTGCTTGAGATCCCCGATTACGGCCAGAGTACCTGCCGGCACCTGAGGCACGCCGTTTTCGCCTCTTAGTACATTGGGGTGGTGCTGGGTTCCGTTCCAGGCCACATAGCCCGTTCCCCCTCCCAGGAATATCCTGGTTCCAATGCCAATGGTCTTATAATAAGGGTCGTTAAGCAAAGGGCTTAATTGCCCGGAAGTAGAATAGCTGGCATTGCCCAGCCGCGGTTTAAGAATACCCATATAGGTATATAGGATTCTATCTCCCAGGTTCACCGCGCAGTTGTAATTCTGGTAAGCATTGCGCGGGTTAAAAATATAGGCCTCATTAAGATCATCGATGGTAATTATGGTATCTACTTTTTTATTGGGGTAACAATCGGTTCCATAGGCTATAGCCTCCAGGCGGATTTCCTTGCCTGCCACCAGGTCATGGATTACATGCCCCCCACCATAGGTAAATCTTCCCGGGAAAACTTTGTTTTCCGGATCGAAATCCGGCAATTGGGCAGCGCCGATATAAGCATCCACTGCTGCCAGGCCGCCATAAGCCTCTACCCCGTTTAACCAAACCTTTTTCATCTTTATCCGGGGCCGGGAATGACCAAAATTAAGAAAAGCACCGGATGAACACATGGGGCCAAAGGTGCCGGTGGTTACCACATCAATTTCCTGCACGGCCTTTTCATAGCCGTTCTCCGCCACATAATCGATAACTTCCTCCGCGGTCACTACTACCGCCTCGCCTCGCTTTATTCGAGCGTTTATTTCTTCATAAGTTTTTTCCACTGTCATTTTATCTCCCCCCTATTAACCTTTGGGCCGTTAAAACTGCCTGGCGCGCATCTTCAGAATAAGCATCGGCCCCGATATGATCTGCATATTCCTGATTCAAGACGGCTCCTCCAACCATTATTTTGCATGGCATTCCACGGGCTTTTACGCCCTGGATCACCTCCTGCATTCGTGGCATGGTCGTTGTCATCAAGGCGCTTAAAGCAACAATATCGGCTTTCTCCTTTTCGGCCAAATCCAATATCGTTTCCGCCTTGACATCTTTCCCCATATCCAACACCTTAAAGCCGTAATTCTCCAGTAAAATGGCTACTATGTTCTTACCAATGTCATGGATATCACCTTCCACCGTGGCTAGAACGATAAGCCCTTTATGTTCTTCCGCTTCACCGCTCAGACGGGTTTTTACCAGCGTAAAGCCATCTCTCATACTTTCGGCGGCCAACATCAACTGGGGTAGGAAATATTTTTTTTGCTCATAGAGTTCTCCCGCCCTTTCGATTCCTGGAATTAGCGCCTTATTTACTATTTCCATCGGGGCTATCTCTTCCTGGTCCAGGGCTTTTTGCACCTGTTGCAAAACCAATTCCCTATCCCCTTGCAGGACTCCCTGGCTGATCATCTCCAGGATGGAGGACGGTTTCTCAACCTTCTTCTCTTTAGCTTTATTACCCGTGCTTGACGTAGTCTTTACCTGATCATCTAACAAATCCGGAATATTACACTGCTGACAAATACGGTGAGCCGGTCGGCTAACTCCGGTAGAATCCTGGGTTTTATTTACCTTATAGTCTTTATATTTTTCAATAAAGTCTAGCGAATTAAGGTCACGATTGAGCAAAACGGCAGCGGCTCTGGTAGTTTCCATCATTCTGCTGTCAAAAGGATTCATTATGGGTAAATCCAGTCCGGCTGCCCAGGCCATTGCCAAATAGGTGGAATTTAATAGCTCACGGGCGGGCAGGCCATGAGATACATTGCTTACTCCCAGCACCGTACCCACTGCCAGTTCCTCCTTAAGCATCCGCAAAGCCTTCAGGGTTTCAATAACCTGGGATTGTTCCGCACTGGCGGTTTTCACCAAACAATCTATATAAATATCTTCTTCTCGTAAACCATACTCCCGCGCCTGCTCAAAAATCTTCCGGGCTATCTCTACCCTGTCCTCGGCCCGCTCTGGGATTCCATTTTGGTCCAGGCAGAGACCCAATACAGCGGCCCCATATTTTCTGGCCAGGGGAAGGATGATTTCCAATTGTTTATCTTCCCCGGTTGTGGAGTTAATCAAAGGCCGGCCAACAAAGGCTTGTAAACCCTCTTCAATAGCCTGGGCGCTGGTGGAATCCAAAGCAAGAGGGACATCAACCGCAGCCTGCACTGCAACTACTGCCTCTCTCATAGCCATAGCTTCATCAATTCCGGGTACTCCCATATTTACATCCAGAATAGCGGCACCTGCTTCCACCTGTTTCCTGGCTTCATCTACTACCATCTGCATACGGCCTTCTTTGATATCCTGAGCCAATTTCTTGCGAGCGGTAGGATTTATTCTTTCTCCGATAAAAGAGAGTGGCTTCCCCTCTCCCAGAACCACTGCCTGGCTGCGAGAAGCCAAGGCCCTAATTCTACGGGCTGTCCTTATCCGGGGGGAAAGTCCCCTTAAAGTGCTGGCGATAGCTTTTATATGTTCCGGGGTGGTACCACAGCAGCCGCCAATGATATTGGCCCCCGCATCCCTCAGTTTCAGGGCATATTCAGCCATTTCCTCCGGGCTATCCGGAAAGACGGTTCTTTCCCCGAGCAGGTGGGGTAAACCGGCATTGGGCTCTACCGACAGAAATATACTGCTATAGCGGCCCATTTCTTCTATAATGGGAAGCAATTCCCGGGCACCCCCGGAACAATTGGCTCCAATGGCCAGTGGTTGCAAAGCCTCCATAATAATAAGAGCGGTAAGGGGGTCAGTACCCATCAACGTTCTTCCCCCAGGCTCAAAAGTCATATGAGCAATAACCGGCAGGCGGGTATGGGAACAGGCCGCAATCAAGGCAGCCCTCATTTCTCCGATATCAGTCATGGTTTCTATTGATATGAGATCAGCCCCGGCTTTTTCACAACTGATCATCTGCTCGGAAAAAGCCGCGTAGAGCTCCGCAAAATTAGCACTCCCGAAGGGTTGCAACATTTTACCGCTGGGACCGATGGAGGCTGCTACCAGGGCCTTTCCCCTGGCTCCGGCGCGAGCAATTCTTACGGCTTCAGCATTTATTTCTGCTACCCGCTCCTGCAGGTCATATTCGGCCAGTTTAAAGCGATTGCCGCCAAAGGTGTTGGATTGGATAATGTCTGCTCCGGCCTCCATATACTGGTAGTGGATGTCTTCCAAAATCAATGGATTATTAACCCCAAAAAGCTCCGGGCACTCCCCCGGGGCCATTCCTCTTTCTTGGAGCATGGTTCCCATGGCTCCATCCAGAATTAGAATTCTACTGGATAGAATATTGTACAGCTTCGCCGTCATTAACAACCCTCCCCCCAAATATACAATTAAAAAAGCCCTCATATAAGAGGGCCGATATGCTATCCCCTCTCATCTGCCAGGATCCTCCTGCAGGATTTGGCACCATACCTTTCAGGCGGTTGCCGGGTTTCATCGGGCCAGTCCCTCCACCACTCTGGATAAGAGTAAAAGTATTTATTTGCTTATGATAAGGTATTTCCGGGGTCATCTTTTTTGACCTTTTCTTTATTATTAAGACTCATTTCATTCAATTCGTCAAGGGAAACCGTAGGGGAAACTTCAGTTTTTTCCGGCACCGCTTCCGGCTCTTTTTTGGCCGGCGCAGGTTTCTCATCAACCTTTAAGGCATCTTGAAACTCTTTTTGCACCCCGGTAGTAGCTTTTTTAAATTCCCGGGCCGCTTTCCCCATAGATTTAGCTACTTCCGGGAGTTTACCCGGTCCAACTACTATCAGGGCAACAACCAATATTAAAATTAACTCCCAGGGTCCTATATTACCGATAAAGCCGAACACTTTTCTTCCGCCCCCTATCCAATCTTCCTCTGATCCCTGTCTTCCCATTCAAGCTTTTTATCTTCAATCCAGGGAAATAAAAGAGCCTACTGCTTGTTTATTTTACTTGTCTTTATAAATATAAGCAAACTTTTTCCGGCAAAACTCAAAAGCCAGTATATACTGGCTTTTGAGTAAGATATGTTTTCTTTATGCTTGAGTTCTCCCCCAAAGCTAATATTATTGCTAGAGGGATAATCTTGCCCTTTTACCCTGGCGAAAGCAACTTACCTAAGCTCAGTTGGAATAAATGCATCAACCAGGCCTATGACAAAAGCCGCCAGCAGACTTCCCAATAAGGATACCGACAGATAACTGGGAATAATAAACTGGGCCAGGTAAATGACTATGGCAGCCGTAATAAAACCCACAAATCCACGGGAACGGGGCGATATCCGGGTGCCCAGAATAGCCTCAGCAGCATAGCCAATAAGAGCAATTACAATTGCTGCAATCAAGGCTCCGGTAAACCCGGCTACGCTAATCCCTGGCAAAAGGTAACCCACCAGAAGCAAAACCAGAGCAGAGACAACGAAACGGACTATGGCACCAATCATAGTAGTCTTAAACCTCCTTTAGAACAACATTTTTATACCCAATAGATTCCTTAAGCTCTGTAGTTATGATTCGTAGAAAAGCAAAATACTATACGAAAAATTTTATTCTGAATAAATCATTAAAGGAATTTACCCAATCTTGACGAAAAATTACATAATAGGAAAGTTGGGATAAGATGCTGGCCAATTTTTATACTTTAGTTACCGCTGGGATAGATGCCAAGCCAGTTAAGGTTGAAGTAGATATTCAAAGTGGAGCACTGCCCGGTTTTGAAATTACCGGCCTCGCTCAGGCCTCAATCAAGGAATCCCGTGAGCGGGTTCGTTCAGCCATCAAGAACTCTGGTTACAAGTTTCCCAACCGCAAGATAATAATTAACCTGGCCCCAGCTAACTTTAAAAAGGAAGGCAGTCACTTTGATTTGGCTATTGCCCTGGGGATACTGGCCGCTTCCGAGCAATTGGAAATTTGCCAATACAAGACGCACTATTTCGCCGCTGAACTTTCTTTGGATGGTGCCTTGCGCCCCATTCCGGGGGTACTGCCCATGGCCCTCGAACTGCTGGAAAAAGAACCCGACTCCTATTTAGTCATACCCCAGGCTAACAGCCAGGAAGCCGGACTGGTAAGTGAAGTAAGCTCTCTGGCCGCCAGCAATTTGTCCGAGGTATGCTGCTATTTGCAGGATAAACTGGAACTACCAACCATAGCTCCCACAGAATATTTGTCTGTTTCATCCCTGGATAACACTCCCGACTTTGCCGATGTTAAGGGGCAGGAAACAGCGAAAAGAGCTTTGCTGGTAGCAGCGGCGGGATTACATAATATCCTCTTGATCGGTCCACCCGGTGGGGGAAAGACCATGCTGGCCCGCCGGGTTCCGGGGATAATGCCAGAAATGAGCCGGGAAGAGATATTGCAAACGACGCGAATATATTCGGTAGCTGACCTTCTAAACCCGGAACAACCCCTCATTCTTAACCGCCCTTTCCGGGCCCCACATAAGAATGCTTCCAGCGCCAGTATTGTTGGCGGGGGGCGTATTCCCCGACCAGGGGAAATCAGCCTGGCTCATAACGGGGTGCTTTTCCTGGATGAATTGCCCGAATTCAGCCGTGATGTATTGGAAGCATTGCGCCAACCTCTGGAGGATAAAGTAGTAACTGTAGCCCGCTCCCAGGCTACTTTTAGCTATCCTGCCGACTTCAGCCTGGTTGCTTCCATGAATCCATGTCCTTGTGGGAATTTCGGCTCCGAAATGGAGTGCCGTTGTACTCCACTGCAGATACAACGCTATCTGGGAAGGGTAAGCGGTCCCCTGCTCGACCGGATGGATTTGCATGTGGAGGTTCCTCGGGTCAAATATGAGCAACTTCGGGATAGGGCGAATGGAGAAAGTTCAGCCAGCATGCGGGATAAAATTACCATGGCCCGGGAGAAACAAAAAAAGCGCTTTAAGCGCTATAAGATCACCCTGAATTCACAGATGAGACCGGCTGATGTTAAAAAGTTCTGCCGTCTGGATGAAGAATCAGAACTGCTTTTAAAAAATGCTTTCGACCGGCTCACTATGAGCGCCCGCGCATACGACCGCATCCTCAAAGTAGCCCGAACCATTGCCGATTTGGAACAATCAGACGATATTAAGCTGGAACATATAGCTGAAGCCCTGCAATACCGCAGCCTGGATCGGAAGTACTGGCAAAGTTGAGAAGACTTTTCATCAGGTTAATGTGTAGCAAACAGGAGCCTGTTTCCGATATCGATATAAGGCTTAGTAAGCCTTCCATTGGATTGGAATATTCCCCGTTATTTTCGCCGGTATTTCTGCTACAATAATTATTAAGCTTACTAGCGCTTTGGGAGGTAAAATCTGAAAGAAAATCTTTCATGACGTTTTATGCCTCAAGAAAGGAATGCTTATAATCATGGGTAAAGTTGATCAGTTATTTAAGGAAATTGAAAAGCTATCTTTAGATGAACAGCAGGAGATATTACAGCGGTTAGTTGATAAACTTGATTTATTGGGAAGTTTATTGCTTGCTGATCAAGTACTATCTGATTGGGAAAATCCTGAGGACAAAATTTATGACCAGTTATAAACGGGGTGACGTAATTCTAATTCCCTTTCCATTCAGCGACCTAAGCGGATCAAAAAAGCGGCCTGCTTTAGTTTTGGCGGCTATTAATGATTGGAGGGAATTGGTATGCATGATGCTCACCTCCTCACTAAAAGGCATAAATGAAATTACTGTTTCACATTTGGAAAACGCCGGATTACCTAAGCCAACTGTTGCTCGCATCCATCGCATATTTACAATTGATCAATCTATAGCTCTTAAGAAGTTGGGTTCTTTACATCCAGCTGATCTAAAAAATGTTATGAACGCTCTACGCTTAATGTTAAATTCTTAGAGAGTAGCCTGGTTGCCAGCATGAGACTGGCAGAAGGTAGATATGGAAATGGTCTTTGGAAACCTTCTCCGGTTTAATGAGGTTTTTGACCAACTTGAGTTTGAAGAAAAGAGGAATTTCCTGCGCAGTATAGTAAAGGAAATAATACATGATGAAGATAAAATCAGAATCCTTCTCTATTTCATGCCTGAAAATGGAGTGCCGTTGTACTCCACTGCAGATACAACGCTATCTGGGAAGGGTAAGTGGTCCCCTGCTTGACCGGATGATTTTCCCCTCTGGTATTATTGCTACAATAATTATTTACCTTACCGATGTTTTGGGAAGTAAAACCATGGGTACCACCAACCCGCTGCTGGTATTAAATATTAAATAATTCCAACGCCTGAATTGGAAGTAAGATCAAAACCTGGGCTCATTACCTACTAATTTAAGCCCTTCCATATATCTTTTAGTAAGCTTCTGGTAGTGTTTAAGGCCTTCCTTAGCCATTATGATATTTTTATCGCTCAAATCCTTCATAATAGTAGCCGGATTTCCCATAACCACTTTATGCGGCAGTACTATACGGCCATTGGGGAGAAAACTACCTGCTGCCAGTATACTTTCGGTGCCTATTTCACATCCCGTGGAGACAATAGCCCCCATTCCTATCACAACATATTCATTAATTACGCAAGGACCATGAACAATAGCGCCGTGACCTATAAGAACATTGTCGTGAATAATAGCCTCGGTGTTAAGGTCAACATGAATAACACAATTGTCCTGAACATTCGATCCCGAACCTATTATTATCCTCCCGAAATCGCCTCTGATAACTGCACCAGCTGTCACCAAGCACCCTTCCCCCAATACGACATCACCGATAATGATTGCATCAGGATGCACGAATGCAGATTCTGGTATTAATGGCTTCTTTCCCTCGAATTCATATAGCGGCATAAGTTAACTCCTTCCATTTTGTAGTTTTCTATGACTAGTAAGAAAAGTGAGGAGTGAGGAGCAAGTAGTTGTCCTGTTACTTGCCGGTTTTGCCAATTTTTTGCGTATTAGCCAGCATCTTGTCCTAACTTTTCTATTATGTGGTTTTTCATCAGATTTAGATAAAATCCTTTAATGATTTATGATTCTACGGAAAAAGTTATTAATTTGCATTAGTTTGCAAGAAAATAGGGTTTTTGCAGTTGAACCAGCAATTACCCTTGTCAGCTAATTGCTACTTTAAAAAACAGGCGGATTGTGAGAAAATAGTTGCATTAACAGAAATAGCTAGGAACTCCAGAAAGGGTAGACTATGAGAAACTCTAAAGCATGGAAAACATTCTGGAAAATCTGGTGGGTGGGCTTTATTATTCTATCAATAGCTCTCTTGATACAGATTTTGTGGTAATTAGAAAATTCTTTACCCCTCACTCTAATTTCATAATTGCTAGTACCTGGGTATAAGAACCTAATGAGAAAAAGTGAGGGGTAAGCCTGCTATTCCAACGCAATATTAAGATCGAAGCTGCCTTCTGCCCCGATAAACTGAATCACCAGTGTCTCCACCAGGCTGATCATGGAAACCATGTTCTTCCCGCTTATAAGGGTAGGCGGCGTTATATCTACCAGGCTGCCGATCTCCTGAAGATTGCTAACACTGTTGCCGGCAACCATATTAGCCAGTTCACAGATGGCGCTCTTGGGCATTAAATCAAACTGGGGAACCGGCATACCCCCCATCATAGTGGAGGCTATATGGCACGCTGTAGCTTCATGCATAGACAAGACCACATTTCCTTTCAAACCACCCACGAGACCAATTATTACATTAACATCATGCTCGGTCTGAAGTTTTTCCCTTTTACTCAATCCGGTTCTTTTTAGTTCTTTCATGCCCAGCATAGTGCAAACATTTAGCAGGCCGTTTATAAAAGGGTTTATGTATTTGATATCCATCCTTATTTATTCCCCTCCTCCACTGCCACATTGATTTTGACGGGTCCGGCATCGGTCTGCAGAAGTACGGAACAAGAACTAAGCCGCACATTAAACATAGTCAAACCCTCCCCGGTAAAAACGCTGGGAGGAGTAAGGCGCAGGTTTAAGCCGGGGTTGTTGTTGTTAATATCGGTAATGGCATTGCCGCTAATAATATTGCCCAGCTCAGCTCCGGAGAGCAACACTTCTTCCTCAGCAAAAGTACTGTAACTTTCTCCGGTAAGGGTTGAGGCAACATGCATCGCGGTTTCGCCGCCCATATCCAGAAAAAATCGTCCCTTCCATCCCCCGGTAAAACCAATAATAACCGTGAAACCTCGGGAAACAAAGGAGTCTCCTTCCTCTTCAGTTTCTCCGCTCCTAACCTCCAAATCCAGCATATCCCGGAAAATGCTTACACTGGCCCTGACAAATGGTACTATATGATTGGTAGCCATTCAATCACCTCAATTCTCCAATACTTTGAGAATCTTCTCCAAAAGTTCTTCCGCCTTAAAAGGCTTGCAGCAGACATCATTGATTCCTCGGGATTTTGCCTCATTTATTATGTCATCATCACCCATAGCGCTAAGCATTATAATCTTTTGTTGGGGATTGATGCCTTTTATCATACTGGCAGCATCCAAACCGTCCATTATGGGCATAGTTACATCCATGGTTATAATGTCGGGCTGAAACTGCGGGTAGCTTTCCACTGCTTCTTTACCATTGCCTGCTTCTCCTACTATTAAAAAACCTTCCGGTTCCAGGGCTTTTTTTATCATTTTGCGTGAAATAGGGGAATCATCTACCGCCATCACTTTTATGGGAGTTCCGTCCGCTCTAATACCCTTCATCCTGTTCCACCTCCAATTTTAAAGTAGTTTTAGCGGTTTACCGCCCGTATAATTTCACGAGCTATATTCCAGATGGGAACTACTATTTCCGCTCCGCCTCTCTTGATGGCATCTCCGGGCATGCCAAAGACGATGGCGCTTTCTTCGGATTCAGCAATGGTAATGCCCCCTGCCTGCCTGATATTAACCATGCTATCAGCACCATCATTACCCATCCCGGTCATCAAAACTCCTATGGTTCTATTGCTAAAAACCTTCAAAACTGATTCCATCATTACGCTGACTGAAGGGATGAAAAGATGGTCCGGTTTGGAACTAAGCCTAATTATTACATCACCAGCGGTATTTTTCACCAGGTTCAAGTGGCGGCCTCCACTGCCCACATATAATACACCCGGTTCAACCTTAATCCCGGCCCGGGCCTCAATAACCTCTATCTGACAGGCCTCATTAAGCCTTTTGACATAGGCGGGAGTAAAGTTAGGGGGCATGTGTTGAACCAGAAAAAGAGCGGCATTGATATCCGGTGGAATCAACGGAACTACTTCATATATCATTTTCGGTCCACCAGTGGATATACCCATGGCTACTGCTTTGGTAACTTCCCGACCCGGTCGGGGGGGAGCTTTTTTCTTTACAACCGGTTGGCGCTGCCCCCGGGCCAATCTTTCTCTTTTAACCACACGGTTCTTCAACTGAGCGGCAGCTCTAATCTTATTGATAATCTCGGCTGCAACCTTTTTCATATCACTGGAACTGGAAACCGTCCCCCCGGGTTTACCTACAAAATCAAACGCGCCCAGTTCCAGTGCTTCAAAAGTAGTCATGGCTCCCTCCTGAGTAAGGGAGGAAACCATAAGCACCGGACATATTTCTTCGTTTACAATATACTGCAGAGCAGTTATCCCATCCTGTTTAGGCATATTAACATCCATGGTAACGACATCCGGACGATATTCGCGGGCTTTAATCACAACATCCTCGCCATCCCGGGCCGCTCCCACCACCTGGATTTCCGGATCGGATTCTAATATTTGCTTGAGCATTTTACGCATTAACGCAGAGTCATCGGCAATCAATACCTTAATCATTGGATTGTTTTCCTTTACCCTGTTTTTTTAATTTAGGAGCAGCCCTTTTGGAGACCGGGACTTCGTTTTGCCCGATTTGGGATATTTTCTTCCACTCCTTCTCCAGGAGGATGTTTTCCAGATTAAGCAGCATTATCATCCTTTTATCCAGGTTGGCTATGCCATCCATAAAACGCTGCACCTCTTTATCCTGCAGAATCTCGGGGGCTTCCTCCAGCAGCTGGTGAGACACCCTCAATACCTCCAGGACTTCATCCACGATGAGACCCACTTTTTTCTTGTTAATGTCGCTGACAATAATCCGGGTAAACTCGGTGTAATCCTTATGTCCCATGGCAAAGCGCTTTCTCAAGTCAATTACCGGAATTACTTCTCCCCGGAGATTTACTACCCCTTCTACATATTCCGGCGCGCGGGGGACTTTGGTAATCTTGGAAAGACGATTGATTTCCTGCACCTGGGTTATGCGCACCCCGAATTGTTCCCCGGCCAGGCGAAAAACCACCATCTGTTCCTCATCTTCTTGTAGTTCCTGTTCCAGAGTTTCTTCTTCGATATCCTGCTTTGACTCGAATTGCTCAATTTCCTGAAGCTCTTCACTGCTGATGATATCCTGCAAATCCATCAGCATTATGATGCGCTTCCCTTCCTCCAAACGAGCAATACCCTTTAATCTCTCCCCGGTTTCTCCGCTTAAAGCCTGCGGAGGAGGAAAAATGGTATCCTGGGGTACCCGGGTAACCTCAAATACCTTGTCCACAATAAGTCCTACCATGACCCCTTCCAAATCAGCCACTACCACCCGGGTGCTGATGGTGTTTTCTTCACTGCCCATATTTAGCTTGACCCGCAGGTCGATTATGGGCATCAAGGTATCCCGCAAAGAAATTAATCCTTTGATATAGGGAGCAACATTGGGTACCTTGACGATTTCCGGGTAGCGAATTATCTCGCGTACCCTTTCGATTTCCAGGCCGAATTCTTCATTTCCCAAGAGAAAAGAAACCAGCTGTACTTCATCCAATGCCTTTTCCTCTTTTTTCCGGGCTTGCTCTACTCCTTTTCTAAAACCTGCACCCTCTGCAGCGCTTGACTTTTCCATACTGCAAACACTGGCCACATCCAGAATCATGGCCAGCTTTTTCTGGTCGTTAAGCTTGACCACCCCGCTTATGGAACTGCTATCCACCCCGGTTATCGTCGCTGGAGCAGCTTCAATTCGCTCGGTATCCACCCGCAGAACTTCGGAAACTGAGTCCACACTGAGGCCCACGGTTTTACCGTTTACATCCACTACGATAACGCGGCTGGATACTTCTCTTTCTTTTTTCTGCAGGCCAAACTTGGCCCGGGTATCAATTACCGGCAGGATGTGCCCCCGAAGGTTGGTAACCCCTTCCACATAGGCAGCCGCCTGAGGTACTACCGTAATCGAAGGAATACGGATTATTTCCTGCACATTCATAATATCTATACCAAAAGTCTCTTCACCTAAAGCAAAGGTAACCAGTTGCATTTCACCTGAGGAGAAAACGCTTTCAACACTCATCCCGATCCCTCCCGCTTCTTATTTTGCGTCCTCCTTCTTAATTAGCCTGCATTTCATCGGCGATAGAGGCGATTTCTTCTATAGAATTGGCCAGTTCGTCAATAGCTTTGGCCTGTTCATCGGCCACGCGGGAAGCATCTTCAACCTGTACTTTGACTTGTTCCATAACTTCAGCTACCTCATGACTTTCCCGTTCGTTTTCCGCCACTGCCTTCTTAATCTCATTCACAATTCCTAAAGAGGCTTTTTTCGCCACATCGATTTCTCCCAGGGTATTAGTAACAGCCTGATTTTTCTGAGCCGCTTCTTCCGCCATCTCATCGGCTTTATGGGTGGAGTTTTCCGACTGTAATATTTCCCCGATTACTTTACCCATCTGCATTTGAATATCCCTTACCAGGTCCTTAATCTTGTCCGCATTTTCCCCCGACTCGCTAGCCAGATTCCGAATATCGCCGGCCACCACGGAAAATCCCCGGCCGTGCTCCCCGGCGGTGGCTGCTTCCACAAAGCCGTTTACGGCCAGCATATTGGTCTGAATGGAAACATTTTCAATGGTGTCCACAATTTTCTCAATCCGGCGGATTTTCTCCTGCAGTTCCTCTACTGCAGCATTGGTTCCCTGGTAAGATTCCATGCAACTGCGGATGCGATCCCACACCGCCCGGGCCAGAGCGCGATTATGCTCCAGGGTCTGGCTAACTTCTTCAATTACTTCACCAGCAATAGCCGCCACCGCTACTATTTCTTCCGTAGCTTTCCCGCAGTCTACACTCAGGGAAACCGCCTTATGAGTTTCCTCATTAATCGAACGGGCCGCTTCCGCCAGCTGCATTAAAGAGCTGGCAATTTGCGTTGCCGAGGTGCTCAGTTCTTCAATGTTGGCTGATAATTGTTCGGCCGTAGCCGCTACTTCTTCCGCCGATTTGTTGATATTGGTGGAGGTCTTCAAATCCTCCGCCATTTCGCTGAGCTCCTGGCTGGCTACATTGACTTCTGCCAGGGCTTTGCTTTGCTCCACTACCGCTTTGGCGATTTCCTGGGTTCCACTGACCGCTTCCTCATTAGCCGAAGCGATGTTTTCACTGCCCGCCAGGAATTCATTGGCATTCTGTGCCAGCAAGTCTGAATTCTTTACTTCATTATCAATATGCTCGTTATACTGGCCGAAAAGCTGTCCCATTTTTTCAAAACCATCCCATTTTTTCAAAACCATCAACACTATCCTGCAAATCCTTCTGCATCTCATCAAAGTCCTGTACCGTTTTGTTAATGTCCTCTACCACCGCTTCGACCCCGGTCCGGATCTCTTCCACCACCCCGCGGATGTCGCGAGCGGAGCGTTCCGAGGTCTCAGCCAGGTTGCGCACTTCATCAGCCACCACAGCAAAACCCCGGCCATGTTCACCGGCCCGGGCGGCCTCAATGGCGGCGTTCAAGGCCAGCAGGTTGGTCTGATCCGCTATCATAACCACCGCCTGGACTATTTCTCCGATCTGCCGGGACTGCTGTTCTAATTCTTCAATTCTCCGGGCTGATTGCTGATTTTTGTCCCCGGCTTCCTTAAGTTGGCTCTGCATAGCCTGCATAGCCTTGATGGCTTCCCTGGCCCCGACATTGCCATTCAAAGCAGCCTGGTACAGCTTCTGCAACTGCTGGTTCAAGTCGACAGCGGAGCGGTTGAGCTGCACACTGGCTACCCGCATCTGTTCCGCACTACTGCCCATCTTCTCCCCGTTGGCAGCTACCACTTCCACCAGACGGGTAAATTCCTGACCAGCCGCATTAGACTCTTCAATTCCTGCTACCAGTTGTTCCGAAGCTGATGCGATCCTTTCCGCCATAGCCTGCTGCTTGGCCAGGGTGCGGGCCCGGGCTTTTTCCTGAGCCATTTTCCTGGCTATTTCCCTCTTCTTGGTAATCTCATCGCCGTTTTCTTGTTTAACCGCTATTCCCGTTTTTCTGTCATAGTACTTGCCGGTTTTGCCAGTTTTTTTGCCATTTAATTAACCCTCCTTAAAGATTTTATATAACCTTCAGGTTTTTACCCCTGCGAAAAAGCTGCTGCTGTTTAGAAAGATATCCTACCCCATTTATCTCAATTTCATTTTGTATGCCAGTATCGATATCCATAGCCGATACATGTAATATACCATTACGATCAATTGCAAAAGTTACATCAATATTGGCTTCGCCAACTGCCGCTTTCCTGATACCGGATAAATGAAACTTGCCCAGGGAAATATAATCCTCACTACCATCAACATCACTCATTTCATCCCGTTGCAATATGTGAATAATCACCTCCTCCTGCTTGTCTTCAACCGTGGTAAACAGCTTGGATTCTACGGTTGGATAAGGGGTATTGGCGGCAATAAGAGGGATGAATTCCCCCTCGTGATCTTCTATGCCCAGGGTATGGCTGGTAACATCGAAGAGCTTTACATCCTTGACCTGGCCGGAAAGCATACCGGCCTTCAAGGCCGCCCCCAAGGCTACCACTTCATCCGGATTAATCTCTGTCCTTATAGCTGCTGTCGGGAAGATCTCTGCTACTAACTCTCTAAATCCCGGCATCCGGGAGGCGCCACCCGCGAAAACCACTACATCTATCCATTTTTCATCTACCTCGGCCCGCTCCAGGGTCTGCCCAATCAGTTCCTTGATCTCCTGGTACAAATCACGGCAGAGGTAATTGAATTGCTCCCGTTGCAAGAGCTGGTTAATATGCAAGGGGCCAGCCATACCCATACTTATGTAAGGAATCAAAACTGAGCATTCTTTTACCGTAGAGAGGTCCAGTTTGGCCTTTTCCACATTAATATAGATTTGCTGCATAGCCACCATATCATTACGCAGGTCTATCTCGTTTGCTTCCTGAAAACTCTGTACTATATGTTCGGCCAGGCGCTGGTCAAAATCCATGCCACCCAGGCTGCTGGAACCTCCGGTAGCTTTTACCCGGCAAAGCCCTTTCTCATATTCCATAAGGGTTATATCAAGGGTTCCTCCACCAATATCCAAAACCAGAATATGTTCCTTTTCCGCTTGTTCTGAAGCATAGGCCAGAGCTGCCGCCGTGGGTTCGTTAAGAAGCTGCAATATTTTAAGCCCGGCCAACTCACCAGCCATATAGGTAGCCTGCCTTTGGTTATCATTGAAATAGGCCGGTACAGTTACCACTGCGGCTTCTATTTCCTGACCCAGGTATTCTTTTGCATAGTCGCTTAATTTGCGCAAAATTAAAGCGGAAATCTCAACGGGGGAATAAGTCCGGCCCGAGATCTCCGCCTGAAAATCTGATCCCATATGTCTTTTAATCGAGCTAATCGTTTGCCCGGCTTTAAGCAAAGCCTGGTTGCGGGCCACTTCTCCCACCAGAACCTCCTGCTCATTTTTAAAATAAATTACCGATGGGGTTAGGCGGCCTCCTCTTTCATTTATAATGATCTCCGCTTTACCCTCCCGGTTTATAAAAGCTACCAGCGAGTTGGTGGTTCCCAGGTCAATCCCCACTATCAAAAACTTCTCCCCCTTTATGCCATTAGCTTAAGAAAGTCCTGGTAAATTAATTTTGCTAGTTACTAAAAGTTGACCCTACTGCAAAAACCCTTTTTGTTGCATAAGGGTTGCATAAATATACAAAGCGCTGGCGAAGCCTGATTCGGAACGACACGGGGGTCGTTCCCTACACACCCTTCGGTCGCTTTTAATGTAGCTGAGCGGTATAAATATGCACGCTAATGCATATTTATAACTTTTTGCAGTGACATCAAAGTTATATTATCCATTATCTTTAAAATCGCTATCCATGACCTGCAAATTCTCCCGGGCTACCTGGTTCCGGGGATTAGCCATCAAAGCTTTTTCCAAAAAGGCCTGAGCTTCCTTAATTGCCCCGTTTGCAAAAAGAATAACCGCGGCATTGTTACAGGCCTGAGACAAAAGATCTTTAGCAGCTTCCTGCTTAAGAGACAAGAAAGGTTCCAGGCAGTCCATCACCTGCCGGTAATAATAATAAGCTTCAAATAGCTGCCCATCTTCATCCTCATTAAGAGCTTTTTTAAATAGTGATTCGGCATTCCTTAAGGCCTGTTCTTCCCCCTCCTGCCTGGGGGAAAGCTCGCTTGAGCTCAGGAGCAGATCCAGGCCCATACCCAGGTTTTTCATTCTGTTCATGTTCTAACACTCCTGGCAAGAATAGTCTCTACCACTTGCAGGTAATCCATAGCTCCACGGCAGCCAGGGGCATATTCAAAGATACTCTTGCCAAAGCTGGGTGCTTCGGCCAATTTGATGTCGTTCCTAACCAGGGGAAGAAGCCGCTCCAAGCCAAAGTTTTTTTCTACTTCTTCCTTAACACTACGTGCCAGGTTGGTTCGCAAATCACACTTCACCGGCATAATACCCAGAAGCCTCAAAGCCGGATTAAGCTGGGCATTTACGCGATAGAGCACCCCCATCATTTGCGCCAGGCCATCCATGGACAAGAAGCTTAATTCTATTGGTATCAAAAGCCAATCAGATGCGGTTAATCCATTTACGGTTATTAAGCCCAGCGACGGGGGCAGATCAATTATGATAAAGTCATAATACTCTTCCACTTCCATTAATAGGTTGCGCAAAAGGGATTCTCGCCCCACTACTGAACTCAATTCGATTTCCAGAGCCGATAAGTCAGCCTGGGAAGGAATAAGGTCATAACTCTTGCCTTCCTGGATGATAGTATCACGGATGGATTCCCGAGAGAGATCATTTTTGGCTGCCAGGTGAAGAAGTTGATAAATGCTCGTATCCAGTTGGTGGGGCAGAATCCCGGAGCCGGTTGTCGCCTGCGCCTGTGAATCGGCATCTATTACCAGAACCCGGTAGCCCTTTCGGGCCAGTCCATCCGCTATGTTTAAAGTGCTGGTAGTTTTGCCGCTTCCGCCCTTACGGTTGGCCAGAGCAATAGTTGTTGCCATTATCTATCCTCCATGGTCAAGCAACAGGAAAAGCTGGTAAAGTTGAACCGGGTTTAGAATCAAGACTACGCTGCCATCACCCATTATGCTAGCACCAGTATAGATCTTTAAGGCCGCCAACTCCTCTGCCAGCGTTTTTACTACAAATTCCTGTTCGTGCTGAAAGGAATCTACCACCAGTCCGAACCTGTTGCCATCAAAATTAATAACTACAATTGGAATCCGCCTAGCGGAAGTAACTTCCGGCTCATCCAAATCTTCTTTTAAACCCAGCAAGTCTTTAAGGTAGATGAGATGAACGATTTCATCCCGTATATCAGCTATTTTGATTTTTTTGTAGCTTCTAATTTTATGGGCCGGTAGTTTCACTGTTTCTTCAATGCTATCGAGCGGGAGAATAAAACTTTGCGAACCCATTTTTACCATCAGACCTCGGATAATGGACATGGAAAGGGGTATTCTAAGCAGGAATTTCGTTCCCTGGTTTAACTGGCTGGACATGGTCACCGTTCCCCCGACCTGCTCAATATTATTTTTGACTACATCCATGCCTACGCCCCGGCCGGAAAGCTCACTAACTTCCTCACGAGTACTAAAACCAGGCAGGAAAATAAGCTGATAGGCCTCTTCATTACTCATGCTTTCAATCTGTTCCGGTCTTATCAAGCCCTTACCCAAAGCCTTGAGCTTAATCTCCTCCGGATTCATGCCTTTACCGTCATCGGATATCTCTATTATTACGCTGTTGCCCTGGTAACGGGCTTTCAAATATATCTTGCCCTGGCGGGGCTTGCCCTGGGCTTCCCGCTTATCTGGTGCTTCAATTCCATGATCAACCGCATTACGCAGCATATGTACTAAGGGATCATTGATGGCTTCTATTACCGTTTTATCCAGTTCCGTTTCTTCTCCCAACACTACCAGATCCACACTTTTTCCGGCTTTGCGAGAGATATCCCTAATAGTCCGGGGATAGCGTTGAAACAAAACTCTAAGCGGGATCATGCGGGCCGACATTATTGCATCCTGCAACTCATCAGATATCCTGGCTACTTCAGAGGCAATATCCTTCACTTCCCGGGCCAGTCCCGGCAATTCGTACTCCAGTCCAATTTTACCAGCCAGGTGGAAAACCCGGTTTTTGGAAATTAAAAGCTCTCCAATCATATTCATCAGGCGATTCATTTTATCCTGGCTAACCCGAATGGACTGTCCCCCGATATCACCCGAAGCTCGGGCCGGTTCAGGGGTTTCCTTACTTTTTTCCCGGGCCAGCTGCTGTTCCAGCAAAGCCCGTTCCACATCCTTGGTTGTTACTTTACCCCTATCGATCAGGATCTCCCCGATTTTTTTCTGCTGGGCCAAGGCCTCGTTCAGTTCCTCCTGGCTGAGTTTTTGCTGGGCCACCAGGATTTCACCGATCCTTTTTTCTCCATACTCTATGGGTACATTGCTTAGCAAATCCTTAATATCGGCTACCTTATCTCCCAACAGCTTTTTTATCTGCCCATGGTGGCTTTTCATTTCTTCAATAAGTTCCGGATTTACCAGGTCTTCCCCAGGGACCAGGTCGTTAAAAAACTGCGTATGGGAGGCAATAAGCACCTGTACATCCTCATATTCCAGGTATCGACTGGAGGAAGCTATGCTATTAAGTGCCCGCAGGTACTGTTTAACCCTCTTCCGGCTGATAGGAACATCCTCCCGGGCCGAAGCAATTATGTTCTCCATAGACTCCAGAGCTTGATTCGTTATATTGACAAAGGCCTTGAACTGCCGGGGTATATTCTCTACCGGACTTGAAATAATGGATTGATTCGCTTCCTTGTCCACATCGCTCAGGGCATTAATCCTGGTAAGCAGGTCCTCAATAGGCAAATCTTCACTTTCCATACCTTGAACCATTTGGCTGAGCGCAGCCGTCCTATCCACTGCTTCCAGAATAATATCTATCACCGGGGAAGAAAGGGGGAGTTGCTGGTTGCGAAAGGTTTGCAACAAGCTTTCGGCAACATGGCTCAAGTTTTTAATCTTTTGAAAAGGGTCATCGGGGGTTTCTTCTTCCTGCATGCTGTTTATTACCCCCGCCGCACCCTTTATGCTATGAAAACCACGCAGGATGGCATTCAAGCGTTCCAAATCTTCGGGCTGTCTTTCCAATTCCACACAATTCTTTTCAATAGTATCCAGGTGTTCGCTGGTTTCCTCAAAAAAATCCTGCAAGAGCTGTTCGCGAAAAGACGAAATCTCTATTTTCATAACATTGGCGACCGGTTCCGGCCATTCACATTCCAGCTGGATTTTAGAATCACAGCTTTCCTCCCGACCGTTTTCCCTGCTCTCCAAAGTATTATTTCTTATAACTCCAGCTTCCTGAACAAATTCTTGAAAGCCATGCTTTTTTATATGCAGTTCAAATTTTTCCCGGGGAGGATTGACCTCCAGTTTCTTGACATGCTCCCCCAGTTGCCGAATTTGTAATTGGAGAATATCTACTCCCTTGAGAAGAATGTCAGTTATCTCCGAAGTGACTGGATATAAACCTTTTTTCATATCAGTCATAAAGGACTCCAGGGAATGGGCGGTGTCTTTGATGGGGATTAAATCCAGAAATGCAGCTACCCCCTTAACCGAGTGCATGGCTCGAAATACAGCATCCAGCTGTTCGGAATCAAATTCAGCTTCCAACTTCAGTATTCCCTCTTCAATCCCGTTCAGGTGTTCACTTGATTCCTCTACGATTCCCTGCAATATCTCCAAATCATCAGGGTCAAAGACGAATTTCATCCGATTCCAGCCTGCCTTTCCACAAACCACTCGCTGAACCAAAATTAAAGTTTTACCAACATAATCAATACTGGCTAATTCCTGTTATTACTCCATCAACATCCGTACATTTTCTACCATAACTTCAGGCTCAGTGGGCTTGACAATGTAGATATTGGCCCCCGCCTCATAACCTCTTTCCATGTCCTTCAGTTCATCTTCCGTTGAAATAATAATGATGGGAATCTCTTCATACTGCTCGTCTTCGCGCAAACGCTCAATGAAGGTATAACCATCCATATTGGGCATATTAATATCTGTTACCACCATATCAATCGGTTCTTCGCTGCTGTATATTTTTTCCAGGGCGTCAGCCCCATCCACTGCACTCATTACTTGAAACCCTGCCGTTTTTAAGATATAACAGTGGAAGTTGCGAATCATCTCGGAATCATCTACTACTATTATCCTCTTCTTTGTCACTATATCCCTCCTCAAGCCTGGTACATAAGATGACCATTCATTCGTTTAATTTTAAAAGCCGTAGAGATACGGCTAAGAGATTCGGCATGTCCCAAAAATATATATCCACCCTTGTTGAGCATGGCATAGAACTTTTCTACCAATTGTTTGCGGGAGTATTCATCAAAATAAATCAACATGTTTCGGCAAAAAATAAAATCATAATTTCGCTCATTGCGTAAAGCCCGGCGTTCCATAAGGTTTAATTGTTCCAGAACCACCATATTCCTAATTTCCGGATTTACCATAAACCTACCTGGGGAAGGATTCGAAAAGTATTTTTCCAGGTAGGGGGGAGGAACATCTTTTACCGAACGGCTATCATATATTCCACGCTGCGCTTGTTTTATTACATTTTCATCGATGTCTGCTCCTTTTACCACTACATTCCAATTGTGGAAGTCTTCCAGCATTTCTTTAAGGATAATAGCCAGGGTATAAGGTTCCTCACCGGAAGAACAAGCAGCGGAGAATATACGCAGGTTTGGGTCGCTTTTGGCTCGCTTTTTCTCTAATACTTCGGGTAAACAGACTTCAGCAAATATTTCTAATTGGCTGAATTCCCGAAAAAAATAGGTTTCATTTATGGTAATGAGGTTAATTAGTTCCTGAAATTCACGATTATCCCTATCGTAAAACTTCAAATGTTTAATATATTCGCTTACTTTTTGCAGCTGGTTTATTTCCATTCTTTTTTGCAGCCGTTTTTTGAAATAGTAAATCTTGTTTTCTCCGAAATGCATTCCGGTGCGCTCATAAATCAAATTTCTAATAGCAATAAAATCTTCCGTAGATAAGTCCATATGCATCACCTCACCGGGGCCAGTTGTATAATCGCTTTTCCAACGGCCTCCAACAATTCATCGTCTCCAATCTGCTTCTTAAGTTCCAGCAACAAAGGGAGTTGCTCCGGATCGCCTAAAAATCCTAAGCCCTCAACCGCGCCCAGACACAAGAGTTTTTCAGCAGAACAGGCATAACTGGCCAGCAACGGCCCAATTTCGGAGTTTTTAAAATGACCCAGGAAAACCAGCAATTCATATTTGTTGATTACATTGATGTCACTGGCAATATAAAGGGCTAGATCCTCCACCATCCCCGCAGGTAAATAAACAGCACCACTTCGCCGCAGTATACCCTCAATAGTGTTGATTATCTCTTTGGCCATTAATTTCCCTTTACTTTTCATTAGTGAAAAAACAAAAGGCAGGTACTCTTCCTTTCCCTGCCGAGCCAAGTATTTTAAATATGAATACAACTCCAGTTCATTTATTTGCTCAGGTTGAGGATAAAACTCGGCAACCAGACGGGCAGATTCCTCATCGCCCAGTATGGCCATAGTCTCTAAACAGGTACAGCGTAAAAGTAAATTCCTACTGTTAAGAAAAAGCCGATTAATGCCACCAATATGAGCCTTGGCCTCTAATTTTCCCAAGTATTCTGCCGCGGTTATTTTAATATTAATATCCGAATCATCCAGGCCCCGGGCGATAACTGCAGCAGAGTGAGGACTCTGCAGTTGAAAAAGGATATCAACGGCAAATTTTCTAATATCTTTATCCGGATTATCCAGCAACGGTTCTATGTGGGAAATTGCCAGTTCATCCTGCTCCGAGAGTACTTCGATAACCGCATTTCGAATGAAGGCATCATCACTATGTAAAAGAGGGATGGTCTTTTCTACCAGTACTGAACCAGACAGGGTTCGAAGATTTCTAATGATTACTTCGCGGACAAATTGAGAGGATTCGATTTCCAGCTGGGCTACCAGCAAGTCAATAGCTTCTGGTATTCCCTCATAAACAATGTCTTCTACCGCAAATGCTCTTTCCCTTTCATCTTCAGAAGAAAGGTTTTTAATAAATTCTTCTTTATTCGACAATTTATCACCACCCACTAAGCTTAATAAACATTGAATCATTAATAATCCGGCATTATTCCATCCACACAAATTATACTGGATAAACCAAGACATTAGTCCTATATTTTCCATGCTTTATTACTAACATCTTTTCATATATTTCTACATAAAATACAAATATTTTGTCAGAGAATACAAACACCCAAAAAAGGGGGCGCTTTTTTGCAATACAGAATTAGTAAGAAAAGTGAGGAGTGAGGGGTAAGGGGTGAGGGGTTTAATTTATTTCCTACTGCATCTTACCATTCAAGCCCCTACTAATCACTTTTCATAGGTGCTTGTGGCCCCTGGGCCATGGGTGGTTAATAAGGATATTTGCTTTGGCTTTACAAAAGGCCGAGATATTAGGACTTTTTGTTCTGCTTTTTTCGGCCTTTCTTCCCAAGCGGGGGGTGGGGGGCCTTCCAGGCTTTTGGTGAGCGATTTTGGTAAAGAAGCAAAAGGAAGGAGAGGGCTGAGAACACGAAAGTATAGCGAGATAGAAATACGAAGTCATTGGCCAGGAGGTATATGGAGCTTAGCAGCGAAAAACCGAAAACTATAGCCCAGGCCTGCATTTTTTGCGCCCGGGTGTTTTCCTGTATCTTCTCATTAAGACTGCGCAAGGGGAGCTTTAGTTTAATTTCCCCTCTTTCCACCCGCAACAATACCTTTTCCATCAGCGGTGGTATTTCTATCCAAGAGGCAAAGAAATTTGTAGTCTTTTCTTTCACCAAACTCCAGATTTCTTTAGCCGGAGCAAGCTGGTCTACATAGGGTTTAGACACCTCCAAAAAGTCAATCTGTGGGTCCAGAGCAATACAAATACCGTACAAGGTTCCCAAAGCCCTCCCCAAAAAGGTAAAATTGGCTGGAATCTGGAAAGGTTGCTCATACAACAACACTTCCAGGTCTTCCAGGAAGCTCGTTAGGTCAAGACTTCTCATGTCTTTTCTTCTCCCCAAAACATGTTCAATAAATATGCCCACAGCTCTGGTTACGGTTTCATTATCGGCATCAAAGCGTAAAAAGCCTATCTCTTTCAAATAGTCCACTACGCTTGGGTAGTCCCTTTTTACCAGCGCAAAGACCAACTCCAGAAGCTGATCCCGCAATTCATGCGTAATGGTGCCTACCATACCATAATCAACCATGATTATGCGGCCATCGTTGGTAACGAAGAGATTTCCCGGATGAGGGTCAGCATGAAAAAAGCCATCAACCAGCACCTGCTTGACATAGATTTCCAAGAGCCTGCGGGCAATAGCTTTGCGATCCACTCCCACCTGGTCGAAGGCCGCCAAATTATTAATCTTAATTCCTTCTTTGAATTCCATGGTCAAAACGCGCCTGCGGGTATAGTCCCAAAATATGCCCGGGACTATTAGTTCGGGATCGTTCTGGCTGTTTTCCGCAATAGTTTCAGCATTATGCGCCTCACGAATATAGTCCAGTTCCTCTAATACGGTTTCTTCAAACTCCTGATAAATTGCTTCCAGGTCAATAAAACTTTCCCAGTTGGTAAAGCTTATTATCCAGTTCAGTACTTGACGAAGGGCTTTTAAGTCAATCGCTATCAGTTCTTCAATTCCGGGACGAAGTATTTTGATGGCCACAATTTGCCCACCAGCCAGCACTCCCCGGTGAACCTGTCCCAGGGAAGCAGAAGCCAGAGGCGATTCATCGACCTGATAAAATATCTCTTCTATAGGGCGGGAAAATTCTTCTTCTGCAACTTTTTTGATTTCGGCAAAAGCTACTCCGGGCACTTCATCCTGTAATCCTGCCAGAATATCTATGCTCGATTGGGGCAGGATATCAACCCGGGTACTAAAGAATTGCCCCAGCTTGATTAATAGCCCTCCCATCCTTACTGCAGTTTTACGAAAGCGCTCTGCTTCACTGATATAGAGTTTTTCTTTTTTGGTTTCAATCCAATTTCTCCGGTGCCAGATTTTTTTGAACTTTAGCGAATAAAAAGCCCAAAATATGCTTAAGAAAAGAAAAAGCACGCGGAAAAACCGTGACCAAGCGGAAAATCCGGATAATCTCATATAAAAACCTCTTCATAATGGATGAGTCAGGGAAAGGTTCTCTGACTCAATTTCAGTGTAATAATTTTAACTCGTTCATTTGATTGTTAAGCTTATTAAGAGCAAATCATTGATTTTCGCTTCTATTCTATTAAATTAAGGTAAACTAATATTCAGAAAATAGCGAAAAGTATAACTAATTTATCAAAAAACACTTCTCATTTATGCCATTTTGGTGTATAAAGGAAACATAGTACGAAAAATAGGATATATGTCCTATTTGTTATAGAGTTATTTTCTTTGTGCTACTCTTTGTAATACCAGCAATTTAAGCATCAGAAGAAACTACGGGGCTGTTTCAACACATAGCTGCAACGAGGCGAGGGATTAGGACCCGCCGCTTGTTTTGTTAATAGGAACACAACGCTTAAAGAAGCGGGGGACATGCTTCACCTCGTTATAATATTATACTGCTTATATTCTCTAATTCATAAATTTTTACTAAATCAGAATCAATAAGATATTATACCACTTACTATATTCCACCTTAACCCTTACTAAAGTATTTAATAACCAGGGAGAAGAAATATATGCCAGAAGACATTAAGAACAAAAACTTATTGGATGATTTTCTTGAGTTTTTTCGGCTTTCGGAAGAGGCCCTGCCTTCGTCCGAACAAAAATACATGACAATGGTTGAAAACGCCAATGATATAATAAGCATTCATCACCTTTCCGACTTATCTTATCTGTACATAAATTCTACCGGGCCCAAAATCCTGGGATGGAGCAAAGAGGAATTGATGAGGAAAAACCCCATGAATCTAATCCATCCGGAAGACCTAACTCGAGCTCTGGAGACGATTCAGATAGCCGGGATTGAAGATGGCTGCACCTGCGAATGCCGCTTCCTCAAGAAAGATAATCAATATCTCTGGCTGGAAAGCAGTGGTAAAAAAATCCAGTTTGATGCCGATACCGTCGCTTTGCTGCTTTATTCCCGGGACATAAGTGAGCGCAAAGCGTTAGAGGAAACAGTTCGGCAGCGTTTAAACCTGGAAGAGGCCATAGCTACCGCCTCCCAGTTTTTCCTGGCGGCTGATAATGTTGATTTAATACATATAATGAGTATTGTCAGTGCAGCTGTCAATGCGGACCGGGTTTATATTTTCGAGTTTTTTGATGAAGGTAAAAAATCTAGCAATACCTACGAGTGGTGTGCAACCGGTATAGAGCCCGCCCAGGAAATGTTGCAGGACCTGGACAGCAGCCTTTTTCCCTGGTGGCTGGGAAGATTAAAAAATGGAGAAAACATAGTTATTGAAGATGTAAATGCTCTCCCGGCGGAAGCAAACAATGAAAAATTCCTGTTACAATCCCAGGGAATCAAGTCACTGCTAGTGGTGCCTATTTGTTTAAAAAATTCAGAACTAGTTGGTTTTCTGGGCTTTGATGACAACCAGTCCACCCGTCACTGGCTAGCTGAGGATATAAAAACCTTGCGCATGCTGGCAGAGATGATTGCTCTCTACTGGACCCGTTGCCAGGTGAAGAATGCCCTACGGGATTCCGAACAGCGCCTGGCCTCAATTATTGATTTTCTACCTGACGCTACTTTTGCTATAGACAAGCAAGGCCGGGTGATAATCTGGAATCGGGCTATGGAAGAGATGAGCGGAATCAAAGGAGAAGATATACTGGGAAAGGATAATTACGAATATGCCCTCCCTTTTTTCGCAACAAAGCGCCCCATGCTTATTGACCTGGTAATGAATCCGGATCATCCACTCAAACATAGTTATTTATCCCTTGAAAAGCGCGATGAAACCCTGGTTGGAGAGATATTCAGTCCGCAATCCGGCTTGTATATGTTCGGTACCGCTTCCCCGTTATATGACGCCAATGGTCGCCGGGTGGGAGCTATTGAATCCATACGGGATGTGACCGAAAGAAGAAGGGCCGAGGAAAAAATCCGTTACTTAAGTCACTTTGATAAGCTAACCGGTCTTTACAATCGCTCGTTCTTTGAAGAAGAAGTCAAACGGCTGGATAAAAAAGAATATCTGCCCATTAGTATTATTATTGGTGATGTTAATGGCTTAAAGCTGGTAAATGACGCCTTTGGGCACCGGGAAGGAGATCGACTTCTGCTTCGTGCCACCCAAATCCTTAAAGATTCATGTCGTCAGGAAGATATAATTGCCCGCTGGGGCGGCGATGAGTTTATTATCCTTCTGCCCCATACTTTTCACCAGCAGGCTTTACAGCTCTGCCAGCGTATTAAAAATGCCTGCCAGCAAAGCGAGAGTGAACCTATTCAGGTAAGTATAGCCCTGGGTACAGCCAGCAAAGAGACAGTTGATGAAAACATATTCACTATTATTAAAGAAACTGATGATCGCATGTACAGCAACAAAGTTCAGGAGAGTAAAAATACTCGCAACTCTTTCATTTTATCTTTAGAAAACAGTCTTCGTACCCGTACCAGGAAAAGCCAGTTCTATGTTGTACATAAACAAGAAACCGCTAAAAATATAGGGATGTTACTCGGTCTATCCAAGAATGAGCTGCAAAACCTTCTTCTTTTAGCCTCTCTTCACGATATCGGCATCATAACTATATCCCCGGAAATCCTATTTAAAGAAGCAGCCTTAACCCCGGGAGAATGGGAAATCATAAAAAAACACCCAGAAACAGGTTATCGTATTGCCCAATCAACCCCAGAATTACTGGCCATTGCTGAAGCTATACTGGCACATCACGAACGCTGGGATGGAACTGGCTATCCCCAAGGAATTGCCGGGCAGGAAATTCCCCTGGGAGCACGAATACTGGCTATTATAGACTCCTATAATGCCATGATAAGCGGGCGTCCTTATAAGGCAGCAATCAGTCCCAGCCTGGCCTTACAGGAAATACACAGATGTGCCGGCAGCCAGTTTGATCCTGAGCTGGTCCGGCTATTCTTAGAAATAAAGAAGGGTATAAGCAGGAGACAGTAAACGCCAAACCCCTATCCCTGATAGTGTTGTTTTAGTCAATATTCAAAATTGGGATTAGGATAAACTGGAGGACTTAAGCATCTATAGCTTCAAACATAAAAAAGATTTCTGAGTCCATCTGCGGTAACGGCAATTGTAGCAGGAACAGTTCTCATCCGCTACCTGCTCTTCCTCTTCATCGGGCTGGAAATGTGGGCACCGGTCTGCTATCTGAGCTGCCTCTTTCCAGGCATCTTTACCTTGTCGAAATTCATATTTACCTTCTTCGGTAAATATCCAGTGGCTCAAAATAATCACCTCAAAACTTCCTTAACTGGCTGGTTGCACAGCTTTGCCATTTGGGATCATTCATACCAGTAGGAACAACCAGCAAAGTACATTCTCCTTCCAGCAAAACCGCCTTCAACTTTTCCCCCATGAGAATAATGCTATCATCATCCAGAACAAGCATATCATCCAAACTCTTGACTACTGTAACCGGAGTTTGCTTCTTTATTTCTCTTACACTAAGCAGATCATCTCTGGATTTTACTTTCAATTTTCCTCGAAAGCGACCATCATTAGCGGTTAAACGCAAAGCTACCCCGGCTAAAGCCCCTATAACCCCCTGTCCGCTACCACCATGTTCGGACAAATGAATATCTAATCTTTTAGCCAGATCATAGGCATTGTTTTTGGTCAAAACCACTTGCTTGGCCCGGTAGCCAAAGTCTATCAACTCATCTGGAAAAGTAATCTGTTCAATAGCAGCCACACAGAGGCCTGGGTCTGAACCCTCTGCACGCTCCTTTTCCAAAAAATGCCCCGCATACTCGATATATGCAGCTAAATAACTTGCTTCTATTTCTGCCATAAAGCACATGGAACTATTATGAGATGTATAGGGAATATCCGGGTGAACCAGTAACTGGTGACGAGTTACCGCTCCGCCTTTTCCCCAGCCCTTTTCTTCTAGATATTTTGACAGGAGATCAGCCAATTCCCCTGTTCCCCTGCTATCAATATTATCCGTATCATCTATAGCAACTAGAATCTTCATTAATACACAACCCCTTAAAGACAATCTCAAACTAACTTATGGTACTGATGGGAACCAGTTGCTTCAATTCATTTCGTTCACCTGTAGCACAGGAAATCAACCTGGTATTAACCCCATATAATGTTTTCATGCTTTCTTCAGCAATTACCTCGCTTGGTCGCCCTAGCTCCAGAAAATTATGATCATGCATCAAGGCTACCCGGGTGGGGAGCTTCTTGTTTTCAAAATAGAAGGCATGGTTGGGAAAATGGGTAGCCATAATAATGGAAATCTGACTATCTCCAACCAGTTCAACTATTGTTTCCAGTACCTCAAGCTCATGTTTAAAATCAAGATGGGCTGTCGGTTCATCCATGATAATCATGGGAGTCTTCTGGGCTAAGGCCCGGGCCACCATAACTAACTGAGCTTCACCGCCACTTAATTGAGTGTAAGGACGGTGGCGAAGATGAAAAAGCCCTACCATCTCCAGGGCTTCTCTGGCTATGGCCTTATCTAATTTAGAGGGAGCAGAAAACCTCCCGGTATATGCAGCCCGCCCCATCTTTACAATATCCATTACCGTATAGGGAAAAGTGCGTTCATGACTCTGCGGCACATAAGCAATATAGCGGGCTATCTGGCCTGAACGAAAAGTGTTAAGATCCTGCCCATTTAACAGGATTTTTCCTGCATTTAGTTGGCGAACTCCCAATATGCAATCAAGGAGGGTAGTTTTGCCACAACCATTTGGTCCCAGAAGACAGAATACTTCACCCTTTTCCACCTGAAAATTAAGTTTTCGAAAAATCTCCTGTTTTTCATATCCGAAACCGGCTTCTATTACCTGTAAGAGAGACATGCTTACCAGTTGCCCCCTTTGGTTTTCTTAAGCAGCCATACAAAAAATGGGCCTCCCACCAGCGCAGTCAAGATACCCAGAGGCATTTCCGAACCAGTTATAATCCGGCCCAGGTCATCTACCAGTATAAGAAAACAGGCTCCCATGGAAAGACTGGCTGGAATCAATACCCGGTTATCGTTCCCTACCAGCATGCGGCAGATATGGGGAATAACCAATCCCACCCAACCGATGATCCCGCTAACTGAAACCGCCGCTGCCGTGGCCAGAGTAGCAGATATTATTACCAGTCCTTTATCCACCGCCAGGTTTACCCCCAGGGTATGGGCCTCCTTATCCCCCATGGATAAAACGTTAATCCTCCAGCGTATAGCCAAAAGACCGGCAATTCCCACCAGCATCGGTAACCCAGCTGCTACAATATCACTATACCTGGCTGTAGCCAAACTACCCATTAGCCAGAAAACTATGGCGGGCAATTGCTGATAGGGATCAGCCACATATTTCAGCAAGGAAATAAGAGCAGAAAATACCGATGATACTATGACCCCTCCCAGAACCAGCATTATAGTTGGAGTGGTATCATAGACCCTGCCGATTATATAGCTTAAGAATACCGCCAATGTACCAAAAGCAAAAGCAAAAATATAGGTAGCGGACGACACGCTGCTAAACATTACTATGGCCAGAGCCGCACCAAAACCGGCCCCGGAGCTTACCCCCAGAATACCGGAACTGACCAGGGGATTACGGAATAACCCCTGAAAAGCCGCTCCACTAATGGCCAGGCATCCTCCCACCAAAGCTCCCAGTATAGCCCGGGGCAATCGAATATCCCAGACTATAGTCTGCTTAATATCCAGAACCTCGCAAGGCAGTTGGGCCGTTTTACACCATAGAATACGGATTACTTCGTCTATGGAAAGCGGATATCTGCCAATAAAAAGGGAAGCAAAAATACAAAGCAAAGGAGATATTATTAATAACAAATAAATAACTCTCTTTTTCGTAATACCCACTCCTGCAAGAGTACTTGGCTTAAGTTAAGCTGTTGGAACTTCGGAAACCCGGTATTTTTCTTGTTATTCCTGGTTGCCCAAAATTTATCCGTAACTTAGCACTTAGACTATCTTTAACTATGATTAAGGCTGATAATACCGCTAATTACAACACTAGCAGGTTCGAAATCTTCGTATAAAAACCCTAATAAACTATAGCACCCAAATTAAATTATTAATAGAGCGAAAGATTTGGTATCTCAAAATGACCAAAAATTTAGGGGGATATATCTCCCCCCAACCCATTTACCATAAAATACTTCTCAAATATTTGCAATTTTCTTCAAGCCTTCTGGCTAAGAATTCGCAGGTTATCAAAAAGCTCCGCCACTGTAATAACCCCTATCCCTCCGGGAACCGCGCTGGCTACCCGGCAGTGGTTCCAGGCTTCTTCATGCACATCACCCAGCATTTTGCCATTCTCATCAAAATTGATACCGACATCTATAACAACCATATCTTTGTGTACCATATCTGCAGTAACAAACTCTCTTTTCCCGACTGCAGCCACCAGGATATCAGCACGCAATGCCTCTTCTTTAAGTTTCCTGGTACGAGTATGACAGACAGTAACCGTGGCATTTTCCGCTGTCATCATAAGTGCCAGCGGACTGCCCACCGTCATGCTGCGGCCAATAATAGTAACCTTCTGGCCTTCGATGGGAATATCATGAGCCTTCAACATGGAGATAACCGCCTTGGGGGTACAGGGTCTAACTCCTTCCTCTTTGCTGATTAGCTTACCCAGGTTGTAATTATGGATTCCTTCAACATCTTTGTCAAAGTCAATGGCATTGATCAGACGGCTGGCATTTAAACCGGCCGGAAGGGGCGTTTGTAACATAATTCCAGTAATTACAGAGTTATTATTTAAATCCCCTATAGTGTTCAGAAGCTCCCTTTCTCCAACACTATCCGGCAGATTGACAATCTCCGCCTTAACCCCGGTTTCTTCCGCAAATTTGCGAATTCCTCGCACATAAGCCAGGGATGAGGGGTCATCTCCCACTCGTATTATAGCCAGACCCATTTTAACTTCTATAGCTGTTTGGCGGACTCTTTCCTTGATTTGCTCGCGGATATCTTTTCCATAAATAAGCATGTCTATTCCTCCAATAATATCAGAGTGAAATACTCGTTAAAATGCATTGATTATATGATTTATTCTGCTCTTACCATCCTCGACAAGAATGGAAACCACATCAAAAGAGATTTCCGGGAAAAATCGCGGGCTGCTTTTAAGGTAAAGAATAGCGGCTTTTTTTAGATTACCTATTTTGCGAGGTGTAACCGCCTCCTCCGGGCTTCCAAAGCGGGTGCTGCGCCTGGTTTTAACTTCCACAAAAACTATGTTATCGTCTTTTTCACATACCAGATCCAACTCCCCATAGCGGGTAAAAAAATTGCGCTCTAATATCTTGTATCCTTTTTTCCTCAGGTATTGTGCTGCCAGCTCTTCTCCCCACAAACCTAATTCTCTATTCATTAATAATTCCTCTATATAAATCTTTTATCCATGCGATAAATAAAAGCCAGAATCTCTGCTACCACAGCATATAACTCCGGTGGTATTTCCTCATAAAGATCCAGGGCCATGAGATAATCAGCCAGTTCACGATCCTCTTTAATAGGAACCCCGCTTTCCCTAGCTACCTTCTTTATCTTTTCGGCAATAAACCCCTGGCCCTTGGCTACTACTACCGGCACCTCATCCTTCTCCATATCATAGCGTAGGGCTACTGCTTTTTCCATATCTTTCTCTTTCACGAATTATCTCCTCGATTTGCTCTTAGTACTAACCACCCATGGCCTAGGGACTACAACCACCGATGGAGTTGTCAAGGGGACGGTCCTTTTGACACCTTACCCCTTACTCCTCACTTTTCATACTAAACCCTTACATCTATACCAAAAGGCCGGAAATTGAGCGGCGTTTCCTCTAAAGCCAGTCTAAGTCTCATTTCCTCTTCCTGCTCAACCACCTTTATCCCTAGATTTTTTATCCGGTAACCCAGACTTTCCAAACCCTGAAAAAGCTCCCCCAGGTTTCTATTCAGGTATTCTCGAATCTCCTGTCGTTCAACTACACCCTGTACCTCCAGTTCTCCAAGCCTTTTCCAGTTTACATGGAAAAGAACCACCCCCATTTGCACCGTATCCAAGGAAACAATAAATCTTATATTATCCTGCTTATTTAAGCCCCGTTTACCCAGTTCCCGGTTAATTCTTAGCTGCCCCAGGCGATATTTTTCACCACATTGTACGGGAAAAGCAAAATAGAAATAATTACTACTGCTATCTACTGCTCCCCGGCTAGCGAAATTCAGCATCCGTTGGGCCGACAGTTCTCTTTCCATCCCCTCTATTCTATTGAATAAATCAGCCATAAGCGGATTCTTCGAAGTAATAGAGTCATTCTTAATAATATCCTGCAAAAGATTTAGTCCCCTGATTATATCTCTTTCTTGTGAAAAAGCGTTTTGCAGCCTGTTTCCGATCTCCCGGCTGTCTCCCTCCAGGTTCAGATGTAGTGTCTCCAACAGAGTACGCAAGAGCGGAAGATGGCGCAAAAGCTCTCGCTGCTCGGGAGCAGTCCAATCGTTATTGGGGTTGGTTAAGAGAGCAAATGCTTCCTTAAAAACCTCAGTTACCCCTTCAGCAATAATTGGCGGAGATACTTGCGCTATAGCCCCCTGCCCGCTTATCTGCTTATAGCTATCCATAGGCATCCCGCCCGATGATAGTGCTTTATCTGAAATATTTCCCGGCAAAAGCTCAGGAACATTCACGGTTTTTCCGTCTGTTACCGGCAGATTTGTAACAAGAGGTTGCCTTTCCCTCCCCGATGTGGCAGAGGTTGCGGTAGGGGTATAGACATTTTTTATAATCCCTGAAGCTGGCTCTTTCTTATTTATAGTGCTTTCAAGCGTTTGTACTCCTGGGCTCTTTCCACCCTCCAGCGTTGCCTTCTCATTCACCAATACCGGCGATGAGACAGATTTTCCCTGATCCATAGCCGGGCTTCCGCCCAAATTCTTCCCGGTCTCACTTGCCAGAGTACTTTCTTTGCTATTAATGGTTGCAGTTATCTGCCCCAGTAATGTTTTCTCTACCGCCGATGTTTCCCCCCCGGCTTTTGCCGGGTTAACAGCAGGCGAGGTACTTGTCACATTTTCCGACTGAGGACTCGCTTGAGTGGGGGAACTCGAGGTAGTAACACGGCTTGATACTGCCGCAGCTTTTTCGCCAGTCAAAGTGATATTTCGCCTGGCATCAGCAGGCTCGACCGGCAGTTCGCTAATATTCTTTGAATTACCAGAAAGAAGTGCTTCCAGTTTTATCTTCCCGTAATTCTGTTCAATAACATTGGCTATTTTAGCCTCCGGTGCTGAGCTTGCCTGCCCTAACGCCGGTCGTCCTTCCCCGGGCAAAAGCACTTCTCCACTTTTAGTCCCTGTAAAGCCCTGAATCTCTGGGCCTTTGCTGGAAACCTGCATGGATTCGCTTCCCTTATTGGCAACGGCAGTAGCTGAAAACACTTTTTCCGCTATAAGTTTATCTCCCGATATTCCAGGCTGGCGGGTAGCTTCTGTTCCCATTTCCCCGACTGGCCGAGAACTTGCTATATGGCTTGACCCACTGGTTTCTACCATACGGGCTACTGTCTGCTCCAATTGCAACAATCCTTTATCTAGGTTTCCGGCCAGTTTACTGACATCATTAGCAGGCATAAGGAATTGGGCCAGGCTCTTCAAGGTTGGAGCATCAAGGGGAAGCTTCCGGGCCATGGAGAAAGCCACTATTTCAGCGTTTTTTTCATTAGCGCCCCCCAGTATTACCATAGCTTTACTCATCAGATTGAGGTTGTTGGAGGTAACCGGCAACTTGTAATGCAAAAGCTTTCTGGCCATCATAATGTTTTCTTCTTTGGCAGGAACCCCGATCTCGGTTAGATTTAGCGAAATATTGCTGTTTTCGATTCGCTCCATTAACTGGGGAGTCAAGACTTTTAAATAAGCACGACCATCTCTAAAATCCTCCACCATTAGCTGCAATTGCTGACCGGGCTGAACCAGTACTTCACTGACCGCATCAATCATTTGACCTTTAATAAACAAAGAAACCAGGCCATCAGCTTTAATGTCCTGGACCATCCCCCTCAAGACTTCACCTTTTACAAAATTAAGATTCTGATCTTTGGAGGTAGTTATATTTAGCATAATCTTATTCAAATAAAGCTGGCTGTTCTCCATATCTAGCTCCTAATACCATAGACTTCACCGGTTCGAAACTCACCCGGTGCAAAGCACAAGTACCCAACCTGAGCAAAGATTGCAGGTGTTCCCGGGTAGCATAACCCTTATGCTTGGAAAATCCATAGCCGGGATAGAGTGAGTCAAATGCCTCCATTACTCGGTCTCTCTCCACTTTGGCCAGGATGGAGGCAGCGGCTATAGATACGCTCAAACTGTCTCCCTTTATTAAAGGATACTGTTTAATATCTATATCGGGTAATTGCACGGCATCAATAAGTAAAAATTCCGGGCGAGGGGAGAGATTTTTTACTGCTAACAACATAGCCTCACGGGTAGCATTAAGAATGTTTACCTTATCCAGGTAAGAAGGAAAAACCGCTGCCACCGACCATGTAATGGCTTGTTTTTTTATCTCTGCCGCCAATTTAGAGCGTTTCAAAGCTGTAAGTTTCTTGGAATCATTAATCCCGGGACAAAAGAAATCACGGGATAGAATAACCGCAGCCGCCATTACTGGGCCGGCAATAGGTCCTCTGCCTGCTTCATCGATTCCAGCTATGTATCGAAAACCATTATTGTAAGCCTCATATTCATATCGCTTTAAATCCTCTATTCTCTTAACTTCATCTAATAAATACTTTTGCTTATCCAAACCCAATCCTTCCTTAAAGTGAGTAGATTTATCTATGATGTCGCTGAAAAGCCTTTTGTTGTATAGCGGTTGCTCACTCCTCACTTTTCTTACTAATCATCTATTTCTTTAAGCCCGTCGCTATCATATGAGCCACTGCTTCACCCTGCAAAAAGGCATTTTTAAAGCCTTTAACCTGGAAAGCATCACCAATCAAGTAAACATTTTTATGTCTGTTCTGAGCCTCAATATAGAGAGCATTATTAGGAGTAAATCCTGTAGCCAGTACAATGTAATCAGCTTCCAGGCACTCATAAGCACCTTGCTGGCTCTTTAGCTGCAGTTGCTGATCCTTTATCTCCATTACCTGGCTGGAAGTTTTCTTATTCACCTTACCCTCTTCCAATCGGTTCATCAGATCGCGGCGATTCTTTTTTTCCATGTCCGCCGCCAGATACTTATTCTGCTCCACAATGGTGATTTGATTATTCCCCGCCAGGAGAAAATCTGCCACTTCGCAACCATTGCTGCCTCCGCCAATTATGACCACCCTTTTCCCTTTGATTTCCGGTTTCCTTTCTAATACCTCCCTAATACCCAGGCAATAACTCTGATCCCATCCCGGAATCTGCGGCAACAGAGGCTTGGAACCAGTAGCAATAAGCAGGTAGTCAGGATTAAGGTCGGGCAAACTTTCAAGATTAAAGGAGCAGTTCAGAAATGCCTCTACACCGCTTTTCTCTACTTGTCTTATTAAATAATCGCGCAAGTAAGCTACCCGGTGTTTGTGCGGGGGCAGACAGGCCAGATTCAAAAGGCCGCCCAGGCTTTTCTCCTTTTCGTATAGTGTGACATTAAGGCCTCTACTCTTCAATGACAAAGCCGCCTGCATACCAGCAGGGCCGCCACCTACTACCATCACATTGGCTTTGTGCAGAAGCTTTTTCCCTTCTTGGGAAAAATGTCGCTCACGCCCGGTAAGGGGGTTAACGCTACAATCCACCATCATGCCGCGGAAGTTGTTGTCAATACAATTGTTGCAACGTATGCAGGGGCGAATGTCTTCCGTTCCCGACTCGCGAACTTTATGAGGCCATTCGCTATCCGCCAGCAGGCTTCGTCCCAGGAAAATGAAATCAGCCTGCCCACCGGCTATCAGTTGGTTGGCAAAAGCCGGGTTATTGAGCATTCCCCCGGCAATAACCGGAATATGTATCCACTTCTTCAACTCCCCGGCCAAATAAACCCTCCAGCCCTCCTTATAGGAAGCCGGTTCAATACTCTTAAGCCCAGATTCATAAGTCCCGGAGGAACAATTAATCAGTTCAACTCCCGCCTGTTCCAAATGCTGGCATATTTCTACACTTTCTTTTAGCTCCAGGCCACCGGGGACAAAATCATCCATATTTATCCGTACTGATATGATCAACCCGGGACTGGAAGTCTTAATCTTTTTGATAATGTTTAAGAGAAATCTCATCCGATTTTCCAGGGAGCCGCCATACTCATCCTGGCGGAGGTTGCTATGAGGAGAAAGAAATTGGTTAATCAAATAACCGTGAGCTGCATGCAATTCCACTCCATCAAATCCAGCCATAAAAGCATAAGCCGCCGCCTGGCTAAATTTATTTTCGATCTCCTTGATTTCTTCCCCGGTTAATTCTCGGGGGATTTCTTTTACCATGGGACAGGCCAGGGGAGATGGAGCTACTGGTTGCACTCCGGTAAACAGGCTGGATGTTTGCCTTCCGGCATGAAAGAGCTGGATAAAAGTGCGGCAACCATAAGCCTTGATATGCTGAGCAAGCTGTTGCAGCCCGGCCACATAACGTAGGCTGTCTATATTTATCTGCCGGAAACTTTCCCTTCCGGTGGGAGCATCAACACAAGCGGCTTCAACCACTATAAGCCCTGCCCCCCCTCGGGCTCTGGCCTCATAATAGTCCAGCAAGCGCTCGCTCACTTCCCCATCAGAACTGGCATAGGATACTAGCATAGGAGCCATAACAATCCTGTTCTTCACCAGCAATTTGCCAATATAAGCCGGGGAAAATAGTTCTGGAAAAGTCTTCATATTTAGCCGACCACCCTTATTGCGTAGTTGTTTAACATATAACCTACATGCTAAAAGAGGAGATAAGCACGTTTCTAACCATTATAGCATAGCTTTTATAAAGATTTTCCGCTTGTCCAGGATATCTGCTAATATACGATCGGGTTTAAAGCTTTTCTTTTACTCGCCGGAGCAAGATTTGCACACATTGTTGAATATTCTCCGGAGTATAGATTTTTAAGCTACCCTTATAATAGCGAGCAAAAAGCTCCTTTTCTATCTTCTCATCCTCCCATCCTTGATCCAATAAATCCCGAATTATATTAAAAGCCTGCTCTGCAGAGCTTAAAGCCCTTCTATAAAAAGCATCAATATTCCGTCCTGTCCATATCCGTTCATGGGGAATAGCCAGAAGCTTGCTAGGATAGCTCATCAGCCTCTTTATAGTTTCCAGGTAAATGTCATAAGCTTGAAAAAACACCGGAAAGATATCCTCATCCGAGATTTGAAAGCCACAAGCATCAGAAATGAACATAACCTGCTCAGCAGGCAGGTAGCAGGCTAAACTGCAGGGACTATGACCGGGAGCATCTAATACTTTGATGTTCAAATCACCGCCGAGCTTTATCTCATCTCCTTCAGCAATTAGCTTATCAAGAGCAATCTCCGTTACATTAGGTGATTGCAGCCCCCGGGGAATTATTCCTTCGTCCGCTAGCAAATCCAACATTTTTTCATCCTGAGCAAAAAAGTTTTCCATTATTTTGGCCTTTTTTAAAACGGCTTCCGCTGGGGAACTGGCCAGTAAAACAGCAGCAGGAAACATCTTTTGCAAGGCAGGTATTCCGCAAACATGGTCAAAATGAGCATGCATTGCCACTAAATACTTTACTTCCGGTTTTTGGTGCAGTTTCTCCCACTGCTTTTGGAAACTATAAACCCCACCACTTACCCCGCATTCAATAATGGCGGCCTCTTTCTTCCCCACCAGAAAATAATTGAAGTGTCGATTGCCCAATAGCAAAACATTCTCGCTAAGCTGCACTACAAATCACTCCTCCCTTTAATATCTCTCTATGACTATAATAGCAGAATTTATCAATGATTTTACTGCAAAACTCCTTTTGATGCACAGTTGATACTGCTCCGGAGTTTCTTCCGATGCTTAAAATATAAGCATAATAATATTTATTACTTTTTCAGTGCCATCGAACTTACCCCCTGCTCTACAAACAGATAACCAACAGCTAGGCGGGCTGGGAATTCCACCTACTAAACATGATTAACCCTTTAAAAAAATAGGGCCTCAAAACCTAAGATAATGAGGCCAAAATCTATAAATAATATAAGGGGACTACCTGATTTAACTAGGGCAAGAAGATACCTTCCGGATCGACTTCTTTATAAAGTAATTCCAGTTCGTAATAAGTCGGGGGTTTGGTCTCTCCGCTTACCCGGGAGATATTAAGATCAAAAGAGCAGTTATCTTTCACCTGTTGCGGAGTGAATCCCGGATGAACCGTATCCAGGTACATTATCCCTTCCTCATCAAACCTGAATACGCCCATATTGGTTATTACTGCTTCCACGCCCCCGCGGAAGAATTTGCCGTATACTTCTCTCTTATGCACGAATTCTCCCCCGGGCCATTTGGGCAACCTCCAGCCCGGAGAAGTAATATAGTCAACATGTTCTCTGAAACGGCGCTTTTCCTGAACCATTATAAATACCGTCCGTCTGGCCAGAGCATTGATATCCGGGTTACCGCCACTACCGGTAAAACGCTTTTCCGGACTTAGGTAATCGCCAACCACTGTAGTATTTACATTTCCATACTTGTCGATCTCAGCTCCCCCGAGGAAGGCCAGATCCACATATCCACAGTGAAGCTGCCCGTAAAAAGCCTCGGTTAAACCAGCTGCCATCGAAGCCTGGTGGGCACAACGGGCATCACCAACAGAAGTGGGCAGGTCAATGGGCCGTCCGTCAATGCTCCCGGCTTCATAAATACATACCGCATTAGGAGCACTTACTTTTTGAGCTAACATAATGGCCAGCATGGGCAGGCCGGTTCCAGCAAAGACAATATCCCCATCAACTACCTCCCGGGCAGCAGCAACTGCCAGGAGATCAATTGGTTTATATTCACCCGCTTTGGCCAGTTTATTATTCTTCGCTGTCATTTATCTCGACCCCCTTTTCACCCTGGTGGAATAACCCAGGACCTTATTGGCCCGCAGTTTCTCCAAATTACTAATGCCCAATTTCTCTAGATATTGCTCATGGCTATCAACGCCAAATATCCATTCCTCAGCCCATTTGTCATAGCCGGCTTTGCTCTTGGAAGCGGAATAGAAATTACGGATGAAGTCGGCATCGACATCATAATAACCCTGGGAACCGGTGGGATGTGCTGACCAGGGTAGCTCTACCACATAATCAATGGAGTAACCGGTAGCAATGTTTTTTTCCGGCTCGCTGCGCAAATAGCTGTCTGGAACAATCTCTTCTGCCACAACAATAACCTTATCCGCTGCCTTAATCACTTCCGCATCAGTATAGGTCTGAGCATTAACCCGCATGGTTCCCTCATCACCAACCTGCGAAGCGTAGACCAGTGCCCAATTGGGATTAGCAGCAGGCATTAGCAGGATTTCTCCCATATCATAAAACGGATCCTGGCTCACTGTATACTTCTGCCGGGGAATTTTAGGATTGGAGCCATCTCTAAGACCAGCTCTCTTAAGCATATCGTATTGGGGATTCAAAATATCGGTACCCATCGAGAGTGCCGTGGGGAAAAATGGCAAGCCATAGGCTCCGGCCAACAATCTGGCCACAACCTGACCATGGCTGTAATCCTCAACTATCATGGATTTCTCGCACTGCCCCCGGGCTACTCCTTCACCCAATTTTCCATAGAGTTCATGCCCTACCCAGCAGGATTCCCAAATTTTAACCGCCCCTGCTCCCGCCAATACCTCGGTGTGGGTGCCACCATTCACTTCAAAGAGGTGCAGGTTCTTTTTCCCCTGGCGAACCAGCTCGTAAACCAGAGCCATAGGTCGACGCCAAATAGTAAAGCCACTGAAAGATAACATGTCGCCGTCTTGTATAAGGGCTCCCGCCTCTTTCAGGGTAATTCTTTCCGCTTTACCCATTCCTCTCTCCTCCTTATATTTCCTATGTCTTAATTCTTTTATTGGACTTGCCTTTTACTGTCCAAAGCTCTAAATTAAAAATGTACTATTTTTATTTGCCGCCCCCGGATGGCTATTTAATTTATAGCATCCAGGGGCTGCACCCTTTTTTAGAAGCGGCCTATAGTTTCCCGTCCGATTATCATCCTTTGAATCTGGTTGGAACCTTCATAAATCTGGGTTATTTTAACATCACGCATCATTCTCTCCACCGGGAATTCATTGCAGTACCCATAGCCTCCCATAAGCTGTACGCAATTCGTGCATACTTCCATCCCCGTATCAGTGGCGAATTTTTTGGCCATAGAAGCTTCCTTGTTATGGGGCAATCCATTGTCCTTCAGCCAGGCAGCCCGGTAAACCAGCAATTGAGCAGCATCCAGCGCAGCAGCCATATCTGCCACCATAAACTGCACCCCCTGGTTGGCCGCCAGCGGCTTGCCAAATTGTTGCCTTTCCTTGATATACTGGACGGTATAATCCAAGGCCCCTTCACCAATCCCCAGCCCCTGAGCCGCAATGGTAACGCGCCCGCCGGCTAAAAGACCCATGGCTACCTTAAAACCATCGTTTATTTCGCCCAATACATTTTCTTTGGGTACCTTGACATCTTCAAAGTAGAGTTCAACTGTGGGAGAGCCATTCATTCCCATCTTGGCTACTGGTTTGCTCATGGTAAAACCGGGCGTATCTTTTTCGATAACTAAACAAGTTATGCCCCGGCCGGATCCTTGAGTGGGGTCACTCTTTACAAAGGTACAATAAGTGGTAGCAACTATCCCGTTGGTGATAAATATCTTGCTGCCGTTGACCAGGAAATAATCGCCTTTGTCTTCCGCTTTGCACTTGAGCGAAGCCGCATCGGAACCAGCATTGGGTTCAGTCAGCGCATAGGCTCCAACTATCTCTCCCGTGGCCAATGCCCGCAGGTATTTTTCCTTAACCCGCTGGCTGCCATAAAGATAGGTACTCATACAGCCCAGGCCAGTATGCACGCTCATAATTACTGCAGTTGAAGCGCAGCACTTGGCCAGTTCCTCTACAAACATAGCAAAATCAAGATAAGAGGCTCCAGCCCCGCCCCACTCTTCAGGAATAGGCAAACCGGTCAATCCCAAATCGGCCATCTTTTTGAAAGTACCCATGGGAAATTCATGAGTCCTGTCGGTTTCTGCAGCCAGAGGTTCTACCTCGTTTTTAGAAAACTTTCTGAACATATCTCGCATCATTAAAGATTCATCGCTAAGACTAAAATCCATATATTCTCATCTCCTTACTTTCCAATAAAGTTGGCCTTCCTTTTTTCTACAAAAGCTCTCATACCTTCCTTTTGATCCTCAGTGGCAAAGCAAAGGCCAAAAAGATCCGCCTCTACGGTCATGGCCCGGTCTATATCAGTTTGCATGCCTTCATTTACGGCTATCTTGCAGAATCTGACTGACTTCTGACCTCGTAAGGCAATCTTTTGCGCCAGCTTTTCCACATTCCCCATCAATTGTTCTGATGGTACTATATAATTGACCAATCCAACCCGCATAGCCTCATCCGCATTTATAATATCGCCGGTATAAAGCAGCTGTTTGGCGATTCCCGTACCTACTATGCGAGGAAGGCGCTGGGTTCCGCCAAAACCCGGAGTAACACCCAGGCCAACCTCAGGCTGTCCGAATTTGCTCTTCTCGGAACAGATGCGAAAATCGCAAGCCATAGCCAATTCACATCCGCCACCCAGGCAAAAACCATCAATAGCGGCAATCACTGGCTTTTCCATGGCTTCGATCAATCGCATGACTCCTTGACCCAAAAGCCCGAATTCCCGGCCCTCAAGGGCGCTTATTTCCATCATAAAAGTTATATCCGCTCCGGCTACAAAAGCCTTACCTCCGGCGCCGCTTATTATCAGCACATCAATATCCTGGTCGTCTCTGACATCTTCCACTGCAGTTTTTATTTCAATAAGGGTGTCCTGGTTGAGAGCATTCAATGCCTTGGGCCGGTTAATGACCAGATGAGCAATCCGCTCTTCTTTTTTCAGGATCAGGTTTTCAAATTCCATAATAAATTCACCTGTCTTCCGCTTTTATCCCGCAAAAGTTATTTGCGGTAGTCGTAGATGCCTTTGCCGGTTTTCCTTCCTAACCAGCCTGCCTGCACATATTGCTTAAGCAGAGGAGAGGGGCGGTATTTGGGATCACCATAGCCGGTATACATGACATTAAGAATAGAGAGTATGGTATCCAGTCCTATCAAATCAGCCAGTTCACAGGGTCCCATAGGATGATTCATACCCAGCTTCATTATGTTGTCTATGTTCTCCGCCGGGGCCACGCCTTCATAAAGCTCCCAAAGGGCTTCATTGATCATGACCTGCAGAACCCGGTTAGATATAAAACCAGGAACATCTTTGCACCAAACCGGAGTTTTGCCCATTTTTATGGAGGCTTCTTCAATTATCTTATAGACCTCATCCGTGGTAGCCAGACCGCGAATGATCTCTACCAGTTTCATTACTGGAACCGGATTCATAAAGTGCATTCCTATCACTTTTTCCGGGCGTTTGGTGGTGGCAGCAATCTGGGTAATGGGCAGTGATGAGGTGTTGCTGGCCAAAATAGCATGGGCCGGAGCTATCTGATCCAACTGGCTGAATACTTGTTTTTTAATATCAAAATTCTCTACGATGGCTTCAATTACCAGGTCGCAATCAGCGGCATCTTCTAGCTTGATCGATGGTTTTATGCGGCCTAAAATAGCGGCCTTATCTTCTTTGGATTTCTTTCCCTTGCTAACATCACGGGTCAGGTTCTTTTCAACAATAGCCAGTCCCTTGTTAACCAGATCCATGTTAATATCATATTGCACTGTATCATAGCCGGCCTGGGCGGATACCTGAGCTATTCCTCCACCCATTTGCCCGGCGCCGATGACCATGATTTTCTTAATAGCCATAAATTTCGCCTCCCGTTTTCTCTATGCTTCAACCTTGATCAACATAGCATCACCCTGGGCATGCCCGGAGCATATTCCGCAAACACCAATTCCGCCGCCCCGGCGCCGCAACTCATAGGCCAGAGTCATTACGATTCTAGCTCCGGTGGCCCCGATGGGATGGCCAAAGGCAATAGCGCTTCCGTTGACATTGACTTTTTCAAACATTTCTTCTTTACTCATGCCCAGTATCGTGCGAGCGCTTACCAGAACCACCGCGGCAAAGGCTTCGTTTATTTCAATTAAATCCACATCCTTATAGGTCATGCCGTTCTGTTCCAGTACTTTTTTTATGGACAGGCCGGGAACAGTGGCGATATCCTTGGTCTGCTGGGATACTTCGGCATAATCGACAATGCTGAAAAGGGGTTTTAGACCCAGTTCATCGGCTTTCTGCCGACTCATCAATAAGCAAACATCACCGCCATCATTTACTCCGGGGGCATTTCCGGCGGTTACGCTGCCGGGCTTGCCGGTAACAGTGCTCTTATGATTGAATACCGGGGGCAGCTTGGCCAAAGCTTCCATCTTGGTCTGGGGACGGGGTCCTTCGTCCTTGCTCAACACATCTTTCCCTCTGTTGGTTTCCACCGGGAAGATTTCATCATCCAGGCGGCCTGCCTCCATTGCGGCAACAGCTTTCATCTGAGAGTTGTACCCCCACTCGTCGTTATCTTCGCGGGTAAACCCGAACTCATCGCTGGTTTCCGAGCCGTGTATGGCCATGTGGCGGTTATAGAACGCATCCCAAAGACCGTCATAAACCATGAGGTCCACACAATTGGCATTTAATAGCCCCATACGTCGTCCATAACGCATTTCGGGCAAGGAATAGGGGCAGTTGCTCATGCTTTCCTGTCCGCCGGCTATAACAATATCCGCTTTCCCCAACATTATGGCTTGGACACCCAGATCAATGGTCTTTATGCCGGATGAACAAACCTTGTTTACGGAAATGGCCGGAACCGATTCTGGCAACCCGGCCAGTATGGTGGCCTGCCGCCCGGGAATTTGCCCGTTGCCTGCCGGCACCACCTGTCCCATATAGACATAATCCACATCTTCCGGTTTTACTTTGCCATTGGTGCGGCGCAATACTTCCTTAATTGCCAGGGCCCCCAGTTGCGGAGCATCATATTCTTTAAGTTTTCCGCCCATTACCCCATAAGGTGTACGGCAAGCTTCCACACAGACTACTTCTCGGAAATTCTTGTATACATTGCCGACATTTCTCCCCATACCGCTGTAATCCGGTTTTCTCTCCCCAAAACCGCTAACTGCAATTTTCTTGGGATAGTCGGCCCTCTTCATTTCTAGTTTTTGCACATAATCCGACATAATCTTTCCTCCTTTTTCTTTTTGTGCTACATGTATTTTCCCTTTTTAACAGATAGCAAGACTATCGATAGGACTAGCTGATACCAGCAGCAAACGCCTGAATCTCACCTCCCCCCCAAATAATGAGCCCCGGCAGAAATATCTGACGGGGCTCTATGGCTCTCTAAACAGACAAGAAATTATATAATTGTCTTAGTATAAATGATTAAGAATTGAAATTTACCCTCTCCGTTTTTCAATACTGGCCAGGCACAATTCCTTTTCTCTTTCATTTTCATTTTCATTTTTTAGCTTTTGAGCGAGACTGTTCCTGCTTCCACAACGAGGGCATTTTATCTCTAGTTCAAGACAGTCGCGATATTTCCCCAGGAGTTTATGACACTTATTGCACCTGAAATCATTCACAATTCGCTCTCCTCCTTTATCAAATTGATAGAAAAGCTTAATGTTAAAAACGAACCATTTTTTTCTTATGTATTTTTAATATAATTAAGTGCTGGCGAAATCATTCCATTAAATAATCTTGAGAAAAATAAAAGCCCAACCGAATTAGAATCTGGTGGGGCTCAAGGCTCTCAATAGTTCCTATACATATTTTTTTATTCTTTTGCAGAGCAACCTCTTTTCATTTCGCTTATCAGGTTCTAGCCATAAAACACAATCTTGAGTCACACTTTATATATGCAAATACTATGCCATATTTATAAAAACATCATAAAACCAGGCCAATTCCTGCTCAAATTCCAAGAATTATATTAGATTGTTCAACAGGGGAGGTCATTAGAAGTACAGTGTTTGGCAGCTTATAAATCTAAAAAAGGGATTAAGCTCTGGTATACAATAGATAGTTATTGTACTGACAATAACAATTGTTGCGGTTCAGCAACATCATATTTTTATTAGTCTATTTATTGATATTGGCACTTATTTCCTGTATTGTATTTTAATATCTCTATTGCTCTTTTCCGCTGTTCTAATCACTACAACTTCTCCAATAGTTCTCAAGCAATGGTCAAATCTTTAAATATCTCAATTTTTTTCGCATACTAATATTGTTGCAATATTGCAACAATATCGCCATGAAATCGCGTTGCGTATTTGCATAACACGTTGCACTACAGCAACATGTTATGTTCTCTTATTGCTATTGCTTGACGATGAAATCCCATATTTGGCAGCTTTTCTAACCACAGTAGAGGCATTCACTTCCAATTTTTTTGCTATCTGACGAGTAGTACGATACTGGGCAAAGGCCCTTTCCAGCAATTGTTTTTCTACACTTTCTACCGCTTCTTTGAGTGGAACAATCGCCGAAACACTCACCTGGGGGGAATCAAGTACAGCCGAACCCAAATGAATCGGAAGCTCATCCCGGCTTATGATATCACTGGAGGATATAACCACCAGCCTTTCAATCAGATTTTCCAGTTCACGTACATTTCCCGGCCAGTCATAAGCCATCAATATATCCACTACATCTGGGCAAATGCGCTTGTTAAGTCTATATTTACGATTAAACAAAGCGATAAAATGCACTATCAGCGATGGTATATCTTCCTTTCTATCCCTCAATGGAGGAATTATAACCGGAATTACATGTAGACGATAAAAAAGATCCTCCCTGAATTGCTTTTTCTGCACCATTTCCAAGAGGTTGCGGTTGGTGGCAGCCAGAATCCGGGTGTCAACTTTGAGAGCTTGTCTCCCCCCCACCCGGTTTATTTCCTTGCTCTGCAATACTCTCAAGAGTTTTACCTGCAAATTAAAGGGCAGGTCGCCTATCTCATCCAGAAAAAGGGTTCCCTCATGGGCCAGCTCGAAATAACCAGCCTTCCCTTCCTTTTTGGCTCCGGTGAAAGCCCCATAATCATAACCAAAAAGCTCTGATTCCATCAGGTTCTCGGGGATGGCTCCGCAGTTTACCTTAATAAACGGTTTCTTGGCGCGAGCACTGTGGTTATGAATGGTCTCAGCAATCAGCTCCTTGCCGGTTCCTGATTCACCATTGATCAAAATGGTGGAGTCTACCTCTGCCAATCGAACTACCGTCTCCAAAAGCTTTCTCATTTCGCTAGATTTGCTTATTATTTTATCTGTACCACTGTAAATTCGCAGGGTTTTTAACTGGCTTTCATAGTGTTGACTTAATCCCTGAACCTTCTCCAATTTCTGTTTCAGCATATTGAGTTCCGTAATATCCCGAACATTGCAAACCACGCGAAATATATTGCCGTTTTTATCAAAGACCGGGCTGCCTGTAGCCAAAGTAGTCTTGCCGCTTCTGGTTTCTTGAATAATAGTCACGGTCTCTTTGCGCGCAAGGGCCAGAGAGCTTACCGATTCGGAAACAATCCCCTCCTGTGCTATGTCATCCACATACCTTCCTAAAAATTCGCGTCCATTAACGCCGGTTATCATTTCAAAAGCTTGATTTAAACGTAATGTCATCCCATTGCCATCCGTAATATAAAGACCGTCATAAGATGATTCAATAATGGCATCCAGCTCTTCATTGAGTTCTTTAACATATTTTAATTCCCGCGACAACTCTTCCAGTTCGGAAATATCTTGCAAAACACCAACTGCTCCAATTATCTCGCCATCTTTAATTATCGGTGAACGATTGGAGATAAAATAGTGGTTATTCAACATAATCTTCTGCAAGGTCTCAACCTGCCCCGACTTGATTATATTGGTAAGACGGCTGGTAGGGTATACATCATCGATAAGCTTGCCTTTTACATTCTCCGCTTTTTGTTTTAAAAGTTTTTCCGCGGCCCGGTTGAATACCCTGATTCTGGATTGCTTGTCCACGGAAACAATCATATTATGAGTAGAGTTGATAATGGCATCCAGTTCACTGGATATATTCCTATATGACTCCAGGAAAACCCGAGCCAGATCAGTCCGGGTAATCATGCCCACAATCCCTGTTTCATCTGCTATGGGCAATCTTCCCAGGCCGGGATATAGCACATCTTCAATCTCTTCGTCCGGGTGTCCAATAATAATATCGCGCTTCATTATGTTTTCTATGGGTTGAAGCATATCCATGCTCTCTTTTATCGCTCGATAAACATGGGTCTTGGTAAAAAGTCCGATAATTTGATTATTCTCATCCACCACCGGAGCTCCATCAATATTCCGCTCCAGGAAAAGGGTTACGGTTTCGCGGATTGATTGTTCCGGTCTTAGTAAAACAGGGTTGGGGCTCATTATTTCGCCCAAGTTCATTCTGACCACCTCACCCTAAACATACCATATCCTCATAAATTTTGCTGTAGCCTGGTACTAATATGCAAAAAAAAAAGACCTTGGATAATTCCAAGGCCTTTGACCTGGTACAAGAACAATGATTGGTAATAGACTTTAGGGATATTAATTGAGGGACAAATCAGCGTTTATTTCTGGTTCTGACTATCCCCATTTTTATTAGCATGTCCTCAAGGGAGCTAATTCATAACTTTTACATCAATCGACTTAAATGCCACCGCAAGCAGGTCTCCGATCTTTTTTCCACTCTCCCTGAATCTGCTCAAAGGCATCATGGAGCTTATGTAATGCTCTCCCATTGCAATAGTCAAAAGAGCCGTGGATTCTCCTTCAATAACTTTAACGATGCGACCGTTTAAACGGTTAATAACACCTTGATTGGCCTGATTAAGCTTCCTGGCGTCCCTTTCCAGAACAGCCAAAGAACCTCTTTCAGCTTTTCCAGCCCCCGGAGATTTTCCGAAACCATAATACTCATCGTATAATCTGCATTCCTCCTCACTTTTTCCACATACCCCACATGCTTCACAAACTTTGCACTCCCAATATAAGTCCTGCATCCAATAAACCTCCTCTAATTGCTTCATATTATTCTGCTCTTTATACTGCTATCATTATCATCTATTTTACAATAATCACGTCCCTCAATAAAGACTAAACCCCGCACTTAACCCTGGTAAATAGCGGTATTAGCTCTACTTCCTGCTAAAACCTTCGCCCAGTTGGGACCTGGTTGAAGCCAGTACTGCTTGGAGCAGCGGGAGGTGGTTTTTACTTAAAATTCTCTCTTCACCTTTTTCAATTTTTTCTATGGTCTTTTCTACCGGAACTACCCGGAATTTCATTTTGCCTGCTTCTTGATAGGAATGGGAGAAGGTTGGGGTATATGAGACTTCATCCAAAAGGGTATTTCCGCTGGAGAAATCTTTGGTGAATTTCATTTTCAGGACTATGCCGCTATTGCGTTCCTGTCCAATCTGATGGCTGATGAAGTTGCCTATGGAGTAGATTACAAATTTATCCTTCTCCGCGATTCTTATCTTTTCCATGGTCTGAATAACATGGGGATGACTGCCCAATATCACATCCGCGCCAGCTTCCAGAAAGCTATAAGCCTGCCTCTTCTGCATGTCAGATGGCCGGGGATTATATTCCAATCCCCAGTGCAAAACCAACACCAAAACATCTACCTGGGGTCTGACTGCCTTGATATCGGCCAAAATTTCTTTTTCATCCAGGAAATTTATCAGAAAAGAGTATTCATCCGGCAGCGGTATGCCATTGGTACCATAAGTATAGGCCAGGTAAGCCACTTTTACACCCTTGATATCCTTTATCAAGTAAGTATGGCTGTCTTCTTCACTTTTATATGTTCCCAGAGTATCCAGACCTGCCTGTTCTAAAACCTTCAGGGTGCGAATGGCTCCTTTTACTCCGCGATCCAGGCAGTGGTTATTGGCTGTTGCCACCAGGTCAAAACCAGCTTCCTTCAGAGTTTGCGCCATAGCATCAGGACTATTGAAGAGAGGGTAACCGGTATAAGCGGAATCCGGACCGGCCATAGCCGCCTCAAAATTGATTGAACTGTAGTCTCCTTCCATAATCAGCTCTCTTACCTCAGGAAAGAAGCTGTCAAAACAGTAAGAGCCATCGGCTTGCAGCCCGGACCATATCTGAGTATTGTGCATCAAACAATCACCGGCTGCAGTAAGGGTAATAGTCGCCTTCTTCGGGGTGGGGGTATTTTTAATCTTTGAAACCGGCGAAGCCGTACACTGCTCCGCAGGTTCCTGCTGGCCAATTGTAGCCTGGTATATATAATATGAGGCCAAACTGCCCAGGCTGATAAATATAAATACTATAGCAAATCGTCTTAACACCAGGCTCACTCCAAACAAATCAATAGGCAGGCATGGGGGCAGGCATAGGGACGGTTCTTTTGCCTGCTTTAATCCAAGCTGATATTTCCCAGTTTTCCCCGCCGGAATTCCTGCAGCAAGACCTGGCAGGTTTTATCCAGGTCGGGTACTCCTCCTTTAAGCAGGTAACCTCTTTTCCCGGCTATCTTCGCCAGCATCTCTTCTTCAAGTTGGTTTCCTGCATCCAATCCCAGCTTCTCCAGCAGGATTTGCGGGTGTTTATCTTTTAAAATAGAGAGCAAGTAAAGTCCTACCTCATACTCGCTATAAGCATTCTCCCCCACTATATCTAAAAGAGCCAGTTTTAATCCCTGTTCCTCACTTTCAACCCGGGGCCACATCAAGCCTGGTGTATCCAGTAATTCTATATCTTCACGCAGCCGTACCCATTGTTTACCTCTGGTTACCCCCGGCTTGGCTCCGGTCTGGGCAATTTTCTGCCCCACCAGAGAGTTTAAGAAAGTAGATTTCCCGATATTGGGAACCCCCATTATCATCGCTCGGATAGCTCTTGGCCTTCTACCTTTTCTTTGCAATTCCTCCGCCTTCTCCTGGAAGGCTGATTTTGCCATTCTTAAAACTGCTTGACGACCCTTACCGCTGAGAGAATCCATGGCAACTACCAGAAAACCCTCCTGCTCAAGAGCTTGCATATAATGACGGATTGCTTCCGGCGAGGCCAGGTCAGCCTTGTTTAATACCATTACAACTTTCTTATTCCTGGCTATCTTCTCTAAATCGCTATTCCGGCAGGAAAAAGGAGCCCGGGCATCGAGCAGTATTAAAGCTATGTCAACCAGTTTTATGTTCTTTTCTATTTCTCTCCTGGCCTTTACCATGTGGCCTGGGAACCAGTTAATAGTCAAGGTATTTCCTCCTTTTTCTAAAGTTGAAAACCTTTTTATCAGCTTAAGAAAAAAGAGAATACCTGCTGGTATTCTCCTTCGTCATTATTAATCTTAATACCTGCCTTTTTCTTTTACCCGGGCCTTCTTGCCCGTCAATTGGCGGAGATAGTACAGGCGTCCCCTGCGAACCTTGCCCCTTCTGGTCACTTCGATTCGGGCAATTTTGGGAGAATGCAGAGGAAATGTCCTTTCTACTCCAACCCCAGATGTGGTTCTCCTTACGGTAAAAGTTTGGGACAAACCGGTGCCTCTAATCTTTATTACCGTTCCTTCAAAAACCTGAAGCCTTTCCCGGGTACCCTCCACCACCTTGACATGAACCTTGACGGTATCGCCGGGGCCGAAGCGAGGCAGGTCTTTCTTATAGTATTCCTCTTCGATAGACTTGATTATGTTTTGCATCATCCAACCTCCTTCCAGAAGGTGTTCATACATTTTAGTTTAATGCAGCGGACCACCTTTTTTACACAGAACAAAAATATTTTATCACAGGATACCCATAATCTCAAGAAAAAACTATAGGTTAAACCAGTATTCTCCTAACAAGCGATCCAAAATTATCGATACAGCGCTGCGAACCGACAGGTGATTATAGTTCCGCTTCGCTTCGATGGGTTGTAATATATAATCACAACTCTCCATTATTTCCTTTTGTATTCCCCAACCGGTGCCAAAGAGGAGTAAAAATGATTTCTCTTCATTAAAAACCATGTTTTTCAGCTGGCTATAGCTAATGGTATTGGCATATAATCGAGCATCCGTAGCTACCGTAAAAACCTTTTCTCCATTCATACTCTCCAGGTATTCTTGCACTTCTTCCAAAGTTTCAGCACTTTTTATGATATTGAAAGCATCTTTCCGGTCAGGGTTGTATTGGCCCCCATAACCATCCTGCCAGTAAGAAATAATATCTCTTATCAATTCCTGTTGGTTAGGGGAAGGATGGACCAGAAAAAACGCATCTACATCATAGGTACGCGCTACCCGGGAGATGTCATGCAAATCCAGGTTGGTGATAGAAGTGGTTATTATTTCCATACGCTTGTTATACATCGGATAGTGTAACAGAGCGATGTATACTTTCGCTTTTCTCAACGCTTATTCTCCCTGTGGAATAGTATTTCCTCCAACAAGCTTTTTTCTTCTTCATCAAAGCATTTCTTCAATAAAAGATCGGGGCGTTTCAAGAGAGTACGCAAAAGACTCTGTTTTTTTCTCCAACGCCGGATATTTTCATGGTGCCCGGAAAGAAGAACTTCCGGAACTTCCTGCTCACCATAGCTAGCCGGTCTGGTGTACTGCGGATATTCCAGCAGTGAGCAACTAAAGGATTCTTCCATAGCTGAATTCTCATCGCCCAAAACTCCTGGTATCAATCTAGCTATAGCATCGACCAAAACCATAGCCGGAAGTTCACCTCCGGTTAGTATATAATCACCTATGGAGATTTCCTCATCTACCATGGCCATAACTCTCTCGTCTATTCCTTCATAATGACCACAGACAATGAGCAGTTCCTTCCTTCTGGCTAATTCCCACACCCTGTCCTGGTTAAGCGGCTTGCCCTGGGGAGACATATACAGCACCCATGTATCGGGGCCTTTCACTTCTTCTATAGCAGTTCCCAAGACATTAGCTTTTAAAACCATGCCTGCTCCCCCACCATAAGGGTAATCATCCACCTGTTGCTGCCGATCCTGAGCAAAATCCCGGATATTTGTAATATTGATAGTGATAATTCCCTGTTCCCGGGCCCTTTTTATTATGCTCTCATTAAAGGGAGAGACAAACATCTCAGGAAACAGGGTTAAAATATCTATCTTCATAATTACCTCAATCTTCAATCAAGCCCGGTAAAAGCTTAATCTCCATGCGCTTTTCTTCCAGCTTTACCGCTAGGATAACATCTTTAATAGCGGGAATAAGTATTTCTCCATATTGGGGAGAATCCACTACATAAACATCATTGGCCCCGGTTTCGATTATATCCGTTAACTCCCCCAGCAGGCCCTTTTCTTCATCGTATACAGAAAGTCCCTGGAGTTGGAAGTGGTAGAAATAACCTTCAGGTAAGGGATAAAGTTCACTCTCATCAATCTGCAAAATCCCATTTTGAAAGCCCTGGGCAACTTCCACTGTATCGATTCCACTAAACTTGAATAGATAGAAATTATTATGAGCCTTAAGCCCATCAACAAGGAATGTCCCCAGCTTTCCTCCCTGATTTAGAATAACCTTATCCAGCTTATAAAAACGTTCCGGGAAATCAGTAAGGGGAATCACCTTAAGCCATCCTGCATAACCATAAGTTCCGGCAATTTTCCCAATAGCCACCAACTTATCACTATTCAAGCCATCGCCTCCCGGACTCTATTTTTCATCCAAATAGCTTTTAAGCATCGGAAGAAACTGCGGAGCAGTTTCAACACAGCGCTGCAACGAGGCGGGGATTAGAACCCGCCGCCTGTTTTGTTAATAGGCGACCGCTTAGCACCCTGCGGGCACCACTGATGTTCGCTTCGCTCACTATTATGGATGCGGGGGTCATATTTCGCCTCGTTATAAAAGCGTTCCGGCCCATGCCCGGTTAATGCCCCGCATCAACGCTAAAGTACCCGCATAATATCAAATAGAAAGGGCTAATAAATTAGCCCTCCTTTACTATTTCTACTGCTACCCTTTTCCCTTCTTTGGCTGCTGTTGCTTTAGTCAGAGTACGAATGGCCTTGGCAATCTTGCCCTGTTTTCCGATAACCTTTCCCATATCATCGGCGGCCACCTTAAGTTCCAGTACCGTGGATCTTTCCCCTTCGCTTTCTCTGACCTCAACCTCGTCTGGATTATCTACCAGGGATTTGGCAATATACTCCACCAGTTCTTTCACTAAATTTCCCCCCTGCCTGGCTCTTATATTACTTGCGAATTTCCGCGAAGCGGGCCATAATTCCCTGTTTTTGCAAAAGCGACTTAGCTGTATCAGAAGGTTTAGCTCCACTGGCCAACCATTTAAGTGCTTTTTCTTCATCAATATTTACTGTCGCCGGAGTGGTGGAAGGATTGTAATATCCCAATTCTTCAATAAATCTGCCATCTCTGGGGTATCTTGAATCGGCTACTACCAACCGGTAAAAGGGACTCTTCTTGGCTCCCATTCTCCTCAGTCTGATTCTTGTTGCCACGTATTCACCTCCTTAAATTAACCTGAAATTTAACAAAAGCGGGATGAGGGATTAATATTCCCAGTAGGCTTTTAGCACTCAAACACCCCGTTTAGCTTTTCACCACTGCACTGGCCTTCGAACATCCGGGTTAAAACGGAAATCTTATAGGGGGCATTCCCCCTCGTTTTCCTTTTTTCCCGCCAAGGTCAGCAAACTGTTTCATCAATTTTCTGGATTCTTCAAACTGCTTTAATAGACGATTTACCTCCTGAACCTTGGTTCCACTCCCCCGGGCAATTCTTTTCTTCCTGCTTCCATTAATGATAGAGGTATCTCTTCTTTCCTGCAATGTCATGGATTTTATTATGGCTTCAATTCTTAATATCTCTCTTTCATCAAACTCTCCTTTGAAACCCTTCATCTGTTTCCCGATCCCAGGAATCATTCCCAACAATTCATCCAGAGGCCCCATTGATCTTACCTGCTGCATCTGTTCCAAGAAATCCTCCAAAGTAAACTCCTGTTTACGAATTTTCCGTTCCATTTCCCGGGCTTTTTCCTGATCAATATTGGCCTGGGCTTTCTCAACCAGGCTCAGGATATCACCCATACCTAGTATACGGGATGCCATTCGATCGGGGAAAAAGGTTTCCAAAGCATCCAGCTTCTCCCCCATACCTACATATTTTATAGGGCAACCCGTAACCGCTTTGACAGAAAGAGCAGCACCACCTCTGGTATCTCCATCGAGCTTGGTTAGTATTACTCCGGTCAATCCCAAGTCCCGGTTGAAGGACTCGGCCACATTGACTGCATCCTGCCCGGTCATGGCATCAACCACCAGCAGAATTTCATGGGGATTAATCGCCGATTTTATCTGCTTCAGTTCATCCATCAGTTCTTCATTGATATGCAGCCTTCCAGCAGTATCTAAAATAACTATGTCCCGATTTTGGCTACGGGCATATTCCAGGGAAGCCCTGGCAATATCCACTGGATTTGATTGACCCATGGAGAAAACGGGTATTCCTACCTGCTCGCCTAAAACCTGCAACTGTTTAATAGCAGCCGGGCGATAGATATCACCAGCAACCAGTACCGGCCTTCTTCCCTGTTTAAGCAAATTTCGCCCAAGTTTAGCCACCGTAGTGGTTTTTCCAGCTCCTTGCAGTCCCACCAGCATATATATTGAAGGGGGTTTCGCAGCAAGGTTTAATTTACTTTCGCTTCCTCCCATCAAAGCCGTCATTTCATCGTGAACAACCTTGATGATTTGCTGTCCCGGGGTCAGGCTCTGCAATACCTCCTGCCCCACAGCCCTCTGCCGAACCCGCTCCACAAAATCCTTGACCACTTTAAAATTGACATCCGCCTCCAGGAGGGCCAGCCGTACTTCCCGCATCGCGGTCTTTACATCTTCTTCACCTATTTTGCCTTTTCCTCGAAGCTTTTTGAAAATATCCTGTAGTCGATCTGATAAACCTTCAAATGCCACGGTATCTCTCCTTTATACCGATTCCATTATTTCATGGAGGATTTCAATAGCCTTTTCTATTTCTTTCTGCCCCAAACAGCCTGTCTTTTTCAATAAAGCATAGGCTTCTTCCAATCCCCGGCGGGTAAGTACGAATTTATCAACCAGTCCCAGCCGTTCTTCATATTCCTGTAGCGCAGTTTCAGCTCTTTTAAGCACATCATAAACCGCCTGACGACTAGTTCCTCTGTTTTCTGCAATCTCGGATAAAGACCAGTCATCTTCATAATAAAGACTCATAAGATCCTGCTGTGTTAAAGTCAGCAAAGGACCATAAAAATCTTTAAGCATAATCATATGTTCTGTTTTCTCCAGCATAGCAACTCTTCTCCTTCGTAAAGGGAAATTGCTTTACACAACAATATTACTTATATTGTTCGCTGATGTCAAATATTCGTTTAAGCATCGGAAGAAACTGCGGAGCAGTTTCAACACAGCGCTGCAACGAGGCGGGGGATTAGAACCCGCCGCCTGTTTTCTTTATTTATTGAAGCCCGGCAGCTTAAAGAAGCACCCTGCGGGCACCACTGATGTTCGCTTCGCTCACTATTGTGGATGCGGGGGAATATTTCGCCTCGTTATATTTTTTTGCCCAAACTACTAAAAATCATCTACAATATGCTTAGTATTATATTATAGTTAAGATAATTAGCTTACTTTTGCTGAATGCTTTAGTTTCCTCCGGATACAAGTGCTTCATAAAAGGTTAGAGCTTATGGACAGGTTATATTGGTAAAAATTAGATTTATAAGGGAGATGAATATTTTGCAAGAAAAGATAGCCCTGCTATGTGATAGCATGTGTGACCTGCCTCGCAGCTTTATTGAAAAATTTAATATTAAGGTTGTTTCCGCCAGAGTAATCTATCCCCATCAAGAATACGCCGACCGGGTGGATATTCAACCCGAAGAGGTTTATGCCCGTATGCCCCAGGAAATCCCTACCACTGCTATGCCGCCATTACAAGAAATCCAAGAGATCTTTGATAAAATTCGTAGCGAGGGCTTTACTCATGTGCTGGCTGTTCACATCTCCAGCGGGCTCTCGGGAACCTTTCAAGCGGTGAAGCTTATCGCCAAAGACATTCAAGATATGAAAGTAGAAGTGATTGACACCAAAACTCTATCCATGGGAACCGGTTGGTTGGTGCTGGACGCTGCCCGCAATATTGCCAATGGGTGGAGCTTCGATAAAATACTGGAAAACCAGAAGAAACTGCAAAGTAAAATGCATCTTTATTATGTTATTGAAACCTTGGAATACCTGCGTCGCGGCGGAAGAATCGGGTTGGTTGCCAGCATGCTGGGAGAATTTTTGCATCTGAAACCTATCATTTCGGTTAATTTAGAAGGAAAATATTTTACCTTCTGTAAAGCTAAAGGACGAAAAAAATCCATAGATAAACTTATTGAACTGGTAGAACAATCTATGAAAGACAAACCCTTCAACCTAGCTATTCTGCACGGGGGTGCCAAAGCGGAATGTGAAGCCATATTAGAAAGAATGCGTAATCTCCCCAATATCAGGGAAGTAATAACTTCAGATATAAGCCCGGCACTCGGAGTACACACCGGACCAGGATTACTCGGGGTGTGTTTTCATGAGGTTTAGTTGACGGAAGGCGGAAGACGACGAACAGTAGTTTAGCGATTGCTTAACTATTGCTTAACCATCGTTCAACTATTGTATTAGTAAAGTAAGGGGGTTAATTAAATTCCTACTACATCTTACTATTTAAGCGCCTACTAACTCACTTTTTATCGGTGATTGCGGCTATAGCCTATTAGGGCTTAGTACCTGGTTATTCAGATAGAAGGATTTCTGAGCGATATTATATAAAAGCAAATAAATATTGGTAACTTACTCCAGCAGATTGCTTTTGGTAATTGTAAATATTTGGTATTTGTCTTATACTATAATTACTAAAAATATCTGGAGTGAAAATAATGCCGAAAAGAATTATTTGTTTACTATTGATAACTATAGTTTTAACCTTTGCCCATTCTACAGCACGGGATGGGTTAAGCATTTCTCCAGTTTATTATCCTGTAAACCAAGGCTCAAATGAAGTTCAGCAAGCTTTTGCCGCCATGGTCAAGGATTTTGCCATCTACTCTTCTCTGCTGGAAGATGTAGATTCCTCTTCCGGATATTTAATCAGCCAACATGCTAATGATAGTGATGAGGCCATCAACTTTCTTTCCCCTGGATTTGAGCCCCAACTGGCTTCAGATATAGTTGAGGCTTATACACAGTGGATTCCGGGTAATGAAAAGCTGGCGATTGTTCCCTGCGATGGTATCCCTGTTTTAACTCAAGCGGATTATAATGAATGCAGTTTTTACCAGCCAAATCATAGTAGCATTATTTTTCGACGGTCTTATTCAGGGTGCTACTCTGAACAGGACTCCTTTCTTTTCACGGTTCACCTTTCTTATGCTGATAAATCCTGGAAAATTGAAAAACTCGAACTTCTTGAAAGTCCAGATTAAATCAACCTACACAGGATTCTGTCCTCGCTTCATTCTTCTGCATATAAATCTTGGAACGAACAATGTCTGTCTCTTCATTGCTGAGTCTCTTAAGAACACTAATCTCAGTAGTTTTTTGCAAGTCGATTTCAAAGGGCGGGTGTATTAAATTGTAATCACGATCACATATTACATGCACCGTATGTTTACTGCGATCCAAAAAAGCCAGCAGTGTGATGTTTTAGAGCCACATTGTGCATGAAATAGAGCCACCTTGTGCAACCATTAGAACCACTTTTATTAATATTTTGTTCTTTGAAAATTTCATGTGTTGTACCCTTTAAAAACAACCCCACATCTGCCAAATGCGGGAGGGCAACGGCAAAGCGTATTTTACTTTGCCGTACAAGATGCCCGGATCGTATAGAGTCCCCGCTTTTGGGGGTTGTACCCCGCATTTCGCTTTCTTGAGTTCGGGAGGAATATCGCTCCGCAGTTGGTACAGCTGATGTCTCCAAAGAGCAAGTTCGTGCCCTTAAAAACCAGTTTTGATTCTTTAACTACCGTTGATTCCGTGCCGTTCCCGCATGGACACCCGGCCATCGATTAAAATCGTGTGAGAATCGTGGACAATGCGGTCAAGAATGGCGTCTGCCAGAGTGACTTCTCCAATCTTCTCATGCCAACCGCCTGGTGCAAACTGCGTACAGAAGATGGTCGATGCATTCTGGTGCCGTGCTTCAACGATTTCCAATAAATCCAATGCCTGTGTTTCTTTTAAAGGG
>NZ_BBQT01000002.1 GCF_001570625.1 Syntrophomonas wolfei subsp. methylbutyratica | reverse complement strand
TTGAGGAATACCGAAAGCGAGCGAAGATCGAACCCAAGAATGCAGAACTAAAAAGATTCCACGGATTGGACCGGGCCAAAGGCTACGGTCTACGAAGTATCCGCATTCAGGCCAAACTAACAGCCCTGTCGGTAAATTTAAAGCGGATAGCCAAGCTGGTATCCGCCTTAAATGGTTTACATGTTCTCATTTTGAAGTTATTATCTCCGTTAGTGGTTAACCGACCAGATTGTGACTGGGTTGCCGCCCAGGCGGCTTAAAAAGGATACTTTTTCAGTGGTTTCGGACCGTCCCCTTGACACCTTACGGGTAAAACACCTGCAGCAAGTATAGTCCCTGGGGTGGGGCCGTTGGTCCGGCCCGGGTTCTATCCTGAGAGGCAATTATCTCTCTCAAGTGTTGGGGAGGATACTTGCCCCTTCCTACTTCCAAAAGGGTGCCGGTAATTATTCTTACCATATTGTATAGAAAACCATCTGCTTCTATACGTAAAAGCAGGTAAGGTCCCTTTTCACTTAAACAGCAACGAAATATCTCCCTTTCAAAGGTTCGCGCCGAGGAACCGCTGGCACAAAAGGACCTGAAGTTCTGCCTTCCCTTGAGTATCCCGGCCGCCTCCTGCATAGCTTCCAGCTTAAGCGGTTCAGTACTGCAGAGAGCATAATGACGATAAAAAGTAGCCTTTTTCTTCTGGCGATAGATGAGATAGCCATAGCACTTTTTAAGCGCATCAAAACGGGGATTGAACTCGGCTCTTGTCTCCTGACTTTCCAAGACCTGAATATCCTCCGGCAGCTGGCTGTTTAAAGCATAAGCCCACCTATCACCGGGAATAGTGGAGCAACTATCGAAAGCTACTACCTGACCCCAAGCATGAACTCCCGCATCGGTTCGTCCTGCGCAAACTAAAGTGGCCTGTTCCCCGCTCAGCCGGTAAATAGCTTTTTCCAATTCCGCCTGTACCGTATTGGCATTTTTTTGCAGCTGGAACCCGTGATAATTGCGGCCGTCATATTCCAACAACAGTTTAATCCTGGTCATTGCTTTTCTCCCTATTTTTCAGCCTGAGTTGACATGGGGACGGGGTTGTTGACACACTCGCCGGCGAGTGTGTCAACAACCCCGTCCCCATGTCATAGTTACCAGCAGACACATCCCCAGGCTTAAAATTATATAAACATAATCAAATGCTTTCATTCTCAATTCATTAAGCTGGGTTCTTCCCTCGGCCCCACAGTAGCCTCTCGATTCCATAGCAGTTGCTATCATCTCCGCACGGTAAATGGAGAGCCGGAAAACCGGAATAATAACTGCCCCCAGTCTTCTTATTCTCCCCAGCAGCTTTCCCTGGCGGAAATCAGCACCCCTCCCCAGCTGGGCCTTCCGGATGCGCTCCGCTTCCTCCAGGAGCAAGGGGATAAAACGCAAGCTGATATTCATTACCATTACCAATTCATGCACCGGTAACCCCCATTTCCCTAACGGTCTAAACATTCTTTCCAAAGCAGCGGTGAAAGCCATGGGAGTAGTAGTCAGGCTAAGCAAATTGGCCAGAATAAGTAGAGTAAGCAAACGCAAGCCCAATGACCCCGCAGCCTGCAATCCTTCCACCGTGATTTTAATGAAATAAAATTCAATGAGTTCCTGGCCGGGAGTCATAAGCATCTGAATTAAAAGGGCCAAAGCGAGGATAAATAAAAACGGTTTCAAAGCCAGGTAATGGATGCGCATGCTTATCTTGCTGGTCAGAATAATAATCATTACCAGGAATAGTATGAAGAGCTGCTCTTCCGGAAAAGCGCTTAAAAAAACAGCCAGGCTAAGCAGCGCGGTTCCGATGATTTTGCTGCGTGGATCCAGCTCATGAATTAGAGACTTTTCCGGTATATACTGACCCAGAATCAGGCTTGTATTCATTTTTCCTCGCTCCTGGCTTTAATTATTTTATCCTTTGACAGCACTGTAAAAAAACCTATTTTGTTGCATAAATATACAAAGCGGGCGTCGAAGACCGCCCTTACAACGCCTTGCAGTCGCTATTAAGGTTGTTGCGCCTGATTTGGAACGACACAGGGGTCGTTCCCTACATAACATACGCTGCGAATCAATAATGTTTTTTTACTATTTGCGGGAGCGGCGAATGAAGTCTACCACTGCCCAAGCCGTTTCTTCGGGGCTGCGAGGAGAAGAAGCAAACTCCCATCCTTTTTGCATTAAGCGATATACCAACTCCTGGGAGGCAGTTAGTTCCCACCCCTGCTGCATCAGGAAATCCAAGTATTCCAACCAGGAAGAAGATGCGGCATCCAGGATGAGCCGTCCTTTATCCAGAAGTATTATCCTGGGGCAAGAGGCCAGCAACTGCTGGTAATGGTGTGATACCATGACAATGCTGATACCCTTTTCCCGGTTTAGATAGTTCAGGCGCTGCAGCAAGGCCTGCCATCCTTCATAATCCAGTCCGGCAGCAGGCTCATCCAGAAGAAGGATTTGCGGTTGCATGGCCAAAATTGCCGCAATGGCCAGGCGGCGCTTCTCGCCGCTGCTCAGGCTATGACAATGGCGTAAGCTGTATTTTTCAAAGCCCAGCCCCATGTGATTCATGGCTTCCCGCACCCGCTCATCTACTTCACTCCGGGAGAAACCCAGGTTGCGCGGGCCAAAAGCTATTTCATCATATACCTGGAGCTCGAAGATTTGCTCCTCCGGAAACTGGAATACCAGTCCCACTATCCGGCGCAGCCGATTGAGCGACTTCTTCTGACCCGGATTGATGGCTTCAGTATCCAAGCAGAGTTTACCTGCAAAAGGGAATAGTAAACCGCTTAAAACCTGCAAGAGGGTGGATTTTCCGGAACCGCTTCCGCCGGTAATACCTACGAAATCACCGTCATTTATGCTCAGGCTTACCCCGCTCAAAGCAGTTTTTTCAAAAGGCGTCCCTGACTGATAAGTAAAGGAGATGTTCTCTAGATAAAGTGACATATTTCTTCAACCAGCTTATCCATATCTAAAATATCTGTTCTTAGCAAAATCCCCTGGCGGTTGATTTCTGCAATAATATGGCTTATTTCCAGGGGCGCCAGGCCCAGGGCCAATAATGAAGCGTGCCCGGGGAATAGTTCTTCGGGAGTAGAGATAGTTTTTACTTTTCCCTCTTCCAACACCACCACCCGGTCTGCTTCTCTCGCTTCCTCCAGGTCATGGGTAATCATAATCACTGCTACTCCCTCATTTTTATGCAGGCTGCGTATACTCTCCATTATTTCCCGCTTTCCCCGGGGGTCAATCATGGACAATGCCTCATCCAAGACCAGGTAGCGCGGCTTCATAGCCATCACTCCGGCAATGGCTATTTTTTGTTTCTGGCCTCCGGACAAGAAAGCGGGAGCTGAATCTTTATAGGATTCCATAGAGACCAGTCGCAGTGAATCATTTACTCTACGGCGAATCTCAGCAGGGTTTAGACCTAGATTTTCCGGACCGAAAGCCACATCCTCCTCCACCTGGTTGGAAATCAACTGGTTCTCCGGGTTGGAGAAGAGCAAACCCACTTTTTGCCGGATAAGCTGAAGCTGGTTAGCATCAGCGGTATTCCAGCCATCTACTTCCACTTTTCCCTGACTGGGAAGCAAAAGCCCGTTTAACAAACGGGCCAGAGTTGATTTGCCGGAGCCATTTCTCCCTAATATCACCAGGAATTCATTCTCTCGAATATCCAGGCTTATGTTTTTTAAAGCCGGAAGCTCTTCTCCCGGATAGAAATAGGTCAAATCCCTAAGACTTATCATGCTTACTCCTCATGGCCGAGGACTTCAACCACCGCTCACCGATGAAAGGTGAGTTTATTCTACCAGTTCAATCAAAACCATAGGTGCACCATCACCCTTGCGATAACCCGTTTTTATCAGCCGGGTATAGCCACCATTCCGTTCCTCATAACGAGCAGCAATATCGCTGAAAAGTTTCTGTATGACCTCATCGCTCATAATATAGGCAGCAGCCTGCCTGCGGGCATGTAAATCTCCTCTTTTGCCCAGGGTAATCATTTTTTCCGTCAGCCTTTTTATTTCCTTGGCCCTGGTTTCAGTAGTGCTGATTTTTCCTTCTTTCAGCAGAGAGGTCACCGAGTTTCTTAGCACCGACCTTCTATGATCACTCCTGAGCCCTAACCTGCGATAACTCACGGGGGCCCCTCCTTTCTAATCTTCTGACTTCCTAAACGACAGGTTTAATTCCTTAAGCTTTCTTTCAATTTCCTCCAGTGATTTTTGGCCCAGATTTCTTATCTTGCTCATTTCCTCACGGTTTTTGGCAATCAAATCTCCCACCGTATTAATACTGGCTCTCTTCAGACCGTTGGATGCTCTTACGGAAAGCTCCAGTTCCTCTATGGACATCTCCAGGATCTTGTCTTTCTTTTCCTCTTCCTTCTCCACCAGGATTTCTACCTCGGCATAGGTATCATCTATTTCCGTGAAAAGTTTTAAGTATTCAATTAAAATTTGAGCAGAAAGGCTGATAGCTTCCTCCGGGCTTATACTGCCATTGGTCCATACTTCCAGGTTCAGGCGATCATAGTCCGTCCTTTTCCCCACCCGGGCGTTCTCTACCGTATAATTGACCCGGCTCACTGGTGTAAATATGGAATCTATGGGAATCAAGCCCACAATATCATCGTTTTTCTGCGGTTGCTGGTCAGAACTTACATAACCCCGACCCCGCTCCACCGTCATTTCGATTTCCACTTTTCCGTCTTCATCCAAACTGGCCAGATGCAAATCCGGATTCAATATCTCTACTTCAGCATCAGGCGTAATATCGGAAGCCTTTACTTCCTTTGGTCCCTGCTGCTCCAAACGGATAATTTTACGCTCGCTGCCGGTATAACTTAAGACCAGTTTTTTGATGTTAAGAATAATCTCGGTAGTATCTTCCAATACACCGGGTATGGTGGAAAACTCATGAAGTACTCCATCGATTTTTATAGATGTAACTGCAGCTCCCGGTAAAGAAGAAAGCAGGACCCGGCGCAGTGAATTCCCTAGAGTAGTACCATATCCTCTTTCCAGGGGTTCGATAACAAATCTTCCATAATTGCTGCTAGAATTCTTTTCCACACATTCTATACGTGGTTTTTCCATCTCCAGCATTTATATATCCCCTCCTTTTTTTGGGCGGCACCAGGCCAGTTTAAGCTGATACCTGGCCATCCAACCAGCCTCGACCTTTTGATTAAAACCTGAGTACTGGCTTAGAGGTGTTTTATCTGGAATAAAGTTCGACAATAAGCTGCTCATTTACCAGTGTATCAATCTGTTCTCTCCTCGGATAGGCCAGAACTGTACCGGTCATTTTCTCCGCATCTACACTCAGCCACTCGGGCGGGGTCTTATAGGCAGCCTGTTCCTTCATTTCTTGGAATTTGTTTGATTCTCTGCTGGATTCCCGAACTTCTATAATGTCCCCAACCCTAACCAACATTGAAGGAATGTTGGCTTTGTGTCCGTTAATAAAAAAGTGACCATGATTAACCAGTTGCCGGGCCTCTTTCCGGGAGGAGGCAAAACCCAATCGGTAGACTACATTATCCAGACGTCTTTCTAAAAGCACCAGCAAATTATCTCCGGTTATCCCCTGTTTGCGATCAGCTTTCCGAAAATAGTTGCGGAACTGCTTTTCTTGAATCCCGTATATCCTGCGGGTTTTTTGCTTTTCGCGTAATTGAATCCCATATTCACTGGGCTTTTGCCGGCGTCCCTGCCCGTGAGCGCCTGGCGGGTAAGCTCTTCTGCTAACCGAGCATTTTTCCGAATAGCAGCGGTCGCCTTTGAGAAACAGCTTTTCCCCTTCCCGGCGGCACTGGCGGCAGACTGAATCAGTATATCTTCCCACTTAAACTATTACCTCCTTAAACTCTTCTTCTCTTGGGCGGTCTACATCCGTTATGAGGAATAGGAGTAACATCTTTAATAACACTTACCTCCAGGCCGGCGGCTTGCAGTGAACGAATAGCCGCTTCACGCCCTGCTCCAGGTCCCTTGACATAGCACTCTACCTCTTTCAGGCCATGTTCCATAGCTGCCTTGGCCGCATTCTCCGCTGCCTGCTGGGCCGCAAAAGGCGTACTTTTTCTCGATCCCTTGAAACCAATGGTTCCAGCACTGGACCAGGATATGGCATTACCATGCCGGTCGGTAATTGAAATAATGGTATTGTTAAAAGTGGATTTTATATGTGCTATACCATGTTCGATATTCTTTTTTTCCCGTCTCTTGACTCTCGTAGTAGTCCTGCGTGCCACTGATTCTTCCCCCTTTGTGCTTTATTTTTTCTTCCCGCCGGCGGTACGCTTGGGTCCCTTGCGGGTACGGGCATTGGTCTTGGTATTCTGTCCTCTTACCGGTAAACCGCGACGGTGACGGATTCCCCGGTAGCAACCCAAATCCATCAGCCTTTTGATATCCATATTTACCTGCCGGCGCAGGTCCCCTTCAACATGGTATTCCTTTTCGATAATTTCTCTTAGTCTGGATACTTCTTCCTCGGTTAAATCTTTTACTCTGGTATCGGGATTTATACCTGCTTCTGCCAGTATTTTCCGGGAAGAAGACCTTCCTATCCCGAATATATAGGTAAGGGATACTTCTATTCTCTTATCCCGGGGTAAATCTACACCTGCTATTCTTGCCAAATTCGCTCACCTCCCTGTTTATTAACCCTGAACTTGTTTATGCTTGGGGTTTTCACAGATAACCATGACTTTTCCCTTGCGCTTGATAATCTTACATTTCTCACAGATAGGCTTTACTGACGGTTTTACCTTCAAAACAATTACCTCCTCTTAGCCCATGCCAAGTTTCTTATTTGAAACGATAAATGATTCTTCCCCGCTTTAAATCATAAGGCGACAATTCTACCATCACCCGGTCTCCGGGTAATATCCGAATGAAATTCATGCGCATCTTTCCAGATATGTGGGCGAGGACCTTGTGGCCATTATCCAGTTCGACTTTAAACATGGTATTGGGTAACGGTTCCACCACCGTCCCCTCAACTTCAATGACATCTTCTTTAGCCATCAACCAGACCTCCTTCCCCTCTGTCCTGTATTCGCTTCAAGTTTTTTCTAATTATATGGTTCTCCGGAACTTCGCCTCTCGCCAGGTAGCTTTCCACTTCTTCCGCCTTGATCCTGGTCCATTGCAGGTGTTTAATATTTTTGAGCTTGGGGTTTTCAATTTTGCGTTGTTCTCCATCAGCTACTAATACAAATCGCTCGTTTACCAGCTTTACTACTACAAACATCCTGCCTTTATCACGCCCTGATTTGGAATAAACCACTTTCCCTAAATCATCATAAATGACCGATCACCCCCGTTACCTTAAGGTAAGGATCTCCGGTTCCCCGGCAGTAATGGCAATGCTATGCTCAAAGTGCGCCGACCAGCCCCCGTCACGGGTTACCACCGTCCACTCATCGGACCTGGTATATACCTGGCAACTACCCATATTAAGCATTGGTTCAATAGCAATAGTCATTCCTTCCTTTAAGACCGGTCCTCGATCACGTTTTCCATAATTGGGTACAGGAGGTTGTTCATGCATATCCCGACCTATACCATGCCCGACAAAATCCCTCACCACCGAAAAGCAGTTTTTCTCGGCATGTTCTTGAATTGCCCGGGATACCGCACCTAATCGTCTGCCTGCCCGGGCCTGTTCTATGCCCTTCATAAGAGATTCTTCGGTAGTGGAAATCAATTTCCTTACCCTGGGATCAACCTGGCCCACTGGAACTGTAATGGCCGCATCGCCGGCAAATCCGTCCAGTATAACAGCAAAATCAATGCTTATGATATCCCCTTCTTTAAGAAGCCGGGAGCCGGGGATACCATGAACAACCTCCTCGTTAAGTGAAGTGCAGATAACAGCAGGAAACGCTCTTCCTCCTCTGGAGTGAGGATAGTTTTTGAATACTGGTATGGCGCTATTTTTCCTGCATTCTTCTTCCGCCAGGGCATTTAGTGCCCCGGTAGTAATACCTGGTTGAACTTTATTTTCCAGCATTTTTAACACTCGAGCAACCAGCTTCCCGGCTTTCCTCATCTTTGCTATCTCATCCCGAGTTTTTAAGCAAATCATTTACAGGCTCTCCAGCTTCTCTTGAATATCGGCGAAAACCTGATTGCTGCCACGGCTTCCTTCAATATTGAAGAGCACTCCCTGGGCTTCATAATACTGCAGCAGGGGGCGAGTTTGCTGGCTATAGACTTCCAGGCGTTTGGCCACGGTTTCTCCCCGGTCGTCATTGCGCTGAACCAGCTCACTCCCGCAACTATCACACTTTCCTTGCTCGCGCGGGGGATTAAAATTAAGATTATATACCCGTTTGCATTCCTGACAGCTGATTCTGCCTGATAGCCGCTCAATCAGGAGTTCCGTGGGCACATCAATATTAACGGCCAGATCTATTTTTTTGCCCAGTTCTGTCAGGGACTGATCCAGAGCCTGGGCCTGAGCCGTGGTGCGGGGAAATCCATCCAGTAGAAAACCCTGCTCGCAGTCAGCCTGAGTTATTCTTTCTTTAACTATAGCGGTAGTAATCTCATCCGGCACCAGTTGCCCGCTGCTCATGTATTTCTGAGCCTCCTGGCCCAGTTCGCTCCCCTGGTTTACCGCATCCCGGAAAATATCCCCGGTGGAAATATGGGGGATGGGAAAGCGAGCTTTTATTAATTCTGCCTGGGTACCTTTACCGGCGCCGGGAGGACCCATCAGTATGATATTCATCTCTTCATCTCCTATTTTACAAAACCCTCGTAACTGCGGAGCAGTAAGTGGGACTCAATCTGCTTCATGGTATCCAGAGCCACGCCAACCACAATCAACAAGGCCGTACCGCCAAACCAGAGACTGGTAATTCCGGTCAAGCCAATTATAAAGTTGGGCAAAATAGCAATCAATGCCAGAAATACTCCCCCCGCCAGGGTCAAGCGGGATAAAACCCGGTCAATATACTCGGCAGTAGGGCGTCCCGGCCTTATACCAGGGATGAATCCACCATACTTTTTAATATTATCGGCCACATCCATGGGATTAAAGATGATGGCAACATAAAAATAGGTAAAAAAGACAATCAAAGCGGCATAGACCATATTGTACGCAACACTGCTAAAACTAAAGTATTCTTGCAGAAAACGATTCAATCCCGAAGCCGGATCCATCCAGGAACCTATGGTAGCCGGAAACATCATCAAAGACATAGCAAAAATAATGGGGATAACTCCGCCGGCATTTACCCTAAGGGGTAAAAAGGTACTCTGTCCTCCATAGACTTTGCGTCCTACCACCCGTTTGGCATATTGAACCGGTAGTCTTCTCTGTCCTTCGTTTACCGCAATAATAGAAGCAATTATCGCTAATGCTAGAACGATAAAGAGAAGTATATTAAAATAACCGATTATTCCTCCGGCCAATTCCTGTCCCACTCCGGCTATTTGTCCGGGTAAGCGGGATACAATTCCGGCAAAAATAATTAACGAAATTCCGTTTCCTATTCCCTTTTCGGTAATCGTCTCCCCTATCCACATTAAAAGAGCGGTACCGGCGGTCAGGGAAATGGCAATTATAATGTAGGAAAGAAAACCTGTGTGCATCAAGGCTCCGCTTCTACCCAGGGCTATGGACATCCCCATAGCCTGGATAAACCCCAGGACAACGGTTCCATAGCGGGTATACTGTACTATCACTTTTCTGCCTTCTTCGCCTTCTTTTTGCAGTTCCTCCAGTCTGGGCACAACTACAGTTAGAAGCTGCATGATTATGGTGGCATTGATATAAGGGGTGATACTCATAGCAAAAATACTAAAGCGTTTAAAAGCACCACCGGATATTATGTCAAAAAAACCAAACAGCTGGCCGCTTAACAGTTTTTCCATGGCCCCGGGATTGACCCCGGGGACAGCTATGTGAGCCCCCAGGCGGAAAACCAGCAGCATAAACAAAGTAAACAGGAGTTTCTTTCTTAAGTCTCCCACTTTAAAGGCCTGTTGAAACGAATCGAGCATTATATCACCTCTACTTTTCCACCTTTGGCCGTGATCTTTTCTTCCGCTTGCTGGCTGATTTTGTGAGCTTTAACTTGCAATCTCTTTTCCAATACTCCATTCCCGAGTATTTTCACTCCATCTTTGATAGCCTTTACCAGCCCGGCTTCCTGTAGAGTATCCGGGTTAACTTCACTGCCATCGGGGAAAATATTCAAATCCTCTACATTGACAATAGCATATACCTTCTTGAAAATATTGTTGAAACCGCGTTTGGGCAGGCGTCTTTGTAGAGGCATTTGTCCGCCTTCAAAACCGGGGCGCACTCCACCACCGGAACGGGATTTTTGTCCTTTATGGCCCCTAGTGGAAGTTTTGCCGTGGCCGGACCCAGTTCCCCGACCTACTCTTTTCGTGCGCTTATTCGCACCGGCTGGAGCTTTAAGTTCTTCCAGTCTCACAATTGAACCTCCTTGTATCAACTAATCAATTTCTTCCACCGTAAGCAGGTGTTGTACTTTATTAATCTGACCCCGAATCTGCGGGCAATCCTCTTTAATAAGACTCTGTTGCAACTTCTTGAATCCTAGACTCTTAATCGTTGCTCTCTGGGTTTCAGGGCAGCCGATGAAACTCTTAGTCCAGGTCAACTTCAAGTGCTTGGCCAAGTCGTATCCCTCCTAGTTCATGATCTCATCTATGGTCTTACCCCTCTGCCTGGCAACATCTTCAACCCTTTTAAGGCTTCTTAAACCTTCCATGGTAGCATGTACTATATTGGTAGCGTTATCTGAACCCAGTGATTTGGTAAGTATATCCTTAATCCCGGCAGCTTCCAAAACAGCTCTTACCGGTCCGCCGGCAATAACCCCGGTACCCTCTGAAGCTGGTTTCAACAAAACCTGCCCCGCACCGAAAATTCCTAAGATTTCGTGGGGAATGGTTCTGCCATCTATCAAGGGAACGGAAAGCATATTCTTCTTGGCATTTTCTATGGCTTTACGAATGGCTTCGGGAACTTCCGTGGCTTTACCTTTACCGGTTCCCACCTTGCCTTCACCATCGCCCACTACTACCAGGGCGCTGAAACTAAACCTGCGTCCACCTTTAACCACCTTGGCTACCCTTCTAATAGTTACAACTTTTTCTATCATTTCCGGGGCAGCTTGTTCTTTATCAATCATCATTTCCCTCCTTACTTACGGAAATAATCGCTAAAATACAAGTCCCTTATCCCTGGCAGCATTGGCCAGGGCCGCTACACTACCATGATATTTATAACCGTTGCGGTCAAAAACCACTTCTGTAATGCCTTTTTCCCTGGCTCTTTCCGCAATGTTGGCCCCCACTTCCTGGGCTGCAGCAACATTGCTTTTGGATTCGAGTCCTTTAAGGCCTTCTTCCAGGGTGGAAGCTGCCGCCAAAGTTACTCCTTTTTCATCGTCAATTATCTGCGCATATATATGGTGCAGGCTCTTGAATATACATAAACGCGGTCTCTCGCCGGTACCCGCTACTTTCCTGCGCACTCTTTTATGCTTACCCTGCCGAAGTGTCTTTTTGTCGGGCTTCTTAATCAACGAAAACACTCCTTTCCTGCTTTATTTGCCCCCTGCTTTACCTGCCTTACGCCTGATTACTTCGTTTTCATATTTAATTCCCTTTCCTTTGTAAGGCTCAGGCTTCCTTATGGCCCGAATGTGAGCTGCAGTATTTCCAACCAGTTGTTTGTCTATTCCCTTTATGGTAATACGGGTGACGGCCGGAACTTCAAATTCTATGCCCTCCGGAGGCTCTACCTCTACCGGATGGGAGAAACCGATACTTATAACCAGCTTTTTTCCCTGCATTTGAGCTCGGTAGCCGACACCTACCAGTTCCAGCTTCTTTTCAAAACCTGCGCTAACCCCTTGCACCATATTGGCAATCAAAGCACGAGAAAGGCCGTGCATAGCACGATGTTGCTTAATGTCACTGGGCCTGTTTACTACCAGTTCATTGCCTTCCTGAACCACCGTTATACCCTCGGGCAACTCCCATTCCAGAACCCCTTTAGGCCCTTTTACAGAAATGGCATTGTCCTTTATTGAGACTTCTACGCCTGCAGGTAGGCTGATAGGTTTTTTTCCTATTCTTGACACTTTCGTACCCTCCTTCAGCTACCAGATGTAACAGATTACTTCCCCGCCAAGACCTTGTTTGCGGGCATTTTTATCGGTCATAAGTCCTTTTGAGGTGGAAATCACAGCGGTCCCCAATCCTCCCAAGACCCTGGGAATTTCATCTTTTTTAACATATACCCTCAATCCAGGTTTACTAATCCTCTTTATCCCGGTAATTACCTTCTTTTTATCCGGTCCATATTTGAGGTATATTCTGATAATCCCCTGTTTTCCGTCTTCGACGAATTCATAATCCTTGATGTACCCTTCTTCTTGCATTATCCGGGCTATGGACAGCTTGATTTTGGAACCGGGTACTTCAACGGTTTCGTGCATGACCATGTTGCCGTTTCTAACCCGGGTTAGGAAATCGGCTACGGGATCAGTCATGACCATGGTGTATACCTCCTTTACATAAAAGCGTTTACCAGCTAGATTTTGTAACGCCGGGGATTTCTCCCTTGTGGGCCATCGCTCTGAAGCAAATCCGGCACATGCCGAATTTCCGCATATAAGCCCGGGGTCTTCCGCATATTTTACAGCGGTTATAGCTGCGAACGGAAAATTTCGGCATTCTTTTTTGCTTGGCTATCATAGCTTTTTTGGCCATTGCTCCTAATTCCCCCTATCTAAATGGCATTCCCATACTTTTTAACAATTCCCTGGCTTCTTCATCAGTCTTGGCGGTGGTAACCATTATAACCTCCAAACCCCTGATTTTATCGATTTTGTCATAATCTATTTCCGGAAATATGGTCTGTTCCTTTATTCCCAGGGAATAATTCCCTCTTCCATCAAATGCCTGGGGAGATACTCCCCTGAAGTCACGAACCCGGGGAAGGGCCAGATTGATCAGGCGATCCAAAAAGTCATACATTCTCTCCCCCCGCAGGGTGACTTTACAACCTATGGCCATACCTTCCCTTAATTTAAATCCGGCAATGGATTTACGCGCTCTGGTTATAACCGGCTTTTGACCGGATATAATGCTTAGATCGTTTACAGCTCCATCAAGAGCCTTGGGATTCTGAATGGCCTCTCCCACTCCTATGTTTACTACCACCCGTTCTACTTTGGGAACCTGCATAATATTATCATACTGGAATTTCTCCATCATCTTCGGCACTATGTCATTTTTATATGTTTCATATAACCTGGCCATTAAAGTGCTGGCCTCCCTTCTGGAGTTTTAATCTAAGGCTTCTCCGCATTGCTTGCAAATTCTGGCTTTTTCGCCGTTTTCCATTATTTTATGGGCTATCCGGGTGGGCTTGTTGCACCGGCTGCAAACCAGCATCACATTACTGGCATTTAGGGGTGTTTCAATTTTCAAGATACCACCCTGGGGAAGAGAACGACTGGGTTTTTGGTGCTTCTTTACCCGATTCACGCCTTCAATTACCACCCGGTTCTTGTCGGGTATTACCCGCAGTACTTTGCCCTTCTTGCCAGCGTCTTTGCCGGTTGTGACCAGAACGCTGTCACCTTTTTTAATTCGCATCTACTACACCTCCCAAAGCCTAAAGTACTTCTGGCGCCAGGGATATGATTTTCATAAAGTTCTTTTCCCGTAGTTCCCGGGCCACCGGTCCAAAAATACGGGTGCCTTTGGGATTATTGTTGTCATCTATGATAACAGCAGCATTCTCCGAAAAGGCAATATAGGATCCATCCGCCCTTCTAATTTCTTTCTTGGTACGTACTACTACCGCTTTAACCAGGTCGCCTTTCTTAACCACCCCGCCTGGTGATGCTTCTTTAACTGAAGCCACAATGATATCGCCTACACTGGCATACCTGCGGGTAGATCCACCTAAAACCTTTACACAAAGCACTTTTTTCGCCCCGGTATTATCGCCAACTTGAAGCATTGTTTCCTGTTGAATCACAGCTTAAACCTCCCTGCCGAAAACCAAACTTACTGCAAAGTCTTGGCTTTCCGAACTATTTCCACTAGTCTCCATCTTTTGTCTTTACTTAAGGGGCGGGTTTCCATAATTTTAACAATATCCCCGGTTTTGGCCTCATTGTTCTCGTCATGTGCTTTGTACTTCTTGCTGGTTTTAATCGTCTTTTTATAAAGAGGATGCTGTTTTACGGTTTCCACGCTTACTGTTATAGTCTTATCCATCTTGTCACTGCTTACGGTGCCTATTCTGATTTTCCGGTTAGCGCGGTTCTCAGTCACCCTTTAAAACCTCCTTTCTTCCGATTACCTGCCTGCGGCAATTTCTCTTTGCCTTAAAATAGTTTTGCAACGGGCAATATCCTTTTTTACTGCCTTGATTCTCTTATGGTTATCCAGTTGTCCGGTAGCCAGTTGAAACCTGAGGTTGAATAATTCTTCCTTATAACCGGATAATTTCTGGTTTAACTCATCATCGGTTAGCTCCCTAATCTTTTCAGCTTTCACTAACCTCACCACCCATTTCTTCTCTTTTTAGAAATTTACATTTGACTGGAAGCTTGTGTGCCGCAAGCCTCATGGCTTCGCGTGCTACTTCTTCACTAACCCCGGATAGCTCAAACATAACCCGTCCGGGCTTAACCACTGCCACCCAATGCTCGGGAGAACCCTTGCCTTTTCCCATCCTGGTCTCAGCAGGTTTTACGGTCAAAGGCCGATCAGGGAATATTTTAATCCACAGCTTGCCGCCTCTTTTGACATAACGGTTAATGGCTATTCTGGCCGCTTCAATCTGCCGGTTGGTTATCCAGGCCGGTTCCAGAGCCTGCAGGCCATAATCCCCGTAAGTAACGGTATTGCCCTTGTTGGCCTTTCCCGCAAGACTGGGACGATGTTGTTTTCTATGTTTTACTCTTTTTGGGGTAAGCATTATCTACCTGCCTCCTCCATTTCTTTCTGTTTGGGCTCTTTGGGTCTTTGCTTGGCCTCGGGTAAAATCTCACCCCGGTTGATCCAAACTTTGATACCTATTTTTCCGTAGGTGGTATTGGCCTCGGCAAAACCATAATCAATATCTGCTCGCAGGGTATGCAGGGGTACTTTGCCTTCAGCATACCATTCCGTCCGGGCTATTTCTGCTCCACCCAGTCTTCCGGAAATTGCTATCTTGATGCCAATTCCGCCCGAGCGCATGGTACGCCCCACGGTCTGCTTCATAGCCCGCCGGAATGATATCCTTTTTTCCAGCTGCTGGGCTACATTTTCAGCTACAATCTGTGCATCCAGTTCCGGCCTTCTGATTTCCTGAATATTTATATTGACATTCTTTTTGGTCATCTCAGCCAGATTGACTTTGAGTCTCTCTACTTCGATACCGCCACGGCCGATAATAATCCCGGGCTTGGCGGTATGAATGGTTACTCTTATCCGGTTGCCTGTACGCTGTATTTCCACTTTGGAAACACCCGCGGCATAAAAACGATCCTTTATGAATTTTCTAAGCTTAAAGTCTTCATGCAATAGTTCGCTATAATCCCGATCAGCATACCAGTTGGAATCCCAATCCCTGATAATACCAATTCTGAACCCTTTCGGATGAACCTTCTGACCCACTATTTTACCTCCCTTTCCCTTAGCACCACGGTAATGTGGCTGGTTCTGTGGCGCCTGACGTCTGCACGGCCATATGCCCGGGGCCGCATTCGTTTTACGATGGGGCCTTCATCAATGAATATCTGGGAAACCACCAGGGCATTGGAATCCATATCAAAATTGTGTTCAGCATTGGCAATAGCAGACTGCAGTACTTTCCTTATCAGGGGAGCCGATTTCTTATTGGTATACCTCAAAATCGCCATGGCTTCTTCAGTATCCTTGCCTCGAACCAGATCCGCTACCTGCCGGGCTTTAAAAGGAGATACGCGAATATAACGAGCAATAGCTCTGGCTTCCATTTTCCATCCTCCTTCCTACCGCGCTCTGCTGGATTTTTCAGATTTGCCGGCATGGCCCCGGTAAGTCCGGGTGGGGGCAAATTCGCCCAGTTTCATGCCCACCATATCTTCGGTTACATAGACTGGTATATGCTTGCGCCCATCATGTACCGCCAGGGTGTGCCCGATCATTTCCGGCATTATAGTAGAACGCCGGGACCAGGTTTTGATTACTCTTTTCTGGCCTGATTGATTCATCAATTCTATTTTTTTTAGCAATTTGTCTTCACAATAAGGTCCTTTTTTCAGTGACCTGCCCATCTAAAGACCTCCTTTATTATGCTAGGGATTTCCCTTAAGCGGGCGTTAACCCAATATCTGCTTTTTCTAAGCTTAACCTGCTCCCTAGGGTTTGCGCTTTCTGACAATCATATTGTCCGATGGCTTTTTCTTGCGGGTCTTACCGCCTATGGCAATCTTACCCCAGGGAGAGACTGGATGCTTCCTGCCGATGGGAGCACGGCCTTCTCCGCCACCATGAGGGTGATCAGCCGGATTCATTACCGAACCTCTTACGCCGGGTCTGATACCCAACCAGCGACTGCGGCCGGCTTTGCCCAGGGTCATATTCTCATGCTCCAGATTCCCTACTTGACCAATAGTAGCCCGACAGTTTACATGAATAAGCCTTACTTCTCCGGAAGGCAAGCGCACATGGGCATAGGCTCCTTCTTTGGCCATCAGTTGCGCCACTACTCCGGCCGAGCGTACCAGTTGAGCACCTTTACCGGGTCTTAGCTCGATATTGTGAATCAGAGAGCCTACCGGTATGTCTTTCAATGGCAGGGTATTGCCTGTCTTTATATCAGCATTGGGACCTGATTCTATCACATCTCCCACCCTCAAGTTATGGGGCGCTATGATATAAGCCTTGTGCCCGTCAAAATAATGCAGCAAGGCTACATGGGCAGAGCGGTTGGGATCGTATTCTATCGCTGCTACCCGAGCCGGAACATTATCTTTAACCCTCCTGAAATCAACTATACGGTACTGGCGTTTATGGCCGCCACCCCGATGTCTTACCGTAATACGGCCCTTTACATTTCGGCCCGCTTTCCTTTTGAGGGGAGCAGTAAGGCTTTTTTCCGGTTCCTGCTTGGTAATCTCCTCAAAACTCATGGTGGTCATATGCCTTCTACTGGGTGTCGTAGGCTTGAATTTTTTTATGCCCATCTATCGTTTCACTCCTTACTACGACAGTAAATTAACCTGCTTATAAACAAATTTTTTAAACTAACGCCCCGTTGATAAGGGGACGTATCAAAAGACCTGTCCCTGTTATATTACATGCCTTCAAACAAACGTATCTTATGGCCGGGTTTAAGACTGATTACCGCCTTTTTGCGGTCGGGTTTTTTGCCCTCAAAGCGGCCCATCCTTTTGGGTTTGCCTTTTATATTCATAGTGTTTACACTCTCAACTCGAACGGCAAATATATTCTCGATGGCGTTTTTTATCTCGGTTTTATTGGCCCGCTTGTCAACGATAAAGGTGTATTTGTTATCGGCCAGCAAATTCATCGATTTTTCGGTAACCACCGGCTTAATTATAATGTCTCGGTAATCTCTCATTTAGGCAAATACCTCCTCTATCCGGGCCACTGCCTCGCGGGTTATGAGCAAAGTATCGTAATGCAGTAAATCATAAACATTGATAAAATCTGCTCTTATGGGTTTTACCCCGGGAATGTTACGAGCTGATTTTATTACATTGGGATCACCATAAGCGGTAACTACCAGGGTCTTCTTCCCCACCGGCAACGACTTAAGGGTCTGAACCATAAGCCTGGTTTTGGGTTCATCAAAAGTGAGGGAATCCAGTACAATAATATTGTTATCGAGTACCTTGCTGGATAGAGCTGATTTCATAGCCAATCTTCTGACTTTGCGCGGTAATCTATAGGAAAAGTCTCTGGGCCTGGGCCCAAAAGCGACCCCGCCTTTAGTCCACACCGGGTTTCTGCTGCTACCCACACGAGCCCGACCGGTACCTTTTTGCCGCCAGGGTTTCTTGCCTCCACCTCTGACCTCAGCTCTGGTCTTGCTTGAAGCAGTACCCACTCGCTTATTGGCCAGTTGCATTTTTACGAAGTCAAACATAACCGCCTGGTTGGGCTTAATGCCGAAAACGCTGTCATTAAGTTCTATTTCACCGACCTGGGCCCCGCTCATATCATACAACGCAACCTTGGGCATCTTTTTGCTTACCTCCTCTTAAAATAGTGGAAAGCTCTAATTAGCTGCTCTCTGCTATTTTTCCTTAACTGAATTCTTTATAATGACAAAACCTCTCTTGGGCCCTGGAATTGAACCTTTGATAAGAATAAGATTCCTATCCGGATAGACTTTTACTACCTTCAAGCCCTGAACCGTAACTCTTTCTCCCCCAAGTCGACCCGGGAGCTTTCTTCCCTTAAAAACGCGGGCCGGTCCCTTTGCTCCCAGGGAACCGGGGCGCCGGTGATATTTGGAACCATGACCCATGGATCCACGAGCAAAGTTGTGTCTTTTAACACCGCCGGCAAAGCCTTTACCCTTTGAAGTACCAATTACATCAACCAGATCTCCTGCCGCAAAAATATCCGCTGTTATTTCCTGCCCTACATCGTATTCATCTACATTATCAATACGGAATTCCTTGATGTAGCGCAGCGGTTTCACATTGGCTTTTTTGAAGTGTCCTCTGGCTGGCTTGTTGGCCAATTTTTCTTTCAGGTTGTAAAAGCCTACCTGAATGGACTCATAACCATCGCTCTCCACCTTTTTCTTCTGTAAAACTGTACAGGGGCCAGCTTCAATAATGCTCACTGGTACAGCTTTATCGTTCTCATCAAATATTTGTGTCATGCCAATTTTTATTCCCATTATGGCTTTCTTCTTAGTAGTCACCTTAATTACCTCCGTCTTCTGGTGATAGGTTGGAAGTGGGATATCCAACGTCACTTCTCTTTTTTTGGAATTATTCTCTTGCCTGCGAGGCCTGCTTTCCCACTGGTCTCTTAAGCAGTGATTCAGCTATAGCTTGATCTCTATATCTACTCCTGAAGGTAAATCCAGGTGCATCAGAGCATCTATGGTCTTGGGATTAGGATCCAGTATGTCTATCAGGCGTTTATGCGTTCTCATTTCAAACTGTTCCCGTGAATCCTTGTTTACATGGGGAGAACGCAGGATAGTATAGATACTTTTTTCCGTAGGTAAGGGAATCGGACCGGATACACCGGAACCATTCTTCCTGGCTGTCTCCACAATCTTTTGGGAAGACTGATCCAGAAGCTTATGGTCAAACGCCTTTAGTCTAATCCTTACTTTTTGCTGGCCATTCACTCTTTGTTAAACCTCCTTAGACTGGCTTCAATAATACACGCATCCAGGTGTTCGGGGGCAAGGGCCATTTTATCCCCTGCCCTTTGTCACCCTGTTTACTCGTTCAAACTGGTAACCACACCGGCACCTACAGTTCTTCCGCCTTCACGGATGGCGAATCTCAAACCTTCTTCTACGGCTATCGGGGTTATCAGCTCTATTGCCATCTGTACATTGTCCCCGGGCATTACCATCTCTACTCCTTCGGGCAACTGGATTATTCCGGTTACGTCGGTGGTCCGGAAATAGAATTGCGGTCTGTAACCGCCAAAGAACGGGGTGTGTCTCCCGCCTTCTTCTTTGGTCAGGACGTATACTTCAGCATTGAATGCGGTCAGGGGCTTGATGCTGCCGGGCTTGGCCAGTACCATGCCTCTTTCTACTTCTTTGCGGTCTACTCCTCTTAACAGGGTGCCGATATTGTCTCCGGCTTCGGCATAGTCCAGAAGCTTGCGGAACATTTCTACTCCAGTACACACGGTCTTTCTGGTGGCTTCTCTCATTCCTACTATTTCTACTTCGTCTCCTACTTTTACCTGACCTCTCTCTACTCTTCCTGTGGTTACGGTGCCTCTTCCGGTTATGGTGAATACGTCTTCTATGGGCATCAGGAAGGGCTTGTCAACTGCTCTTTCCGGCAGGGGTATATAACTGTCTACCGCATCCATCAGTTCCCATATATGCTTGCACCATTCGCATTCCCGACTGCCACAACCGCATTCCAGGGCCTTCAGGGCTGAGCCCATTAGTACGGGGATGTCGTCTCCGGGAAACTCATAGAAGCTTAAGAGTTCTCTGACTTCCATTTCTACCAGTTCCAGTAGCTCGGGGTCGTCTACCATGTCGGTCTTGTTCATAAATACTACTATATAGGGTACCCCTACCTGACGGGATAGCAGTATGTGCTCCCGGGTCTGCGGCATGGGGCCGTCAGCGGCTGATACTACCAGTATGGATCCGTCCATCTGCGCTGCTCCGGTGATCATGTTCTTTATGTAGTCAGCATGACCGGGGCAGTCTACATGGGCGTAGTGACGGGTTTCGGTTTGATATTCAACATGCGAGGTGTTGATGGTTATGCCTCTTTCCCGCTCTTCCGGGGCTTTGTCAATCTCTTCATAGGACGTGGCCTTGGCTCCTCCTACTTTCGACAGGGTCTGGGTTATCGCTGCTGTCAATGTGGTCTTGCCATGGTCTATGTGACCTATGGTCCCAATGTTAAGATGAGGTTTCGTCCTCTCGTATTTTGCCTTTGCCATCCTTTCTCTCACCTTTCCTTTTGTATTTGTTTTTATTTTTAGTGCCAGGCGCCTAGTTACTTTTGGATGTAAAAAATTATAATTGTGCATTAGCTTGTATAAATATACCGCTCGCAGTCTTCGCATGGGCAACACCTGCGGCTTGTCTCGCGGCTCAAGGGGTACCGCGCTAATCTCCCGTCTTCCGTCCTCCCTTATCCGACTTCCGCCTTCCGACATCCGTCTTCCGCCTTACACCGGCAGCCCATATCTTCGGGCTATTATCTCCCGGCTTTTGGACTCGGGTACCTCAGCATAATCCTTTATCTTCATGGAAAAACTGGCTCGGCCCTGAGTAAGGGATCTTAAACTGGTAGCGTAACCAAAGGTTTCCGCCAGCGGTACCAATCCTTTTACCGCTTTAGTATCGCGGTTCTCTTCCAGAGCTATTATCCTTCCCCGGCGAGCATTTAGATCGGAAATTACATCCCCCAGGTATTCCTCGGGACAGATAATTTCCAGATCCATCACTGGTTCCAGGAAAACTGATTGGGCGTTTTCCAAAGCTTCCTTCAATGCCATACTGGCGGCAATCTTAAAGGCTGGTTCGTTGGAATCCACCTCATGATAGGAACCACCCTTTAGAACTACTTCCACATCATCCACCGGGTATCCACCCAGTATGCCCGCCTGTAAAGCTTCCCGCACCCCCATTTCCACCGCGGGTATAAATTCGCGGGGTATTGCTTCAGGGCTGGATTTGTCTGCAAACTTTTTTCCCTGACCCTCAGTCAGGGGTAAAATTTCCAATAATACATGAGCATATTGCCCGCGACCACCAGCTTGCCGGTCAAATTTGACTTCTGCAGCGGTCTTTTTCTTAACTGTTTCCTTATAGGCCACCTGGGGCTTGCCGATATTGGCATTAACCTTAAATTCTTTGAGCAGGCGGTCAATAATAATCTCCAGGTGTAATTCCCCCATACCGGATATTATCATCTGGCCGCTTTCTTTATCCTGTCTGGTTTGGAATGTTGGGTCTTCCTCCGCCAGCCGCCGCAGGCTTTCTTCAATTCTTTCCTGGTCAGCTCTGGTTTTGGCCTCGATGGCTACATCGATAACCGGTTGCGGAAAGTCAATCGTTTCCAACAAGACAAGATGGTTTTCGCTGCAGAGGGTGTCGCCGGTTGCCGTATTTTTCAAGCCTACCCCGGCTACAATATCACCGGCACAAGCTTCCTCTATTTCCTCGCGGTGATTGGCATGCATTTTCAACAATCTGGCAAAACGTTCTTTTCTATCCTGACGACTGTTGAAGAGAGTGCTTCCTGCCTTTATCCGACCGGAGTAAATACGAAAGTAGGTTAGTTTTCCCACATAGGGGTCACTGGCCAGTTTGAAGGCCAGGGCACAAAGAGGAGCATCAACTTCGGGCTTTATTCTCACGTTTTCTCCACTGGCTATATCCATCGCCTCAATTGCAGGTATATCAAGAGGGGAAGGAAGGTAGTCCACCACCGCATCCAGCAGCATCTGCACTCCCTTGTTCTTAAATGAAGACCCGCAAAGTACTGGTACTATTTGGTTGGCGATACAACTTTTTCTCAAAGAACTTCTGATTTCCGCTGGGGAAATCTCCCGGGCCTCCAGGTATTTTTCCAGTATATTGTCATCGTATTCTGCTAATCTTTCCAGAAGAAGATTCCTGAATTCCTGAACTTTTGCTCTTTCATCAGGGTTTAATTCCCTCTTCCGGTATTGCTCGCCGCTCTCATCTTCATAGATGTAGGCTTTAAAATCAATCAAATCAATAACACCAGAGAATGCTTCCTCTACCCCAATGGGTAATTGTATGGCCACCGCATCACTGCCCAGATTATTTCTTATCATTTCGATTACTCGAAAAAAGTCAGCGCCTACCCGGTCCATTTTATTGATGTAAGCGATGCGAGGAACCTGGTAACGATCAGCCTGTCTCCATACGGTTTCTGATTGTGGTTGCACGCCGGCTACCGCACAAAAAATACCTATAGACCCATCAAGCACTCTTAATGAGCGCTCTACCTCAACTGTAAAGTCCACATGGCCGGGCGTGTCGATAATATTGACAAAATAACCCTTCCATTTGCAAGCTGTAGCTGCCGAGGTTATGGTTATTCCTCTTTCCTGTTCCTGGCTCATCCAATCCATAGTAGCGGTACCTTTATCCACTTCACCCATCTTATGGACCCGTCCGGAATAAAACAATATTCTTTCCGTGGTGGTGGTTTTTCCGGCATCGATATGAGCCATAATGCCAATATTTCTAATAGCAGTTAAATCATAGCTGTCAGCCATCGAATTCCTCTCTTCGACTTACCAGCGGTAATGAGCAAACGCCTTGTTGGCTTCTGCCATTTTATGGGTATCTTCTCTCTTCTTTACAGCCGCGCCAGTATGATTGGCTGCATCCATTATCTCGCCAGCCAGGCGCTCGGCCATGGTTTTTTCTCCTCTTTTGCGGGCATAACCGACCAGCCATCTTATGGCCAGAGTCTGTCTTCTATCTGAGCGGACTTCCACCGGAACCTGGTAATTGGCTCCGCCTACCCGTCTGGCTCTGACTTCGACAATAGGGGTTATGTTTTTCATGGCTTCTTCAAATACTTCCAGGGGTTCCCGGCGGGTTTTGCTCTGTACAATTTCAAAGGCGCCATAACATATTTTTTCAGCTAAACTTTTCTTTCCATCCCACATAAGCTGGTTAACCAGCTTGGTAAATATCTTACTGTTGTAGATGGGATCCGGTAAGACATCTCGCTTGGGAACTGGTCCTTTTCTCGGCATTTTGCGCCTCCCTCCTATTTCTTTTTCGGCCTCTTGGTGCCATACTTGGATCTTCCTTGATTACGCATCTGAACCCCGGAAGCATCCAGAGTTCCTCTTATGATGTGATATCTTACACCCGGCAAATCCTTGACTCTTCCCCCTCGGATAAGCACCACGGAGTGTTCCTGCAGGTTATGGCCAATGCCCGGAATATAAGCAGTAACTTCTATGCCATTAGTTAATCGTACCCTGGCAATTTTGCGTAAAGCCGAATTAGGCTTTTTGGGGGTGGTAGTATATACCCGGGTACAAACCCCCCTTTTTTGGGGACAGCTTTTTAAGGCGGGCGCGGTTGACTTTTGCTCACCCTTTTCGCGTCCTTTTCTTACCAGTTGATTTATGGTCGGCATTTCTGCACCTCCCTTCTATTGCTGGGCTAACCCCCAATGGGGCCTTTCAAGAGAGCTACCGTTGCTGAGCCCACATCAATCCCACAGTATTTGCCCAATTTTTCCATAGTTTCAGCCATTTCAACTTCCACTTCTTTAGCCTGGCAAAGCTTTTTTATGGCTTCCACAATGTGAGGTTCGGCATCTGCAGCAATAAATACTTTCCTGGCCTCATCCCGGTTAATTGCTTTCTTAACTTGCTTGCTTCCAATCACCCTGGGATAATCCCTGATCTCTTCCAGTGGCAAAGCTAACCCTCCTCCTAAAAAAAGCCTTTGATCAGACTAAGTCGGCTAAATTTGCCACGCACTTAGATATTTTAGCACCTGCTAAGAGCCCCGTCAAATAGTTTCTTGGAGCGCTTTAGTCTGATACCATATTTTCACTTTCCGGAACTTCGCTGATACTGGTTTCCCGGTAAGCTGAATAACCGGTTCCAGCCGGAATGAGTTTGCCAATTATGACATTCTCTTTTAAACCGATTAGATGGTCTATTTTCCCTTTTATGGCCGCTTCGGTTAAAACCTTGGTTGTTTCCTGGAAAGAGGCCGCCGAAAGAAACGAATCTGTATTCAACGAGGCCTTGGTTATCCCCAGGAGCATGGGAGAACAGGTAGCTGGTAAACCCCCTGCCCTGATCTCGCGATTGTTTTCATCTTCAAAACTGGATATATCCACAAATGCTCCCGGTAAAAGCGAGGTATCTCCCGGGTCTTCAATCTTAACCTTTTTAAGCATCTGACGAATCATTATTTCTATGTGTTTGTCACTGATATCAACCCCCTGGGAGCGGTAAACTTTTTGCACCTCCTGCAAGAGGTATCTCTGTACTTCCTGCAGGCCCTTGGTCTTCAAAATATCATGCGGGTTCAAGGGTCCTTCAGTCAAAGCATCGCCTATTTCCACCTCGGTTCCTTCTTCAACCTTCAAACGTGAGCCATAATGAACCGGGTAGGTTCCCAGTACTTCTCCGTTTTCACCAAGTACTTCTACCTCGCGACGCCCTTTGTTTTCTCCAAATCTGACCTTCCCATTGACTTCTACAACTACCGCCTGCCCTTTGGGCTTGCGCACCTCGAAAAGCTCTTCCACCCTGGGTAGACCGCGGGTTATATCGTCCCCGGCTACTCCTCCGGTATGGAAAGTGCGCATGGTAAGCTGGGTGCCAGGCTCTCCGATAGACTGTGCTGCCAGTATTCCTACGGCTTCGCCGATTTCTACATTGTAGCCGGTAGCCAGATTGCGTCCATAGCATTTCTTACAAACCCCGTGCCTGGTCTTACAGGTCAAGACGCTTCTTATTTTAACCTTTTCCATACCGACCCTTTCAATTTCGTAACCGATATCATCATCTATCATCTGGTTTTCCTCCACCAGTATCTCTCCAGTATCAGGATGGATAATGGTATCGACCGATACCCGCCCAATGATACGCTGGTGCAAGGGTTCAATTAGTTGGGAGCCTTCCATAATCCTCCCTACCCAAATACCTTCTACCGATTCACAATCATCCTCGCGAACTATTACATCCTGAGATACATCAACCAAACGGCGGGTCAGGTAACCTGAATCAGCCGTACGCAAAGCAGTATCAGCCAGACCTTTCCTGGCACCATGAGTAGAAATAAAGTACTCCAGAACAGTTAAGCCTTCACGGAAATTAGCTTTAATAGGGAGGTCAATAATTTTGCCGGAAGGATCCGCCATAAGTCCCCGCATTCCGGCTAATTGGCGAATCTGCTGGAAATTGCCCCGCGCACCGGAGGTGGCCATCATGTATACGGGGTTGTCTTCCGATAAAGAATTTTTCAAAACTTCGGTTACATCATCAGTAGCCTGGTTCCAAATCTCCACTACCTGGGCATGCCTTTCTTCATCGGTAATTAAACCTACCTCGTAATCACGCTCAATAGCCTCAACTTCCTGGTCTGCTTCCTGTAAAATCTCATACTTGGCCGGGGGAGTTTCAAAATCAGTCACACCCACGGTAATACCGGCCCGGGTACTGAACTCATACCCCAAACTTTTAAGACTATCCAGCATGTCAGCGGTACGAGCATTGCCTTCCAGGCGATAACATTCGTAGACTATATTGCCCAGCTTTTTCTTATCTATTATTTCATTGTAGAATCCCAGACTGGTCGGGATAGCATCATTAAAAATAATCCTCCCTACCGAAGTATCTACTATTTCCTGCAGGAAGGTCTGCGGCTCATGGCTTTTCAGCAGTTCCCGCCCGGTCTTTTGGGGCACACTCATCTTTACCTTTATTTTTTCATGTAAATCTATCTGATCCAGTTCAAAGGCCATCCTGGCCTCATCCGTACTGCTAAATGCGCGGGGGTTCTCTTTACTAAAAGCTTCCGCACTAATAAATGTAAGGTAGTAGAGACCGATAACCATATCCTGAGTCGGAGTTACCACCGGTTTGCCGTCTTTAGGGTTCAAGATATTATTACTGGCCAGCATCAACAGGCGGGCTTCGGTCTGGGCCTCAGCGGACAGGGGTACATGTACCGCCATCTGATCTCCATCAAAGTCAGCATTATAAGCGGTGCAAACCAGGGGATGCAGCTGCAAGGCGCGTCCTTCCACCAGTACTGGTTCAAAAGCTTGTATGCCCAGGCGATGCAAAGTGGGAGCACGATTCAAAAGTACCGGATGCTCTTTAATGACATCATCCAGAATATCCCACACCTCTTCCCGGCCTCTTTCCACCATCTTCTTGGCGCTTTTGATATTGGAGGCAATAGCCTTGTCCACCAATTTTTTCATTACAAAGGGTTTAAAAAGCTCCAGAGCCATTTCCTTGGGCAGCCCACACTGGTGCATCTTCAGGTTGGGTCCTACTACAATTACTGATCTTCCTGAATAATCCACTCGTTTACCCAGTAGATTCTGGCGGAAACGCCCCTGTTTACCCTTGAGCATGTCACTTAACGATTTGAGCGGGCGATTGCCTGGTCCCGTAACCGGCCTTCCTCTTCGCCCATTATCAACCAGGGCGTCAACCGCTTCCTGCAACATTCTTTTCTCGTTACGAACAATAATATCCGGTGCCCCTAAATCAAGCAGCCTTTTCAAGCGGTTGTTCCGGTTTATCACTCGCCGGTAGAGGTCATTCAAGTCCGAGGTAGCAAAACGGCCGCCATCCAATTGTACCATCGGTCGAAGATCCGGAGGAATAACCGGTAAAACATCCAGAATCATCCACATCGGGTCATTACCCGACAAGCGGAAAGATTCTACTACCTCCAATCGTTTTATGGCCCGGCTCTTTCTTTGCCCGGTAGTAGTGGCTATTTCTTCTTTTAGATCCGAGGACATTTTATCCAGTTCAACTTCATAAAGTAGAGATTTTACCGCTTCCGCTCCTATCCCCGCCTTAAAAACTTCTCCGTATCTATCCCGGTTCTCCCGGTATTCCCGTTCGTTTAGCAATTGTTTTTTCAACAGGGGGGTATCACCGGGATCCAGAACAATATAACTTACGAAATATATTACTTTTTCTAAAACCTTGGGAGACATATCCAGTAGTAAACCCATGCGACTGGGAATTCCTTTAAGGTACCAAATATGACAAACCGGAGCAGCCAGTTCGATATGCCCCATCCGCTCTCTTCTAACCTTGGAGGTAGTTACCTCGACACCACAACGATCACATACTATTCCTTTGTGGCGTACGCGCTTGTATTTCCCACAATGGCACTCCCAATCTTTTACCGGCCCAAATATCTTCTCACAGAATAATCCTTCCTTCTCCGGTCTCAGGGTCCGATAGTTAATGGTTTCCGGTTTCTTAACCTCTCCGCTGCTCCAGGATCTAATCTGCTCTGGGGAAGCCAGGGATATTCTGATCCGATCAAAATTTTCTGACAAATCGTTCTCTCCCTTCCAGAAGATAATCATACCCGTCTCCAGCAAGACCGACAGTAATCACATATACCGTTAATATCAACTCTGCCTCCGGAGAAACATCCAGTCACTTGTTTCTTCCGTACAGTTCCTCATTATCTTCCTTATTCAGGACTGGATTTAACTTCCGCGTCCTCTTTGTCATCTGCATTCTCTATGGGTTGAGTAATCTCCAACATTCTTCCTACGGGATTATCCGGTAAATCCAGGCCCAGTTCCCGGGCTTTTTCCTTTTCATTACCTTCATTTTCATTATCCTTAATCAGTATTTCATGGTCATCTCCAGCCAGAATCCTAACATCAAGAGCCAGGCTCTGGAGTTCCTTTATCAATACTTTAAAGCCTTCAGGTACTCCCGGTTCGGGTATATTTTCTCCTTTGACAATGGATTCATAGGTCTTTAACCGGCCGGCCACATCATCTGATTTAACGGTTAGGATTTCCTGAAGAGTATATGAGGCACCATAAGCTTCCAAAGCCCAAACCTCCATTTCCCCAAATCTCTGTCCTCCAAATTGAGCTTTTCCCCCTAACGGCTGTTGGGTAACCAGGGAATAGGGTCCGATAGAGCGGGCATGAATCTTGTCATCCACCAGGTGCGCCAGTTTCAACATATATACATAACCTACGGTTATTTCGTGTTCAAATTTCTCTCCGGTTCTCCCATCAAAAAGTATGGTTTTCCCACTTTCCAGCAGGCCTGCTTCCCGCAGCTTGGTGAAGATATCTTCTTCGTTGGCACCGTCAAAAACCGGGGTAGCAATATTGAGGCCCAGGGCCCTGGCGGCCCAGCCCATATGACATTCCAGGATTTGTCCGATATTCATGCGGGAGGGCACTCCCAGAGGATTAAGTACTATTTCCACCGGAGTTCCATCTTCCAGAAAAGGCATATCTTCCTCCGGGAGGATACGCGATATTACTCCTTTATTGCCGTGGCGGCCAGCCATCTTATCCCCCTCGGAAATTTTCCTCTTCTGGGCGATATAGACTCGAACCAGCTGGTTAACGCCAGGTGGAAGTTCATCCCCTTTTTCCCGGGAAAAACGTTTCACCGCTACTACCTTGCCTGCTTCCCCATGAGGAACACGCAGGGATGAATCGCGAACTTCACGTGCCTTTTCGCCAAAAATGGCTCTTAATAATCTTTCTTCCGGTGTCAGCTCGGTTTCACCCTTGGGGGTGACCTTTCCTACCAGAATATCGTCCGGCCTTACTTCGGCCCCTACTCTGATTACCCCCTGGTCATCCAGGTTTTTTAACATATCTTCAGATACATTGGGTATATCACGGGTAATCTCTTCCGATCCTAATTTGGTATCCCTGGCTTCACATTCATATTCCTCAATATGAATAGAAGTGAACACATCATCTTTGACCAACTTTTCGGAGATTAGAATAGCATCTTCATAGTTGTAGCCCTCCCAGGGCATAAAAGCAACCATAACATTACGCCCTAGAGCTAATTCACCATGCTCGGTACTGGGGCCGTCAGCTATAACCTCATTTGCTTCCACCCTCTCGCCTACTTTTACTATCGGCCTCTGGTTATAGCAAGTACCCTGGTTGGAGCGCATGAATTTCAAAAGCTCATAATTATCTATAGTTCCATCATCGTTTTCTATAGTTATCCGGCTGGCACTGGCTTTTTTCACCGTTCCGGCCTTTTTGGCTATTACCACTGCTCCGGAATCCCGGGCGGCTTTGTGTTCCAAACCGGTACCCACAATCGGAGCCTCGGTCTTAACCAGGGGCACTGCCTGCCTTTGCATATTGGCTCCCATTAATGCCCGGTTGGCATCATCGTTTTCCAGGAAGGGTATTAAGGCTGTAGCTACACTGAAAACCTGTTTGGGGGAAACATCCATGTAGTCGACTCTATTCTTGGGAATCTCCAGGATTTCTTCAAAGTAGCGGGCTTCAACCTTTTCTTCAATAAAGTAACCATTTTCATCCAGGGGAGCATTGGCCTGGGCTACATAATATTCATCTTCTTCATCGGCAGAGAGATATACAATCTCATTCAAAACCCGACCCAACTTCTTGTCCACTTTCCGGTACGGGGTTTCAATAAAACCAAAATCGTTAACCTGCCCAAAGGTGGCCAGGGACCCGATTAAACCGATATTGGGTCCTTCCGGGGTTTCTATGGGACAAATCCGGCCATAGTGGGAATGATGAACGTCACGGACCTGAAAACCGGCTCTTTCCCGGGTTAGCCCGCCAGGCCCCAGAGCGCTGAGACGACGCTTGTGGGTTAACTCCGCCAGAGGATTAGTCTGGTCCATAAATTGGGATAACTGGGAACTGCCAAAGAATTCTTTTACTGCCGCTGTAATCGGACGAATATTTATTAAAACCTGAGGGGTAAGGGTTTCCACATCATGGATACTCATCCTTTCCCTTACCACCCGTTCCATTCTTACCAGCCCGGTTCTAAACTGGTTTTGCAGCAGCTCTCCAATAGAGCGGAGTCTCCTGTTGCCCAGGTGATCTATAACATCGGTCTTGCCTTCACCTTTTATAAGTTTCAAAAGATAAGCAATGGTAGCCGTAATATCCTCCAGGGTCAGATGTCTGTTTTCGGGAGGAATATTAAGACCCAGTTTTTTGTTAACCTTATAACGACCTACCGCAGCCATATCATAACGTCGAGGGTCAAAAAACAAGTTTTTCAGCAATTGCTCCGCGGCATCTTCGGTAGCCAGTTCACCTGGCCTTAGCCTCCGGTAAAACTCAATTAAGGCTTCTTTCTTATTGGTACTGGTATCCTTTTCCAGAGTACGGGCAATGGTCTCGTCTTCATCATACATTTCAAGTATGACTTCATTGCTCTCGTAACCCAGAGCCCTGAGTAAAACGCTTACCGGTATTTTACGGGTTTTGTCTATTCTAGTGTAGACCAGGCCTGCGCTATCCATCTCCAGTTCAAACCAGGCACCCCGATTGGGAATAATAGTGGCCCCAAAAAGGGGATGTCCGGCCACATCCATCCGTTCGTTGAAATATACTCCGGGCGACTTAACCAATTGGCTGACTACAACTCTTTCCGCTCCGTTAATAATAAAAGTACCTTTTTCTGTCATCAGGGGCAGATCCCCCATATAGACCTCGGATTCTTTTATTTCGCCATTTTCTTTGTCCGTCAGCCTTACTTTGAGTTTCAAGGGAGCCTGATAACTGACATCCCTCTCTTTGCACTCGTTAATGGAATATTTGGGTTCACCCATACTGTAATCCAAAAAGCCCAACTCCAGGTTTCCGGTAAAATCAGAAATAGGAAAAACCTCTTGCAAGGCCTCTCTCAGGCCGTGTTCCAAAAACCAATCATAGGAGTTCTTTTGAATCTGAATCAGGTTGGGTAATTCGACAGGTTCCTTAATGCGGGAATAACTAAGCCTACTGACACGTCCAAATTGTTCAAGATGAGCCATTCAATAATTCACCCCTTTAAAAAATTCCCAAAAGAAGTGAAAAGCAAGGCCTAACCTTAAACCTCGCTTTAATTCCAAACTTACTAATACCATCTATTTAATAAATATTTCACCTTATACTACAATGGCAATTATTAATATTATCATATAGACTATTTGCAGTCAAGATATTTTTCTGTTATCAATCATCATCTTCATCTAAATCTTCTTCCTGTCCAATATTCTCCAGGGAGTATCTTTCTTGAATGAGATTATTTACCCGCTTCATTCTTCTCATAAACCATATTATTATTATCAGAAATCCCGTTCCAAATAGCACCACTCCCAGCATTAGCCCATCCAAAACACTTGCTGCTAAAAGCTTCTGCCCATCTTCCATGGCAGCCAGGCGTTTTAATTCCCAGGTAGCGGCCATGTCTTTAACTTCATCGGCCGAGCTTTCGCCAATGGCACCCGGAATCCTAATCTTAAGCTGTCCCTGTCCTGAATCAACTACTGCTTGTAAAAAATCCGCCGATTTATCTTTTTCCCAGAATAAAGATGTTCTCTTGAATACTATGTAATTCTTAATCTCTGCCTTTATCGGTAATCTTTGCGATTGAGCCTGATAAGCCTGCCAGTTGTCCAGCTTGCGCTCTAACTTGTACTCTTCTCCTCCCTCTATTTGCTTCCACTCCTTAGTATCAAAGCCGGGTGGTTGCTCCATAGTCAGACTTTCATATATGGAACCATCATCGCGTAAATCTATTTGCCAGAGTACCTCTGCCGCCTGAACCGGCCCAGGCCATAATACTATCATAAAGAGGAGAGTAAAGATTAATGGGGAAAAATTCTTCATCATCTATCATACCCCTTCCTTACGTAAAATAAACTTGAACTAAGATTATATCACAAATTTGATTTGAGCAATAAAAAAAGTGCTGCTTGAGCAGCACTTTTTTTAGTCTTTTATTGGACTTCCTGTAAATAAAGCATGATTCGTAAGAAAAGTGAGGAGTAAGGGGTGAGGGGTTAATTTATTTCCTACTGCATCTTACTATTCAAGCGCCTACTAACTCGCTTTTCATCGGTGGTCATGGCCCTCACCCTGCGGGTACTCCTGGTGTTCCACCCTGCGGGTATCACTATTAAGGTTGCGGCCATGAGGGGTTCTACTGCAAAAAACTATTTTACTTCTACACTGCCACCGGCTTCTTCAATCTTAGCTTTTATTTCGTTGGCCTCTTCCTTGGTGATTTTTTCTTTTACCGGATTGGGGCATTCATCTACGAGGGTCTTGGCTTCTTTAAGTCCTAGCCCGGTTATCTCTCTAACTACCTTAATGACATTAATCTTCTTTTCACCGGATGAGGTAAGAATAACATCAAACTCATATTGCTCCTCAACGGCTTCTGCAGCAGCACCAGCGGCAGGGGCAGCAGCAACGGCTACGGGAGCAGCGGCGCTAACTCCAAATTCTTCCTCCAGGGCCTTTACCAGTTCGGATAACTCCAAAACGGTCATTTGCTTGACGATATCGATAACTTCCTGTACTTTACTCATTAATATTACCTCCCAAATTTAATATATTTAATTATTTGTTCTCTTACTCTCATTGAATTACTAAAGGTTCTTAACCTGCTTTTTGTTGCCGGATCTGATCCAATACATTTACCAATCCGCCGATATTGGCATTAAGTACATATACCAGGCTGGTGATTGGCGCCTGCATAGTACCCAGAACCTGGGCCAGTAATACTTCCCGTGGTGGTAATTCAGACAGGGCTTTTACTCTATCAGGTAAAACCATCTGTCCCTCAAGTATAGCAACTTTAACCTCCAGCTTTTTGTACTGCTTGATAAAGTCATAAATAACTTTGGTAGGGCTTACCGGATCTTCCTTGCTAAAAAGCACCACATTGGGGCCGGCAATATGCGATATTACCTCGGGATTCCCCGTATTTTGCAGGGCAAACTCGGTCATGGTGTTTTTGAGCACCTTGAATTCTACCCCGGGCATCCGGAGTTTGTTCCTTAAATCGGTAATTTCTTCAACCTTAATCCCCCGGTAGTCGGCAAAAACAACCAGCATGGAGTCCTGTAGCTTTCCCTCAATCTCTTTTACTATCTTTTGCTTTTCTTCAATTTTGGGCATCATTTTTCACCCCCTCTTTTAACTAAATCCATTAAAAAACCTCTGCCGATGACCTGCAGAGGTTAATATACTGCATGGAAAAATACAGTTTTTATATCAATCCCTCGGCAGGTGAACTACTGTTCTTTAAGGCTTTTGCCACCGGCTGTCTACGGTAATTTTATTGGCAATTTTAATTTTATTTGTTGGCCGCCATTAAGACTAGCGGGTTGATTTTTACTCCCGGGCTCATGGTAGAGCATACTGTGACTGAGCGCATATATTGCCCTTTAGCCGCTGCCGGCCGGGCTTTGAGCAAGGCCTCAGCAAAGGCATTCAGATTTTCTTGCAATTTATCCACCTCAAAGGAAATCCTCCCAATGGGTGCATGTACAATAGCGCTTTTGTCCACCCGGTACTCTATCCGACCGGCCTTTAATTCCTTAATGGTACGCTCGATATCAAAGGTTACTGTTCCTGCTTTCGGATTCGGCATCAATCCGCGAGGCCCCAGGATTTTACCCATTTTTCCTACAACGGCCATCATATCGGGGGTAGCTACCGCCACATCAAAATCAAACCAGCCACCCTGTATTTTTTCGGCCAGGTCTTCTCCTCCGACATAATCAGCCCCTGCCAGTTCAGCCTCTTTGATTTTCTCTCCCTTGGCAAATACCAATACCTTACGGGTTTTCCCCGTTCCATTGGGCAGGCTAACCGTACCTCTGACTTGCTGGTCAGCATGCCGCGGATCCACGCCCAGTTTAATGTGCACCTCTACGGTTTCGTCAAATTTGGCTTTGGCTATCTCCTTAACCAGTTCCAACGCTTCTCGCGGCTCATAAAGTACCAGGCTATCCAATTTTTCGCTGGCTTGTTGGTAATTTTTTCCTCTCTTCAATTCTTTCATCCTCCTTGTGGTAATCGGCTTAGGCCTCCCACCATGGTTCATAATCATAAAACATAAAATCACTTATACTTAATCAATTATTTCCAGTCCCATACTGCGGGCGGTTCCTTCTATCATTTTTACCGCTGCATCAATGTCGCTGGCATTCAGGTCTTCTTTTTTGGTTTCCGCTATTTCCAGCAGCTTGGCCCGGGGGACTTTACCAATCTTCTTCTTGTTCGGCTCACCCGATCCTTTGTCTATATTGGCAGCCTTTTTCAACAAATCAGAAGCCGGGGGTGATTTAATCACAAAAGTGAAAGACCGGTCTTCAAACACTGTTATTTCTACTGGTACAATATAGCCGGCTTGATTGGCTGTTCTGGCATTATACTCTTTGCAAAATCCCATTATATTAACCCCATATTGGCCCAGGGCTGGTCCTACCGGTGGTGCTGGCGTAGCTTTTCCTGCAGCAATCTGTAGTGATATTTTACCCAAGACTTTTCGTGCCATTTCCCTCCACCTCCTTCTTTCCTTAATAGCTTTAAGCATCGGAAGAAACTGCGGAGCAGTTTCAACACAGCGCTATATCTTTTCTATTTGTTCATAATCCAGTTCTACGGGCGTCTCCCTGCCAAACATGGAAATGTTAACTCTTATCTTTCCTTTTTCCGGCAGCAATTCCCGCACTACTCCTTCGAAATTGGCAAAGGGACCGGTTTTGACCCGGATACTCTCTCCTATTTCAATATCAATAATCATGGTCTTCTTTTCCATCAGTCCCATCTGACGGCGAATCTTGTCTATTTCTTCCTGATGCAGGGGAATAGGCTTGCTGCCACTTCCTACAAAACCGGTTACTCCAGGAGTATGGCGCACTACATACCAGGAGTCATCATCCATAATCATGTTTACAATAACATAGCCGGGAAAAATTCTCTTGTTGGTAACCTTGCGTTTGCCGTTTTTGTATTCTACTTCCTGTTCCTCGGGAATAATAACCTCAAAGATTTTGTCCTGCATATTCATGGATTCTACTCTTTTGGACAGGTCAACCTTTATTTTGTTTTCATATCCCGAATAGGTATGTACCACATACCAATCACCCTGATGTCTTGTTTCCTCAGCGGGCTCTACACTTTGCTCTCTTTCAAGAACTTCCGTGACACCTGCTTGCCGGTCGTTAATTAGATCCACCTCCTTATCTAGGCAAAGGCTTCAAATAGCTTCGCCAATAAAAACGAGAGTCCTGAATCAAATAACCAGATTATAACGGCTACCAGGGTTACAGCGATTAGTACCACTCCAGTATAAGCTATCATTTGTTGTCTATTAGGCCAGTGTACCTTTTTTAATTCACTGTAAACATTTAAGAAGAATTGTTTCCCATTCTCCCAGCGTAGTTTTAAAGCTGATTCCTTAACTTCCGAAACATTATTTTTCACCATTTATTCACACCCTCTAGATTACTTGATTTCTTTGTGGAGTGTATGCGTATTGCAAAAGCGACAATATTTCTTCTTCTCTATTTTTTCACCTTGCTTTTTCTTGTCTCTGGTGGTCGTATAATTACGTTGTTTACATTCGCTGCATGCCAGTGTTACTCCAACTCTCACTGCAATGACACCTCCATCCTCTGCACAAAAATCCTATAATAATCTATCACAAGGCTATTCCTCATGTCAAATAGCTCTTTTTTCTTCATCAGTCAATACAGCAGGGGAACAAGACCCCTGCTGTATAATCCCTTAACAGAAATATAGGATCATTTTCCCTGTTTACTCGTTCAAACTGGTAACCACACCGGCACCTACCGTTCTTCCGCCTTCACGGATGGCGAATCTCAAACCTTCTTCTACGGCTATCGGGGTTATCAGCTCTATTGCCATCTGTACATTGTCCCCGGGCATTACCATCTCTACTCCTTCGGGCAACTGGATTATTCCGGTTACGTCGGTGGTCCGGAAATAGAATTGCGGTCTGTAACCGCCAAAGAACGGGGTGTGTCTCCCGCCTTCTTCTTTGGTCAGGACGTATACTTCAGCATTGAATGCGGTCAGGGGCTTGATGCTGCCGGGCTTGGCCAGTACCATGCCTCTTTCTACTTCTTTGCGGTCTACTCCTCTTAACAGGGTGCCGATATTGTCTCCGGCTTCGGCATAGTCCAGAAGCTTGCGGAACATTTCTACTCCAGTACACACGGTCTTTCTGGTGGCTTCTCTCATTCCTACTATTTCTACTTCGTCTCCTACTTTTACCTGACCTCTCTCTACTCTTCCTGTGGTTACGGTGCCTCTTCCGGTTATGGTGAATACGTCTTCTATGGGCATCAGGAAGGGCTTGTCAACTGCTCTTTCCGGCAGGGGTATATAACTGTCTACCGCATCCATCAGTTCCCATATATGCTTGCACCATTCGCATTCCCGACTGCCACAACCGCATTCCAGGGCCTTCAGGGCTGAGCCCATTAGTACGGGGATGTCGTCTCCGGGAAACTCATAGAAGCTTAAGAGTTCTCTGACTTCCATTTCTACCAGTTCCAGTAGCTCGGGGTCGTCTACCATGTCGGTCTTGTTCATAAATACTACTATATAGGGTACCCCTACCTGACGGGATAGCAGTATGTGCTCCCGGGTCTGCGGCATGGGGCCGTCAGCGGCTGATACTACCAGTATGGATCCGTCCATCTGCGCTGCTCCGGTGATCATGTTCTTTATGTAGTCAGCATGACCGGGGCAGTCTACATGGGCGTAGTGACGGGTTTCGGTTTGATATTCAACATGCGAGGTGTTGATGGTTATGCCTCTTTCCCGCTCTTCCGGGGCTTTGTCAATCTCTTCATAGGACGTGGCCTTGGCTCCTCCTACTTTCGACAGGGTCTGGGTTATCGCTGCTGTCAATGTGGTCTTGCCATGGTCTATGTGACCTATGGTCCCAATGTTAAGATGAGGTTTTGTCCTCTCGTATTTTGCCTTTGCCATCCTTTCTCTCACCTTTCCTTTTAAAATAAAGTAAGACTTGCTTCAGGTGGAGTTTTAACTCCATCTGAAGCTTAGTCGCACTTATCCAGGGACTTAGTCGCCCTTACTCCTGCCTATAGAGGCGGGAGCCTTAGAGCGAGTTAGTCATCGGATAAATCCGATAACGGATTCCCTGCAAAGAGTAGTATCCTGTCCAATAGTATAAGACATTACATGAAAATTCAAAACCTTATTCACTATCTCTACTATAATATTGACTCATTTACATTCAGTGGGGGCCTCATAGCAGAATCGTTAATTAATATTCTACCCAATAAAAAAATAAAATAAAAGGAGTGAATATCACTCCTTAATAATCTATGGTAGCGGCGAAGGGATTTGAACCCCTGACACTACGGGTATGAACCGTATGCTCTAGCCAGCTGAGCTACGCCGCCGGATGGAGCCCTTAACCGGACTTGAACCGGTGACCTCATCCTTACCAAGGATGCGCTCTGCCGACTGAGCTATAAGGGCGTAAATTAACCTGGCTGTTTTTGCCTGCTTTTAGCAGCGTTCTATATTCTATTTGTTTACATGGATGTAGCTATTGTACTGTCCATGGTCGCTTACATGGTTGCACCCTGCACCCTTCGGGTACTCCTGGTGTTCCATCCTTCGGATGTCACTATTAAGGTTGCGGGCACTACTAGTGCGACCCTGGGTAAGTTTCTGCCTGCTTTCAGCAGCATTTAATATTTTATTTGTTGACATGAATGTACCCGTAGTACGTTCCATGGTCGCTTTTATGGTTGCACCCTGCGGGCACTACTGATGCGACCTCGGGTAAGTTTTTGCCTGCTTTTAGCAGCATTTAATATTCTATTTGTTTACATGGATGTAGCTGTAGTACTGTCCATGGTCGCTTTTATGGTTGCGGGAGCCGGACTTGAACCGGCAACCTTCGGGTTATGAGCCCGACGAGCTACCAACTGCTCCATCCCGCGTCATTTATGGTGGAGGGAGAAGGATTTGAACCTTCGAAGGCGGTGCCAACAGATTTACAGTCTGCCCCCTTTGGCCACTTGGGTATCCCTCCAGGTTTTCTTTATGGAGCCGAGCACAGGACTTGAACCCGCAACCTGCTGATTACAAATCAGCTGCTCTACCGGTTGAGCTAGCTCGGCTCAGCAAGTAATATTGTATACTCTGAACCGGGCAAAGTCAACATAAATTGAAAGGTAAAATCTTAGCTTACATGGCGTTCCTGTCCTCGAGATATTTTTCCAGTTTTCTTTTTACCCTCTGCAAGGCATTATCAATTGATTTTACATGTCTTTTCAAGTCTATAGCTATTTCATGATATGACTTGCCTTCTAGATATGCCATCAGTACTTTCCATTCCAGCGAACTCAGAATTTCCCCTATTTTTTTCTCAATAAAGATGAATTCTTCACGGCTAATAACAATTTCCTCAGGATTGGAAATTCTGGTAGTAGAAAGAATATCCATAAGGGTGCGCTCTGACTCTTCATCATAGATAGGCTTATTTAAAGATACATAGGAGTTAAGAGGGATGTGTTTCTGCCGGGTGGCAGTTTTGATAGCGGTAATAATCTGTCGGGTAATACATAATTCTGCAAAAGCCCTGAAGGAAGTAAGCTTGTCCATTTTATAGTCTCTAATAGCCTTAAACAAGCCAATCATACCCTCTTGAATGATATCCTCCTTGTCTGCTCCAATCAAAAAATAAGACCTGGCTTTGGCGCGGACAAAATTTTTATACTTGTCCATTAAAAATTCGATTGCAAATTGGTCACCTAGCTGCGCTAAATCTACTATTTCTTCATCACACATCTCCAGATATGTAATACAAATGGTTTTCTCAGCGACAGAACCGGGCATTTGACCGCCTCCATATATAAAATAATATTAATTATGATGCAAAAACCCTGGTATTGACACACACATAAATATTATAGTCACTGTTTTATCGACTCGTCAAGCTATCCGGGAAGCAAGTTTATCCGTTGGCGCAGAACTTCATAAATAAGCAAGGCTGCCGCAACCGAGGCATTTAAAGAATTAACTTGGCCAAACATAGGTATCTTTACTAAAATATCACAGTTTTCACTAACCAGCCGTCTTATTCCCCGTCCTTCGCCCCCAATTACCAGGGCCGTGGGGCTGGGAATGCTGGTATTAAAATAACTCTGCTGGGCCTTGGCGTCAGCACCAATTACCCAGAATCCCTCTTCTTTCAAGTACTTGATGGTGTTAACCAGGTTGTTTTCCCGGATAATTGCCATATGTTCCACGGCTCCGGCTGAAACCCGGCTAACCGTAGGATTGACCTCAGCTGATTTATGGCTGGGAATAATGATGCCATCTACACCGGCACATTCTGCCGTCCGGATTATAGCTCCCAGGTTTTGCGGATCTTCGATACCGTCAAGCAGCAATAAAAATGGGGGCTTTTCGTTCCGGTCCTTGAGTTTTTTTAAGATCTGGCCCAAGTCGGCATAAGGGTATCTTTCCACTTCGGCAATAATCCCCTGGTGCTTGCCCTCACAAAGCTCATCCATTTTCTTCTTTTCCAAATATTGCGGCTTAAGTTGTTTTTCACGAGCCAGAGTCAGGATTTCTCCCAGTCGTTTATCCTGCCGCTCTCGTTGTGCATAAATCTTATAAACCCGGCGTTGCCCCTTCAGGGCTTCACTTACCGCGTTTATCCCAAAAACCAGTTCTTTCATCGCTCCCACCTAACAAAGCACATATTATTAAGATTCAACAGAGGAGAACCCCTGCCCCACCTCCTTCACAATAACAAAACGATACGCTGAAGGGAGAAACGGGGGAAAAATTATTTAATGCTAAGTGGACAGAATTCTTTACACCTTTCACAGTTCTCTGTATTCTTTCCAAATACACAGGTATTAGCTTTTGCTCTATTTTGTACAATTATCATGTCCATCACTGTGTCATTTAAATTGTGAATGTCAATAATATGAGCTGCTATTCTTGCAGTTTTTATTGATTCAATAGTTGATTCTATTGTAGGTCGTCCCCCTGTATGTTCTTCCCGTGTTACGGTTGCTAGAATATTTGCACACCCTTCTAACCCCATAATCACAGCTCCTATAGCGCTTGAAACATGATCCATCCCAATTGCTATATCTGTAGGAATAGGACCCAAAGGCATGATTGGAAACCCTTCAGTTTTTAATATTGATGATATCCTCTTAATATCATTTGGCCTTGCATGCCCTGGAGATTCTATTATTACTCCTACATTATTCTGCGAAATCAACTTAGCTAATGATATTTGTTTTTCAATCTCCATTCTTTGTGCTTTATCATTACTATCAAAAATATTCGCTGAGCGAAAGGTAGTTCCTATACTCAATACTACTTCATACTTTCGTGCATAAGAGATAATCTGAGGTAATATTCTTAGATAAACATTTTCATCCTTAAACTCCTTTGCCACTAAGTCCTTAATTACTATTCCACCACCACGCGAAGTTATTGGTACAATCCGTTTTTTTGCCTCTTCATATATCTCTTTATTTGCAGTTGGATGAATCGTAATTAAACCAACCCCGCATTCCATTTGATCAACTATAATTTCCAATAAATCCTTTTGATCAATTACTCCATTCTTATTATTGGCTAAATATATTGGTAATGTAGCGGATACAAATGGTGTATCCTTGATTACTTTATACCAAAGTGCTTTGCTCCTTTTTACTTTCTTCGTACTTAGATCAGAGAGTATATCCGGGCTTTCCTTAATACTGGAAATTCGAATAATCTTTTTATGTTCATATTCATAATCTGAAATATCATTAAACCCAATTAAACTATTTATCAAAGTTCTTTTTCCATAGCCTGCCTCAAAAAAACCATCGTTTTTCTTTAGTCTTGCAATGTGCTTGTTATGATTATTAACTTCTATTTTACAAGTCTCATCAGGCACCTAAAAATATCCTCCGTTGATACTACTGTATCTAATAATTTATCATGGTACTCTTTATCTACTTCCTTAATCATTTCCATTATAGAACCGTTATTAATAATCTGCTTTATTACATCATTATCCCTATCCTCAGGAATGACAATCGCAGGTATTATTTTACAGTTTCTGTTTATTGCCACTTCTACTTCCGCCTCTGTACCGTCTCTACCACTAAACACTACAACAATTTGAGTAGAATTAAATAACTTGGCTCTATATTTTTTTAATTCTGGCAACAGAGATAAATCATTAGAAAACTTAGGGTTTGCTGCGTAAGGATTTGGGAAAATTCGCATTCTATCACTAACATCCAATTGTTTCACTATGCATTGCTCTGTAAACGCAGAAACTGCATCTGCTCCAATTCCTGCAGACTGCCCACTAATAAGGATAATGTCCTTCTCTTCTGCTAACTTCATCCCTAATTCTCTGGCAACTTCATTTCCATTTTTATGGGATCCTGTAATATATACTGTTTTTCCCCTGGAACTTTGACTTATTGATACCAATATATCTTTTAATTCATCATAATCATCAATTAACAAAGTTGAAATTCCAAATCTCTTTAAATCCGTACACCATAGTTTTTGTCGTTTTGCTTTTTCTTTGCGCTTTATAGGCTCCTTATCTGTAGCCCTTTTTATTATTATATAATGCTCTTGCGTTGATTTCTTACTTAGTCTTCTAGCTGTTACCATGATATTTTTTATGTTAGGATCTCTGTAGCTATATCCTATAAACAAAAATGATTTTTTAAGCAGATCATTGCATAGCCTTTGAGATATTGCTGGTTTGTTTACTAAAAAATCTTCATAATCTTCTTCAGTTATAGTAATTTCGTCATGATGAGATCTTGATATACACCCATGCATTTTTATTATCTCAATTTCTGAGTTATTTACATTTCTTGAGATCATATCATCATTTACTTTGACATCAGAAAGGAATTCTAAAAAAGCGGTTTCCAGCAATGTATCATAGTTAGTCGTCCATATAGTAGATACTTTTGTAGTTGCAAGAGCCTTATGATAATCATTTATATTATATTTTTTATTAAAAGCTTTTGATATTTGATTCAGCAGTGGACCTCTGTTTCCAGAGTATTCATTCACAATATACTGTGCTATTTGCGGTAAATCGTCATTTTCATTATCTATTTTAATTTCAAGTTCATTTGTTAGAGGCTCTAACAGCTTAAACCAATCTACTTCTGTAGATTCATATGATATCCCACTTCCGACAAAAATTGCACCACAATTATTTTTCAGGGCATCCGATACCCTGTTTATAACAGTTTCTTTTTTCATGAGTTTGAACCTCGCTTTAACCGAAATAACAAATAAACCGTCTATTAACAAATTTAAGAAAGCGAAATTGAATATTGTTATAATTTTTTAAATCACTTGATGAAACTAATTCCCAATCATCTATTTTATCGAAATTTATGAAATATTTATCTGCCTCATATGTGTTTTCAATTCTAGTAACATAGGCTTCCGTGCAATATGGCAATAGCTGTGTATATATGGATTCCCCACCTATTACAAATACATTATCCAAATCATATTTTTTCAGTTCCATGAATAATTCAGTAAGGGTACGGCATATAATAACCTTCTCATTATTAAATTCCTCATTTTTACTAAGTACAATATTTATTCTATCTTTCAGAGGTTCTTTACCCGGCAATGATTCGAATGTTTCCCTCCCCATAATTAAGACCTTGCCTAAAGTCATCTGCTGAAAAAACTTCATATCCTCTGGTATACGTTGCAATAAGTTGCCTTTATATCCAATTCCCCAATTCAAATCAACGGCAACAATAGCTTTCATTATGCCTCCTTTTCAAATAGCAACAGGAATATTTTTGATCTGCAAATCGCTTTGATAATTATCTAATACAAAATCCTCAACTTTAAATTCATAAAAATCTTTTTTATCCGGGTTAATCAGCAAATTAGGTGCTGGATATGGGGTTCTTTGGATTAGTTCTGTAATTAACGGTATATGTCTATCGTATATGTGGGCATCAGCAATAACATGCACTAATTCCCCAACTTCCAAGCCACATACTTGTGCAAAAATATGTACAAGAATTGCATATTGAACTACGTTCCAGTTATTTGCAACTAGTATGTCTTGAGATCGTTGATTTAATATCGCATTAATCTTTCTTCCGGTAACATTAAAGGTCATACTATATGCACAAGGATATAAGTTCATTTCATGCAAGTCGTTGTGATTATACATATTAACTATAATCCTTCTACTATAAGGATTATTCTTTAAATCATATAAAACCCTATCGACTTGATCAAATTCCCCCTCACCGTACTTATGTTTGATACTCAATTGGTATCCATATGCCTTTCCTATTGACCCATCCTCATTAGCCCAACTATCCCAAATACTACTATTAAGTTCTTTAATATTATTGGATTTCTTTTGCCATATCCATAGTAATTCATCGATTGCAGCTTTTAAATTTGTTGGCCTTAATGTTAGAATTGGAAATTCTTCTGAAAGATCGTATCTATTAATAACACCAAACTTTTTAATAGTATGTGCTGGTATACCATCCGCCCATTTTGCTCTTACAATCTCACCTTTAGAAGAAATCCCATTGTCAAGGATATCTTTACACATTGCAATAAAAATATTATCGGCTTTACTCACAAGACATAACCTCACTAATCCATAATATTACTTGATTAGTATCCATATGGTATTAAGCATCGGAAGAAACTGCGGAGCTGTTTCAACACACCGCTGCAATGAGGCAGGGGATTAGAACCCGCCGCCTGTTTTTTAATAGTAACCCGACCACTTAAAGAAGCGGGGGATATATTTCACCTCGTTATAAAATTAATTATGTTTAATTATCGGGCACTCGCCCCCTTTCACCTGCTCGCCTTCGCCGGTGCAATCTTAATAGTGACATCCGAAGGATGGAACATCAGGAGTACCCGCAGTGCTACATCCATACTTCGCCAACGCTCGCTTTGTATATTTATGCAACCCTTCTGCACCAAAAGGGGGTTTTTGCAGTAGAGTCATCGTTTTATTCCGTGCTCCCTATTCCTTAATTTTACAGCTCCTCCAGGGCCAGTTGCAGAAGTTCCTGCAACCTTGGTTCATCACCCTTCAAATAAATATAGCCCAGCAGGGCTTCAAAGCCCGTACTCATGCGATAGTCGTGCACTCCGGCATGCCGGGGGGGTGTTGACCTGCTGTTGCGGCCGCGGCGGACAATGTCTTGCTCCTCCTCGCTTAAGTGATCCAGTATCTGCCTGAGCACCCGGGCCTGGCTTTCTGCCCGTACCGCAGCCACAGCATCCAGATGCAGGTCCTTGATCCGGCGTTTCCCCTGTATCGCCAGGCGGGTCCTTACCGCCAGCTCGAAAACAGCATCACCTACATAAGCCAGTAGCACCGGCGAGTATTCGCGCAGTGCCTTCTCTTCTATTTCCTCATGCATCAACAATTCTCCAGCGGACTCCTTCCCGGGTATCCTCTACTGCTATGCCTGCTTCCTGCAGCTCGTCCCTTACTTTATCAGCTCTATCAAACTGCCGGGCCTTTTTGAACTCTGTCCTGAATTTCAGCAGCTTGTTAACCAGATTTTCCGCAGCCGGCAACTGTTCCCAAAGAAAGCGTGAACCCTGTGCCGTATCCTCCACTCTTATTCCGTTGTCACTCATAAAGTCTCGTATTTGATCTGCCAGGGCAAAATCTTTTTCCTGGCGAGCCAGCTGCCGCAAGTCTCCCATTATTTTCAGAAGCTTTTCCACCATCTGGTTCTGATTCTGCTCTTTATCCATAAAGATACCCAATACATCAGCCAGTTCCTGGAATACCTTCAAGGCCTGTTGCAGCGCAGAGCGGCTTGTAGTATCATTGGCGGCTGCTGCCAGGTAGCTATTAATTTGGTGGGAAATTTCAAATAAATGCCCCAGGGCCCGGGCAGTATTAAAGTCATCATCCATCGCCTCTATATAACGATTCTGCAGTTCCTCCACCGACTGCAAGAAACTCAAGGCTGGACCCTCCTCAAAGGTCTGCTCGCCCCCAAGCTCGCCATCTCCTATAAACTCCCGGGCCAGGTTTTCGGTGGTTTTTAACCGGCCCAGGGCGCGCCGCGCCTCTTCCAGCTTGCCATCATCGAAATCCAGTGGGCTGCGGTAATGGGTGGATAGCAGGTAAAAACGCACAACATCAGCCGGATATTTTTTCAGAATATCACGAAGTATAAAAAAGTTACCCAAAGACTTGGACATTTTCTCCTGGTTTACCGTAATAAAACCATTATGAATCCAGTACCGGCTAAAAGGCTTTCCGGTTAAGGCTTCAGCCTGGGCTATTTCATTCTCATGGTGGGGAAATATCAAATCATTTCCCCCTCCGTGAATATCCAGGGTCTCTCCCAGGTATTTCATGGACATTACCGAACACTCTATATGCCAACCGGGCCGACCCGGTCCCCAGGGGCTGTTCCAATACGGTTCTCCAGGTTTGGATGCTTTCCATAGAGCAAAATCCATGGGCTCTTCTTTACGCTCATTAACTTCCACCCGGGCTCCGGCCAGCATCTCTTCGAGGGAGCGGCCGGAAAGCTTGCCGTAATCCTTAAAGGCCCGCACCCTATAAAAAACATCTCCATCAACCTCATAGGCATAGCCCTTGTCTATTAAGCCAGCAATAGCAGCAATTATATCCGTCATATGCTGGCTGACCCGGGGGTGAATATCGGCGCGCTTGATGCCCAGGGCATCCGCATCCTTAAAATACTCCTCAATATAGTGTTCCGCCAACTGCAAGGCATCCTGCCCTTCCTCCTGGGCTCGTTTAATTATTTTATCATCAACATCGGTAAAGTTCTGCACATATTTAACTTCTAACCCCCGGTAGAACATATAACGGCGTATGGTATCAAAAACCACCAGGGGACGGGCATTACCCAGGTGAATATAGTTATAGGTGGTAGGACCACATACATATATTTTTATCTCAGGCGGAGCCAATGGCAATATTTCTTCTTTTCTTTTGTTTAGGGTATTGTACACCCGCATCATCCTTTTCCTCCCTTTCCAACCGGGCCAATTTTTGCTCCAGTTCATCGATTTTGGCCTGCATAGCCGCTAAAGTATCGGCAATGGGGTCAGGCAGAAGATGGTGTTCCAAGTCCACTTCTATTTTACCGTTTTCCACCCGGGCGCCATCACGCACCACTATTCGCCCTGGAACACCAACCACGGTGCAGCCGCTGGGAACAGCCTTTAAGACTACAGAGCCGCCACCTATTTTTACATTATCCCCCACGCTTATGGCCCCTAATACCTTGGCGCCGGCACTGATGGTAACATTATTGCCAATAGTGGGATGCCTTTTACCTTTCTCTTTACCTGTTCCGCCCAGGGTTACCCCCTGGTAGAGGGTAGCATTGTCTCCTATTTCAGCCGTCTCTCCAATTACTATACCACTGCCGTGGTCAATAAATAAACCTTGACCTATCCTGGCTCCGGGATGGATTTCAATTCCCGTCAAAAAGCGGTTGATATGAGATACCATACGGGCCAGAAAATAGAGTTTGCGGCAGTAAAGAAAATGGGCTATACGATGATGAATAATGGCGTGAAAGCCCGGGTAACAGAAAATAACTTCGAGAACACTTCGCGCCGCCGGGTCTCTCTCAAAAACTACCTGAATCTCTCTCTTTAGGGTTGAAAGCATTTTTACCCCTCCCAGATTTTTTTTGCTTCGGAAGAAACTAGTAACTGCGGAGCAGTTTCAACACAGCGCTGCAACGAGGCGGGGGGATTAAAAGCCATCGCCTGTTTTGCCAATAGGAACCCGACCGCTTACAAAAGCGGGGGATATATTTCGCCTCGTTATAATAAAAAAAGCCCTTCGTCCCTCCAAGAGACGAAAGGCATTCTTCCGCGGTTCCACTCTAATTGAGCGCTGTTTTTCTAAAAGCACTCCCCTTAATCCCATAACGGCTTATAACCGGATAGGCCTACTTAAAGATTCGGCCTACCTGCTCCCGGGTGCAATTCAGCAGAGCTCATACTGTGAAAAGGCTCTCAGCCGCTGACCTTTTCTCTCTGGCAGCGATACCATGCTTACTTATCCCGTTCCCCGCAATTAAGTATTCACTTGTTCTAAATTATATGCAGCAGCAGCAATTATGTCAACTCCACAAGCTCCAAACCCAAGCAGTTTCCATAGTTATTGGCTTTTAATAAAATCTATAGCCCGGTCTATTCTTCTTATGGCTTCCTCTCCGCCAATAACGGCTATATACGAGGACAGGTCCGGGCCGTGGGCCTGGCCGCTCAAGGCACAACGCAGGGGCATAAATACATCCCGGGGCTTGAGTTTGAGTGTTTTAGTAATGCCTTTGATTAGCTGCTTGATCTCATCTACTTCATTTACCTTATGGATTCCCTCCTTAAAAGCCTGCATTAGTGGAATGACCCCTTCTCCTGCCAGTACTTCCCGGGCATCACCAGCGTAGTCAATATCGCCGAAAAAAACTTCCAGCTGCTCTTTCACATCGGCCAGGCAAACCAGGTAGTCTCTTATTGTACTCACCAAAAGCCCATACCTTTCCTCACCCATTTGCTCTATCTTCTCCAGGTATTTGCTATCTGCCAGGTAAGGCTTAAGCATTCCCTTTAGTTCTTCATCTCCGATCTTTTTAAGATACTGCTGGTTGATAAAATTGAGCTTATTAATATCGAAAACTGCCGGACTTTTGGCTACCCGTTCCAGGGAAAAGGCGGCGGCGATTTCCGCCGGGCTCATTATTTCCTCTTCACCTTCCGGGGACCAGCCCATTAAAGCCAGGAAATTGAACAGGGCCTCCGGTAGATAGCCCATTTCCCGGTACTGCACCAGCGATGTGGCTCCATGACGCTTGCTCATCTTCTGCCGGTCACTGCCGAGGATAAGAGATATATGGGCAAATTCAGGACGCCTGAAGTTCAGGGCATCGTATATCATCAACTGGCGAGGGGTGTTGGACAAGTGCTCCTCGGCTCGGATTACATGACTGATGCCCATGAGTACATCATCTATAACCACCGCGAAATTATAGGTTGGTATCCCATCAGACTTTACTATTATGAAATCCCCTATATCATCGCTGTCAAAACTTACCCGTCCCCTGACCAGGTCATCAACAATATAAAGCTGGTGTGCCGGTACTTTAAAGCGGATAGCCGGCTTGATTCCCTGTTTTATTTTTTCTTCTCTTTCCGCCATACTCAATTGTCGGCATTTTCCCGAGTATTTTTGCATCTGCCCGCTATCCAGCAAATCCTGCCTCTCGGCTTCCAATTCTTTTTCACTGCAAAAACAATAATATGCCTGCCCCGCTTCCAGGAGCTTCTCGGCATATTCCTGGTATATTGGCAGGCGCTCGGTCTGCCGGTAAGGTTCATTGGGTCCCCCGGTGTCAATTCCCTCTGACCAGCCTAGTCCCAACCACTTTAAAGAATCGATGATTTCACTCTCATATTCCCGGTGCGAGCGTTCCAAATCAGTATCCTCAATACGCAAAACCATTTCCCCATTATAGCGGGAAACGAAAAGGTAATTGAACAAGGCCGAACGTGCACCGCCGATATGCAAGGGCCCCGTAGGACTGGGGGCGAACCTGACTTTTATTTTATTCACTTTATTGCCTCCTTTGCACACCGGTAATTATAGCACCTTCAGGCGAAATCAACCAGCAGAGGGCTTTCTAAGCCAAAGCGTTTTTTAAACCGGTAATCAAATCTCGCAAAGCATCCAGTAACTGGTTTAATAGTCCATTGCTCTCACGGCTATTGCTTTTAACTTCATTCCAACTTCTCTCCAGGCCACTCAACTGCTCATTCAATCTGCTTATGTTCATGTTCAGGGAGTTCAATCTTTGCATTAATCCTACCATACGCTCGATATCAGCGGCAGGTATATTAATATTAAGTTTAGCGCTTACTTCCAGGATTATTTTCTTTATTTCCTCCGGCTCGGAAATATTTCTTTCCACAACCTGTCTTTTAACCTCGTAGATTAGCTTTTCGGCCTTGTTACTGCCTATCTTTCTGGCTAATTTGCTAGTCTCGGCTATCTCCTCATGAGCGGTCTCCTTGGCCTTCTCATCCAGCTTTTCTCCTTGAGCTGTTTCAAAGGCCTTTATTATTCCAGTCAGAGCTGCTGTTCCCGAAACCGCAAAAGGAGCCGCTACAATTACCCGGGCATTTTCTATTCCGGCCGTAGACAGAGCATTGGCATACATGAAAGGAGTAATAGCGGTAATATTGCGGGTTTCCACCTCTATTCCTCTACTTCTGTCCAGGGTTTCGCAATATACTGAAGAAATAGCCCGGCTGCCGATAAGTTCTTCATCTATTAATCCTTGCAAGTAGTCTCTTTCTTCCTTATTGCTGACAGTTATATATTGAGTATCCCTGTCTCTACCCTTTTGCCAGCTATAGAAATAATCCATAAGCTCGCGTTTTTGCTGGTCAGTCAAGTCCTCACCGAAGCTTATCACTATTTTGGCTCTTTCCGCTCTCAGTACCGTATTGCTGCTATCATGGCGGAGCAAAAAAAACCCACTAACAATGACCAGAGCAAAAAACACCAGCATAATAATCCCTTTGCTACGCATATTATTACCTCCTGCTATTTTTTACTATTCTTGCTCCTTCAGGAGGTAAATATTCGCTATAGATTGCTCGGTAAAACTATACTATGGGACCATAGTAGACGAGATTTATTTGGAGGCTTGCTCTACCGCAAAACCCCTTTTATTGAATAAGGATTGCATAAATATACAAGCGAAGGTTGGCGAAAGCATGGACAGCGGGTGTCACTATTAAGGTTGTGACCAGGATGGAAGATTAGCGCGGTACCCCTTGAGCTGCGGGACAAGCCGTAGGTGTTGCCCATACGTAGCGCCCTGTCGGGCACAACTTATGCTCCCTTCGGTCGCTATTAAGAACGCTGGAGCGGTATATTTATACAAGCATAATAATATTAATTACTTTTTGAAATCAGGCTTGCTCTATTAAAACTACGGCATGGGCAGATATTCCTTGCTGGCTACCTTCAAAACCCAGCCCTTCGGTAGTGGTAGCCTTGACGCTCACCTTTTCTGTCTCTATAGCCAGGAAGCGGGCGATATTTTGCCGCATCTGCTTAATATGAGGTGCCAGACGAGGCTCCTGAGCCACTACCGTACTATCAACATTTATCACCCTCCAACCAGTACGCTGTAAAATCCCTGCCACCTCTTTCAGCAGCAACAGGCTATTTATGTCCTGGTATTGACTATCGCTATCGGGAAAATGCTGGCCTATATCCCCCAGAGCAACTGCCCCCAGAAGGGCGTCACAAATAGCATGGAGGAGAACATCGGCATCCGAATGTCCCAATAATCCCTGGGTATGCGGTATTTCTACCCCTCCCAGAACCAGCCTCCTGCCTTCTTGCAGGCGGTGTACGTCATAACCATATCCTACCCTCAAAATATTACTCCTTCCCTAAAGAATCCAAAATAGTCCGGGCTATGGCCAGATCCTCAGGTGTAGTTATTTTCAGGTTACGATAGTCTCCAGGTACCACTTTAACCCGGCCGATATATTTTTCAAAAAGAGAGGCATCATCTGTTGCCCTTACTCTTTGCTCCCGGGCATATTCGTAAGCTTTATGCAGTTCGCAGTACCTGAATATTTGCGGGGTCTGTATAGCAAAGACACTGGATCTATCCAGAGTTTGCCGGACAAAATTGTCCCGGTCCACCTGCTTCAAAGTATCCCGGACCGCAACGCCGGGAATGGCGGCCCCCCAGCGCACAGCCTCTTTCAAGACCTCTTCTATCAGCTCGGAAGTGACAAAAGGCCGCGCACCATCGTGAACGGCCACAAAATCCGTATTACTATTCAACTCTTCCAGTCCTGCCCAGATTGAGTCCTGTCTCTCCAAGCCTCCTGCTACTACCCGGCTAACCTTTTGGTAGCTAAATCTCTTTACTACCTCACGCTCACAATATTCAATCTCGCGTGCCTGAGCTACAATTACGATTTCATCTACCAATTCCATTTTTTCAAAAACATCCAGTGAGTAAGCCAGCAGGGGACGTGACTTCAACAAGATATACTGCTTGTTGATTTTGCCCCCCATTCTACTGCCACTCCCCGCAGCAGCAATAACAACCCGGAGGTTGTTAACCATACAAATTCACCTCTTGAACCTCTTTGAAACTATCTACGACAAATTCCTTTTCTTCCTTCACTTTACGGGTAAAAATCATTCTTCCGGCGGCTGTCTGAAATACGCTGGTCACAACTACCTCTATATCGTTCCCAATTTCATTATGGGCTTGTTCTACCACTACCATAGTACCATCCTCCAGATAGCCAATTCCCTGTCCCACTTCTTTTCCTTCCCTGACAATACAGGTATGCATGGTTTCACCTGGATAGACCATTATCTTTACGGCATTAGTCAATTCATTTATGTTCAATACTTTAATGCCCTGCAATTCAGCCACCTTATTTAAATTATAATCATTGGTGATGATGCTGGCACCAAGCTGTTTACACAAGCGTAGCAGTTTGGCATCGACTTCTTTTTCTTCCATTATGTCATCTTCTATTATATCAATGTTTATACGCGGATGCTTCTGCATTTTTCCTAGGAGTTCCAATCCCCTTCTACCTTTATTGCGTCTTATATTGTCCGAGGAATCAGCGATATGCTGCAATTCTTCAATAACAAAGTTTGGTACCAATAAGGAACCATCCAGGAAATTGCTAAGACATACATCATAAATACGACCATCTATAATCGCACTGGTATCTAATACTTTAAGATTAAAAGCAGATAAAGATTCGTCTCCTGCTTTACCCGACTGGGGCAGAAAAACCAGAAGCTCTTTTCCCCGGCGAATCCCCATCTTAAGGCCCAAAAAGCTACTCAGAATAAAGACAAGCAGGGACAAAAAATTACCAACTCCACCTATCCTGGATAGCGGATAACTGCAGAGTACTCCAATCGTTATTCCAAGAAGTAAGCCTCCGGTCCCTCCCAGGAGTATATCGATTGAAGCAGCATCCATTAGATCCTCTACTCGGGAATATAGCCTGGAAAAGTAGCCAAGCATCTTACTGGATAATAGATAAAACAAGAGAAAAGCCCCTATCCCCAGGCAAATCTGCCAGCTTCTTCCGGGTTGAAAAAACCTCCCGGCAAAATTAGCACAGCCAATTCCAAAGAAGAGGCCCAGAACCAGCAAGGATTTAGAAATACATAGTTTATTAAGCACAATAATCCACCTCCGATATAATTATTCTTCTATCGGAGATGCCTAATTATACCATAATTGTGAGATTTATTTATGTCCTTTCACCTTATGCCCAGTACCGGGTGAATAATAACTCCATAGCGGCAGGATAACCAGCCATAAAATTCCGCCGGGAGAATTATATACGTCCTGGCAGAAGCCCAGCTCCCTTTGCCAGTTCAGGATTAACAGCTGAACCCACAGGAAGGGAATACCTTAAAGCCCCGGAGGGACAGCGGTTTATGGTTCTGATTATGGCTTCCGCCGGTGCCCCGTCTATTCTCACCCAAGGCCTGGCTTCAGGATTGAATACCTGGGGAAGCCGGGTAAAACAGTGGGTATCATGCTGGCAAAGGGCAGGATCCCAATACACAATAATATCCTCATTAGCATATTCCTTAATATAATTCCCCACTACTTCTTCTCTTTTTTCGCTATCGTTGATAAATTGGAACTCCAACAAATCCTGGTTGCCGGCCAGAACCGCCCGTCCAAAATTGCTCCCGAAGGCTACGGCTTGCTCCAGTTCCTCTCGGGATGGTCGGAATCTGATGCGCAGCCCCGGCAGAACATTCATGCGCAGCATCCGCAAGCGTTTTTGCATATTGGGAACCGCTTCCCCGCTCCAACCATAAGCGCCAAAAGCCGCCGCCACCATCGCCTCGTGGATAATAGGGGACATCGAGCTTAACAGGTTCCATACCGGCGGTACGCAGTCCTTGTTAATAGTTGGAGAACCAATCAGAAATCCTCTGGCGTTTTCTAGTTCAAGCAAAATCTCTTCCGTTGAAGCTTCAACCAGGTCAAACTCTTTAAGATTAAAATCTCCACTTTCGTTTAGGCCTTCTATTATACTATCAGCTAGCATTCGGGTATATCCATAAGCACTTGCGTAGGCCATCACAATCTTGGGTTGTGGTTCGGACTCCGCTACCGGGGTTGCCCACCGCCTGTATAAATCTATATAATGGGTGATATTATTGCGTAAAACAGGCCCATGCCCGGGACAGATAATATCGATATCCAGCCCTTTAATCCGTTCCAGTGCTCTCAATACATAGGGCTTAAACGGTCCCATAATAACATCAAAATAATACTTGTATTCCCGGCTGAAGTCTTCCTCAATTAAATCGTCAAAAATCTTGTCACTGGAGTAATGACTGCCAAAGGAATCACAAGTAAATAAGATGCGATCTTCGGGAAGGTAGGAATAAATGCTATCCGGCCAGTGTAATAAAGTGGCACCAATAAAATGCAAGCTTTTATCACCCAGATTTAGCTTGCTGCCCTGTCCCACCATCCTGGCATCAAAATCTTTATTGATTATTTCACGCAGGAATTCAATAGTATTGGAACTGCCAACAACCGTTATGCCAGGTGCTTTTTCTAGAAGCCCGGCTATGGAACCGGAATGATCGGGTTCGGTATGGTTCATGATTAAATAATCGATGTCTTCCAGTTTTACAATCTCTTGCAATTTTTCTATATATTCTTCAAAAAACTCATTCTTAACGGTTTCTACCAGCGCGGTCTTTTCACTTCCCTTTATCAGATAGGCATTATAACTGCTTCCTTTTTCTGTGCGCATTATTATATCAAATACCCTTAAGTTCGGATCCTGAACTCCTACCCAATAAATGTTTTCTCTGATTTTCACGCTCTGCATCTTATTCCCTCCTCGCCAAAATCTCCATTTCATAATAAGTGAAGCCCTGATAATATACAAGCTATCACTTTCTGGTATTCTCCTATATTTACCACTTTACTTTCCCCGTAATTATGATTCCGCTGCAAAAAGTAATAATTATGCATTTGCTTGCATAAATATTCCGCTCGCAGTCTACGCATGGGCAACACCTACGGCTTGTCTCGCGGCTCAAGGGGTACCGCGCTAATCTCCCGTCCATGGGAGGCAGCGCTCTCGCGACCTCCTGTCGCTCGCCCCCTTTCGCCTGTTCGCCTTCGCCGGTGCAACCTTAATAGTGACATCCGAAGGATGGAACATCAGGAGTACCCGCAGGGTGAAGCATCCATGCTTCGCCAACGCTCGCTTTGTATATTTATGCAACCCTTATGCAACAAAAAAGGGGTTTTTGCAGTAGAACCAATTATTAAAGTACTCATAATACAGCAAATTTCGACCGCCCCCATTGCGCCGGGCTTTGTTGACAAGTCAGCAATTTAGGGGCTATAATTTTATCAAATCACAGAATAAAGGGGGGCAAGTCTCTTTATGAAGGACTTGATTTGTGATGAGTTTCAAAATGTTGTAGCTGACCTCTTGATTAGGCATCGCAGCATTTTAGATATCCTCTCCAAGCTTTCAGAATCAACCTGCCGGGTTAACCGGGCGGTCACCAAATCTGTTACTGATTGCGGATGCCTTTCCATCCAAGCTGAGAAACTGCAGATCCCGGATCACATCAATAACTTCGAAGAACTAAGGAATTATCTTGATAATCATTTACACGGACAGCTTTGTAGTAATTGTGAAGAGATTGTCCTCAATGAAATGGGCAAAATGCTTTTCTATACGGCAGCTCTTTGCAACACACTGGACATTAGCCTTTATGATGTCTTCATCAAGGAATATAAAAAGGCTTCTACCCTGGGAATATTCAATATGACATAATCGTAAAAAGCGATACCAAAGGCGGGGGCTCTGCCCCCGCCTTTACTTCCGCCTGCTTTAATAAGGCCTTACCTATGGATACCGCTTAATCCCTTACTAACCCCCCATGACCGCAACCTTAATAGCGACCGCAGGGAGCATCAGTAGTACCCGCAGGGTGCAACCTTAATAGCGACCGCAGGGAGCATCAGTAGTACCCGCAGGGTGCAACCTTAATAGCGACCGCAGGGAGCATCAGTAGTACCCACAGGGTGCAACCTTAATTGTGACATCCGCAGGATGGAACATCACCGGTGTCTGACGACCATTCCGTCTTCTGTCTTCCGTCCTCCGCCTTCCGATATCCAATTAAAGCATGTACTCCAAGAGCAATTGTTCCTGCATACGTTTCAAGCCGTTTTTGATGGAACGGGCTCTAACTTCCCCGATGCCTTCAACGTCATCCAGTTCCTCAATGCTGGCCCGTAAAACATTGCTCAACAATCCAAAGCGCTCAACCAGGTTATCAATTATGGATAAAGGTATCCGGGGCAGCTTATGTAACATTCTATAGCCCCGGGACGAAACCTGCTGTTCCAGGTGACTGCTGCTGGTACCCAGGGATAATATCCGGGCAATGAATACCGAGTCCGAAATATCTTCCTCAAAGGCCCGCCGCATGTTGTTTAATAATTCCTGGGGGCTCTTATCGCTGCTGTTGGAATAATCCTGGATGATAAAAAGAGCCTCCTCCTCAACCGAGGCTATCATTTCATCCAATTGCATTCTCACCAACCGGCCTTCGGTTCCCAGTTCAACTATATGGTTTTCAATTTCTCCGGCTATATCCAGTACCTTGAGGCTCCGCCGGATAACCTTGCAAACTTCGGAAACAGTAACCATATCCTCGAATTCAAGCCCGCCCAGACGTTGTAGTTCGCGGGCATAAACATTCCGATATTTCTCCAGGGTTTGTAAAGCCTGGTTGGCCTTGACCAGTATGGAGGGCAGATCCCGCAGGCGAAATACGATATTACTCTGGTATAAAGTTACTACTTTGCGTCGTTGGGATATGGCTACCACCAGTTGTCCGGTTTGTCGAGCCACCCGCTCGGCAGTGCGGTGTCTAATCCCGGTTTCATCGGAGTGAATCTCCGGATCAGGGGCCAGCTGGGCATTGGCTATTACAATCCTGGAGGCATCACTGTTGGTTATTATGGCTCCATCCATTTTGGCCAACTCGTACAGCCGGGAAGGTGTAAACTCGCAGTCTATGTGAAACCCACCACTGACAAGTTTCATTAATTCGGGTGAATCCCCTACTACGATAAGCCCTCCCGTATCAGCTTGCAGCACATTTTCCACCCCCAGGCGGAATACAGTACCGGGCGCCAGCATCTGTAGATATTTTTTGAAAGTTCCTGCATAAATCTCTTCCACCTGGTTTATCCCTCCAACACTATATCTATAAAATGATCAAGACTCTTGACCTCCAAGACCTCCAAATTGCCGGCATATAATGCCGATCTGCCCGGGGAAGTTGGAACAATCACCCTTTTATAGCCCATTCTATCTATTTCTCTTAAACGTAAATCAAGGAAAGACACCGGCCTTATTTGCCCGCTAAGACTTATTTCACCAATAAAAACTGTATCCATTGCCAGAGGTTTTTCCAGGTAACTAGACAAGACCGCAGCTGCAATTCCTAAATCAACGGAAGGATCTTTTAGAAAAACTCCGCCGGAAACCTTGAGGTAGACATCACATGCCGATAGCTTATATCCTCTCCTCTTCTCTAAAACCGCGGTTATCAATGACAGGCGGTTCTGATCTATGCCTGATACCATCCGGCGCGGGTATCCGGCTCCCAAAGAAGAAACCAAAGCCTGTATCTCAATCAACAATGGTCTGCTTCCTTCCATACTGGCTACTATGGCAGTGCCACTAGAAATATCCTGGCCCGGGCTTAAAAAAACGTAAGATGGATCCGGCACTTCCACCAATCCCTGCCCGCTCATTTCCAGCAAAGCAATTTCATCGGTAGCTCCAAAGCGGTTTTTGGCTGCCCGTAAGAGGCGGAAGGAAAAATTCTTTTCCCCTTCGAAATAGACTACCACATCTACTATATGTTCCAGAACTTTGGGTCCAGCCAGGGAACCATCTTTGGTTACATGCCCCACTAAAAAAACTGCCTTGCCCATCTTTTTGGCAATTTGCATTACCGCGGCAGTACTCTCTCTTAATTGGGATACACTCCCGGGAATGGAAGATAGCTTGGAGGAATAGACCGTCTGTATGGAATCAATAATAATTAAATCCGGGTCCAAGTCATTTATGTATTCATAAAGAAGATCGATATCCTGCTCATTCAGGAGGAAAATCATATCATTATTAATGCCTAGCCGGCTGGCTCTTAAGCGGATTTGTTGCAAAGATTCTTCCCCGGATAAATAAAGTACCCTTTTCCCAGCGGCGGCTATTAGTCCCGCCACCTGCAATAATAATGTTGACTTGCCTATACCGGGGTCTCCCCCTAACAAAATCAACGACCCGGGGACAATGCCGCCCCCCAAAACCCGGTCAAATTCAGATAAGCCACTGCTGAACCTCGGACTATCTTCAGCAGAAAGCTGGTTTAACGGGATGGCGGCAACTCGCTCTGCCGTTCTTCGTAGCGGCTTATTACTTATGCTTTCCTCCAACAAGCTGTTCCAGGCGGAACAGCCCGGACATTTCCCCAACCACTTGGGAGTCTCATAACCACATTCATGGCATACAAACTTGCTGATGATCTTCCCCATAACTTTCTCCTTAGAACAATTATATTATATTGACTCCACTGCAAAAACCCCTTTTGTTGCATAAATATACAAAGCGAGCGTTGGCGAGCGGTATATTTATACAAGCCAATGAATATTAAATGACTTTTTGCAATATATAACGGGGAACTGGAAGCAATCCAGCTCCCCTTGTTTGCCTCCGTCTTCCGTTTTCCGACCTCCGCCCTCCGTCCTCCGTCCTCCGCCCTCCGTCTCCCTACTTTTTACTGGCTTTCTGGGCTATGATATGCCCCTCCTCAGCATCTACCAGTATCCTATCCCCTGGCAGCAGGTTCTTCTTCAATATTTCTTCGGAGATGCTATCTTCAACCAATTTCTGTATGGCCCTTTTCAGGGGTCGGGCTCCAAAAGCCGGATCATATCCTTCTTTTAATATTAATTCCCGGGCTGCGGGGCTTATCTCCATATCATAGCCATTCTCTTTAACTCTTTCTTTCAGGTCCAACAATAATAAATCAACTATTTCCTTTAATTCCTGCTCATTGAGGTTCTGGAAGACGATTATTTCATCAATCCGGTTCATAAACTCCGGCTTAAATGTGTGTTTTAATTGCTCCATAACCCTTTCTTTCATCTGGCTATAATCATGAGCTTCGTCAATAGCCCTGGTAAAACCCACTTTTTTGCTGTTTTTGATGGATTCAGCCCCGACATTGGAGGTCATAATAAGCACGGTATTTCTAAAGTCCACTGTTCGGCCTTGTCCATCCGTCAAGCGGCCATCTTCCATAACCTGCAGGAGTATATTGAATACATCAGGATGGGCCTTCTCTATTTCATCCAGAAGGATAACGGAATAAGGCTTTCTCCTGACTTTTTCGGTTAACTGTCCTCCTTCCTCATAGCCCACATATCCGGGAGGCGAGCCAATCATCCTGGATACGGCATGCTTTTCCATGTATTCGGACATATCCAGCCTGATTATGGCATCCTCACTGCCAAACATGGCTTCCGCCAGGCTGCGCGCCAGTTCTGTCTTCCCTACCCCCGTGGGACCCAAAAAAACGAAGGAGCCGATAGGGCGTTTGGGATTCTTCAAACCGGCCCGGGCTCGTCTTACCGCGCGAGATACGGCTTTGACCGCCTCTTCCTGGCCTATTACTCTCTGATGGAGCACATCTTCCATTTGCACCAAACGTTCACTCTCTTCTGCTGCCAGTTTGTTGACCGGTATACCGGTCCAACTTGAAACTACTGCAGCAATCTCATCTTCGCCTACGCTTCCTGCATTCAAGCTACGCTGGCTTGACCATTCTTTTCTTTCATTCTCTATCTCGTCCCTTAGCTTCTGTTCTTCATCTCTCAGGCGGGCGGCTTTTTCGTATTCCTGGCCATTGATAGCCTCTTCTTTTTCCTTGATCAGGTCTTCCAACTGGCTTTCCTTCTTCTTTAAATCCTCGGGGATAATATAATTAGCCAGCCTGACCCGGGATGACGCCTCATCAATCAGGTCGATAGCCTTGTCGGGCAAGAACCGATCGCTGATATAGCGGGCGGAAAGCTTGGCCGCTGCCTCAATGGCTTCATCTCCTATCTTAACCCCATGGTGAGCCTCATAACGATCCCTTAATCCCTTTAGAATTTCAATACTTTCCTCGATACTGGGCTCTTCCACCAGAATAGGTTGAAATCTTCTTTCCAGGGCAGCATCCTTTTCCACATGTTTACGGTATTCATTCAGGGTAGTAGCTCCTACACACTGAAACTCTCCCCGGGCCAGGGAAGGTTTGAGTATATTGGCCGCATCGATAGCTCCTTCGGCTGCTCCCGCTCCTACTATGGTATGAAGCTCATCAATAAATACAATTACATCACCGGATGACTTTATTTCATTCACTATCCTGGTCAGGCGCTCCTCAAACTCACCCCGGTATTTGGTCCCGGCTACCATAGCGGACAGGTCGAGAGCCACCACCCTCTTGTTGCTTAAAATTTCCGGGATCTGGTTGTCTATAATCCGCTGGGCCAGCCCTTCAACTATTGCGGTTTTACCTACCCCCGGATCACCAATCAATACCGGGTTGTTTTTGGTGCGGCGGGATAAAATCTGTATAACCCTCTCGATTTCATTATTCCGGCCAATAACCGGATCCAGCCTGCCTTCGCTGGCATCCTGAGTCAAATCACGGCTAAAGTTGTCCAGGGTGGGCGTTTTGCTCCGGGCTCTTTTCCTGGCCTGTGGATTGGGCTGGCTTACTGCATCCTGATAGGGATTTTGGTTATGGTAAGTTGAGGAAACATCCCCCCCCAAAAGCAGCATAACCTGCTCCCGGATCTGATCCAGCTTGACTCCCATTGAATGCAAGACCTGGCCGGCCACCCCTTCTTCTTCTCTTAATACCGCCAGTAAGAGATGTTCGGTGCCTACATAGTTGACTCCTTGTAAACGCGCTTCATCAAAAGCCAGGTTAAAGACCTTTTTAGCCCGGGGAGTAACCGGCAAGTCTCCGGCAGGTTTTTCCACAGCTTCACCATTGGCGCCTATTACCCGGTTAATTTCTTCCCGCACTTTTTCCAGGTCAATACCACTGTTAAGCAAAGCCCGGGCACCAACACCCTCACCTTCCCGCAATAATCCTAAAAGGATATGCTCGGTGCCAATGGCCGGATGATTCAACTGGCGGGCTTCTTCCTGGGCGTGAATAACCGCATTTCTGGCTCTCTGGGTAAATCTTCTAAACATAAGTAATCTCCTCCTTAGCTTTCTTCTTCCCCGGTCTGCAGTTTTTCCCGAATTACCTCAGCTCTTTTGGCATCCCGACTGACCGCGTCCATATCGCTGCCGGCTTTTTTTTGCAAATGAGCCGGCCTAATATCCACAACCAGTTCATTTAAGGCATTAGCACTAATCCGGGGAATCATTCCCATATCTATACCCAGCCGCACATCAGAAAGTAAGGTCAGGGCCTCATTTGAACTAATAAGCCGGGCATGGGTAAGAATTCCGTAAGCTCTCCCAATCCTATCCTCCAGCTGATACTTCATCTGCTCCCGTAAACTTTCCCGAAGCATACGCTCTTGTTCTATTACCTGTTGGGAAATGGTAGTGAGGCTGGCGTTAATGTCCTCTTCACTCTGCCCCAGGGTAATCTGGTTGGATAATTGAAAGAAGTTGCCGATTGCTTCGGTTCCTTCTCCATATATCCCTCGTACCGTCAGCCCCAACTGGTTCAGGTTATGAAATATATGTCCACTCTGCCCGCTGATGCTTATGGCGGGAAGGTGCAGCATCAGCGAAGCCCTCATTCCCGTTCCAATATTGGTCGGACAAGAAGTCAGGTAGCCCCGGCGATCATCAAAAGCAAAATCCAGCTCTTTCTCCAGGGCATCATCAATTTCCTGGGACCGGCGATAAGCCTCTTCCAACTGCAGGCCCGGCAAAAAACATTGTATCCGCAGGTGATCCTCCTCATTTATCATTACCGCCAGCGAGCCATCAGGCTTGACCAGCAAGCCCTGGTAAAAGGCAGTTGACTGAGCATGGTTGGGACTGATAAGATGCTTTTCCACCAGTATCTTGCGATCCAAAGCACTGAGATTTTCAAAGGTCACGAGCTCCATCTGCTTTAGTTCCTTAAACTCGCTCTTCTGCCAGGCTTCATTAATAAGCTGCATAAATTTCTGACCTGATTCCTGATTCAATAAATGGGGAAAAGCTATTTCGCTTAAATTTCTGGCCAGGCGCACCCGGCTGCTTATTACAATATCTGAGTGAATTGCTGTTTCCCCATTCATCCAGGCCAGAAAAGTCTCTTCAAATAGTTTCTTTATAGTCATTCCGCCCACTTCCTTATCCCGTTCTCTTTTCCAGATTTTTAATCTGATCACGGATTTCCGCGGCTTCCTCATATTCTTCCCGGGCCACTGCTTCTTGCAAACGCTGTTTCAGACCCTCTATCTGTCTTCTCCACAAAACCTTTTCTCCACCCCGGAGCGGAATTTTTCCTACATGCTGGCGATTGCCATGAATTCTACGCAGGCTGGGCTCCAATTCCTGCTCAAAAGCCATATAGCACTGAGCACAACCCAGCTTTCCCGTTTGTCTTATATCAAAGAACTTTATCCCACAGTTCGGACAACTGCTATTCTGAACCGGGGACCTGGCCTCCTGTATACCATAGTTGCCTCCCAAAAAGCTGCCCAGCAAATTAGCTATGGAAAGCTGGTGATCAGCACCAAAAATAATGGCACCCTTTTGGCTGGCACATTGCTCACAGAGATGGGTCTCTATTTTTTGCCCATTGAACATCTGGGCCAAATGAACGGTGGCTGGCCTGAGCTTGCATTCTTCACAGTACATGACAAAAACCTCCTATTTACTTCTTAAGAAAATCAGCCAGGGCAAATTTAAAAGCATCAAAAAACTGGCTTTTTTGCTCTGGGGCCACTTCTTGCGAACTTTTGCTAATTACATGCTTTAACATTTCCCCTTCCTTCTGGCTTATGATTTCAACTTCCAGAAGCCGGTCTATAAATATAAACAACTCCTGCTTGCTCTCCCGTGCTGCTTCCTTATCCAATTCGCAGCAGCTAATACGAATAAAGCCTTTTCCCCCCCGCCTGCTCTCGCTTAAATAGCCCGCTTCTTCGGTAAAACGAGTAGCTACCACATAAGTAACCTGGGAAGGAACACAGGAGAAGGTCTCAGCTAATTCTGCTCTTTGGATTTCTATCTGCTGGGCCCCACTCCTGGCTATCAATACTTTGATATATTCTTCGATTCTGTCTGCTAAACTTTTTTTCATAGCTATTACCTCTTTGACCTTTTTTGACCTTAATACTATTCTAATCGCTTTGCTGTAGAAGGTAAAGGTTTTTTTGACTATTGTTTACTTTATTATTATCCTTCAATTCCTGCCCTAAAATACAAAAAGAGGCCTTTTCAGCCTCCTGGGTGTCAAGGGGACGGTCCGAAACCAATCTATAACCCCTACACCTTACTTTTTACTTTTCTTACTAACCCCCCATGACCCAAGGACCACAACCACCGATGAAAAGTGAGTTATTAGGGGCTAGAATAGTAAGATGTAGCAGGAAATATATTAAACTCCTCGCCCCTTACTCCTCACTTTTCATACTGGCTTTATTCTTATCCTTCCCATACTATCTCTACCTCACTGCCATTGAAGATGGGGGTAGTGAATCCGGCTTCCTCTCCATCAACCTTCATTTTCAGGGCTCCGGTCATGCTGGTTTCAATTTCAAAAAAGCGAAAAACATCGCTCAATATGGCGGAGCTTTTCTCTTTATCTATTATTAAATGCACTCCATCTTCCAGTTCTTCTTCCATATTTACCACTCTATCTTGCAGCTTGATCAAGGCCCCCTTGCCCTCCAAGCTCAGCATCTGCCCGTTTACTTTAACCTGCAGGCTAAGGTTCTCCAGACCCGAACAGGCATCCTTAATCTGTGGTCTTAAATGACTTAGCGAGAAGCTTACCTGAGATCCAAAGGGAACTTTCTGATTCACTTGCCCGGGTTCCCCGTTAACCAGCACTTTTATCGGAACCCATTGTAGTGATCTTTCCTCATCATTAAGGTAATAATGGTAGGTCCTTTCCTGCAACCAGTGTTCACCCACTCCGGCCAGGGTTAATATATTGGCCAAACGGTTAAGGGGTTTAAATAACACCCGGGCTCGATCAGGTATTTCTTCATCTGCTCTGACTTCTTGGCCATTAATTAAAACCAAGGGCTTGAGATGAAGCGGTTCCCCGTTGACAAAGACTTCTCCCTCACTGAGAGAAAGCAGGTCTTGAATCATAACCCGGGCTTCTTTGCCGTCCTTTCCCGGAATAAATTCTATCCGGGCACCCTCTTCTATGGTACTTTCCAGAAAAGCCGGGCTGTCATTAAGCTTAATCAAGGGAGGGGTTCCCATCTCACCCTTGAATACTTTAACCTCTCCGTTAACTTCAATGGTTTTACCTAAACCAGGTTTACCATAAATATTACCCAGGCTAATACCGGAGCTTAAAAGAGCTGCAGATACATCCAGCTTTCCCAGGTTCCAGACCGGAACCTCTCTCCCATTTACCAAAACTTTTATAAAAGGAACCGGAACCCGGGAAAACGAATAATAAGCTATTCCCAGTGGAGTTATCCCCTGTGGTCCCTGCAAGTGCTCCTTATCCAGCGTAATTACCTCCAGGCTGTTACTGCTCTTAATGCCCACCCGGTTCTGGGGCAGGTGCAAATGTTCGGCCAGCCCGGAGGCCAGGAAAGGGGTGAGGCTTCCTCCTCCAATGCAGATTACCGCATCCGGAGCCTTTTGATTCAATTCCAATATATTACGGCTGATGTTCTCCAATAATTGGTTCATTACCGCCTGCAGTTCCTTAAGAACTTCGCTGCTTGGTACTTTGCTGCAATTACCCAAAACATCCGTTATTTCAATATCTGATTGCTGGGATAGGAGTCTTTTAACCTTTTCCGCGTGGTTAAAATCAAGAAGATAGGCGGCAGCCAGGCTCTCCGTTAGCTTATCCCCCCCCTGGGGAACCATGGCATAGGCATAAATACTGCCATCTTTTACAATGGCAATGTCGGAGGTTCCGGCTCCGATATCTACTAAAGCCAGGTTTAAAAGCCGCATACTGGGGGGTATGGCCAAAGAAAGCGCCGCAATTGGCTCCAGGGTTAAACTGTAGACTTCCAGTCCGGCTTTTTTAAGAGCGGAAAAGAGACTATCCACTACTACCCGGGGCAGAAAGGTGGCAATTACGCTAACCCCATACTCGGAGCCCACCTGACCTACTAAATTCCCTATCTCTTGCTCCTCCAAGCAGTAGGAAATTATACTATAACCTACACAAAAATAGTCTCCCTGGACATTCTGCCTGCCTTCTTCCTGTCCCAACAAATACTGGGCGCGGTGAACCGCTTCGATTTCCAGGGCCTGCACCTCTTCCGGGCTAATTTCGCTCATTACCGGGCGCCGCTTGACTACCTGTCCCAGGGAGGTTTTTAAAGCACGACCCGCCGCTGCCACCGCTGCGGATTCCAGTTTTATTTGCAATTCCGCTTCAATTTGCTCTTTTATGGACTGAATACCCCGGGCTACCTCTTCCACATCGTGGATCTGTCCATCCATCATAGCCCGGGTCTTATGTTCCATAATGGCGCTGCTTAGCACCTCATATGATCCCGACTTCTCCCGCATAACCAATCCCATTATCTTCCTGGTGCCTATATCCAGAGCGAATATTTTTTTACCATCCACCGTAATAATAAGCCTCCTTAGTAAGAAAATGTCGTCAGAAGGGGAATTTTCCTGCTATATTTCACCATTCAAGCACCTACTAACCACTTTTCATCTTTACTTGTGGCCTCTGGCCATGGGGGTTAGTATGAGAGTAAGGGTAAGTATTCCACTATACCCTGCTATTCAAGCATCTAATAACTCGCCCAGCATCGCTACTTCTGTACTCGCGACATGGCAGCTAGTATCGAATCAATCAAGCCAGAACCGGTTTATTAATATCCCCGCCATTTTTGTTTTAAGACCAGCCAGGCAAAACGGGGTAAGGCTAATTGCCGCTTGAAGCGGCTCGGCTCTGCCAGCAAGCGGTATAGCCACTCCAGGTTTAGTTTTATGAAAAGTATTGGGGCCCTTTTTTTTATTCCCGCAACTACATCGAAACTGCCGCCAACACCTATACAAACTGGAGCACCCAAAAGCTTTAGATTGCGCCTGATAAAGTATTCTTGTTTGGGAGCTCCCAGGCCAAGAAAAAGAATATGGGGAGAAAGGGCTTTAATTTTGGCAATAACAGCTTTTTCTTCTTCCTCTTTAAAATATCCATTCTCCGTCCCGACAATGGCCAGGCCAGGGTATTTAGCCAACAACCTGCTGGCTGCTTGTTCAGCTACTCCCGGGGCTGCTCCCAGGAAAAAAATACTCCAGCCTCGGGCGGGCGCTATTGAACAAATACGATCCAGCAGGTCAATTCCCGTCACTCTTTCTTTTAATGTTACGCCCAATTGCCGTGCCGCCCAAACTATACCAATACCATCCGGAGTATTCAAGCTGGCCGAGTTGATAACTTCCCGCAACTGCTGGTCTTTATGTGCCTGGTAGACGATTTCTGCATTAAGGGTAATGATATGGGAGGGAATATTCTCATTAATCCTCTTTTCAATAAAAGCCAGGGCTTGGTCCATATTTACCTTATCTATCTGGCATCCCAGAATATCTATTCTGCTCTTGGTTTTTTCTTTCATTTTTTCTCCATAACTCCGCTGCTTATTTTTTATTTAAAGAAAAATCATGGTTTTCCTTCTTTTTCTGCCTTAAAATAAAAAAACCGCCCAGAGGCGGTTTCTGTATCCTTAGTTTATACTACCCACCTTTTCAATAGCCTGGCCAATAGTCTCATCTTCAGCCTGCACCATTTTTTGCAGAGATTCATAGGCTCTGACCACGCTTATCAAGGTAACCATTTCTTTTACCGCATTTACATTGGACTGCTCTATATATCCTTGTAGTATTTCCGGTCTTTCCACTACCATCGGCTCTTCCGGAGAATTTAAGAGGTTGTGGCCCAAGCGCTCCAGTATCTGCAAATCGTTAAAGTTTACTATCTTCAAGCGGGCTATATTTTCTCCGTCTATACTAATATTCCCCTGTTCGTCAATTAGGAATTCTCCTTCGATAGTAATAGGAGAATCATTACTATCGAGCACCGGGTATCCACTGTTGGTGGTAAGTATTCCCTCAGAATTTATTTTAAACTCTCCACAGCGGGTAAAACGCTGGCCTTCCGGAGTTTGCACTACAAAATAACCCGCTCCGGTAATGGCCAGGTCGCAGGGGCTATCGGTTTTCTTAAGGTTATTATTATCAAAATCGGTATATATACCGCTGATGGAGGCCCCGGTTCCCAATCGACCGATTACTACAGGCGGTTGTACTTTAAGCTGTTTCTGCAGGTCTTCCTTGCACTCTCCCAGCCGGCTTATTAACATGTCCGGAAAAGCCTTGGCCACTGCCGTATTTTTCTTAAAGCCGCTGGTATTTACATTGGCCAGGTTATTGGCAACTACATCCTGCCGGGCCATTTGCAACATCATTCCCGCCCCGGCTGTATAAAGACCCCTAATCAATCTACATCCCCCATTTATAAAAAGGTGAAATATGTCCCCGCTAAACGGTCGTCCTATTAAGAAAACAGGCGGCAGGTTCTAATCTCCCACCTCGTTGCAGCGGTTTTTGGAACTGCTCCGCAGTTTCTTGCCATGCTTAAAATTATCCTTAAAAAGATTATCGGGAATTGGGGGCAAAGACTTTAACCTAAAGCACTCTTCTGCCTCCTCTTCCTTTGGATTGAGCCAGCACGGATATTTCATTTAAAACTCGTCCTGTTCCCATAGCCACGCAAGAAATAGCATCATCGGCTATATGTACCGGCAGTTTAGTTTCCTTGGACAGTAAATTATCCAGGCCATCCAGCAATGAACCCCCGCCAGTCATTACAATACCATTATCGACAATATCGGCAGCCAGTTCCGGAGGGGTAACCTCCAGTACTTTCTTAACGCCATCAATAACAGTAGATATAGGCTCTTGCAAAGCCAGCCAGCAATCCTCGGAGCTGAATTTTACTGTTTTGGGCAAACCGCTTACCAGGTCGCGCCCTCTTACTTCCATAAGCCGATTCCGGTTCCCCTCATTAACAAAAGCTGTTCCCACGCGAATCTTAACTTCCTCAGCTGTCCTGTCACCTATCATAAGATTGTATTCTTTGCGAATATAACGGATTATAGCTTCATCAAACTTGTCCCCTCCTACCCGAAGGGAAGAATTGCATACAATTCCACCCAACGATAGCACTGCTATATCCGATGTTCCTCCCCCGATATCCACCACCATGTTGCCGGTAGCCTCGGATATATCGATGCCGGCTCCAAGTGCTGCAGCTACCGGTTCTTCAATAATAAAAGCCTGCCTGGCACCAGATGATAGGGTAGCCTGTCTTACGGCCCGCTCTTCTACATCAGTGGCTCCTGTAGGTATACATGCAACTACCCGGGGCTTGAATAATATTTTTCTTCCTATAACCCTCCGGATAAAGTAGCTGAGCATCTTTTCTGTAGTATCAAAATCAGCAATAACGCCCTCTTTTAAGGGTCGGATAGCTACTATATGACCCGGAGTCCTGCCCAGCATCTGCCGGGCTTCTTCTCCCACTGCAATTACTTTATTGCTGCTATTGTCGATAGCTACTACCGAGGGTTCATTAAGCACTACTCCCCGGCCTTTTTTAAAAACCAGTACACTGGCTGTTCCCAGGTCAATTCCAATATCTTCGATAAACCACATTTTTTTGCAAAAGCCTCCCCCAAAAAAAATTACACTTGTTCATTATTTTACCTTTAATCGGCGGGGATGGCCATTGCTATTTGTTTTTTTAAGCATCGGAAGAAACTGCGGAGCAGTTTCAACACACCGCTGCAACGAGATGGGGGATTAGAACCTGCCGCCTGTTTTCTTAATAGGACGACCGCTTAGCGGGAACATAATTCACCTCGTTATAAATAATTATTCCATAGAAGCATATTTTTGCCTGGTTGCCTCTCCTCCCCGGATATGCCTCTCGGCCTTATTTTTATCCAGAATGCATCTCACCATTTCAGCCAAATCCCGGTTGATGCGCGGCAGTCTTTCGGACACATCTTTGTGTACAGTGCTTTTGCTGATGCCGAATACTTCTGCTGTCTGTCGTACAGTATTGGAGGTTTGCAGTATGTGATTGGCGATCTTGACCGCACGCTTTCTTATATAGTTCTGCATCTTTTTCCTCCCTTTTTGAATTAATTAAATATATTCAGCAATTCTCAACAGAAGAACAAAAAGGGAGAAGTCTAATAATTCATCCGGTAAAAATCTATATCTTTATAATATTTGCCTAAAATATCATGATAGTTTTTCCCCTGAGCTGCCATACCATTGGCCCCATATTGGCACATGCCCAAACCATGCCCATAACCTTTGCTTATAATTAACAAATTATTTTTATGTTTTTTTAAGCTCCACCAGGTTGAAGGCAATTGAAGAATTCGGCGGAACTCTTCGGCGGATATCAAACGATTATCTAGTTTTAGTTTTTTGCTACGCCCGGCCGGGGTCTTGGTCAATATTTTTATTGCTTCTGTATTTGATACTCCAGTAAGTCTATGCAATTCACCTGAAGAAAAAACTTGTATGCTTTCGTAATATTTGGATTGGCGGCAATAGTTACAATTGGTCGATCGCAGGTAGGGTATATCTTTACCCCAGCTTTCCAGAGCACTCTCGGTTATTCCCCCGCAGGTCGAATGATACAAAGCATCAATGGGTTCGCCTTGGTAAAGCATAATTTCTCCTCTGGTTTCATTACAGGCTTGCATGATTTTTTTCTGCCATTGCTCCTTGTCCCGGGGATGCCGGTCCCCAAATTCCACCCAGGAAATATAGGCCTGACACTCGTAAATATTATCGGAAAGGTCTGCATTTAAGGCATATTTTCGTCCATCAATAAGTTTCCTCAAGGTATAAGTTCTGGCAGCCACTGCCTGGGCCTTTAGGGCTTCCAGTTCAAAAGATGCCGGCATTTCTGCCGCTACTACTCCCTGGATATATTCCTCCAACGTTAGTTTATAAGATCTTTTTTCCTCTGTTCGGTATAAATTAATACTGGGCTCTGTGAATTGCTCATTTGGTTTACAGCCGCGAATCAGCATGCAAGTAACAAACAGCAGGAGTAAAAATCCTGCCATTATTATCAGAATGTTTTTTGCTTTTCTACTCATGCATAATAATATTAAAGAAGATTAAGATTCATTCCAGCTCTCCTTTAATTTGGAACAAAAAAAGGAGCCGCATTTCATTGTGGCTTCTGGCCAGGGGAATTAGCAAGAAAGTGAGGAAGGGGTAAGGGGCTATTGGTCGTCGATCAACGATAGTCAGACATCAGAAGGGGAAGGGGATTACGATTTATGGCTTTCTATATATCCTGGCCCCTAACCCGCTGAGCTTTTCCACTATTTTTTCATAACCCCGATCAATATGTTCACTTTCACTTATTATCGTACTGCCTTCAGCAGTTAAACCTGCTATTAGCAAGGCCGCTCCCGCTCGCAAATCCGTAGCTTTTACACTGGCTCCGCTAATTTCCTGAGTCCCTTTTATTATTGCGGTTCTTCCCTCTGTTTTTATTTTTGCTCCCATCCTTAATAATTCTTGTACATGCATAAAGCGATTCTCAAAAACAGATTCCGTTACTACACTGCTTCCTTCAGCCCGGCTGAGATAGGCCATGAATTGCGCCTGCATATCCGTAGGAAAACCCGGATAAGGCAGCGTTTTTATATATACCGGTTTAATCTTTTTATTTCTTTTTACTCTTACCTGTGCTTGGTCCTCCTCAACTTCGGCCCCACTTTCAATTAATTTGGCAATTATCGCTTTTAAATGTTCCGGAATCACATTTTTGACCAGAACATTACCTGCAGTAGCCGCTGCTGCAACCATATAAGTCCCTGCTTCAATTCGATCTGGTATGGGGGTATAATTAGCGCCGGTCATTTTTTTTACCCCATCCACCTTGATAACATTGCTTCCGGCTCCGCTTATCTTCCCTCCCATACTGTTTATAAAGTTAGCCAAATCTACTACTTCCGGTTCCAGGGCGGCATTTTCAATATAAGTCCGGCCTTCAGCCATGGAAGCAGCCATTAATATATTCTCGGTAGCACCAACGCTGGGGAAGTCAAGGTAAATATGATTTCCTTTGAGTTTTTTAGCTGTTGCTATTACATCCCCGCAGGAAAGATTGATCCTGGCTCCTAGAGCTTGGAAGCCTTTCAAATGCAGGTCGATAGGTCGGTTACCTATGGCGCAACCGCCGGGAAATGATATTCTAACCTTCCCTTTTCTAGCTAAGAGCGGTCCCATTACCAGGAAAGAAGCTCTGATTTGCCGGACCAATTCGTAGGGGGGGTGGTTGTTTTGCGGCATACCAAAAGAGCAAATGCTCTTAGCAGATTCTTCTACTTCAACCCCAAGCGAATTAATTAAAGTTTTAATAATGGAAACATCATTAATCTCCGGGACTTTATTCACTGTAACTTTATCATCACTTAACAAAGAAGCTGCCAAAATCGGTAAAATAGCATTTTTTGAAGAACTTACTTCTACTTCGCCACTTATATTTTCGCTATTCTCTACAGTAATTGCCAATTATATATCACCTCCTTGGTACCCGAAGGGTGCAGGGTGAAGCCTTTTTCAACTTTTAATTTTTGAAGAGGCTCATATAAGTATTGGTATAAACCAACACTGCTTGAGCAATTTACAATTCTAATAATCCTTCAAAATCAATGGAGAACCAATATATATATAAGTTTTTCCCTCCTTAGAGTTACTTCTTGCGGCGACTTGGATATTGTATTTCTTTCTACCCATTAAAACCGAAGGGCTAATATTTTCTATACTCTGGCTGTATCCCGTCATGCTAACTATGTTTTTGCCTGCAAAATTATCTATTTCTTCTGATTTTAAAGTTTTCATTACTGTTCGTAATATCTTCTGTTGTGACTCTGTATTAAGACTCTGGTCAATTCTTCCGGTGTATAAATAATATGAAGTCCAGTTTAAATTACTTGCCCTGCTTAAAATTTGGGGCAGATTTCGCAGGTAATCACTGCTACATTCGCTAGAAACGAGGCTTAACAAAAAGTAAGTCTCGCCGTTTTGATCATCTGATTGGCCGCTTAACTGAAGTCTATAGTCTCCATAAGAGGAGTAAAAATTTATGGAGACAGGGTGCTTACCATTTTTAAAGTTCTTGGAATCAACTGGTACCTTTAGTATTTTTAAAATGTTTTCCATGTCTTGGCGAATCTCTTTTGCTGAAGATGTCTTTTTTATTCTTGCCCAGCAATCCAGACGTGATTCAAGTGAAATTGCACCGATTGATGCAAAAGATAGGTGATAAGGTGAAGGTAGCAGAACTTCCTTTTTTTGCTGGCTGTTAATTTTATGGTTACAAAAAGTGCAAATAAAAATAAACGAAATAATAATGACTATAACCCTCCGCATAATAATTCCCCCAGATCTTTTATTGTTAATTATTGCCGGGGGAAGAATGCTTTATTCCGTTAACTATTAAGCAGTAAAAAATAAAGGACCTGACACTAGTCAGGTCTTGTTGCGGTATTTAATTAGAGCTAATGGGTGATGCTTCACCCTGGTTCTCCGGTTTGCTCCCATCATTATCATTATTCATTTCCGTTTTCTGCTTTTCATCTTCTCTAGCTCTTGCCAATGCTTCCTGTCTCTCTATCTCCGCTTGTCTCTCTATCTCCGCTTGTCTCTCTATCTCGAGCTGTTGCAAATAAGCTTCTTTGCGTTGTTTTGCCGCCAGGGCACTTTTCTCTAATTTTATGGTTTGCCGCCAAATTAAAACAGCAAATACCATAGTTATAACAAAAACAACGCCAATAAGAATAAGAAACATGGTTCTCATCTAACTCCCCCTTTTTGCCGTTATTCCTTAAAACCTATCACCACCAATTGCTATCATCATCCCTCTCAATCTCCTCGTCCTCCCAAATTCGTCGCATACTCTCCCGTTTCTCTTTTTCCTTACGTTTCTGCTCTCTGGCCCTCTCCTCAATTTTGTGGGTGGTCTGCCATAGTAACAAATAAATGAGTCCTTTTAAAAAATAATAGCACAGGGTAATAATAATCAAATACCTGACCATGCTATTCATATTGAACTCATAATTGAATGCAAAAGATGTTACCGGCAGAAAACTACTGGCAATGATCTTTTCCATAGGGATATGAATTTTTAACTCCTCCCAATAAGTATGTATATCTATATTGCTTTATTATATAATCTAATCCCAAAATTTCAAAGCCGGAAGGAAACTTTTTTTCCTTCCGGCTTTGTCTTATGATTGTCATTCCAGGATACTAAAGGGGTTTCTCGCTGGCCCTGATCCGGGCAATAGCTCTCTGCAGAGCCATTTTGGCACGAGCATGATTAATTTCTTCGCTTCTTACTTCAAGTCTTTTTTCTGCCCTTTCCTTAGCGGCCTTGGCTCTCAATACATCAATTTCACTCCCATGTTCTGCAGTCTCTGCCAGAACACGGGTTCCATTATCAATAACTTCCATAAAACCACCGCTAATAGCCATACGCTTGTCTACACCAGTAGAGGTCTGGTAGCGCAATACGCCAATATTTAATGCTGCTACCAAAGGGGCATGGTTTTTCATAATTCCCAGTTCGCCTTCTATACCTGGAGCCACCATAAACTGGATCTCGTCCCGGTATAGTATCCTTTCCGGAGTAACTACTTCCAGCATAAAGGTACTCTCTGCCATAGGCTACGCCTCCAGTCTCTTAGCTTTGGCAACTGCGGTGTCAATATTACCAACCATATAGAAAGAATCCTCACTTAGATTGTCATGTTTACCTGCCAAAACTTGACTAAAGGATTCTACCGTCTCGCTGGTGGGTACATAGATTCCCGGTGAACCAGTAAACTGTTCCGCTACGTGGAAGGGCTGAGATAGGAACCTTTGAATCTTACGGGCTCTGGCTACTATCAGCTTATCCTCATCGCTTAATTCATCCATACCCAGAATGGCGATAATATCCTGCAGTTCCTTATAGCGTTGCAGTATCTTCTGAACTCCGCGAGCGGTATCGTAGTGTTTATCACCGACCACCTGGGGATCCAGTATACGCGAGGTGGAGTCCAGGGGGTCAACCGCCGGATAAATGCCCAGCTCGGATATAGCACGGGAAAGAACCGTAGTCGCATCCAGGTGAGCAAAGGTCGTGGCCGGAGCCGGGTCAGTCAAGTCGTCAGCGGGAACATAAACCGCCTGGGCGGAAGTGATGGACCCCTTCCGGGTGGAGGTTATACGTTCCTGCAAATAACCCATGTCTGTGGCCAGGGTTGGTTGGTAACCAACAGCAGAAGGCATACGTCCCAGCAGAGCCGACACTTCGTTGCCAGCCTGAGCAAAACGGAAGATGTTATCAATAAAAATCAAAACGTCCAAACCGGAGAAGTCACGGAAATATTCCGCTACGGTCATTCCCGTCAGACCAACACGCAGACGAGCTCCAGGAGGCTCGTTCATCTGTCCGAATATCAAGGCGCACTTATCAATAACGCCGGACTCGGTCATTTCACCCCAGAGGTCATTTCCTTCACGGGTACGCTCACCCACGCCGGTAAACACTGAATATCCACCATGCTCGTAGGCGATGTTTCTTATAAGTTCCTGAATAATAACAGTCTTGCCCACGCCAGCTCCACCAAATAGTCCTATCTTACCACCTTTGGCGTAGGGGCAAATCAGGTCGGCAACCTTGATTCCAGTTTCCAGCTGTTGCGTAGCGGGCAACTGCTCAACTAGTGCGGGGGGCTTACGGTGGATTTCCCAGTAGTCAGAGGCATTTACTGGTCCCGCTTCATCAACTGGCTGACCCAAAACATTTAGTATTCTGCCCAGGCATCCTTCGCCAACGGGTATCTTAATGGCTGCACCGGTATTAACGGCTTTCATGCCTCGGCTAATTCCATCAGTAGGCTGCAGGGCAACGCAGCGAACTACGTCATTACCCAGCAACTGCATAGCTTCAAGCATAACATCGATTTCGGCAACGGCTGTAAAGCCGGCGTCCTGCTCGCTTGATCTAATTGTAATTGCGTTCATCAGGTCCGGTAATTCTCCAGGTTTGAAGCGTATATCAACAACCGCGCCGATAACCTGGGTTACCTCTCCATATGTTACATTCGCCATTATCTACTTTCCTCCTTTATTGAGGGCTTCGGCACCACCAACAATGTCGAGGATTTCATCAGTGATGGCCGCCTGTCTTACCTTGTTCATTTCCAGAGTAAGGTTGCTAATTATTTCTTTGGCATTCTCGGTAGCATTACCCATAGCTGTCATTCTTGCTCCCTGCTCGCTGGCTTTACCTTCCAGCATAGCGTTGTATATCTGACTACCAACATACCTGGGTAGCAATGCCAGCAAAATATCCTCGGCACTGGGCTCATAAATGTAGTCCACTTGCCGTGTTTCTTTGATATCACTGCTTTCTTCCTCCTGGGTAGGGGGTTCTATGGGTAAAAGCTTGGTCACAGTTGGTACCTGTCGCAATACATTAATAAATTTGGCATAGACGAGGTACACTTCGTCTACTTCCTCATTCTCATAAGCATTGGTAACATATTGTCCTATTTCACGGGCATCGGCATAACTGATATTATCGCCCAAATTAACAAACTCTGCATCAACACCGCCCCGTTTACGATAAAAATCGCGGGACTTCCTGCCTACAGCAACAATACCGGTTTCAACTTTTCTCTCATCCTCGGCAATGGCATGGTTGGCGGCCCGGATAATATTGGTATTATAACCACCACAGAGGCCGCGATCTGCAGTTACTACTATATAACCAACTTTTCGTACTTCTTCTCTTTTTACCAGCAATGGATGCCGGACATCAAAGGATACCGCCGCTAATCGGGCCAGTGTTCCCTTCAAAGTTTCGTTATAAGGCCGGGATGACTCGGCTGCTTCCTGAGCTCGCCGCAACTTGGCCGCTGCCACCATCTTCATGGCTTTGGTAATCTGCTGGGTATTTTGAACACTTCTTATTCTGCGCTTAAATTCTCTTACACCTGCTCCTGCCATCTAGATCACCACCTAAACCGCAAAAGTAGACTTAAATTCATTAATCGCCTTGATAAGTTTTTGCTCTGTTGCGTCATCTATTTTTCCTGTGTCCTTGATAGCGTTCAATACATCAGCATTGGCACTGCGCATAAATTTGAGGAAATCCACCTCAAATTCACCCACTTTATCTCTGGGAATATCGTCTAAATAACCATTAACTCCAGAATAAATGGATACAACCTGTTCCTGCACCGGCATAGGTTGATATTGTCCTTGCTTCAGTATCTCGGTTACTCTTTCACCACGGGTCAAGCGGGCCAGAGTGGCTTTATCCAGGTCGGAGCCGAACTGGGCAAAAGCCGCCAGTTCACGATACTGAGCCAGGTCCAGCCGCAACTGACCAGCAACTGATTTCATGGCTTTGGTCTGGGCGGATCCACCAACTCGACTGACAGACAATCCAGCATTAACCGCAGGCCGTTGGCCGGCGTTGAACATGTCAGCTTCCAGGTAAATCTGACCATCAGTAATGGATATAACGTTGGTCGGAATATAGGCGGATACGTCACCAGCCTGGGTTTCAATTATAGGCAGAGCCGTTATGGACCCTCCACCGTGGTCAGGGTTCAAACGGCATGCTCTCTCCAACAAGCGGGAGTGCAGGTAGAAAACGTCGCCCGGATATGCTTCGCGGCCAGGCGGGCGGCGGAGCAGCAGGGACATCTCACGGTACGCTACGGCATGCTTGGAAAGGTCATCGTAAATAATAAGAACGTCTTTGCCTTCAGCTTCCATAAATTCTTCCGCCATGGCAACCCCGGCATAGGGAGCCATATAAAGCAGAGGAGCCGGTTCAGACGCGGTAGCAGCAACAATAATAGTGTAATCCATCGCACCCATTTCTTCAAACTTGGCAGCAATGCCGGCTATAGATGCTTGCTTTTGGCCGATGGCTACATAAATACAGATAAGGTCTTTCTTTTCTCTCTGGTTAATTATACTATCAAGAGCAATGGCGGTTTTCCCGATCTGACGGTCACCTATGATAAGTTCACGCTGACCTCTGCCGATGGGAACCATGGAATCAATAGCCTTGAGTCCAGTCTGCATCGGTGTAGTAACCGGTTGACGGGTAACAACACCATGAGCCACTTTTTCCAGCGGGCGGAAAGCGGTGGTGTTAATAGGTCCTTTTCCATCTATAGGTTGTCCCAGAGCATTTACTACCCGGCCCAACATGGCAGGCCCAGCCGGCACTTCCATGATTCTTCCGGTAGCTTTTACAACATCGCCTTCTTTAATATGATTATATTCTCCCAAGAGAACCGCACCAACGTTATCTTCTTCCAGGTTTAGAACCATTCCGAAGGTTCCTCCAGTGAACTCCAGCAATTCACCAGCCATGGCCCCTTGCAGTCCGTATACGCGGGCAATACCGTCACCAACATATATGACTGAACCAACATTGCTGACCTCGACCTCGGATTGGTAGCGCTCTATTTGTTCTTTTAATATAGCGCTAATCTCTTCCGGTCTAATACTCATTTATGTGCTCACCCCTATCGCATTAACTTATCTTTGCTTGTTTAAGTTGTTCTTTTAACATTTCGAGTTTCTTGGCAACGGTGGCATCCACGATCTGGTCACCTATTCGTATTTTCAAGCCACCTATCAGTCCGGGGTCAACCTTCAAACTAAGTTGAACCGTCTTCCCGGTTTTAGCTGAGATATTCTGTTCCAGATTCTTCATGTCCGCTTCTGAAACTGGAACAGCTGCAGTCAGCTCAGCCTTGGTAATATTCCTCAGTTCATCAGCCATGTCCCGGTATTCCTCGCTGATTAACCCGATATAAGTCTCCCGGCGTTTATCGATAACCATATTTAAGAAGTTCAAAGTTAGCTGGGAAACCTGTCCTCCAAAGATCTTATTGGCCACTTCCTTTTTGGCTTTGGCCGGTATTAAAAGATGGGCAAAGTATTCTGGTAAATTTTCGGTGGATTCAATGATACTAACTAACTTTTCCAGCTCCTGCTGAAGTTCATCTACTTTTCCCGTTTCCCGAGCAATGCTAAAAAATGCTTCAGCATAGCGCCTGGCGACGCTCTTGTTTAACATAATAGATCGCCCGCCTCGTTAACAAATTGTTTAACCAGGTTTTTGTGATCATCATCATTAATAGCCCGGCTCAATACCTTTTCCGCAGCCAATATAGCCAGGGAAACGGCCGCATCTTTGAGTTCCAGCTTGGCCTGCTCGGTGGCAGCCTGAATCTCAGCCGCTGCTTTGTTTTTGATTAATGTGGACTCTTCTTTGGCCTTGGCTATGATTTCGTTTTTGGACTCTTCTGCCGCTTTGGTCGCACGAGCAACAATTTCTTGAGCCTCTTTACGGGATTCTGCCAGGTTGCTGGCGGTTTCTTTTCTCATTTGTTCTACTTCTAGTTTGACTTCTTCTGCATGCTTCAAAGAGCCTTCAATGGCATTTGTCCGCTGTTCCAGCATATTATTGATAGGACCATAAGCGAACTTGTACATAAGAGCCAGCAGAACCAGGAAGTTAACTGCCGACCAACCGATTGCATAAAGGTTCCCGAATGCAGGCGTCTTGCCGTCCGGTTGCGGGACAGGCACATTACCTCCGCCTGATGCCATGCAGAAGGTGGCAAATCCCAATATCATAACCATGGTCACGAGGAGGACCGATAAATAGAATCTCCTGTTCCTTCTCACGGATGTGCTACCTCCAATCTCAAGAGCAAAATAGTTTTTGGGGCGATAAGGTTCTAAGTTCTATAAAGTTCTTAAACGCCTTTACCGCCCCTAAATCGAGATTTTTACTTCATTAATTAGGCTTTGCCTACCAGCATGAAAGCAATGAGTAGACCATAAATAGTCAGGGTTTCAATAACAGCCAGTGTTATGAAGAGAAGGGTTCTTACGTCTCCTCCAACTTCAGGCTGTCTGGCAATAGCTTCAAAAGCTTTACCTCCAGCAATGCCCATTCCTATACCACCACCGATACCGGCGATTGATACAGCTAGACCAGCACCTAATGCTACGCCCATCTTTTTCCCTCCTTTCATTGCTCAGATGGTTTATTCATTGAGCTATATTTTAATTTTTTAATGACCCTCTCCAGCAGCAGCCGCTATATAGCTAGCCGATAGTATTGTAAACACTATGGCCTGGATAGCACCCAAGAGCAAACTCAGGCCCATTATCGCAGATGGCACAATAAATGGTGCCATAAACAACAGATATGCAATAACCATTTCTTCACCAAATATGTTACCGAATAGACGAACGGTGAGGGACAACGGGTGCGCCACCTCTTCGACCAGGTTCAAGGGCAACATCGCCCAGCTCGGGCTTACAAAATGGTGCAGATAATGTCCTCCGTGCTCGGAGAATCCGGCGATATGAACCGAAAAGAATGTAATTAAAGCTAAGGTCATGGTAACGTTCCAGTTACTGGTGGGAGGCTGAAAGCCTTCAATGCGGGCTGCTCCAGGAATGAGTCCGCTGTAGTTGCTTAGTAAGATAAACAGGAAGAACGACGTAAGTAACGGAGCCCATTTCTTGGCAACGCTTTCTTTATCCATTAACTGAGTAAAGAAGTCATAAGTCCACAATACAATGGCTTCAAAAGCATTTTGTAAACCTCTCGGAACCATCTGCATGTTTTTTGTTGCGGTCATAGCTATAATACCGATGAAAGCTATTATAACCCATTCTGTAACAATTAGATGGTCAACTGGAATGGGACCAAGATGAAACAAGGTACTATCCCACATACCAAATATCATTTCTCTTTCCCCCCTTCCTTACATGTACTTATCGCAGTTTTGCCAGCCCCTTATCCCCGGACTGAGCGCAAAACTTTAGACTCGCGAAACTACTGGATTAAATCTTAACTATTAGATTTTAGAAATAGAGGCTTACCAAGAATCGAGCCTGATTTAAATATATTGTTTACTCATTTTCTCGTTTGGAGGTTTTTTCTTTGATATCTTGGATGCTTTTCTTTATAGGAAAACTCTTTTCCCACATGGCCTTAATGCCTGTAGCCACTCCCAACATAAAACCAGCCACAGTCAACCATGGCTCAGTGTCGAATTTCCCATCCAGCCACTTGCCGGCAAAGTATCCCAGGGCTACTGCTGCTGCAACTGTAGTGGCCAGGTTTATCGCATCACTAAGTCCTTTGACCCAGTTTTTGCTGCCTTTTTCCGCCATTAACTCACACCTTTTGTCCTTATGCTGCAGTATCCCCTATTCCCTATTCGTCATAAATAGGCAAAATCCTTTTTTCACAAAATAAAATTTTTGGGCTAAAATCAAATGCTATTTCTCTTCAAAATGACGAATTTATTTGGTTCGGAATAAGGGCGACCGTTTATATTCTACAGTTTTTTATGGATAAGTATTTTTAATTCGTTATAGGATAGAAAAATCCTTTTATTGCTTTGGTTAATTTCGATTTTTTAGAACCGCTTTGGAAGTAATAGTATATTACATCGATATTTTAGCGAGCTTGTCTTCCAGTTCCATTATAATCTTTTTACAAAGCTTTTCACCGGGATAAATATCCTTTGCGTTCCAGCTTCCCCCAATGATCCTTTAAGAGATCTTCAATGTTAAGATCAAATTGTTCTTCCATCACAAACATCATGGTAACTGCTGTCTGAGCCACATCCAAGAGTTCCCGCGCAATCTGTTTTACCACTAGATCTCCGTTAACTTCTACTTTTTCACCGCTCATTCCCCGGTATTTACCTATTACCTGTGCTAGTTCGCCGGCCTCTTCCATAAGTTTCAAGGCGGTTGATTCCAGAGTGGGGTTAAGTTGATTAAGCCTGGGTAAGGACAGGGTCTTTGTCTCCATAAGATATTACCACCATTATTCTTAAAGTATCGGAAGAAACTGCGGAGCAGTTTCAACACACCGCTGCAACGAGGTGGGGATTAGAACCCGCTACCTATTTTGTTAATAAGAATTCGACCGCTTAAAGAAGCAGGGGATATATTTCACCTCGTTATAATTGATTAAAGCTAATTATCCGCTATGGTTAGCTTCCTCGCCTTGCCGGGGTATGAATACCAGCTCTATGCCTGCTTCCCTTAAAAATTTTATGGCCAAATCATCATCAAAATTACCCCGGTGCACAATTCTTATTATACCAGCATTTATTATCATCCGGGCACAAATAATACAGGGCTGATTGGTGCAATAGAGTACAGCTTCCGAGGTGCTTACTCCATAATAAGCCGCATTAATTAATGCGTTTTGTTCAGCGTGCACCCCCCGGCATAGTTCATAGCGATGTCCCGAGGGAATACCTTGTTCCTCACGCAAACAGCCTGTATCCAGGCAATGCTCCAGTCCACGCGGAGCTCCGTTGTAGCCAGTGGAAATAATGCGCTCATTCTTTACCAGCACTGCCCCTACCTGCCTTCTCAGGCAAGTGGAGCGTGTTGCTACCAAATCAGCCAATTGCAAAAAATATTCGTCCCAATTTGGCCTCTCACCTAACATTTTTTACCTCAACCTCTACTTGTTCCCTGGACGGGGTAATCTACCAAAATTTTATTAAGATTTCTCCTAGGCATACAGCGGATACTTATCACAAAGGGCTTTTACTATCCCCCGGGCTTCTTCCTTTACTTCCTCGCTATCATGCTTGTCCAGTACCAGAGTTATAGCACGGGCCAATTCCCTCATATCGTCTCCATTTAGCCCCCGGCTGGTAACCGCTGGCGTTCCTACCCGGATGCCACTGGTAACAGTGGGCTTCTCCGGATCAAAGGGAATGGCATTCTTGTTTACGGTAATATTTATGGATTCCAAAATAGCTTCGGCGTCGCGGCCGGTAAGTCCTTTAGGGCGAACATCCACTAACATGAGGTGATTGTCCGTTCCTCCCGATACCACACGTAAACCCTGCTCCATCAAAGCCTTTGCCAATATAGCGGCATTGTTGACAATACCCTGCTGATAGGCTTTAAATTCCGGTGTAAGAGCCTCTTTAAAGCAAACGGCCTTGGCTGCTATTACATGCATCAAAGGCCCTCCCTGTATACCGGGGAAAACCGCTTTGTCTATTTTGTTGGCCCACTCTTGCCGGCATAAAATAAATCCTCCCCGGGGTCCACGTAAAGTCTTGTGAGTAGTAGAGGATACAAAATCGGCATAGGGAACCGGGCTGGGATGAAGGCCTGCAGCCACCAGGCCAGCAATATGGGCCATATCCACAAAAAGAAGAGCCCCGGCTTCATCAGCAATATCCCGGAACTTTTTAAAATCCAAAATCCGAGGGTAAGCACTGGCTCCGGCCACAATCATTTGGGGACGCGCTTTTAGTGCTATTTCTCGTATCTCTTCATAATCAATTCTCTCTGTATCCCTGCTGACCCCATAGTCCACAATATTGAAATACTTCCCGGATATATTTACTTTACTGCCGTGAGTAAGATGTCCCCCGTGATTTAGATTCATACCCATTATGGTTTGTCCCGGCTGCAAGGCCGCGAAATATACCGCTGTATTAGCCTGGGCCCCAGAATGGGGTTGCACATTGGCATGTTCGGCTCCGAAAATCTTTTTTACCCTGTCCCGGGCCAGCTCTTCTGCTATGTCTACATATTCACAACCACCATAATACCTGGCCCCGGGTAAACCTTCGGCATATTTATTGGTCATCACCGAACCCTGAGCCGCCATAACAGCACGGGATACAAAGTTTTCCGAAGCAATTAACTCCAATTTGTTGTTTTGCCTGGCCTCTTCCTTTTCTATGGCTTCCGCCACTTCTGGATCTACCGGCTTGACATAATTCTGAATATAATCCATGCGACTTGACTCCTCCCTCAGGCATTTTTTTTCTAATCTGCTTATCTTTTCTACCCGGCGCAGGTGCCTACCTGCTTGAAATTCAGCTTTTATAAAACTTTTTACGATTTCTATGGCCAGGCCCCCTCCAGTTACCCGGGCACCCAGTGTCAATATATTGGCATCATTATGTTCCCGAGCCAGGCGGGCACTGTATATATTATGACATACCGCTGCTCTTATTCCCGGAATTTTATTGGCCGCTATGGCCACCCCAATCCCCGTTCCGCAAATCAAGAATCCCCGGGTCTTTTCCTGCAAGACCAGCCGGGCCACCTCTTCAGCTATGTCGGGATAATCCATCGATTCTTTACTAAAGGTTCCACAATCCATTATTTTATATTCTTCTTCCCTCAGGGCCTCGATAATCTCGTTCTTGAGTTCCAAGCCGGCATGATCACAGCCAATAATAAGCTTCATCATATTCCCCCTGCATTTTTTCGCTGGAGTATTACCTTTAAGACCTGCGGTAAAATAGTCTTTAGCTGCTGTAAAGTATCCAAATAAGCTTCCCGTCCCCTTCCAATAGGATCCATAATATCAATTTCTCCCATCCCCGCAAACTCAGCCAGAGAAAAGATAGATTCCCTTTTATGGGGGAAGGTCTCCTGTAAATAGTTGCGCTGGCTTATGGTCATAGAAAGAATCAAGTGAGCATCTTCCAATAATTCATCAGTGAGGGGAAGCGATAAATGCTGGGAAATATCTATTTCTTCCTGACGCAAAACTTCCAGCGCTTCAGGAGAAGCCGGACAATCCGGATAGGCAAAAATACCGGCTGAAAGCACTTCAAAGTCATACTGCAATTGCTTTTCCTTTAGAATTTTGGAGAAAAGAGCTTGTGCCATTGGGCTCCTGCAGGTATTACCGGTGCAGGCAAAGAGAATTCTTTTCATGCTTGCTTTCCTTCTCTCAAACCACAAACTTTACTGCCAGGGCCAGTAAAACTACTCCGCCCAGAATTTGGGCATAGCTTCCGGTTAAGCGACCCAGTACTCTTCCCCCGGCAAATCCAACCCAGCTCATAGTAGCTGCAATTAATCCCATCATTAACACCGTAATAAGAATGGGCATTTTTAAAGTACCCAAAGTAAAGCCAACTGTCAAGGCGTCAATGCTTACAGAAATTCCCAAAAGCAAGATGCCGGTCCAGCTATCGAGGGTGTTTTGCCTGTCACCGGCCAAAGCCTTTTTAGCCTCGGCAAACTTATATCTCTGGGGTTGAATCTCGGCGTAACCTTTGCGCAGCATTTGCCAACCCAAGTAGACCAGAACCAGGGCTCCCAGCCGGGTAGCCCACACTCCCAAAAACCTTCCTGCCACCATCCCCAGGCTTAAACCCAAAAGGGGCATTAAGACATGAAGAATACCCACTGTTAAAACAAATCTCATTTCATAGTTTCTTGAAACTCCGCGCAATCCCATTCCCATAGCCAAGGAGAGAGCATCCATCCCCAGAACAATTGCCACTACTATAATCGTAACCAATATTTCAATCATATTTTATAGCACTTAAGAATACTTTACCCCGGCTAATATACAGTGCTTACACCTTCTTTCAAAAATATCATAAACTGCGGCTCCAATGCAAAAACCCCTTTTGTTGCATAAGGGTTGTATAAATATACAAAGCGAGCGTAGGCGATGCATTGATACAACACTTAGGCTTTGGCGAGCAGGCCAAAGGGGGCGAGCGGTATATTTTATACAAGCCAATGAATACTAATAACTTTTTGACTCTACTGCAAAAACCCCTTTTTGTTGCATAGGGTTGCATAAATATGCAAAGCGAGCGTTGGCGAAGCATGGATGCTACACCCGGCGAAGACGAGCAGGCGAAAGGGGGCGAGCGACAGGATGTCGCGAGAGCGCCACCTCCCATGGACGGGAGATTGGCGCGGTACCCCTTGAGCCGCGAGACGAGCCGTTGGTGTTGCCCATGCGTAGACTGCGAGCGAAATATTTATGCAAGCAAATGCATAATTGCTACTTTTTGCAGCGGAATCCTTTTTGCATTAGAATCAAACTAATTATTAGAGAGAATTCCCAGCTGCCTGGTATATACGGTCAAGCATGACCCCGGCTATCCCGCCCGGCTTCTTGGGAAGGGGAGTGAAAAGCAACAATTCTATTTCTCTCTCCTCGGCTTCCCGCAAGAGAGAATAAAGCCGGTTAGTAGCAGTATTTAAGTCCAGGTCATATGATTGATACTGGGGATATCTATCTTTTAGTTTTTCCCAACGGGCATCATTTTTGTCGATATAAGGGTGAACTAGAACCAACTTTTTCTCCAATTGCTCTATACTGCTCAAGTAGTCGTCAATCTCTTCCCAGCTTGGGCCGAGCAGCAATTTAGATTTTATCTGATAATGAGGAAAGTTTTCCTGCTCCGGGTTATTAACCGTAATAGACATCCCCATGGCTTCTTCCAATTCCTCAACAGTGATACCTCCCTGGCGCAGTATCCGGCATCCTGGATTACTGAGATCTATAATAGTGGATTCCAGTCCCAAGCCAGTTGGCCCCGCATCCAAAATTGCCGCTATCTTTCCATCCAAATCAGCTTTCACATGCTCTGCCGTTACCGGACTGGGCCGGCCGGATAGATTGGCACTGGGGGCGGCCAAAGGACCTGCCTGGTCAATCAAAGCCAAAGCCACGGGGTGAGCCGGCATACGCAAACCCACGGTAGTTTTTCCACCCCGGACTATAGCCGGTACCGTTTCCCGGGCCGGCAGAATAATAGATAAAGGGCCGGGCCAAAAACGCTCCATGAGCATTTTGGCGGCAGGAGGAATCTCTTTGGCCACACTTTCCGCCTGTTCCATACAACTCAGGTGAAGGAGCAGAGGATTGTTTTCCGCTCTCCCCTTGGCCGCAAATATTTTTTCCACTGCCTGGCTTTGAAAGGCCGCCGCCCCCAGACCATAGACCGTTTCGGTCGGAAAAGCCACCAGTTCCTGAGCCTTAATTAAACTGGCTGCCTGCATAATTATTTCCTTTTCCGGACAGGCAGGATTTACTTGCCAATACTGGGTTTCCAGCCTTATTACCCCCTTCTGGATTTTATCAGGCGGTCCCTGCCTGCCAGATCCTTAATTATTTCTGTTTCTCCCCAACCTTGCATCATTTCCCGGGCCCTGCTCCCCTGCTCATGGCCAATCTCCAGCAAAAGATAAGCTCCGGAAACCAGCAAGGTATAGGCCTGGGGCAACAAACGCCGGTAAAGCTCCAGGCCATCACCTGGAGCCAGCAAAGCCGGTGAGGGCTCGTAATCTTTTACCCCTGAATCCAGCATCAAAAATTCTTCCTTGCTTATATATGGTAAATTAGCAACGATTATATCATAAGGTTCTTCTTTTAAAAAAGGAGAAAGCAAATCACCCTGGTAAAAAGTTATGGCAACACTATGCCGTAATGCATTCTCGCGGGCTTTTTCCAGAGCTTCAGCCGATATATCTGTAGCATAAACTTGGGCTGTGGGGAGATAAAAAGCCAGGCTTACCGCAATGGCTCCGGAACCGGTCCCTACATCGCAGATACGCAACCCTTCTTTTGCCCGGGCTATTTCCAGGGCTTCTTCCACCAGCAACTCCGTTTCCGGGCGGGGGATCAGTACCGCCTGGTTAAGCTTGAATTCAAGGGACATAAACTCCTTATATCCTACAATATAGGCTAATGGTTCGCCCTTTATTCGTCTTTTAATCAGTTCACGAAATTGCTGCCTTTCTTCCTGGTTAACCGGCTGGTCATAATGAGTATATAAATAAACCCGGTTCTGCAACAAAACATGGGCCAGCAAAACTTCCGCCTCCAGGCGGGGTTCTGCCAGGCCCCGATCCGCAAAAAACCGGGTGGTCCAGTCTATTAATTCTTTTATTAACCACTGTTGCTGCACTCAATCCACCTGTTTCAAACGCTCAGCCTGGTAATGAGCTATAAGAGCATTTATTATTTCCTCCAGACGCCCCTCCAGTACCGACTCCAAGCGGTGCAAAGTCAAATTAATGCGATGATCGCTAACCCGGCCCTGGGGAAAATTATAGGTGCGTATGCGTTCACTGCGATCGCCGCTGCCTACCTGGCTCTTGCGGTTACCTGCCATCTCCGCATTTTTCTCCTCCTCCAGAAGTTCTTTCAACCTCGCCCGCAAAACCCGCAGGGCTTTAGCCTTATTCTTATGCTGGGATTTCTCATCCTGACAGGTTACCACTTCACCCGTGGGAATATGCGTTATCCTGACGGCTGATTGGGTGGTATTAACCGATTGTCCCCCGGGACCACTGGAACAATAAACATCTATGCGTAAATCATTAGGGTCAATGGCTAGTTCGACTTCTTCGGCCTCGGGCAAAACAGCCACTGTTGCTGCTGAAGTATGAATCCTCCCCCCGGATTCCGTCACTGGTATCCGCTGCACCCGGTGAACTCCGGATTCAAATTTCAACTTGCTGTAGGCTCCCCGCCCATCAACTACAAAAACTATTTCCTTAATGCCTCCGATATCGGTGTAATGAGTGTCCATTATCTCTATTTTCCAGCCTTGCTCTTCAGCATAACGGCTGTACATGCGAAAAAGATCACCGGCAAAAAGGGCGGCTTCCTCCCCGCCGGTACCGGCTCTAATTTCCATGATTACGCTTTTTTCATCATTGGGATCCTGTGGCAGCAAGAGTATTCTCAATTCCTGTTCGAGGGAAGCTTTTTTCTCCTGCAGTTCAGGAATTTCATCCGTCAGCATCTGGCGAAATTCCTCATCCTCTTCCTCAGCCAGCATCTCTTTGGAATCCTCCAGTTGCCGGGATAGTGATTTATACTCGCGGTACATAATTACAATATCACTGAGATCAGAGTGGGCTTTGGCCAACTTTTGAAACCTGGCCTGGTCGGAAAGAACCTCAGGCTGGCTCAAGAGATGGGTTAGTTCATCATATTTTTCTTCCAGACTATCCAATTTTTCCAGCAAGTTTTTTCCTCCTCGATTCTTTCACTTCTGATGTTACTGTAAAGCCAGTTCCGGTTCCAGATCTGGCTTCAACGCAGCTTTCTCTTCAGACAGAACCGCCTTGAGGGCTGCTATAGCGACTTCCAGCATGCCATCATCCGGCTCCCGGGTGGTTAAGCTCTGTAAAAGCAAGCCGGGGGCAATCAAAATCCTGGCCCAACGGCGCTTATAGTGCTTGCCGGTGAACTTGAGAAACTCATATCCCAAGCCCGCAACTACCGGAAGAACTGCCAACCTCGACCATATCCGGTAGAAAAGGCTTCCTTCCCCCAGCAATGCAAAAACAAGAATAGAAATTACCATTACAATAAGCAAGAAACTGGTTCCGCAACGGGGATGCACGGTGGTATATTTCCGTACATTTTTTACGCTCAGTTCTTCCCCGGCTTCATAGGCGGAAATGGACTTGTGCTCGGCCCCATGATACATAAAGACCCGGGCTATATCCTCCATTTTGGATATAGCATAAACATATAGCAGAAAAAAAGCGATTCTGATTATGCCTTCGATAACGTTCTGCAGCAGTATTCCCCCGACATATTGCTGGGTGTAATGCACTATTGCCGTGGGCAGAATCACAAATAGTAAAACGGCCAGAGCAAAAGCAATCAGACCGCTGACCAGCATCTCTCCTGAACTGAGTTCTTCTTCATCTTCTCCCAGGGACATATTGGCGGACTTGTTCAGCATCCTGATTCCCACCGCCATAGAATCTATAAGTACATAAGTCCCCCGGATGAAGGGCCATTTTAAAAAGGGGTACCGGCGGGGAAGCTGGCTGTTGGCTTCTTGATCCAGCTCAATGCTGCCGTCTTCTTTTCTAACGGCTATGGAAGTAAGTTCCGGGCCTCGCATCATAACCCCTTCTATAACGGCCATGCCCCCATATTGAAACTTGCTCATTTTAACCTCCATCTCGCCACAAAAGCGGCGAGATAAATAGTAATAAAAAAGTATTTTTCACGCTATCGCCTTGTCCCGGTAATTAGTAAGGCGTAAAGTGTGAGGTGGCTGATATATTATGACCCATTCACCTTACACCCAACGCCTTAGAAATAAAGAGCAGAGACCAGCGTCCCTGCCAATATGCACTAACTCAAACCGTATTTTTTCTTAAACCTGTCAACTCTCCCGGTGGTGTCAACCAACCGACCCTTGGCTCCGGTATAAAAAGGATGACACTTGGAGCATATTTCCACCCGTATGTTTTCACTGGTAGAGCCTACTTCAAATTCATTGCCACATGCGCACCTGGCTTTGGCCTGATGGTACTTGGGATGTATTTTTGCTTTCATTAGATTCACCTCTCTTCAACCTGGTTAGCTGCAGTTAAAAGCTATATAGGTCAATGAACTGCAAAAAAAATTATATCAAGAATATGATTAAAAGACAAGGAGATATAGAAACGAAGTGAAAAATTATCTATAATCCCATTTGTCTCTTGTATTCCGGATATTTATAACGGCTCATCAAGGCTTTCTGGTCATAACCATAAAACTCGATTTCATAAGAGCGGTCAAATATTCCCCGGGTCTGTTTTATCTGCTTCAGGTTAACAATAAAGGATTTGTGTACCCTGAGGAAATTGCGGTCAAGCATCATCTCGAATTCAGCCAGGGATAAATAGCTTTCAAAAATACCTTCTTTGGTATGAATAAAAGATAGGTTGTTCTGAATCTCAATAAAAATAATATCACCTGGCTTTATGTGATATATTTCGTTTTTGTGCTTTACTACCAGGATATCGTAATCCAATCTATCGTTTTGCTTGGTTTTTTCGGCTATCTCCTCTATTAATTCCCTGAATCTGGCCACCTTTATGGGTTTTAAAATATAACTATAGGGATGCACCTCAAAGGAATCAATGGCATATTTGGAATAGGCAGTTATAAAAACCATATAAGCTTCTTTATTAAAGCTATAGATATTCCGTGCCACCTGCAAGCCATTTAAATCGCTCTTATCCAGCTCAATATCCAACAAAATAAGTTCGGGCCGGTTTTCTTGGGCCAGAGCAATAGCTTCTTCGCCGCTGGCAGTTTCCATAATCTCTCTTACCACCGGAATCTCTTTCAGTAGTTGTCGAATAAAATCCCGGTTGTATTCTTCATCTTCGAGAAGTAAAACCTTCAAGGAATCATCAACCCCCGGTCATCCAGCGCTCCAAGCTGCTATAGCTTTTACCGGCAGCTTTATTGCTGCCTTTATCAGCTAATCTTACGATTATACTGGTTTGTCCCTTGCTCGTAACTTCGATCGTCCCCTGGTAGCGCTCCAGCAGCCTGCTGACCAGGTAGAGTCCGTAACCCCGGGCCGGAGAATCCTTATTGGTATAGCCCGGTTCAAATATCCTTTGTTTCTCAGCGGCGGAAATCCTGGTCCCGTTATTTTGAATATAAATTACATAATGCGGGAATTCATATTTGAATTCTATCGCTACCCGGGGTTTGCCTTTGTCCTCCAGGGCTGCTTCCATTGCATTATCCAGGAGGTTGCCCAATATGCTGCATAAATCCCAGGGGGGGATGGGTATCCCCGCCGGGTCACATTTCACTGCTACTGCCAACTCTATACCCTGGGATTCGGCAAAACTGCGTTTGCTGTTTAGCAATCCGGTAAGCACCGGGTGAGTCGTATAAAGGACTTCTTCCATATGCCAGTATTCTTCGGCGATTCCTTCAATGTATTCTTTGATTTCCTGATAGCGCTTTAAATAAACCAGGGACTGTATAGCCTGAATATGCCGGCTGTATTCGTGCTTTTGGGTCTGTAGGACCTTTAATAGCAGCTCCACCTGTTGCAGATGACTCTTTAATAGTTGGACCCTTTGACTGTTACGGCTGTTTTCCTCCAATTGTTTTATGGCTGCTATGCTCAATAAAGCTACCAGCAATATGGCCATGTTCGCCCAGGGAACGATAACAGCAATATTGAAGCGTTGTTGATTAACCAGCAGAGCAGCACCGATCAAGACCAGCAAAAAGCTCTGCAATAGTATGACCGCAATAATAAATACCCCATGATTAACCGGTTTTTGGACTTCCCCGGCTCTTTTCAAATCAAAAAGGACAAAGCTGCGGTAACGGATAAAGGCATATAAAAGCAAGCCAATAAGGAATTCGGGCAGGAATGCGGCTATATTAAACCAGGGTTGTTCCGCCAGGTCCATCACAGTCCTGGAAGTAAACTGTAATAATAGCGGCAAATAGGCATTTTCAATTACACCTAATATCATAACTCCCAGTAAAACTGCAACCAAACTTCGCCAAAAATCAATCCGCTGCAAAACTACTACCAGGATAGTCAATAAGATAACCAGTATTATCGTATGAATTCCAAACATCAAAGGCAGCTTTCTCAAAAAGTAAGTAACCACCGACACTATAAGCGTAGCCAGCAAACACTGGCGGGTATTCACCTGCAAATTGAACAAGCCAAAGCCAATTTTTATTATCAAGATGGTTTGTGGTACGGCGATAAGAACAATAGCATACCAGGGTACAGAATACATATCTCGCCTCCCCTGTAATAAAAAGTCATATGACCCCCACGTCCGCTACCTTTTTAAGCATCGGAAGAAACTGCGGAGCAGTTTCAGCACACCGCTGCAACGAGGCGGGCGATTAGAATCCGCCGCCTGTTTTGTTAATAGGAACCGACCGCTTAGCAGGGGACATATTTCATCTCGTTATTAGACTTCTATTCTTTCCAGCTACTCTCCTCTCTTAAAAACGGGCATTCGCCAATAAAAAACGGGCATTCGCCAATTTTAGCAGGAAATGTTAAATAAAACGTGAAATTTTGTTATTTGGGCAATACCATGAAAGGATAGCTTTCTTTTGTATATTTTGCTGGAAATAAATCTCTCTAAAAAACATTTAAAATGGGGACTCTCCTTCCTTTTCTTGCTGTTATTCTTGCTTTTACTGCGCCCACTGGTAGCTGTACCGGTCGGCTATGTAGGCATCATTCTCGAACATGGAAAGGTACAGAAAACAGTTATGGAAGAAGGCCTTCATTTGCGGGTTCCCGGATACCAGGAGATAGTCTATCTGGATTGCCGGGTTCATTCTTTGGAAATGCAAGCTTTGGCAGCAGCCGGGATCTGCAAACAGTGAACGCTGCCATCTCACTGTACTACCATGTCGACCCTTCCCACGCAGGGGAACTTTATCAGAAGGAAGGCATATCCTTCGAGGATAACTTGATAGCTCCTATCATACAGGAATCCTTACAAGCAGTAAGCGCTTGCTACTCCAGTCGGGAATTACTTGCCCACTATCCGCAGGTGGTTGCTCAAAGCTCTAAAATTATTACCCGCAGACTGGCGGAATCCCATATCATTGTAGATAGATTCAATATCACGAGCCTGGTTTTCACTTCTCCAGCAATTCTTAGCCAGCTTCTAACTAACAGTGATTGCAGTCAAAATATTGGAGAATTTGCTCCACTTGATGTAATATTCTTGTAGAGCATATTAAACAGGAGGCAATATAGTAATGAATGGAGAAGTTTTAGCAGTAAATATTTCGGAAAAACGAGGAGAAAAAAAGCATGATATCGGTGAAGCCTATCTCCAGGCAGATTTGGGAATTGAAGTAGACGCCCATAAGGGAAGCTGGCATCGCCAGGTCAGCCTCTTATCTCTCTCCAGCTTTGAAAAAATGCGGGCACTGGGTGCTGATGTATATTATGGCGATTTTGCAGAAAATATATCCATAGGTGGATTAGATGTGGTTGCCCTACCTATAGGTACCCGTATTAGATTGGGCGAAGCCCTGTTGGAAGTTACTCAAATCGGTAAAGAGTGTCATAATAACGCTTGTGCTATAAAAAAACAGGTCGGCTCCTGTATCATGCCGGTGGAAGGTATATTTTGCCGCGTCCTGGAATCAGGATATGTAAGAACCGGAGACCAGGTTAAAGTCGACGATGAATCCGTGGTATAGCGTAGAGAATTTCTGCGAAGCCAGGTATAATCCCCTTATCCTAATAACGGTAGGTAAAGAAATGCTGCCCATAGAAGCTGTCATATTTACTAAAATACTTATCATCACTGTCATCTTCTTCAATTTTATTCTGGAATACATAGATTCTGGCATCCAGGTTATCCATGGCATAGAGAATATAAGCTTCCGTAAATAAGGGAAGCACCGGGGAGCCAAATTCCAGGCTGCCATGATGGCTGACCAGCAGGTGCTTGAGCATCCATTCCAGTTCCGCCGGAAACTCTATGCCTTCATTTTTCATATCTTTAATTTTGTCAGCCACCAGTTCACTGCCCAGGACTATATGTCCCAGTAACCTGCCCTCCGCGGTATAGTTGGGGGCAACATCCATCTCGAATTCTGAAAGCTTCCCAATATCGTGCAATAATGCTCCGGTGAGCAAAAGATCTCTATTAATATCCAGGTAAGATTCGGCCACTTTGTTACATAAACCAGCCACTGACAGAGAATGCTCCAGCAGACCGCCATAATAATTGTGATGAATCTTTTTGGCTGCCGGGGCCTGGAAAAATCTCTTGCGAATCTCCGGATTGAATACCCGCTGTAATAATTCCTTTAAGTAGGGATCTGTGATGGATTGCAGAGTTTGTTCAAACTCCCCTATCAACTCTTCCAGGCTAACTTCCGGCTTCCTCAAATATGGCCCGGCTTCCTCCTCCAGTATCTTTATTCTCTTTGCGGTTACCTGTTGCCGCTGGTTGTATGTTCCTATATCCCCTAATAAGCCAATTACCACCCCGGGCTCTAACTGGCCATTGACCGTGCAACTATCCCATACAATGGAGTATATTTCGCCGGTGGAATCACCTATTCTCAGGTCAATTATCTCTCGTCCATCTCTGGTCTTTCTAAGGTTTTTACCTAGTATTAGATATTTACCCCAGAACTGGGTGCCTGGGGATAGATTTTTTAATTCCCTAACCGTATATGGTCCTTTCTTTTCCAATCCTTCTTTCCTCCCTCTTACCCCCTGACTCTTACTCCTAATCCCCTACTTACGATGAACCGTATGAGTATATGAGCCTATTCTTACTCCGGGAAGTTCCCTTTCCAGTAGTTTTATAAAATTGCTTATGCCTAAAACCGGACTCTTTCCTGGAAAGATCCGCATTAGGAATTCGGGATCTATATTTAAGTTGCGTAATTGAATCATGTCCACCTGGTTCTTGCGAACAAATTCCACCAAGGCTTCGACTTCTTCCATACGATCAGTAAATCCAGGAAAGGTTAATAGATTTAAAGATATCTTTACCCCATGTTCCCGGGCATAGGCGATGGAGTATTCTACATCAGCCAGGCTGTAGTCCTGCGGGCAATGATAAGCTATGTAGTTTTCTTCTATAGCTGAAAAAATAGTAACCCGCATAGAATCCATTCCGGCATCAGTCATCAACTTAACCCCTTCACAATAACCGGCATTGGTATTCATGTTGATGGTTCCCTGTGAACAAAGATTTCGTATCCGGTGGATGGCCTGGGATAACCTTTTCCCATTTAAGGCCGGCTCACCTTCACATCCCTGTCCGAAACTAATGATAGCATCCCGTGCCTTCAAAAGATGCTCACTGGCCACTTCAACAATCTCTTGCACCGTAGGGACAAAGTCCAGACGGTTTTGCGGCGATGCGGTGCCACAATGGTCTTCGGATATACAAGCGATGCAGGCGGCATTACAGGCTTTCATACTTGGAATACCACCCTCCCAGCGTTGGTAGAAAATATTCTGGGCGGTAAAACAGCCATATTCCAGGGAACAGCGGGCTAATTGACGCAATATCAGGTTCCCGGGATATTTTCTCAGCATGTAGTTTATCTTTACCGGTAGTCTTTCCGTATTATAATAATGTGGATGCCATTTGCGGTGTTCATCACTTTGTACGGCCGCGACATAGATTTTTCCTTCTTTAAGCGCTACTGCAGCATAACCCAGGAGGGGGAGAAGGGCTTCCCCGGAACTACCCACACAAGCCGGCAGGAGGGTACGGGTGAAACCCTGGGGGAGAAGGGCTGCAACAGCGTAAGCCCGCTGTCCGGAGGCCAGCGGGTCATATTCAAAATACGCCAGCCGCTCTTTCATGTCCAATCCTACCGGGATGTTCCCCGGTATTCTTACCAATGACGACCCCCGGGGTAAAGGCATCATTTCACTGGCCTCAGGCAACAGCCATTCATTACCGCTGCGTCCCAGCATGAGTACGTTGGGATGATCCAAAACCTCTCCCTTTTCATTGGCATAAAGACTAAGATACATCTTAACCCCCATAAAGAAAAATACCGGACGATAAAATCCACTCGTTAACTCCACTGCAAAAACCCCTATTTTATATAAGGGTTGTATAAATATACAAGCGAGCGGTGGAGAAGCATGGATGCAGCACCCTGCGGGTACTCCTGATGTTCCATCCTTCGGATGTCACTATTAAGGTTGACGACATTATTTTATATTACCAGCGTACCTCAAATCAAGGAATAAAAAAAGCCCCCTACGAAGGGAGCTTTAAGTACAATTATCTGAGTAATTGCAGGGGATTAATGGTTTCATCGCCTGCCCTTATTTCAAAGTGCAGGTGTGGCCCGGTTGTCCTACCGCTGGTACCAACAGTGCCTATTATTTTACCCCGCTTTACTTCTTGCCCCTTTTTTACATAAATCTTTTCCAGGTGGGCATAAACCGTCTTTTTGCCGTCTCCATGCTCCAGGATAATAGTTTGTCCATATATAGGCTGGCAACCGGCCTGCTCAACATTGCCATTGGCGGCCGCCCGGATAGGATCACCCACCTTCCCGGCTATGTCCAGGCCATGATGAAACCCGGATTTACGCCATCCATAAGCTGAGGTAATGGTACCCATAATAGGCCAGCTAAATAAGCCGCTTCCCCGGGTAAGCCCGCGTGAAGGAGTGTTGGTCGAAGCAATTGGTCTAGCTCTTGCCGGAAGACTAAGCCGCTCACCTACCTGTAGTTTATCAGCTTGTTTATCTCTATTGAGTCGCTGCAATTCGTCCAGCCTAATCCCATAGTTGCTGGCAATCTGCCAGAGGGTTTCACCTCTTTTTACAATATGCACGCAGGCATTAGTACCAGGTATTTGTAAGAGCTTTCCCACTGTTAAAATACTCTTCTCATCCAGGCGGTTAATCATCATGAGGGTTTCCATATTGACCCCATAATAGCGGGCGATAGCCCACAGAGTATCGCCTTTTTGAATTCGGTAGGTAATTTCCTGGCTAACCCCGTTGGGAGCCTGGTTTTTTAAACAGGGAGTAAATCTCCCCTCACAAATACTGGCCCAAGACATATTTACAGTGGACATGAGCATACAAGCACTCAAGAGCAGTGAAACCCAAATCCTTTTCACTGGTATTTTCACCTCATTTCCAAAAGAAAAAATAAGGGCCTGTTGACCCTTATTCTTAACCTTATTAAAGAGGATTATTCATTTTTTAGATTAATAGGCGCTTCTTGCATGCTCTTTGCGTCCAAATACCAGCGGAGCAGCGCGCAAGAGGTCCTTATTGGATTTGGTTTTTTTCATAGTATCAATCATTAGCTGCATACTCTCTATCTGATTATAATCGCTAAAAGCGTTGCGTAGATTCCAGGTTAGTTCCATTTCCTCATTATTCAGCAACAGTTCTTCTTTCCTGGTTCCAGAACGTTTAAGATCGATGGCGGGAAATATTCTGCGCTCGGACAATTTTCGATCCAATACCAATTCCATATTGCCCCGACCTTTAAACTCTTCGAAAATGACTTCATCCATGCGAGATCCGGTTTCAATCAAAGCGGTAGCGATAATGGTCAGGCTTCCACCTTCCTCAATATTGCGCGCAGCACCAAAAAAGCGTTTAGGTTTGTCCAAGGATGCCGGATCTATCCCCCCGGATAGTGTTCTTCCGCTCGGTGGCACCACCAGGTTATGAGCCCGGGCCATACGCGTAACACTATCCATCAGAATAACTACATCTTTTTTATGTTCTACCAGCCTTTTGGCCCTCTCTAATACCATATCGGTGACTTTAACATGGTTTTCCGGGGGTTCGTCAAAGGTTGAGGCTACCACTTCAGCCTTGGTGGAACGCTGCATGTCGGTTACTTCTTCCGGTCTTTCATCCACCAGCAGGATAATAAGCTCAATATCCGGATAATTCGCACTTATCCCCTGAGCAATCTTTTGTAAAAGAATGGTCTTTCCCGCCTTGGGTGGTGCTACTATCAGGCCTCTTTGGCCTTTGCCGATGGGGGCCACCAGGTCAATTATACGGGTGGGCAGCTCGTGAGGTACGGTCTCCAGGGTCAGTTTCTCCGTAGGATACAGGGGGGTTAGGGCATCAAAATGTATCCTCTTAACTGACTCTTCCGGAGGAAAGCCATTAACATCTTCCACTTTTAAAAGAGCAAAAAATCTTTCGTTATCCTTGGGCGATCTTACCTGTCCCCCGACCCGATCCCCCGTTTTTAATTCAAACTTTCTGATTTGAGACGGAGATACATAGATGTCCTCCTGGCTGGGCAGGTAAGCGAATGGCCTTAAAAATCCATATCCATCGGGCATTATTTCCAGTACTCCCTGGGCCTGAAGTAATTGGTCAGCATGGGTCAGGGCTTTGGTTATTTCGAAAACCAGTTCCTTTTTGCGGAGCTTGGAATAGCCTGCCAGGTTTAAATCCCTGGCAACCTGGTATAGCTCCAGCATGGTTTTGTTCTCCAGCTCTGAGATATTCAATTTTTCCCTCCTTATCTAATAATCCTTTTCATAATGATAAAATTCTGGGCAAACCGGCAACCGAAGTAAAGATACTCCTGTATGCTGCGATGTAATTGAAGATTATTAAACTTTAACAAGCACTAAACTATACTTCCTTGAATGCTCTTTTTTTGAAGGCTAGCATGTGGGAATAGAACTGCCAGTGAACTTCCTAAAGTGAAATCCTATATTTATTATACCAGTATTAATGCTATTTAATCATTACTTTCCTGAGAAAACTAGTATTTTTCCTACTGGAAATTTCATTTAACAGAAAAGACTTTGAGAATTGCTAATGTGCCCACCGGGCATCACTTAGATTACAGAGCAATATCTTAGATTAAGTCCTAGTCCATCTTTAACTGTATACGCTGATCTTTAAATAAAGGTTTCTTATCCAGGTGATGATTGGCTTCTATATGCCTGATTGTGCCGGATAGACTTCTCATTACCAGCGTCTGGGTAACCGCCCGCCGTTTAAAATAACGTACCCCTTTTAATAGAAATGAATCAGTAATGCCCGTGGCGGCGAATATTACATCCTCTGACTGAACCATTTCATCTATGGTAAAAATCTTATTAATATCGTTTATGCCCATCTTATGACAGCGGGCAATTTCATCCTCATCCTCCGGATAGAGGCGGGCTTGAAAATCGCCCCCCAAACACTTCAAGGCTGCCGCGGTAATGACCCCTTCGGGAGCACCCCCAATACCCAATACTATATCTACCCCGGATTCGGGATAAGCCGCCGCCACGGCTGGAGATACATCCCCGTCAGTAATCAACTTGATACGCGCCCCTACCCGCCTTACTTCTTCAATTATGTGCTGGTGCCGCTCACGCTCTAAAACCACTACGGTGACTTCACTTATCAGTTTGTTCAAACTCCGGGCCACTTCCCAGAGGTTTTCTTTTATGGATGCATCCAAATGTACCCGGCCTTTGCATTCCGGACCCACAGCAATTTTATCCATATACATGTCCGGTGCATGAAGAAGGGTTCCCCGGGGTCCAATAGCCAGTACGGCAATAGCCCCGGTAAGACCCTTGGCCACGATATTGGTACCTTCAAGGGGGTCTACCGCAATATCTACCAGGGGAGGAACACCTATACCTACTCTTTCCCCGATATAGAGCATGGGGGCTTCATCCATTTCTCCTTCCCCGATAACCACTACGCCGTCAACCGACACCGTATCAAACATGACTCTCATAGCAGTTACAGCTGCGTCATCTGCTGCCTCTTTATCTCCTTTACCGACCCATCGTGCAGCGGCCAGAGCTGCAGCCTCTGTAACCCGGGCAAACTCCAGAGCCAATTCCCTCTCCAAGAAAAACCCTCCCTGTTTTATTTCCCCTTTGGCAATGCACCCAAAAAACTAAAGGAATAATAGTTCTGTTCAGCTGAACTATATTTTAAAGCCCCAAAACAATCCTCTCTTAAAAAGCCTTTTTCCAATCACTCATAAATTTTTCTATACCAGCATCAGTAAGTGGATGCTTTACCATCTGTTTGATTACCTGGTAGGGTACGGTGGCTATATTGGAACCAATTTTGGCGGATGCCACAACATGCATGGGATGCCGGATGCTGGCCGCAATCACCTCGGTTTCCACCATATACTGGTCAAAAATCTGCACAATATCATCCAATAATGTAAGCCCATCGTTTCCGGTATCATCGACCCGGCCAATAAAAGGACTAACATAGCTAGCTCCGGCTCTGGCTGCCAATAGAGCCTGGTTGGCTGAAAATACCAGGGTGGCATTGGTAGCAATACCTTTTTGCTTTAGGGCATGGATTGCTTTCAGTCCCTCTTCGCAAAGGGGTATTTTAATCACAACATTGGGATGAATTGACGCCAATTCCTCTCCCTCTTGTACCATCGCCTGATAATCAAGCGCTATTACTTCCGCACTTATCGGTCCGTCCACCAGCATGGATATCTCCCGGATCAATCCTTTGTAGTCCTTTTTTTCTTTAGCTACCAGACTGGGATTGGTGGTTACTCCCGCCAGAAAACCCATGCTGTTTATCTCTTTTATCTCTTCAATGTTAGCAGAATCAATAAAAATCCGCAAAAACATCCTCCTTTCTGATTTACTTGGGCCAATACTTGCCGTCACCGCATTACTTGTATATTTACGCAACCAGAACCTTCTATGCCTGGCCTGAGCTGCCGAAAACTCTAATTTTTTCTCGGATAATCTCCACTGCCGCCTCGCGGGCCGGTCCCAGAATTTTTCGGGGATCAATTTCTGCCGGGTTCTCCGCCATAACTTTTCGCATGGTCCAGACTAAAGCTTCTCTGATGTTGGTATCGATATTCACCTTGCATACTCCAAGTTTAATGGCCTTTCTAAGCGATTCGTCCGGCACCCCGGAAGAGCCGTGGAGGACTATGGGTATTTTTACCAGAGACTTGATTTGGGCCAAACGATCAAAATCAAGCCGGGGCTCTCCTTTATACTGCCCATGGGCTGTGCCTATAGCGATAGCCAGGCTTTCCACCCCGGTCTGTTCCACAAAATATCTGGCTTCTTCGGGATCGGTATACATGGCTTCCTTCTCACTCACATGAATATCGTCCTCAGTTCCCCCTATCTTTCCCAGCTCCGCCTCCACTGATACCTCTATAGGTCTGGCTATATCCAGTACTTTTTTGGTCATAGCTATATTTTCTTCCAGGGGAAGTTTGGAACCATCATACATCACCGAGGAAAAACCACTGCGAATGCATTTTACCACCTGCTCAAAATCAGTACCGTGGTCTAGATGTAAGGCCACCGGCACCGAACTGTATTCTGCAGCAATCTTTACCATTCCGCTTATGAACTCCAGCCCGGCATAGTTTATAGCCCCCTGGCTGGCCTGCATAATAACCGGAGATCTCTCCAGTTCTGCCGCTCTAATAATGGCCTGTACGATTTCCATGTTATTGGCATTAAAAGCCCCAACCGCATAGCCTCCTTTGTCTGCTTGGAATAATAATTTGCTTACTGATACTAATGCCACCGATATCACCTCTTTCAAATCTTCCTGTTTATGATACCTCTTCCGCAACTATTCGGTTAACTTCATCTCTCAAGTAAAGAATATCAAAAGGCTTGGTTATACACTTTCTGACCCCTGACTCGAGAGCCCTTTTTACTACTTCCATCTCCCCATAGGCCGTCATCATTATTATTGCCAGTCCCTGGTGCTTCTCCAGTATTTTTTGGGAAGCTTCCAGTCCATTCATATTGGGCATTTTCATATCTATCAGGAGGATAGATGGTTGAAACTGACCCACTTTTTCAATAGCTTCCTTTCCGTCCGCCGCAGCATAAACCTCCCAGCCTTCTCTTTTAAAGAGCTCTTCCAACAGGCGCCTTACTCCTTTTTGGTCATCCACTATCATTATTTTTCGCTTCATTATTTCACCCCACATCTACCATCTATTTCTTCACTTGTATAAAATATCCTCCTTATTTGGGGTAAATTTTTTTAGCATCGGAAGAAACTGCGGAGCAGTTTCAACACAGCGCTGCAGCGAGGTGAGGGATTAGAACCTGCCGCCGCCTGTATTTTGTTAATAGGAACCCGGTCACTTAAAAAAGCGGGGGACATATTTCACCTCGTTATAACTCCGCAAAGGGGAAGCTGGAGATAAAGGATGCCGTTATTATCGCCAAAAACAAGATAACTAACAACAATGGAAATATATATAAAAGAATTGCTTTACCCGTATCCAGTTCCAATGATTCCCGCAGAGCCATTACCTGTAATATCATCACCCAGACTATGCTGATCAAAGGAAAAAGCACTACCCCGGCTGGCAGCTTTATTAGGATAGCAGCATACTGCAAAGGCGGTCCCAGTATGCCGGGAACTGAAGCAAACCCTAAACAAACCAGCAATCCACTGGCATTTGCGCGCCCGAAGAAAACTTCGCTCAAAAGAGAAAAAAAACCGGCTGTTAAGAAAAGAAGCAGAATGGAAAATATTATCCCCATAAGGCCAAATAACCAAAGTAGATTAACCGGCAATGAAAAGGGGAGTTCTTCAATATTGGCCATGGATATAGCCTGATTTACCAGCGTATTAAACAGCAGCACCGATACAAATACCAGCATAGCCCGGGATAAAGGTTTTTCCCGGCTCAGGTATTGCAGGGTCGAAACTGGTTGAAATAGGATACCGTAAACCATTTCTGTTAAAGTCATACGCGCCCCCCCTAAAGGCCCTGAATAAATAAAAACCCTAATACTTCAACTCCGCAAATCCTCCCTGCTGGAAGATGTTGGGATTAAGCATGCCCAGTTTAAAGCGATCCCACCAGCTAAAGGCATTAATTACTTCCAACTTGCTTTCGCCCTTGATTCCCGCCATTTTCTCCGCTTGTTGTACTGCATCATAATAATTGCCCAGGCTATCCACCAGCCCCAGTTCCAAAGCCTGCTTGCCGGTGAATATCCTCCCGTCAGCAATTTCCAACAATTTATCCGCTGCAATTTTTTCCTGGCGGCCTTTTTGCACCTGCTCCAAAAACTGTTGGTAAGAATCGTCCACCAAGGCCTGAAGGATTTTTTCCTCTTCCGCGCTCAGCTCTCTCGCGGAAGAGCCCATATCTTTATGTTCACCACTCTTGATAGTCTGGTTTCGAATACCCAGTTTTCCATAAAGCCCTTCCAGGTTGCTGAGCTGCATAATAACACCGATACTTCCGGTCATGCTGGCACCGTTGGCTACTATATGATCGGTGCTGCAGGCTATCCAGTAGCCCCCGGAAGCACAAACATCTCCCATGGAAGTAACTATCGGCTTGCCCTTCTCCCGCAAGCGATCCAGTTCCATGGCTATTTCCTGTGAAGCCCCGGCACTGCCACCGGGACTATCGATCCTCACAACTACGGCTTTAATATCCTCGCGCTTGCCCGCCTTTCTAATGGCCTCCATAATATCGCCGGCGGTAGAACTGCTGTCTTCCAGCCAGCTGGAAACCCCGCCGATGGGACCATTAATCTGAACAACAGCAATGGTAGCTGTCCCCTCCCGCGTTGAACCATGATCCAAGCGGTTTACAGCTCGAATGGACAGGCCGGCCATTAGCAAAAGGAATGCCAGCAAAAGAAAAACCACCAGTTTTTTATGCATTTCAGTCCCCCTCAACTATATAGGAAGTACCGTCTTGATCCCCTATTTTTACCGCTTCTCCGGCTTTAGTATAAATTCTCACCAGATCCCGGGCTACCAGGGTTTTTCTTACCGGGACTTCGACCTCATCTCCGATATGCAGTTCCAAGTCAGTCGGTATTTCAATCATAGCCATCTGCATAAAAACCTTTCCCCTTACGGGATATAAACTATCCCGGATTTTCACCTGCAACTTAAAACGACCCAGATCATAATAAAAGAAAATGTTTTTAAGCAGAATTTTCAATAAATCAATGAAGCCCTCGGCTTTGTTGCCGACATTTAGCCCCAGTCCATCCATATAACCCACAGGAATCACCGCTATCTGCGCATCCTCTTTCAAGCGGTAGCTGCGGGAATAACCCAGATAGTCTCCGGCTTTCAGGGTTTTTAAGGAAATAATCTTGCATTTAAAGCGAAAAGGGTCGATTAATTCCATTGGCCGGGGCAAATCTCCAGCCGGGTACTGCCCTGAAATAAGGGTGCCGATACGGACGGCATCCAAATGCATATGGGGATATTTTAAAAAAATAGCGCTATTGGCACAGTGCCGCAGCGGAATCTTATAACCAGCCTGAGCCAGTTTATTTACTATTTCCATAAAACGGCGGAACTGCTCTTCCGTGTAAGCGGGGTTCCCTGATGCCGCATCAGCCATATGGGTGTATATTCCTTCAATATATATGCAGTTATTCTCCTTTAATGACTGGCATGCTGCGCTGATTTCTTCCATATTAATGAAACCAAATCGTCCCAACCCGCTATCCACCTTCAGGTGCACTCTCAAGGCTTGGTTAAGGCGCAGGCTGACCTGATTAAGCAACTGGCAGTCAAATAAAGAGCTGATGGAGAGGGTAATATGGTTTTTAATCGCTTCCTTAACCTGTTCTTCATCCACCACCGGGCTAAAAACCAGGATACTGGAGCGTATTCCGGCCTTTCTCAATTCCAAGGCTTCAGATAAAAAGCTGACCGCAAAAAAGTCGACCCCATTCTGATACAGGTAACGAGCCATATTAACTGCCCCATGACCATAAGCATTGGCCTTTAGCACCGCCAGCAGGCGCACACTGCTATCCAGAAGAGATTTAACCCCCTCCAGGTTTTGCTTGACTGCATCAATATCAATCTCCAACCACTTATCATACTTAAATTGCTTCACCAGACATCTCCTGTCCTTTCCCGGGCCGTAACAACGCCCGGCTCAGCTTGAGGTAAACAGGCAAGACCTTGGTCCAGAGCCAGTAGAAAAGCGGAGAATAAACCTTGTCCCATTCTCCAACAAATTCAAGCAAATCGCCATTGAACCCTTTTTTAAAGCGATATAATCCATAAAGAGGGTTATCTTCATCCAGATCTCCGGAAACGCCTCGGAAATCATAGATGGAACAACCTTGCTGGCGCGCCCACTGTATCATCTCCCATTGGATCAGATAGTTAGGCATAACATTGCGATGCAGGTTGCTGGAAGCCCCATAAAGATACCAGACCTTCCCAGCGCTAATCAAAGCCAGGGTAGCTGCCACCAGCATTCCCTGGTATTCAGCCAAAAATATACCGGCCAGCTTTTTTTCCACCATGTATTCCCATATCCACTCGAAATATTCATAACCCCGAATCAAAAACTTATCCCTCTGAGCCGTTTCCTGAAGCAATTCATAAAATAGCCGCAGGTCTTCTTTGCTCTCGGCTTTTCTTACCTTGACCCCTTTTTTCCCAGCCAGTCTGATATTATATCTCCATTTGCTATGCATGTTTTCCAATAGTTTTAGCTCGGTAGGGGTGATGTCCAGGCGAAAAACAAAATTAGGTTGAACCCCTTCAAAATTCAAACCGGTTTCGTTCTTTTTAAACCCGGCTCTTTGCAATATTTCCTGGAAATGCTGGTTGTTGCAGGAGACATCGGGATCGATTTTTAGAAAAATAGCTCCTTCATCTCTGGCCACCCGGGCGGCTCCGTTGAAAAGGGCTGTTATTTGCTCTTCGTCTTCCGGATCTGCCACCGGACCCCGGGGTGAATAGAAAATGCATTTTTTCAGCCCGGGTAGAGGCAGTCTTCTTTTCAAAATTAACAAAGACGCTTTAATTTCACCATCTTGTTCCAATACCAGGGGCAAGGATTCCCAGCCGGTTCCTTTTTTAACCTGGCCCCATTCCCATAATTGCAGAAAATGCCCTTGGGGGTGGGAATCCACAAATTGCTTATAGCGGTCTTTTTCTTTTATATCGATAATTCTGGTAGTAAACATAAGATCTCCCTTAAGAAAAGTCATCGGTCTTCAGGAGACGGAACGGCAGTTTAACTATTGTTCAACTAGTTTTATCCTTCCCGGCCAGCAGTATCCGCTTCTCCTTATAATCCAATGCGCCCCTGATCAGGCCCATAAACAACGGGTGGGGACGGTTGGGGCGGGATTTGAATTCAGGATGAAACTGGCAGGCCACAAACCAGGGGTGCTCTTTTAGCTCGATTATTTCTACCAGCCGTCCATCAGGTGAGATTCCGCTTATCACCAACCCTTTACTTTCCATTTCTTGACGGAATCCGTTGTTTATCTCATAGCGATGGCGATGACGCTCACTGGTCTCAGAAACTCCGTATACCTCATAAGCAAGGGTTCCTTCCACCAGGTGGCAGGGATAACCCCCCAGGCGCATACTGGCACCTTTATGGTCGACATTCTCCTGACCGGGCATCAAGTGTACTACCGGGTAAGGACTGTCAGGGTCAAATTCAGAGCTATTGGCTCCTTTCATCTGGCATACATTGCGAGCAAACTCAATTACCGCACACTGCATACCCAGGCATATACCCAAAAATGGCACCTGGTTTTCCCGGGCATATGCAGCAGTAGCTATCTTCCCTTCTATGCCTCTTTCGCCAAAACCCCCGGGGATCAAAATTCCATCAACATTTTGCAGGAGCTCTTCCGCTCCTTCTTTTTCCACTTTTTCGGCATATATCCATTTAATCTTGATTTCACAATTATATTGGAATCCCGCATGTTTCAGGGATTCCACAATGCTCAGATAGGCGTCGGGGAGTTCAACATACTTGCCTACCAGTCCAATGCATATCTCCTTGTCCAGGTGATGGACCCGACTCGCCAATTCTTGCCATTCTTTCAGATCGGCTTGTTTACATTCCAATCCCAGGCGCCTTATTATCTCCAAATCCAGTTTCTCCCGAGCCAACATTAAGGGAACCTCATAAATAGATTCGGCATCCGGCAGCTGAACCACGGCTTCACGATCCACATCACAGAACAAGGCCAGTTTAGCCTTCAAATCCTCAGAAAGTTCCTTTTGCGTTCGGCAAACCAAAATATCCGGCTGTATGCCTATGCTCCTGAGTTCCTTTACACTGTGCTGGGTGGGTTTGGTCTTCAATTCGCCGGCGGTCTCTATATAGGGAATAAGAGTAACATGTATGTACAGTACTCTATCCTTGCCCAGATCGAATTTCAATTGGCGAATGGCCTCGAGAAACGGGAGGGATTCAATATCTCCCACAGTGCCTCCAATTTCGCTTATTACTATATCCGGGCTGTTTTCTTTCTCAATCATGGTAACCCGGTCTTTTATCTCATTGGTTATATGAGGAATAACCTGTACCGTCTGCCCCAGATAATCTCCTTTTCTTTCTTTGTCCAGAACTGTCTGATATATTCTACCGGTAGTGCAATTGGCATAGTGGCTCAGGTTTTCATCTATGAATCGCTCATAGTGACCTACATCCAGGTCAGTTTCCGCACCATCTTCGGTGACATAAACCTCGCCGTGCTGGTAAGGACTCATGGTACCTGGATCAACATTGATATACGGATCGAATTTCTGTAATGCCACCTTCAGACCCCGGCCTTTTAAGAGCCGGCCCAAAGATGCGGCGGTAATACCCTTCCCCAGAGAAGAAACTACCCCGCCGGTAATAAATATATACTTGGCCACTCCAGAGCCCCTCCCTTTTCTGCTTTGCCCATTATCATACTCTTAGTTAAACTGCTGCTACAAGTAATCCAATACTAGCACCAGGGGTTCCTCCGGCAGCTCTTCCCGGGTAATCTCCAGGAAGGGCCGTTTTACCACCCGCTCCAATCGACCGGTAAAAGCCTCCAATGGTGCCAGGCTTATTTTAACATGCGGAGTTTGGTAATGCATCGGTATGGTAATCCTGGGATTTAGTTGCTGCATGGTTTCTAAAGCCTGCCGGGCATCAATGGTATATGTTCCTCCCACTGGAAGCAATAAAATATCCACCCGTCCTATGGCCTCGATTTCCCGGGGAGAAAGAATATGGCCCAAATCCCCCAGGTGAAGCAGTTCCATACCTTCTGCCGATATCTTGTATATGGTGTTTTTACCCCGGTCCCGGCCCTGGGTCTGGTCATGGAAGGAGGAAAAACCCGTAATAGTTATACCTCCCAGGCGAAATACCCCTTCTCCCCGGATAACTTGAGGCTTTCCGGCGAGAATCTCCACCGCGTTATGATCCCAGTGTTCATGACTTACGGTAGCAATGTCCACCGTCTCCGTAAAAACAGCATAGCCGGCCCTTTCGTCAAAAGGGTCGGTTATTATCCGTTCTTTCCCGGTTTCGATTAGAAAAGAGGCATGTCCCAACCACCTTATTTTCATAAAAGTATCCCTCCTTTTCTGAAAGCAGCTCAAGCATCCTGGCGTACCCGGTTGGTATCAAAATACCAAAAGCCCTGTCCCTGGTATACCAGGCGATTGTCCATATTTATCCGGGTATAAATTGAGGTCAAGCTGGTCGGGTCATTTTTTTTCCCCATCATCCTGGCTACTTCTTTAATCAGCTCCGCATAAAACATAGCTTCTTGCTTTTTGACCAGTATTTCCACCGCCCAGTCAGCTTCGCTTTTTTTTCTTGGTATCATCTTGGCACACCTCCTACATTTGTTCGGGAGCAGTAACCCCCAGCACATTCAACGCATTATGTATAGTAATACGGATTATTTCCATCAACAAAAGCCGGGCATCCTGCAAGGCCCGGTTATCATTCAAGACCCGGTGATGATTATAGAAGCTGTGGAATAATGCGGCTAAATCCAATACATAGCGGGCTATCCGCTGGGGGGCCAGGGTCCTGGCGGCTATAGAGATTTCTTCGGGGAAATCCGCTATTTTCCTCAAAATTGCCAATTCTTCCTCTTCCTTTAAGCAGGAAATATCAATTTCATCTATCCCCGCCATGGTAATACCCTCGGCCCGGGCTTGCCTGAATATGCTGCAAATTCGGGCATGAGCATATTGTACATAATATACCGGGTTTTCCTGGCTCTTCTGCCGGGCCAATTCCAGGTCAAAATCCAAATGGCTGTCCGGGCTGCGCATTACAAAAAAGAAGCGGGCGGCATCCTTGCCCACATCCTCAATCAACTCATCCAGGGAAACGGTGGTTCCGGTTCGTTTGGACATCCGTACTATATTACCGGCCCGGTATAATCTGACCAGTTGCATCAAGAGTATGTCCAGCCTGGCCGGGTCGTAGCCCAGAGCTTCTATAGCCCCTTTCATGCGAGCGATGTGTCCGTGGTGGTCAGCCCCCCAAACATTTATAACCCAGTCAAAACCCCGTTCAAACTTGTTCTGGTGATAGGCGATATCGGCCATAAAATAAGTAGGCATTCCATTGGCCCGTAAAACCACTTCATCCTTCTCATCGCCAAAAGCGGTGGACTTAAACCACCAGGCTCCTTCGCTTTCATAAATATAACCCTTTTCCCGCAATTCATTAAAAACCGCCATTATCTTACCGTTTTCATGCAGGCTTTTTTCACTGAACCATACATCATAGCTGATGCCAAAGCTGGCCAGGGTTTTCTTGATATAATCTATCTTCTCCTCCAGGGCAAAATCAACTATTATCTGCCGCCTTTCCTCCCGGGGCAAATCATATAAACCCTCGCCGTAACGAGCAATAATATTCCTGACCGTATCGATAAGATCCCGCCCGGCGTAGCCGTTTTCCGGAAATTGCACATCATGTCCCGTTAATTGCAGATAGCGGGCCTCCATGGAATCGGTGAATATTTCTATCTGGTTGCCGGCATCATTAATATAGAATTCCCGCTCCACCTCATAACCGGCCCGTTCCAGGATATTGGCCAGGGTATCTCCGATAGCGCCTCCCCGAGCATTTCCCATATGTAGATTCCCAGTAGGATTAGCACTGACAAATTCCACTTGCACTTTTTTGGCTTTTTTTTCATTGAATCCGTATTTATCCTTGCTGTTGTATACAGTTAAAGGGATATCATGAAGCCAGCTCCGATCCAGGAAAAAGTTGATAAAGCCGGCTCCGGCAATTTCAATTTTCTCTACCGGACGCCCGTTCGTTTCCATCAGCTCCAGCAACACTTCAGCAATAACGCGAGGAGCCTGTCTGGCCTGGCGCGCCATTAAAAGAGCGACATTGCAGGCAAAATCACCATGTTCCTTTTCCCGGGGAACTTCAATAAGAAATTCCGGAATCTGCTCAAATTTTATTAAATCCCTGGATTTAGCCTTTTCCAATGCTTCTATCACCATGCTGTGCAAAGAAGCCAGCACTCTTTGTATGGGATTCATTTTTGTCCTCCTCATCTTGATTTTTCCACCTATATTCTCTATCAGGACGCCAAAAATACTAAGAGAAACTTAAATTAAAATACTCCAGAAAGGAGGTAAGATTATGCAGCTTGAACCAGGCGAAAAGTCCATTCTGGCCTATTTCCCAACGGAAAACCAAGCCGAAGCAGCCCGGGAGATTCTGATACAAAGAGGTTATAACGAAATCCAGATTGACCGGGTATCCAGCGCCCCCAATTCTAAAGCATATGGCAATAATAATATGACTTCTCTGGCTACTATGATTATGGGTAACGGGGCTTACGATCGTGTTCCTTCGCCACTCATGGCGGCTGACCCTTCAGTAAGCGGCATGGCAGGGAGTCATGACCTTCCCGGCCAAAGCGCCTTTCTCCTTACTATGGTAACCAATGAAGAAAGAGTCCCGGACGCTTTACAAGTACTCAAGCAACATGATGCCCAGGTCTAATAAACAGGCAGTTCTATCCAGCTTGCCTGGTGAAACTCTGAGCTTTTTCTTCTCCTCGCTTTGGCGGAAGTGGGGAGAAGACTTCAAACTCAGATATAGTTTAACCGGGATACCTTTCCGACTCTAGTCAGATACTGGTTTATCCAGAGACCATTTGTGGAAATAATCACTCATATCCCGGCGGGCCTCTTTTTTAATAACCAGCAGCAAATCCTCGGTACTGGCCACTTTAAAGCGAAAATCAGCCAGGTATCTGCGTAAAACCTTGTTAACCGTATCTTCTCCCATTTCTTTCTCTAAAGCAAACCAGAAAGCCTCTCCTCCAGAGTAGGCCATCCGGTAGTATTCCTGCCGGGAAACGATTTCCCGCATTTCCTGCGCCAGATTAATCCCGTTCTGGAATTCATTGCCGCAGGGTGGTTCAATCCCCTGATATTCTTTCAGGTACTTATAGGCGCTCCAGTTGGCCAATCCTTCGTCCAACCAGGGCTCTTTTAGCTGATCATTGCCTACCATCCCATACCACCATTGGTGAGCTATCTCGTGAGCCAAAATAAACTCACCATGATCTTTATAAGTTCTGGGTTGCAAAAATTCTTCACTCAAAAAGATTAACCCGGAATATTCCATGCCATGAAAACCGCGCATAGGAACGAAAACAATTTTGAAATCCAGATAGGGATAGGAACCCCAGCTACAGGCATAATAGTTCAGAATCTGGGCCGATTGTTTAAGAATCTGCCCCGCTAGTTCACTTTCTTTGGCCGGAGAATAACAAATGATTTGGGGCCGATTTTGCCCATAAATTGACTCTTTGTAATCATACAGTACCGCCAGGCAAAAGTCACGGACATTCTGGGCTTCGATAAAATGGACTTCTCGGCCATTGTCTTCTGCTATTGTTTCCCGCTTGCTTCCTGTTGATACCATCAAGAAACCTTCCGGCAGGCTCAAGCTAACCTGATAATCGGCACAATGGAAGCAAAAGGGGTCTCCAAAAGCGGAGTTGTAGGAATTATGCCAGCCGTCCCTGCCCAAGACATTCAATGTGGGATAAAAATTACCCAACATATAGATTCCGCCCTTATTGCCATAACGATAAGCTAATTTAGGTATCTGGGCCTGCCATTGCATCTCAATCTTTATGTCCTCCCCGGGAACAATATCCCGGGGCAATACCACCTGTAGTGATACCCCGTCCGGGAAGTATTCCACCTTTTGCCCATTAACCTTGAATTCCTGGAAATCGAGGTACCCTTCATTGAATCCGGCATAATAAGCCTCAGATGGAGCAGGGCTGTGCCGGGAATCCTTGAAGGCGTTGGGATAGACGGTAAACCACAGTTCGCTCAGGGCCTGGCCGGAAGTGTTCCGGGTTAGTAAAACCGTATTTCCATACATGGTTCGCCTACCGGTATCCAGATAAAGTCCCATCTTATAAAGTGTTTGACCGGGAGCTGGAAAAACCAGCTCATTCTCATTATTCGCGGTACCGGTTGCCAGCGTCTCAATCAAAGCCTGCGATCCCATCCGGATATAAATAAGATAAGCAGCTAGAAAAACTGCTATTACGATTATAAAGAATAATTTTCTTTTCCGTAACGGCAAAATGCTCTCCACCTAATCCATTATTAATTTTACATTTGGCTTGGGAAAAAGGAAATCCCTTAAGTTATTTCATCGAGTTCCCGCTCCACTTCCTCCAAAACTATTACCACCAGGGGGTCTAAGAGCATACCCATAGTCTTTTTCATTTCATTTACGGCAGCTTCCGGTTCCAGTCTTTCTTCTTCGGAAGCAAGCCGGGTTAAAGCATCATAGAGATCAGCCACGGCAATTATTCTGGCCGCCAGGGGTATATCCGTACGGCTCAAGCCTTCAGGGTAGCCGCTGCCGTCATAGCGCTCATGATGATAAAGGATCCCCTGGCGCATCTTGGCAAATATACCCTCGCCAGGCAAAATTTGAGCCCCCAGCAGCGGGTGCTCTTCCACCGGTGGCAGATAACTCTCTTCCTCCATTTCCTCCAACTCCCCCGCTTTCCCTGGAATCCCTTCCCGCAAGAAAAAAACTTTACCGGCATCATGCAAGAGGGCAGCATATTCAAGAATGCGCAACTCTTCTTCATCCAAACCCAGTTTGCTACCCAGAAGTACCGCCACTCGGGCTACCCGCCGGGAGTGCCCGGCAAAACCAGGAAAGCGCGAATCAAGGGTATTTACCAGAGAAAATAGCATCTCTTTATAAATAACTTCCGTTTTTTGATAATTATTGGCTTTGTCCAGGGATAGCACTGCCTGCTGGCAGATTACTTCCAGGGCTTCACTATCCTGGGGGACAAAATACCCGCGCTTACTTTCATTAAGCAGGAATAGCATCCCGGCTGCTTCGTCGGCGACCGTCAAAGGCCAGCCTAATAATGAGTTTATATTGCTGGGCCAGGGGTGGGAAAAGATCTCCCCCCCATTTCTATTTAGAACCAGAACTTCCCTATTGTTCCTGACCCACTCTCGGGCCGTTTCCAGTCCGGGCCAGACCGTGAATTCCTCATCACCAAGCACCCATTCCCCCTGCCACCAGACCAGGGCCGCTTCAGATTTCACCAATCGTTGGGCCCACAAACCCAGCAGCCGGCTGATTTCCGGAGCCTTGCTCTCCTTCCCTATCTCTTTGGCCGCCTTGAGCAAAATAGTTTTACCCGCCAGGCTTTCCAATCTCATTTGGCTAAGAGCAAAATAATAGGTGACAGCAATTCCAACAGATAAAAGCAAGAAAGCCATAATCAGGCCGGGTATTAGCTCAAAAACAGCCAGCGATGAAAAGAAGGCCGTTAGAACCAGCCCGATTAAAACCATCTTTTTGGAGTTCATTGGCTTACCTCTCTTTCTTGAGCAATAGCTTCCTTAGTTTTTCTCTATACACATATCTTTTTCCTACCTTAAAAAATATTTGTGCTTTAAGCACGGAAGAAACTGCTTAAGCAGTTTCAACACACCGCTGCAACAAAGCGGGGGAACCTCAATAATAAATCCCGGATGATAAAGTGAATCCGAATATACTCGAGCGGTGAGATGCCTATATTAACCCTCACTGCCCACTTTTCCTATTGACCGCCCATGCCCGGGGGCCACAACCACCATGAAAAGTGGTTAGCAGTCTCTTGAACAGTAAGGTATAGTAGGAAACCCTCCCCAAGAAGCAGCATGAGGTTCCTGCTAAGCTACTATATCATCCTTCCTTAATAATTCGAAGCGGGTTGGCCCAAAATAATGCTAAATAAAGCTTGGAGGAAATAATGTATGGAAAATAAGAAAATGAACCTGCTTCTGTTCAGCGGAGACTACGATAAGGCTCTGGCTTCCTTGATTATTGCCAATGCCGCCCGGGAAATGGAGATAGAGGTAACTATCTTTTGTGCCTTCTGGGGTTTGTTGCTCTTACGCGACCCGGGGAAAATATCCCAGGAAGATAAAAGCCTCTATGAGCAAGCCTTCTCCTCTCTGACTCCCCGGGAAGCAGAAGAACTTCCTCTCTCCAAAATGAACCTGGGCGGGATAGGAAAAAAGATGCTGCTGGAAATGATGCAGGAAGAAAAGGCCCCCAAACTAAGCGATCTCCTGTCCGGTGCCCGCAAAAAAGAAGTAAAGTTCTATGCCTGCCAGTTATCAGTAGAAATTATGGGTTTTAAAAAGGAGGAGCTTTTCCCGGAAGTGCAAATAATGGAGGTCAAAGAATACTTGAAAAACGCTCTTGAGTCCGACCTGCAGCTATTTATCTGAGGTTTAAAGGCTCTACAGAGGACGAAACGCATGATGCGGGGGAAAAGGGATTTAGCTTTATCTTGGCAGGCGATGTGCTTAGAGCAGACATACAATATTCAGAAAACAAAAGTGACTCTACTGCAAAAAACCCTTTTGTTGCATAAGGGTTGCATAAATATACAAAGATGCCTAAACCATTATTTACTACCTTGTGGTATACTGTTCTGGAAAAAACAAATTCCTATCTATCAAATTCCTATCTGTAGTGCAAATCTTCCCTTAAATTATATTTAGGTTATATATAGGACTATCTTTCTTTATCCAGGTAATCTTTACTGGATTTTTTCTCTCTAAATTTACATCCTCACTTTAGTCTGCTCTCAAGAAAACTTTTTATAACTATATGTAATACTATCGCAAACCATAGGTTAATATTCTGCTTGACTTTTATTATTCGTGTCAATTATATTTACTCTAAGAATACATTATGATGGTTTTTGCGCAAAAATATTCTAATGCTGCTGTTTTTTTACGTGAGAGGAGATGTAGAGTTGTGAGAAAATTTTTTGTGGTGGTTCTGATGTTAACTACGCTGTTCTGCCTGGGGGGATGTGGGAGCAAAACCCCTGACAAAACCGCGACGACCGAAATACCTACCTTGTCTGTTGCCTACGGACACGATCTGCATACCTGTTTACTTAATGTTGCCATGAAGGATGTTGAGGCCTTTGCTAATAAAGCCGTGCGTATTAATCCTGTAAGTGAGACCCAGTTTGAATTACTTAAGAACGACAAAGCAATTGCCAAATTCAATATTATTACCGGAAAAAGCGGTGCTGAATGCGCTACCATGATGGGACAGGGACATCTGGATATAACTTTATCGTCCAATACTGCCATGCAATCGGCTTATGATGTTGGTACTGACATCAAGATTCTTTCTCCCCTTCAAAGTGGTGGGATTTCTATGGTAATGGGTCCAGATGTCGGTTTTTACGGATTTGATGCAATCAAGAAATATATTGCAGATTCCCCGACCCCAGTTAAGATTGGCTATCACTCCGCCATTAGCGGTCCCAGAATCCTTATCGAATCTATTTTAAAGGATGCTGGTTACAAGCTTACCGAAGATCCAGGCGATATGAGTGCTGATGTTTTGATGGTTGACCTCAAAGGTTCCCAAAATCTACTCCCATCTATCAGAAGTGGCGCAGTTGACGCTTGGGTAGGGCCTTCCCCTAATCCGGAAAATGCAGTTGCTCAGGGAATGGGAAACATCGTTATGAAACTGGAGGATTTCCCTCCACAAGGACAATGGACTAATTTCCCCTGCTGCGTGCTGGCAGCAAGAACTGATGTAGTAAATACGCACCCTGAAGTTATTGAAGGACTGGTCAGCGTAGTTGCTGATTGCATAGAGTATGCCAACGCCAACCGGGAAAAGTTTGCTGAAATTAATTCGGCTATAATCGGTGTTGAAAAAGATGTCATCCTGGCCAACAACATTATTTACACCTCTGAGCCCTCCCAGGAATGGCTCGACGGCATTGAAATATATTTTAACGCGATAAAATCTATGGGTAAGTTTACCGACCGTCTCAAGAATGCTGATTATGAGACAGTGAAAAACGAACTCTTTGAATTTTCTTTTGTAGAAAAAGCTAACGCCCGCTAAAAAACATAAGCAAAATGGGCAGGTACACTATTTGATGTGAGTCTTCAGAGCAAATAGTGGAACCTGCCTGTTTGTGCGTAGCCTGGCGAGAAAACAGAAGAAGAGGATTACCATATGCAAAAAACGTTTAATAAACTTATTCTTTCCCTTATTCTACCCGCTCTGCTTCTGATAGTCTGGCAGCTTTCCGCCTGGCAGGCACAAAATGCAACAGTTTTGCCAACCATCGGCAGGGTATTGGAAAATTTTATACATGCTACCGACAACTTTATCGGCCTTGGCTCCATACCACGCAATATTGGAGTTAGTTTGATACGGGTTCTTAGCGGTTACACTGTAGGTGTGCTTATTGCGGTACCGCTGGGCGTATTAATGGGCTACAGCAAAACTATCCAGCAAATATTTGAAACTTTTGTCAATATCTTCAGACCTATTCCGCCCCTGGCCTGGCAGCCACTGGCTCTTGCTATCTTTGGCATGGCGAGTATAGCTACCCTATTTAATATGCCTTTTGGTCAGCAGTATGTGTTCTGGGGTAATTTTAAAATTGCTATGGTCTTCCTTATTGGTATGGGCAGCTTTTTCCCTGTGGTTGCCAACGTTATGTTTGGAGTCCAAAGTGTCCGCCAAACACTTATCGATTCTGCCCGGGTTTTGGGCGCCAGTGAAAAGGATATCTTCTTTAAAATCCTCATACCAGCTGCCGCTCCCAGCATTATCAATGGATTGAGAGTAGGTCTGGCTATTGGTTGGGCTTGTTTGGTCGGAGCGGAAATGCTTCCCGGCAGTGTGGCCGGCGTAGGCTATCTTATCACCCATGCCTATGAGCTGGCAAGAACTGATTTGGTCATTACCGGTATGATTTGTATCGGTGGGGTGGGCGCTCTTCTGGATAGTATCTTTAGAATAATTGCTAACAAATATTTCTCCTGGGAAAGTAAAACAAGGTAGGGAACTTATGAAGGAAACGATATTAGTCGAACATTTGGAAAAAGTATTTTATAGTCAAAACGATATGGAGATAATTGCATTAACCGATATGAACCTTAGGGTACCGGAAAATGAGTTCCTCTGCATCCTGGGTCCTTCCGGCTGTGGAAAATCAACTCTTTTGCGTATTATCGCCGGTTTGGAAAAGGCTAGCTCCGGCAGAGTATTCTATAATGGGCGGGAACACACCAAACCTTGCCGTGAAATAGGCATGGTTTTTCAGAGTTATTCGTTGATGCCCTGGCTCAACGTTTTGGATAATATTGCACTGGGATTAGAATTTGCAGGCGTATCCAAACCAGAGCGGATGGCTATTGCCAGGGAATACCTGGACATGATTGGTATGAGTAATTTCGGCAAGGCCTTTCCCTATGAATTGTCGGGGGGTATGCAACAGCGGGTAGCCATTGCTCGTGCACTTGCCAATAATCCTGATGTGTTGCTTATGGATGAACCTTTCGGTGCACTTGATGCCTATACCCGTATAATAATGCAAAAGGAACTGCTGCGTATTTGGGAACAACGTAAAAAGACCATCATCTTTGTTACCCATAGTGTTGATGAAGCGGTTTATCTGGCAGATCGTATTATCTTAATGAGCGGTAACCCAGGTAGGATTAAAAAAGAAATCGCAATTACTATACCCCGCGTTCGGGAGCGCAGTAATCCCCGTTACGGGGAACTGACCTCAGAACTGCTAGCCTTACTGGAAGGAGCTTAAAGGTGCCAGGATATTGGCATCCGCACAGGCCTGTTTATATTTCATGAGATAGTTCCTCAATAAGTTCGTCAATATCCACTTCATCAGTTGTAGAAACCGAATGAGGCATAAAACCCCATTCCTCCGGGGTTACTCCTACTACTGCCAGGATTTGCTGCAAAACCGGATAAGACAGCAATCCGTTTTCATAATTAGCCTCCAAACAGCGCAAATAACGGGTAGGAACCCAGACCTGTCCCCAGGGTTCTAACAAAGCCGTTGATGGGGCCTGGGCTCTGCGGAATAAACAGTGTAGATTTTCCCCGGTTTCCGCCCAATATTTATACAGGTAATTTACCTGTTCCCGGTCTATCCGGTTTAAATCCGCCAATCGTCTGACCATTGCCCGATAACTTACCACCCGCGACATCTCTGGTAATTCCTTTCGGGTCAACCACTTCGACATGATCCGATATTACCGGGGTGGATGAAGCGAAGGAACCTTCATTTAAATGGCTCCGCACATCCCCTCTCCCTAATATACAATTCAACTCCAATCAGTAATATCCTGCCAAAAAATCTATTATACGGTGCTATTTAGGGTGAATATAAATATATAGCTCGCATATGCTTATCTATTGGATAATAAAGAAAGCATCATCTTACTTTGTTTTTACATCATAAAAAAGACCCGGCTCTAACCAGGTCTTTCACGCTGAACCTGTCCCAAAAGTCATTAAGCCAATAAATTGCCCCCTATATATTGTGTGTCCAGACTCTACAACCTCAAAATATTGTAGCTCTTACCAAATCAGGAAGTTATTTAGGCAGTCTCCTAGGATTATTTATATACCATCGACAAAGTTGATTTTAAGCCAGTTTTTGGGTTATGCAGAATAATTGCATTGTCTTCCAAGTGATAACTTGATTGCGGATAGGTAGTGTGTAAAAGTATTTCCTACCATGAAACTGATGCGGTCTGATCCCCGTGATATCATATTTACTTTATCAGAGCAAGCTTGGCAGCACGAGTCATCTTTTTAATCTGCCTTTCCCGCTTTAATGCGTCTGATTTGCTGGCTGCAAATTCAGAGTAAACCAGGGTTACCGGTCTGCGCCCGCGCGTATACCTGGCCCCTTCCCCCTGGTTGTGCTTTTCCAGGCGAGCCGGCAGGTTATTGGTTGAGCCGGTATATAAAGTACCATCGGAACAACTGAGAATATATATGTAATAGCCTTCCTTCCCACTCAAGAAACCTTCCTCCCCTACGATTGAAATTATAATGTATTATGGCTTGGTGGCAAGCGTTGTTCTGAATATTGGGTTGACGTACGTAATAGCGTATGATATTTTGAGTATGTGGAGGTGTTTTTATGGATAGTATAAACGTAACCTCAGCCCGACAGAACCTGTATAAACTCATAAACGAGATAAGCCAGTCTCACCGTCCGGTACTGATTACCGGCAAAAATGCTAATGCTGTATTATTGTCTGCAGAGGACTGGAGCGCGATTCAGGAAACTCTCTATCTTACTTCAATTCCCGGTATGATAGAAAGCATAAGGGAAGGTATAAATACACCAAACGATGAGTGTATTCCTGCTGATAAGGTAGATTGGTAATGTACCGGGTAATATTAACCAGACAGGCGCTAATAGATCAGGTAAAATTAAAAGCTGTGGGGTTATCTGGAAAATCCAAGGAACTGGTGGATATTATAGCAAATAACCCCTATCAAACCCCCCCGCCTTACGAAAAGCTAGTTGGTAACCTGGCAGGTTTATACTCACGCCGCATCAATTTCCAACACCGTCTTGTTTATGAGGTCAATGAAACGTTAAAGGTCGTTAAAATACTTAGAATGTGGGCCCACTATGATTAACAAATCAAAAAACGAAAGGCGGGATACAAACATTACCCCGTGTCAAAAGCATACTATTGTTCATAGTATATATTAAACGGATACAGGGTGTGTTTACTATTAATAAAAAAGTCTTTAATCCCAAAAGCTTTCGCCGTGATATTCTGGGGGTGGAGAAAAAAGTTCCCACCCTGGGCGGCAAATATCTCCCTTATATCAATTTTGACAATGCCGCCAGTACCCCGGCCCTCCAACCGGTAGTAGAGGAAATGCAGGATTTCCTTCAGTGGTATTCGGGGGTTCACCGGGGAACCGGTTATAAATCCCTGCTATCTTCACAGTTCTACGGTGATTCCCATGAAACTATTGCAAATTTCGTTGGGGCCGACTTGGACTCGCAATGCGTAATAATGGTGAAAAACACCACCGAAGCCATCAACAAGTTATCCTATCGCTTGAGTTTCGCCCCAGGAGATGTGGTCATCTCCAGCATGATGGAACACCATTCTAACGACCTTCCCTGGCGTAACAAGGCCCGGCTCAAGTACGCCCGGGTAGACCAGCAAGGATTATTGGATCTTGACGATCTGGAAAAACTGCTGCAATTATACTATCCCCGGGTCAGGCTGGTGACTGTATGTGGAGCTTCCAATGTCACCGGCCACATAAATCCCATACACCGGATAGCGGAAATAGCTCACGCGTACCGGGCTGAAATCCTGGTGGATGGAGCCCAGCTTTTAGCCCACCACCCGGTGAATATGATAAAAGAGGGCGACCCGCGCCATATTGATTACCTGGCTTTTTCCGGCCATAAAATCTATGCCCCTTTTGGCAGCGGGGTATTGATTGGCCCACGGAAAACCTTTTTACAGGGGGAACCGGAATATTCCGGAGGAGGAACCGTTGACCTGGTAAGCCGGAACCAGGTCTGGTGGACAGGTCTTCCTGAGCGCGAAGAAGCAGGCTCTCCCAATGTTATTGGTGCCTTCACCCTGGCTCGCAGCCTGCAATACCTGCAAAAAATAGGCATAGAAAAATTAGCTCTTTACGAAGAAGAACTCCTGCTCTATGCCCGGGAACGGCTGCAAAAGCTGCCGGGAATCAAAATATACGGCTCCTTTCCCCGGCTGGCAGTTATCAGCTTCAACATTAAGGGATTGGAACATGCGTTGCTGGGTTCCATTCTCTGTTTTGAGGCCGGAGTAGGGGTCAGAACCGGCTGTTTTTGTGCACAGGGCTATGTCAGGAATCTCCTGGGAATAGACGCAGAAAGTATTAGCGGTATTTATGAGGGTAAAGAACCGGCGCTTCTGCCGGGAATGCTGCGAATAAGCCTGGCTGCCTATAATAACCGGGAAGAAATCGACCGGCTGCTCCAATGGCTGGAAAGAATTATCGCTCACAAAACGAACTTCAAGAAAAACTACCTTTTTTCCCCCTCTGCCGGGGCCTATGTTCCCCGGCAATGGCCCCGGCAAGCGAAAACCCGGTGGCCATTTATACTGCCGGGCTGGTCATAGCATAAAAATTTCCCTCTCGGCAAACCCTGTACAAATTATGGTTTTTTGTATCAAAGACAAGTCATTAAGTTTTTGAAGTCTCTGCTGGCATTTTAGTTTTATTGACCCTCATAATAACTGCATGCTAATATATTATTGAAGTAGAGCATTTTTCTATTCCCTTCTTCGAACGCTAGAGGGACGAGCCTGGTAAAATGGCCATAAGGCAATACGGGGGCTAGCATCCTTTTGACCGGATTTTAGCTGAAGAGAGGGGATTTATCCTCCTGCCGCTATGCTGCGGACAAGGGGGTTTTAATATGTCCGGGAGGCAGAGGTATTGATTGAGATCAGCAATCTGACCAAGATATATGGTAGCGGCCCCCAAGAGGTGATGGCACTCAAAGAAGTTAGTCTCTCCATAAGAAAGGGAGAAATCTTCGGGATAATCGGCTTGAGCGGGGCCGGCAAAAGTACCCTTATCCGCTGCATCAACATGCTGGAAAGACCTACTCAAGGCACTATTATGGTAGATGGGCAAGATGTAGGTTCTCTGAACTCCTTGGAATTACGCCAGCTTCGCCAGAAGATAGGCATGATTTTTCAGCATTTCAATCTGCTTTCTTCCCGTACGGTGTTTGAAAATGTGATGTTTCCCCTGGAGATTGCCGCTGTGCCTAAAAATGAGGCGGCTCAAAAGGTTAATGCCTTGCTGGAACTGGTGGGTTTGACAGATAAAGCTCAGGTCTACCCGGAGCAGCTTAGTGGTGGTCAGAAACAGCGAGTGGGCATCGCCCGGGCCCTGGCCAATGATCCCAAAGTCTTGCTTTCCGATGAAGCTACCTCCGCCCTCGATCCCCAGACTACCCGCTCCATCCTGGGATTGCTGAAAGATATTAACCGCCAGCTGGGCTTGACTATTGTTCTGATTACCCATGATATGAATGTAATCAAGGACGCCTGTGACCGGGTTGCGGTAATCGATGACAGCACCATAGTTGAAGTAGGTGATGTATTAAATATATTTTCCAATCCTGGAACACCGACCTCGCGCAGCTTTATCAATTCCATAGTCAACCGCGAGATTCCGGCGGAAATCCTGCAGCGCCAGTTCATAGACCATGGCTTAAACAGCAGTCGTTTGATTCGAGTCTCCTTTATCGGAGCCTCGGCGGGTGAGCCTATTATTTCCTCCATGGTGCAAAAATACGCGGTAGCTGCCAATATATTATACGGCAACATCGACCAGTTAAAAGACATCCCTTTTGGCAACCTGACCCTGGAATTAATAGGTCCGGTGGAGACTATCAATGAGGCCCTGGATTTCCTGCGGAAATGCGGCCTGGAAATAGAGGTTTTAAACCATGCTGGCAATTAGTGGTATTAATCTAGCTGCTTTCTTCGCTACTTACCTGGGAGACTATGACTGGGTTCCAGCCGCCGTACTCTTTGCCAGCTGGGAAACCCTGTATATGGTTTTCTTATCCACCGCCGTCAGCTACCTGGTAGGGATGCCCTTGGCCATTATCCTGGTGACCAGCGAAAAAGGACATATTCTGGAGAACCTGCAGCTGAACCAGGTATTGGGTTCTATTGTTAATGCTGTTCGTTCCTTGCCCTTTATTATCTTGCTCATCCTGGCCATTCCCTTCACCCGTTGGGTGGTGGGTACTTCCATCGGTACCGTAGCCTCCATTGTGCCCCTTTCCCTGGCGGCCATTCCTTTTGTAGCACGGCTGGTGGAAACTTCCCTGAAAGAAATTGACTGGGGCTTGATAGAAGCCGCTCTATCCATGGGAGCCAGCAACTGGCAGATAATCACTAAAGTTCTGCTGCCGGAAGCTATGCCCTCAGTGGTTCTGGGGGTGGCTATCACTGCTATAAACCTGGTTGGTTATTCCGCCATGGCAGGTGTATTGGGAGGAGGTGGATTGGGTACCCTGGCCTACTACCACGGTTACATGCGTTACCAGACCGGAATAATGTGGATAACCGTAATCGTCTTGATCGTAATCGTACAGGGAATACAAATGCTAGGCGATAAAGCCGCCGGTAGAATAATTAACAAGAGGAGGTAAAAATAATGAGAAAGACCTTATCAATTGTACTTATTGCCTGCCTGATACTGGCCCTGGGCCTGGCAGCAGGCTGCGGCCAGCAGGCCGAGCAAGCCGATCCGGATAAACAAGCTGGTAAAGCACCGGAAAAACAAGCCACCGAAAAATTGGTTGTAGGAGCTATTGGTGAACCCCACACCGCCATGCTGAAAATGGTTAAACCCAAGCTGGCCGAACAAGGGGTGGAGATGGAAATAAAGGATTTTACCGACTACCCTCAACTAAACCCGGCCCTGAACGATAAGCAGATTGATGCTAACTTCTTCCAGCACATTCCCTATCTGGAGGACTTCAATGCCAAAACTAATTCCAAGCTGGTATGGACGGTAAAGATACATACCGAGCCCATGCGTATCTACTCGCAAAAGATCGGCAAATTGGACAAACTGGCTGACGGGGCTGTTGTGGGTATCCCCAATGACCCGACCAACAGCGGCCGGGCCCTGGCTGTGCTGCAGAGTGCCGGCTTGATTAAATTAAAAGAAGGTGCTGGTGTCACCGCTACCGAAAGGGATATTGTGGAAAATCCCAAAAATTTGGAAATAAAAATGGCCGATGCCGCCACCCTGCCCCGGGTACTGCAGGATGCAGCCATCTGCTGCATCAATACTAACTATGCCATTGATGCCGGGCTGGATCCCATGAAAGCTGTTTTTGTGGAGCCGGGCGATTCCCCCTTTGCCAATGTAGTGGTAGTTAGACCTGAAGATAAGGATAAGGATAGTATCGTAAAGCTGGGTAAAGCCCTGCAATCCCCGGAAATCGCTGATTTTCTCAAGACCAATTACCCAGCCGTAGTCTTGGCATTTTAGGTGATGCTATGAGCAAGAATCCACTGGTAAGTATCCAGATGGAAAACGGGGGACTGATAAAGGCTGAACTTTTTCCCACTATAGCTCCCAATACAGTCAACAATTTTATCTCACTGATAAAAAAGGGGTTTTATAATGGTCTGGTCTTTCACCGGGTTATTCCCGGTTTCATGATTCAGGGCGGATGTCCCCTGGGCAGCGGAACAGGGGGCCCAGGTTACAGTATTAAAGGAGAGTTCAAAAGTAATGCCTTTCCCAACCATCTCTCCCACGAAAGAGGCGTTCTTTCTATGGCCAGGACCGCTGATCCCAATTCCGCTGGTTCCCAGTTTTTCATCATGGTGACCCCCGCCCCTCATCTGGATGGCGATTACGCCGCTTTCGGCCAGGTAATTGAAGGCCTGGAAGTAGTGGATCAGATAGTAAACGCAGCTCGGGATTTCCGCGATAAACCCCGGGAAGCTCAAAGAATGCTCAGCGTTAGTGTGGATACATTTGGTCAGGAATATCCTGAAGCAGAAAATTTCTCTTAAAGTTCGGGACATTTCAGGGGGATGCAGCAGCTTTGCCATTGTGTCCCCCTGCCCTTTGTTTGCTACTTTAAATCGCATCCTAAAAATGGCTAAATTAAAAATGGAAACGCTGAACCGGAAAGGAGTATCCGTCATGCAAAAACAACCTAACTCAAGAAACTGCTTTCTCTGTGGCCGACAAAATGAAGTGGGTCTTAAAGTGGATTTTTATAATGACTCGGAAAAGCAACAGGTGCGAGCCAATGTAACTATTCCCGAACACTTCAACAGCTACCCCGGATTTGTACACGGAGGAATTATTGCTGCTCTGCTGGACGAGACTTCGGGCCGGGCCACCCTGCTGAACGGCGATTTTGACAATCTTATGGTAACCGCCCGCCTGGAGGTTAAGTATATACAACCCACCCCCACCGGGCAGCCGCTGGAAGTGATCGGCTGGCTGATCCGGGGCAGCCGTCGTTATGCCCGGGTAGCCGGCGAAATAAGGTTGGCCGATGGAACTGTTACCGCCCGTTGTGAAGCCACAGTCATTCGTCCTTCCGGTGAATTTCAGCAGATGTGGCAGGATGCGGAAGGTGAATACTGGAAGGTCTATGACGATTAAAAATAATTCCCGGCTGTGCTAATAATATATGCTTCCTCTGCAAAAACCTCTTTCAACACACCGCTGCGCGGGGGATTAGAACCCGCATGCTTGTAAACTCCTATCCAGGCCACTATATATTAATGGTTTCTTCGGAAAAAGTTAATTGTGCAAAACTCTTAGATATTAAAACTTTATTTTTACCATTTTGCTTAAAATTATTTTCTTAAGCATTTTTCGTTAATATGCTTAATATCTGCATATATCGCCGGAAAATATTGTATTAGTCGTTTTTTTACTCCCTATCCCTTCCACTTGACACTATTTTTCACAATTAATAAACTAAGGACAGAACGCATAAAGCGGTAAATATAAAAGGGAGAGAGGAGAATTTGGTATGGTCACTATCAAGGTAAACGGCTTTGCGACTTCGGTTCCCGAAGGATCAACCGTAATGCAGGCGGCAGCGGCAGCTGGTTTCATGATTCCATCCCTGTGCAGCCATCCCGACCTTCAGGTAAAAGATAACTGCAAGGTCTGCGTGGTTGACATAAACGGGGAAATCAAAACCGCCTGTTCCGAAGTGGTTGCCCCGGGTATGGAGGTTAAAACCAACACCCCCAGGGTAATCGCCGAAAAGAGAAACAACCTGAAAAAGATTCTCAAGGTACATCCCCAGGACTGTTTGAACTGTGCCCGCAACCAGAACTGCGAGCTGCAAACTCTGGCCGAAACCCTAATCATCCGTTCATTCGAACATAAACCCCTGAAAGTTCCGCAAGACAGGTCTACTCCAGCCATTGTTCGCGATCCTTCCAAGTGCACACTATGCCTGCGCTGTGTGGAAATGTGCAATGATGTACAGACAGTGGGTGCACTGGAAGTCAAAGACGGGGTGCCCCAGACCGTTGACGGCAAGGCCCTGATTGAAACCAAATGTGTAATGTGTGGCCAATGTGCCCTGGTCTGCCCGGTGGGAGCCATAATCGAAAATGAAGAAATCGAAGAATTTTTGGCTGCTGTAGCGGACCCGGGAAAGATCGTTATCACCCAAATTGCCCCGGCGGTGCGGGTAGCGGTGGCAGAAGAATTGGGGATTACTACCGGTGCTCTGGACATGCTTAATTTTGTAGCCGGTTTGCGGCAATTGGGCTTCGATTATGTATTCCACACTAATTTCACTGCCGACCTCACCATACTGGAAGAAGGCAACGAACTGTTAAAACGGCTGAAAGAAGGCGGCACCCTGCCCATGCTTACCTCCTGCAGCCCCGGCTGGATCAACTTTATTGAAACCTTCTATCCCGACCAGCTGGATCACCTGTCTACCTGCAAATCCCCGCAGCAGATGTTCGGAGCTCTGGCCAAGACTTATTGGGCCGAGAAAATGGGTATAGACCCGGCCAAAATCTATTCCGTATCCATAATGCCCTGTACCGCCAAGAAATTTGAGTCCCAGCGCCCGGAGATGAATGCCAGTGGTTTCCGTGATGTAGACCTGGTGCTCACCACCCGGGAAGTGGGCAAGCTGTTTAGAATGGGCGGCGCCTACTGGGATAAGCTCGAACCCTCCAATTTTGACTCTTTACTGGGCGCCTATACTGGTGCAGGGGTTATTTTTGGAGCTTCCGGCGGTGTTATGGAGGCAGCCCTGCGTACCGTATATGAAGTAGTAACCGGACAAACCCTGGAAGATGTCAATTTCACCGGTGTTCGTGGATTTGAGAGTATGAAGGAAGCTGAAGTGGATTTGAGTGGAACCAGAGTAAAGGTGGCCGTAGCCAACTCCCTGGGTGCCGCTCGCAAGATCATGGACGAAATCAAGGCCGGCACTTCGCCCTATCATTTTATTGAAGTAATGTGCTGCCCCGGCGGCTGTATCGGTGGCGGAGGCCAGCCTATCCCCTCTACCATTGCCAAGAAGAAAGAAAGAATTGAAGCAATTTATGTTGAAGATGCAGGTCTTCCGCTACGTAAATCCCATGATAATCCTGAAGTCAAGAAACTATACGAAGATTTCCTCAAGGAGCCCCTGGGACACAAATCCCACGAACTGCTCCACACCCATTATCATCCCTCCGGGAAATAATACTTTTGAAAAACACTTAAAAAGCACTTCCGCCTAAGGAAGTGCTTTTTTTATTACTTGACATGGGGACGGGGTTATTGACAACTTCGTCCTTCTGCGTCTAATCCTTATTTTCTAACCAACCCCCCCATGACCCAGGGGCCACAACCACCGATGAAAAGTGAGTTAGTATGAGCTTGAACGGTAAGATGTAGCAGGAAAAAATTAACCCCTCACCCCTCACCCCTCACCCCTCACTTTTCTTACTAACCCTCCATGATCCAGGGGTCACAGCCACCGATGAAAGTTGAGTTAGTATGAGCCTTCAGGTAAACCTACGAAAAAGCTTTTAGATTTTGAGGGCTGCGCAAAGAGCGGCGCAGAAAACCGTAATCAATTAACCAGGCTCCATCCTTTTGCAAGACCTTGACCTCCACTTTTCTGGAATATTCCCGGCTTGAACCCTTTAAAGCCAGCCGTATGTCAACCTGGTATAGCTTTTCTTTTTTCTTTTCTATTTTATCAATTTGACTATACTTTATTTCCGCAGCAGCCAGGGAAAGCTCATCCTCTTTACCGTCACTCATCACTTTGCCCGCTATTTTGCTTTCCCCTTGATCCATTGCCACCACAAATACCCGGATAATATCCTCCGGTTCCAACAATTTTAGCTCTCTATCCAATACTCCGGCAGCTTTCCATATCATTATTTTATGACCCCAATCGGATTTGCGGCTGCCATGGGTTGTGCTGTCCCGAAAATGAACACAAAAATGCCCTGGGAAATTGTTGTTGGGTATGGCACCACTACCATGTGGCATCCCGTTCATTGAAGCTGCAATCATTTTGCCATTATCCAGTTGGAGTACAGCGGCTCTTCGCTTCCAACTCCACTCCCCGCCATATATCTTTTTCATTATTGAACTGTCGTCAGCTGTCAATGGTTGAACATCAGCATGATAGCTGCCTCCCCTTCTCTGTATGCGGAACTTCATTTGTGTATCCAGATCCACCAGCGTTGCTTTGGCGTATTTGGGAAATAGCTTGTTCACTTCCTCCCAGGATAGATATTCTCCCTGAAGCACTTTCTGTTCAACACGCTCAGGCTTTATTTTTTCTTTTATGGATTCAGATTTGAAAATGAAAGGCAGGAATAGGCAGGAAAATAGAATCATAAAAAATGCCAGCCGGTGCTTGGCCAGATTAACTACCAAGAGCCTCTACCTCCTTTTTGCAAAATATATGAAAAAAATATAGCTAATATGTAGTAAAGAAGCACGGACCTCAAATTATGATATCACAATTAACCATATTTTTTTATTAATGCTAGAATGGAGATAGGGATAAGCTATATTAGAAAAGAATCAGCGTTAATCATAAAAATCAGCGTCCCTCTGCGTCAAAAACCATATTCTTTTACTAACCCCCCATGGCCCGGGGGCCACAACCACCGATGAAAAGTGAGTTAGTAGGGGCTTGAATAGTAAGATGTAGCAGGAAATAACTTAAACCCCTTACACCTTACCCCTCACTACTTACGAAAGGAATGCTTGTTAAATGAAGCCCGAAGCAGATAGCTCCAACGAAATAATCCGGTTTTTCCGTCGTTTGGATCGCAGCCATTTCATTGACAACGATTACAAGAACATGGCTGATTGTGACCAGGCTTTGCCCATCGGATTTGGGCAAACTATTTCCCAACCCAGCCTGGTGCTGGAAATGACCCTGGCCCTGGAGCTAAATAAAAAATGCCGGGTACTGGAAATAGGCACTGGTTCCGGCTATCAAAGCGTTTTTCTGGCTGAATTCGCCGCTGAGGTCTTCAGTATAGAGCTAGTACCGGAGCTATCGGAAAAAGCACAAAGCAGGCTTAAAGAACTGGGATACAACAATATTAATTTCAAGATAGGTGATGGTAGTCAAGGTTGGCCGGAATTGGCCCCTTATGACCGCATCATCGCGGCTGCAGGCGCTGCCTCCATACCCCCACCCCTGTTGGAGCAGTTAAAAGTTGGAGGCATAATGCTTTTACCGCTAGGCCCCCCAGGCATGCAGGAGTTAATACTGGTCAAAAAGGGAGAGGACGGCAAGCTAAGCCAGGAATCCCGGGGAGAAGTGCGCTTTGTTGAATTCAAAGGAGATTACGGTTGGGGAATGCGGGGTAAAGCGAGCGATTAGCCGGTTATCCCATACCGGCTTTTGAGTGCAGGGTCGCTATTAAGGTTTGCTGAGCAATCATGCAAATTACTTCTGCCAATCCGCCTTGCGTACCATCTCTCCCCATTGTAATTTGCCGCCTTTAATCCATTTCACCAGACCTTCCAAGCGCCACAGGCTGATTAATTGGCGATAACCGAAGTTTTCCAATATTCCGGCCAGGAACAAGGCCAGAATGTGGCGGGGCTCTGAATATATACGATAAGAGATAATTTCCAATAAAAGGGCCATAACCGAAATCAATACACCAAAACCCAGTGCCAGGGTAAAGAAGATTACAAAGACCAGCGGTGAAACCAGCCCGGTCAAGAAACCAAAAAGGACAAAGAGATAGCCTACCACTTCCACTACCGGCCCGAACCACTCAAAAATAATCATAAAGGGAAAAGCCAGCCATCCCACCGTTCCACTACGCGGATGAAACAATAGTTGAATATTCTTGCTTAAAGCTTCCGCCAGGCCTTTCTGCCAGCGGCTACGCTGCCTGCGCAGGCTGGATAGATCCTCTGGAGCCTCGGTCCAACAAATCGGGTCGGGAACGAAGGTGATGCGGTAGGGCTGCCCCTTTAACCTCAACATTCGGTGGAGCCGTACCACCAGTTCCATGTCCTCTCCAACCGTATCAGTACTGTAACCCCCGGCTTCTATTACCTGTTCTCTGCGAAAAAGCCCGAAAGCACCAGATATTATCAGTATAGCGTTTAGCGGGGACCAGCCCAAACGTCCAAATAGAAAAGCCCTTAAGTATTCGATAATCTGAAAACGGACCAGCATCTTGCCTGGCAGGCCTGCTTTCGTTAGGAACCCCCCCTGTACCGTACTGCCATTTACTATACGAATAGTCCCCCCTACAGCCACAGTCAAAGGATTCTCCAGAAAGGGTTGTACCACCCGTTTCAAGCTGTCACGCTGCAGGATGGAGTCAGCATCCACCGAACAAAACAAGGGATAGCGACAGGTATTAATAGCGGAGTTCAAGGCATCGGACTTCCCTCCGTTTTCTTTATCGATTACCCGCAGATTGGGATAATAGCTTGATCTATAGAAGCCGCGTATGGTTTTCACCGGCAAGCGCTGTTGGTAGGCCTCGGGAACTTTAACCAGGCCAAAGCTTTCTTGCAGAATCGATAAGGTACGGTCACGAGAACCATCATTAATTACGATAACCTCGAACTCTGAATAGGATAGCTGCAAGAGGGAGCGAACGGTTGATTCCACTGTGGATTCCTCGTTGTAGGCAGGTACTAAAATACTTATGGGCAATTCATAATCGGAAAATGACTCCAGAAAATCGCTCAAACGATGGGAACGCATATAACGCGTGATGGTGACAATGGAAATGAGATTTAAGAGCAGGTAACTCAAACTCAAACCCAGCATATAAAGAAGAAATATCCATTGTAAGATTATAAGAACTTTCATCTATTCTTCTCCCTAATTTGCTTTTCCGCCATTACCTGGGTTAATGCATCTCGGGCATAACGATCTTCCTGTTGGTTTTTAATCTCTTCCAACTGTTCCCAACTGATAAATTGGAGTTCCGCCAAGGCCTGGGCTGAGCGATAACGTACCCACCAGTTGGGGTCAGATAGTAAAGCTATTATTTCCGGTAGATCCTCCCGACGGGCCAGCCGGGCCATGGTATTTACCGCCTGAACCCGCACCGCCCATTCAGGATGATGAAGAAAGTTCTTTATTACAGCTATATCACTATCTTCAGCCAGGTTCCTCATGGCTACCAGACAAGCGGTCAAAACTTCTGCTTCGCTGTGCTCAGACAACAGTAGCCGCAGAGCCTCAAGCGCCTCATTTTGATAGGCAAAAGGCAGGTATCGCAAAAAACGGGCCAGTTCTTCGGGAGAAGCTCTCAATAACGCGGATATCATGGGGGCAGTAATAACCTCAGCTCCCATATCACTGAGAATCGCGGCTACTCTACTTTGCGGCCACTCGTGACGCCGGATGAAGAGAGGAATCAGGATGGGGCTGGCAGCTTTCGGATCTATACGGGCCAGGGCTCGTGCCGCAACCTGACCGGATAGTCCAACTTCTGTTAATGCCATTTTCTCTAAAGCTGGCCAGGACTCTCTGGCACCTATATTGCCCAGGGTAAGGGCCGCAATGGTTCGCTCCGATTCATCTTTGCTGCTTAACATGCGTTCCGCCAGAATTTCAATGCCCAGCTTCTGCCCCAGTATAATCAGATTTTCTTTAGATTCACCACGCAGGGATTCTTGAAAACGATTCCATAAAATTAGAACATCGGGGTAATCCTTCTTGGCCAAAGCAGGCAGCTGTAGGGCAAAACAATCAATACTGGCCGCTGCCAGTACCGGTTCCCAAATACACAGCAACTGCTTCTTATGATCTTCCTGGGTCGCCTGGTGCAGCCGCACCCTCAACATTAGCAGTAGTAAAAGCAGGGAGGTAGTAATAATTCCTATGGCAAGCAGTACAACCAGGTTAATAATTGGCTCTGGATTGGCAATGAGCTTGTTCATAGCATTTTCCCCTTCACTTACTACAGTTGCTCCCGTTGTAGTTCAATCATCCTTAATCTCATACCCGGTCAACCGGCGTACCCGCGCGGATAGTTCCCTGGTATTAAAGGGTTTTAGCATATAATCATTGGCTCCGGCCTCCAGGAGAGCTACAATTTCTTTTTCACTGGAGCTGGAGGTAAGCATAATAATCGGAGTAGATTTCCAGCTGGATTTAGCCCGGATTTGTCGAACTAATTGGCGGCCATCTATAAATGGCAACATTATATCCAATATGCAAATATCCGGAGGCTCCATTTCAGCTATGAGCTGGCTGGCGTTACGCCCATCGCCCGACTCAGTAACCTCAAAACCTTCCCTTTCCAGGATAATCTTCAGCAAGGAGCGGATGATGCTATCATCATCAGTAATAAAGGCTCGACGTGAATGGGGCGGGGGGGAAGTTTCATCTGGCTTGCCAATAACCTTGCTTTCTTCTCTTCCGGCAGAATATTCATCCTCTGCTCGTATAAAATCTTCTGTGATTTCCCGAAGTAGCGCTTCATAGTCAATTGCTTCATTTTTCCCTTCTGATGGGGAGCAAAGACCACTGGCCATCTCCCAAAAACAACGGATATCTTTTAAGCAATGCTCCCGGCTGCGGCGAAGATAGATTTCTATCAACGGCAAGAGTTCCAGCAGCATATCCTTGTGCTCAACAGCAGCCTGCAGTTGACCTTGCAAATACTCATGTTCTACCCGGAGATTTTGCTCTTCTTCCTGCAATTTCTCCAGGACCTCTTCCTGCTCCTCTATAATCTTTTTCGTTTCTTCTTGCCTTTCGGCCAATAGTTGCTCTCTGGCTTCCGGCTCTGAGCTCCAGCGGCGTTTGAAAACCAAAATTTCATCTCCTATCCCGTGAATATATCATGGAACGGTTCTTCTGAAAGTTCTACTTCTTCTCCCCTGGAGCAGGCGTTTCGGGGCAAACTACTCCTACTTGCTGGTAGATTTGATCCAACAAGCGGAGTGAATCCCGCAACTGTTCCTGACTTTCTCCAGCTCGCTCACTTTTTGCTCTTGCTATTTCCCTCCCCTTTTTACGGGCTTCCTCCCATATCATTACCTGCTCAAGTACCTGCTGGCTAATTTTGCCGTCCAGGCTTTGCACCAGAATTAATTCCCGTATCATAGCAAAAATCTCGCTCTGCAAGTTTCGGTTCTTTTTCTGTTGTTCAGCAACGCGCTGATTCAGGTTCTCCAATTTCTCCGTTTCCTGCCGGCCCAACTCCAAGAGCAGAGCTTCCGTTTCCTTCGAACTTTCCACATTTAGGCCTTTTGTGCTCAATTGGCTTTCCCCCTTCCGTCCTGCTTCGCCAGTAAATCTGCCCATTGAAAAAGGGGAGCGTTAACGGCAAATGCCCTGGTCATGGTACAGCTAATCCCGTGGTGGGGAAAAGTGGGATATATACCGATTTCTCGACCTACTTCACAACCCGAATCTTGCATAATTTTGCTTACGGTTTGCTGAGCCAGCATAGGATGGTTATTTTGCTGGCTGATATGGGCCAGCAAAACCTGCATGGGATTATGGCGGGGCACGCTACTTAGCAGGCGGGCAGTATCAAAATTCGAGAGGTGGCCTTCCCTGCCCTCTATACGCTTTTTAAGATAGGGGGGATAAGGCCCGTTTTTAAGCATTTGGGGATCATGGTTGGATTCCAGAACGGCAATATCTGTAAAAGACAGGGCCTGTTCCACTTCCCGGCTTACCATTCCCAGGTCAGTTGCAATTACCGCTTTTCGTTTCCCATAATAAAAACAAAATCCTACCGGATCAATGGCATCGTGGGAAATAGCGAAGGGTTCTATCAATACCCTTCCCAGGGAAAAAGTCCCTTCCATCTCTTTAATACATTCCCCGGGAAATTTTTTACGGCAGTCAATCCTGCTCCAGGTAGCCGGTCGAGTAAAAACAGGAAGTTGGTACTTGCGGATAAATACATCCAGTCCTTTAATATGGTCGGTATGTTCATGGGTAAGCAATACTGCGTCCAATTCCCCCGCTCTCGTGCCTATTGCCTGGAGTCCGTGCTCAATCCGGCGGCAACTGATGCCGGCGTCTACCAGAATTTTGCTTTCTCCAAACTGGAATAGAACGGCATTTCCTGTACTCCCACTGGCCAGGACATGTACTTTCATAGTAAAACTCTCCTCGTATGTATATCTGTATATTATGGGGATGGTTCTTCTGGTATATATTATAATATATCTGCGTGAATCAGCATCTATAATAACCTCCTGTAATGCTCCTATTTTCATCGGTGGTTGTGGCCCCCGGCCTGCACCCTGCGGGTACTACTGATGCTCCCTACGGTCACTATTAAGCTTGCGGCCATGGGGGGGGTTAGTACAAAACAGTTTTTGGCACTGAAGGATAAAGTTGTCAATAACCCCGTCCCCGTGTCAACTTAAGGCTTAAGGACTTGACGATATAATTTTTCATAGCTCTGTATTTCCCTGGCCAGCGAGAATTTTTCTTTTACCAGTTTTCCGGCCTCCCGACCCATTCTTTGGCGACTTTCCGCCGAGAACAGCATCTTCCGGGCTGCCGATGCCAGTTCCTCCTGGTTCCTTACATAATATCCTTGCCGTCCTTCCTCAATAATGTCCAGATTCCCCGGTACGGCAGTCAATATGGCCGGCTTGTTCCGGCTCATGCCCTCCAGCAATCCCTGGGGTTGTCCTTCCGCCCGGGAGGTGTTGAGTATTACATCGGCCAGCGACAAATAGCTTCCCATCTCACTATGTGAGACTTCTCCCAGATAAAATACCCAATTTAGCTCTTTTACCCGCTGCTTGATCTTTTGGCCATAGTCCTGATCAATCACTGGCCCAATAATCAGCAAACGGAGCTCAGGAAAATCCTTATATACCCTTTGCAGCCCATCAATAGCCAGTTCGATATCTTTTACCGGACGGAGACCACTGGGAAGGGCAAAAACGATATTATTTGCTGCCAGTCCGATCATTTCCCGCTTTAAGGGAGGCCTTTCTTCCAGCCATATTCCCTGGGGTATGGTGGAAAGCTTCGAACAGAACTCCGGGTAAGCATCCCCAATTAATTTTTGGAAATGATCATGAAAAACTATAATTTTCTCTACTGCGGTAAAAGCAGTCAAAACCAGTTCTCTTCCCGAGTTCTTGAGGTCATAATGCAAATCGCTGCCGGTTGTGGTTAGAATAAGCGGCAAGTTTTGAAGCTCAGGAAACTCCGCCAGCACCCCGCCAAAATAGCGGGCATTAAAACCGTGCACCAGCGAATACTTGCCGTTAATTAGATATTGGCGTAAGCTATCCCGCCATCCCTTTTCCTCCAAAGACAAAAGATCCACGATGAACCCCCGCTGTCTCAAAGCTGTTTGGAGGCGCAGGGTGGTAACGGTATTACCCCGCTGCATGTGGTGGAAAGGTGTTAGCATCAGAGCTAGCGGAGATTTCCTGTTCATAACACGCCCCTTTTAATGGAGATACTGGATTTGAGCAATTCAAAGCACTCGCAATAATCCCCTTCTCCCGTCATTATTCCCCGGTAGCGGTTCAAGCCCGTAATAGCCTCATCATAGCGGATTTCCTCTAATTGAGAACGGTGCAGTCTCAGCGCATCGAGTTTTACTTCCATAAATTCACTTATATCTTCAACATAATCCAGATCTTGCAGAGGCGTCCAGACCTCATAACCGAAAATGTTTCCCACCGACCAAGGCTGGCCTTCACATTCTTGAAACCAGGGCCCGGCTGCCCTATGACAGGCTTCCACCACCAGTTCGTGGGTAACCCGGTGATCCCTGACCTGATCTTTACTATGTGGTATGTATACCGCTATGGGCCTCTTTTCCCGGATCAGGGTAATAATTTTTACCAGATTATCGCGTTTAAACTCCAAATACCCATCGGGATTGCGGAAAAAAAAGAGCTCGCTGACCCCAAGCAAGGCCGCGGCTTTCCGCGCTTCTTCCTCTCGGATTTGCACCATTCTCCTCTTTATATGCTTCAAGCTTCCCGCATCCCCGGAAGTAAGATAAACTATGGAAACCTTATTCCCCTGCTGCAGGTGCCGGGCAATACTGCCGCCACAGCCAATTATATCGTCATCCGGATGGGGAGCAAACACAATAATATTTTCCATAGCAACTCCTCCAAACCTCCTTTCGTAAATTTTACGATAACAAAAGATAATAATACTATATGCATAAAAAGCCCCGTATCCCCATAAAACCAAGGATTAAGAGGCTTCTTAATTCTGTATTGCAGTTCCTTTTCATATTGGGATTTAGTATTATCCACACTAAATTACTCGCGACTATCCACCTTTATCACACTATAAGTTTGCTAGCAGTGATTCTTCAATTCGATTATACCATTCGAATAACTTTTCTAGCAATTGTTCTGGCTTATTCACCCTGGCCATCGCTTTCGTCCTTCACCTCACCCCTCACTTATAACGAGGTGAAATATATCCCCCGCATCCATAATAGTGAGCGAAGCGAACATCAGTGGTGCCCGCAGGGTGCTAAGCGGTCGCCTATTAACAAAACAGGTGGCGGGTTCCAATCCCCCACCTCGTTGCAGCGGTGTGTTGAAACTGCTCCGCAGTTTCTTCCGATGCTTTTAAAAAAACTGCTTGCTATTTGCCGCCAGCCGTTTATAATGATACCAGGTAAACTATTTGAGTTTTATTGGTTTACCTGCCCAAGCATTTCGCCCTACCGGAGGTGTGTTAATGAAACGCAAAAATATTATAGTCTTGCTCCTGCTCCTATCTATTCTGGGTCTCTGCTTTTTTCTCTTATACCAGAATTACTGGGGCGAAAACAAACCCGGGCTTCAGGCTACGGGAACCATTGAGGCCACCAGCATCGAAGTGAAAGCCCGGGTCAGCGGCACTATAAAGAGCTTTAAAGCCCAGGCGGGGGACCCGGTCAAGGCTGGACAATTGGTAGCAGAACTGAGTCGCCATGATCTGCTGGCGCAGAAAGAAAGGGATGCCCTGGGGGTATTGGCGGCACAGGCACGGCTGGATGACCTGGTATCCGGAGCCCGCTCCCAGGAAATAAAGGAAGCCCTGGCCCGGGTAAATATGGCCAGAAGTACCTATGAACAGGCGGAGCGAGAATTAGAGCGTATGCAAGAGCTTTTTGCCGAGGGAGCTATTGCCGAGGAAAAACTGGAGCAGAGCCGTTTGAACAGCGAGCTTAAGAAAAACGAGCTGACTGCGGCTGAAGCCAGGTTAAGCCTTGTGCAATCGGGCAACCGCCCGGGGGCCATATCAGCCGCCGCTGCGGAACTGGAGCGCAGCAAAGCGGTATTGAAGAGCAGCGAAGCCTTGCTGGAGGACCTCAAATTGCTGTCTCCTTTGGAGGGAACCTTGATCAGCAAGAATTTTGAAGAGGGTGAGTTTGTCACCATGGGAGCTACCCTGGCCACTCTGGCTGATTTGCGTCACCTATGGATAAAAGTTTATATTCCCACCGATGAACTGCCCCGGGTTAAACTGGGGCAAAAGGTAAGTATCAGCGTAAGTGGTTGCGAGCAGGTTTTTTCCGGAGTGGTTAAGGAAATATCCTCCCGGGGGGAATTCACCCCCAAAAGCATTCAGACCAAAAAGGAGCGCGCCAATGTAGTCTTCCCGGTGAAAATTAATATAACGAGCAACCCAAACGGCATTCTCAAAGCCGGTATGCCGGCTGATGTGATTTGGCAGGAGATGAAGCCATGATTCTATGCACTCAGCTAACTAAAAGCTTCGGCCCTATCCCGGCGGTCAGGGAGGTAAACCTGCAGGTGGAGAAACAGTCTATCACCGGATTGCTGGGACCGGATGGGGCCGGCAAGACCACTCTCTTGCGTATGATCTGCGGCCTGATCACTCCTGATTCGGGCGCAGTCCAGCTTATGGGTCTTCCCCCGGAGAAAATTGAACGCCAGGACCTGGGCTACATGCCGCAGAGGTTCAGCCTTTACGGGGACTTGAACGTAATGGAGAACATAGATTTTTTCGCTTCTCTCTATGGGCTGCATAAGAGCTTGATCAGAGAACGGGCAGAAGAGATTTTGGAGCGCACCGGCCTGGCTGGTTTTGAACAGCGCCTGGGAGAACAGCTTTCCGGGGGCATGAAGCAAAAACTGGCCTTGAGCTGTGCCTTGATTACCCGGCCGCAAATCCTGGTTCTGGATGAACCGACTTACGGGGTAGACCCCCAATCCCGGCAGGAATTCTGGCAGATACTCTATGATCTGAATCGTGAAGGGATGACGATACTGCTCTCCACTCCTTATATGGATGAAGCTGAACTCTGCCATCAAGTAGCTTTTATCAATGAAGGCCGCCTGGAAGTAGTGGCGCCACCGGCAGAAATTAAGCTGAGTTTCCCTTTTCGCATTTTAGAACTAAGAGTCCCCCTCAGGGATCCTCATTTTTTTGATTCTCTTCCCGGAATACTGGATGCCTCTTTCTATGGTTATAAGTACCGCCTGGTAGTTGAAGAAGTGGAGCATTCCCGCCACCGGCTGGAAGAATTGCTGGCTTCCCAGGGTCTGGAGCCGGGGTCCATTATGGAGGTTGCCCCTTCCATGGAAGAGCTTTTTGTTTTCCTGGCTGAAGCTAAAGGCTTAGCGGGAGGTGAAGTCTGATGCCGGATCTGCCGGTTGAAACCCGGGATTTGAGCCGGAAATTCGGAGATTTTACCGCAGTTGACCGGATAAACCTGCAAATCCGCAGTGGTGAAGTTTGCGGCTTTCTGGGCCCCAACGGCGCCGGGAAATCCACCAGCATACGCTTGCTCTGCGGAATCCTGGAACCCAGTTCCGGAAGTGGCCGGGTTTTAGGTTATGACTTGAAAACAGAAAGTGAAAAAATAAAAACCCGCATCGGCTATATGTCCCAAAAGTTTAGCCTCTATGATGATTTGACGGCATGGGAGAATCTCGACTTTTTCGCCGGACTTTACCGCATTCCCTACCGGGAGCGCCGCCAAAAAGTGAATGAGATGATAGCCCTGGCCGGTTTACAAGAGCGGGAAAAACAGCTGGTGGCCACCTTGAGCCCCGGATTCCGACAGCGCCTGGCCCTGGGTTCCGCTATCATATCGGATCCCGACCTGCTCTTTCTGGATGAGCCTACCAGCGGGGTCAGTCCGTCCAGCCGCCGGGCCTTTTTTAACCTTATCCAGGAGCTGGCCGCCAACGGAACTACGGTAATTGTCAGCACCCATTTTATGGATGAGGCCGAGCGTTGTGACCGGATAGCCTTTTTTAACCAGGGCCGCTTGCTGGCTTTGGATAGCCCTGATCGATTAAAGAGCAGTGTTATAGCGGGCGTATTGCTGGAAATTGAGCTTCCCGACCCTCTGCAGCAAATCGCCTTTATCCAGAGCCTTCCTTATGTGAAGGAATGCTCGGTTTACGGCTTGCGCTTGCATGTGCTGGTAGAGAGCCTCGAGGCAGCAGCTCTCCTGGAGGAAGCCACCGGTACCCGGCCCCTGCCTATAAGCCCTTCTTTGGATGATGTTTTTGTCGCCCTGGCCCGAAAAAAAGAGCGGGAGGAAAATGATGAGCCGGATTTTTGCCGTAATTAAAAAAGAATTTATCCAGATGAAAAGAGACCGGATGACCCTAGCCCTGATATTCATGATTCCTTTGATCCAGTTGCTCCTTTTTGGCTATGCTATCCAAACCGATGTCAAGCACATATCGACAGTGGTCTTTGACCAGTCTCTTTCCCCGGAAAGCCGGGAGCTTTTAAACGCTTTTTCCGCCTCCGGCTACTTTGACATCAACGAAGTCGCCCTGAGTTATGACGCTGTTACTCAAAGCATCGACAGCGGCCAGGCCCGGGCCGGAATAATTTTTCCTCCCGACTTTGCCCGGCAGCTCCAGCGGGGAGAAAGTGCCCCGGTACAGGTGATAGTGGATGCCAGCGATAATATGGTGGCCAACCAGGCTATAGCCATAGCCAATTCCATCGGCTTAATCAAGTCGCAGCAGCTGCTGTTCCAGAAAATGAACCTGGATGCCCCCCCTTATGATATTCGCGTACGCCCCTGGTATAACCCGGACGGGATTACCGCTTATTATATGGTACCGGCCATACTGGGTATAATCGTAACCATGACCATGGTTATTATCACAGCTGTAGCCATAGTCCGCGAGCGGGAAAGAGGTACTCTGGAACAGCTGATAGTAACTCCCCTGCGCCCCTATGAGCTAATGCTGGGCAAGATAATCCCCTATATTGCCCTGGGTTATATTCAGATTACGGTGGCTTTGCTGGTAGGGGCGCTCTTCTTCCAGGTTCCTATCCGTGGCAGCCTTTTAGAGCTTTATCTTCTCACCCTGTTTTTTATCACTGCTTCCCTGGGCCTGGGCCTCATGATTTCCAATATGGCTAAAAATCAGATGCAGGCCTTTCAGATGTCTTTCTTTGTTATGCTGCCCAGCATACTCTTATCCGGCTTTATGTTCCCCCGTGAGGCCATGCCCCGGATAATCTACTATATCAGCGACATAATCCCTTTGACCTATTACCTGGACATAATCAGAGGGATAGTCCTCAAAGGTATCGGTTTTCAGTACCTGGTGGGTCAAGTTGCCGCATTGCTGGTGTTCAGCCTGTTGTTTCTGGGGATAAGCACCCTGAAGTTTAAAAAGAAGATAGCTTGAGCAATCGGATACAAGAGTAATCGAAATTTATGCCTGGCAGGAAGGAGCGAGACTATATGGATATGGAGGAAAGGATATGTAATGCCTGTCTTGGGCTGGCCCGGATGCGGGGTTTGCATGGATTTACCGTAGATGAACTGGCGAGCCAGGCGGGAATAAGCAAAAGGACTATCTACCGTTACTTTCGCAGCAAGGATGAAATAATTGAGGCCGCTGTAAACCGCTTCCTGGTTGAAGTGGCGGCTGCCGCCGACCATATCCTGGCGGTGGAAAGCGACCCCATAAATATTATTAATTATATTTTAAACTATCTCTTTAAGCACGGTCATTTTATAATCAGTCCCCGCGGGCTAAATGACCTGCGGCAATATTATCCCCATCTCTGGCAAAAAATCGACCGCTTTCGCCTGGAACGAGTGCAGATGGTTATTAGCGCCATAAGCCAAAAGGAGGGTACCGAGTTCCTGCCGGATTGCGACCTGCGCATACTGGTTACCGCAATAAGTGCATCCATTCAAGCGGTTTTAAACCCGGACTTCCTGCTGGAAAACGGACTCAGCTTCGAAAAAGCCGCTAAAGATTTAAGCCGACTCTTTTTATCAAGCATATCACGGGGACGGTCCTTTTGATATATTTTACACCTCTGTCAAGAAAAGAGCAGGCGGTTTGAAGTGGCCGCACTGCTCCTCCTTAATTTGAAAAGTAAGGAGTAAGGACTCCTCATCCTTGGTTGTGGCCTCTGGTCACATGCGGAGTTAATACGAAGTCAGACGCCGGGCGCGGTCAGCCAGCAAACCCAAATGGGAATAGCTCTTTAATATGCTGCTATTGCGCTCACCGTTGATATTGCTGGTATAAAGCATTCCATAACCATTGCCATAGATATTATGCAGATCCATCATTACTCCCAGCAGCAAAAGTTCATTTTTTTCCACCAGATCGGCCACGGCATAATTAGCTAAAAGATAATCTATCTGCATATCCACATTAACTTCGGCCAGCTTGCTGAACTTCAGCCCCGGCTCATCGTCAAAACTGAGTCCGCTTTTACGCCGGGCCTCTTCCAGTGAATTCTTGACTATGGACAATTCATTCCGAATGCCCATAGGCTCATCAACGAAATTTGATTCCGCCGCCTTTATAGCTCCACAATCGCTATGCCCGGCCACAATCATCAACGGGGTATGCAGGTGCAAAAGACCATAAAGAACGGAACCTTCATTGGTTTTAACCTGGTTGCCGATGTTTTCCACGGAAAAAATGCGGTTAAAAATCTCCCCGAAAATATTTACCGGCATACGGGAATCCGCACAGTTTAAAAGGGTTATCAGCGGATGCTGCCCATAGTTGCCCTTTTTAAAATCCTCCAGGGGAAACCCCTTTTCAAAAGCCAGGATACCTTGCTCCAGGCTCTTAAACAAAGCTGCCTTGTCCACTTCAATTGTTGCATGATGACTCAAAACCTACACCTCCATTGAATAATTTGTTTTACGAACTAACCCCTCATAGCCTGGGGCTACAGCCACCGATAAAAAGTGCTCTTCCGTCTTCCGTTATTCTATCCCTATTATAAGTCTTAAGCGAAAGCAATGGGCATTTTTCTTTTTAACCTATAACCTGTTCGTTCTACGCCAGATACCCTGAACCTCAGCATCCTTAATCAGTTGGTCCCTGAAATCCGGGTGAGCAATATTGATTAAGCCTTCAGCTCTTTGCCAGACTGTTTTACCCTTCAATTCGCATTTACCATATTCACTTACAATAAAATGGGCTACCGTTCGGGGATCGGTTACGATGGCTCCCGGGGTAAGGGTTGGAACTATGGTTGATTTTATTTCACCGTTTCCTTCGCTTTTGGTTGATGGCAAACAGATAAAGGATTTGCCGCCTCTGGATTCATAAGCAGCCAGAACAAAATCCAATTGCCCCCCGGTTCCGCTAATTATTCTGGTACCTGTCGACTCCGAGCAAACCTGCCCGTACAGGTCAACCTCTATCGCATTATTTATGGAAATCAAATTATCATTCCGGGAAGCAATCGCTATATTATTGGTATAATTAACCGGATACGAAGCACAAAGAGGATTATCATTAATAAAATCATATAGTCTCTGGCTGCCTACAGCAAAGGTATATACCAATTTCTCCGGGTCAATCTGTTTTTTGCTGCCGCTTAGCCTTCCCGCCTCATACATATCCACAAAAGCATCTACCAGCATCTCGCTGTGGCATCCCAGATCCTTAAGCTCAGATTCAGCAATCATTTTTCCTACAGCATTGGGCATACCTCCGATACCCAATTGCAAACAACAGCCATCTCTCATTTCTTCCAGTATATGCCCGGCAGCCTTTCTGTCCACCTCGGTTGGCGGTGATTCAGCCAGTTGCGGCAAAGGAGGGTTCTTTCCTTCAACTATGTAATCCACCTTGGAGATATGGATCGACTCTTCATATCCCCCCAAGCAACGGGGTTGATTTTCGTTTACTTCCAGGATAAGTATTTTTGCCGTATCACATAAAGCCTTGCAATGTGAAGTTTGGGGTCCGAAATTGAAAAAACCGTGATTATCCATAGGAGCAACCTGCATCATAGCAACATCAATAGTTTTTATATGTTCCCTGACAAAGCGCGGAAGCTCAGAATATCTCATGGGAGCATAATATACCGGTCTTCCTCCCGCTGCCACGCGACGATCCTGAGCCGATAAATGCCAGGTATTCCAGATAAAAGTTTCTCCCCGAGGGTCAACCCGGAAAATTTCCGGCAAATAAAAGCTGCACTGGCTCCATATCTTGATATCCTCTAACTCGTCTTTTCTTTTTACCAGGGCCTGGTCCAAAGCAATAACCTGGCCGCAAAGCGGGCCATAATCTATCCAATCCCCGGATTTTATCACTTTAACTGCTTCATCGGCTGAAACCAGCTTCCTTCGGTATTCATCTCCATAGTTCAATAACTCCACCCCTCCTGATAATGAAATTTAATACTGACGCCAACGCCAAAAATCTTAAATCTTGTTATTTATCTTCTTACTAACCCCCATGCCCGCAACAACCCCTCGCCCCTCATACCTTGCCCCTCGTTCCTCACTTTTCTTAGCTATAGAATAATAGATAAGCCTTAAATATGCTACACCCATTTAAAGCAATGGGGAGAGCAGGCGGGAAACAGCCTCCTTCATCCGCGCGTACACTGGCCGGGCCCGGTATATTTGCATAGTAATCTCCTGAGAATTCTGGATATCCCGGAAGAAGGCCGCTTGCAGGTTGCGGCTTACCCTTTCGTCATAAATAAAAGCATTAACTTCAAAATTAAGGTGAAAGCTGCGTATATCCATGTTTGATGTTCCCACCGTGCTGGCATAGCCATCAATCATCATGACCTTGCTATGCAGGAATCTTTCCTCGGAGTAAGCATAACACCTGACCCCTGCTTCCAGCAGTTCCCCAACATAAGAAAGATTAGCCCAGTGTACAATAAGGTGATCTGCCTTGCCCGGTATCATCAAACGCACATCCAGCCCGGATAATGCAGCAATTTTCAAGGCAGCGAGAATACTCTCATCCGGGATAAAATAGGGGGTCTGAATGTAGATATTCTGCCGGGCGCTACCAATCATTTTCAGGAAGCCATCTTTAATGGAACTCCATTTGGAATCAGGTCCACTGGATACGATCTGCACTCCGGTATTGCCCTGGGGGGCACGCTGGGGAAAAAAGTCTTCCCGCATCTGAAAGTCATGGTTGCAAGCATAACGCCAATCCAGGAGGAAGCGTAAGTGTAGGCCATCCAGAGCGGTTCCACGAATGCGCAGGTGGGTATCCCGCCAGTAGCCAAACTCTTTTGACAGACCCAGGTATTCATCACCTATATTAAAACCACCGGTATAGCCTTCTTCGCCGTCAATAATACATATTTTCCTGTGGTTGCGGTAGTTCATCCGTAGATTTACAAAAGGAAAGAATGGCGGTAAAAAGCTGGCAACCTCTCCCCCTGCTTGCAGAAGCGGCTGGAAAAAGCGGCGGGGCAGGCGAATACAGCCCATTCCATCATACAGCAGCCTCACTTCTACTCCTTCCGCAGCTTTGCGGCTGAGAATATCTCGAAGGCTCCGACCGGTAGCATCATTTTGAATAATATAGTATTCCAGGTGTATATATTTTTTCGCCCGTTGAATGCTTGCGCTCATAGCCTGAAAAAGTTCCTGACCATCGTTGAATATATCCACCTTATTATTCTGGCTGAAGAGGGATTGGCTGCTATTCAGGTGCAGGTGAATAATGTCCCGGTATTCGCTGCTGCGAGGGTTTAAGAAAAGCATCTGATTGTTATGCAAATATTTATCCTGTTGCTCTAATTTAGGAAAGAAGCTCTCTTCCTCTTCTTTTTTAAGATAGAACAACTTCTTCTTACGCAAGTCCTGGCCCAGGAAGAGATAAAGTACTAATCCCAGAACCGGCATTAAAAACAAAACCAGGAGCCAGGTCAGGGTAACAGTAGGATTACGCCGCTCATAAAATATTATCCCTATGGCAATGAGTATATTTAAAATATATAGATAATCCAATAACTGCCAGAGCAAATCAGCGTTAAGCATAAATCCTCCACCTTATAATAAGGCAAAATATGTCCCCCGCATCCATAATAGTGAGCGAAGCGAACATCAGTGGTGCCCGCAGGGTGCATCCATAATAGTGAGCGAAGCGAACATCAGTGGTGCCCGCAGGGTGCATCCATAATAGTGAGCGAAGCGAACATCAGTGGTGCCCGCAGGGTGCTTCTTTAAGCGGTCGGGTTCCTATTAACAAAAAAACAGGCGGCGGGTTCTAATCACCCGCCTCGTTGCAGCGGTGTGTTGAAATAACTTTCATGGGTGGTTTTTCCTGCCACCCTAATTTAGGAGCTTTGTTTTTATTTAATGTTGCAGATAGGGGAATTGTACCATAGGATTATACTGATGTTCGGTAAAAGCCCGCTATCCTTCTTGCCGGCTTTTGCCAGTTATTAAACCGGAGCCTTCTATATTGAGTATTTCCACAAAAAAGTGGCCCTTCCTTCTGTCTGGGAATAATTAGAAAGAAAAAGCCCTGTCAGGACAGAGCTCTTAATTGCTTTTCACAAGAAAATTTTCTTAGATGTCTTTATAAATAATTGTACCGATATGCTCACCGTTTAAGGCCCGACTAAGATTGCCCTCTTTTAAACCATTGATTATCTGAATCTCTTTAACGCTTTGGGAGCGAACGAGCATCTCCAGTACCGCTCTTTCTACAACCAAATCCTCCAGATCTTTATTCAGTAATTCCTGGGCTCCTATACGAGGGATAAATTCGGCCTTCTTATTTACCTTGGGGTTGTCGCTAAACAGTCCCTCTTCATCCTTAATAAAAATGCACTGTCTGGCCCCAATGACCTCAGCTAAAAGATAGGCCCCCACATCGGTACGGTTGGGGGGGATACGCCCTTCCCGGGGCAGATGCTCCCAGTAGCCATAGGGAGGCATCCCGTGAATTACTGGAATACAGCCTTGCATGAAAAAGGCTGCCAGCTTGGGGATGTCGTCATGACCTACTTTAATCCCCCCATAGGGGCTTAAAAGGGTGGAAATCATCAAGGAGTTTTGCTCGGATACGCTCTGCCCCAGCTTGGAGATTATCCCCGTAGGCATACCCAGTTCCATAGCAATGGCATAAACATGTCGCGAGCGGGTACCTCCGCCGGTAGAAATAATCATCTTGTGCTTACGGGCATTTTCAACTATTTCCTTGATCAGCGGCAAAACCGCCCGGGCCCCCCGGTCAGTTATGCTCTGTCCTCCCATTTTTACCACATTGACATTGGGCAAAGCCCGAAATTGTTCCCCGTACTCCAGGCTCTTCAAAAAGCCCTTGCCCACCAGGGATTCGCCCATGAGCTTGCTTTTAACATGCAGCCTTTTACTGTCTCTTTCTCTAATTAGAGGCATATTCTCTTTGCCCCCTCTTTAATCTTCTTCATCATCCAGCTCTTCATCTTTCCCGGCCTGAAGATAGACTACTTCACCGTCTATTTCCCGGGCAATCTGCTCAACCTCTATTTTCCGGATATGATTGGAGTAAATCTTAAGGTCTGTCCCCGCCACACCTACCACATTAAAACGAGATTTCTTTTCGCCCTGTTCCACCTTTCTGCGTTCACGAACAAAGATTTTGGCTTTTCCCATCTTTTTCTCCCCTTTTTTTAATTCTTTTATCTATAGTATATATATTATAGATTCATTGTACGCTAACTCCCATATATGAACAATGCCCATTATCTTCCGCGAACCCCTTATGGTAGTTCACCCTTCCATTGAAAATATTTTTTTTTAACTGCAGGGTTTTTTCTTTTTTTATCGTTATTATTAATGGATGGGAAGGGGGTGGTCAAGGTTTGCCCAGATGACCTGCGAATAGAAAGTTTACTGGCCCGGAATCCGCAAGCATTCGAAGAATTGATTAATCAATATAAAGCCTATGTTTTTGCCATCATCCTCCGAATTGTAAGTGATCCGGAGGAGGCCCAGGATATTGCCCAGGAGGTATTTTTGCAGCTTTACCGTTCTCTTCCCGAGCACCAACCTGACCATCTCAAAGCCTGGATAGGGCGAGTTACCACTAATAAGGCCATCGATTGGAAACGCCAGCGAACCCGACAGCTGGCAGTGGTAGAAAGTGATGTGGAAAAGCGAGCAGCACCCGCTGAAATGGAAATGAGTCCCGTGCAAATCCTGCTCCAAGAGGAAAGGGAATCAGCTGTAAAGGAGCTTTGCCGGGGCCTGCCTCCCCCCTACAGCCGGGTAGTATCCAAATACTATTTTGAGAACAAGTCCTACCAAGAGATTGCCCGGGAAGAAGGCATAAGTTTGAAAACCGTAGAGTCCCGCCTCTACCGGGCGCGAAGGCTCTTGCGTGAACGATGGGAGGAGGGAGCGGAATGAAGCATTTCAGCCCGGAGGAATGGCGAACTTATGGAAAAGGATCAGCCAAAGAAAAAGATGTTTTAATGGAAAAACATTTGCTGGATTGTGATGCTTGTTTGCAGTTGTTCCTGGATAGCATAGACGATCAGGCAGTAGAAGAAGCCAGGGCTCTTATCCCCCCTGACTTTACCGCACGAAGCTGTGACTTGCTCAGAGCAAATACCCGGAAGGAAGAGCGCCGCCCGGTTCGCTCCCAAAGGAAGAGGCTGTTAGCCTGCTACGCAGTTGCCGCGGCCATTACTATCATGCTTAGCGGTAGCGGAGTATTTCAAACATGGAGCGATACGAGCAGAATGAATTTACATTATAATCCTACAGCACAAACTGTCGGTAAGTATGAAGATATCCTTTTTAACTGGCCGGCCCGCTTGCAGGAAATAAGCAACGGATGGCTCAACAATATGGAAATAGAAAAACATAAGGAGGTTAAATAGTGAAGAAAAAAAGCAAGTTCCTGGTATTTATACTATCGCCGCTTCCTGGCCTCAGCCATCTTTATTTGGGCTGGAGCAGACGGGCCCTGGTCTTTTTCAGCGTTTTCCTGGGGCTTGGTGTGGGAGCTTTGACAATGGAGAACATTAGCTATCGCAGCAGCAGTATGATTGGTCCTCTCATCTTTTTTGTTATAGCCTTGCTCTGGTTTGTAGCCCTGGCTGAAGCCCTGCACCTGGCCGGACGAAATGTTGAACCCGGCCCTGACAGCGATGAAGCCCGGATATTTAATAGCGAAGAGAAGGGTTTACTTTTTATCAGCGACCGTAAGCTGATAGCTTTGGCCTTTTCAGCTATCCCGGGAGCCGGGCATATGTACCTGGGATTAATAAAACAGGGAGCGCAATTGATGGCCGGATTTTTCTTTATACTGCTCCTGTCCAGCTGGTTGAATCTAAACATTTTAGGCTTTGTTATACCGGTTATTTGGTTTTACAGCGTTTTCGATATCTATCACCTGCTGGAAGACGAGGAAAAAGTACAGCTGGAATCCTCTACCCTTTTCGACTGGTTTTCCAACCATCCGGGCTGGCTGGGCTGGGGGTTGATTGCCCTGGGCTTGCTGGTTATTGTACAGCGCATTGCCAGCCCTGCTTTAGCGCAGTTATTAAGTGAAAGTCTGCGCAGTTACATCGAAACTAGCTTTATCGCCTTGATATTGATTGCCGGGGGAATCAAGCTATTGCTGGGCAGCAAAGCGGAAGAGCCCGGCGAGGGAGCAAATGCTATGCCCGCCATACGAATTGAGGCAAAAAAAGCAGACGAAAGTGCTTTCCCAGATAAAACTAATGAAGAGATAGTAATCGAAAATACTTCCAACGTTGAGCTTAATGAAGAAACAAAGGAGGAATTGTCATGAGACAATGGCGGGTAGGAACCTTTTCCATGGGTTTGCTCTTATTCTGCACCGGTATCGGCCTCCTTTACGCCCAATTCCAGCCGACTCCGGTAGTAAGCAGCATCTTGAAATGGTGGCCGGTAATTTTCATTATATTAGGTGTTGAGGTATTGTTGCAGAGCTATCTTAATAAGGGTGAAGAAAGCAGAATCAAATATGATATCTTCAGCATTTTTATAATCTTTTTCATCGTCATGGGCGGTATGGGGCTGCAGGTAGCCAGTAAAGCAGGATTGAGCAACTACATCCAGGAGAATATCAATGCAAAACGTTACATTTTACCGGCTAACCATGAAATCGCCTTGGATAAAGATATTCAGAAAGTAGTTGTTGAAGCTGGTTTCGGCCCGCATTTAAAAGTCAGAACCGGTACGGGAGATTCCATACAATGCCATGCCGAAGCCGAGATAAGAGCCCAATCTGAAGCCCAGGCCCGGCAGCTGCTGCAAGAAAAAACTCCGCTTAATACTCGAAGAAATGGCCATACCCTGTACCTGAACCTGGGTTTCTCCCCGGCCAACAACTGTTATTGTGCAGCTTATTCCTTGATCCTGCCGGAAGGACTGGCGGTGGAAGTGGAGCATGGTGATACCCCCGTGCAAATAACTGCGGGACATATCAGCAATGATTGGCTTATCCGGGGAGATGGGGATTTAAACATTACTCTGGCCCCGCAATCCAATCTAATGCTCTACGCTCTTGTACCCCCCAATCAACAGCTGAAAGGCAACATAAGCTGGACTTCCCCGGAGGGAAAGCCTCTTAAAGTTGATCTTCAAAAAGAAAAGGATTGGCAAGAAGAGTCCCGACCAGGTGAAGAAGCTATTCAAGCTCAAGCCCAACTGGGGGAGGGACGCTACAAGATGACGATTATCCATCAAAGGCATGAAGAGAATGAAATAAGCGTTAACCAGCTTCCCTGAACCAAAATCCATGAAAGTGCGGAAATATTAGAAATATCCTGTAAGTTTGCATAAAATTTATCGTATTAGTAGAATATACTATTCTTTACCAGGAACAAGTGACTGGGGGCAGAATTTTGTGACAAATAATCATCCACTGTAACAATATGACTCCACTGCAAAAAACCCTTTTTGTTGCATAAGGGTTGCATGAATATACAAAGCGCGGGTGAAGGTGAAAGCGGGCGGGCAAAGACCGCCCCTACAATGCCTTGCGGTCGCTAGTTGTTGCGCCTGATTCGGAACGACACGGGGGTCGTTCCCTACACACCCTGCGGTCGCTAGTTGTTGCGCCTGATTCGGAACGACACGGGGGTCGTTCCCTACACTCCCTTCGGTCGCTATTAAGGTTGCTAAGCGGTATATTTATGCGCACTAATGCGTATTTATTACTTTTTGCAGTGACATCAATATTTCATTATTTGGATAATTAAGCTGCCAATTGTCAAAGTAAAAGAGCCCTTTGTGGACCCGTTGATCCTTTGAAAAACCATTTAATTTGGGCGCCAGGCAACCAAGAATGGGCTAAAGAATCGGAACAATAGCATAGATGGAGGTTAAGCTTGTGAAGTTGGAGTTAGAGGGAACGGATTCTAAATGGAAAACAAAAATCAAGAATATCTCGACCCGAAAGAAATGGATTATAGGCATAACGCTGGTATTGTTGATTGCCCTGGGGATATTTTTGGCTACCAGGGGAGAACAACCCTTGCTAGTAGAGATGTCCACCGTACAATTAGAGGATATCGAAAGGACGGTGGTCAGCAATGGCCGTTTGGAGGCTGTTAGGCGGCAGGACTTCTTTACCCCGGTCGACAGCACCTTGATGGAGCTCAAGGTCAAAGCCGGAGACCGGGTTAAAAAGAGCGATGTTTTAGGGCGTTTAGACAGCCTGGAACTGGCCCGCAAGTACAAGAACTCCCTGGCTCTCCTGGCCGCCAGAGAGGCTGAACTGGCTAAAGCCGAGGCAATAAACGATAACCTAAACTTAAAAGAGGCTGAAGCCCAATACCAGAAAGCAAAAAATCACCTGGAACGCATAGAACAATTATATAAAGCGGGTGCCGTAAATATTGAAGAGCAGGAGTCGGCCCGGGCGGAAGAAGCTAAAGCCCAGGCCCTGTACAATGAAGCCAGAATCAAGCTGGAGCAGAAGGCTGCCAGCCGGGAGAAGGCCTCTTTAAAAGCGCAGGTGGAACTGGCGCAGCAGGAAGTGGAGCAAGCTAAAGAACGGCTGGATCTGGCCACTTTCGTGGCTGCTTTTGATGGAGTGGTTATCGCCGTTAACGCCAAGGAGGGCAACCGGGTACTGGAAGGCACTCCGGTGATGGAACTGGGCAGCGAAGACCTGCTCGAAGTTACGGCAACAGTAAATGAAATCGATGCTGGCAGCCTGGAAATAGGACAGGAGGTCAGGATAAGCTGCCTGGCTTTACCCGGGCGGGAATTTCACGGCAAGGTATCCCGGGTGGGAGCAGCGGCCATTATCCAGAAAAACAACAGCGGTGAAGCGGTTAATGTACCTGTTACCATCCAGTTGCATGGTAAAACTGAGGGACTCAAGATCGGCTATACTGTTGACCTTACCATTAGCTTGCGCCAAGAAAAACAGGTTATATCTATACCGGTCGAAGCCATTATGGAGCGTGATGGCAAGAAAAGCGTTTATCTGGTGGAAAATGAAGTGGCCCGGGAGCGCAAGATTAAAAGCAAAATGGGTAATGAGCTGAAAGATATTGTAATATCCGGGCTCAAGGCGGGAGATAAGGTAATAATTAATCCCCCTTCCAGTATAAAAGCGGGGCAGAAGGTTACGGCCAAACCGGCAGGAGCAATAAATGATTAAGATAAATAATCTCAGCAAAACCTATTCCACCGGCGCCTTTACCGTACCGGCATTAAAGGGAATCACCCTGGATATTGCCCCCGGCGAATTCGTGGCCATCACCGGAGCTTCGGGTTCGGGTAAATCCACCATGATGAATCTCCTGGGCTTGCTGGACCGTCCCAGCGAGGGGAGTTACCTGCTGGACGGCATGGATGTATCCAACCTGAATGATGATGACTATGCCCGCTTAAGAAATCGCAAAATCGGTTTTGTTTTTCAAGCTTTTAATCTCCTGCCGCGTTTGACTGCCTTGAAAAATGTAGAGTTATCCATGCTTTATGCAGGCACAAAGCACGAAGAGCGCCGGAAGAGAGCGGTGGAAGTCTTGACCCTACTGGGCCTGGAAGACCGGCTGCATCATTTTCCCAATGAATTGTCCGGGGGGCAGAACCAGCGGGTGGCCATCGCCCGGGCTCTGATCAACAACCCGGCCATAATCCTGGCTGACGAGCCTACCGGAGCCCTGGATAGCCAGACCGGCCTGGAGATAATGAGCATATTTCAAGAATTAAACCGCCAGGGAACCACCATAGTTCTGGTTACTCACGAATTAAACATTGCCCGGCACTCCCGGCGCATACTTCGTATGGCTGACGGCTTGATAATAAACGATGAGGAAATAGCCCGGCCCCTTGATGCCCATAACGAAATCCAGGCACTCCGGGAAAAGGGGGGCAGGGCATGAATATCGGGGAACTGATTCTGGTCGCCATTGAGAGTATAAAAAGCAATAAACTAAGATCCTTTCTTACCACCCTGGGAATTGTTATCGGCATTGCCGCGGTAATTGCCGTGGTGGGCATCGGGCAGGGCGGCCGGGCCATGTTGATGCAGGAAATGGAGAAATTCGGCACCAATATGTTCGGCATCTGGGTAAATTACCGGGATGGTGAAAGCTTCCGCCTGGACGACCTGCAGATTAATGATATAACAGTTATCAAGGAAAATGTCCCCCAGGTGAAATACCTGGCTCCGGCAAGCTATGGCCAGATGCAGTTAAGGGGCAGCAAGGGCCATAAATCCGTACAGGTGATAGGCACCACTGCCGACTATGCCCAGGTTAGAAACCTGGAAACCGTCTGGGGCAGGTTCATCCGTGATGATGATGCGGCAGTAGGCAGAAGGGTTATTGTGCTTGATGAAAGAACCGCCTTAAAGCTTTTTGGGCCTGGCAACCCGGTGGGTAAAAAGGTAATGCTCATGAGCAATTCGGCAGTAGTAGTGGGGGTAATAAAAAGCGACAGTTCCATGCTGGGCTTTAATTCCCAGCAAATAGCCTATCTGCCCTGGTCATTTTTAAGCCGGCTTAACGGCTGGGAAGTAATCCATGAATTGCAGGGCAGCGCCAGCAGCAAAGAAGAGGTCGAAGCAGCCATGAACCTGAGCAAGAAGATCCTGGAAAGAAGGCATCATGCCCCCAATCATTACTATGCCTACAGTCTGGAACAGGAGATGGAGTCGGCTAACAAAGTAACGGGGATTATGACCCTTATTATCGGCTGTATAGCAGGCATATCCTTGCTGGTGGGGGGAATCGGGGTAATGAACATAATGCTGGTATCAGTAACCGAGCGCACCCGCGAAATAGGCATTAGAATGGCCCTGGGCGCCCGCCGCAAGGACATCCTGGTGCAATTTATCATTGAATCAATTGTCCTCTGCCTCCTGGGGGGGTTCATTGGCATAATTCTGGGATATGGCGGGGCTTTGCTGGTAGCCCGGCTGGCCAAGTGGCCGCCGCTGGTTTCCGGATGGACGGTATTGCTGGCCGTGGGGTTTTCCGTAGCGGTCGGCCTGTTCTTCGGCATTTACCCGGCCAATAAAGCCTCCAAAATGGACCCCATCGAAGCCCTGAGGAGAGATTAATTCGAAAAGCTCAATCTATCATAAAAACCATAAACAGTGGTTTGTTATCTGCCAGATATTAAGCTCAGCTCCACCCTCTCCAGGGTTTTGCTGAGCTCTTTATTTTTTTGTCGAAGAAGCGTCTCCTGGCTAACTGTGCCCGCCTCTATGCTTTTTTTGCGCTTTGGCTCAGGAGCCGCGTAGGGATATCCTCCCACATTCTGCCCAAGCTACAGCTTATCCTGTTTAAGCCAACTGCATTTCCGCACTTTTTCTCTTGACTACTAAAGAGAATGGAGTTATACTTTTGGTGAACGTACGTACACTCACTAAAGGAGGGGTGGAAGTGCCACTACCTGAATTCAAGCAAGACAAAGAAAAACGCCAAATATTCCTGGAATGCGCAATGCATCTGTTTGTCGAGAAGGGTTATTATAATACGGCCATTCGCGACATTATTGCCAGATCGGGTTTCGGAACAGGCACATTTTATAACTACTTCATTGACAAGGAAGATGTCTTAAAGGCGCTTTTAGAAGAGTTTGCCGAACGAATTATTAAACAATTCTCTGAATACTGGACAAAAGAACAAGACCTTTATAAAAGATTTGTTGAGACCAAGCGAATTACCATGGAATTATTTGCCGAAAACGAAGCCCTGTCGGAAATATATAGCAGAGTTGCAGGAGCAAGTGACCCTATTGATCAATGTATAAAGCAATTTGAAGATAAATTAATTGAATTCTATTCAAATAATATCGAGTTTGGTATACAGAAAGGTGTTTTTAATAAAGTTTGGATTTCCCCCCTGGCTCATTCTATCCTGGCTACGGAGAAATTCCTTTTGTATAAGTGGGTCGTTCTAAAGACCATATCAAAACAAGAGATGATTGAAATGGTCGTATCTTTCCATGAAACACTGGCTAAAGGATTATTAAAAAAGCCAGAAGAATTCTGAACAAGACGGTAAAAGGGTTGTTTGTTTTCTTGAGTGAACGTACGTACATTCAGAGCCATAGCTGGGATGTAGGCTGGCATATGGGTTAGTTGGTTTATGTTACATCTGCAGCTGCGGTATCAAACTATTTCGGGGAGGATGATTATGGAAACAAAAGATGCCATTATCGGTAGAAGAAGTGTGCGAAGGTATACAGACCAATCCTTAAACGACTCGGATGTTCAGGACATAATTACAGCCGGCTTATATGCTCCCTCGGCCATAGATCTTCAACCATGGTACTTTGTCGTGATTAAGAGTACGGAAAAACTTGAAGAATTCCGTACTTTCATGAGCGATGTATATGATGAATTTGAACCTGTGCTAAATGAACGTTTTGCCAATCACCCTGCGACTATCGCCGAAACAAAGGTATTTCTAAACAGCCTGGGGGGCGCACAGTGTTGCATTCTCGCCTTTATGTTAAAACAAGATTATCCTGACAAGAAAAGTGTCATTGAGGGCGTAAGCGCCGCAGTCCAGAATATGCTCTTAGCGGCTTATGACATGGGCATCGGTTCCTGCTGGATGACTGCGCCCATGCGCGCGGGAATGGATGAAGAATTACGCCGCAAATATGCAGCTGAACATGGTGAGTTTATTGCAGCTGTAACTTTCGGCTATCCTGCCTACACACCAAAAGCTCCCCAAAGAAAGGAAGGCAGGTATGTAATAATCTGAATTATGGTTCTACTGCAAAAACCCCTTTTTGTTGCATAAGGGTTGCATAAATATACAAAGCGAGCGTTGGCGAAGCATGGATGCAACACCCGGCGAAGGCGAACAGGCGAAAGGGGGCGAGCGACAGGAGGTCGCGAGAGCGCTTCACCCTTCGGGTACGCCTGGTGTTCCGCCCTGGAGGGTGTCACTATTAAGGTTGCCTCCCATGGACGGGAGATTAGCACGGTACCCCTTGAGCCGCGAGATAAGCCGTAGGTGTTGCCCATGCGTAGCGCCCTGTCGGGCACAACTGATGCTCCCTTCGGTCGCTATTAAGGACGCTGGAGCGGAATATTTACGCAAGCGAATGCATAATTATTACTTTTTGCAGCGGAATCAATATCTGCAAGAAGTTAAGATACTTTATATCTACGGATTGCTGTCAACGTCAAGTGTTCTATATTGACATAATTCTGCCCTTGTTATATTGCTTGTACCTTGAGGCTGATCTTATTCGGAAAGGGACTAGAAGGGGGTGAAAATTAAATTTTATATAATCCGGACGTTTTGATAATAGGCAAAATTATTGAGTCGCTTGGACTGAAAGGAATGAAAGGAAGGTTGCTATGAGCAAAACAGATAACCACAAAGTAATAATTCCGGTATTACAGAAGCTTGAAGTCGATGATAATTGGAGCGTAGAAATTCCGTTTGATTTACGGGATAAGTTCTCACCCAACCAGACCAAGTGGGTAGATGTCTATTTTAGTTTCGCCAATGAAGATGACCTATTTGACGCACTCATAGATGCTTTAATCCACGAGGGCACGTTGATCGTTCCCAACCCTGAATAATACAATATATTGAATACCAGGGAACTGCTCCGATGGATGCCGCTGCAAGCGGTAATATACTATGTCCCTTATCCTGCCAGCTTAATTAAGGCTCAATCTATCATAAAAACCATAAACAGTGGTTTGTTATCTGAGATATTAAGCTCAGCTCCACCCTATCCAGGGTTTTGCTGAGCTCTTTATTTTTTGTCGAAGAAGCGTCCCCTGACTTACTGTACCCGCCTCTACATCTTTTTTTGCGCTTTGGCCCAGGAGTCGCGCAGGGAGACAATGCGGTTTATAAACAATCGCCCCTCCTTGGAATCAACGGGATCAATATAGAAATAACCCTGGCGCAGGAACTGGAAGCGGCTTCCCGGAGCCGCCTCCCTGATACTGGGCTCCAGCATACAGGAGGATAATCGCAGCAGCGAATCAGGGTTCAATTGCTCCTTATAATCCCCTTCCATTTCGTCCGGATTTTCGTGCAAAAAGAGCTGCTCGTAAAGCCGGACTTCAGCCGCTACGGCATGAGCAGCAGACACCCAGTGGGAAGTCCCTTTGACCTTGCGACCGCTGTTGGGGCCGCCGCTGCGGGAATCCGGGTCATAACTGCAGTGCAGCTCGATTATTTCCCCAGTTCTTTCGTCCTTTATCACTTCTTCACACTTAATAATGTAGGCGCTTTTCAGCCGGATCTCCCCGCCTGGCCGCAGGCGGAAGAATTTCTTCGGCGGGTCTTCCATAAAGTCTTCCTGCTCGATATATATTTCCCGGGAAAAGGGTATTTGCCGGCTGCCCATGGCCGGATTCTCCTGGTTATTCTCTGTTTCCAGCCATTCTACCTGTTCCGCGGGATAGTTGTCTATTATCACCCGCAAAGGCCGGAGCACAGCCATTATCCGGGGTGCCCGGATATTTAAATCCTCCCGGATGCAATGTTCCAGAAGAGCAATATCCACCATGCTGTTCCTTTTGGCCACACCGATGCGCTCGCAGAAGTCGCGTATGGATTCCGCCGTGTAGCCCCGCCGCCGCAGCCCGGAAATAGTCGGCATGCGCGGGTCGTCCCAACCCTCAATATAACCCTCTTCCACCAGTTCCCGGAGCTTGCGCTTGCTCATAACCGTGTAGCTCAAGTTAAGACGGGCAAATTCAATCTGCTGCGGACGTCCCTCGACTTTCCGCGGGTATGCTTCCAAGGGCAGCGCATCCAAGACCCAGTCATATAGAGGCCGGTGGTCGGCAAATTCCAGCGTACAGACCGAATGGGTTATATTTTCAAAAGCATCGGAGAGGGGATGGGCATAATCATACATGGGATAGATGCACCAATTGTCCCCGCTGCGATGATGGGTGGCGCGCAAAATTCGGTAGAGTACCGGGTCGCGCATATTCAAGTTGGGCGAAGCCATGTCTATACGGGCGCGAAGCACGCGGGAACCATCAGCGAATTCCCCCGACCGCATACGGGCAAAAAGCTCCAGGTTTTCTTCCACCGAACGATTGCGGTAAGGGCTTTCTTTGCCCGCTTCCGTCAGCGTACCCCGGTAGTCTCTGATTTCCTGGGCACTCAAATCACAGACATAAGCCTTGCCGGCTTTTATCAGGCCGATTGCATACTGGTAAAGGTCTTCAAAGTAATCGGAAGCATAGAAAAGGCGGTCCTCCCAATCAAACCCCAGCCAGCGGACATCTTCTTGAATTGATTCCACATATTCCAGCTCTTCCTTGCTGGGGTTGGTATCATCAAAGCGCAGGTTGGTAATGCCCCCATTGGCCGCCGCCAGGCCGAAATTCAGGCAAATGGACTTGGCATGTCCGATATGGAGGTAGCCGTTGGGCTCGGGAGGAAAGCGCGTATGTACCCGGCCCCCGTTCTTGCCTGCCTTCAAGTCTTCGCTGATGATATTTTGGATAAAATTAACCGGCCGGGCGGCAATATTTTCCGCCGCCGGAGTCTTCTCCTTATTTTCCTTGATATTGCTTTTATCTTCCATCTGCACCATCCTCCCTCAAAAAGGCTTCCTGCTCTACCATATCCGGAACAGCTTGCCCTATATTTCTCATTAACTTAAAGCATTGGAAGAAACTGCGGAGCAGTTTCTTCACAGCGCTCTTAACAATTATATCCCCTGCTCACCTGCCAATCAACTTTTCAACCATTCTTCCAGCCTGGCCCAACCCTTTTTGCTGTCCCAGCCTACCAAGGACTGCTCGATTTGCCCCTTTTCGTTATATTCTTTGCCAACGATACTTGCCGGCCTACTATAATTGCATGCTATAATGTAAAATATATACAGAGATTTTGGAAGGAGGCACAACAGCTATGTCAACCGGATTAAGCGAGGATATATTAATCCAAGCGGTTAGACTTTTGCCGGAAGAAGTCTACCCGGATATTTATAATTATTTAAATACCCTGGCTGAGCAGCTAGAACTTCAAATGCCAACTATTGAAGATATAAAGACCCAATTTAGACCGGTTTTAGAAAAATACAATATATCGAAAGCCTATTTATTTGGCTCTTATGCCAGAGGTGACCATACTATCAAAAGCGATATTGATATACAAATATTACCACTTGAGAGCCAGGCCTATCTTAGCTTTGATGAAGAATTCAAACTTACCAAAGAATTAAATAATATTTCTAAAATTAAAGTATCTGTCGTTCAAGATGACTTGAAAGAAAGGGTTCAAAAACGGGTTATGGAAGAAAGGGTACTAATTTATGAAAGATAGGGAAAAAGAATACCTATCGCTATAACCCCTTTGGGTCATCTCAATAAACCCTAAAACACCCCAGGGCTGGTATTTTACTTATTCAACCATTCTTCCAGCTTGGCTGGACCCTTTTTACTGTCCCAGCCTACCAAGGACTGCTCGATTTGCCCCTCTTCGTTAAGCAAAAAGCTGGTAGGCAGGAACTGGACCCGGTAGATTCTGCCCGCTTCACCCCCTGGGTCCATTAACACGCTAACTGTCTCCAGCGGGTTCTCCTCCAGAAAAGCCTGCATATCCTCGGCTGCATCAGAACTAACCAAGACCATCTGGAAGTTGTCTTTTTGGCTCCACTCCTTGATTAATGGCTGCAACTGCAGCACTTCGTCCACACAGCCGGGTCATCCCAAAGAGAAGAACAGTAGCAGGACCTTTTGCCCCCGGAAATCAAGCGGGAAATCCGTCTCTTCCCCGCTCTCCAATTGAGACAAGGTAAAAACCGGAGCCTCCTCCTGGCTCTTACCCTCTTTATCCTTAGGCAGTTCCTCCTGCTGCTCACCGGTCGGCCCCGGGCTTGAGTTCCCGCACCCGCCAAGAGATAGCAGCGAGAAACAAAATATGAAGATAAGCGTCAAGAGGGTAAAAACTTTTCTTCTCATGTTAATAAGCTTCCTTTCATAAACGAACAGACACCAAAAATAAAGCATTTTCTTTTTATCTGTATTTCTGGGGGATTAATAGCGGTACCAGTTTACCATCGGCTTATCTTTTTCGCCTTCTGATAAAAATAAGTGTTGAGGAATAGGATAAGCGTCCGGTCAGCTTATCTCTCCGGCCACTCCATTCTTGCCAGCAACGCTTCATCCCTGCGACCAAAACTTATAGCCCGGCCCGGGCAGTTGTCTCTGCAGCGCAGGCAACGGATGCATTCCGGGCTGTTCGGGTCTTCCCGCACATTTATCTCTACCGGGCAGACCTGGCTGCAGCAACCGCAATCAATACAGTCTTCGGGGTTAATTTCCAGGCGCCACCAGCTAACCCGGTTAAACAAAGCATAATAAGCCCCCAGCGGGCAAAGGCTGCGGCAAAAGGGGCGAAAATATATAATAGACAGAAACAAAATCAAAAATAAAACCGCCGCTTTCCAGGCGAAAAGACTCCCCAGGAGAGCCCGCAATTCCAGCCGCCCCAAACCCAGAGGAAGCCCAGCCTCCAATGTTCCAGCCGGACAGAGAAACTTGCAGAAATAAGGACTCCCCAGCCCGGCTTGATTGACCCACAGAACCGGAAGCACTATGGTTAATAGTAATACCAGGTATTTTAATTTCTTTGCCAAGGCTGGCAAATGCAGTTTGCGCCGGGAAATCCGGGCCAGGAGCTCCTGAACCAGGCCAAAAGGACAAAGCCAGCCACAGGCCAGGCGCCCGCTGGCTGCACCAACCACGGTCAATAAACCCGCTACATAAAAGGAGAACTGCTGCTTGTACCCCCCCAGGAGGGATTGCATGGAACCCACCGGGCAGGAGCCCAGGGCACCGGGACAGGAATAGCAATTTAATACCGGTACGCAGACTCTTTTGCCCACTCCCTGATATATGCTCAAGCTGGCAAATCCCTTGAAATAAGCATTGGAGATAATAGCGGAGAGCCATTGCACCAGACGGCGGGTATCCATCATCAGCATCGCTCCTTCCCATCCCCGCTAAACAAACCCCGCTCATACCCGCTTGCATTCTTACGCTAGGTTTGTAGCATTCACCAATATGTTGATAAGAAAAGTGAGGAGTTAGGAAGTAAGGGGTTAAGGTTTTTTTACTACATCATACTATTTCAAATACCTAAAAACTCACTTTTCATCAGTTGTACCCCTCGGTCATGGGGGGTTGATAATCAATGCTTGTGTCCTCTGGGTATGGAGGGTTTAACAACTAATTGCCTGGCAGCAGGCTAATATTATAGGCCGATGCACTCCAAGCAGATGCGGGCCCCTTTAAGGAAAACCTGTCCCGCTTCACCGCGCCAGAGCCCGTAAATCAGGGCCACAAGACCGGCGAAGATTAGTGATTGGGTCACTTTTCTGTGGCTCAAGCTCATTCCCCCATACTGAGAATTCCCTATTGTCAATATTTCTTATCCTATGCTCTATGCTCTTCAACTGGCAGTACTTTTCATGAGTATTCCTTTTCCTAGAACCCATGGCATTGCCCCCATGGGCATTTAGGTTAAGCCGTCTTCACCGCGGTTCCACTGGCGGCTACCATCAACATCCCATCGCGAATAACCTCGTAATCAATGTCAATTCCAACCACCGCATTGGCTCCCAGACGGCGCGCCTGTTCCTGCATCTCCCCTATAGCAATGCGGCGCGCATCGCCCAGCTTACTCTCATAGGCCCCGGAACGTCCTCCCACAATATCGGTGATACTGGCAAAGATGTCCCGAACTACATTGGCTCCCATGATAGCTTCTCCGGTTACCAGGCCCAGGTATTCAATTATTCTTTGGCCTTCAATGCTCGGAGTTGTGGTCATAATCATCACTCTCTGCCTCCTTCCTGAATTACTCCCATATTAACATAAATACCTTCGACAAAAGGACCGCATATTATACTGAAGGCAAATATTTTACTTTCATAATATTTTTGTGACTTTTTTGCATTGAACCAAAAATAAACTGTTATTACATTGGAGTTCCTTCCCCTTGTGCTAGCGATGATACGGTTCACCCTTTAAAATCTTGAAGCCCCGGTAGATTTGCTCTGCGAGGATTAGCACCGCCATCTGGTGGGGAAAGGTCAGGCGGGAAAGAGAGACGCTCTCCTGGGCCTGTTGCTTTATTTCGTTGGCCAGGCCGTGGGCAGCACCAAGCAGGAAAGTGACCCGGCTTTTCCCGGAAGCATTCCATTTCTCCAGTTGCCGGGCTATTTCTTCCGAACTGCGAACTTGCCCTTCCAGGTCCAGCACCACCAGGATTTCATCTTTATCGAGCCATCTCTTGATTTTTTCCGCCTCTTTTTGCAGGATGGCTTGAATCTCTTTTTCTCTGGCCCGGGGGCTTATCTTTTCTTCCAAGCCATCGATAAACTCCATGCTGGTGTAAGGCCCCAGGCGTTTCATATATTCTCTAACTCCTTCCATATAAAAGGATTCACGAATCTTTCCCACGGAAATAATGCGGTATTTCAAATAGATTTCCTCCTCAAAGCTTGCTTTCAACTGTTTTTTGGGTTAATAAATCTATTCAACTCTATTTTTCACTCTAAATTGCCACTCCTGGTCTTCACTATATCATCTAATGGTTGTATAAAGTAAGACTTGCTTCAGGTGGAGTTTTAACTCCATCTGAAGCTTAGCCGCACTTATCCAGGGACTTAGTCGCTCTTACTCCTGCCTATAGAGGCGGGAGTCTTAGAGCGAGTTAGTCATCGGATAAACATATATTTCCTGTGCTCTTTACTGAACACTTTCTGGTCATTTCCCATAGTATAAACCAGCATTGGTAATATGTTCACCAAAAGGGGGAATATTAATGGCTGTACCTGGACAAAAACCATTAAACTTTGTTTCTTCAGTGCCGGCCAATGGGGCGCGTAATGTTTCTACCCGCCTCAAAGAAATTAAACTGGTTTTTGATAAGAATGTAGTGAACGACCTGGTTTGGAATAATAATCGCAAACAGATAAGAATGTTTAAAGGAAGTGAAAGAATTGCCATCAGGGTAAGGAGGATTCCCGATACCGTGGATTTTAGCAAGCGCCGGAATATCTATGTCAGACCGGTTAACGCTCTGGCACCCAACAGCAAATACACTATAGTAATACTGGCTGATCTTGCCTCCAAGGCTGGAGAAAAACTGGGCAAATCTGTGGTAATTTCCTTTACCACCGGGAAAAAAGCGGCGGTTACACCAACAGTGGTAGTGCAGGAATAAGCTTTTGGCAAAACATAAGGGAGGAATGAAATGTTGAAGCATTTCTTTCCTCCCTTCTTGGCAGCGTGACAACGTGAAATGGTACTTTGATTCACCTTCTATTTCGTTTTTACCCGAGCTCCCAGTTGGCTGAGCTTTTTTTCAATGTTCTCATAACCGCGAAAAATATGAATGGCATCTTCAATAGTGGTTTCTCCCCGAGCAGCCAGTGCTCCCAATATAAGGCCAGCTCCAGCCCGCAGGTCGGTAGCTTTGACCCGAGCCCCAAAAAGGGTCTTTACCCCTCTTACCACGGCGGTATGTCCCTCAACTTGAATGCTTGCTCCCATGCGTTTTAATTCATCCACAATTTGAAAGCGATTCTCGAAAACATTTTCCACTATGACGCTGGAGCCCTCCGCCAGAGACAGCAAAGCCATCATCTGGGACTGCATGTCGGTAGGGAATCCAGGATAGGGTAAGGTTTTAATATCTACCGGCAGAACCTGCTTGCCTGCTCTTACCCGTACGCCCTGATCGGTTTCTTCTACAATAGCTCCGGTTTCCTGCAACTTGGCCACTATAGGATGAAGATGGGTAGGGATTACATTTTCCACTTGCACATCTCCCCCGGAAATAGCTGCCCCCACCATATAAGTCCCGGCTTCAATCCGGTCGGGAATAATAGCATAACGACAAGCCTTGAGTTCCGGTACTCCTTCAATTTTTATCAGATCAGTTCCGGCTCCCCTAATCCGGGCCCCCATGGAATTGAGAAAGTTTGCCAAATCCACGATTTCCGGCTCTTTGGCCGCATTCTCGATCACGCTCTGCCCTGGCGTTCGGGAGGCCATCATCATTATGTTTTCGCTGGCCCCTACGCTGGGGAAATCCAGGTAAACTCGAGCTCCTGATGGCGTTTTGCTGCGGGCATAAATAAAACCGTGTTCTATATCCACTTCTGCTCCCAGGGCTTGAATCCCTTTTATATGCAAATCCATAGGGCGCGAACCGATATCGCAGCCTCCCGGCAAGGAGATAACTGCTTCCCTTTCCCGACCCAGTAGTGCACCCAACAGCAAGTTGGAAGCTCTTAATTTTTTCGACAATTCGTAAGAGGTTTTTACCTTCATGCTGCCCGCTGGCGGCGGGCAGATGGATAAACTTCCATCTTCATTCCAACGAGCATTAACCCCAAGCTCGTTGAGAATCTGCACCATCACTTCAACATCCCTTATCCGAGGCATGTTATCCAGTATGGTTTCTCCATCGGCCAGGGTACTGGCTACCAGTAATACCAGCCCGGCATTTTTAGCTCCACTTACCCGTACCCGGCCATTCAAGGGATGCCCTCCCTCGATAATTAAACGGTCTTTCAAGAACTACACCTCTCGCCTTATTTCTTTTGCAAGTACTGGTAAAACCCTTGCTCAAATTCCTGGCAACTTATTCCCAGGCATATTTCCAGAGCAGTGTTCAGCCTGCTTCCTTTTCCTTGCTCCTCCAATACCGTAAACAACTTTTCTTCCCCATATATATCAACTATATACTGTACTGCCTGTAAAGATTCCCAATAAGCAATCTGTTGATCAAGTTCATCAAATTTTTGCTCCAGGGTCATAAATTCATAATACTCCAATTCTCTCCCCCGGGCAAAAGGATCGGCAAACTCAAAGCCTGTAATCTTCTTCTCTAAATACTGGGCAATTCCTTCTGTCCACCAGCGATTGTAGTTCCCCCTGGTGATTTCGTCAACCATCAGGTGGGTAAACTCATGTACCATAGGTCCTTCCTGTTTGAACTGCTTTTCCAGATCATCGCTTTTTATCCACTCACCCGGCGACAGGATACGGATGGAACCTGCCCAGTATACTCCCATGGCACTCTCATTCCGGTTCCAGCCAATACTGCCGGCCAGGCTGGCGGTATCAGGATAAACCACCACTACGGTTTTCCCGGCCGGTTCCCGCCCAAATCTTTCCGCTACAGCCGAATAGGCTTCTTCTGATACCTGGACAATCATTTCTATATAAGCACTATCTTGGGCCATATATCTGATATCAAAATGTTCGCTTTGCATCCTTTCAAAACCGGCGGTCTTTAAATTTACTTCTTGTCCTACCATTACGCGCATGATGCTGTAGCCGTGCTTGTTTATCAGCAGCGTAAGCAGCAAGACCAGCAGGAGAAGCAAAATAAGACCCTTGCCGGCATCAAGCGACTTTATTCCCCACATTTCCCCCTCTCCTCTCTGAGCCTCATTATACTATGGGCTTGATGGCAGAGGGGCAAGCAAATAGTGGGTTCTATTCCTGCAAATATTCACTTGCGGCTATTCCTGCCAAAGCTCCTTCCCCAACGGCAGTTGCCACCTGTCGTTCCTTTTTGGCACGCACATCACCTGCGGCAAAAATTCCGGGAATAGAGCTCATCATATTATCATCGGTTACTATGTACCCCTCCCTGCTCTCCAGCATGCCGCCAAGCAGATCAGTTCCCGCTACCAGTCCTATGCTAACGAAAAGCCCTTCTACCTCCAGCCTTTCTTCTTCCCCGGTTTTTAGATTCTTCAGCAGCAGGCTTTTCATCAGGGCATCACCTTCTACCCGTTTTACTACCTGGTTTAATCTGAGTTCTATCTTCTCGTGATTCATCATTTTCTCCAGGGCTGTCTGGTTGGCCCTAAAACCTTCTCTACGGTGAATAAGGTAAACCTTGTCCGCAATTCCGGCCAGATAGAGTGCTTCTTTTACTGCCGAGTCACCGCCCCCTACTACTGCTACCGAAGTCCCTTGAAAAAAAGCTCCATCGCAGGTAGCACAATAAGAAACGCCGCGCCCCAGGTATTCCTTCTCTCCGTCTACCTCCAGTTCCCGACGCTTCGCCCCCATAGCTATAATTACGCTTTTGGCCTGGTACTCTTGCATATTTGTTACCAGCGTTTTTATTGCTCCAGACGCATTTTTTAAACCTATAACTTCCTCCATGCGGAGTTCAGCCCCGAATCTTTCCGCCTGAAGCCGAAAGCTCTCCATTAAATCCGCCCCACTTACACCAAAGGGAAATCCCGGATAATTATCAATATGATCAATCAAGGCTGCATTGCCGCCAAAGACCGATGATTCCAATACCAGGGTTTTTAATTTGGCCCGGCTGGTATAAATGGCTGCCGTTAAACCGGCGGGGCCGCTGCCAATTATCACCACATCATACATAGCTATTACCCCCTCTAAAAAATAAAAACCCCGACCCTTACGGTCAGGGTACATGCCTTTCTTAAGGCAAGTAGTTTAACGGATTTTGAAAAGACCCGCCGGACAATACTTCAAAATGCAGGTGGGGACCGGAACTCCTGCCGGTGGAACCCACTGTGCCAATCACTTCTCCCCGGGAAACACTCTGTCCTTCAGATACTGCTATACTGGAACAATGAGCGTAACGAGTAACCAGGCCATTATTGTGATTGATAACAATGAACTTACCATAATTGCCTTGATAGCAGGCCGAAGCGACATAACCGGCATCCGCGGCTCTTATACTGGTCCCACTGCGGGCTCCTATATCTAATCCCGTATGGCCTCTCCCTTTATAATACTGGTTAATAGGGCCATAAGTGGGCCATTCCAGGTTTCCTGAGCCGGAACGGGAAGCGACTTGCACTACCCGGTTGCCTTTGACGATTATCTTATCCACTGCTTCCCGCAAAATCTTCTCGTTTTTTACATCTTTTTCTTGAAGTACGCCATTGAGCTTGGTGGCCTGGTAAACCACTTGTTTTTCCCCGTTTTTACCCTCCTGTTTGACCCGCACCGAAGTACCGGCTGAAGTATCCACTACCACCTTGGTCTGGAAAGGAATGGCTTCCACTCTTTCCCCTTTAACCTGAGTCATTACCGTTATATAGGGCTTGCTTTTAACCAGCAGTAATTCCTGTCCCAGAGATAGCTTGTCGGAATTCAGGTTGTTGGCCACCACAATATCATTCACATACATATCATTGCGCCGGGCTATCAGCCAGAGGGAATCCCCCTCTTTAACCAGGTATTTCTCCGGATTATTAGTGCCAATCTTAATCAATTGATAAGCCTGTGGGGGTTCAATTATCTCCTGGGAAGGCACTTTGGTATCTCGCAATTCTACCTTTTCCGCAAAGGTAACTTCCAGCAGTTCTTCCCCCTCATCCAGCCAGGAATATTCTCTTTTTAAATTGTTCAATATTTTTTCCGCCAGTTCCCGATTTTTAACTGAAGCTACGGCCTTTCCATCTACCACAATGGAGGTGGCCAGGGATTCAAATTGCAGGTTTTTGCGAAGCTCTTTTTCCACTTCTTCCGCCGGAATAATATTCTCCCGCTTGGCAAAAACCTTTTCTATTTCCACCTGGTTAACCAGGTCTATGTCCTGCTGGCATCGTTTTCTTTCCTGAGCTATTATGCGTTGTAGCGCCAGATTAACCGCCTCGGGGTCATCGGTTTGGAACTTTTCCTGCTGGTCAATAAAGACTGAATAAGCTGGCATCTGTACTCCCAGTGAGGACATCACAAAAAGGAAAATAAGTCCACCTAAAATCAGTCCCAAGGGCGTGTAGCGGCGGTGTTGCTGCAATAAATTCAACATTTTTAGTCTCCATTTTAGTATTTTTTCATTTTTATCTTGCTATTGCTTCGACCAACCGGCCAGAAATTCCTGCTTTTTTACCCTTTTTTTCTCCCGGCGGGATTTACTGGCCTGATTTCCAGGGCTCCCTTCCACAATATATTGTATGCAGCCATTGCATCTTACGCAGATTTTGTTGTCCGAGAGAAGATGTCGAAATATTTAAAAATATTTATCGTGGGGGCAAATGCTTAAGCAGGTCTAGATAAATAGCTCCTTCGATTCTTTTTTTATGCATAGTACAGCTAACTGCATGCGGTTTACTTATATCTCCCTGGAAGTAGGCTCCGGCATGGCAGCCACCTCCACAGAAATACCGAGCCCAGCAACGCCGACACTCTTTGTTAACCAGCTGGTTTTCTTCGAAAACGCGGCGAACGGCGTAGTCTATTTCACCATTTTCTACATTACCCATGTAAAATCGAGCTTCCCCCACAAACTGGTGACAGGGATAGAGATCCCCTTCCGGAGTTACTGCCAGATACTCGATTCCTGCGCCGCAACCGGTGACTCGTTTAGCCAGGCAAGGGCCTTTCTGCAGGTCCAGGTTATAATGGAAAAAATGAATGTCCTGCCCTGATTCCCGGTATTCCAGCAAGATATCCGTCAGGCGGTCGTACTCCTTTAGTACCCGGGGCAAATCGTCACGGCTAATAGCCAGAGGGTTGTCCGCTCCCACCGCCGGTTCCAGCGAAACACAGGTAAAACCCAGTTCCAGCATATGGCGCAAGTCCTCGCTAAAATCCAGGTTGTCCCGGGTGAAAGTACCGCGCACATAATAGCTGACCGGTTCTTTCGTCAGCATTTCTTGTATTTTAGGTAAAACCAGCTCATAGCTCCCCTGCCCGTTATTAAGAAGCCGGTGCCGGTCATGGGTTTCTTTCCGGCCATCCAGGCTCATTATTACCCCGATTCCATGGTCAATAACAAAATCCTGAACCTCTTCATTAAGCAAAAGACAATTGGTGGTCAGGGTAAAGCTAAATCTTTTACCGGTTTCCTTTTCCCTTTCCCGGGCATAGGCCACCAAATCCTTAATAACCGGGAAAACCAGTAAAGGCTCACCGCCAAAAAAGTCTACCTCCAGGTTTTGTCTTTCCCCACTTTGCTCCAATAAAAAATCCAGGGCCTTTTGGGCCGTTTCCAGCGACATCAATGCTGGTCGCAAGCCAAAATTGCCCTGGCTGGCAAAACAATAGCTGCACTTCATATTACAGGAGTGAGCCATATTAAGACATAAAGCTTTTACGGATAACCGGGAAAGCTCTACTACGGGAACAGCAAATTCACTGAACAGGCTGCCGTTTCTCCAGGCATCTTCAATTTCCTGGGCAGCCTCAGCAATCTCTTCTGCCGGAAACTCCGCTTCCAGTTCGGCTAAAGCCCTCTCCCAATCACCCTGAAGAACGGCCAGTTTTTCCACCAAGTGATAGGCCAGCTCATCCAGCAAGTGAATAGCCCCCGTGTTTACATCCAACAGAATATTCTGTTCTTTATAGCGGTACAAATGAATACCCGCCGCAAAATCATATTCCCTCAAACCCCGCAAGCGTTTTCCTCCCCCATGCCATCTCCCGTTTCCGGGCATAAAAAAAGGGGCTGTTGCCCCTTTTGTCAGGACTAGTGTTTCTTACAATGCTGATTACCTACTGTACAAGATGTCTTACAGGCCGACTGGCAGGAAGTAGCACATTCGCGGCAATTTGTTTCCTGCCCATCCCGGAATAAAACCGGCTTTACCACCGTCACCAGATGCTTCTTCATAGTTCTAACCTCCCCCTATGTAAAAAAAATATCAGGCAGCAGAAATCATCGCTTGAGTTAAATAATTGGAGCGGGAAAAGGGGTTCGAACCCTCGACACCCGGCTTGGGAAGCCGGTGCTCTACCACTGAGCTACTCCCGCATCAACGTCATTATACACTATTGAAATTAAATTTGACAGAATTTTTGATAGAAGTTTTAGATATTATCGGGCATATTTGTTTCGGAGTCGGGGTTATGTGTTGGGAGAACATTACTGATATTCCATTTAGGTTTTCTGCACAATCTACCTTCCTTTTATTAATCACATGGGCATAAATTCTAAGTGTAGTAGCAGGATCAGCATAACCCAATAATTCCTGAATCGTCTTAACATCTTCGCCTTTTTCAAGTAAAAGCGTAGCAACTTCAAGCTGAATCCCTCATCTCTATAATCCTTTTTGGTTATCTATCCAGTATAAAATGAAACCTAGTTTTTGACTGGCCATCTTTATTTCAGGGTCACCCGTGACCAGTTCAGCTTGTTTTAATATGGCAGCTCCTATCGCAAAGGCATCCGCATATGCAAGTTTATTTTGCGCCTTAACAGCAGCGGCCGCTATAGTTAACTCAGAATCGGCAACAAGTATCTCAAGCGGCCAAGCAGAGAGAATATCCAAAACACGCTCGGCTTCTATTTTTCCATATTCTCGCCATACCCGATAATACACTTCCCCAACATTAATCCAGGTCATGTAAAGCTTGATCTTTTCATCCTGAGCCTGCCGCAATAATGCGAAAATTTCATCTGCGCAAGGTTCATCCTGCAGATAAGACAGTACAGCATAAGAATCGAAGATATAACTCTTACTCATTGTCTTCACCTTCCAGCATCATTTCCTCTTTTTTGAAGGCTGCACAGCTTACTGCAAGGGGCTGTTTCGGCTTCAGCATCCCCCTGGCTCCCGCAACGGGATCATCCGGCATAGGCATAATTACGAGGTGCCCTTCCCGTTCTGCAAGCAAAACATGGCCAGGTGCTTTGATACCGTATTTTTTACGAAACTCAGCCGGAATAACAACCTGCCCTTTCTGAGTTACCTTTATAGCTCCCATAACCGTTAACATCCCCTTTTACCTTTTTATGTTATTATATCGCATCTAACTTATGTGTGCTACAATATTATTATATGAAACAATATTTACTATATGACATACATTGATAAATTGCGGGATACTTATTAAGTTATTATTGCACTATTACTAAATATTTATGCCTTTTTATCGCTGTAGCTGTCAGTTCATTACTTTTCATATATCTGTATAACGCCTTCCTTTCTTGCTCCACAAAAAAACAGCCTATAAACGGCATCTATATCGGACCATAATGATCACTTCCTCTGGTTAGATTAAAGCTATTTCTTATTCACGTTAAAGCATATCCGGATAATCAGTAAAAGTCGTCGCCGGCAACCATCTTCGCTTTTGAATCATGTTATCCCAGATCTATTTCCTGTTTTTTCATCAATAAGCTCCTTATGTAATGCCTCGGCAAGGATATTCCTGGCGGAATTTGCTCCCGCCCCGTTGGCCGCAGTGCTGCGTCCGGTTTTAAACATGCTTGCCGGTATACCTTCAGTTGTTTATGGGTTCCTGGGGGCCGCAGTGCTCATTAAGTTTTTTGAACTAAAATTTGACCTGGCCAGCGGAGAATCCCTTTTTGCCGCTTCTTTGATTCTGGCCATCATGATCCTGCCCTTTATAACCTCTAACTCCGAGGCCGCCCTGCGTTCAGTAGCTCCTGAATACCGCCAGGCAGGTATGGCCCTGGGAGTATCGCGGGAATACCTGGCTCTGCGCGTTGTGGTTCCTCTGGCTCGAAAAGGTATGATGGGGGCACTGGTACTGGCATTTGGCCGAGCTATGGGTACGGGTACAAAAATGTTTTGAAAAATGTAAATGCTGGGTTTAATTCTGATTCTATCACTGCTGTTATGGGGCCGTCAGGTTGTGGCAAAACTACCCTGCTGCGCAGCATTAATCGTACGGCCGAGATGGAAGCAGGTTTTAAATGTGAGGGCCTTTAACACCATCTTGCAATATAACCGTTTGTATGATAGCGTATAATAAATAATCATTTAAACTAAATTAAACGGGCAACTGATTAAAAACCTTATAGGAGGGAGTGGTGCGCTCCGTCTTGATTAAGGATAGGGTTATATAAATAATTTTTATAAAAAAGGGGAATGGGTTAACAGTGAAAAAATTTGTAAGTTTGATGTTGTCATTGGTTTTGGTATTTAGTCTGGCTGGTTGTGGAGCCAAAACAGATACAAATAAAGATAATGGTGATGTTAAATCGACTGCTTATGTGGGACAGGATTGGTCATCCGAATATTATGATGAGTCAATGAAGGGAACGACTTTAAATCTTTATGGTGTAACCGATAATGTAAGACCAATTGTTGATGTTTTTCAGGAAGATACCGGTATAAAAGTTGAACATCTTACGATGCAAAATGGAGAGATTCTGCAGAGATTGGAGAACGAAGGCAAATCAGGTGTTTCCATTGCTGATTTGTGGTTTACAGGTGGCGCGGATACATTTATCAATGCATCCCAGAAAGACCTTTTGCTTCCTTATAAATCTCCCAGCGGAGAAGTTCTGGATGCTGCCATGAAAGATGCTGATGGATACTGGCATGGTACCTCCCTTACTCTCGTTAACTGGGTAGTTAATAAAGATCTGATTGCCCAAAAAGGCTTGAAAATGCCGGAAACCTGGGATGATTTGCTGCAGTCCGGCCTGAAAGGTGAAGTATCCATGCCCAATCCCGCTTCTTCAGGTACGGCTTATAATGTGGTTACCGCCATGCTGGAGGTTAAAGGAGAAGACGGGGGATGGAAATATCTGGACGAACTGATTGACCAGGTTCCATTCTTTACCCCGCGTGGCAGTGATCCCGCGAATCTAGTGGTACAGGGAGAAGCAATAGTAGGGATAAATGCCAGCAATGGAGATAGAGACCTGGAAGCAAATAATCCTCATGTTGCCCTGGTATATCCCACAGACGGAACAGGTTGGTGGCCGCAGCCGGTAGCTATTGTTAAAGGTACCAAGAACGAAGATGCGGCTAAAGTGTTTATTGACTGGATACTTTCCAAAAGAGGCATGGAAACCATTGCTAAAGAAAGAAATGCAGCCGTAGCCAGAACCGATGTGGAGCGACCGGAAGGTATTATAGATATTAATACAGTTAAGCTTTTTGCGACAGATTTTAAAGCAAATGCTGAAAATAGGGACATTATACTGGCCAAGTGGTCTGAATACGTCACTGCAGCCGGTAAATAGTCGGTAATATTTTGATAAAGAGTCAGAGTAGCGTAGTTATTCTGGCTCTTTATTTTTATTTGGTATCTGGTTGATTCTACTGCAAAAAGTTATTAATATTCATTGGCTTGTATAAATATACCGCTCGCAGTCTTCGCATGGGCAACACCTGCGGCTTGTCTCGCGGCTCAAGGGGTACACGCTAACCTCCCATCCATGGTCGTATAGCGCTCTCGCGACGTCCTGTCGCTCGCCCCCTTTCGCCTGCTCGCCTTCGCCGGGCGTTGCAACCATGCTTCGCCAACGCTCGCTTTGTATATTTATGCAACCCTTATGCAACAAAAGGGGTTTTCGCAGTGGAGTCATCTGGTTGAATTAGAAAAACGCCGTAAATTGAGGATTTTTGATAATGCAAAGCAGGCAAAGTTTTATATTCAAGCTTTTTTATATATTGATATCGCTTACTATCATCTATTTCGTACTATTGCCCATAGTAAGTGTGTTTGTTTATGGACTGTTATCGGGCAGCGGTACCGATTTGTCCAATCAAATACTACCACGGATATGGAAATATATGAAGAATAGCCTGCAGGTGGCCTTGTTTGTAACGGTAATTGCGACTTCATTCGGTCTGCTGGCATCTATTACTTTATGGCGCGTGAATTTCTGGGGCCGTAAGCTGATGCAGGTATTAGTGCTTATGCCCTTGATCAGCCCGCCCTTTGTAGGAACGGTGGCCTTTATCATGTTATTTGGCAAAAGGGGCCTTATTACTCATTCACTCCTGGGCCTGGAGATTAGCCCCTATGGGTTCCATGGGATTGTAACCATGCAATCCATCGGACTGGCTACTTTGGCTTATTTGCTTATATCCAGTGCAATCAGGAAAACGGATGTTTCCCCGGAAGAAGCTGCAAGGAATCTGGGGGCACCGGAAAAGAAGGTTTTTTTGACTATAACCTTGCCGTTAATGATACCTGAAATAACCGTAGCAGCCATGCTGGTTTTTTTGACTTCAATGGCGGATTTTGCAACGCCGATAATTATTGGGGGCGCCTACCAAACTCTGGCCTCGGATTTATATATTCAGATTACCGGCTTGTATAATGTGCAGATGGCTTCAATTACCGGCATCTTTCTCTTTATTCCCTGTTTTGCCGCTTTTTTTATTCAGCGTCATTATTCCGGTAAAAATCTGGTCTACAGCCAGTACGTTTCTCCTGAAAGGATCGAATACCAGCAGGTGAAACCGGTTGTGAAATTCATGCTGATCGGATTAAGCAGTCTGTTTGTTATATTTGTGGTTTTTCAATATGCATTTATTGTTATAGGTGCATTTACCGAACATTGGGGCTACAATTATGCCTTTAGCCTGCGGCATTTGGAGAATATTCTAAGCAAAAACCTGGCTTCATTTGTTAATAGTGTTAAATTGGCGGTTACAGTCGGTTTTATTTCCTCTTTGTTGGGAGTTTTGCTGGCTTATATTATAAAAACGAAGGATTATCCCCTGACCAGGCAGCTCGATTTGGTGGTAACTTTACCGGCTGCTACGCCAGGAATACTGCTGGGTATCGGTTATCTGGTGACTTTCAGATATCCCCTGCTGGGTATCGGCAAATATGTTTTACCCGGCTTTGAACCGGTAATTCTGCTTGGTACCGGCATTATAATTTATTTAATTTGTATTTACCGCTACATATATATTGGGATGAAAGCAGGCTACGCTTTGATGGAACATGTAAATCCCAATCTGGAACTGGCCGCGATTAATCTGGGTGCGAGTGAGCGCAGAGTCTTTTTCGATATCATGTTCCCCCTGCTGAAACCGGCATTTAATACCGCCTTTTTGAAAAATTTCACTTCCACCATGACAACATTGGGGGCAATCGTTTTTTTGTTATTGCCCAAGAATAAAGTAGCGGTGCAGCAAATCTTTCAAATAATGACCAGCAGTGAAATCGGTGCAGCCGCCATGATGGCCTTATTGCTTTCATTGCTGTCACTTGTTTTCCTGGCTGCATTTCAACTGCTCCTTAATTATGAAGAAATATTCAAACGTTTAAGGGAGGGCCGGCAATGGGTATCGAGCTTAAGGAAATAACTCAGAAATACGGTGATTTAATCGCAGTCAATAATGCCAATTTATTTATTGAAGATGGGGAAATGATTTCTCTCCTGGGACCTTCCGGGTGTGGCAAAACAACTTTGCTGAAAACAATTGCCGGGCTGCTTCCATTGCATCAGGGGTCAATCTTGTCCAATGAGAAGGATATAAGCAATCTGCCGCCTCAGGCCAGAAATGCAGCTATGGTTTTTCAAAACTACGCTTTATTTCCGCATATGACAGTAGCAGAAAATGTTGCTTACGGGCTCAAAATAAACAAATGCGCACTATCACTAATTAAAAAAAAGGTTGAAGAAATACTGGATATAGTTGAGCTGCCGGGATTAAATCAACGAAAAATCAGTGAGTTAAGCGGGGGGCAGCAACAACGAGTTGCTTTAGCCCGAGCCCTGGTTATTGAGCCTGCCATGCTGCTGTTTGATGAGCCGTTAAGCAATCTGGATCAGAATTTACGGGTTTCAATGCGGCGAATGATACGCAAGATTCAACAGGAATACAGAATTACCAGTATATACGTTACCCATGATCAAGAAGAAGCCATGTCCATTTCAGACCGAATTGTGGTAATGAAAGATGGTGTTATCCAGCAAATAGGCCTGCCCGGTGAAGTCTATCTGAACCCCCGGAACAGATTTGTGGCGGAATTTATGGGAACGGCCAACCTTTTGGAATTGAATGAAGACGATGAAATTATTCAGCTGCTGGAATGCGGAAAGTGGGCAAGTTCCAGAGATAATTGTCCGGGTGGTGAGTCAAATAACAGGCAAAAGCGCTATCTGATGTTCAGGCCGGAAGATGTTGAAGTTGGCGCAGAGGGCAATTTCGAAGGGACTGTCATCTGGCATGAAACGATCGGCTCCGTAACCAGGGTAAGCATAGACTTTGCAGGCAACGAGATCATTGCCGAAATCAGAAATTACTATAAAAGCGGCATCAATTGCACAATCGGAGAAAAAATCCGTTTTAATATCGATTTAGCTGGTGACGGCCACATTGTCCCGGATTAGGGGGCAGATTGGGACATGGAGAAAGGTTCATTGTCCCGGAATTTATTCCAGGTTTTGGATAGTATATGACTTTACTCTGGCTATGTTCTTTATACAAAACTGGTTGAGTTTAAAAATATGCGCAAGGCTAGAACGTTCCCGCTTGTGCTTAGGAAAGGGTGTGATAATTATGAGATGCGGTTAATACCTGTAAATACAGCAGGTACACAGAAACAGGTGAGATTGCAGAAAAAAGTATTGGAGAGGGGAATATAATGATGAAAAATTGGAAGCCGTTAATACTGGCAATGATCCTGGTAATGGCTCTTGCCCTGACCGCGTGCGGCAAGACCGAGCCCACAGAGCAGGGAAAAACGGATGAAAAACCCTTTGCCGGAACAACCCTGGAGCTATTGGTAGCCTATGGGGGAGCAGACAAGTCGTTTGATGCCTTTACAGAAGCCACCGGTATCAAGATAGAGTGGCTGGAGATGTCAACCGGTTCTGCTTTGGCCAAGCTGCAGGCTGAAGATGGAAAAACTACTGCAGACATTTGGTTTGGCGGCGGGGTAGACAGCTATCTTAATGCCAGGGATTTAGGATATCTGGAAGCATATAAATCACCTGAACTTTCCGCGATTGATCCGCAATATGTGGATAAAGACGGGTATTTTTCAGGTTTAGCCCTTGTTCCAGCTGGTTTTATTGTTAACGAAGATATTCTAAAAGAAAAGGGCCTGGAAGCACCCAAGACCTGGGAGGACCTGGCTGATCCTAAATATCGCGGCGAAATAAGCATGCCCAATCCAGCTATTTCAGGTACCAGCTACGCTATTGTAAGCGGCTTGATTCAAGCCTGGGGTGAAGAAAAAGCTTGGAAGTATTTCGAAGCATTTGACAGTAATATTGATTTTTATGCCAAAGGCGGCGGGGAACCTCTTGAAAAGGTAGGGGCCGGCGAATTCGCCGTTGGTGTTGTAGCCATTACTGGCGGAACCTTCAATGTGGGAGAAACCAGACCAACCAGGGTGGTATATCCGCAAGATTTAATTCCTTGGACACCGGCACCTATTGCTATATTTAAAAATACGGAAAATCTCGATGCTGCCAAGGCTCTTATCGACTGGTACCTTTCCTATGACGGACAAAATATTTTAAGGGAAGCCGATGCCAGAATAATGGCCAGAAGTGATGTGGATGCGCCTGAAATCATGAGCGGTTTGGATAAAAGCAAACTGGTTAAATTTGATCTGGAGCGCATGGGAAAAGAACGGGAAGTAATTCTGGAAAAATGGAAAGACCTTGTTGGCGAAAAATAATCAGGGAGATTCCAGAATGGTCTGGAAAGGAAATCCACTGGAGTTGATTTCAGAAATACCGGCTGTTTATTATATTGTGGAGTACAGGGGAAGAGAGATTAGTCATTCATGCAATATTCAAGGAATATGGCGTTACTGAAAAATAAAATCATATGGAAGGAAAGAGGGAATAAAAGCCCTCTTTCCTTCGATGTATTAATCGATAGGATTATGCTTTTTCTGGTAGTAGGGAGTCTGCTCCTCTTTATCCTGTATCCTATTTTCATGGTTATTTCCACCAGTGTTTATCGGCATGGTGTTTTTTCGCTCGATAATTATCGGGATTTATTAAGTCCGGTGAATTTGAAATTAATCAAGAACAGTCTTTTCGTTTCCACATTATCCTCGGTACTGGGGACTTTTTTGGCGCTATGTATTGCGCTTTATACCTTCCTGCAAAAAGAAAGGATAGGAGCATTAATTTATCGTCTCTTGATGACTACATTGATTTCCCCTCCTTTTGTGTCAGCTCTGGCACTTATAATGCTGTTTGGCAGGAGGGGGCTTATAACTTACAATCTTTTAGGATTAAGTGTTAATCCTTATGGATGGCAGGGAATTGTTCTTCTCCAAACCCTGGGTTTGATTTCTCTGGCTGCAATTATGTTGATATCTGCCTTGAACGCAATTGACAAACGCTTGCTTCTGGCCTCCAGAGACCTTGGTGCAAGTGCGCTTCAAACCCTGCATAGGGTTATTCTTCCGTCTATCTATCCCGCTATCTTGTCAGTTTTATTTTTGCTGTTTACGATAAATATGGCGGATTTCGGGACACCTATTATTATTGGCGGAAAATTCAAGGTTCTGGCCACTGAAGCCTATATGACGATTTTTTCCGCAGCAGATTTGGGCAAGGCAGCAGCCATGTCAGTGCTGTTGATTCCTCCGGCTATTATTGCCTTCTATTTTTATCGCAAAAATTTGGAGAAAAACAATTCCCTGGCAGATGGAGTAAAAGCTTTGGGAGGAGAAGGCTTGGATTTTAGATTGCCGCTTTTTATCAGGATTGCTCTGGGGACAATAACCGGCCTGTTTTTTTTCCTCATGCTATTAAAATATGGAAATATCTTTTTGTCAGCAGTAACCATAAATGTTTCAGGAAAATTGACCTTTACCTGGAAGCATATAGAAGCATTCCAATTTGCTTATCTGCCGGCGGTTTACCGCAGTTTAAGCATGGCGGTTATAGCAGGAATACTGGCTTCTGTTATTGGAATTCTTTTGTCCTATTACACTCATAGGCGGCAACTGCCGCTGATGAAACCTATAGAATTTATCGCTTCTTTGCCCTATATAATACCAGGGATTTTTTTTGGCTTGGGTTATATTGTTGGATTTAATAATCATCCCCTGTTATTGACTGGAACAACCGCTATTCTGGTGCTTAACTGTACCTTCAGACATATTTCGGTAGGTAATAAGGCAGCCAATGCAGCTTTCGAGAATCTCGACCGGCGCCTGGAAATGGCTGCCCGGGATTTAGGGGCATCGCCGGTAAGAATTTTAACCACGGTTATTTTCCCGCTGCTCAAATCAACCTTCCTGCTAAGTTTTATCAATACCTTTACCGCTTGTATGACCACGGTGGGGGCCATTATTTTCCTGGTTTCACCCCGAAATGTAGTTGCCAGTGTATTGATGTTTAAAGATATAACTAATGGACATTACGGTTTAGGTGCTGTTGTAGCCAGTGTTTTGATTATTGTTACGGTAGCGGTTAATTTAGTAGCCATAAAATATCTGGGCCGGGAAGGGGGCAAACCATATGTTGCTTGAACTCAAAGGAATAACCAAATTATTTGATAAAGACAATGGCGTAAGGGATTTTAATTTAACAGTATCGGAAGGAGAATTCATCACCCTGTTAGGACCATCAGGTTGTGGAAAAACTACCACCCTGAATCTTATCGGAGGTTTTCTGCAGCCAGGCCGAGGAGAAATCCGGATCGAGGGGAGAGATATTACTCATTTGCCGCCGGAGAAGCGGCCTGTTTCCACCGTGTTTCAAAGCTATGCCCTTTTTCCTCACCTAAATGTACTGGAAAACGTGGCCTATGGAATTCGTTTTTATAGAAAAGAAAAAAAGAAACAGGCATTAAGCCTGGCCCGGGAGTATATAAACATTGTTCGCCTGGAGGGATATGAAAAAAGCAAAGTTGGCAATCTCAGCGGCGGTCAGCAGCAGAGGGTGGCTCTGGCCAGGGCGATGGCCACGAATCCTAAGATAATGTTATTGGATGAGCCATTAAGTAATTTGGATGCCAGTTTACGTCATAGTCTCCGCGAAGAGTTAAAAAGTTTGCAGCGGCAATTGGGTATTACGATGATTTTCGTAACACACGACCAATCTGAAGCATTAAGTCTTTCGGATAGAATAGTCGTAATGGATAAAGGATATGCCATCCAGATTGGAACCCCGCGGGAGATATATTTCTACCCCATAAGTGATTATGTGGCCGGTTTTATAGGAAAATCGAACATTTTAACCCGGGTAGGGGAGACTATTATGGTTCGACCGGAAGATATTAAAATGGCAAAAAATGCTCAAGGCGATTATACCATATCATCTATTGTCTTCATGGGTCAGCATACCGAATACATCATTTCAGCTGAAGATACCACCCTGGAGGTAGTTGTCGTGGGCAAAGAAAACAATAACTTCATGCAGGGTGATCGCGTCAATGTGACCATCTCCCATCAGTTGGGACAGATGGGGAATGAGGACATCTCCCTTGTCCCAGAATTGAAATAGGAGCTTAAAAAGTCTCATGACAAGAAAACCAGCTTTTATTGCGGCATTTACATTTTTTTAAAAGTCAAAAACCGTCCCTGCTTGATGGGGAGGATTATTCTGTAAGGAAGGAAGGACGATAATAATGATTATTGATACTCATATTCACGCCTATCCAACTTCGGACGATAGTAAGATGACATTGGAGGAAATCGTTGCCCAGGCCAGGATTATTGGTCTGGATGGCATCTGCATAACCGATCATGATAGCCAGGAAATAATGGCCCGGGCGCATGAGTACAGGAAACAGATGGGTTATCCAATCTTTGTTGGTGCGGAGGTTTTTACTTGGGAAGGTGATGTGATTGTATTTGGTCTGGAACGCCTTCCCGAAGAAAGAGTATCGGCCCGTTATCTGCTGGATTTGGTTAATAAAGCAAACGGAGTAGCAATAAGTGCTCATCCGTTCAGACAGAACAACCGGGGTATGGGCAATTCTATCCGGGAGCATAAAGACCTTCATGGGGTGGAAGCCTTTAATGGCAGTACCGACCATGCCAACAATATGAAAGCCCGTGATTTGGCCATGGAACTGGGCATCCCGGTTTTTGGAGCCAGTGATGCTCATAACACGGAGGCACTGGGCAAGTTTGCCACCGTATTCCCGAACGGACTAAGAGATGAAAAAGATTTGATTGAGGCTATCAAAATGGGCAAAGTATACCCTGTAGCCTATAACCATTCCGCGGATGTGAAATGGACAGTTATCCCGCCAATTGGATAGGAGAGCCGAGGGGCTCTTAATCACCAATATTTAGGCAAAGCCTCCCCCAAAAAGTCGCATTATAAAAAATATTTTGATAGAAAAAAATTAAACTCGTAAGGATGAGGCATTGCGGAGTTGGAGATTTTTTAAGCAAGGCCCTTCCACAAAACATAACTTAAACTAATTGACTCCACTGCATGCAACCCTATTTGTTGCATAAGGGTTGCATGAATATACAAAACGAGCGTTGGCGAAGGTGAAAGCAGGCAGTTACATCAACTAATTATATTTTTTTATTTTTGCAGGAAAGAGCTCGTTTTTCGTGGAATAAGACAATTATCAGATAAAATAATGGGCAATTTGTCCTGTTTTTCCCGGATGGTTCTATTACAAATACCGCGCTTAGCCTTTTTGTAATATTATAATAGCATTTATCATTACTTTTCATCATTACTTTTCATCATTGCTTTTCATCGCCAAGCTTCTATTAAAAACCCCATCCCGGTGCAATATTCTATCAAAAACCAATCATCCTTAAAGAAGTAAAACGGGGGTTACGTATGGGAAATAAAGATAAACCATCGACAGCTTTGCCAAATGAGATTAAGCAATTGCAAGAAGAATTGGCTCAGGCCAGGGAATACTGCCAAGCCTTGCTGTGGGAACAGGCCCAGTACCAGGAGCTAGAAAAAACCCTGCAGGATTCCAGGCAACAATTTAGAAACATAATAAATTTGCTGCCTGATGCCACCTTTGTGGTAGATAAACAGGGGAAAGTAATTTCCTGGAATCGAGCCATGGAGGATTTAACTGGTGTTAAAGCAGAAGACATTGCCGTAAAAGGGAATTATGCCTACAGCCTTCCCTTTTACGGTGAACGCAGACCTGTCCTAATTGATCTGATTCTAAACCCTGATATTACCCTTCCCAGGCAATATGATTGCCTGATTAAAAAGGAAGAAACCCTGACGGCGGAAGCCTTTTGCCCTAAAATAGGGAAGGAGGGTATTTTTGTACGTATTTCCGCCTCCCCGCTCTATGATTTTACCGGTGCCAAAGCCGGAGCTATCGAGTCTTTTCATGATATAAGTGATTTCCGCCAAACCCTGGAGGCATTGCGGGACAGCGAAGCCCGTTTTCGCGGGCTGGCCGAATCATCTCCCGCCTTGATATTTGTCCTGCAAAACAACCGCTTGCGTTATGTAAATGCCCGATTTTCCCCCCTAACGGAATATGATGAGGAAGAATACTATTATATGGATTTTTGGGATTTTATTCATCCTGATTTCCGCGATCCGGTTAAAAGTAAAGCCCTGGCCTGGCAAAGAGGGGAAAACCTATTTGAAAAGTATGAAATGAAGCTTCTAACCCGAAGCGGTAAAGAGTTCTGGGTGGAGATATATGCCAACCCTATTCAATATGAAGGACAACCGGCCCTTATCGGGTCCCTCTTTGATATCAGCGAACGCAAGCACTTTGAGGAGGCTCTTCGCCAGTCCGAAGTGCTTTATCGAACCATTTTTGAAACCACGGGAACGGCCATGATGATTTTTGATAAAGATTTAATGACATCCCTGGTTAACAGTGAGTTTGAAGTGCTTTCCGGTTATAGCAAAGAAGAGATTGAAAATAAAACGAAATGGCCTATTTTCGTACACCCGGACGACCGGGAACGAATGAAAAGATATCATCAACAACGGAGAATCGACCCGGGGCTTGCTCCCTCCCACTATGAATTTAAACTGCTGGACAAAGAGCAGAAAATCAAAGATATCTTCATAACGGTAGATTTGATTCCTGGAACCAGCGACTCCGTAGTTTCCTTCATGGACATCACCGAGCGCAAAAAAGCCGAAGCGCAAGTCAAGTATTTGAGCTTTAATGATAAGCTGACCGGGCTTTATAACCGGGCCTTTTTCGAAGAAGAATTAAGCCGGCTCGATACAGAAAGGCAATTGCCCCTGAGCCTGATTATAGGCGATGTCAACGGTTTGAAGCTAATCAACGACGCCCTGGGACACGAAAGTGGCGACCGGCTATTGCGAAAGGCCGCGGAAATACTTAGAAATTCCTGTCGCAAAGAGGATATAATAGCTCGCTGGGGGGGGGACGAGTTTATAATACTGCTGCCTAAAACCAAACCCCATTGCGCGGAAAGAATATGCGAGCGAATTCAAGAAAAATCCCGAAGCAGCAGCGATTTTCCCATTCCCATAAGTATCTCCCTGGGTACTGCCAGCAAAAATGAGAGCCTGCAGGATGTACAGGCTATCATTAAGGAAGCAGAAGATAAGATGTACCGCAATAAATTACTGGAGAGCAAGAGTGCCCGCAGTTCCTTCCTACTTTCCTTACAGCAGACCCTCTGGGCCAAAAGCCACGAAACGAAAGAACATTGCCAGAATGTAAAAGAGCTGGCAGAGCAATTAGGTAGCAGGCTGGGCTTGCCCGAAAGCGAGTTAGACGATCTCAGGCTTCTGGCCGTCTTGCATGATGTGGGTAATATAGCCATACCCAATGAAATCCTGGATAAGCCTGCCCCGCTTTCCCCCAATGAATGGGAAATAGTAAAGAAGCATCCCGAAACCGGTTATCGCATTGCTTTAACCCTGCCCGAACTCGCACCCATCGCCGGAGCCATCCTGGCCCATCATGAACGCTGGGATGGCAAGGGTTACCCCCTGGGCTTAAAAGCAGAAGAAATACCCCTTATCTCTCGCATCCTGGCCATAATTGATGCCTTTGATGTTATGACTTCGGGTCGTCCTTATAAAAAAGCCATGAGTATTGCCGAAGCCCGCAGCGAAATAAGAAAATGTGCCGGCACTCAATTCGACCCCGAGTTGGTTAAAACCTTTTGCAAACTGATGTAATTCTGCTCCCTGCAGTCGCTCACTTTTCATTGGTGGTTGTGGCCCCTGGGCCATGGGGGGTTAGTACGGCTATGGAGGGGAGGTGCTATTTGCAGGCAACCGTTAGAATACCCGCAACATGTGGGTGGTGCTGGTCTGCCACTTCGGGTGTTCAATTCCGGTAGGAAACACCATTAAGGTGTATTTGTTATCCAGCAAGACTACTTTTACTTTTTCCCCCATGCGAACATATTCACTATCGCTGATATTTTCAAAATCCATATTTTTAATTTGTTCTACATAGCTTTTATCTATAATTTCCTTTACTGAGGCTATATAGTCTTCCCCCGTACCTATTTGCAATTTTCCCCGAAACTGCCCATCATTCCCGGTGATGCGAAGTCCTGCTGCAGCCAGCGCTCCGATTATTCCTCGTCCACTACCATTTAATTCGAATAGATATAGGCCTGGCTTATTCTTGAATTTGAGTGCTTCATCCTGGCTTACCAATCCTTCTTTAACCCGGTAGGCATATTCGATCAGCTCATCAAGATTTTCCATCAGCTCCGGGATAGCCACCACCAATCCGGCATTTGAATCAGGGGTGCCAGTTGATCTTACCAGTTTGCAGGCATAATCAATAAAATCTTTCAGGTATTGCTCGTCAATGTCTGCCGAAAAACTGCGAGCGGTATTATGTTTTTTACAAGCGGTATCAGGATGAGGGTAAAGCCGGTGCCGGCTGGGAATGCTGCATTTGCCCCAGCCATTCTCTTCTATGAATTTACCTAATAAAGAAGCGGTTTCTCCCGCTTTACCTCCATCAAGCTGGCGAGAGTCATCAATAGCTGCAAATATTTTCATAAGCGGCAACCTCCGGTTAAAATGCTTGTTTCTAATCTAATAATTCTTCAGTTGTTTATTATTACAGCTATGCCAGGCTCCTCCCTCACGATAAACCAGGAGTATCCTTTTACCCTCAAGCAGAACGGTTTTAATCTTCTCACCTATTACCATTGTTTCATCGTTAGCCAGTGCCTGCCCGTCCATCGATTGTACTTCATCTATTTCTGTTTGCGCAATGATTTCCCCTACAGCAATTGTTTCGCCACTATTCCCCAACTGAACTCTCCCCTGGAATCTTCCATCATTTCCGGTTATCCGCAATCCAATACCGGCTAAGGCCCCGATTATGCCCAGTCCGGTGCCTCCGTGTTCAGAAAGATGAAGGCCACAGTTTTCCGCCGTCTTATAGGCTTCTGCCTTGCTCAATACTTCGACTTTGGCCTTGTGTCCAAAGCTCAACAGTTCTTCCAGGTTTTTTATCCGTTCTTTCACAGCCACGCACAATCCCGGATCTGAGCCTGCTGCACTGGTCTCCCGGAGAAATTTGGCCGCAGAAGTGATGAATTCATCCAAATTGTGGCCCCCAATTACTGCCTTAAAACACATGGAGCTATTATGGGATGTATATGGTATATCCGGATGCAATAATAATTGATGCCGGGTTACCGCTTCGCTTTTCCCCCAGCCCTTGTCTTCAATGAGCCTGCGCAGTTCATTGGCAGATTGACCGGTAGCCCCGAATTCCAGGCTGTCCGTGTCGTCTATAGCAACATATATTTCCACTTAAGTAATTCCTCCCTGTCTTCCAGGGCCAGGTGTGAGCATCACCCTGCCGTTTTTATGACCAGGCCTAATCTGACGCTATATCTCACCCCATATTTTACTGGGGGCGAGCTATACGCATCCCTTCCCCGGCAATAATTCTGTCAACTACTTCCTCCGATAGTTCCAGCCCGAAGAAATCCTTATAAAATGATCTGGTTTCTGCCGCCATATCCAGGTCAAGAAACTTTTCCGGATATAAGGTCTGGGCCGTCCACAAAATTGCCAGGGGGGTTTCGGGCGAAGAGGGATGACCCCAGCGGGATATACCATTGGGTAACTGCCAGACCTTCTTGTTTTTCACCGCTTGCAAGGGTGCCCATTGATTATTGGTCAAGATATAATTGGCTACTCCCGTTTCATTTACCAATATTACCTCAGGATTCCATAATAAAATCTGTTCCAGGCTGGCGAAATACTTTCCCTCCAAGGTCTTTAAATCCTTATTGATCGAAACATTGTCAGCTCCAGCCGCCTCAAGCCAGTCCGCCGAAAGACTCCCTTTTATATCCGTACGGGTAGCTTCGTTAATAGCGTGGTAAACCTTTACCCTTTCCCCCTGGGGAATAAGCTCTACCCGTTTTTGCACACGCTCAACGCAATTTTGATAATAGTTATTGTATTTTTGGGCTTTATCATCTGCACCTAATACCAAGCCCATCATTTCTATCGCGTACTGTTGTTCTTTCATACTGTTAAAATCTACTACCAGAAAGGAAAGCTTGCTTTTATTTAGCTTCTGAACCTCGGCTTCGCTGCTGAAGCTATCTTTCTTAACAAAAACTACATCGGGGTCAGTTTTTACCAATTCCTCAATATTTATTACTGCACTGCTCTTTGGTACTGGCAAGTCTTTTATCCCGGGATACATTTCCGTAAGGATAAGATCTCTCTTAACCCCACCTACCACCGCCACCATTTTATCCCCCTGGCCAAACATGGCCATAGTGTATGCTGATTCCGGGCAGAGACAGGCGACCCGGCTTATCTGGGCCGGGACTTTTACTTCTCGCCCTATACAATCCGTAATCGTCCTGGTATTTGCAGAGGGTGCTGTTTCCCTGTTTTCCTCTTTACTGCAAGCACTGGATAGCAGCAGGCTCAACAGTAGGAATACGGTCAATAAGCTACGCAAAATAGCTTTAGTATTATATTTCATTAACATCTTCATTATGTTCCCTTCTTCTATTCCGCTTCTCTATTTCATCTTTCCTTTTCTAAGAAAGATATATCCCACTCCTGCTACCAATACTACTCCGGCTATAACTGCATAAACTGGAAAAGGACTCTGTTCAGCTTCCTCCGCTTCCTTAAGCGGCGCTTTTTCTGCGGATGCTGTTGGCTCCTTTACTGTCCTCGACTCTTCACTTTTTACCTCTTTATTATCCTCGCTTCCCGTCTTGCTGTTATTTTCTGCTGCTGCTTTATTCTCAGTCTCCCCCGCCGCTTCTGTCACTGCCTGGCTATCTCCAGAGCTTACTCCAGAAGCATTATCTGTCAGATTGGCAGCTGGTTTTTTTACCTCATTGTCTGGCAGATTTGTTACTGGTTTTTTAACCTCAGCAGGATTTTTTTCAACTACCGGTTCGCTAACCGGCTTTTCGACAGCAGCAGCCTTTCCTGCGGTAACGAAATTAACCGTAACCTCATGACCCAAACTGCTACCATTTTTCGCCTGCAACTGAGGTGATATCCTTACCACATAGGCCGTTCCCGGCTTAAGTTCTTCTAATGGTCGCAGCGCAATATCCCTTCTTTTTTCGAATTCCAGCTGGTCATCAGCCATTATCACTTCAATCGGCACCTGGCTGCCATCAGCAGCAGACAGTGAAAAACAGGTTTTATTGGCATCCCTTATCCCTAAAAATATTACATTCTTATTAAAAGTAAGTTGTATGTCTCCCTTTACAGGAACATCCTTCTGACCATCCGCAGGATTAGATGAGGTCAGTCCCAGCGGGACACCCTTGCCTCCGCCGCTACCATCGCCATCACCTTCTGCCATTGCCGGCAGCACCAATAGTGCGCAAGCCAGCACTGCCAGCACTATAATGGCCCATAGGCTTGACTTGTTCTTCATTTTACTAAACACTATAGCAACCCCCTTTAAATCTCTATTGTCAAATTTACCAAAAATGCCGTAAATCAGATTAAGTTTTGATGTCACTGCAAAAAGTTATAAATATGCATTAGCGTGCATAAATATACCGCTCAGCTACCTTAAAAGCGACCAACGGGTGTGTAGAGAACGACCCCCGTGTCGTTCCGAATCAGGCTTTGTATATTTATGCAACCCTTATGCAAGAAAAAGGGTTTTTGCAGTAGAGTCAGTTTTTATTATCCATAGAAAAAATTATAATCCCCTATCTATAATACCCCGGATTATAAAAGGGTCAATGGATAAATCATACCACAACTTGAAATAACTCTATTTCCCATTCCCGTATTCTACTCATAAAAAAAGGCGGCTTACGCCGCCAAACTATTTTCGCTTGAGTATTGGCTGGGAACAAGGTAATAGCTATCAACCTCGTTTTATGATTGCAGCAACCCCCAGCAGCATAGGTAGGATTGTTTGTTTATCCTAATAAATTATAATCTTCGTAGCAGGATTATCTCTTTAAGGAAAGAATAAAGTTTATCACAGGAATTGTTCGGATATAGATGCAAATATCACATTTAGAAAGGATATGTATAATGCCAAGATCACTGAAGAACATTTTTATCTGCAGTTTTACTTTCTTGCTCCTGTTGATATTAACCGGAATTGCTGCAGCTGCTCCGCAGCAAGAGGCAATCGTCACAGCATTCTATGATGTTAGCAGTAGTGATGCCAATCTTGTATATATAAACTATATGGCCAAACGGGGCATTATCAGCGGCTTCCCCGATGGCAGTTTTCATCCAAGTGAGGGTTTAACCCGAGCTCAAGCAGCAGTATTAGTAAGCAAGCTGTCAGGGCAAAAAGCTAACCCTGGCAACAGCAGCTTTAGTGATATAGACTCATCCCACTGGGCAGCAAATTATATTAATTCCGCAGCAGCAGCAAAATACATAGCTGGTTTTCCGGATGGCAGCTTTCATCCCGATGAAATCCTGACCAGGGCTCAAGGGATAAGCCTTCTTTTGCGTTTAAGCGAGCAGAGCCTAACTGAGGCCGAATTACCCCAATTACAGGATGTAGACCCCAACCATTGGGCGGCAGCCGCTATAGCCACTGCCCTGGCAGCAGGCATGATAGATACCGAAAACAACACCTTTAAACCCGACCAGGCATTTAACCGGGGAGACCTGACCCGGTCCTTGAGCCTCCTCTTAACCAAAGCCCCCGACTTGAACCGGCAGGAACTCATAGGACACTTAATAATAAAAACCGGAAGCGTGAAACATAAAAGAGATGGCAGTGAAAAAACTCAACCCATAAACACAACTACTACGGTAAGAGCAGGAGATACTTTAATAACCGCCAATGATGGAGAAGCCGAAATAAACTATCCCGACGGAAGCGGTATACTATTGAAGCCTAACAGTCAGCTTATAATTAAAACTGCCAGCGGCCGCGCCTACATAGTAAAAGGTGGAAAACCCGGAACGGCAGTAGACCAGTTGGAAATAGAACTGAGCAGCGGCCAAGTATTTGGTGCCCTGGCCAGTAAGTATACCGCCAGCAATAAAGATACTGACGAAGAAACCATAGCCGATAATAAATTCAGCAAATTAGTCAGCCGGGATAATCACTCCAACCTGGCGGCAGCCCAATCAAGCCCCCAGCCCTGGTATAAAAGCGCGAAAAAGAAAAAAAACAAGATAAAAGTAGCTATGCCCTGGGGAGAAGTCGCTATCAACGGTAGCTTCTGGAGCAACTATTCGAGCAACAGCAGTAGTGGCATGAGCCTGCTGCAGGGAGAAGGAAGCTTAACCAGCGGCGGTGTAACCCGGAACCTGTCCCCCGGACAAAGTTCCGTGAGCAGTAGTGACGGCAGACCGCCATCGCTTCCCCACCTCATGAGCCCGTCTGAAGCCCGCGACTGGACTCAGCAGCGCAGTTGGTTAGGAGAGCGCGCCGCTGAGATGCAGGGCCAGCAGGAAGCAATCGAACCCGGTAGTGGGAGCCAAGAACCGGGGGCTGACCCCGGCAGTCACCTTCTGACCTATAAACTTGGCCAGGCCCTGGCCCAGACAGAACAAACCGCAGCTGCCACAGCTTCTGGAAGCAGTGGTGGGGGTGGTAAACAAACCCCAGACTCATTTATAGATATGGAAAGCTTTCTTAAGATGGCCATTCCTTATATTACATTTGAGCAGGGAGAAGACCCTGGTTATATTGCCAAAAAACAGGGCTTCATAAAAGATGAACTCCGGGGAGAAGTTTATCGGGATGATATTCTTTATTCGCTTTTGCGAATGACTTATGTCCCCATCCCCCCAGACGCTGATTTGCTACAACTGGCAAAAGAATATGGCATTATTTCTGAGAATGATAAAACCCTACAGGAAGAAAACATTAAAATCACTACAAAAACTGCTCTTCAGATGATGGTCAACGCGCGTAATGCCTGGTATGAAAGACTTGAGGCGGAAAAGCCGGCGGAACAGTTGAATTTGATAAATTACTATATTTCAAACTCCACTTATACCTATCCGCAATTTATGTTTTCTGATGACGGTCAGGTTCTATGGTATACAGTAAGAGGAGAGCTGAAAGCTATAAATGTATCAGACGCAAGCAAGTCTGATCGGATTCCGAGTAACGGTTCTCCCAAAGAGGAGTACCCTGCCCAGGGTGGCGAAAGCGCAATAAATATCTATGATAATTCCCAGGTTTTACGAGCTGTCTCCATTGAGGTTGCCCCACGCAGAAATTATGTTACTGATAAATATATTCTTTACCGGGAGAGCCCGGAAAAGCCGTGGAAGCGTTTGATAGAGTTTGACTTGTCTTTAACCCGGGATTATGAAATTATCGGCTTTAGCGCAGATAATACAAAACTGATTGTGAAAACCAATTTCTATGATAATTATGCCAGCCTCTATCAAGTTGACCCAGAAACCATGAGCAAAGAATTGATCTACCATAATCCTCATGCCGATGCAGCCGTAGAACTGGTCTCGGTGCTGGCGGGCATTCCTGTTTTTAGCTTGAAAAATCCGGAGACAGGTGAACTCTTAACTGCTATATATGTTGATGATAAAACCCGCTTGGTATGCTTAAGGGAGGAAATGGCCACTATCATGGATCATGTTCGGGCAGATTTAGGAGAAAACCATTTCCCGGTAGCTATTAGTCCGGACTTTGACTATTTGGTTTTGCTGCACCGGGATGACCGTGATTATGGCAGTTACAGGCTGTATAATGTTGAAAGCAGGAAGGATACCCTTCTTTTAGCGTCGGATATACCGGTAAAGGATGTTGGACATACCTATCCAGTATCTTTCAAAGCAAGTGATGGTCAAACCGTATTTGGATATCTGACCTTGCCACCTGGTAAAAGTCCACGCAATCTACCATTAATAGTAAATGTCCATGGCGGACCTCAGGCCAGATATGTGTGGACCCCAAACGAATATGCCTTGTTGGTTTCAAACCTCGACATAGGGGTATTGTCTGTTGATTTTCGATTTTCCATCGGATATGGTAACGAATACAGCGATTCAGCCAGTAAAAATATGCCACTGGCCCAACAAGATGTTTTCGAAAGTGTTAATTGGGCTATAAATAGCGGCATTGCAGATCCTGAATGCATTGGAATTATGGGACACTCCTACGGAGGATATATCTCCTTTTATCAAGCAGCCGTTCATCCAGATACCTACAAAGCGGTCATTTCTCTGATGGGCGTATGGGACTGGACGGATTTGGGGCTTGAATTAATAGAAGATGATCCTGTTCCAGATTATCATAGATGTTCTGCACCTGAACCTGGTACCGAGCTGGCCCAACTATTGTCTCCATCAAGCTATGCCGATAAACTCAAATCCCCTATTTTAATTATCTATGCCGGCCAAGATGATGCTGTATATCCCAGTCAGAATATAAGGGCCATTAAAGAGCTCACAGAAGCAGGGAATACGCCCCAGGCACTCTATCTGCCTGATAGCGGCCATACCCCGGATACATTAGAAAATATAACGGCCGTCTTTGAGGAAATAAAGAGTTTTTTAAATGAGCAAATGAAGGCCAATCCATAAACACTTTCAGATACGCCTGTATTATAAGGAAGTTGATAATATCATTGTATTAACAAAACTTAGTTCGAGTCGGGAGGTGATAGCAAAGTATTATCCACAGCCATTAAAAATATCAGTAAATACAAGACAAAGGGAATAGGGGATATTTTATTATGAAAAAGGGTTTTTGTCACAATTCAAAATTATTAATTTCAATCGTATTGGCTGTATCATTATTAATGACATCAGTACCTGATGCCTTTGCTGCAACGATAAATACTACCTCAATATCCGGTGTTGTTACTGGTCAGGGCGGTACTCCACTTCCTGGAATATTAGTGCTGTTATACAAAAACTATGAACGTATTTCAACCGCCAATACTGATACAAATGGCCAGTATTCTTTTGGCGGCCTTAGCTCTGGTTCATACAGAATGTTGTTCAGTCCGACTTCATATAATCAAAAAAATGGAACAACATATGCTTACCAGCGTTCTCCATATAGTTCCACGAGTTTATCGAGTCCGATTACACTTAGCGACAGGCAGTCGTTATCCATTAACACTCAATTAGAGAACGCCGGTTTTATTTCGGGCAAAGTATATGATCCAAACGGCAAACCGTTAACCGGAATAATGGTATGTGAAGTATATGAAGGCAGTACATATGGGAGGAATTATACAAATACAAGCGGAGAATATATTATAACCCAACTTCCGGCGGAGAATTACAAAGTGCATTTTGATCCGGCAGAACACAATGCCCAATACGGCACTGATTATTTGGAACAGTGGTATAACAATAAGCCTGGTTCTAACCTGGCCGATGAAGTAGCAGTTATCCAAGGACAAACTATAAATGCGGACGCTTACCTTCAAATCTCCTCCGGTACGGTATCGGGACTTAAGGCAGAGGCATGCGGCAACCAAATCAGTTTAAGCTGGTCAGCCTTTCCCGGAATCCAGAGTTACAGCATTTATCGTACCTCCCACTTTTTCGGAATTAACTACCAGAAAATAGATACTACAACCTCCCCTTCCTTCACGGATAGCAATTTGCCTCTATCTACTGGCTATTGGTACAAGGTAAAGCCGGTAACGGCCATAGGTGAGGGGAGTTTTTCGGCACCGGTCTGTACCAAGACGGGTGATACTATTATCACTGATCCGGGGGTAATAATAAGCACCGTAGCTGGGAATGGCACTGCGGGGTATTCAGGAGATGGCGGGCCCGCAACCTCCGCCCAATTAAGTACCCCCCGGGGAGTGGTATGTGATGGTGCTGGCAATTTGTACATTGTAGACGGTGGCAACCAGCGTATACGCAAGGTCGACACATCCGGGAAGATAAGCACCGTAGCTGGAAATGGTAACCACTGGTTTGAAGGAGATGGGGGACCCGCAACCGCTGCCGGATTATACGATCCTATAGGAGTAGCATGTGACAGTAGTGGGAATTTGTATATTGCAGAAAGTAACAGTAACTGCATACGCAAGGTGGACAGCTCCGGGAAGATAAGCGTTGTAGCTGGAATTGTTACACAAGGGTGGGCTACGTATGAAGGAGATGGAGGCCCCGCAACTTCAGCCAGATTGAATTATCCTTTTGGTGTAGCATGTGATGGTAGCGGGAATTTGTATATTGCAGATCGCGGCAATCACCGCATACGCAAGGTGAATACTTCGGGGATAATAAGCACCGTAGCTGGAAATGGCACTGCGGGGTATTCAGGAGATGGCGGGCTCGCCACCTCCGCCCAATTAAAGGATCCTGTTAGCGTAGCATGTGATAGAAATGGCAATTTATACATTGTAGATAAAGATAACAATCGCATACGCAAGGTAGACAATACCGGGAAGATAAGCACTGTAGCCGGAAATGGTACTGGTGGATATGCAGGGGATGGGAGCCCCGCAACCTCTGCTCAAATATGGGTTCCTTATGGAGTTACTTTTGACAACAATGGTAATATGTACATTGCAGATATGAATAACAAGCGTATCCGTAAAGTAGACCCTTTGGGGATAATCACCACGGTAGCTGGAAATGGAAGCTGGAAGTATTCCGGAGACGGGGGACCTGCAGAAGCTGCCGGATTATGTAATGCTGTTGGGGTGGCGTGTGATAGTAGCGGTAATTTGTACATAGCAGATAGTCATAGCAACTGCATCCGTAAGGTGGTTTTAGGTACAACACCAAACAATACTATCACTTTCCCCGACCCCAACCTGGAAGCGGCCATCAGAGAAACACTCGACAAACCGACTGAAGACATTCTAAAGACTGACATAGAAAACATTACCGAACTGGCATTAAACTTCAAAGGTATAGCTTCCCTGGAAGGGATACAATACTTTACCAGCCTACAAACGCTATACTTGGCCGGGAATGGCATAACAGATCTTACTCCATTGCAGTCACTCCGCAACCTGCAGCACTTGGATATTTCCAATAATGCTATAACTGACCTAGGCCCCTTGACTAAACTCAGCAATTTGCAGGGCCTGGATTTTTCGCACAACCAGCTAACTGATATTCAGGCATTGGCTAACCTTACCGACTTATGCTATCTTGATTTTTCTTACAATGATGGGGTGGGTGTGTTGGAGCCACTGCGCAACCTAATCGGCTTAACCGATTTGTTTATGGCCGGCATCAGAGATTCAAACCCCGCCCAAGTTGCCCTCTGCAGCGTTTCTAGCAACCAAAGCACTGATATTGGAGCAATACTGGCCGGTCTTAAGAACTTGGAGAACCTGGACATATCCAATAATGAGCTGCCCGACATCACCTTTGTCAACCAGCTGCCGAATTTAAAAACCATCGATGCATCGAACAATACCATAGTCGATACCACACCGCTGGAAACCCTGTCTAACCTCGAGAAAGTGAGCCTGTATAATAATAACATCACCAGCATCAGTTCTCTAGTCAAGATACCTTCATTACAGGAAATCAACATCTCTGGCAACCAGGTCGGGGGTATCAGTCAAATCGAACAGTTACCTAATCTAACTAAACTGGATCTGACCGCTAACCCTATATCCGACCTGACTCCTTTGACCCTTTTACAGGATACCGTAGAAGTAAACCATGAAGAATTCACCGAGCCCTACACTTCCTGGGAGGAAAGAACCGACATACCTATAAACAAAACCTGGAAAATAGAATTCAGCCATGCGGTCGATACAAGCACCATTAACCCGGATACCATTGTGGTGAAAGAGCAAAATAACCAACCGGTTACCGTTAATATAAGCAGAGGAGATACTGACAACACAATATTGCTCGAACCACCCGCCGATGGATACAAGGCAGGTCAATGCTACTACCTTTTTATCAAAAAAGGCATTGGTTCAAGCGATGGCAAAGTTCTACAAAACAGTATCAGGATGAAATTCACTATAGCAGGCACTGACAGTCTCGCTGGTCATAAACTCCAGTCATTGCCAATAGTGATCCAACTGGTTGGAGGGGTACTGACCCTGAGGGACTTCTGTATTTTCACCAACAACATATTAAAAATTTGTGACCAAAACAAGTTTATCGAACATTTCATTCACAAAACCAACTTTACAGATGATCTCCCGCTGGCCAAGGCCATCGATAATCCAACGATGTTAAATACTGCACGCAACAGCCCACACATGTTCAGACAAACCCTTAAGGTATTGAATCTCGAGGACAAGGTGCCTGCCAGCGCAACCAATGACTATTTGCAAGATATAGCAAAAGAAATCGGCAGGTTCAAGCTGTGCAGCTTTCCTACTGAAACTCAGATCATGGGCGCGATTTCCGACACCGTAGAGGAACTAAAACAGGGTTTCGTAAGTAGGAACACACTGACTGAATACCAGGATGAAAAGAATAATGTGAATTACCTGGTCAAGAACAGGTGGGTAATCCTACCGGGGTTGCGAATCGAAGGCACCAAAACCGTCAAAGTAGGACAAACGACCAAACTAAGCGCCCTGGCCAACGTACATTATTCAATGAAGGACAATCAGAATAAATGGCGAACCGTAAAAACGAACATCGATGCTTCGGATCTTACTGACAGCCTTTGGGCTGCATACAATAACTTGAAGGCAGACAATTACAATCCTTCGGACATAATCGCCACCGTTACCCAGGATGGTACTGTAACCGGCTACAATCCGGGCAAAGCCAAGATAGCGGTTATGTATGGCGGCAAGCTTGCCATCTGTACTATCAAAGTAGTTAAATAGGAGGGATGAGGGGACAATCGGGTAGGAGGCTACCCATTAATCGGATAGCCGTTCTCCCACAGCACCGTACGTACCGGTCGGTATACGGCGGTTCCAAATCAGGCAAAAACATAAAACTAGCGGGGGCTTGTACCCCCGCTATATCCGCTTGGGATCTCCCGGCTGCTCTACTTCAGGTGGGAGGATTCAGAAGGACACAGAAGAATCGTCCCCTTATGCCCTCCTCTGTGTCGTCCTTTGCTAGTTATTTAACGTAAAGTTATAAGATACATTTGTGCTATACTTTCCTGATTTATCAGTTATTGTAGGATTGTCGCCCCAATACTCTTTCCCCAGGTTGATTTCGTGAAACTGAAGCTTTGAAAAGCCTACGCGTTCATGACCGAGCTGTCCCGACATGATGACGACATGATCTTCTTTACGAAGATTCAAATCTCCAGTAACCGCATCCGTATATTCATACGTGGTCACATATTCCTTCACATCATCCGGATTAGCCGGTTGAAGAGGACTTATATCCTTTCTGAAGTAAAACGAGTTGAAACTAACGGTAGCCGTGCCGGTGCCTAGAAAGTCATCAAAAGTGCCTGAGAGTTCAAAATTATTAACCTGGATTTTGTTTGATCTATTTACAGCCTGCCGCCCATCATCGGCAAATGCCACCAATGCCGAAAAGCTACCATCCGGCTTAAGCTCTATGCTGCCGATTTGCTTCAGCGCCGTAGCCATAGCCCAATCGACAATTTTGCTTTCACTGCCATTCACGAAGGTAAAATTGCCGTCAGGTCCGCCGAGCCTCACCTCAGTTTGCGGTGCTTTCAAAGTAAAGCCTATCCGAAGTTTCGGTTCATCCTCACCGGGCTTATCGCCGGGTGCATAGAGCGCTATCGTATTTGGACAACCTGCCTGAATAAAGCCTAGCATCGTAAAGCGAGTGGAAATTGCGCCGTCCTTATTAAGGATCCCCGTCCAGTTCTTTTTAACCGCCGCATCCGAAAGCGGCTCAAAACGCACTACATAGCCAGCATATTTCGGCTGTGCGCCTTTGGCAACATCTTCAACAATCGTAAAATCAATGTATTGGTTATAAAATGCCCGCATATCATTTAAGCTTTTGACATATTCCGCATGTGCCTTTTGCTGCATATAATTTCGCACCGATGTGGAAACAGGGTAAAGGCGATTATATAGATTGGCCTTGTAGTCCGCTACTAAGGCCTCGATTTCCGCACTGGTGGGATAGCTCATACGTATAATACCCAGTTCGGAGGCAACTTCTGCCTGTGTATCGGCACCAATGTCCCAAAATACACGAGCATAGCGATCAACTTCTGCTTCGATGGCTGCCTTGATCGCGGCTTCGTCGTTCGGATTATCCTCTACGATCTTAATGAGCACCTGCCGCCAGTCTTTAAGCGTCCGCGCCTGGTAAGGGCCGCTTCTGAAATCATCGTTAAAATGCTTATAAACCATCCCGATGTTTTCCATCTTGATCTCCATGCCCTGCTCAAACATGGTACTTATCGTATAGTCGAACACCCATATGCCGGACATCGCCAAGCCCAAAGCGGCACTTTCAGAAAAGCCCAGAGCAAAAGTGGCAACATCCTTATACAGATTAAGTATATCCGCCTTTGAAGCATCGCTTTTGAGCATGGTGCTGCCTATTTTAACCACGGCAACGGCTTTGCCCAGGTTGCCCAGTTTCTTATATGCCTTATCTGCTAGTGCGGTGTCGAACACGGGATCGCCAAGAGAAGCTAAGGTTATAGGGTTTGTTACTATATCTAAGCCGGAGGAAAGACTTCCGGACAAATCAAAGACATCGGACACAAGGGATGCAGCAAGGCCAACAGCGATTTCTCCGTCGGCACCGCCTTTAGCCACATACTCTGACAGTGCGTTAGTGGCGGTCTCGGTGTCTACTTTCAAAAGATCTGCATAAACATCAGATATATAAGCATAACGCAGACCCTCATTCTTAACATGAAACACGCCATAGCGGGAAAGGTGGTCTGTGTAGATAACCAGTTCTTTCTTTGCTGCGTCCACCTCATACAGTACATCTTCCCATCGGCCAGTTGTCTCATTATAGTATTTTGCACCGACACAACGGCTTGCATCCTGCCCGGCCTCACAATAGCTGTCATCGTAGGGGATGCGTATGGTAATGAAGTCGTCAAGCTGGGTCATGTCCCCAAGATTGATATCATAGGGCTCAATTTTATAGCCTGTTTCAACATTCTCCTCCGTCTGTTTCGGTGTTACGACAAGTTCGGTCTCTTTTTCCAGTACATAGTCACCAAGTGATACAGTGATACCACTGTCCGTGGTAACGGATGTGTTTTCCGGAGACAGGGTTGATTGCGGTGATGCTGCGGTAACAAACTCCTTCTTCACCGGCTGTGCCAGTACTTTCCCTTGTTGTGATTTTACTCCTTCAACAACCAAGGTGTATGCGGTATTGTATTCGTAGCCGCCCGCAGGTGGTTTCAACTTGACGGATGCCCCATCAGGCTGAATCTCGGGTGCCGGATTGGGCACGGTTTGTCCGTCACTGTTCTTAATGACTTTAATTTCTTTAATCTGACCCATATTTAGTGGTTCTTGAGCCAGAGGCTTGTTAAATTTAATCGTCCATTCCTTGTTAATCTCGATGTTGTATTCCCGTAAAAAAGTTTTGTATTCGGTTGAGGCAGCTAATGTGCTAGTTGAGATAAAGAGTGTAAAAAACAGTACCAAGCAAAATACTTTGAATCTAATAGTAGACATTTTGATCCCTGATTCCTAAAACATATCATTTTTTTCCATGATGCTGCCAAGAAACCAGGTTCTTCACCTCCCTTTAAGTTTTTTCTGGGCAATTACAGGGACAGATTACCTAGTTGAGAGTATTCATTATTCTCCATTCCCTGGGTTTCTGATCCTGCTGAAGGAAGCAACTGATTGTTTCGCCTGCCGCTACCTACGATACTATTAATTAGGTTCTCTCCACTACATTGCATTTCTTGACGATGGCATCCTGAGCATATGCAGGTAAAACTAGCCCGATACTCCGGAGCAGACAAAAAACAACACCAGGATAACAATTTAGCAGCCATTTTTATCCCCTTTGCATTTAAATATAATTCCTTTCCTTACGCAAAAAAGATAGATGTACTATACTATATAATAAAAATCACTCTATGCAAAACAAATAATTCCTGCAATTGCTATTAATATTTGGGATGGCCTGACCCCTTAATTCTAGAGAAAACTCCTGTGGTTCATAAGCTAACATAAAAAACCTCAATAATCCGGTATTCTACGACCTCTTTGATGATACGGGGCTAATTCCTTCGTACCTTTAACTAAAACGCTTGCCCGCGGCACCTTCTCTGGAGCGCAATAGTCCCAATAGTTTTGCTTCAATATTGAACCCAGGGACATAGGCAGCGATATTATATGCTCCTTTATCCAGTAAATTCGCCCCAATGTATCTCCTTGGGCATCAGGATTTGGTATCTTTGTATCTATCAGGTACGAGGCATATCCGGCGGATGCCACTAAAACAAAAACTAGCGGGGCCTAAAAACCCCCGCTATTGCTATCTTCTTATGGTGGGCGCGGAGGGTTTCGAACCCACGACTTCTACCGTGTGAAGGTAGCACTCTCCCGCTGAGTTACGCGCCCTTTATGTGATGAATTTTATCATTTTTTTCTTAGCAGTTCAATCAAGTGAAAAGCGGACTATTAACAATCGTCTGTTTCCTTTTCGGCCCAACGGCTATAATGGCTGCCTTCACCCCGGTCAACTCTTCGATTTTGGCTACATAGGCCCGGGCGTTAGGGGGTAATTCCTCGATAGAGGAGGCTGCAGATATATCTTCCTGCCAACCGGGCAGTTCGATATATTCGGGCTCGCAATCATCCAGAATCGCAATGTTGTCAGGGAATTCTGTAAGCAATTGCCCTTTATAGCGATAGGCCACACATATTTTTATAGTGGAGAAGCTATCCAAGACATCCAGTTTAGTTATGGCCAGATCGGTCAAGCCATTTATCCGTACGGCATAGCGTAAAATAACCGTATCCAACCAGCCACAACGCCTGGGCCTGCCGGTAGTGGTACCGTATTCCTGGCCTTTGTCCCGCAGGATTTCTCCCTGGAAATCGTTCAACTCGGTAGGGAAAGGGCCTTCCCCCACACGGGTAGTGTAGGCCTTGGCTACCCCCAGTACTTTGCTTATATTAGTAGGTCCGATACCGGTGCCGACACAAGCTCCTCCAGCAATGGGATGAGAAGAGGTAACATAGGGATAGGTCCCATGGTCAATATCCAGCAAAGTGCCCTGGGCCCCTTCAAAAAGAACCTTCTTGCCCTCTTTTATCGCTGTGTACACCAGATACGAAGTATCGGCCAGGTATTTCTTCAGATGCTCCGCCTGCCCGAGAACCTCATTAAGCATTTGCTGGCAGTCAAAACCATCCTCCTGATATATTTCCTCCATAATCCGATTTTTGTATTCAATTTGAGCCTTGAATCTCTCCCGGAAACATTCCCCACCGGTAAGAATATCGCCCATACGAAAACCTATGCGATTTATTTTATCGGCATAGGTCGGTCCAATTCCTCTTTTAGTGGTCCCTATCCTGGTATAGCGATCTTCCAACTCATCAATTCTTTTATGATAGGGCATTACCACCGGGCTTCTGAGACTAATCCTCAGATTGCTGGTGTCAATACCTCTTTTTTGCAGACCATCTATTTCTTCTATGAGTTTGCCCATATCGACAACTACGCCATTTCCTATAACGCAAAGGGTTTCCGGATAGAGAATACCAGAGGGTATCAAGTGCAACATGAATTTTTCCTGGCTCACTTCTACGGTATGGCCGGCATTGCTTCCTCCCTGGTACCTGACCACACAGTTGGCTTTCTCCGCCAGAAAATCAGTTATTTTCCCTTTGCCTTCGTCACCCCACTGGGCTCCCACCAAAACTATGGCTGACATTACTCCACCCCCTGCTTTGTTACCTGGTACTTTTGGTTTATGCCAAACTAATAGTAGCAGAAGCACCAGGGTGTGTCAACTTAAGGCATATCCCCATAAGACGGTATCTTCGGCCCCAAAGAAAGGGGGAACTAATCCCCCATGCCCGCAAGTTTACATATGGGTAATTCGCCGCCGGATTCTGCCTGGCTGGGGCTAAAAACATGAGGGTATGCTTCCTTTATGTAACTAATAGGTACAATCTTCAAAGCCTTTATATCATCAGGAACATCCTTCAGGTTGTCCCGGGGAATGAGCAGCTTTTTTATACCGGCCTGGCGGGCACCGTAAATTTTTTCACAAATCCCCCCCACGGCTTTTACGCGTCCCTGTATGGATACTTCACCGGTAATGGCTAGATCCTGACGCAGAGCCCTGCCTTTTATCGCACTCAGTATGGCCAGGTAAATGGCGGCTCCGGCTGAAGGCCCGTCCACATTACCTCCGCCCACTATGTTTATATGCAGGTCATAATTCTTCAAGTTTTCCCCGGTTTCTTTTCTAAACAAAGAAGTGGCATTAAAAAGCGAATCCCGGGCCATGGAACCAGCAGTGTCATTGAAACGGATATTGCCTTTCCCTTGCTCCTCAGCCGGGAAGGCTATGGCCTCCAGTTCAATCAAGCTGGCCTGGTAGCCGGAAACCCCTACGCCAAAGATCTTGCCAACTTCGTTGCTGTCAGAGGCCCGGCTTAGTATCCGGGGGGTGATGCGGCTGTTGCGAATGGCCTGGTATATATGCTGGCAGCGGACTTCCAGCGGGGTTTCCTCTCCACCATTTTCGTTAACTGCCAGGGCATAAGCGTCAACCAGTATCTTATTGGCCCCGCGTCCTTCCGTGGTATATTCAGCAATAATCCCGGCTACCCCATCTTCCATGTTTATATTAAGTTTTTTTGCCGAGTTTACTACCATCTGTCGAATATGCTCCGCTCTGAGCGGTTCAAAAAAAACTTCCATACAGCGTGATCGGAAAGCCGGGTTAATTTCTTCCTTGCTTTTGGTGGTAGCTCCTATCAATATGAAATCTGCCGGCACCCCTTTTTCAAAAAGCTGTTTTATGTACTGGGGAATCCTCTCATTATGGGGGTCATAATAGGAGGACTCAAAAAATACCCGCTTATCTTCCAGGACTTTCAATAGTTTGTTTTGCAGCAATGGATCCATTTCCCCCAATTCATCAATAAAGAGAATACCGCCATGGGCATCGGAAACCAGTCCCAGCTTGGGTTCCGGTATGCCTTCTTCCGCCAGTTCTCTTTTTGCTCCCTGATATATAGGGTCGTGTACTGATCCTAACAGGGGATTGGTGGATTCGCGCGGGTCCCAGCGCAGGGTGGTTCCATCCACTTCAATAAAGGGGGCATCTTCTTTAAATGGGTTCCCTTTCCGGCCTTTGACCATTTCCAGAGCCAGACGGGCACAGCTGGTTTTGCCCACCCCGGGAGGGCCATAGAGCAGGATGTGTTGCGGGTAAGGATTGTTTAACTTGGATATTATGGAACTGAGAGCTTTCCCTTGCCCAATTATATCCTCCCGGCAGGATGGCCGGAGAATTTCCAGAGCCGAGCGACTGAGATTGCTTCGCTCCATTTTCTCCAGCCTGCCCAATTTTTTTAGGGTCTGAGCATTCTCCGGACTGCTGTTTTGTTCCTTTAAAACCTCTAATTTCAAATCCCGGATATACTCGCTGTATTTTTCATCCATCTTTTCCTGAATACGCTGTTGAATCTGCTCTTCAATGCTCTTCCGAGCGAAAACCTCGGCTACCTTTTCTCCCAGACGATCCAGGGCCAGGCCCAAATTGCCCAAGGGGTCCACTTCATTTATGGTCGGGTCTTCTTGCAGGATCCTCTGCAAGGCTACTACTCTTTCCTCCAGCTTTTGCGAACCCATCAAATCGATAGCATCCAACTTGCTGGCCCTCAATATGAGTCCCTGGGTACCGTAAATAAGCCCCAGGTTTTTATATAAGCATTCTATCCTCCAGTGTAATTGGGTTTCCTGGCTTTGCTCTGTTGTGACTGAATACTGCTTCACCTTTATGCCTCCTAGAATCATTCTGCGGCAACTATTACCTTTATTTCCGCTTGTATGGAGGGGTATACTTTCACTTTGACCTTGTATTCTCCCAGTTGTTTAATGGGTTGGGGCAGTTCAATTTTCTTTTTATCAATGACTATTCCCCACTCCTGCTGTAAAACCTCGGAAATCTCCCGTGAAGTCACCGCGCCAAACAGGCGGTCAGCACCACCGGCCCGGGCTTTAATGCTAATGGTTTTACCCTGAAGCCGTTCTTTGAGCTTTTCAGCCTCACTTAATTCCTTTTCCTTTTTCCGTTGCATCTTCAACTTTTTCTCTTCGCTTTCCTTGACCTTGCCTTTGGTGGCTTCTTCGGCCAAACCCCGGGGCATCAGGAAATTCCTGGCATAACCATCAGATACCTCTTTAATTTCCCCGGCTTTTCCCAGGTTCTTTACCTCCTGAATCAATATAACTTTCATTTTTAAACCTCCCGTTCCAAAGCTATTTTTCTAAAATTAAGCAAGGAGTCGAATAATCCCATCAGGCTTAAGAATATTATGGCTGATAGCGGAAAAAACAGGGATAGAATGATAAGCAATGTGGCAAATAGCTTGCGTTTAGAAGGTAAAATTCGTTTAAATTCAAATAAAAGTACGGCCAGGCCGTAATAAACTGCTATTGGCGTCATAACAACCATAATATTTGAGCCTAAATAATACAGGGACCCCATCTCATCCCGGCCCCATAACCACAATGCCAAACCCACGATTAATACCCACACCAATGGCCAGGGCATCATTTCTTCCGTATAGGCTTTCCTTTTTAGACGCTCATCCGGGCTTTTTCGGCTTAAGAAAGAGGCCAGCAGAAGCATGAAAAATACTTCCATAATAGCCTGAACATAGTACAAGGCCGGTAGATGCCGGACTATACTCCGGGTCATAGCCTTAAAGCTCTTTTCGAGCTCGGCCCGGCTTAATCCCTGGGACTCATAGAAGCCAATAAATCCAGAATCTTCATAGGCTTTTAATGATTCTTGCACATAATTGTTTATCTGTGATTCCATTTGCTCCATGCCAATTTGCCCGTTATTCCAGTAGAGAAGGCCCAGAAATAATGAAACTCCCAATACGGCAGCAACTACTCCCCATCTCTGAATGCTATAATAGCCTTGATGGCGGTTTAATAGCAAGCTCATAAGCAGGGCGGGCAATCCAAAAAAGGCCGCATAAAAAAGCAGGGTGCCGGCTCCGGCAAGCCCATATAGAAGGGAGAAATTGAGCAGATAAATCAAGCCTATATGGCGCTGTGAGAGAGTCAAACTCCCCCTGATAAGCAGAGCACCCCAGCCAATAGCTATAATAAAAGCCAGGGGTGGGAGCAGGACAGTCAAGCACAAAAGCAGAGAACTGATAAGGGAAAGCTTGATAAATGCCGACAAATTACCACCTCTTCTTGCTCTCAAGGTACTTATATAGTTCGGAAAGGTCACCCGACCAACTACCTATTTCTTCTGACTCCTTTATGCTGGTCCTTAATTTCTCCTTAATGGCTTGATCCAAAACGGAGAAAGTAACTCCTACCCGGCGTGCCAACAGGTAGGTAATAATAACAAGGCTGCTGGCTGCATCCTGAATAGCATCATTTCCCTTCTGCAGTAGAGCTTTAAAGAGTGCTGCCACTGAATCCACCAGTTCCGCCTTGAGCCATTCGATAGTTTTTAAATTCTGGGCAATGTCCAGTTCTTTGACCTTTCCCTTCAAGTTATTACACCTCCTGCAGTACTTTTCTTCATCAAGCCGATTTTTTCCTGCAAGCCGGCCAGAACACAGCAGTCATCCCCATATAACATCGTTTACCTCTTGCGCCTTATTATCCTATTAAAAGAAAAAGCCCTCCGGCGAGGGCGTTTTTTCTTTGCTTATTCAGAAGTATAGGGAAGAAGAGCCATGATCCGTGCCCTCTTTATGGCTACGGTCAACTGTCTCTGGTGATGGGCACAATTGCCGGTTATTCTGCGAGGTAAAATTTTCCCTCTTTCTGTAATATAGCGGCGGAGCCTGGGAATCTCCTTGTAATCAACAACTTCAATTTTATCAGCACACCAATTGCATTGGCGTCTTTTTTTGCGTCGATCCTTTTTCAATTAATCTGCCTCCTCTGACTAGAAAGGTATATCCTCATCTTCGTGCTGATCAACCAGATCGATGTTATCCATGTTTACTTCTCGTCCCAAATCGCTCCAGTTGTCATCAAAATTTTTGCTGGAATTTTTATCAGCGTAATCAGGAGTTGAGCTTCTGCTTCCTGCCGGTTTCCCCATGAAACGGACATCTTCCGCCACTACTTCGGTAACCCAGCGTCTTTGTCCTTCTTGATTGTCATAAGTTCTAACCTGTATCCTTCCATCAATCGCTACCAGACTACCCTTGTTCAGGTAGTTGGCACAGTTTTCCGCCTGCTTGGCCCAAACCACGATAGGAATAAAGTCAGTTTCCTCCCGTTTGAACTTACGGTCAACCGCCAGTGTAAAAGTGGCCACCGCAGTCCCGTTCTGGGTGTAGCGAAGTTCCGGATCTTTTGTCAATCGACCAATCAAGATAACCCGATTAAGCATGGCTTTCCCCCCTGTTCCCCTAATAATATTTAATAATCATGCGTTATTTTTCATCCTGGCGAATAATGATGTGGCGCAAAAAGTTCTCCGAAATTTTGATAATCCTGTCCAATTCATCGACAGTTTCCGGCTTGCCTTTGAAATACCACAGGCTGTAAATACCTTCTACATAATCGTCAATGGCATAGGCAAGTCGTTTTTTGCCCCACCCGTCTGCTGCATTGATGAATTCACCGCCAAAATCAGCTATGATCTTCTGCAGTCTTTCTTTGGTTTCCGAAACTTGTTCTTCTTCCAAATCAGGTCTGAGGACAAACATCATTTCGTATGTGCGCATCGTTACACCTCCTCCCTACGGACTAATCCATGGCATGGATTTCGGCCCCGTTCTTACCCGGGGCAGGGACTTCAATTGATTATACCAGTATTGTAAATTTGTTGCAAGAAAAAAGCACCCGTGAAAAAACAGAAGTGACCGGGTCTTTCCCCTGGCCATTAGCGGCACTTTAAGAAAGCCCGGTCACCTTACGGGCACCTGGCGGCAAAACCGTTTTATTATCCTTTTTTATTGGCAGGAATAATGCTGTAAAACCTTAGGATTTACCCCCTTGAAGAAGGTTATAGTATTCCTTTTATTAATAGGGTTTGCAGCAAGGACAGGGGTTTCTCAATAATATAGGTATCGTTAAATAATGCTTTCAAAATGGCCATTTTCTCGCCGGCAGCACTTTCCTTAAAACCAATTATACAAAAGCGTTCGTCCTGGGGCATGCTTTTTACCGTTACCAAATCACCTGCTGTGAAGCCCTGGTTGCCAGGATTTTTAGCATCCACCTGGCTTCACCTCCTTTAAGGCAAATTATGTAGTTTATTATATGCCCATAAGGAAGAAAGTGTTAGTGAGCTTCTTTTTCCACCCGGATCATGCGTTTTTCAAATTGCAGCCGGGGCAGCATTACTATCCGGCCACAACCCTGGCATTTAATTTTTATATCCGCCCCCATACGGGTAACCTCCCAGTTGAAACTGCCACAGGGATGTTGTTTTTTCATACGGACAATATCCCCCAGGCCAAAGCTCTTTCTTTCCATACATCTCTCCTCCCCTCAAGGTGTCAAGGGGACGGTCCTTTTGTCACCCCTCGCCCCTCACTTTACCTGCTAAATAAAATAGGTCAAGGGTGCACTCTAATCGGGCTAAAATGCTCACTCCGTACCCTGCCTATAAGATTACAAAACGAGCCCCTCTTTTCCATAACCCTAAGGAGTTCACCCGCCTTTTTCTCCGCAACGGCTATCAGCAGGCCTCCGGCAGTCTCTGGTGAAAAAAGCAAATCGCGAATCAAAGGATCAATATCCCCGGCATACTCCACTTTATCTTTCAGATAATCCCGGTTGTTATAGGCACCGCCTGGTATCAGCCCCAGACCGGCATATTCCAGGGTTCCTTCCATAAACGGAATTTGCTCGGCGAAAACTTCCACTTGAACATCGCTGCCCCAGGCCATTTCATAGAGGTGTCCCATCAGCCCAAACCCGGTAATATCCGTGGCTGCATTTACCCCTACTTCTATCATGGCCTGGCTGCCTTCCCGGTTCAGCATGGACATCCATTTTATCGCTTCTTTGTATGCTTCGCCTGAGGCCATCTCCGCTTTGATGCTGGTAGCAATCACGCCATTTCCCAGGGGTTTGGTCAAAAATAAGAGGTCTCCCGGTTGGGCCCCGTTGTTAGCTATAATTTTCTGGGGATGTACCAACCCGGATACCGCCAAACCATATTTAGGTTCGTTGTCATCCACCGTATGCCCCCCCACCAGCAAAGCTCCTGCTTCCAATACTTTACTAAGGCCTCCATCCAGTATGCTTCGGAGAACTTGCAAATCCGCACATTCGGGAAAACATACTACATTCAAAGCAAGAATAGGGGTGCCCCCCATGGCATATACATCATTCAAGGCGTTAGTAGCGGCTATCTGTCCAAAGATGAAGGGATCATCAACCATAGGCGTAAAAAAATCAATGGTCTGAATCAAGGCCTTCTCCTCATCCAATTTTAAAACGGCCGCATCATCCCTGCTCTCTATTCCTATCAAGAGGTCAGGATGAACCGGTAAAGGAAAATCCTTGAGAATCGACTCCAGGGCCCCCGGCCCTATCTTGGCTGCTCAGCCGGCCGCCCTTACCATCTCGGTTAGTCTGGTCTGCTTCATCCATTTCCCCCCTTCCCGTTTGGCTGATTATGCCGCTCTTTCAGTTCAGCGTTACTGGTTACAAAAGCTCTGCATAAAAACCCGGTAGGCTTTGTAGGCTAAAAATACATCCACCTTGCTGGAGACCTCAAAAGGTGAATGCATGCCCAGCAAGGCCACCCCCAAATCTACCACTTCCATACCATAACGCGCCATGTAATGGGCTACGGTTCCTCCCCCTCCTATGTCCACTTTCCCTAATTCGCCCACCTGCCAGAATACTTCATTATCATCAAAAAGCCGCCGAATCCTGGCTAAAAACTCGGGATTGGCATCGTTGGAATTACTCTTTCCCCGGGAGCCGGTATACTTGGTTAACACCACTCCCCGCGAAAGAAAACTACAATTCATCTTCTCGAATACTTCGGGATAATTGGGGTCAACCGCCGCATTTACATCAGCGGACAGGGAACAAGAATTGGCCAGACTCTTACGCAGGGTCAAATAATTGTTGTACCCGGCTTTACTCATTAACTCAGCCATGAGGTTTTCTATGATAAGTGATTGCAGTCCGGTATTGCCGTTGCTTCCAATTTCTTCCTTGTCCGCAAAGAGGCAGATCGCCGTTCTCTTGGGTGCTTCCAGCTCCAGCGCAGCCCTTAATGAAGTATAGGCACAAACCCGGTCATCCTGCCCATAGGCTCCGATCATACTGCGGTCAAAACCAATATCCCGGGCCTGAAAAGCGGGAACCGCCTGCAGTTCTGCACTGCTGAAATCCTCTTCTTCTATGGCATATTTTTCTTGCAGAATCTGCAAGACTTTTTTCTTAATAGGGTTATCTGCCGTATCTCCCAGCGGTTGACTACCTACCAAGAGGTTCAGGTTCTCCGCTGGAATCGCTTCGGACATCTTTTTTTCCATCTGTTCTTTAGCCAAATGAGGCAAGAGATCCGCAATGCTCAAAACAAAATCATCATTTTCCTCGCCAATAACAACACTCACCACTTGTCCATCCTTTTTAATTACCACACCGTGTAAAGCCAGAGGGATAGCCAGCCACTGGTATTTTTTTATCCCTCCGTAATAATGGGTTTTGAACAGGGCCAGGCCATCTGCTTCATATAAAGGATTAGCTTTAAGATCCAGGCGGGGGGAGTCGATATGGGATACCACCATGTTGACCCCATTCTCCATAGCTTCCTGGCCAATAACCACCAGGGCACATATTTTCCCTTTTTGCTGGAAAAAGAGCTTTTGCCCGGGCTCAAGAGAAGCAACCCTATCCAGGTCAACAAAACCATGCCCCTGGGCTGCCTGCTTTATGTAAGCAACCGCCTCTCTCTCCGTTTTTACCTGATTGAGAAAATCCCGGTAACCCTGGTTGAAATCGTGAACCGCCGGTAAATCCGCCGGTTTTATTCGTAGCCAGGCATTCTTTTTTAGATTTTCCTTTTGTTCGCTCAAAATATTTCCTCCTTTTTATAAATAAATCTGTTGATTTCGCTGTAAAAAAGTTGTAATTATGCATTAGCTTGCATAAATATTCCGCTCCAGCGTCCTTAATAGCGACCGAAGGGAGCATCAGTTGTGCCCGACAGGGCGCTACGCATGGGCAACACCTGCGGCTTGTCTTGCGGCTCAAGGGGTACCGCGCCAATCTCCCGTCCATGGGAGGCAACCTTAATAGTGACACCCGTAGGGTGGAACACTAGGCGTACCCGAAGGGTGAGGCGCTCTCGCGACATCCTGTCGCTCGTCCCCTTTCGCCCGCTCGTCTTCGCCGGATGTTGCATCCATGCTTCGCCAACGCTCGCTTTGTATATTTATGCAACCCTATGCAACAAAAAGGGGTTTTTGCAATTGAGTCATTGTTGCATATCTTAAAATCCCTGACTTTAGCTTTTGCCGCATCCACGCTCCCTATACTTTAAGCATCGGAAGAAACTGTGAAGCAGTTTCAACACAGCGCTGCAATTCCCAATAAAGTCTTACCGTAGGTGAAGAGCTCCAGGAACCAGGGAGCCAGTAATGACATGCTAAGACTATTGTTTATACTGACAGCCCAGGCCGAACCCATCCGGGCCGCCAGGTTGATGGCCGGATAGAGCAGCCCGGTCAAGAAAATCATAATTATAATATTTTTCGCCGTTACCAGCAGCAAGCCCAAAACGCGGTTGAGCCAGTCCAGCCCTCCGCAAGAGAGCAGTCGGTTAAAGGCGGCAAAAACCAATTTTATTATAAAACTGCTGGTAAATAGTATTAGCAAAAAACACAACAGCGAGAGCAAGAGCTGGGCCAGGAAGGCAGTTGGATCAAGCAGTATCTCAGGTAGACCCAATCCCTTCCCCACTGCTCCCCATTCGGGGGAACAAACCGGGGCGGGCATTCGCTCTGCCAATAAATCGCCCAGGGCCTGCGTAAAACCATAGTGTCTATCGAGGTAAAATGCCAGTTCTTCTCGATATAGAACGGCTAGTATTAAGCCGCCCAGCGTACCCAGCAGTCCCCCTATCGCATCCACCAGCCCCTGGCGATAACCAGCCCAGGCGCTTAATAATATAATGCCTATAAATAAATAATCCAGCAGATTAAAATGCATAATAATACCGCTTCTTAAAATTTTTAATTACCGTGCAGCTCCGATACTTATTTTACCATACTATTTTAATCACCAGCATCATAAGACTGATTCCATAGAACTAACCTTGAATCTAGCCGAGTTTCTGCAAATTTATTTTCCTTTATTTTCAGCATAAGTATAAAAACTATAGCATTTAGCCTGACCCTACCCATTTTTTCTTGACCTTGTCTCTGGTTTTCGGTATTTTAAAATAATTAAGGGCCTATTGGCCTGTTGATATCGAAGAAGGTGGTAGACTTAATGGATCTTCATTCTCTGGATAGCATTACCGCCATCAGCTCTTTTCTTAAATCATATGGCCTGCTGGCTCCGGCAGTGGCTTCTGCTCTATTTATTATTCAGGCGGTATTCCCGGTTTTTCCTTATGTAATTCTAGCCGCGGCGGGAGGGCTTTTGTTTGGTTTTAAACTGGGCTTTTTCCTGGCCTGGTCCGGTGCTCTGGCCGGGGCCTGCCTGGCCTACTGGATTTGCCGACTGGCTGGCTCAGAATGGGTAATTAAAACCATACAGTCTCGCTTTTCCTATGATATACGGGAAATAGATACCCGCCTGGCTTTTTGGAGTATCTTAATTGCCCGGGTGTTGCCGGTGGTTCCTACCCCGATAATAAATGCCGCCGCCGCCCTGGCCGGCGTTCCTTTTTGGACCTTTTTCTTTTCCTCCGCCATCGGCAAGCTTCCCACCGCCTTGCTCTATACCGGTCTGGGGCTTTGCCTGTTCCAGGTCAAGGATATTCGCCTGACCCTCCTGTTGCTGGGTCTTATTCTCCTTCTCCTGGTCGCTGGTCGCTACCTGGGGAAAAAACATCTGCTTTCCCCCTAATCCCCTATTCCTCATCCCCTACCCACATTGTCCCTGGTTTTTAATTGCTACCGACAGAAGTCCTATATTGTATTGACAAAGCGGACAATTTCGATTAGATTTAAATTAGCCAATTTTCTGACAAATTCGGGAAGCATCTCTTTTAAACCATGATCTACTTGCAGGCAGTACCTGATAATTTAACCAGGGGAGGTGTTGATTTTCAGCAAATCTTCAGAATATATAAAAAAACCTTTTTTTATATCATCCGAATTATCCGGAAAATTCCTGGCTTCAATAATTGACTCTCTTCCCGATGCGGTATTGGTCATTGATATCGATCAAAAAATTATAGCCTGGAACCGTGCCCTGGAAAAAATGACCGGGATTACCGCTGCACAAATGCTTCCATCCCCTACTCCTTTTCTCAAATATAATCCCGAAGAACTAATGGGAAAACCCATCTATAACCTGCTGCATTCCTATGATATCATGCTTTTGACTACTGCTTTTAAGAAGATAATAAAAAACAAAGAATCCGAATCGCTTGAAATTCGCATTAAAGATAGTGCGGGAGATTATCATTGGGTGGAACTTGTGGGCAATCCGCGATTTAATGATAACAGCGAAGTGGATGGAGCCATCTTTGTAGGACGAGTGGTAACAGAACGCAAACTCGTCGAGGAGGCTCTGAAAGCCAGTGAGGAAAGGTACCGCGAGCTTTTTGAGAATGCCAATGATATTGTTTATATTCAAGACCCTGGAGGGCAATACCTGGACTTCAACAAGGCGGCGCAAGCTATTACTGGTTATAGCAGGGAGGAACTCCTGAATATTAGTATGGAGCACTTGGTGGCTCCTGAGTACCTGGATTTGAGCAAAAAGATGATGAAGCAAAAGATTAATCAAGGGGGAACAACATGTTATGAGCTTGAAATAATCGGGAAAAACCGGAATAAAATCCCTGTCGAAGTAAGCAGCCGTTTAATTAGATATAGTGATCAAAGCATAGCCATACAGGGTACAGCTCGCGACAACACCAAACGCCGGCAAGCAGAAAAAGCTCTGGCAGCGGAAAAAGAGCGGCTGGCGCTGATCCTCAGCAGTATCGGTCATGGGGTAATTACTACGGATAATTACGGAATCATCACCTTTATCAATACGGAAGCGGAACGCTTTTTCGAATGGAAGAATGAATACGCCCGGGGTAAACGCTTGCTGGAAGTGGTGCCTCTGGTTGAAGGTTATACTCATCTAAACCACAGCCTCTTTTTTGCCAGCAAAGATGAACCGCACCCGGTGGATATACGCATCATAAACAACCTGGGACAAATCAGCCTTTTGTCTACTACGGTCACCCATATTCCGGGGAATGACGGAAATGATCATGGTATGGTTTTCGTTTTTCGGGATGTTACCGAATTGCGCAAAGCCGAGTCCCAGTTGGCTCTTTCTCAAAAATTAGAATCTATCGGCCAGCTGGCCGCCGGCATTGCCCATGAGATAAACAACCCCATGCAGTATATCGGGGATAACCTGTCCTTTTTAAACGAAGCTTTTGCCAGTACTTTCTCCATATTAGATCAAGTCAAAGCACTTGCCAGTTTCGAAGATATATCGTCATGCATCCTGGGTTTAGAAAAACTGTTGGAAAAATCCCAAAGGGAACTTGATTTCTTTCGAAATGAGATTCCCCAGGCTATTCAACAATCCCTCGAAGGAGTAACAGGCGTTTCAGATATTGTGACCGCTCTAAGGAATTTTGCTCACCCCGGATCCGGTGAAAAACAAATAGCCAATGTTAACCATGCCATAATGGGAACGGTCTCTATTGCTAAAAATGAATGGAAACACCTGGCGGATCTGGAGTTGAATCTGGGCAACGATCTTCCTGCTGTTAAAATGGTGGTTAATCAGATTAATCAGGTACTATTGAATATGATTGTTAATTCCTCCCATAGTATACAAAACGCAATTGAAAAGGGCCTTTATCCAAAGGGAAGAATTGTTATTAGCAGCCAAAAAAATGGCTCTTATGTTGAGATACGAATTTCCGATAACGGTATGGGTATTCCCGATACAATAATAAATAAAGTATTTGATCCTTTTTTTACTACCAAAGAGGTGGGCAAAGGCACCGGTCAGGGCCTGGCCATTTCCCATGATATCATAGTAAACAAGCATAATGGGTTGATTGAGCTAGAATCCGAAGTTGGCCGGGGCACCACTTTCTATATTAGATTGCCCATCAAGGGTCCGATTTAGGTTTGGGGGGTTAGCTGATGAATAAAAAGATTTTACTGGTCGATGATGATGAAAAGATCCTGGCATCTTATAGAAGGCAATTGGGCTTGCGCTTGGAGCTTTTTACCGCCAACAATGCGGAAAAAGGTTGGGAAACTTTGCAAAAGCATGGTCCTATGGCCGTGGTCATATCTGACTACAAGATGCCGGGTGTGGATGGCATCGCCTTTCTGGAAAGAGTAAAAGAAATAGCACCCGATACGGTTAGAATCATGTTAACCGGCTATGCCGATATAGATATGGCCATAAACGCCGTTAACCAGGGTAATATATTCCGCTTTCTGACCAAGCCCTGCCCGATTAAAGATTTCATTTATGCCATAGCCGCCGCCCTGGAACAATACCGGCTTATATGCTCCGAGCGCGAACTGCTGGAACAGACCTTGAAGGGAAGCATAAAGCTGCTTATTGATATACTATCCATATCCAAGCCCCAGGAATTCAATCAGCTCTCCCGTCTGCGCAATCTGGCCAAAAGAACAGCTCTGCACCTTAATGTGGAAAAACCCTGGGAAGTGGATTTGGCCTTGATGTTATCCCCCATCGGTCTCATTACCATTCCCGAGTATATCCTGCAAAAACAAGAATCCGGAGAGTACTTATCACCCGATGAATATAAAATGTACCGGTCCCATCCTGCTACAGCCCAGGATCTATTGGCCAACATCCCTCGCCTGGAGAATGTGGCCGAGGCTATTGCTTGCCAAATGAAAAACTATCCGAAACAGGATGCCCATTCTGGACTCGCAGAGAAAGAGATACCTCTGCTGGGGCGTATTCTTAAGATAGTATTGGACTTTAATGCGCTGATTAAAAAAAGCTGGTCAGCCACCTATGCCCTGGAGTACCTGCAAAAATATGCGGAGAATTATGACCCCGAGGTTCTCTCCGCTTTGATTATTGAAGTCCAAAACCTCAAGGAATGGTCGCAAGAAGATGCTGATGGCCGCCTGGTAAAAATCAAGGATATTGAAGTAGGTATGGTATTGCTGAATGATTTGCAGGATGATAAGGGTTTGGTTCTTCTTCCTCAAGGCCAGGAGATTACCCCCGTTTTGCAGAAACGCCTTTTAAATTTTGCTGAGAAATCCCGTATCCGTGAAACAGTCCGGGTGCTGGAACCCCTTGGCGATAAAGCAGCAGGAAATCCCTTTGGCGAAAACTAGCGACCTGATATCTAATTTTTATTCCATTTCTTCACCTGACAAAAAGTGGTCGATGATAAAAGACTTCACCCGGGCAAAATATAGTGCAGGACTTTTTTGGGAGGTGAAGAGTTTGGTTAAAAAAGCAAAAAGTGTTGCCCGGAACAGAATGCTAGACCCCAGCGTTCTGGAAGACATCCCTGCTAAAGATCCCCATGCGGAGTATGCCAAGAAAGATGCCCTTTTCAAACAACGCCGAGGAGCCCAAAGATAGTCCCAATAAAAACGGGGGCCATATTGGCCCCCGTTTTATGCTTTTCCTTTAATACCCGCGAGGACCAAATCCCGTTGAAGGTTTCCCTTGTCTGCCTCTACCAGTGATTACTGCCGCCAGCAGTAGCGGCGGAATGGAGGTTATTATGTGTTATTTTATAGGAATTCGAAGCAATTTTCTGCTGGAAAATTACAGGTTTATAGAAGATACTCTGGTATTAGTTACTTATGCTAAACATCAACTTCAAAAAGAGCACGATAAATATTACTATCTGTTAACATTAGGGGGATGTTCCTGTGATATGGTAAAGTCAAAAGACAATGCTTTAAATCAAAGAATCAGGTCTTTTTTATCTAAATTTCCAGGAAACCAGGAATCGGAAGTTATGTTACATTGGGAAGGCGGCGAGGTCATTTACGAAATAGGCAACAATTATGAAAAGCTGAGACCTCTAATGAAACAACATATAATATCAAAAGAAGACTTTTTAAACTTATATCCTTCTTTAGAAAGAGATTCCCTATATGTTTTAACTTAAGGAATAGCTTAAAAGCCTGTATTTAGTAATTTGGCGGAAGCGTGTGAGAATCGAACTCACCCACGACGGGACCACCGCCGCGCAGACTGGATTTGAAGTCCAGGCGGCCCACCAGGACCGATCCGCTTCCTTGATTAAAATATCCATAAACTGTTGTAGTTATGGGAAACTGCTTCATGATAAAGAGCAACTTTATGGTGCTGCGTAGATGAGTATATATCCTGAAAAGTATTTTGTCAAATCAGCGGTGGCAAAGCTTTCCTGGCAGACCTGGATAAGCTGCTCTGCCGGGAGAGCTGAAGCTCTGTCTATTCTTCACCGCTTTCTCTTACTATTACTGACTCAATTTCATATCCCCGTTTTTGAAGCTCTTCCAGCAGTGGTTCATATTTCAAGTCTTCGATGCGAAGAATCATTTTGTAGCGCTGGCTTTTATTATCAAAATAAACCACCGCATTCAAAATATTTATGCTTTTTTCCGCAATCAGTCCGGTTACTTCCGCCAGGCTGCCGGGGCGATCCTTGACAAAGCAGTCTATACGGCTATGAGCTCTATTAACCCCCAAAATATCAATCAAAGCATCAAAAATGTCGGTTTCCGTTACTATGCCAACCAGCTTATCCTGCTCCAGAACCGGCAAGCCGCTAACTTTATTCTCCCGCATTATTTTAGCTGCGGTTTCGATGTAGTTTTCTGGCCCAATGGTGAGGACTTTTTGTTTTTTTGGTACTATGTCTTTTATTTTAGTCCTGGCCAGGAGGTAATTCAGTTCATGGATGCTTAAAGAAGTAGCAGAGGAAGGCGCGGCCTGGTTAAGATCGGTCAGGGTTATAATCCCGGTCAGGCGGCCTTTGTCCACCACCGGTAAGCGCCGGATGTTATTCTCTTTCATTAGACGAAAGGCTTCGGTGAGACTGGTATTCATCTCCACCGTTATAACATCCTCGGACATACGGTCTTTTACTTTCATAATCTTACCTCCTCATATAATATGGCTGTTAGACAAAGTTATTCGATAGTCAGCTTAAGCATGACTCCAACGCCAGAAGACCATTCCGCCTTCCCTCTTCCGTCCTCCGTCCTCCGTCTTCCGTCTTCTATCCCCCCAGGTAAGCCTTCTTTACTTCCTCACTGTTTATCAACTGTTCGGCCGTCCCCTCCAGGACTATTTCTCCGGTTTCAATGACATAGGCCCGGTTGGCAATTGACAGGGCCATATTGGCATTCTGCTCCACCAACAGTATGGTGGTTCCCCGGGCGTTGATGTCTTTTATTATTTCAAAAATCTCCTTTACTAACAAAGGCGCCAGGCCCATGGAAGGCTCATCCATCAGCATCAACTCGGGTCGGGCCATCAAGGCCCGGCCAATAGCCAGCATCTGCTGTTCGCCTCCACTCAAGGTTCCGGCGGTTTGTTTTCTCCTTTCCTTGAGCCGGGGAAAGCGGGTAAAAACATTCTCCAGGTCGCTTTCTATCCCTTTCTTGTCTTTGCGCAAGTAGGCCCCCATTTCCAGGTTCTCCAGAACAGTCATGGTGGAAAAAACCCTTCGACCCTCCGGTACCTGGGATATGCCCAGTCCCACAATTTTTTCCGGAGCCACTTTGCTGATATCGCTTCCTTTAAACATAATTGCACCATTCCTGAGCCGCAGCAAACCGGAAATGCTTTTTAGCGTAGTGGTCTTCCCGGCTCCATTGGCTCCAATCAGGGTTACTATACTGCCCTCTTCCACTTCCAGGGACAGTCCTTTGAGGGCGTGTATGGCGCCGTAATATACATCGATTCCTTTAACCTCAAGCACCGGCTATCCGACTTCCTCTCCCAGGTAAGCTTCGATTACCCGTTTATTTCGCCTTATTTCTTCCGGCAGGCCTTCAGCAATAACCTGCCCATAGTCCAAAACATAGATGCGCTCGCAAACTCCCATGACCAAAGACATATCGTGTTCAATCAATAGTATGCTAAGGCCAAAGTCTTTCCTGATCCAACGTATCAAGTCCATCAATTCCCGGGTTTCATTGGGATTCATTCCCGCAGCCGGCTCATCCAGTATCAATAGGGTTGGTTTGGTGGCCAGGGCCCGGGCTATTTCTAACCTTCTCTGTTCCCCATAAGGCAAGCTGGAAGCTATTTCGCCGGCTTTATCCTCCAGGTTGAATATCTGCAAATATTCGCGAGCCTTTTTATTTATCTCTATTTCGCCCTGGAAAAATCCCGGGGTTCTAAGCAAAGTTTTCAGCAAGCCATAGGGTGCATCTTTATGCAAAGCAATGCGGACATTGTCCAAAACGCTGATGTCTTTAAAAAGCCGGATGTTTTGGAAGGTGCGGGCGATTCCCTGCTGGCAAATAGTATAGGGCGCTAAACCGGTGATATCTCGTCCCGAAAAAATAATATTACCCTCATCCGGCTTGTATACCCCGGTAATCAGATTAAATACCGTGGTTTTACCGGCTCCATTGGGTCCAATCAGACCCAGCAGTTCACCGTCTTCCAGGTGGAAGTTGAAATCCAGCACTGCGCTGAGCCCGCCAAAGGATTTGTTTAAATTATTTATTTGCAAGAGGCTCATTTTTCTCACCCCAAATCCTGCCCCAAGTCCGCCGGCCCCATTCCTTATTGCCCATCAAGCCCTGAGGCCGGTAAACCATAACCACCACCAGAGTAACTGCGTAAAGAACCATGCGAATAGCCGGGAAAGTCTGCAAGGCGGCCGTAAGCATGGTAACGAAAATAGCGGCTATAACCGCCCCGGTGGTACTGCCCAGCCCGCCCAGAACCACCATGACCAGGATGTCAAAAGACTTTAAGAAATTGAAAGTTGAGGGTTTGATAATATAGAAATAATGGGCGTAGAGCGCTCCGGCCAGCCCGGCAAACAATGCGCCAATAACGAAAGCCAGTACTTTGTAATTGGTGGTATTTATGCCCATTAATTCTGAAGCCACTTCATCTTCACGCACGGATATTATTGCCCGGCCATAACTGGAATTAATAAGATTTACAATAATTACTATAGTGAAGATGGTTAAGCCAAACAACCAGGGCCAGGTGCTGTAACGGGGTATTCCCAAAATTCCAGCCGGACCGCCAATGAAATCGATGTTTTGTAAAATTACCCGGATGATTTCCCCAAAACCCAGGGTGGCAATGGCCAGATAATCCCCCTTTAACCTGAGGGTAGGTACCCCTATAATAAGACCGGCCAGTCCTGCGGCCAGGCAGGCGGCTAGCAGACCCAGTATAAAGGGCTGGCTGTAAATAGTAGTAACTACTACCGCCGCATAGGCACCCACAGCCATAAACCCGGCATGACCCAGGGATAATTGCCCGGTAAAACCGTTAATCAAATTCAAGCTTACCGCCAAAATTATATTTATACACATAGAGGATAAATTTATCTGGTAGTATTCATTTAACAAACCCGATACTATCAGGTACTGCACCAGGGTAAAAATGCCTGCCAAAACCAGTACTTCAATTAGAAAGCTTCGTGGAACAAATCGCTTTTTCTCCATCTTCTCACCTACACTTTTTCCCCGGTATCCTTGCCAAACAAACCGGTGGGTTTAACCAGGAGAATCAATATTAAAACACCAAAGGCTACCGCATCACGGTAGAGGGTACTGCCATAACCGCTGACCATGGTTTCCAGAATCCCCATGAGGAATCCCCCGACCATGGCCCCGGGGATTATGCCAATTCCTCCCAAAACAGCCGCTACGAATGCTTTCAATCCGGGAATTATGCCCATCAGCGGGTTAATGGTGTTATAGTAAATTCCTATCATCACCCCGGCGGCAGCGGCCAGGGAGGAGCCAATAGCAAAGGTTATGGAAATGGTTCTATCTACACTGATACCCATCAAAATTGCGGCCTCACGATCCAGCGAAACCGCTCGCATAGCCTTGCCGGTTCTGGTCCTTTTAATAATATACTGCAGGGCGATCATAAGAATAACGGCCAGGGCAAAAATAAAAATATCCTTATTGGATATCAACAATCCTCCGATTTGATATTTATGGAGGGGAAATGCGGCTTCGGGGAATACCCTTTGTTGGGGCGTTAAAAGAAAGAGGGTAAAATATTCTAAAAACAAGGATACCCCGATAGCGGTGATAAGGGCCGCAATACGAGAGGAATTCCGTAATGGTTTATAGGCAATCTTTTCTATCAGCACTCCCAGGACAGCACAACTAAGCATAGCAAATATCAGTGCTGCAAAAATATTGCTACCCAGAACTGCTATAGAAAAAAACCCTACATAGGCTCCCACCATCATTATGTCTCCGTGGGCAAAGTTTATCAGCATTATTATTCCGTAAACCATGGTGTAGCCCAGGGCAATCAGGGCATATATCGCCCCTAATGACAAGCCATTTATCAATTGTTGCAAAAATTCCAGCAATACTGCCACTCCCAACTAGAACTATAGCTTTATTATCTTTTATTCAACTGAGGATGTCACTGCAAAAAGTAATAAATATGCATTAGTGTGCATAAATATACCGCTCAGCTCCCTTAATAGCGACTGCAAGGCATTGTAAGGGCGGTCTTCGACCGCCCGCTTTCACCTTCACCAGCGTTTTGTATATTCATGCAACCCTTATGCAACAAAAAGGGGTTTTTGCAGGAGAATCATTCATTATTATATATGGAATTTCTTTGTGAGAGATGGTGTTGGGACAGCTCAACTCTCCTCTCACCGTACATTAATCTAAATCCAGGCAGCATAGGTTAAAGAGAGGGTTGCCCCTCCCTTTGACCATGGGCATATGCTATTATCGTGATACCAGTTTGCCGTCTTTATATTCGATTACCACTATCTTCTTAACCGGATTATGTTTTTCGTTAATACTCATGGTACCGGTTATTCCCGGGAAGTCCTTTATCTGCGCCAGAGCCTGCGCTACCTTGGCAGAATCAGCTTCGCCAGCATCTTTTATAGCCTGAGCCAGTATTTTGGCGGAATCATAACCCAGAGCCGCAAATGAATCGGGAAGCTTTTTATATTTAGCTTCATATGCCTTAACAAATGAAGAGATCGCCGGCGAGGGGTCCTCTACTGAGTAGTGATTAGCAAAATAAGTATTATTCAAGGCTTCTACTCCCGCCACCTTTACCATATCTGGTGAATCCCAGCCATCGCCGCCGCCGATGGGAACCTTGATATCCAAATCACGAGCCTGTTTGATCAGCAATGCCACTTCGGTGTAGTAGCCGGGCACATAAATAAATTCCGGGTTTTTGCTTCTCAGTTTGGTCAGGGTAGCCTTAAAATCCTTGTCCCCATTGACATAACCTTCTTTAGCCACAATTTTTCCACCACCGGCTATGAAGGCTTCCTCGAAATACTTGGCCAGTCCTTTGGCATAATCATCAGAAGTGCTGCCAAAGATGGCGGCATTCTTTACCTTGAGGTCGTTTAAAGCAAATTCAGCCATACGCTTGGCCTGGTCGGCATCCAGGTAACAGACCCGGAAAATATAATCCAAGGTCTTGCCGGTTTTTTCTTCTACAGTAACATTTTCGGCGGTCGCGGCCGGAGCAATAAGCGCTATCTTATTCTGCATCATAACCGGGGTACTCCCTGCTACAGCTCCACTGGTCAGAGGCCCCAGCTGGGCTATAATCTTTTCTCCCGCCAGGGCCGCGCTATTATTCATAGCTTCATCCGGTTTGGACTGGCAATCTCTCTCAATGTACTTCAGTTCTTTTCCCAGCACTCCCCCGGCCTGGTTGATTTCTTCAATAGCCAGAACCATACCATTTCTGGAATTGGAGCCATAACTGGCCAGGTCACCGGAAAGCTCTACATTAATTCCTACCGGTATGGTTTCGACTGCCGTTTTATCTCCTCCGGCTTTATCGCCACCTTCCTGCTTGCTGCCACAGCCGGCCAGAACTCCCAGCGCGAACAACATCAGCACCAACAACACTAGCCTCTTGCTCACTCTCATTCTTCTACCTCCCCTTTTTTTATGTAATCATGACCTGCTGTCCTCCGGTCATGAAAACAGATAACAAATTCTAGACCGCCTGCAGTTCCCATTTGCCGCAGCGATCGCCCCAGCGGGCTATCAAATCATCATTCTCAAAAAACTGTACCACTTCGCAAGCGTTGGAACAACCCTGACATTCAAAACTACGGGTCTTAAAAGTAATCTCCCGGATATTAAAGCCTTTAAAACTGCTCTTTTGCTTCTTATCCACCGCCCTCCGGGCCAGCAGGGCTGCTCCGATGGCTCCCATAACATCATACCACGGCGGTACGATAACATCCATTTCCAGGTATTTCTTAAAAGCTTCTACCAGACCCTGGTTAGCGGCAACTCCTCCCTGAAATAAAACCGGAGGCAGAATCTCTTTGCCTTTACCTACATTATTCATGTAGTTCCTGACCAGGGCTTCACATAGCCCCGCAATGATATCCTCATTATTATATCCCAGCTGCTGCTTATGTATCATGTCTGATTCGGCAAAAACCGCACAACGTCCTGCTATGCGAACCGGATTTTTTGCTTGCAGAGCCAGGTTGCCAAAGTCTTCGATCGCTATGGTCAAGCGGCTGGCCTGCTGATCTAGAAATGAGCCGGTTCCGGCCGCACATACGGTGTTCATAGCGAAATCGGTTACCACTCCCTCACGCAGTATAATTATTTTAGAATCCTGCCCGCCGATTTCAATAATGGTATTGACCCCCGGCACCACCGAAGAAGCCGCAATAGCATGGGCAGTGATTTCATTCTTCACAATGTCAGCGCCTATTATCATGCTGCTGAGATAACGGGCGCTACCCGTAGTTCCGACCCCGGCTATCTCCAACTGGCCTTTTAGCTTCTGGCCTATGGAGTAGAGTCCCTTCTGTACGGTGGCAATAGGCTGCCCGCTGGTACGCAAATATTCCGCCGCCACCACCTCATTGCTCTCGTCCAAAACTACCAGGTTGGTGCTTACCGAGCCCACATCAACACCAAGATATGCCTTCTTCATATTGCCCATCTCTCCCTTTGGCGTTTGAGCTCCCGCCGCTTTTCCAGCAGGTCCACAAAAGCCTCCAGCCGGGTCTGCACTCCAGCCTTTCCCGTTTGCTCGTCAATAAACAAGGTTAATACCGGTATATTAAAATCCCGGCTTACCGCAGGTATAATACTTTTGGCCACTATTTCCGGAATACAGGCAAAGGGAGCCAGTTGCACCACTCCATCGAAGCCATGCCGGGCGTATAATATGGTTTCCCCTATACTGTTAACCCCGTGTCCGCCAATAGGTGCTTCATTTAAATAGGGCCGGGCCACCTGGAAAATATCCCCCTCCAGGTTTACTATGGTATTTTTGCGGGTGTAGGAACTGAGGTAAATGGAACGGTCCGTATAAACCCCCATCTCTCCCAGCATAATCTGCAAATAATGATTGGCAGCAGGTTCCAGAACCACATATATTTCCCCGATAATTCCAATCTTTACGGGGTCGCGGCTCTCATCCCGCCGGACTTCTTGCAGGACTCTCAGCCCTTCTTGCCGGGCTTCGTCTACCTCCTTCTCACTATTGGCTTCATCCACAAATTGCAGGGCTTCCCATAGGGCCCGGGTAGTATCCCCGCGTTTCTCTTCATAAGGCCGGATACTATGCGATTGCATCTCCATGTCATCAATGGCCTTAATTTTCTCCCACGCCACCTTTATGACCTGAATAAAGGCTTTCACTGATAAGCCCCCGCTCACCCGCAAGCGGTGCAACTTGCGCCAGAAGTCTCTCAAGTCACAGAGCGGTGGTTCAAAGGCGATTACCTTCACCTTTTTACCGATTTCATCCAGGAGGTACTGGTGCATTACCCAGTAATAACCGGCCCGGCAAGGCCCCATACCCCCGGAGGTCAGTATGATTTCCGCTCCTTTTTCCGCCACCTCCAGATAGGTCCCTGTCAAGATTTTAAACGGTATACAGGCGAATTCCGGGGAATAACGCACCCCCAAATCCAGCGTTTTCTTACTGGGCTCAGGGGGAACAATACACTCATGCCCCAGGTGGTTCACCAGCCATTTTAACGCAATATAGGAATAACCCATATGGGGGAAACTGATTTTCATTTCCTCTCCCTCCGGTAGCGCAACATATCTACAAAAGCCTCTATCCTGGTTCGGACTCCCGCTTCTCCCGTATGTTCATCAACGGCGATGGATAAGTAAGGCCGATTGCCTCTCCGCCGGCTTTCTATCTCCAACAGCCTGTCCACCATGGAATCAGGCCCACAGGCAAAAGCCGTAAGGTGAATAACTCCCTCTATCTCCGGGCGCTGCATAAAATGCAAAGCTCCGTAAATCACCCGGTTGGAAAAATACCAGAATGTACTCTTGGGCAAGGTTTTGGCCTGCCGGTTCATCTTCCGGTCACTTATCATATCCTGAGTATATACCTTGACCTTTTCTTTTTCCAGTATAGCCAGCAATCCCGCATTAATATAAGCATCATAAAGCAAGTAAGGATATCCTACTACCGCTACCTGCAAATCATAGTTATTGTTACTCTTTTCTTTTCTTGGAACCGGGATCTTTTTTTCTATAATCCTCAGAGCTTCCAGGGGAAGCATCTCCTGGCAAAGCAAGCTGTTGTATTGACGTTGCCGTTTACGAGCCCTGTTAAAGGCTCTTTTAACTTCTTCCCCGCTGTTTCCCAGGCTCTTCCCTATTTTTTGAGAAAGCTGCCAGAGCTCGTCTTTTCCTTGCTTAAGGTCAACCCTGATATCTATAATTTCCGGCAGATCATCCATAGCCAGGCGAAGCATATCCGGCAGACCCAAAAACTTGGGACAAAAAGTTTCGGTGCCAAAATCTCCATGACTGCGTACACTGACCAGGCGGGGGCAGAAAATATAATCGGCCTTCCCCGCCAGAGCAGCGGCATGTCCGTGATAAAGTTTTATGGGGATGCAGGCATCGTTTACCGCTTCTTTGACGCCTCGATCAAGAATGGCTTTACTGGTAGCTGGCGAAAGTACCACTTCATGGCCCAGTTCCTCAAAAAAGGTCTTCCATAGCGGAAAATAGATAAAATAGGCCAGGGTTCTTGGAATTCCTATCTTAGACATTTGCAAAATCCTCTCCCCTCTCCCTGCGGAAGCAAGGAGAAAAAGCTACGCTTTAACCCGTATATCCCCTATCCGCCGGGTAAAACGGGTCTTGTCGTAATGCTCCAACAATGGCAAGGTATACCGGCGTGAGGTGTTAAACAGGTCGCGGGCGGTGGCCAGGCTGAGCTCCTTTTCCCGGCCAAAATGTTCCTCCAGGATCTTCTTTCCTTCCTCCAGGGCCTGGGTAGAAAAATATATATCCCCGGAGAGCTTAATTAATAATCCCTGGTTGAGCAGGTAGGAAACCACTTCGCCAAAATCCTCTACATTAAGCTCTAACTGCTGCTGTAATTCCTCCAGAGAAGGAGGGGCAAATAACTCTTTATCCATCAGTTCCTGAATTTTTTCAATAGCATGCTTTTCTTTTACTCCCGGCTCAGGGCTGTAGCCCGCCAGCCGGAGCTGGTTGTTTTGGCTGTTTATGCTTCCCCTATCCTCCAGGTATTTTATTATGGCATTAAAGCTTCGGGGGTTAATGCTTTTGAAAAACCGGCTTCTCATCTCTTCCCGGGGATAACCCGCCCGCAGGGGATACTGCCGGTGGTATTCCTGCAAGCGCTTCACTATCTCATCGTTTATCTTTTCTAAGCTCCGGGTGCTCATATATTCCCCATTTTTTAAATCCCCCACTTTTTCGTCCAGGAGCAATTGTTCCAGCTCTTCTTTTATATGTTCTTCTTCATGGCCGGTTTTCCGTGCCAAGTCAGAGCTGGTAAATGTGGCCTCAGCCGCTTCCATCTCCTGTAGAATCAGGTCATAGAGGCTGCCCTCTTCTTTCATTACCAGTTGCTCCAGAACCTCTTCCCGGAAGCGTTTCTGTTTGGGGGCATGGGGGTCAATTATGCTTCCGCCGCCGATGGTGGCCACCGGCGAATAATACCTGATTACAAAAGGGTCCCCTTTCTGGCAAACCACCGCTTTTTCCATGACAATTTGCGCATAGCTTTCCTGTCCCGGCTGCAGTTCGTCCCGGTCCAGCAAAACCACCCGCCCTAAAGCCTCCTCGGTCCCCAGGTGGAATCTTATCCGGTTCCAATTCTTCAAGGTTCTTTTGCTGGAAGACAAGAGCCTTAACCTGGTATCAACCCGGTAACTGGGATGGAGATAATCCGGGGTGGACAAGAGGTAACCCCTTTTTATCTCCGCTACTTCAATACCCTGCAGGTTGACCGCTACCCTCTGTCCGGCCAGGGCTTCCGTAACCCTGGCTCCGTGTACCTGCAAGCTTCTGACTTTGACCGGTCGCTGCACCGGCATCAGTTCCAGGCTTTCACCGGTCTTTATTTGCCCCGACCACAGGGTACCGGTCACCACCGTGCCAAAGCCAGCTATAGTGAAAACCCGGTCTATGGGCAAACGAGCCTGCCCCATCACCGGTTTCTCTTCAACCTGTTCTGCCATATTTTCTATTTCCTCCAGCAATTGCTCTATACCTTCACCGCTGATGGCTGATACTGCTATCATTGGGCTGTTTTTTAAAGCTGTCCCGGCCAGGTATTCCTTTATTTCTTCCTCCATCAGCAGCAGCCACTCTTCGTCAACCAGATCTTTTTTAGTAATAGCCACTACCCCCTGTTTAACCCCCAGCAATTCAATTATATCTAAATGCTCCCGGGTCTGGGGCATGATTCCCTCATCAGCGGCAATAACAAAGACTACCATATCAATCCCGAAAGCCCCGGCCAGCATATGCCGGATAAAGCGCTCATGTCCCGGCACATCAACAATGGCCGCCTTCTGGCCACCAGGCAGCATAAAGGGGGCAAATCCCAGTTCAATAGAAATGCCCCGCTGCTTTTCTTCCTTCAAACGGTCGGTATCAACCCCGGTCAAGGCTCTCACCAGAGTGGTTTTGCCATGATCAATATGTCCTGCCGTTCCAATAATAAGCCGTTTCATCTATATATCCCCTTTTTGCCGGACAACTCCGGCAATCAAGTCCGCTGCCTTTATCTCATCACCAGGTAGAAGGGTGCGCACACTCAAAAGCATTCTATCCTCCTGGCGCCGGGTAAGCAGAGCAGGGTTTCCCAATCGCAGTATTTTGGCCGCCTTCTCCAGGCCGGGTTGGCTGAATTCGATTTCCACCCCGAAGCCGGGAATTTTATAGGTAGGATATGCTCCCCCGCCTACCATATCCTCGAGTTCCACCAGCTTAAGCCGTCTGATTCCCGATAAACCGTCAGTCCTCTTTTCCAGCAATTCCAACAGCCTTTCGGCCTTTTCCCTTAGCTCCTCCCGGCTTAAGGCCAGCATTTCTATTACCGGAATGTTTTTTTTCGGAGAACCCAGCAGGTATTCCAGCAAGGTTCCTTCCAGAGCAGCGATAGTGAGTTTATCCACCCGCAAAGCCCGGGTAAGCTGGTTTTTCTTCATGGCTTCCACCAGAGGCTTTTTCCCTATAATAATCCCCGCCTGGGGCCCTCCCAATAGTTTGTCCCCGCTGAAGGTAACGATGTCCGCCCCAGCCGCAACACAATTCTTCACCGCCGGTTCTTCCCGCAGTCCCCAATCCGCTTTATCATAAAAGATGCCACTGCCTAAATCCTGCATCACCGGCAGCTCTTTCTCCTGACCCAGCTTCACCAGTTCCTCCAAAGGGACCTCCTGGGCGAAACCCAGTATCTTGTAGTTGGAAGTGTGGGCCGCAAAAAGCAAGGCGGTTTCCTCATTGATAGCAGCTGCAAAATCGCTAATATAGGTTTTATTGGTTGTTCCTACTTCTACCAGCCTGGCCCCACTTAGTTTCATTACTTCCGGAATGCGGAAAGCTCCCCCTATCTCCACCAACTGTCCCCGGGAAACAATCACTTCCCGCTCCCGGGCCAGGGTGTTTAAGCCCAGCAGAACTGCGGCTGCATTGTTGTTAACCACCAGGGCCGCTTCGGCACCGGTCAGGCGGGTCAATACTTCTTCCACATGTCCGTAACGCTCTCCCCGCTCCCCCTTTTCCAGGTCAAACTCCAGGTTGTTATAGCTGCTGGCCATGCGCTTCATATAGTCTATGGCCCCTTTACCCAGCGGAGCTCGTCCCAGGTTGGTGTGCAGCACTACCCCGGTTCCATTTATCACTTCTTTCAGGCTCCCCCCGGCCAGGCGGGAAACCATATGCTCTACCTTCACCAATATCGCTTGCATCAGCTTCTCTTTCTTTATTTCCTCTTCTTTAAGAAAGAGTTCCCGGCGCAGTTCCTCAGTGGCACTGCGCACTACATCCACCACGAAATCGCGCTGGTAGACTTCTATTAGCTGTTTGATTCGCTCGTTCTTAAGCATTTCATCAATGGAGGGTATATTTTTCAAATTATTCATCTTAGCCTCCCTGGTTTATACCGTAGTTGAACGGTGGTTGAACCTCACTCCTCCAAGGGGTTAGTTTCTAATATTATAATACAAGAGCAGTGCCATGTCTTTTATACCCTGGTAAAACAATACGGAAATTATTATTATCCCCAGTAAACCAAAAACCGGATAAATCTTTCCTACCAAAGCTGAAAAGCTCTGCATGGCGAGGGGCAAAGACAGGGTCATACACCATAGCAGACAACTTCCGAAACTTAAACCGGAGAAGTCAGCTATACGTTGAGTAAAACCATACGCATTGGCTATGGCGGTAGTTAGTATACCTATCCATAGTATCAGGGTATAGAGCTGTTTGACCCCGGGCGATATTCTTCCCATGAGATAGAGCATGGGCACTTCATAGTGCATAACCGCCGGTAAAAATTTGCATAAAGACAGGTAGCTCAGTACCACCAGTATCCCCAGCACCAGCCCGCCCCATACGGCCCCGGCAATTCCTTCCCGGCAGTTGCTGAGGCTTTGGTATTCACTTAATACCACCATCGCTAAAGAAAAATTGTAAGCCACATAAAGTATGCCGGACATTATCCAAAGCCTGCTATCAACCGGGCAGAGGTATAAACTATAGCTTCCCAATGCCTGGCTTTCCATAAAAAAGGCTACATAGCTGGTGACGATCAATAAGAAAAGAATTTTTATGGGGACCAGCATGTTAAAAGAGAATATTAAGCCTTTTTTACCGGAGAACAAAAAAAATATGACCATCAAATATGTTAGCAAAATCCCCAGGCTTTTCGGTAAATAAAGGTGTTCTTCAAATACCGCCCCACTGGCAGACAACATGGTACTGATACCCAGAAACAAAAATAGGGCCAGGAGCCAGTCAATTAGCTTTCCGCCTTTATTACCCATAAGGCCGGCCAGTAAATCTTGATAATTGGATACCTGATGGCGATGGGCCAAATAAAGCAACATTCCCCCACATATAGCAAAAGCGAAGGTGGCCATAAGCGTACCTTTTAAACCATCATTGCCATAGACAACAAAAAACTGGATGATTTCTTGCCCCGAAGCAAAGCCGGCCCCAATTACCGCCCCCAGATAACCCATAACTAGTATTAATCTGGTTTTTATTTATAGCTTCCTCCTTGCTGATACCTTTTTATTCCATACTTATTCTTGTCATTTTAATTTACTGCATAAAAATTTTTCCAGATGTCAAGAATAAAGGTAAAAGCATAGGAGGAGAAGCAGTGGAATTACCCAGGCTGAACCGGATAAATTGTAAAGATTCTTTTCATTGTGACGACCCTCTATGTTTTAGTAAAATAGAGCGTAGTATCAGCTTTTTTTTAAAGGATTTAAACCAGGATTATAGCCGGGAAATAGTCTATCTTTGTATTGGTACCGACCGGGCAACCGGAGATTGCCTGGGTCCACTGGTTGGCACCCGCTTACAGTCCCTTCTTCGCTCAGCTCATATTTACGGCACCCTGGAAAAACCCGTACATGCTGCCAACCTGGATCATTTTCTTAATATTATTAACGCCGAGCACCAAAATCCACTGCTGGTTGCTATCGATGCTTGTTTGGGCAATGCCGATAGAATTGGTTATATAAATATAAAAAAAGGAAGTCTCAAGCCTGGAACGGCTTTGCGAAAGGTATTACCTGAGGTGGGGGATTTCCATATTTCGGGGGTAGTTAATATTGGCGGTTTCCTGGAACATATGGTTTTACAGAATACCCGGCTTTACACTGTCTATAAGATGGCCGATATAATTGCCAAAAGCCTGTGCCTGGCCCATTCCAGCTTTAAGCGCCATAGCCTGGCGGCCTGCCAGGCCAGTACCTTGCAAGAATAAGCTGGGGATTAACTCGAGACGCTCCTGGCTACTGATACTTTCTCTCCTTTTTTCATCTCAGCTTTTTCCTGTGGCCGAATCATCTTGGAGGTACCGTCAATAAAACCACCTTCTTCTATAGAAATCAAGCTGCAACTGGCATCTCCCATAATAGAACCGGTTGCGGTGATTTCCAATCTGCCTCTGGCCTCTATATTTCCCTCTATTCTCCCGGCCAGAATAAGGTTGTCCACCAGTATTTCTCCTTTGATTTTTCCCTTCTCTCCCACAATAAGATCACCTTTTACCTCCACTTTCCCCTCAACATTACCATCAATACGAATGGAACTGGAGGAACGGATCTCGCCCTTAACCTGTACTCCATGCGAGATTAAGCTTTCAATATTTTGCCGCCTGGCTTTTTTCCACAATCTGATCCACAACCTTTCTCGCTAATCCAACCCGGCTTCTTCCCTCAGGGCAGGTAGTTTTTCGGGTTTACGCTTTCATTGTTTTTCATTATAGTAAAGTGCAGGTGGGGACCGGTACTTTTACCGGTATTCCCCAGGCGAGCTATAGCTTCTCCCTTTTTGACTTTGTCGCCCTCATTGACCAGGATGGCGCTATTATGCCCGTAGCGGCTGATAAATCCATAACCATGATCAATCTCTACGGTTTTTCCATAAACAGCCTTCCATCCGGCAAAGATGACCTTCCCATCTCCCGCTGCCAGCACCTCTGTTCCCACAGCCTCTACAATGTCAATGCCGTCGTGAAAACTCGACTTACTGCTGCGGAAAGGGGATTTTCTCCAGCCATAGGGTGAAGATATCTCCCCTTTTACCGGCCACTGGTTGGGACGACTTCTATAATATGTTCCTCGCTGGCTAACCTCGGACAGCAAGCTGTTTATCTCGTTTTCCTGCCGGTTTATATCTCTTTTAATATCTCGGGTCGCTGCCAAAATGTTCTCGACTTCATTTTCCGCTCCCCCCATTCCACTTACCATTGTCCCTCGGGAGGGTTTTGCATTAACTTCCGCTTCCGGCATAATTCCCATCAGTTTTTTTATTTCATTTTGGGTTTGGCCTATACCTTCCTGCTGTTTTCGCATGTTTTGGATTTCTTCTCCCAGGATTTCTATGGTTTCATCTTTCTTCAGGCTTTCCATCTTAATCTTTTCCACCGAGCGAATCTCCGACTGGCTCTGAATAAACAGGTAAGTTATCATGACAGAAAGCAGTACAACACTGGATAAAAGCAAACTACCCGCCAAAATATATTTTCTGGCCAAGCCTAAATGAAGCGCCTTTCCGGTTTTTCCAGGGATTATTATAAAAGTAAAGTTATTATCAGTCTTTTTTCTTGGGCTTTTTTTTCGGATTTTCACAGTATACCTCGTTAAATCTGGGATGTTTTTTGTCTTACCATAATAGCAATATTTTTCTATCTTGTAAAACCGCCCAGGTTTTTAGTCCCAAAACACCTTGTTATTTTAGCAATTATCAATTGGCATAAGGAATCAGGGGGACAGGTACCTTGATTTCTGCAGTCGATTAATTTCTTTAAGAAATTCTTGCGATTTATGACCATAATTTTAATGGATCTGCTCATCCTCCGATTTTCTGTCGGTGATAAAGAGCAGGCAGATGAATGAGCTCGACTCTTCGCTTTCTTCTGTTTGCCAGAGCTTTTTATAAACCGAGACATCTATCCCCCCTGATTCATTTATTTAATCTGCAACAGTCCCTTGGATTTTGTTCCCGCCTAACTTAGAATGAATATAATAGAATGAGAATGGAGAGGAATAACGGGGGTGGTTCAATGTCAGATAGAAAGCTGGATTTGCTTACACTGGACATTGCGGACAGCATAGCTACTGTCACTCTGCATGCTCCGCCGGTAAATGCTCTTTCTCAATTAATGCTCGATGAGATATCCTCCTGCTTTTCTAATTTGTCCCAGAATAAACTCAAGGTCGTTGTTCTTACCGGTAATATGAACTGTGGCTTCTCTGCTGGAGCCAATATACGCGAACTTGTTAGTCAGAACCCGCAAGGCAACCGGCAGTTTTTCGCCAGCCTTTACCAGTTATTTAATCAACTTGAAGACATCCCCTTCCCGCTTATTGCTCCAATTAACCGATTTGCTATGGGTGCAGGTCTGGAGCTTGCTCTATGTGCTGATATTCGGGTTATGGATGATAATGCCAGGGTGGCAGCAGCTGGAGTAAATATGGGCCTGGTTTTCGGAACCCAGAGGCTTTCCCGGCTGGTTGGTTTGGGCCAGGCCAAAAACATGGTATTGACCGGTCGCCAGATAACTGCCCACGAGGCATATGATATCGGACTGGTCCAGTATTTGAGCCCGCCGGGGCAAGCACTAAACCAGGCTTGGAAATTGGCGGAACTTATAGCTCAAAAATCTTCTCTCTCTGTCCTCGGGGCCAAAAAGGTTCTAAACGCTGGTTTTGATATCCCCCTGGATAAAGGTCTGCACTTGGAATTTGAGCAGTTGGAAAAAATGCTGGCTAGCGAGGATTTCCAACAATGCACACGGGCTTTTTTGAATAAGACAGCTAAATTGTAAACACCGCAAAAACTTTGTTTTATATTTTTCGTGGGGACAACTTTCACGCTTTTAAAACTGACGCTCCCTAATTTAGGCATTTTTGTCTCTAACCGTCAAGCTCCAGCGCGTTTGCTTGGGCAGGTTTGAATTGTTCTATATATACATATACAAGAAGCAGAAATGTTTCACGTGAAACATTTCTGCTTCTTGTTCCGAGAATGGGCTATAGATTTTTTTATTTATCCGTTAATTGAACTTCAGTCCAAGCCTATTATCTCTACTATTCGTTCCAGATCTTCCAGGCTATAAAAGCTTATTTCAATGGTGCCTCCCCTACCCTTTTGCAACACTTTCGTCCGGGAGCTAAAAAAGCTCTCCATTCGCTCTTCCAATTCTAGTATTACCGGGTCCCTTTTTTTCTCTACCCGCTTTCTTTTTATAATTGACCTGGCTTTCTTTTCAGCCTCCCTTACCGACAGTCTCCCAGCAACTATCTCTTCTGCTGCTGCGATTTGTTCCGTCGAACCTGGCAGAGATAAAATAGCCCGGGCATGTCCTGCTGTTATCTCTTGACTCTCCAGCATCGTCAACACCTGCTCCGGGAGAGCAAGCATTCGCACCATGTTGGCTATATGGGAACGACTTTTTCCAAGCTTCTCCGCCAGTACTTCCTGGGTATAACCGTAATTATCCATCATATATTTATATGCCATGGCCTCTTCAATGGCGCTCAAATCATCTCGTTGAATATTTTCCACCAGGGAAACTTCGGCCGCCTGGACATCATCCATTTCCCTTAAGAGAGCCGGAACTTGTTTTAAACCAGCCATTTGAGCTGCTCGCCAGCGTCGCTCCCCCGCCACCAGTTCAAAGCCATCCTGCCTGGGCCGTACAATAAGTGGTTGTAGTAAACCATGCTCCTTGATCGAATCCGCCAACTCACGAAGGGACTTGTCATCAAATCTTTTACGCGGCTGCTCTTTGCGTAATACAATTTCGTCCACTTCGATCTGCGTCACTTCCTGGGTCTCATCAAAACCCAAATCGCTAGACAGTAGAGCTTCCAGTCCTCTACCAAGACCTCTTTCCTTTTTTTGCACGTTCCAACACCTCCATGGCCAGTTCCCTGTATTCCTCAGCCCCTCTGGATCGAGGGTCATAAATGACCGCCGGTTGTCCATGACTGGGGGCTTCGCTAAGCCTTACATTACGGGGAATAATGGTCTGGTATATTTCTTTAGGGAAATAGCGTTTTACTTCATCTACCACCTGTATGGCCAGATTGGTTCTTCCATCGAACATAGTCAGGGCTATTCCCTCCAGCTTCAAGCTGCGGTTTAATCTTTTTCTAACTAAAAGTATGGTATCCATCAGTTGGCTCAAGCCCTCCAGGGCATAGTACTCGCATTGCAGCGGAATCAGAACCGAATTACTGGCTGCCAGCGCATTAATGGTCAATAGTCCCAATGATGGTGGACAATCCAGGAATATATAATCATAAGCCTCCTTAATGGGCTTAAGCACATTTGCCATGTAGTGTTCCCGGTTTTCCCGTGTGGCCAGTTCCACCTCAGCCCCAGCCAGTTGAATGGTGGCTGGAATTATCTCCAATCCATCTACCTCAGTAGCAGCAATAACCTCTTTGGCCGGTAAACCTTCAACTAAGCAATTATAAACGCAATTTTTTAAACGTTTCCGGTTAATACCCAAACCGCTGCTGGCATTTCCCTGGGGATCACAATCCACAAGCAGCACCTTCTGCTCCCCCATGGCAATACTAGCCGCCAGATTTATGGCGGTAGTAGTCTTGCCCACACCCCCTTTTTGATTTGCGATTGCAATAATCTTTGCCATTAACCTTGTCCACCTTTCCCCAACCTGCAGTTCTTATTTCGCCTGTCTAAACCCTAATTCCTGCCCCAAAACAAAAAAAGCGGGTTTCCCCGCTTTTGAATCCTTGATTCCACTGCAAAAAGTAATAATTATGCATTAGCTTGCATAAATATTCCGCTCGCAGTCTACGCATGAGCAACACCAACGGCTTGTCTCGCGGCTCAAGGGGTACCCGAAGGGTGAAGCATCCATGCTTCGCCAACGCTCGCTTTGCATATTTATGCAACCCCATGCAACAAAAAGGGTTTTTTGCAGTAGAGTCATCCTTATTCTATAAAGCTAATTGTTGGTTTTTCCTATGTTTCCCAATCCTTATGGTAATCTCATATTCGCTATCGACATCCCTTTCCACCATAACAATATCAATCCCGGTCTGTCGCGCCCGTTTAACCGTCTCTCTAATAGTGTTTAAGAAGATACGAGCATCTCTTATTACCATGGATACACTCTGCCCTTTAGGTTTTCTTCCTATTTCCTGGGGAATGTTATTACGACTGATCCCTTCCACCAGTTCTTCTGTTTCCTTCACGGTTAATTCTTTCTCATAAATCTGTTTTACCACTTCCAGTTGCATCTCTGCCGAATTCAGTTTTAACAAAGCTCTGGCATGTCTCTCACTTATACGTTCGGGCAGAATAAGGCTTCTCACCGGCAACGGTAGCTTTAAGAGACGAATCTTGTTGGCAATAGCTGCCTGGCTCTTTCCAATCTTTCTTGCCAATTCCTCCTGGGTCAATCCAAAACCGTTAATTAGACGATTATAGGCATTGGCTTCTTCAAAATAATTTAATTCTCTTCTTTGCAGGTTCTCAATCAGCGAAACGGTGGCTACCCTTTCATCATCCATTTCCTGAATTATGGCCGGTATTTCTCTTATACCCAGCAGGCAACAGGCTCGAAATCTACGTTCTCCCGCTATTATTTGAAAGCCATCATCGCGTGGCCGGACGATAATGGGTTGTATTATGCCATAAGCTTCAATCGACTGAGCCAGTTCCATCATTTCCCTCTCATCAAAATCCTTACGGGGTTGAAAGGGGTTAGGGTAGAGTTTTTCCACCGGTATTCCTGTCACCTTCACCTCACTGCTTTTTCCCAGTAGTCTTTCCAGTTGTTTAAATACCATCGGTATATCCCTCCCTATAGTGGCCGTTTGGCCGGAATCCCCACCCTTCTTGGGTATTTCGCGGGGGTGTCACGCTCCTTTTCTACCACTACTATGGCCCTATCTCGTTCTGCCATCAAGCTATAGGTAAAAATGTCAACTACTTTTCCCCCCAGTATATCCAGGGCGTTGGCTGCCTGCTCAATTTCCCGTAAATAATTCTTGCCTTTCCACAACAAAAGCTTTCCCCCAGGGCGAAGCAAAGGCAGTCCATATTCCAGCACTACATTCATCATGGCCAGAGCCCGGCAGCTGCAAAAATTAAAACTGCTGCGCAACTCACTGCGCCCCACCTCTTCTATCCGCTTACGCAGCACCTGGCAGTTCTTCAATCCGCTGCGGTTGATAACCGCTTGCAAAAACTCTGTTTTTTTAAGATCTGATTCCAAGAGAAGGAACTCTCCCTCTGGGCAATAGATGGCCAGTACCAGTCCCGGAAAGCCAGCACCACTGCCGATATCAACAACCCTGCTTCCTTTTAAATCCATAAATTTCAATAAACTGCGGCTATCTTCAATATGTTTTTCTAATTCATCCGGCAGGCTTTTGCGACTTACCAGGTTCTGCCGGGAATTCTCCTCTATCAGCATTTCCTTAAAAGTCCTTACATTATATTCCACATCGACCTCTTATTTCCTTCTTTTCTTTTCCAAAAAAATTAAAAGAACATTTATATCTGCCGGATTAACCCCGGCAATCCTTGATGCCTGGCCAACAGAAGCGGGTAAAACTATTTTTAATTTTTGTACGGCTTCCTGGGACAAACCATAGACTTCATCATAATTAAGATCCGGAGGCAGCATTTTATTTTCCAGTTTTTCAAAGCGCTTAACCTGTTCCTTTTGCTTCTCAATATAGCCTTCATATTTAGCTTGTATCTCCAATTGCTCCAGTATATCCGGATCATTATCCCGCAGCCAGCCTTTTCCCACATAATCATATATACTTAATTCCGGGCGCCGTAGCAATTCCCAGAGAGAGACTCGATCCCTTATAGCTGCCGTGTTTTTATAAGATAAAAATTCCGCCATCTCCTCATCTGCCGGGGTAAAAGAACTGAATTTGAGTTCATTGCTCTCCACCTCCAGTATCTCTTCTTTTTGCTGATAGGCCATCCACCTGTTATCGTCTACCAGCCCAATCTGGCGGCCTTTTTCCGTTAATCTCAAATCAGCGTTATCCTGCCGCAAAAGCAAGCGGTACTCCGCTCGTGAAGTCAACAAACGATATGGTTCCTCTATTTCTTTATTAATCAGGTCATCAATCATCACGCCTATATAGGATTCACTCCGTTTTAATACCAGCGGCTCTCTATCCTTGACTTGCAAAGCAGCATTTATTCCCGCAATCAAGCCCTGGGCGGCAGCTTCTTCATAACCGGAAGTCCCGTTTATTTGACCGGCAGTAAACAAACCTTCCACAGTTTTGCACTCCAGGCTTAGTTTAAGCTGGGAAGGATAAATAATGTCATACTCTATGGCATAGCCGGTACGCATAATACGAACATTCTCCAGGCCAGGGATGCTTTTTAAGACCTCTATTTGTACATCTTCGGGCAAACTGGTATTTAAACCTTGCACATACATTTCGTCGGTGTCTCTTCCCTCCGGTTCAATAAAAAGCTGGTGAGAATCCTTATGGGAAAAACGAACTACTTTATCCTCAAAAGACGGGCAGTAGCGCGTACCAATACCTTTGATAATCCCGGTATACATGGGGGCGCGGTCCAGGTTATCCATTACAATCTGGTGGGTTTTTTTATTGCTATGGGTTAACCAGCAGGATAGCTGTGGCCGATTAATAAGGGGACTAATAAAAGAGAAGCGTAAAGGCCGTATATCCCCTGGCTGCTCAATCATTTCGGAGAAGTCTACACTCTTGCTGTCTATGCGCGGTGGGGTCCCGGTTTTAAATCGCCCCAGGCGCAGTCCCATCCTTTTAAGACTTTCCGAAAGCCGGGCTGCCGGAAACTGATTTCCTGGTCCTCCATCAAAAGAAATATCCCCGACTATTATTCTCCCCTTCAAATAGGTCCCGGTAGTGAGAACCAGCGCTTGACATTCGAACCTGGCTCCAGTTCTGGTAACTATTGCTTTCACCCGAGCAGCCGACAACTCTATATCCTCTACCTCGGCCATCAAAATATCCAGTTTTTTTTGATTAAAGAGGGTCTTCAACATTTCCAGGTGATACTGGCGTTTATCGGCTTGGGCTCTTAATGCTTGCACAGCGGGACCTTTGCCGGTGTTGATAGTACGGATCTGCAGATTGGCCTTGTCGATATTTAGCGCCATTTCCCCTCCCAGGGCATCGATTTCCCTTACTACTTGAGCCTTGGCCGGTCCTCCAATGGAAGGATTGCAAGGCATCAATGCAATGTGGTCTATACTCATGGTAACCAGCAGGGTTTGGCATCCCATGCGCGCCGAAGCCAGGGCCGCTTCACAGCCCGCATGTCCGGCCCCAATCACTATCACCTCATAGCTTCCTGCCTTATAAATCATAACTTCCCCCATTTAATAAAATTACTCTAATGCGAAACTCTTCGCAAAAGGGTTGCATAAATATATAAGCGAGCGTTGGCGAAGCATGGATGCAATCCTGCCTCCAGCCAGCTATTTCCCTATGCAAAAATCATGGAATATCCTTTCTATTACTTCCTCCTTCAAGTTTTTGCCGTTTATTTCCCCCAGAGCCTCCAAAGCTCCCCAGATATCCACTCCCAGGCAATCCAATGAAACCTTTCCCATTACCGCCAGGCTATCTTCTATATGTCTTTTTGCCGTTAATAAAGCATTTTTTTGCCGCAGGTTAATCATTACTTCCATGTCGTCACTCTGTAGTTGACCGGAGAGAACAGCTTTCTCCATGCTTTCCTCCAGTTCTTCCAAACCGGTTTCTTCAATAATACTTCCTCTGACTATCTTAACTCCGGGAAAGAGCTGTTCCAGCTCAGTTTCACTTATATTCTTTTCCTCCAGGTCTTCTTTGTTAACCAATACTATCTTATTCTTCTTCTCGATTTTTTCGTAAATCTCCCGGTCTTCCTGATCTATCCCGGTTCCCACATCTAATATAAAAAGCACCAGATCTGCTTCACTGATTACTTCCTGGCTTCTTTCTATCCCTATTCGCTCCACCAGGTCTTCCGTAAAGCGTATTCCTGCGGTATCCCTCAACTTTACCGGAATCCCTCTAATATTTATATAATCTTCGATTATATCCCGCGTAGTACCAGGAACACTGGTTACAATAGCTTTTTCCTTTCTGAGCAGGGCATTGAGCAAACTGGATTTGCCTACATTAGGCTTGCCGCAGATGGCAACGTTGATTCCCTCCCGGTATATCTCGGCCCTTTCACCTGCCAACAAAAGCTTGTCAATTCTATTTTTTACTTCCCGTAGCTTCCCCTGAGCAACGCTATAATCCAGGTCCCCCACCTCATCCGGGAAGTCCAGGCTGGCTTCCAGCATTGCATTTACTTCTATCAGCTGATCCTCCAGCAGGCTAATCTCCCGGCTGTTCCTCCCGGCCAATTGCTTTAAGGCCAAATTCATTCCCCGTTCGGTTTTGGCCCGGATAACTTCTATCACTGCCTCTGCCTGGCTTACATCCAGTCGTCCATTTAAAAAAGCTCTCCGGGTAAATTCCCCCGGTTGTGCCAGTCGTATCCCTTGCCGCATTACCGTCTCCAGGCAGCGCCTGGCCGGCAAAGTTCCTCCGTGACAGTTTATTTCCACCACATCTTCCCCGGTGTAGCTACGGGGAGCTCGCATTAATCCCAGCAGAACCTCATCAATAATCTCCATTTTCTCATCACACAACCAACCCAGGCTAAGTGAATAGCCTTCTTTATCCGAAAGCTTAATCCCCGCCCGGTAAGGTTGGAATATTTGTTCCACCTTTTCTATTACGCTATTTCCACTTAGCCTTACAATAGCTATTCCACCTTCCCCCGGTGCGGTGGAGATGGCCGCAATATCATCGCCGATCATTCTTTCCCCTCACTTTGAACCTGGCTGGTAATGCAAAACCCCTATTATTGCACAGGGTTTGCATAAATATACCAGCGGGCGTTGGCGAGCGGTATATTTATACAAGCCAATGACTACTACTAACATTTTGCAGTAACATTAACGGTTCTTTTAGATATATTACCAAAAGCGACTGGCAAATACACTTAAGTATAAAAATTAGAAAGGAGGCCCTTTCCCTGGGCCTCCATCACTGTCTTTTTTATTTCTTTAAAGAAATTACCACTTTTCTATTGGGCTCATCTCCCAGCGAAAAGGTAGTTATCTGGGGGTCAGTCTGAAGAATGGTATGTACTATTCTTCTTTCCTGGGAACTCATTGGCCTCATAACTACGTTTTTTTTGGTTTTCTTAACCTTGTCTGATAGTCTTAAAGCCAACGCTTCCAGTGATTCCTCTCTTTTCTTGCGATAGTCTTCCACATCTAACAAAACTCGAATTCTTTCCTCACGCTGCCGGTTAATTATTAAGCCGATAATGTATTGAACTGCATTTAATGTTTCGCCTTTACGTCCAATCAAAAGACCCATGTCCTTACCTATTATGTTTACTCTAACCCGGCCGCCTTCACATTCCACTTGATTAATCTGATAATCGATTTTCATCCGGTTTAGTAGATCTTCTACCACCTGGCGAACTTCTTCTTCCGGTTTCTTCACCAGGGAAACCCTTACTACAGCAGGTTTTTTCCCTACCAGGCCTAGTATTCCTTTACTGGGTTCTTCCAGTACTTCAATAGAAACATCCTCAATGGCACATTCCAGTTCATCCAGGGCCGCTTTAATAGCCTCATCCACGTTTTTTCCCTTTTTTTCTACTATTTGGACTTCCATTAACCTTCTTTCCTCCTTTTTCCCTCCCTGCTACCTTTTCCTTGGTCAAAGTATTATGACCACCATTTGATTCCTCCAGTGTTTCCTTTTCCATTTCCAACTGAAATCCTGTTCCAGTTGCAACAGCCAATTTCTCTTTTTTGCTGCTCCAATTGATATAAAGCTGCTGCAAAATACCTAAAATATTAAAAGTTACCCAGTATAAAGGTAAGCCTGCCGGCATGGTGGCTGCTATCCAGGCCATAAAAAGTGGCATTACATACAACATGGACTTTTGCGTGGGATCTTTGGTGTCTACCATAGAAACGCGTTGCTGTATAAAGGTGGTTGCCGCCGCTAAAACTGCTAGAATATACCAGGGGTCAGAACTACCAATGTTAGGTATCCATAAAAATCGCGCATGCTCCTCTACCGCAAATTTAAAGTTGAACAATGATTGATAAAAAGCAATAAATATCGGCATCTGTATGACGAGGGGCAAGCAGCCTCCCAGAGGATTAACCCCATGTTCTTTATACAGTTCCATTACTTTTAATTGCATGGTTTGCGGGTCATCTTTATATTTTTCCTGGATATATTTCATCCGCGGTTGAATTTCTTGCATAGCCCGCATGGATTTTAACTGTTTATGCGTTATCGGAAAAAGAACAATTTTTATTACTATGGTCATTAAAATAATAGCCAAACCATAATTAGCTACACCCAGGCTATCGGTAATGCCATACATAAACTGAATTACACTGGCAAACCACTGAACAAAAGAATGCCACAAATCTCCTCCTGCCTATCAAATCCTGCTTTCATTGATGACAGGTTCCACCTCCTTGCTAGCGAAGCAAATGTCCGCGAGGTAACCTAATATCAAGGTACCGGATCATAGCCACCCGGATTGTACGGATGACACCTGGCCAGTCTTTTTACAGTTAACCAGCCTCCTTTGACTATTCCGTATTTCTTTAAGGCCTGAATGGAATAGTTGGAACAGGAAGGATAGAAACGACATGAAGCAGGTTTGAAAAAGGTCGCCTTTTGATATATTTTAATTAATATTATTAGCATTTCTTGCAAAAAGCCCCGCCTTCTTCATGATGGAAATATAATCTTTTTCCATACCCTCAAAAGAACTTTTCCCAATACCGGCTCTAGCTACCAGGACAATATCATGCTTGGTCCTTACTTGTCCCTGATATTTACGCACTATGGCTCGCAATTGCCTTTTTATCCTATTCCTTATTACCGCTATACCTATTTTTTTGTTGGTAATAAAACCAAAACGATTATCGTTCAAGGCATTTTCTACATAATAAACTATTAAAAATCGCCCCGAAAACCTCTTTCCCTTTTCGAAAACATTCCGATATTCTCTACTAGTTCTGATTCTTGCCTTTTTATCCAGCATAAAAACCTTCCCTGGGGAAAATAAAAGGCCGCTTTTACGACCTAGGCGGAAATACTTTTTCTTCCCTTTTTTCTCCGGTTGGCCAATACTTTTCTTCCTCCTGCGCTGGCCATCCTGGCTCGGAAGCCATGTTCTCTTTTTCTTTGCCTATTCTTCGGCTGAAATGTTCTTTTCACTATATTACTTACCTCCTACTTGGTGAGCTATACTCTCAGTCCATAAAGCTCACCTATAAAATCATATAAATACCCTACCATTATATTGATTAAACCCCTTCAATGTCAAGAATTCAAGGAATTCTACTCACTTCTAATTTTGAAATTTTTCTGCTATGATTATACTATATTTGTGCTTTAATCCCAATTAGCCTGTATTAATATCTTTTTTTATCATTTTGAAAATTAAAGATTTTAATCTAAGTAAGACTTTTCCACAACTTATGTATTTCTTTATTGGCTTTTCCACAGCAAAGCGGAGGTAGCTTATGTCTAATTATAAAGATTATTCTCTTGTATGGAATGAAGTACTTGATTCTATGTATCAGGAAATTGGTTCTACCAGTTTTGAAATCTGGTTTTCCCGGGTAAAATTCTCCTCCTTTCATGACAATATCTTTTGTATAATCGTTCCTGATTCTCTAACCAAAGAATGGATTGAATCGCGCTATTTGGATATAATGCAGAATAAATTACGTAGATTAATCGACCCGAGAGTAGTCTTGAGCATCCGTACGGAAATCCTTTCCGGGATAAGCGATCCTGTTTCCGCTTTAAATCCTAAATATACTTTTGATACTTTTGTTGTGGGTAACAGTAATCGTTTCGCCCATGCTGCCTGTTATGCTGTCGGTGAATCTCCCTTTAAATCCTATAATCCTCTTTTCATATATGGGGGTGTTGGCCTGGGTAAAACTCATTTAATGCAAGCCATAGGCCATCACATTCTTTCTAAAAAACCCAACTATCTGGTTATGTATGTTTCCTCCGAACAATTTACTAACGATATGATAAGTTCCATCAAAGACGACACTACCTCTTTATTCAGGAATAAATACCGTAGTATTGATGTTCTACTCGTTGACGATATTCAATTTTTGGCCGGTAAGGAGCGTACCCAGGAAGAATTCTTCCATACTTTTAATACCCTCCATGAATCCAATAAACAAGTGGTTATTTCCAGCGACCGGCCTCCCCGCAACATCCCTACCTTGGAAGACCGTTTACGTTCCCGCTTTGAATGGGGTTTAATTACTGATATACAGCCTCCTGATCTAGAAACCAGAATTGCTATTTTACGCAAAAAAGCTCAAGGGGAAAACCTCAATATTCCTTATTCTGTTCTGGACTACATTGCCAATTACATTGATTCGAATATCCGGGAACTGGAGGGAGCGCTTATTAGACTGGTAGCCTTTGCTACTATTAACAACAAACCCCTGGACATGAATACCGCAGTTGAAGCATTGAAAGATATTATGCCTCCCCCTCGACCCCGAAAAATAACTATAGAAACCATTCAAAAAACGGTAGCTGCCCATTACCATTTAGAAATAAACGAAATTGTTTCAAAAAAAAGAAATAAACAACTGGTCTACCCCCGCCATATAGCTATGTATCTTTGTCGTAAATTGACCGATGCTTCTTTTCCCCAAATCGGAGAGCAATTCGGGGGACGAGACCATACCACAGTTATGCATGCCCATGAAAAATTAGTTAATGAACTGTTATCTGATCGTGAACTGGTTGCCGAAATAGAATTATTATGCAAAAAGATTGATCCAAATTATATTGTTTAAAAATATTTATCAACAATTTATCAACCGAAATATTTGCCCTTTTTCCGGGAATAGAGCTACTTATCCACAAAAACCAGGTCCCTACTACTATTACTACTAAATTGTTAATAAAAAAAAGAAAAAGAGAAGACGGAGGGTTTTTCTATGAAGTTCATGATTGAAAAAAGAGATTTACTTGCTATTACCAGTATGGTTTATAGAGCAGCATCCAATAAAAATACCATACCGGTTTTATCCGGCCTCCTGCTAGAATCTGATCCGGATACTGGTTTGACTATGACGGCAACCGATATGGAAATAGGTATAAGAGCCAGCACTGACAAAATTGAAGTTATGGAAAAAGGCAGTGTGCTGGTTAATGCTCACTATTTCTTTGATTTTGTAAGATTATTACCCGAATCACAGATATTTATTGAACTAAACCAGGAATCAGCACAATTAGATATAAAATACGGGCGTTCATCAGGTTTCATAAATACCTATAGAGACTACGAATATCCAGCACTTCCCCTTAAAAAAATAAAACCCTGCTTTTCCATTAGCCAGGAAGTGTTAAAAGAAGCTCTTAAAAAGACAGTTTTTGCCGCTGCCGGTACCCATTTTCGCCAGGTTTTTACCGGAGTGCTTTTTGATCTGGGAGAGGGCGGTAAATTAAACGTAGTTGCATCTGATACCCATCGCCTGGCTCGTTATTCTTGTAATATAAATCCAGATGCTCCAGAACCCTTAAGTTTCATTATTCCGACGCGAACAGCTAACGAAATTCTGCGACTGCTGGATGATAGCCCGGAAGAGATAAATATAGGCTTAAGCAACAATAATGTGAGTTTTTATCGAAAGAACTTCTTATTGCTTTCACGGCTTATAGAAGGACAATACCCCAACTATGAGCAGGTTATACCACGTTCTTTCAGTTATAAAGTAAAACTGGATACGCAAGTTCTGGCTGATACCCTGGAAAGAGCTCGGGTTATCCCTTCGGATGATAAACTAAAAATACAGTATACCCGCTTTAAGTTTGAAGAAAATGAGGTAGAAGTAAATAGCTATTCGGAAATAATGGGTGAAATCACTGAAGTAATAGAACTTAAAGATCCGGTTGAGGGTGAAGGTGAACTAAATATTTCATTTAATACCAATTACTTCTTTGATGTTGTTAAAATGCTGGAAGGAGAAGCTAAAGAACTGCTCATAAACCTATCCAGTATATTGGGTCCGGCCATGATTGTAAATCCGCAAAAAGACAACTATCTTTATGTATTGGTACCCTTGCGAACCAGCAACTAAAATGAAAGAAAGATAGATATTGAAAATCCTTAATTTTCAAATAAAAGATTTTCGTAATTTAAAAAAGATTGAATGCCAACCTTCACCCGGCTTAAATATATTCTATGGAGAAAATGCTCAGGGAAAAACCAATATCTTAGAAGCTTTATTCTACTTATCCACGGGTATTTCTTTTCGCAGTAATAAAGAAAAAACATTAATCAGTTATGACAGCTCAAGCCTTCAGGTTCAAGCTCGCTATAATCACCAGGAGAGAATAATTGATTCTAGCATTACTTATGGGCTGGATGCTAAGTTGTTAAGAATCAATAAGAAAAAAACCAGCTATAATCATTCCGACCGTTTGCGAATAAACCTTTTTACCCCGGATGACCTTTATTTGGTTAAAGGAGCCCCTTATAAGCGCCGGTTTTTTTTAGATTTCCTTTTGGGACAGATATCTAATGAGTATTTATTTAAACTAGATAATTATAGGAAAATTCTAAAAAAAAGGAATTTATTATTAAAAAAAGAAGAAGATAATAGCAGAAGTTCTGCTATAATTAATGATATTTTTATAGAAATAGCGGCCCAACTGCTTATATCAAGATTGAATCTGATTAATGTTCTCGATGAAGCCATACAGGAGATTTACCCACAGATTAACGATGATGGCGGGCAGTTAAAAATACGCTATGCTCTTTCTTTTCCTGTTAATAGTGGTAAAATTAATCTGGATATACTAAAGGACAGCTTAAGGAAGCAAGTGGAAAGTGAAAAGGAAAAGGAAAAGAAAAGAAAAATAACTCTGCTGGGTCCGCATCTGGATGACATGCATATTTATCTAAATGAACAGATGGCCCGCTTATTTGCCTCTCAAGGCCAGCAAAGAAATATAGCTATTTGTTTGAAACTGGCAGAAATAATGACTTTTAGAAAAATAAAAGGGTTTTTCCCCGTTTTTCTCTTGGATGAGGTTCTGGCTGAACTGGATGAAAGTAAAAGCAATAAATTATTAAAATATCTGGCGCAGTCCCCTTTTCAGAGTTTTCTTACCTCGGTGAAGTTGGAGAAATTTGAGGCATTGGATGCTTCGATTTCCCTGGTTAAGGATGGCTGTTTGCTAGGAAAGGAGTAGTTATTCGTGTATGTTCATCTGGGAAACAACTACATTATTTCTTATAGTGATATAATCGCCATTTTAAACATTGAACCTCTTATTTCCCATGATCTTAAAGATGTTATTGATATGGCCAGGATTGAAAAATGCCTGGTTAGTATCAGCGAAAAAGGAAAAGAGAAATCTTTAGTGATCTGTAACGACAAATTATACCTGTCGCCAATATCTTCGAATACCTTGTTCAAAAGGGCTGCAAACCGCTAAGGGGAGGGCTGAATTTGTTAGAAAAAGAATACAATGCTTCTGATATCCAGGTATTGGAAGGTTTAGAGGCAGTGCGTAAAAGACCGGGGATGTATATCGGTTCAACCGGGCCTAAAGGTTTACATCACCTGGTTTTTGAAATAGTGGACAACAGTATAGACGAAGCCGTAGCCGGATTCTGTAAAGAGATAGAAGTAACCATTAATCAGGACAATAGCATTACGGTTTGTGATGATGGTCGCGGTATTCCGGTAGACATTCACCCGGCTATGGGTATTCCCGCGCTGGAAGTTATTTTAACTACCCTTCATTCCGGGGGAAAGTTTGGGGGTAGTGGTTATAATATTTCCGGGGGCTTGCATGGAGTGGGATTGTCAGTAGTAAATGCCCTTTCCCGGCGAATGGAAGTCCGGGTAAAAAGGGATGGGCATATATACCAGCAGGATTATGAACGGGGAACCCCGGTGAATGAGATAAGGATAATAGGAGAGAGCCAAGAAACCGGAACAAGTATTCATTTTTTTGCGGATGAAGAAATATTTGAAGAAATAATTTTTGAAAGAGAAATCCTCTTGCAAAGATTGCGTGAACTGTCTTTTCTCAATCGCAATCTAAAAATAGCGCTGCGCGATGAGCGAGAAGAAGAGGTTTTTTCCCAGGAATTTCACTTTTACCATGGTCTTAAAGATTTTGTGGCTTATATTAATAAAAATAAAGAGGTTATTAATGATAACCCCATTTATTTCGAAAAGAAGAAAGATGATGTTATCGTTCAGGTGGCTATTCAATACAATAGCAGTTACAGTGAAAATCTTTATTCTTTTGCCAACAACATCCGTACTCAGGAAGGCGGTACCCATGAAATAGGCTTTAAAAATGCCTTAACCCGGGTGATTAACGATTATGCCAAAAAAAATAACATACTTAAAGAAAATGACAGCAATTTATCCGGCGAAGATATACGCGAGGGAATAGCCGCGATTATATCGGTCTTGGTAAAAGATCCTCAGTTTGAAGGACAGACCAAAACCAAGCTGGGCAACACCTATATTCGAGGAATAGTTGAAAGTATAGTTTTTGAACATGTGGAAGACTATCTTAACGAAAACCCGGCAGCAGCACGCAAATTGCTGGATAAGGCCATTTCCGCCCGTCGAGCCCGGGAAGCGGCCAAAAAAGCCCGGGAACTGACCCGGCGGAAAAATGCCCTGGAATCCACGGCCCTGCCTGGCAAGCTGGCCGATTGCAGCAACAAAAATCCGGCTGAATCGGAGTTGTTCATTGTAGAGGGGGAATCGGCCGGAGGCTCAGCTAAACAAGGAAGGGATCGCACCTACCAGGCCATATTGCCTTTGCGGGGTAAAATACTGAATGTAGAAAAAGCGCGTCTGGATCGGGTGCTTTCCAGTGAAGAAATTAGAAACCTTATTACCGCCATGGGTACAGGGATAGGCGAAGACTTTGATATCAAGAAAGCTCGCTACCACAAGCTTTTTATTATGACCGATGCTGATGTTGACGGGTCTCACATCCGGGTTTTATTACTTACCTTCTTTTATCGATATATGAAAGAGTTAATAGAAGAAGGATACCTTTATATAGCCCAGCCGCCCCTTTATGGCCTGAAAAGAGGAAAGGAGATAAAGTATTTTTATAATGATGCTGATTTGAATGCCTTCCTCAGCCAGACGGAACAGAAGTGGTCTATTCAAAGATATAAGGGCCTGGGGGAAATGGATCCGGAACAATTGTGGACTACCACCATGGATGCAGAAACCCGAACCGTATTGCAAGTTACAGTGGAAGACGCCATAAAAGCCAATGATATCTTTTCCGCCTTGATGGGGGATAATGTACAACCGAGGCGTGAATTTATTGAGAGCAATGCCAGGTACGTAGCTAACCTGGATATTTAGGAGGAGCTTAAGAAATTGGCACAGGATAGTCTATTTGAAAAAGTAATACCCATAGATATCGAAAAGGAAGTCAAGAAATCCTTTCTGGAATACTCCATGAGCGTTATAGTATCCCGGGCCTTGCCGGATGTAAGAGATGGGCTGAAACCGGTTCATCGTCGCATTCTATACGCCTTGCATGAACAGGGGATGACTCATGATAAACCGCATAAAAAATCAGCCAATATCGTGGGAGAAGTAATGGGTAAATACCATCCCCACGGGGATGCGGCCATATACCAGACCATAGTCAAGCTAGCCCAGGAATTTGCCATGCGTTATCCCCTGGTTGATGGACATGGGAACTTTGGTTCTGTTGATGGAGATGCCGCTGCCGCCATGAGATATACCGAATCCAGAATGTCCCGGATAGCGGCGGAGCTGCTTAAAGACATTGATAAGGATACAGTTGACTGGCGGCCCAATTATGATGAAAGCCGGGAAGAACCTCAGGTTTTACCGGCGCGGATCCCCAATCTTTTAATCAACGGATCAGCCGGGATAGCTGTAGGTATGGCCACTAATATTCCCCCGCATAATTTACGGGAAATAATAAAGGGAATAAAAGAATATATTGATAATCCTGATATCACTATCGAAGAACTGATGCAAAGTATTCCCGGCCCGGACTTTCCCACCGGGGGAATTTTGGAGGCCCGCGGCATCAGGCAAGCTTATGAGACCGGGCGCGGAACCATAAGAACCAGAGCTCGTTACGAAATAGAGGAAAAAAAGAGCGGCAAGTTTTCTATTGTGGTTAGCGAGATACCCTACCAGGTTAACAAAGCCCGGCTGGTGGAAAAAATTGCCGAACTGGTAAGAGACAAAAAGGTAGAAGGTATCGTTGACCTCAGGGACGAATCCGACCGCAAAGGAATCCGGATAGTTATTGAACTGCGCAAAGATGTGAATGTAAATGTAGTCTTGAACAAGCTCTTCCGGCATACTCAGATGGAAGATACTTTCGGCATTATCATGCTGAGCCTGGTTAACGGAGAGCCCCGGATTCTGAACCTGAAGGAAATGATAAAGTATTATGTGGAACACCGGCAGGAAGTTATTAACCGGAGAACAATATATGAACTGAATCTGGCTAAAAACCGCAAGCATATTTTGGAAGGCTTGAAAATAGCCCTGGATAATCTGGACGAAATCATAGATCTGATAAGGAAATCGCGCGACCGGGAAAACGCCAGGGGAGAATTACAATCCCGCTTTAACTTAAGTGAAATACAGGCCAACGCCATACTTGATATGCGGCTGGTGCAACTAACCGGCCTGGAAAGAAGTAAAGTAGAAAATGAATATGAGGAAGTGCTGCTAAGAATAGCCGACTATGAAGATATACTGGCCCGCCCGGAAAGAGTACTGGCCATGATAAAAGAAGACCTGGATGATATTGAAAAAAGATACGGCGATAATCGGCGGACAGAGATAAGCCAGGAAGAAAGCAGCTATGAAGAAGAAGATTTTATCGATGACCATGAAGTGGTTATAACCCTCAGTAACCGGGGATATGTCAAACGGCAACCCTTGGATACCTATCGTTCCCAGAAAAGAGGGGGAAAAGGTGTAAGTGCTACTACTATAAGGGCGGAGGATTTTGCCCATGATGTTCTGGTTACTTCTGCCCTGGCCACTTTGCTTTTCTTTACCAACCAGGGCCGGGTTTTCACCACCCGGGCTTTTCAGATACCCGAATCAACCAGGCAAGCCAAAGGCATGCCCCTGGTGAACTTTTTAGAATTACGCCCCGGGGAAAAGGTTACTACTATAGTGGGCGCGCGGGAATTTAATCGCGAACATCACCTGCTCATGGTAACCAAAAAAGGAATAATAAAGAAAACCGCTTTGAAGGCTTTCCAAAATGTAAGAAAAACAGGATTGATAGCGGTTAACCTGCGTGAGGGTGATGAACTGGTGGGAGTAATAAGGGTAAGGACCGGGAGCAAAGTAATGATAGCCAATTCCCGGGGAATATCGATTATGTTTGACGAAAAGCAGGTTAGAAGCATGGGCAGAACGGCTGCCGGGGTTAAAGCCATAGACCTGTCGAAAGATGATTATGTGGTAGGACTGGATCGCTACCGGGAAGGTGCCGATGTTTTGCTGGTAACCGAAAAAGGCTATGGCAAGAGAACCGCCTTAAGCGAGTTCAAGCTGCAGAATCGTGGAGGCAAAGGCCTAAAAGCTATCGAAATAACCAGGAAGAACGGAAAGCTGGTAGCCTTCCAAATCGTATCCAAGGAGGATGAACTGGTTATTCTAACGAGTGAAGGCAACATTATCCGGCTGGAAGTAGAGGATATATCGCAGCAGAAACGCTACTCCCGGGGAGTTTTATTGATGAGGTTGCCGGAAGAAGACCGTATTGTTGGTGTGGCTCGTTTTAAGATAGAAAAAGAAGAGGACTAGCAAACTCAAGGTGCTTTACCACAATTTGTTTTCGGGAGGGAAAAAGAAAATGGAAGAAAAGGCAAATTTCACACCCAAGACCGCTCTGGCCCAAAGGTTAAAAGGCGGCGTCATTATGGATGTTACTACTCCGGAGCAGGCCAAAATAGCAGAAGAAGCCGGAGCCTGTGCGGTGATGGCCCTGGAAAGGGTTCCGGCGGACATAAGAGCAGCCGGGGGTATTGCCCGGATGGCTGACCCCAGTGTTATCCTGCGGATTAAGGAGACAGTTGCTATACCGGTAATGGCTAAATGCCGGATAGGGCATTTTGTAGAAGCCCAGATTCTGGAGGCGCTGGGAATTGACTTCATAGATGAAAGTGAAGTTCTAACCCCGGCTGATGATAAACATCATGTAAACAAGAACGTTTTCCAGGTACCCTTTGTCTGCGGAGCCCGCAACCTGGGTGAAGCCCTTCGCCGTATTGCCGAAGGAGCGGCTATGATCAGAACCAAAGGAGAACCGGGTACCGGGAATGTAATTGAAGCGGTTCGGCATATTAGACAGGTCAATGAGCAGCTCAGGTGGGTCAGCAGCCTGCCAGTAGAAGAACTAATGGCTGCGGCTAAAGAGCTGGGAGCACCATATGAATTGTTACAGGAGGTAGCACGCCTAAAAGGGCTGCCGGTAGTAAATTTTGCCGCCGGGGGTATAGCTACTCCGGCTGATGCCGCTATGATGATGCAGCTGGGTTGTGATGGAATATTTGTGGGTTCCGGTATATTCAAATCAGGTGACCCTATGAAGAGAGCCCGGGCCATAGTAACCGCTACTGCCTATTATCAGGATCCGGTGGTTCTGGCAGAAGTATCCCGGGATTTGGGTGAAGCCATGGTGGGAATAGATATCAGTACTATAAGGCCGGAAGAAAGAATGCAGGAACGCGGCTGGTAAACGAGGGGGTTACGCTAAAAAGCACTTGCAAAAGCCCCCAGGCTGTAATATAATCAAGGCCAAACCTTAATAACCAGCTGTTGATGAAAGGAAAAAGTAAAGATTGTAAACTGGCTAAGAGAGCTGGTGGAAGCTGCGAACCAGCCCAGTGCAATTTTGAATCCAACCTGGAAACGATCTATATAAGCGGTGGTTCCGTTATAACCTTCAAGCGGGTGTTATAAACACCAACAAGGGTGGCAACGCGGGAAATACCTCTCGTCCCTGATGGGGCGAGGGGTTTTTTATGCAGTGTATACACGAATTACAAGGGGGAAAAGTTATAGCAGGCATCAAAATGGTTTTATGATAGAAATGTAGTTTCAATATTTAAGGAGGCTATTACAGGAATGATAGGTGAACAGTATTTGCTTCTGCCCGGGCCTACACCCGTTCCCGAAAGAGTTGTCCGTGCTATGAGCCGACCCATGGTTAATCATCGGGGAAGCGAGTTTAAGGAGATTCTAATTAATGTAACCGAAGGAATCAAACAAGTCTACCATACCAAGCATCAGGTTATAATTTATCCAGCATCGGGTACTGGTGCTCTGGAAGCGGCGGTAGTTAATTTTATTTCTCCCGGGGATAAAGTTTTGGCAGTTTCCATAGGCGTTTTTGGCGATCGTTTTGCCACCATTGCCCGGGAATTCGGAGCCCAGGTGGAGAAACTGGATTTCCCCTGGGGAGAGCCTGCCGATCCTCAGGTACTTAAGGAAAGACTGGCGCAGGATATAAATCAGGAAATAAAGGCGGTATTGATTACCCACAATGAAACTTCTACCGGGGTTTTCAATGATTTAGCCGCCATCAAGGCCGCCGTTGGCGAGCACCCGGCTCTTTTTATGGTTGATGCCGTAAGCGGGCTGGCGGCAGTGACTTTAAAAATGGATGAATGGAAACTGGATGTGGTAGTTAGCGGTTCGCAAAAAGCCTTCATGATTCCCCCGGGCTTAAGCTTCCTGGCCTTTAACGACCGGGCTTTAAGAGTACAGCAGGAAAACAAAAACCACAAATATTACTGGGATGTATCTGCTGGCCTTAAATATCTGGAAAAAGGGCAAAACCCCTATACGCCAGCCATCTCGCTATACCATGGCCTGGAAGAAGCCCTGAAAATGATGCTGGAAGAGGGTTTGGAAAATATTCTTTTAAGACACCTGAATTACCGGGAGATGGTGCGGGCCGCCTTAAAAGAAATGGGATTGAAGCTGCTGGCGGCAGATGATTATGCCTCCCCGGCCCTAACTTCGGTAATAGCACCGCAGGGAATAGGAGGCAATAAAATACGCCAATATATGAGAGAGCGATTTAATATAGTTTTGGCTGGAGGGCAGCAAAAGCTGGATGATGTTATTTTCCGGATAGGCCACCTGGGTTATGTGCGAGAACTAGATCTTTTGGCGGTCTTGGCCGCCCTGGAGATAGCTCTGCTCAATTGCGGTTACCCGATTGAACTGGGGAAGGGCTTGAAAAAAGCTCAGGAGTATATTTCTAGCATTTAATGATTTTAAGGGGTAGGAATTAAGGTTACATTGAGAAGTAACCGGCGAAGTCAGACCATGCTATAGAAACCCCTGATGCGAAACTATAACTATAGAAGGAGAGAAAATTATGGAAAGAAAAAAGGTTATAGTCAGTGAGCGCATAGCCGATGAAGGCATTGAACTGCTGAAGACTGAACTGGAGGTAGACTACCGGGATGGGATTTCCCGCGAAGAACTACTGGAGATTATTGACCAGTATGATGCTTTAATCGTAAGAAGTGTCACCCAGGTTGACGAAGAATTGATAAGCCGGGCTAAACGACTCAAGATAGTTGGCCGCGCCGGCAATGGAATAGACAACATTGATGTAGATGTCTGTACCCGTTATGGGGTGATAGTAGCCAACACCCCGGATAGCAACACCATTTCGGCGGCAGAACAAACCATAAGCCTCTTGTTATCCTCCATTCGCAATACGGCCTGGGCCAGCGAGTATCTCAAAGGGGGAACCTGGGACCGGAAACCCTTCCGGGGGGTGGAACTCTATGGCAAAACGGTTGGCATCGTAGGTCTGGGAAGGATTGGCTCCATGGTGGCTACCCGCTTAAAGGCCTTTAACATGAGAGTTATTGCCTATGATCCGTATATAACTGATGAACGCTTTACCCGCTTCGGAGCGGAAAAGATGGAGAGCCTGGAAGAGCTGGTTAATGAGGCTGATTTCATTACCGTGCATACCCCGCGAAACGAAGAAACCATGCATATGATTGATGAAAGAATACTGGGCCTGGCCAAAGAGGGAGTACGGGTAGTCAATTGTGCCCGGGGTGGCATCATCAAGGAAGAAGCCCTATTAAAAGGACTGGAGTCCAAAAAGGTATTGAGTGCCGGTCTGGATGTATTTGAGAAAGAACCGGCCATTGACAACCCGTTGTTCCAGTTCAAGAATGTGGTGGTTACACCCCATTTAGGCGCGGACACATTTGAAGCCCAGAAGCGGGTGGGAGAAAACATTGCTGAGCAGGTCATTAAAGCTCTGAAAGGCGAGATAGTGCCCAACCTGGTAAACTTGCCGGCCATGTTGAAAGACGAGCTGGAATACCTGAAACCCTATATTACTTTGGCGGAAAAGCTGGGCAATATCTATTACCAGATGGAAAAATCAGCGGTCAGCCGGGTGGAGTTAACCTATAGCGGTCCCATCAGCAGCAATGAGACCGAAATTTTAACGGTAGCTTTTCTTAAGGGCCTGCTGGAACCGGTCATGGGGGATAAGGTCAGCTATGTTAACGCCCGCTTAATGGCGGAAGACCGGGGAATCAAGGTTTTTGACCATAAAGAAGAACAGAGTCCGAAAAGATATAAAAATCTTATCACGGCCCGGGTATTCGATCATGAGCGCGAACTGGCTATAGAAGGAACCCTTTCCCGAGCGAGATTTCCTCTCCTGGTAGAAATAAACGGCTATGAAACCGAGAGCAACCTGGAAGGATACCTGCTGGTAGTGGAAAATGAAGATAGACCCCGAGTAATTGGACCTTTCGCTACGGCCCTGGGAGATGAAGGCATAAATATTGCCGGGATGAAGGTGGCGCGCAAGACCAAAGGGGAAAAGGCCATAATGATTATCAATGTGGATAATAAAGTGGAAGAGCCGGTTCTGGAGAAATTAAGCCAGCTGGATGGAATAGTCGGAAAACCTATACTGCTGCAACTGTAATAAGAAAAGTAAGGAGCAAGGGGTAAGTAGTCGTCGGTCGTCTTAAGACGGAAGACGGAGAGCGGAGGCCGGAAGCCTGCCCCCAAAAATATATTGAATTGACTTTAAGAGAATGAATTTCCCTGAAGGAGGGGAGTATTATGTTGGATGCCAAGCTTATCAGAACCAATGCAGCCCTGATAGAACAGCAGCTGGAAAAGAGGGGTCTTAGCGGCGTATTAAAGCCTTTCCTAGCACTGGATGAAGAGTGGAGGAAGATTCTGGTCCAGGTGGAAGAGCGCAAGAATTTCCGCAACAATTCATCCCAACAGATAGGCAAAATGAAAAAACAGGGACTAAACCCATCCGATTTAATGGAAGAGGTTCGGCAGGCAGGTCAGCAAATTAAGGAACTGGATGAAGAGCTGGCCCGGGTGGAGAAAGAGATAGAAAAGATTCTGCTCAACATTCCCAACCTGCCCCATGAATCGGTTCCGGTAGGGGAAGATGAGAAAAGCAACCAGGAAGTGCGGCGCTGGGGAGAACCCCGGCAGTTTGAGTTCGAGCCCCGGGCCCATTGGGATATAGGACCGGCGCTGGACATATTGGATTTTGAAAGAGCCGCCAAATTATCCGGGGCTCGCTTCACCGTCTATAAAGGAGCCGGTGCCCGTCTGGAAAGAGCGGTCATAAACTTTTACCTGGACATTCATTGTGGAGAACACGGCTACCGGGAGATTCTGCCTCCCTTCATGGTTATCGCCGATTGCATGGTAGGAACCGGGCAGTTGCCCAAATTCGCCGAGGATATGTTCAAGCTGGAAGGTAAGGAGATGTATCTGATTCCAACGGCCGAGGTTCCTCTGACCAATCTCTACCGGGAGGAAATCCTGGAAGCTAAAGATCTGCCGCTCTATTTAACTGCCTACACTCCTTGTTTCCGAGCGGAAGCTGGCTCTCATGGCCGGGATACCCGAGGAGTGATCCGGCAGCACCAGTTTAATAAAGTGGAACTGGTTAAATTATGTGAACCCCAGAATTCTTATGAAGAACTGGAAAAACTCACTCAGGATGCCGAGAGAGTATTGCAGCTTTTGGGACTTCCTTACCGGGTGGTAGTTTTAAGCACCGGGGATATGGGCTTTTCCGCTGCCAAAACCTATGATATTGAAGTATGGATGCCGGGTTATCAGGACTACCGGGAGATATCCTCCTGTTCCAATTGCGAAGATTTTCAGGCACGACGTGCCAATATCCGCTATCGCCCCGATCCCAAGGCCAGGTTACAGTATGTCCATACCCTCAATGGCTCAGGAGTAGCTATTGGCAGAACTGTTGCCGCCATTCTGGAGAACTACCAGCAGGCCGATGGCTCGGTAATAATCCCCGAGGCATTAAGGCCTTATATGGGCGGATTGGAAAGGATAAACCGGTCCGAAGCTTAAGCCTCGGCTTTATTGACAAGAAGAAAAGCCTGTGCTATACTTTCCTTTGCATTGCAGATGCAACCTCTATGTGGAGGGGTGTCCGAGCGGTTGAAGGAGGCGGTCTTGAAAACCGTTGAACCTTTACGGGTTCCGTGGGTTCGAATCCCACCTCCTCCGCCATTAGGAAAATTTAAAATTGAGTGTTTATGTGGAGAGATGGCCGAGATGGCTGAAGGCGCTCGCCTGCTAAGCGAGTAGACGGCTAATAACTGTCTCGAGGGTTCGAATCCCTCTCTCTCCGCCATAAAATGCGCCCGTAGCTCAGCTGGATAGAGTAACAGACTACGAATCTGGAGGTCGCAGGTTCGAATCCTGCCGGGCGCGCCATTTAAAGCTTGTAAAGCCCGATGTTTCGGGCTTTTTCTGTTGTGAGGGAAGATATTTTGGGTAGCATAACCACCTTACGCATTGGTTTGGCCCATCTTTTCCGTAAGCCTTTCACGCAGTGAGACGGAAACCTTGTCGAATTCTAGGCGGGTAGGGTCGGAGTCTGCTTGTTGCTGCGCCTCCAATAATGCGGAATCAATGTGCTTTGCCGTCCGGAAGGCTTCGTACTGCTCAATACTCATAACCACCATGTCGCCGTAGCCATTCTTCGTGAGGAAAACCGGCTCTTTGCCTTCATGAACGATACGGGAAATTTCGGTGAAGTTATTCCGAAGATCGGAGATTGGCCTGATCTGAGGCATCGGGAACACCCCCTTTTATTATCCAAACTTTATCATAATTATGATTTCGGTCAAGGGACGTTCTATTACAAGAAAGCAACAAGACCCAGGGAATCAGGGGTCTTAAATTTTATAAACCTGGACGTTCGTTTAGGTCTCTTGAAGAGCGCGGGAATAACTAATACCGGCTTCTTCGGCCATAATAGCCAACCACTGGGGTAGGCTAAGTGTTTTAATGGAACTTTGTATCCTTTTTGCACAAGTAATCATTCAGCTTTTTGCCCATAACCATAATGGGGATAAGAAATTTACTGACAATTATACTGCTGTTTATATGTGTCTTAAGGGAACTCATTTTTTTATTAAGATAGAATATTGCGTCTTTTTGCAGGAAATTTGGCAAGAATAGTAGAAATGTTTCTAAAACTACCCGGTTTTAGAATAACAGATAAAAAAAGATTGGTCGCGGCCTGGATTTCTATCAAAAACCCAACGGATGGTTTGAGATTGGCGCTAATGATTTGTCTTTGCGCAAATGCCTGGAAACCAAGGTGGATATATTTAAAGGGAAGTAGTGGGAAGTTAATATTAGTATATCTAATCAAATACCCAGTGGCTATCAACAAGTTTAAACCCTTTAACGTGGGGAGATTACTAAGGACAAGACCAAGGAAAACCAGGGATATTTATTAGTTCAAAATGCCCTAAAGGATTGCCCGAGGTCGTTAAGTACTGACATAAGCACGGAACGGGAAGAGCGCTTATAAAATCATTTTTTGATACATCTGCTCTGGTCAATTTTTAGGAGATGCAGGAATGTCACCCTGTCAAATTCCTTTCGGCATCGGAAGGACCAGTATAGCCGATCTCTCTTCTGCTAAGAGGGGCTATTTAAGGCAAAAAGTATATTGTGGGGAAAAAATACTAAAACCCAGCGTACAGACTGAGTTCTGCTTTATATTTTTTAGTTGAAACATAGAAAGAAAATACAAATACGCCAAAAAGGTGGTGTATAGCGAAAAATGTCGCAATGCAGGAATAATAAAAATATATAACGAAGTAAGTGTCAATTCAACAAGATTTGGTTGAAAAGAAGGTTATATCATGCCCAAAACCGCATTTCTTTGGAACCGCCGACCAACTGGCACTGTACTCAAGTGTTATGACTGGGCAGTTAGCAAGAATATGAGAGCATGATTAACCCATAAATTACCACAATTAATTGTTGTTATTTTATTTTAATTTATGTTATTTTATAAGAAGGAGAGGGATAACTTGTCGTTCCCTATTACCTGGGTAAAGGCACTGGCTAAAGCCAACCGTATTCATGTGTCTGCCCATGCCTTTGACCGCATGGGTGAAAGAATGATTCCATTAGATGATGTAATGCGGGCTATTGAATATGGAGAGGTTATCGAAATACAAGACGGCCCCTGGCATTTTGATGTTAAGGTATTGTTCCAAAAGGCAACCCCGGATAAACCTCAATTTTATGTCGTTGTAGCGGCCAGTTATCCTGAGGCAGAGATTGTGACTGTAATTTTACCAGATGATGATGAATGGGAACTATGTGGGACTATGCTAAGGAGGAAAAAACAATGAAATGTGTCTATTGTAATAAGGAAATGGATTCTGTCGTAACCGCGCATGAAGCAAAATGGGGAAAATATCGCCTATTATTAGATGGTATAAATCTATATAAATGCCCCGATTGTGGGCGGAAGGTATTTAGTCCCGAGGAAGCTGCTATGGTGCAGAATCTTACTAAGGCCTTGGCTGAAAATTTATCAGAAAATAAACCGGATTTCTTAAACATTCTGGAGGTAGCTGATGTTTTAAGAGTAAGCAAACAAACGGTTTATAACATGATTCGCGATGGAAGAATTAATGCATTTAAGTGTGGCCGGGAATGGCGGTTTAGAAAAGAAGATATTCTAGACTCCATAGAAGGTAATTATAATGTCGCTGCCCGGGGAGATACAGTTTCTACCAAAGATCCAGAGTTAGTCAGAGAATTATTAGGTCAAAAATAGAGGGTATACTATGAAGGAACCATTCTTAATCCCTCCCGAACAGTATGCTCGGGAGTTGTTACATACTGCAGCCGCCGGGTACCTGCAGACCGGATTATAATACGACGTTTTCGCCTAGTTTATATGAAGCTTAGGAATTTATAACGAGGTGAAAAATGTCCCCCGTTTCTTTAAGCGGTCGGGTTCCTATTAACAAAACAGGTGGTGGTTTCTAATCCCCCGCCTCGTTGCAGAGCTGTGTTGAAACTGCTCCTCAGTTTCTTCCAATGCTTAAATAAATGGCATCATGCTTTTGATCTGGGTGAAGGGAACTTTGTTTCTATTTTTGACAGAAATAAGCGGACTAATTCAGGGTCAAACTGGGTTCCGGCTTTACTTTTTATCTCCTCAATAGCCTCCTCATGACTCATGGCTTTACGGTAGGGGCGATTGCTGGTCATGGCATTATAGGCATCGACCAGGGCCAGAATGCGGCACTCCAGGGGGATATCCTCACCCGCCAGACCACAGGGATAACCCTGTCCATTCCACCACTCGTGATGTCTAAGTATCCAATCAGCTATCGGCAGCAGTTTCGGTGATAAACGGGCAATACGATAGCCTATTTCCGGATGCCTTTCAATTTGTAATCGCTCTTGAGAATTAAGTTTGCCTTTCTTAAAAAGAACAGCGTCAGATATCCCTACCTGGCCTATGTCGTGATATTGCGCTAGTAGTTTAATGCATGATATTTGACTTGGAGACATATCCAGAGCTTCAGCCATGATGCAAACCAACTCCTGCATGTGCTCAACATGGTCTTGATTGAAAAAATGCCTTTCATCCATAGAACTCATCAGGGTGCTGACCAGGTTAGCATTAAAATTCTTGCGATGGTCAAGCTTTTCCTTGTACATATTGTCATCGGCCTCCTTGAAGAGTTCGACCAAGCTCATTGAGGCATCGGTTCTCTCGGCGTAGCCCAGGGAAATACTTAAGGGGAGGGTCGGATTGCTAGAGTTTAAAAGGACAATATTATTTTTAATACGTGTAATAACGCCTTCAATTCCCTGAGTACTGCAATCGTAAAGAATAGCGGCGAATTCATCACCACCTATACGGGCTACAAAGTCACAATCACGCAGGGATTCTTTAAGAACATGAGCAGCTTTAATAAGCAGGTCATCGCCCGCTTCGTGGCCCAGAGTATCGTTAACCAGCTTCAGGCCATCAATATCGCCGACAATAAGACCAATCGGGCGATGGGATAGCTTTTCCAGATGGGCGGTCTCCAGCTTAAAATAGGAGCGGTTATACAAACCGGTCAGAGCATCATGCATACTAAGATAGCGCAATTGGTCTTCCATGATACGGCGTTCGGTGACATTACGGATGATAACGAAGACATGGTCCCCGGATACCGGCAGCAACCTGGCTTCAAAATAATGTTCCTGTTGGTTTAGCAACACGGGATACTCGAATGTGATAAGCTTTCTGCTTTGCTGAACCTGCTCAACTGCCATGGCAAAGGGCGAATTGATGGTGTCGGGATGAATAACTTCGATGTGATGGCCCAGTAGTTGCTCCGGGGACATATACAGTTCAGTGGAACTGCCGGCTTTTAGCTCAATAATAATACCCTGGGAGTCCAGCAACAAAAAAACATCGGGAAAAGCCTCTAATACAGCCCGGAGTTGCGAGTTGGTTTCCAGTAATTCCTGGGAACTTATTTCCAGGGCGCGTTCCAACATATTTCGATCGGCATCGAATTCCCGGTAAGCGTCATTCACCTGCTGAAGAAATGCATCCCAGCCGGGAATATCGGGAATATGGTTCCCGAATTGCTTGCGCAATTGCCGTCTTAGTAAACTATGCATGTTTTCCAAACTACTATACCTCCTTGAAAGTGGTTATAGTCATAGTCTGGTTATGGAATTCGGGTTTTTCTCCAGGCTTGAAGGGCGAAATTTCGCCATAGGAATAAAAACCGCAGAACATGCAGCCTGAACCTAAAACATCGCTAACGGCCTCCACTTCTTCCTCGGTTCTCTGCTTGAGTATCGAGCGGCGGCCAAAACAGCTTATGAGGATGGCCAACTCGGGTGAATTGTTGTTAGCTAGGCTACTGTCTGCGGCACTCATGGCGCCATCTATCAGGCGATCGAGGTTAGCCTTCATCATCCGAGCATAGGCTCCGGTAGGGACATCTCCCCCGAAGGTCAGGCTCTGCTCTTCTTCGTTTACGGCCAGAATGGTACGTACCAGGCTTCCAGCTACTTCCTGGCCAGAAATGGAGAGAGGGAAAAATACTCCCGTCGCGGGTAAACCTGCAGCATGTTCGCCCAGGTATTTCTTATATAATTCCAGGGCGGAACGACCGTCCATTTCATAAAGAACATTAGCAACAGAGCGGGTTATGAGACGCTGGGGGCCAAAAGGGTCAAAACCGCCCATAGAGCCATAGCCTACTTTTAAATGATTGCCATAAAAACCCAGCACAGCAATGGTATCCGGTGCTGGTGGGGCGTCCCAAAAGACCAGGGTTTCTTCAAAAGAGACTCCGTCACCGGCCATTCCTCCGGTAATGGCGATTCCTGGGGGCAGACTTGAAGTTAAACCTTGAAGCAATTCGCTTCCATTGACATGCAGGCCGTCGCTAAGTACCAGGACATGAGATAAATCCTTGTGGGTAAGCGAAGAGGCCAGGTATTCCCCGGCTTGGAAACTGTTCTGAACCTGGTTTAATTGTATTTGTTGGCCTTCAATTCGGGTGTGCTCAAATTCCAAAGCAGTAATGGCAATAGAATCTTCAAAGATGCTGGTAGCACAAATCTCGCCGGCAGTGGAACAGCCAAAGATATGGGCATCGGGATAAAAGCCCTTTATTTCTTCAAATATTACTTCTTCTTGCAGGCATTTGTGTGTTCCGAAGACTAAAAGCAGCTGAGGCATAAGACCATCGACCCTGGGACCATGGTCGGACCAGCCGACAGTTTTCCTCCAAAGCTTCTGTTCTATACGCAAGCACAGCCCCCCTTCCTACCGATAAAGCTTCTCTAAAGCCTTAATTTTACTTGATTTCTATAGATTATTAATCCTTAACTCTCCTTCAAACAATCGACAGACTATATAGTCAATAGTTCTTTCTTTTATATTATATTCCTTTATTTATCTATAAGATAATATCCAGGACTGGAGACCTATTTTATTGTAATCGGGAATTCGATGGAAGTTGTTGGATTACACTATAGGGGCTTGCAAAAGGTTCGCCGGCGTTTTAAAATATAACGAAGTGAAATATATCCCCCGCTAAGCGGTCGGATTCTTATTAACAAAACAGGCGGCGGGTTCTAATCCCCCACCTCGTTGCAAGCGCTGTGTTGAAACTGCTCCGCAGTTTCTTCCGATGCTTAAACGAGATATGAAATTGCAGTAAAGAAATGCCCGTGCATTTCTTTTAATTTTAGGATTTCCAACAGGAACAGGCAAGTGTAATATCTTAATTTGTTTTGGGGCATACGAGCCCTGGTTCTGTTTGAACAACTTGCGCCCGTAGCTCAGTAGGATAGAGCGACGGTTTCCTAAACCGCAGGTCGGGGGTTCGAGTCCCTCCGGGCGCACCATTTATACATTTATGCTATACAAATAACCCCCAGGGAGTTGACAAGTGCAGCACGAGGATTTCATGCGCCACGCGCTCGAAGAGGCCCGGGAGGCTTTTAAGAGGGGAGAAATCCCGGTAGGAGCAATTGTGGTGCATAATGGGAAAATAATTGCCCGGGCTCATAATGAAAAGGAGTTCTGCCAGGATGCCACAGCGCATGCTGAGCTTTTAGCCTTGCAGAGGGCTGCCCGGTACCTGGGACACTGGCGCTTAAATGAGTCCGTATTATATTGTACTCTGGAGCCCTGTACTATGTGTGCCGGAGCGATGGTCAATACTCGCCTGGGTCATCTGGTTTACGGGGTAACAGATCCGAAGGCGGGTTCAGCCGGTTCTATCTATGATATTGTGAGGTCCCCCGCCTTAAACCACCAGGTTGTAGTAGAAGGGGGAGTTTTAAAAGAGGAGTGCAGCGAGCTCCTAAAAAGATTTTTTGCCAGTCTACGGAGAGATGGCTGAGTCCGGTTGAAGGCGCTCGACTCGAAATCGAGTGAGCCGTTGATAGCGGCTCCGTGGGTTCGAATCCCACTCTCTCCGCCATATATGATGATTAGCAAGGGGTTTTAAACCCCTTATTTTTATTGGGGTAGTAATCGTTGTCCATTTGACATTAGGCCAGATGGGGGTATAGAATGGCAGCAAAAAGAACGGGGGTGGTTAATGATGGAGCAAGCGGCAATAATTGCAGTGTTTATAGGCTTGGCTTTGCTGTTTTTTTTGCTTTTTCAACTGCAGCAGCGAATGAATACCCTTCGTGAGCAACTGGATAAGCTGGGAGCCGGCAATCTTCTCCTGGAGAAAAACCAGGAAAGGATGGAGCAGCTGCTGAGAGAGGAAATCGGCCGCAACCGGGAAGAAATGAATGCGACGGCCCGACAGGGCAGGGAAGAGCTGAGCAATTCATTTAAGACTTTCAGCGATTCACTTTCAGCGCGTATGGCGGAAATGGGGAATTTGCAGCAATACCAGCTGGAGGGTTTCTCCCAACAGATGGCCCATTTGACCCAGAGCAATGAGCAGAAGCTGGAACAGATGAGGGGAACCATAGAAGAAAGGGTAAGGGAACTACAAAAGGAAAACGCCCAGAAGCTGGACCAGATGAGAACGGTGGTAGATGAAAAGCTGCATGCTACCCTGGAACAACGGCTGGGCGAATCCTTCAAATTGGTTAGTGAGCGTCTGGAACAGGTACATAAGGGCCTGGGTGAAATGCAAGCTCTGGCAAGCGGGGTAGGAGATCTCAAGAAAGTTCTTAGTAATGTTAAAAGCAGGGGAACCTGGGGAGAAGTGCAATTGGGCAATATACTGGAAGATATACTGGCTCCGGAACAGTATGGCAGCAATGTGGCAGTAAAAAAGGGGGTGGAGAGAGTGGAGTTTGCCGTAAAACTCCCCGGACCGGATAAAGAGGGTTCTCCCTTATGGCTGCCGATAGATGCCAAATTCCCGCTGGAGGATTATCACCGCCTCCTGGAGGCTTATGACGGGGCCGATTTGGCTGCTATAGAACAGGCGGGCAAAAACCTGGAAAATCGGATTAAGGCCCAGGCCAAAGAAATCTGCAGCAAATATATTGAACCACCCGCCACCACGGACTTTGCTATAATGTTTCTACCCACCGAAGGACTATATGCGGAAGTATTACGCCGGCCGGGGCTTTTTGAGAACCTGCGCCAGGATTACCGGATAACAGTTGCCGGGCCTACCACCCTGGCAGCGCTGCTGAATAGTTTATCCATGGGATTTCGCACTCTGGCCATTCAAAAGAGGTCGGGTGAAGTATGGGCCATATTGGGAGCTGTAAAGAGCGAGTTTGGCAAATTCGGCGCGGTATTGGAGAAAACCCGCAAGAAATTGCAGGAAGCCAGCAACAGTATTGAGGAGGCTGCCAGGAGATCGCGGGTAATGGAGCGGAAACTAAAAGATGTGGAAGAACTCCCCGAAAAACAGGCGAATGAATTATTAAGTGCTGAGGGCTTTGGGGAGGAAATAGCGGCCGGAAGTGATGGATGATTCTAATCCTCCAGACCGATAAAAGCCCCCATCCTTCCCGTCCGGCCCTTTTCGGCCCGGTAGGAGAAGAAAAGATGGCAATTGCAGGCGGTGCAGAGATGAGAGTCAATGATATGGGCTTCCTGAATACCGCTTTCCTGCAAGCTTTGCTTTATGCTTTCCCGTAAATCCCAGTAATAGCCATGGGCATTTTCGCGCAATATTGCCTGGTGATGGTGAAAGGCCGTCTTTACTCGAAGAACCAGCTCCGGCTGAATCTGAAAACAGCAGGGGCCGATGCCCGGCCCGAGAAAAACCTCGATGTCTCGTGGCAAACAACCCAGCTTTAACATTTCTTTTACGCTTTCGGCGGCAATTTTCCCCATGGTACCCTTCCAGCCGCTATGGGCCATAGCTACCACCCGTTTTTTCGGGTCAAAGAAGAAAAGGGGGATGCAGTCGGCGTAAAAGCTGCCCAGGATGATTCCCGGGCTATGTCCTACCATAGCATCAAAGCCGGGGAGAGCGCTTTCATAATCCCAGGCGCCGGAACCGGCCAGGCTTTTATCCACCCGCAGCACCCGCTGGCCATGAACCTGCTGGCAGCAAACCAGATTTTCGAGCTTTTGCCCCAGGCTAGCCAGGAAGCGGCTGCGGTTATCCAGTACCTTTTCCCGTTCATCTCCCACATGCAGCCCCAGGTTAAGCGAGGCAAAAGGAGGAGAACTGCTGCCGCCCCAGCGGGAAGAAAAGGCTATTTTTACTCCCGCCTCGCGCCAGTGAGGGATTGTTATGTAGGGTATTTCGCTGTCATCGGCCCATTGCCAGTGCGGCATTTGTCCATCCTCCACTTTTCGTTTAGAATAAAGAGTCAGGGATCAGTCAGGAGTGTTTTAAAGGACGGTTTCCTGACTTACTTTTGACTCCACTGCAAAAACCCCTTTTGTTGCATAAGGGTTGCATAAATATACAAAGCGAGCGTTGGCGAAGCATGGGATGCAACACCCGGCGAAGGCGAGCGGCGAAAGGGGGCGAGCGACAGGACGTCGCAAGAGCGCTTCTGACCAGGATGGGAGATTAGCGCGGTACCCCTTGAGCCACGAGACAAGCCGCAGGTGTTGCCCATGCGAAGCGCCCTGTCGGGCACAACTGATGCTCCCTACGGTCGCTATTAAGGACGCTGGAGCGGTATATTTATACAAGCCAATGAATATTAATAACTTTTTGCAGTAGAATCACTTTTGCATTAATTATATAATACACCAGATCCCCTATTAATTAAGCAATAGGGTTTAGAGCAGTTTTTGGAGAAGAGGGAAGCCAAGTGTTGACCATCAGCGAAGTGGCCGGCCGTTTTAATATCAGCAATCGCCAGGTGCATGAACTTATGGACTACGGTTATCTTACTGTAGCTCAGGTGGAGCGGAAAGATAATCGCGGCATCAGTTTTCTTTTTTCTGAGAAAGAAATTGAAACCCTGGATATCCCTTCACTATTAGCCGACATAAAGGAGAAAAGGGAGCGCAATGAAAAGCCCCGCTACCAGGGTTCATCAGACTTGAGGAAAATAATAAAGGCCTTCAATTATTATGATCGTTTTTTGGAGGAGATTGAAGAATACCCGGAAGCGGAGCTCCTGAAAGCCTGTTTTTATCTTTTTCATCTCAACCACTATGCAAAAACCTACCCGGAGATAAGCAAAAGCCTCTACCAGCTGAAGGCCAGAGTTCTAGAAAAAGTCTACCGGGAGAACCAGGCTAAATTCAAGGTAATCTATTTACTGGGAGCGGATAAAAAGAAAGTCTGGCTTTGTGAGGATTGCAAGGAGGCAGCCCACTCCCGAGGGCTTTCTTATAACCGTTTTATCAGAGAGGAAGCTTATTGCTCCAAGTGTTATATTCAGTCGGTGGAAAAGGAGTACTATTCCCTGATGGAATTTATACTGCGGGTGGGAGATTATCGCTTTATCTTCCATAGTCCCCGCTCGCTCGCTGCCGCCTGGGTGGATAATTTGCCGGAACTGCCCTGTGAAGTTCGCCGGGAGGGTTTTTATGAAGACAGAATGTACCTTTACGGGCGCCGGGTAACCGCGGTGGAAGAAAGGGTTTTCCCCCTGGAAATAATCAAAGGGAAATTAATGGAGTACCTGGGGAGAGAGCCGCAGATTAATGATTGATGTCACTGCAAAAAGTTATAAATATGCATTAGCGTGCATAAATATACCGCTCAGCTACATTAAAAGCGACCGAAGGGTGTGTAGGGAACGACCCCCGTGTCGTTCCGAATCAGGCTTCGCCAGCGCTTTGTATATTTATGCAACCCTTATGCAACAAGAGGGGTTTTTGCAGTGGAATCATGATTAAATGTTGTTATTTCTGTACATCAAAGCCTTCAAGCAGCCCCGGAGGTACTTTTCATAGCTGTTTGTGTCCTCGGGGTACAGGGGGATATGGCAAAATGATGATTAAGCTCCCTAATAAAAACTTGAGGGTTAAGACTCTTGCGATAGAGACGAAATCAATGTATAATGGCATAGTGCCAAAGGCTTAAGAGAAGTTGCCGGCAGCTTCGAAAAGCTAAAAAAGTTCATATCTGCTGGAGAGGTGGCTGAGTTTGGCTGAAGGCGCTCGATTGGAAATCGAGTAGGCGGCTAATACCTGTCTCGCGGGTTCGAATCCCGCCCTCTCCGCCATTAAAGAACTATCAAGGGGTTTCGGACTTTGTGCCGAAACCCCTTTTTGATAATTTTTACAATTGGGAGGGCGGGAGTAGCCGAATAGGACATTAGCATCATCAATCATAATATACACCTGGTATTTGTCCCCTTATATAGTATGATCCTTAAATACTGCCTCACACTCTGGTAACTTCTTTTCTATCTGCGAAATTAGTCTAATCAGTCATGGTTTAATCCACCAATTTTGATTCCGATAGCCTTTTTGCAGCTCTTTTAAGTGATTTTTTTCAACGGAAAAACGATCTTTCATCTCCAGCAACCAACCCTTAAAGTGTTCATCCATCTCATGGTCTGAAAAACGGTCGCAATCTGAATCGGAAAAATCTGGATTAAAATTATTTTTAAGGATGCCTCTTGAGCCACATATGGGGCATTCCACTTGGTTTTCATTAATCAGCCGGAAAAGATCAGATCCACAGATAGGACATTCCTTGCTTCCGGCATGATACTCACGTCCATTGAAGAGTTCCCGCCCCAGAGTCCTTGCATAGCAGATATTTTCAGGGTTCAATAGAGATTCTCCTGGCAGCGGAGCGTAAATCTGCCAACAGTCAACCAGTTTCATTCTGAGCAGCTTCGGCATAACCATGCAGGCAATTTTGCTATAACCCTCCCAGCCCTCAGATCCGTAAGGCATTACAATGATACAGGGTTTCCCCTGCGTATCTGGGGAATGATTCTGTATCCCCAGCAGGCGATCAGTCAGCATTTTATAATAGCCGTGTGGCCCCAGGAAATATACTGGAACTCCAATAATAAGCGCATCCGCCGCTCTTATTTTTTCAATTACAAAATTGAAATCGTCTCGGACTGGACAGGCTTTATCAGGCTGCAGACAGCGATAACAGGCCTTGCATGGTTTTATCTCCAGGTCAGTTAGGCGAATCAGTTCCCGCTTGCATTCCTCCGGGATATTACTCATGATTTCTTTCACTAAAATCTCACTGTTACCTAGTTTTCTATTGGAAACAACTAATCCTAGAACTTTTTTCATGATTAAAAATATATCCTCCCTTGAAATCTATGACCTGTATGTCCGGTCCAAGTCATCTGTAATAATAAACTTTGGTGGCAGAGATATGATCGGGATTAAGCAATCGCAAATAACTCCTACTTAAGGCGATTTCGCACGAACACTCTCGTTCACATAATGACAAACAAATATCCTGTAGAAGATACTTGGGGTAATTTAATCGTTGACGACTAACAACCCAACAGCCAATGTTTTGTGGAAAGAGAGGACCATTTCTATCATTTCCTCCTTTGTTATAGCCTTGAGAACTACCCATTTGTGTAACGAGAATTTTTCCATGGCTAATATGGAGTGTGCGATAGGAGAGACCGGGATATTTTTAAATATACCTTTTTTAATACCGTATTCAATATTTCTTGAGTAAAACTCTAGCAGCCTATCCTCGAATTGTTTTAAACATTGATCAATAGGAGTACTTGATCCAGCAACTCGACTATATATCTCCGACAAGGTTTCATTTTGAGCAAAAACCTCCATGGTTAATCGCTTAGTCTCGATAAATCGCTCATACAAGTCCTTTTCTACCAAATAGTACTCGCTTATACTCGAGATAATTTGTTTAGCAAAGTCCTCAAGAAGGTTTTTTAAAATATCTTCCTTGTCAACAAAATAATTGTAAAAAGTACCTGTTCCAACTCCTGACAGAGCGATAATATCGCGGATTGAGGTATTGTAATAGCCCTTTTCAATAAATAAATCTAAAGAACATTGTATTATTCTCTGTCGTCTTTCTTTATTTTGCTTTTCTAGTGATATGGGCATTTTGTTCCCCCCCGAACGAGCGTTCATTCGCCTTAAATCTTACAATATATTATCCCAAATGTAAATAGATTAGTATTGTTCATTAAAATTAAAAGGGGGAGAAACTTTATTGTTAATTTGCTGGGCTTATCCCGTGCGGGAATCATGGGCCAAAGCCATCATAGTGGATTTGTTCCTCAGAGTAACGAACTAAAAAGCATAAATAAACAGGCGATGCCCCTAAAAACGCTATATGAGGAGATCTACCGAGGCGGCATGCCGGCTGTTTTTGTTGATAAAATAATAAACCTGGAAGTCTTTCTTATGTGCAGACTTATTTGGAGTGTGATATAAAGGATTTAACCCAGGTAGGGGATGAACTGGTCTTTTTATGTTTTTTGACTGCGGCAGAGCGAGAACGGCTCAGGAAGCGAATTACGCATCATTAGCCGGTGATGTTGGGATCAGTGAGCCAGCAGCTAAACAATGGCTGTCGATTTTGGTATCATCGGGAATAGTCTACTTGCTGGAACCTTACTTTAAAAACACCTTAAAACGGCTTATAAAAAGACCTAAGATGTATTTTCTTGATACTGGTTTATGCGCCTATTTGACTAAGTGGACGAGTGCAGAAACATTAGAAGCGGGTGCAATGTCGGGGGTCTTTTTTGAGACCTGGGTAGTCACGGAAATAATAAAAAGCTATTATTATCAAGGTAAGAGACCGACGCTTTGTTATTATCAGGACAAGGATCAAAAGGAGATTGATTTATTAATTATTGAGGATAATAAGGTATATCCCCTGGATATTAAAAAAAGCGCCAATCCTGGTAGAGAGGCCATTAAGCATTTTGCAGTTCTTGCCAAAACCCCGCTAGAAATAGCTGGTGGAGGCATCATTTGTTTGTGCAATGACTTGATACCCATCAACGAACTGTATTGGTTTATACCGGTTAAAGTTTTGCAGCTATTAGGGTAAACATTTCTCTTAGATAAATGAAATTGAACGGAGTTTTGCCATGGATAAAATTGAACTTATTGCTACCGCTACTTTTGGGCTGGAAGCTATTGTAGCCCGGGAAGTGCGCAAACTGGGTTTTGACGAGGTGAAGGTAGAAAATGCCCGGGTTACTTTCAAGGCCTTCCTGGCAGATATCTGCCGGGCCAATCTCTGGCTGCGCAGTGCTGACCGGGTGCTGGTCAAGATGGGAGAATTCCCGGCCCGTTCATTTACTGAGCTTTTTGATCAGACCCGCGAATTACCCTGGTCTGATTGGCTGCCGGCCAATGCTAACTTCCCGGTGCAGGGAAAGTCCATCCGCTCCAAGTTGTTCAGTGTGCCTGATTGCCAGGCGATTGTCAAAAAGGCCGTAGTGGAGAGCTTGAAGGGCCGTTATCACCAGGAATGGTTTGAGGAAAGCGGGCCTCGTTATACTATAGAAGTGGCCTTGCTTAAAGACATAGCCACCCTGACTCTGGACAGCAGCGGGGCAGGACTGCACAAGCGCGGCTATCGCCAGTTGTCCAGCGCAGCCCCGCTCAAAGAAACCCTGGCCGCAGCCATGATAGACTTAAGTCGCTGGCACCCGGACCGGCTGATGTTCGACCCCTTCTGTGGTTCCGGCACCATCCCCATTGAAGCGGCGATGATAGCTTTAAACCGGGCACCAGGTCTTAAGCGAGAATTTGCAGCGGAGAAATGGCCGGTAATTCCCCAAAAACATTGGCTTGATGCCAGAAGTGAAGCCAATGACCTGCTTAAGCGGGATTTGACATTGAAGATTCGGGGGACCGATATAAATAAGGAGGTTCTAAGCCTGGCCCGCTATCATGCTCGCCAGGCCGGGTTGGAGGGGCATATTCATTTCCAGCAGATGCCGGTAGACCAGCTTCAAACCCGGGAAAAGTATGGATTTCTAATATGCAATCCGCCTTACGGTCAACGGCTGGAAGACCTGTCTTCGGTGGAAAAGCTGTACCGGGATATGGCCAGTGTTTTCAAAAAGAACCTGCAAACCTGGTCTTTCTATATACTAACTGCGCATAAAGATTTTGAACATATATTTGGACGCCGCGCGGATAAGAGAAGAAAACTGTATAACGGTCGGATAGAGACCCATTTCTACCAGTTCTTCGGTCCTAAACCACCCCGGCGCAAGCATGAAGCGGAGATGCTTGCAAATGATTATTGATAAAGCTGGGAGGGGAAAGGACTTATTTAGCGAATATTCCATATGAATAAATTATTCATAAGAATGTAAAAAAACGGGAAGGTGATGAATTGCAGTCAGAACTTATGCGTATTTTGGCGGAGAAGCAGGAACTCAAAGAAAACATAGCGCTGATTACCGTAATATCTTCCAATAGCCCGAGGGGTTGCCGAGCGGGGGAGATGATGCTGGTGGACCGTTTTGGCTATATAATTGGCGATGGCATCGGGGACAGCTTGTTGCAGGAAAACGCCCAAAGAGAAGCCCAGATTTGTATAAGCGAAGGAATTTCCCGTAGAGTGATTCTCCCCTCGGAAGAGGGTATGACCGAGGTCTTCATAAATGCTTTTTGTCATCGCGACCAGCTGATAATAGTAGGCTCGGGCAATGTTGCTTTAAATGTTTATAGAATTGCCTCTATTGTGGGCTACAGCATAACGGTCATTGACAATAGGGCGGAAACGCTTAGCCGGGAAAGATTTCCCGAGGCCAGGGAACTGCTGCTGGGAGATATTGTGGAGTTGCTCAAAGCCTATGATATTGACGAAAACACCAGTATCGTTTTGCTAAGTTACCACCATGAATTTGATGAAGCGGCTCTGCTTACGGTAGTCTATTCTCCAGCCAGGTATATTGGGATTCTGGGCAATAAACACAAGGTAACCGCTTATTTTAGCAAGTTAAATGAGTTGAATATTGCTGAGGAACTAATAAACCGGGTTCATGTACCGGTGGGTATTGACATAGGGGGAGAAAGAGCGTCTGAAATAGCGCTGGCGATAGTGGCGGAGATGCAGGCGATTAAATATGGACGTGCCGGGGGCTTTCGCATCCTGCAAAGTGAGATAACGGGTAAAGTAGAACGGGATGAGCTTTTTTAATACAGAGAGCGGAACTGAAGGATATATCTGGTTTTATGGGCAGAGGGTCGTAAAGGCTGCCGGTATTTGGATGTTTCCCTGGGCTATGAATTGTTTGCCTGAAGCAATATTTCATGCTATAATTCCGTTTAGGTAAAGTGTTTAATAATTTACGCCCTCCCTTTACGGAAGGGTTTTATTGTCTTTAGCATGATTTTCCCGGTAATACTGATAAAGCCCCATATTGGACTTAATTGCAGAATATTAGCGAAGACAGTCCAAAAAAAGGATATTGCTTAAGGTAGCCGGCTTTTTGCATTTTATCAAGTTAAGGTTTGCCGTGCTAGATGGGGAGGTAGCGGTGCCCTGTAACCTGCAACCCGCTATAGCAGGGTCGAATTCCTGAGCCGAGGGTCTATCTTGTGAGGTCCGGCTGGAAAAAGTGGCGTTGAAGTTCGGGTCCTTCGCAATGAGAACCTTTGAACCGTGTCAGGTCCGGAAGGAAGCAGCACTAAGAAGTAAATCTCATGTGACGAAGGGAAGCCTGGATGGAGCAAACTATTCCAGTAACGCTCGGAAGGTATTCTCGAGGCCAGGTGCACGGCTTAATATTTATCAAGGGCAGGTTTATAACCTGTCTTTTTGTTTTATGCTGGTGCAGGGAAAAAGGTTTCGAACGAGAAAAACTATATATAAGCTATGAAGTTATGATAGAAGCTAGGCAATGAGGAGGGATGAGTCAGTGGCTTATCTGGCATTATACCGGGCCTGGAGACCACGGCGTTTTGCCGAGGTGGTAGGACAGGAGAAAACTGTAACCGCGCTCAGAAACGCTGTTCGGGAGGGAAAGCTAAGCCATGCTTACCTTTTTTCAGGGCCCCGGGGAACAGGGAAGACCAGTATTGCTAAAATAATAGCCAAAGCGGTTAATTGTGAGAACCTGTCTGAGGGTGAACCCTGCAACCAGTGTTCCTCCTGTCAGGATATTAATAATGGCAACTTCATGGATGTAATCGAAATCGATGCGGCGTCTAACCGGGGGATAGACGAAATTCGCGATTTGCGGGAGAAAGTGCGGGTATTGCCGGCTCAAGGGAAAAACAAAGTTTACATTATAGATGAAGTCCATATGTTGACCACGGAAGCCTTTAATGCTTTGCTAAAAACTATCGAAGAACCACCAGACGCAGTTATTTTTATTTTGGCCACCACTGAATCCCACAAGATACCTGCTACCATTCGTTCCCGCTGCCAGGTATTTAATTTTCGGAGATTAACTACGGCCGAGATTATGGAGAGATTGAGCGATGTTGCCGCCAATGATGGAATAATGCTGGAACCGGAAGCGCTGCTCTTATTAGCTCGCCGCGCCAACGGTGGCATGAGAGATGCCTTGAGTATGCTGGATCAAATTTATTCCTACAAGGGTAATAATAAGATAAGTAAGCAAGATGTTCTGGAAGTAATGGGACTGGTGGACGATGCGTTCATGGCCCAACTTATTGCTGCCGTGCTTTCCCAGGATACGCCGTCAATAATCGGAATACTGGGGACGGCCTTCAGCCAGGGTAAGGAGGCTCAGCAGTTGGCGCGGGAAGCGGCTATGTTCCTGCGGGATTTTCTTCTCTATCTCGTAGCAGGGAAAGAAGCCGATTTAGTTGTGGCGGGGGAGGAAAGCCAGGCTTTTTTTGAACAAGAAAAAGGCCAAACCAACATGCAGAATCTGCTGCGGGCACTGCGTATAATGATGGATACCGCAGATAAACTAAGGTTTAGCGAAGGGCAGAAATACTTGCTGGAAATAGCTTTTATGGAGATAGCAACTTTATTTAGTGAAGAAAAAAGTGCTCAACCATCGTTTTTGGAGGAGAAAAAGCCCAAGAAAAAAGTTAGCCCGCGAGCAAAAGCTTCTTCAAACGAAGCCCAGGATGCTCTCTGGAACAAAATACTGGCAGCGGTAAAAGAAAAAAAGATTCCCACCCATGCCCTGTTAGTACAGGGAAAGCTGCTGGGAATAAAGGATGATACGGTATATATCGCATATAAAAAGGGGTATAAGTTCCACAAAGAACGTATGGAAGAGAGAGGCAACCGGGAAATTCTGGGCCAGGCACTTAAAGAAACCATGGGTCGGGATATGGAAAGCCAGTTTATTTTTCTGGACGATGACCAGTATAATGATATTATTGTTAAAAAGGCGCTAGAATTTTTTGGAGAAGAGCTGGTGGAGATTAAGGATTAAGGAGGAAGAAAATAATGAAGTTTAACCCAGGTGGCGGCTCCATGAACAAAATGATTAAACAGGCCAAACAAGTGCAGGAAAAGATAGTAAAGATGCAGGAGGAATTGCGCGAGAGAGAAATAGAGGCTTCATCCGGGGGAGGCGTAGTTACGGTCAAAGTTAATGGCAAGCAAGAATTAATATCCATTCAAATAAAACCCGAGGCAGTAGATCCGGAGGATCTGGAGATGCTGGAAGACCTGGTGCTGGCAGCGGTAAACGAAGGGATTCGTAAATCGCAGGAGATGGTTTCCGGTGAAATGGCAAAGATAACCGGGGGATTTAATATTCCCGGATTATAGGATATATCAGCCCAAATAGCATGCAGGAGGTTCAACCATGAGATTGGCTCGGCCCTTGGAAAATCTTATTGACCAGCTTTTGAAGCTCCCCGGCATTGGGCCCAAGACAGCCCAAAGGTTAGCTCTCTATATTCTCAAGCTGCCCGAAACGGAAGCCCGGCAGCTGGCCCAGGCTATTGTTGACTGCCGGCAAAAAGTCTTTCCCTGTAGCCGCTGCGGTTACCTTACAGATTCTGACCCTTGTATAATCTGTTCGGACGAAAGCCGGGATAAATCACTCATTTGTATAGGGGAAGAGAGCAGCGATGTTATTGCTATTGAGCGTACGGGCTTTAGAGGACAGTACTTTGTATTAAATAAGGATTTTAATCTTATGGAGGACAAAGGCCTGGAAGACTTGAATCTCCAACCCCTGGAAGAAAGATTGGCTAGCGGAGAGATTAAAGAAGTGGTTCTGGCCTTGAACCCCGACATGGATGGGGAGGTAATGTCCCGTTTCCTGGCGGCAGTTGCCGGCAGCTTCGGGGTAAAAGCAACCCGCCTGGCGCACGGTTTACCGGTAGGGGGAGATATCGAATTTGCTGATGAAATAACCCTGCGGCGAGCCTTGGAAGGGCGTAAAGAATTGTAAACATAAAAGACAGGCCCCCGGCATAAGATGCTTTAAACAAGTATCTGTTGTAGTTCAGGGGGCTTTTTAGTGAAAATCTGCTCAAGCATCTGGAACTGGGCCTGTAAGTATTTGGTTCTCAAAGAAGAGGACGAGAGCAAAAAGGAGGTCTCTCTAGAGGACATGCTCCAGGATGCCCATAGAGAAGTACAGGAAGCAGAAAACCTCTTTGACCGGGTGGAAGATGAGGAAATGATAGACTATGCTATATTAAATCTACAGGCAGCGGAAAAGCGCTATAACTACCTGCTAAAAACCATAAAACGGCAGGGGAAAGCTGAGGAGTTTCTGGAAAGCTAGTGAAAAGCCCTCCTTAAAGATAACCCTTCAAGAGAGGTGATAATATGGAGTGGGTTAATGTAATTATTGCGGCCCTCTTTTTCCTGGCGATATTTTACATAATACTGCAAGTTCTTTTCAAACCAGTGAAGCTATTATGGAAACTGGCCATCAACTCGCTGATTGGCCTGGTTTTATTGCTAATCTCCAATTACATCGGGGCCTATTTTCAATTTGATCTGCCGGTCAACATCATTACGGTCCTCGTTGCGGGTTTTCTGGGCTTGCCGGGGATTATCCTTCTAATATGCTTCCAGCTCCTGGTGAGATAAAAAGAATAGTAATTTTAAAAGGCCGTAAGTCGGCCTTTTATTTTTCAAATAATATTTTAAACAGAAGGGGAAAATACAATTTAAATGATATACTGCTTAAACTTGATGTCACTGCAAAAAGTTATAAATATGCATTAGCGTGCATAAATATACCGTTCAGCTACATTAAAAGCGACTAAAGGGTGTGTAGGGAACGACCCCCGTGTCGTTCCGAATCAGGCTTTGTATATTTATGCAACCCTTATGCAACAAAAAGGGTTTTTGCAGCAGAGTCAAACTTATTAATCTAACGATTCCACTGCAAAAACCCCGTTTTATCGCAGAGGATTGTATAAAGCACTATCGTTAATTATGAGTAACATTTAGCTTTAAAAAGATTAATATTGACGCATAATTCATCAATATCTTATACTTAATTAAACACTTTGCCCACTCTATTCTTTTTTTATCAGGAGGTGTTTTTTTTCACGCAGCAAAACACGGCCAGAATCGTGGAAGCATATGTGGGCGAATATGCCAGTGGCAAAAGCGAAGTGGCCATCAATAGAGCACTGGAATTGAAAAGACAGGGCCGGGAAGTAACCCTGGTAGATTTAGATACGGTTGAACCATTTTATACTTTAAGAACACTAAAAAACGATCTGGAGAAAAAAGGGCTTAAAGTGCTGGCTTTTACTCGGGCTCAATCCTTTGGACTGGGTGAAACAGGAGCAATGCTCAACCCGGCAGCCCGCTGGGCTCTGAAACAGGAAGGAGATATCATTCTGGATGTGGGTTACGGCGTATTTGGTGCCCAGACCCTCAATCTGGTAGAAGGAGCCTATGAATCTCCGGAACTTAAGATCATGGCCGTTATAAACTATTCTCGTCCCATGACAGGAAACCGGGAAAGAATAAGAAGTTATATTAAAAACTTGGGCCGGGTTGATGCTATCGTAGCCAATACCCACATGGGGGATGAAAGCACTATAGATATAATAAAAGCAGGAAACCAGGAGATATTTATAGTTGCTGCTGAACTGGGAATCCCGATAGCATATCAAGTGTTGGATGAAAAACTAAAAGATTCCGGGGAAAAAAACTGGGAGATACCAGTAAAATACATAAAAAGGTTTATGCCGACTGCAATTTGGTAAAGAACGATAACTCCGTTCAAGCTAATAGATATACCTTTTTGCAATCAGCTTTAATTGAACAGGAGGTGTCTTTAATAAATGCCCCAAATTTTTGAAGCAAGTAAAAAAGCATTTATTACTGGAAACGAAGCCATTGCCTGGGCCGCCCTGGCAGCCGGGGCTGAGATTATGTTTGGATACCCCATTACCCCGCAAAACGAAGTAATGCATTATTGGACCCGCCTGGCTCCCGAGTATGGGAAAGGCTTCCTGCAGACAGAAGATGAATTGTCGGCCGGCTTTACGGTATGCGGAGCCGTCCAAAGCGGCAAAAAAGCTTTTACCGCGACAGCCGGACCTGGTAATGTTTTGATGCAAGAACCCTTTGGCATGGCTGAAGCTATGCGTCTTCCGCTCTTTGCTGTAATCCAACAGCGAGGAGGTCCTTCCTCAGGTACCGTTGTTTATTCTCAGCAGGAAGTAACATTGACTACTTATGGTGGAAATGGCGAAGGGCACCGTATCGTATATTCAACCGCCACACACCAGGAGATTTATGACTACACCATAAAAGGATTCAATACCGCCTGGAAATACCGCTTTCCCACCTTCTTGCTGGGAGATGGTTACCAGGCTAAAATGCGTGAACCCCTGGAGATGTATAACCCGGAAGAACACGGGATAGAAATGGTTAAAACCTACCCGTTGGTCGGACTGCAGGGAAAAATTGGAGAGGACCGGGAACCCCAGCACCTCTGCAATATTTATAGTCTGGAAGAGGAACTGTATGAAGTGGTGTTGAAATTCGCCGCCGAATATGAAGCAATTACTCCGGAATTGGTTGAATACGAAGAAAAAGGATGCGAAGATGCCGAGATTATTATTCTCTCCCATGGAGTAGTTTCACGGGCGGCGGACGATGCCGTTAAGATCCTTAGAGCCCAGGGCATAAAAGCCGGCTATTTCCGGCCGATTACTTTAAGACCCTTCCCCCAAAAGCAATTGCGCGAAGCCATTAACCGTAAGCCGGCTCGTAAGCTGCTAATAGCTGAATCAGCTTACGGACAATTAGATAGACTTACCAAACAGGAAATTTACGGAGAAACCGTGGCTATAGAAAACCTCTTTATGCCCGGAGTAGGAATAATAGATTATGACATTATAAACAAGGTAAAAAGCATCATGTAGAAGAAGGAGGCCAAGCATAAATGGGAATGATAGCACCAGCAATACCTAAGTCCTGGTATCTGCCTTCAAAACCCCACAAATTTTGTCCCGGCTGTGGGCATGGGATTGTCTTGAAGGCCCTGGGTGAAACCATAGATGAATTAGAAATACAAGACCAGGTGGTTTTCGGCTGTGACATCGGCTGCTCGCTTTTGTCCTGGAACTTTTTTGCCTGTGATAGCACCCAAACCCATCACGGCAGAACCACCCCGGTTATGGTAGGAATAAAACGCTCCCGTCCGGAGTTGATAACTATAGGATATATGGGCGATGGGGGAGGATATTCCATAGGTTCGCAGCACCTGCTGAATTCGGCTGTCCGCAATGAAAAAGTAACCCTTATCCTGGTAAACAATACTAATTACGGCATGACCGGCGGACAGATGGCCCCTACCACCTTGCCCGGACAGAAAACAGAAACCAGTCCGTTTGGTCGCGATGTAGATTTAACGGGATACCCCACCAGGGGACCGGAGTTTATTGCCGAACTAACTCCCGATAGCGCTTATGTGGCCCGGGCTACTGTTTCCAAATACAAGCAATTGCGCCGCTTCTTAAGAAATGCATTAAGAAACCAGATGGAAGGAAACGGCTTCTCCTTTGTAGAGGTTCTTTCTACCTGTCCTACCAACTGGAGAACCAATGCCCAGCAGACCTGGCACTTCTTGGAGGATGAAATGGAGCAGTATTTCCCTATTGGGGAAATAAAAACCCCGTTTGGAAAGGGGGATAAATAGATGTCGCTGATTAAAATTGCCCTGGCTGGTGAAGGCGGGCAGGGAGTACAATCCGTTGCAGAGATTTTGGCGGAAGCAGCTTATAACGAAAACAAACAGACCATTTATATCCCCAACTTTGGCCTGGAGCAGCGAGGTGGCGTCTCTATAGCTTTCATACAGGTAAGTGATGAGAGAATAGGTGCTCCCAAGTTTAACAAAGCTGATGTAGTAGTAGCCTTGAGCGAACGGGCGATTGGAAGAACTTCAGGATATTCCGACATGAATACCCTGTTTGTTTACGATTCCGGTTTTATGGTAAAGCCGGAGGAATTACCCCGTGAAGCTAAGAAAATTATTGGTATTCCGGCAGTTGATACCGCCAACCGGCAATTGCATCCCAAGGTCTTCAACATTATAATAATGGGGGCAGTTATCGGGCTTACCAATGTCGTTAGTTTTGAAGCAGCAAAAGAAGCTCTGGAGAGCAAACTGGCTTATAAATTTGAGAAGAACCCTGATTTGAGAGAATTGAATTTCAAGGCTCTGGCTATTGGTAAGGAGATGGCGGAGCAGTCGCTTAAGGAAGGGGTGGGAAACAATGCCTAAAGAAATGGAAGCTATCTCAACCAGGATGGAGAAAGCAATATTTCATATATTCCCAGATTATTGTAAAGGCTGCGGGCTTTGTAAAGAAAAATGCCCTAATCAGACTTTAGTTTGGTCGGAGAAGCTAGGGGTTTATGGTACTCCTACAGTGAAACCCAAAGATGAAGATAGTTGCATAGCTTGCATGATATGTGAGATGGTCTGTCCTGACTGCGCCATATATATAGAAAGGCTCCGGAAGAAAAAAGCCGTAGGATAGCAAAGAACCTTGTCAGATATAAGCTGATATGCTAAAATTAATAAGTACTTCGGAAATAATCGAAGTACTTATTTTATGTCATGCCAAAAAGCCAACAATATTTCTTGACAGAGGAAAAGGGGCATGATATTATAATTCTTGCGCGCAAGCAGGCAGCTTGAAAGCGCAAAGCTCTTGATAAAACTGAACAGCAAGACTAGAAGTGCGAAAAAGTTAGATAAGTCTTAAGATGATTTAACTAACGGCTCTAACGAGAAAAAAGCCAGACGATGGCTAGGATAGACTTTTATTGGAGAGTTTGATCCTGGCTCAGGACGAACGCTGGCGGCGTGCCTAACACATGCAAGTCGAACGATTTAGAGGACGGAAGACGGAGGGCAGAAGGCGGAAAGAAAGAAGCAATTGGCTCGCCAATTGCTACAGATATTCCGACATCCGTTTTCCGACTTCCGACTTCTGAATAGTGGCGGACGGGTGAGTAACGCGTGGGCAACCTACCCATAAGCGGGGGATAACAGTTGGAAACGGCTGCTAATACCGCATAAGCTGTACAATACGCATGTTAAGTACAGTAAAGATGGCCTCTTAACAAAGCTATCACTTATGGATGGGCCCGCGTCTGATTAGCTAGTTGGCAGGGTAGCGGCCTACCAAGGCAACGATCAGTAGCCGGCCTGAGAGGGTGGACGGCCACACTGGGACTGAGACACGGCCC
>NZ_BBQT01000001.1 GCF_001570625.1 Syntrophomonas wolfei subsp. methylbutyratica | reverse complement strand
GGTGTGTAAGTGTAGTGATGCATTAAGCTGACCGGTACTAATAGATCGAGGTCTTGACCTTAAGAACTTTCTTTCCCCTGCAGTTTCCAAAGAATTTGATAAAGCAATAAAATTTCCTGGTGACAATGGCGGAGAGGCCACACCCGTTCCCATCCCGAACACGGCAGTTAAGCTCTCCAGCGCCGATGGTACTGCGGATATCCGTGGAAGAGTAGGACGTTGCCAGGAATTATTATTTTCTGGGGCTGTAATTGATTCTACTACGGTTTGCATAAATATACCGCTCGCAGTCTACGCATGGGCAACACCAGCGGCTTGTCTCGCGGCTCAAGGGGTACAGCGCCAATCTCCCGTCCATGGGAGATGGCGCTCTCGCGACCTTCCTGTCGCTCGCCCCCTTTGGCCTGCTCGCCTTCGCCGGGTGTTGCATCCATGCTTCGCCAACGCTCGCTTGAATATTTATACAAACCTTATGCAACAAACCCGTTCCCATAGTCGCCAGTCAATCTTGCGGGCTTCTGAGGGAAAAACCTTAACTCCTCACTTTTTCTGGTTCCCTTGGTGTTAACACTTTGGCTGAGGTTTTCATACTTTATAATAGAATTTAAAGAGAAGGCGGTATTTTATGCTAACCCAAAATGCTTTTGCCCCATTGGAAGAAAAAAAGGGGATTCTTCTTCCTCGTTGCTGTATCTGTAATGAGGTACCTGCCGAAGGAATCTGCGGAGGAATGAAAATAAAGCGTAATTTTCTCTGCCAAAAATGCGAAGAAGCCATTGTTAAGCTTACGGCTGGATCTGCCGATTATCATGAAATTTTGAGCAGGATAAAAGCCCTTTTTGGATAGGCAGTAATAATAGTTGTTTGGTGTATTCTGGCCTTTGGGGTAGAATTAGGGAGTGAATCCGGGGATGATAAAAAAGAAAAAGTAAATCTGCGGACTAACTCAGGAGGTTTGGAATCTTGCAGCATAAGGCAACTCCTATATATTCGGCGTTAAAAAGCTATATGGCAGAAAACAATCTGCGCCTGCACATGCCCGGGCATAGTGGGGGGAAAGGCTTCAAAGTTGAAGAGCTAAGAGCGGTGGCAGCAATGGACCTCAGCGAGGTGCCGGGTTTGGATGACCTGCATTTGCCCCTGCAGGCTATAAAAAGCGCCCGCTTGCTCCTGGCGGATGCCTTTGGTGCCGGACAAAGCCTTTTTCTGCTCAATGGGGCAACTTCAGGGATACACGCTTTGTTTTTAAGTCTCTTACCCGAGGGTACAAAAGTAATAGTACCGCGCAATGCCCATCGCTCTTTTTATGGAGGAATGGTGCTGTCGGGGGCCTTGCCTGTCTACCTGCCTGGCTGCCTTGCTCCTGGATTGGGAGTAGTTCTGGCTAACCGCAGTGAAGATATCTCTCATCTCCTAAAGCAAAATCCCGAGGTTAAAGGGGTTTTTCTTTGTAGTCCCAGCTATTATGGGACAAGCTCTGAGCTGGAAAAGATATCTTTACTATTAAGGGAAAATAATAAGCTGCTGCTGGTGGATGAAGCCCATGGGGGGCATTTTCCTTTTCACCCTGCTTATCCCCGTCCAGCCTTGCAATGTGGTGCTGATGCAGTGGTTAATGGTTTGCACAAGACTTTACCGGTATTAAATCAGGGAGCCTGCCTTCATCTATCAGCAGAATTTACCGAATGGGAGCAGGTGTTGGCGGCCTGGAGTCTTTTGACTACCACCAGTCCCTCTTATCCTATCCTGGCCTCCATAGACCTGGCCCGGCAGCTTATGGTGGAGAAGGGCTTTTCTTTGCTGGAGCGGGCCGCTTGCCTTTCGCAAAACTACAAAAGCAGGATAAATCAGATTAAAGGTATACATTGTTTTGAGGAAGAAGAATTAAAAGCCCTGCCGGGGGTTTCGGGAGTAGATCCCCTCAAGCTATTGATTTCTACACAGGAGTTAACTATCGATGGCCTGGCTGTAGCCAAAGTACTGCGGCAGAAGTACCGGATTCAGGTGGAGCTTGCTGCTCCGGGAATCATTCTGGCCATGATGTCTATTTTTCACGAAGGCGATGACTGGGAAAGATTGTACCGGGCATTGGAAGAACTGGCCCGGGACTACCGGGCGAGAGCTCCCGTAACTTTAGCAGAAGGGGAAGTCCCCCCCCTGCCCTGCTTAATCCTGGCTCCCCGGGAGGCTTATCTGGCGGCAAAAAAATCCCTGCCACTGGAGGAATGCCGGGGAGCTATCGCGGGAGAGATAATTGCGGCTTATCCACCGGGGGTTCCCTGTTTATTGCCCGGAGAGTTGATAGATGATACTATGCTCGACTACTTGCGCTATTTGAAAAAATCTGGACTAGGGCTACAAGGTCCGCAGGACCCGGCCTTGAATTATGTTAAAATAATAGAGTAGAGCCAGGGATTTTATTGCCAGGCTCTTAAGTGGATAATCCCTATGTCTTGAGGACATAATCTCGGATGAAAAGTGAGTTAGTAGGCACTTGTTATTTGTTATATAATTAAGAAGGGGCAGGAAATAACCCCCTCCCCCTTCTGATATCTGACGACCAACGACCAATAACCCCTCACTCTTCACTTTTCTTACCAATCCTTATTATATATCAGAAGAACCGTCCCTATGATATACCGAAGAGCTAAAGTAGAAAGAGAAACGGAGCAAAGAGGAATGGAGAACAAGGGACTCTTTATCAGCCTGGAAGGCATTGATGGTTGCGGCAAGACCAGTGTTAAGCAAGGACTGCTGCAGTATTTTAGCGAATTCCCCGTTCTAAGTATACGAGAGCCGGGGGGAACGCTAATTTCGGAAAAAATCAGGGAAATCCTTTTGAATGAAGAAAACCGGGAAATAACAGCCAGGACGGAAGCTTTTCTTTATGCGGCAGCCCGCAGTCAACTGGTGGAAGAGCTTATTCTCCCCGCCCTCTTGCGGGGAAAAATTGTTCTGGCTGATCGCTACCTGGATTCAACTATTGCCTATCAGGGATATGGAAGAGGTTTGGACCTGGGATTTCTAACGACTTTAAACCAGCTCGGTACCAGTGGTTTAAAGCCCCGGCTAACCTTGTTGCTGGATATTGACCCGGCTGAGGCGCAAAGGAGAAAGAAAAAGGATATTCCGGACCGTTTGGAGAAAGAAGGGATAGAGTTCCAAAGCCGGGTGCGCGAGGGATATTTAAAAATAGCCCGGGAAGAACCGGAGCGTATCAAGCTCCTGGATGCGGGGAAGGATTTTAAAGAGGTTCTGCAGGAAGCTATTAAGTACATAGAAGATATTTGGCCCGCAAAGAGCTGGCCTTAGTCGGAAGACGGAGGGCGGAATGCTAGTCAGTCATCGGGGAATGAAGGGGGTAACCGTCCCTGTGGCGGGCTGCTGAGTCAAAGTCGCCGTCCCCTTGACTCAGTGTAAAGGAGTAGGGCTAATGAAAATCGAGCAGGGGAAAAAAGAATTAAGAGGTTTTTCTCTATTGGGGAAAGCCGATGCCCGAGAAATAAAACGAGGAAACGCCAGCAGTTTCGAGCAGGAGCTTAGTCAAAAGAGGGAAGTTGAAAGCCAATTGCGGATGCAGGAGATTCTCAAGAAGCTGGATAAGCTGGAGGATCAGCTGAAGCATAAATTAAATCTCAACGATCTCATGTTATATAGAAAACTGATAAGAAATTTTTTGCAGGAAGCCACCGCCAAAGCCTATTTGCTCAAAAAGGAACGCGGGCGTAACCGCCGGGGTCGAACCATGCTAACTACTATTTCTATCGTTGATCAGGAAGCAGAACAACTCATTAATGACTTTATCGGTAAGAAGAGGGAAGCGGTGGAGATTCTTAATACCCTGGATAAGATAAGAGGTATGCTGGTGGATTTGATGATATAGCTCAATCAAGAGGTGCAGGTATGGATATTTTCTTTTCAATAGTGGGACAGGAACGGGCCAGCAGTCTGCTGCAAAAAAGTCTGGAGACGGGCACAATAAGCCATGCCTATCTTTTTTTGGGTCCGGCGGGAGTGGGGAAAATGTCTTGTGCCCAGGCCTTTGCCCAGGCTATTATTGGGCGGGATGATAATGACGCTATGGTTTTTTTTCGGGAGAGGATACACCCGGATTTATTAATCCTGGAAAAGGAAGAAGGGCGAAGTGTAATAAGTAAAGAACAAATCTCACAGAAACTTGAGCCCTGGCTCGGATTGAAGCCTTACCGGGCTTCCCATCGAGTAGCCATTATTCGGGACAGTCAGCTTATGAGTAATGAAGCAGCCAATGCCTTGCTTAAAAACCTGGAGGAACCACCGGAATACGCCGTAATTATCCTGATTGCCGATGACCAAAATATCTTGGAAACCATAGTATCCCGCTGTCAGCTTGTTCGCTTTAATTCCCTGGCAGATAAAGATATCGAGCAAATCCTGCGTAATCGCGAAGTGGAGCCCTTAAAGGCTGCTCAGGCTGCCAGCCTGGGACAAGGTAGTGTGGCTACAGCTATACGCTTTGCCCAGCAAGAGGATTATGAAAAGATATGGGAGACAAGCCGGAATATAATTACAGAGCTGAGTGGGGAAGAAATAGTTGAAGTATATAAGTCGGCGGAAAGGATGGAACTGGCCCCGGAATTAATCGTAAACCTCTTGATAAGCCTGTTGCGTGATATTAATATTTACCAGCAAACCCGCAAAGAGGAACTGCTGGTTTTGCCCGGCAGTTCTGAGCTGGCCAGCTCCATCAGGAAAGTTCAGCCTCAGCATCTTACAGCTGCCCTTGATAAGATCATGAACTTGAAAAATTATTATCGTAGCAATGTAAATTCATTAATTATCAATGTTAATATCAGCTATGAAATTTGGCAAGCCTTTAACTCTTAGTAAGAAAAGTAAGGGGTTAGTAGTCGTCAGTCGTCGGTCGTCAGACATCAGAAGGGGGAGGGGGTTATTTCCTACCCCATCTTACCATATAACAAGCGCTTATTATAACGCACTTTTCATTGGGGGTTGTGGCCTCTGGCCATGGAGGGTTAGTAAGAAAATAGGGTTTAGACGCAGAAGGAAAGAAGTTGTCAATAACCCCGTCGCCGTGTCACATTCGTGTCACATTTGATTTTGGTAGTAAATTTATAGAATCGAGGAGGTAGTTGTTATTGGCTTGGGTGGTAGGCGTCCGCTTTAAACCGGCGGGTAAAATATACCATTTTGCTTGTGAAGGCCATGATTTGGAAGCAGGAGACCCGGTAATTGTTGAAACCGTACGGGGTGTGGAATATGGTATTGTAGCCATGGGAAAACGAGATCTGGATGGAGAAGAGCTCATACAACCTCTAAGAAATGTAATCCGTAAAGCTAAACCTGAGGACAGCAAAACCTGGGAAAAGAATCAGCAAAAGGGCAGGGAGGCTTTGGATATCTGTAAGCAAAAAATCAAAGAACACCAGCTGCCTATGCGCTTAATCGATGTTGAATACACCTTTGACCTGGGTAAGATAATTTTTTATTTTACCGCTGAAGGGCGGGTGGATTTTCGTGAACTGGTGAAAGACCTGGCCGCTATATTCAAGACCCGGATTGAACTGAGGCAAATCGGAGTAAGAGACGAAGCCAAGATGCTGGGAGGGATTGGTGCCTGTGGCAGGATACTTTGCTGCAATTGCTTTTTAGGGGAATTCCAACCCGTTTCCATACGCATGGCCAAAGAACAGAATTTGTCGCTTAATCCCACCAAGATTTCAGGAATATGCGGGCGTTTAATGTGTTGCTTGAAATATGAATCAGAGCTCTATGATACCGCAACAAATGGGGAGAACCAACATGGAAAAAACAGTTCGAGAGCTAAAAATGATAATTCGGGAACTGATTCTTGAGGTGGGACAACTGAAGGAGCGGGTTACTTACCTGGAAAGGGCCTCGAGTCCAGGGCAGCCGCCGCAATTACCAGAGCCGCCTTCCTGGCCGGATATCGAAGTAGAAAGCTATGAAAACCTGGGAAAAGTATATAAAGAAGGATATCATATTTGTCCGGCTGCTTTTGGGCAAAGCCGTAACGAGGAATGTCTTTTTTGTTTGGCGTTCATGGAAAAGGAGTGAACCGTGGACAAGGTAAATATGATGCCGGACGACCAGGAGGAAAGCCTGGATGATCTCGTTTTAGGCGGTATGAAACTGTTTCAATCCCGGGAAGGCTACCGCTTTTCCCTGGATGCAATACTTCTGGCCCATTTTCCTGTACTGGACGGAATAAAGCAGGCGGTGGATCTGGGCACAGGAAACGGAGTTATTGCTCTGTTGCTGGCTTACCGTGCTCCCTCTTTGCGAGTGACCGGTATCGAAATACAGGAAAAGATGATCAAAAGAGCCAGGAAGAATATTGCCTTCAACCATCTAGAGGAAAGGATTGACCTGATTCAGGCCGATATCAAGAACCCAAAGGAATACTTACCTCCTCAGGGGGCAGAACTGGTCGTTTCCAATCCACCCTTCTGGAAAAAGGGGGAAGGGAAATTGAGCCTAAATCCAGAGAAAGCCATTGCCCGCCATGAATTGGAAGTGGAGCTCGCCGATCTTGTTCGAGCTGCTGCTTATATACTGCTTCCCAGGGGGTGCTTCTGTCTTATACAGAGAGCGGAGAGAATACAGGAAATAGCCCGGCTTTTTTCCGCCAATGGACTGGTATTGAGGAGAATAAGACCGGTTTATCCGTTGCCGGAACGAGAGGCTAGAATGATACTCTTGGAAGGCCAAAAGGGGGGAGCAGGGGGCTTGACCATCCTGCCTCCGCTTTTCGTTTACGAGAGTCCCGGGGTTTACAGCGCCGAACTGCAAAAATTGTACGGCTTTTCAAAGTAAGAAGGGTGTCAAGGCGGTGTCAAGGGGACGGTCCTTTTGTCACCGCAACCCCTTACCCCTTACTCCTCACTTTTCGTACTAACTCCCATGGCCCTGGGCCGCAAAAAGGCATGAAAACAGGGTTTGAGGTGTAGGTATAAATCAATATCTATAATAAATCAGTATAATTCATAGTTTTCAGTGTCTATTTTCGTACTGATTAAGTAAGGATGATAAATTGAAAACAGGTAAATTATACATCTGTGGAACGCCCATAGGAAATCTGGATGATGTCAGTATCAGGCTGTTAAAAACGTTGCGCAAGGTAGACCTTATTGCCTGCGAAGACACCCGCATGACCATAAAGCTGCTAAACCGCTTTAAGATAAAAACCCGCATGATAAGCTACCATGAATATAGTAAACGGGAAAAGGAAGACTATCTGATAGCCCAGTTGCTGCAAGGCCAAAACATAGCCCTGGTTTCCGATGCAGGTATGCCAACTATTTCCGATCCGGGGGAAGAACTAATAAGACGGGCTTTACAAACAGGTATTCAGCTGGAGGTAATACCAGGACCATCAGCCCTTACTGCGGCATTGGCTCTATCCGGTATGGATACTTCAGCTTTCACTTTCGCAGGCTTTTTGCCTCAGCGCCGTTCACGCCGAAGGGAAGAACTGGAGCAATTGCAAAGCGAGCAAAAGACGATTATTTTATATGAAGCGCCGCATCGTATACGGGAATGCCTGCTTGATATTGTAGAAATAATGGGAGCAGAGAGGAAGCTGGCCATAGCTCGGGAACTAACAAAAAAACATGAAGAAGTAAGACGAGGAACGGCAGGAGAGTTGCTGCACCATTTTAGCTCCTCTCCCCCGCGAGGCGAAATATGCCTTTTGATAGCCCCTGCTGAAGATAAAGCCGCCGAAACAAACTGGGAGCTCATTATAGCGGAGACAGAAGAATTAATAAACTTGGGGATAGATAAAAAAGAAGCCTTCAAAATAAAGGCAAAAGACTACGGTATAAAAAAGAACGAACTATACAATTATTTTATCAAAAAAAAACGACCCGGCACTCAGGATTGAAAACTATCACTTAAGGAAGTTTTCTGAATGCCGGGCGGGTGTTGCATCTATACGTTGCCAACAATCGCTGGTAATATTTATGCAACAAAAAGCTTTTTGTAATATTAAATTAATATGTAGAATTAGATTACCTGTTTGCTGAGCTCAGTAAGGCAGCTTTTGCATAAGTTTTTCCCTTTGTAATTGACCACTTCTTCTGCATTACCACAGAAGATACACGCGGGTTCATACTTCTTGAGGATTATTTTTTCACTGTCAACATAGATTTCCAGTGCGTCCTTTTCCTCTATACCCATAGTTCGACGTAATTCAATCGGAATTACAATGCGGCCCAACTCGTCCACCTTACGGACAACGCCAGTTGATTTCAGCATACATACAACCCCCCTCCCAAAATTTTCTACAACAAGAGTGTACCAGAGATGGCAGAATAAGTCAAGATAATTATGACAATTTTGGGCAAAAAATTTACAGTTATCCCAAGAGTATATGTATTTATGTATTTTTTTGGCCCAGATAAAAGTCAAAGAAAACCACAAATTAGGGAAAAAACCATATTATCAAAAAACAACATAAACTGTCGGAACTATTCTGCTTGACTCTACTATATACATAAGGGTTGCATAAATATACAAAGCGCTGGTGAAGGTGAAAGCGGGCGGCCGAAGACCTTACAATGCCTTGCAGTCGCTATTAAGGTTGTTGCGCCTGATTCGGAACGACACGGGGGTCGTTCCCTACATACCCTTCGGTCGCTTTTAAGGCCGCTGAGCAGCTTCTTTATAGAAGCCAATGAATATTAATAACTTCTTGCAGTAGATTCTATGCTTTATTTTTGCTCTTAAGGAAAACATCATTACGGTTTATAATCCCCTTAACAGCTTAGGGATAGGGGAGCAATTTTGTGGTAAACTATAGCTAATCATTGTTTTGGGAGGAAAGAAAGTGCAGAGGAAGAAAAGTTATTACATTACTACTCCTATTTATTACCCCAGCGATAATTTACATATTGGGCATGCCTATACCACCGTGGCCGCTGATTGCATGGCCCGTTTCAAACGAATGCAGGGTTATGATGTTTTCTACTTGACTGGTACCGATGAACACGGGCAAAAGATTGAAAAAGCGGCCCGGGAGAAAGGTATGGAACCCATCAAGTATGTGGATGGTATCGTAGAAAGCATCCGCCAGCTCTGGGAAACCATGCTGATTACCCATACAGATTTTATACGCACCACCGAAGCCCGGCATGAGCAGCTAGTACAAAAAATATTCAACAAGGTCTATGAGCAGGGAGATATTTTTATTTCCCAGTATGAGGGCTGGTATTGCACCCCCTGTGAGACATTTTTCACGGAAAGACAGCTGGCCGAAGGGAATTGCCCTGATTGTGGCCGTGAAGTGGAGCTATTGAAGGAAGAAAGCTATTTTTTCAATATGGCTAAATATGCTGATCGCCTGCTGGAGCATATTGAAACTCATCCGGAATTTATTCAGCCCGAATCCCGCCGTAATGAAGTTGTCAACTTCATAAAAATGGGCCTGGAAGATCTGTGCGTATCCCGGACCACCTTCCAGTGGGGGGTACCGGTGCCCTTTAACCAAAAGCATGTGGTGTATGTCTGGTTTGATGCTTTAATAAACTACCTGACGGCTATAGGTTATATGGATGATGAAGAAAAGTTTAAGCAGTATTGGCCGGCGGATGTACACTTGATGGCCAAAGACATAATTCGCTTTCATGCGATTATTTGGCCCATAATGTTGATGGCTCTGGATTTACCTTTGCCTAAAAAGGTCTGTGCCCACGGTTGGATAATGCTGGAAGGCGGGAAGATGTCCAAATCCAAGGGAAATGTGGTTGATCCGGTAGTTTTGGTTAAGAAATACGGGGTTGATGCGGTAAGATACTACTTGGTCAGGGAACTGAGTTTTGGCCAGGATGGCTATTATTCGGAAGAAATGCTGGTAAATCGCATAAATTCTGATCTGGCCAATGACCTGGGTAATCTTATCAGCCGCACTATAGCCATGATAGAGAGATATTTTGATGGGGTTATACCCGCCCCGGGTGTAGCGGAAGCCCTGGATGAGGATTTAATAAACGCAGCCCGGGAGGCGTACCGGGAAGCAACGGAGAAACTGGACAAGCTGGATTTCGCTTCATATATAGTAGCTACTCGCAAGCTGGTATCACGGGCTAATAAATATATTGATGAAACTGCGCCCTGGCTTCTGGCTAAAGAGGAAGCGAAAAAAGAGCGCCTGACCAGCGTGATGTATAACCTGGCGGAGAGCATCCGTATCGCCCTGATACTCCTGGCGCCAAGCATGCCGACACTGCTGTCCAGAGCCAACCGGCAAATGGAGATATTTGACCTGAGCCAAAACCCGAGCTGGGATGAAGCGGCGGAATGGGGTCGCTGTAAAGCCGGCAGCAAGGTTAGCCGGGGCGAGCCCCTGTTTCCGCGGATTGATTTAAAATCCCTGGAATCTGGAGAGCAACAGCCGGTGGAATCACCCGGGAAGAAAAAAGTGGAGAAGAGTCAGCCCGCTGTTCCGGAATTGGTTGATATTGAGGAATTTGCCCGGATTGATCTGCGGGTAGCTGAAGTTATCGCCTGCGAAAAAATGAAGAAGGCTGATAAATTACTGGTTTTACGCTTGCGAGTGGGAGAGGAAGAACGCACGGTGGTTTCAGGTATTGCACAATATTATTCCCCGGAGGAATTGCTGGGTAAGAAAGTGGTGCTGGTAGCCAACTTAAAACCCGTAAAACTAAGAGGGGTATTATCTCAGGGTATGATACTGGCCGCTGGTGGAGATAAGGTGGAAGTTTTGCTGGTGGATCAGGATGTACCTTCCGGAAGCCGGGTGAAGTAGATGTTGATAGACACCCATGCCCATTTGCAGGATCCCGCCTTTAACCGGGACCGGAAGGAAATTTTGGAACGGGCTGAAGCGGCCGGGCTGGAGAAAATAATATGTATCGGCTATGATTACGAGACTTCTGCGGAAGCAGTGCAGCTGGCCCGCCAGTTTCCCGAGGTTTATGCGGTGGTAGGAGTACATCCCCATGATGCCAAAACCCTGAGCACTGAGGTATTGGCCCAACTATACGACTTGGCCCGTGACCCCCGGGTGGTGGCTATTGGAGAAACCGGCCTGGATTATTACCGCAACCTTTCCTCCCCCGAAGAACAGAGGAAAGCCTTTAAAGAACAGATAAAACTGGCCCATGAGCTCTATAAACCGCTGGTTATTCATGACCGTGATGCTCACCAGGAGGTTTTGGATATCATAAAGAAGGAAAAGGCTGGGAAAAATGAAGGTATTATGCACTGCTATTCTGGACACCTGCCTCTGGCGGTGGAACTGATGAAAGAGGGTTTTTATATCTCATTTGCCGGCCCCCTCACTTTTAAGAATGCGAAAAAGACCCAGGAGGTGGCGGCCCGAGTAGCGCTGGAGCGGATTTTAATAGAAACGGACTGTCCCTACTTGACCCCGGAACCCTTCCGGGGAAAAAGAAATGAGCCGGCATTAGTAGTACATACGGCCAGGAAACTGGCAGAATTGCGCCACAAAACCGAAGAAGAAATCGCCTATATTACCAGCCAGAATGCCAGGAGAATCTACCGTATCAAAGATTGATTCTATTGCAGGAAAGGGCCCCAACCTAAATAGTGACACCCGCAGGGCTTTACCTATTTCGACAAACTCCTTAATGGGCAAATATCCTTTTTCAGCAATCTTTTTTCCCTTCTAAGAATAAAATGGATGTAAAGGGATAAGAATTAAAAAAAGGTTGGCCGCAGCTACTACATAAAAAGGCAAACAACCCACAAAATGGAAATAATGTTTGACTTCCGGGGTTAATTTTGCTTAGAATGTAGTTGTATCTCAGGCTTTATGTCTGGGACAAAAGGAGAAGGAGGAATGAAATGGGTATTGTGTGGTCTAAGCAACGAGCTTACCTGGCCGCTGTATTGGGCCTGGTTCTGCTGGTAAGCCTGTTCTTTGCCCTGCAAAAACCAGTAAGTATTGAGGTTGATGGCAAGCTAATAAAAAGCAGTGTTTTCTTTTCTGGAACCGTAAGGGAGGTTCTGGATAAAAACCACATAACGCTTAATGAAAAAGACAAAGTTGAACCTTCATTAAATGCTCCGGTAAAGAAAAAGATGAAGATCACTGTAGTCAGGGCTTTTAAAGTGAAAGTTGTAGCCGATGGTTGCAGCCGGGAAGTTTTAAGCATACCGGTTTCAATTAAGGAGGCTATCAAATTAGCCGGATTCCAGCTGGGAGAGCAGGATATTATTAAAACCACTGCCACCTCCCTAACCATCCCAAACCAGGAGATTGAGATTATCCGCGTCACTCAGGAAGAACAGGAAGTAAAAGAGCCTATTGCTTTCCAGGTGGAAAGAACCAGCGACAACACCCTGGAGAGAGGATTGAGCAGGACCATCAAACAGGGGAAGAATGGGGTAGCTCTAAACACCTTTAAGGTTACTTACCATAACGGTAAAGAAGCCAAACGTGAAGTAATTGGCAGCAAAACATTACTTGAACCAGTAAATAAACTGGTGGCCCTGGGGACTATCACCAGTGTCTCCAGAGCTGGGCAACGCTTGGATTTCCGGGAAGCAAAATATATGAATGCCTCTGCTTATACCTACACCGGTCGCAATACCGCTACGGGAAGACAACCGGCGGTGGGTTTGGTAGCGGTTGATCCCAGTGTTGTTCCAATGGGAAGCAAGCTCTATATTGAGGGTTATGGTTATGCTGAGGCCGCTGATACCGGAGGAGCCATCAAAGGAAACCGCCTGGATCTCTTTATGGAAGAACGATCACAATGCTTAAACTGGGGGAATCGAACCGTAAAAGTCTATATACTCGAATAAGCATCCCCAGAATCGTCTCCTCGATAAAGGAATAAGGGGAAAATAAGCATTAAAATACCCGCCTTAAGTTTTTAGGGCGGATATTTTTTTGTCTATTTTTTCCATGATTTAAAAGTTAAAAAGTACAGAAACCTATAAGAGGAATAGAAAAAGGAGGTGAAAATAAATGAAGAGAAAACTGCTTTATTTGCTATGTTTCAGTTTAATGTTTATGCTGTTGGCCAGTGGTTGCCAAAAGACGACCGCTAAGAAGCCCATGGCTCCTTCCGCCAAAAAACCAACGCAGACTAGCCAAATGACCCCCAGTGAAAGAAGAGTCCTGGCCAGTAAACTTTCCAAAATGGCGGAACAAGTGAAAGGGGTACAAAAAGCTACAGTAGTTGTTGCTGATATTGGCATAGCCAACAACATTACCGGAAATACCAAAACAAATGCCCAAATGAACCGGGCTACGGCCAAAAACCTGAACGATAATACTATCGGCAGCGATGCAGGCATCAATCGAAGCGAGCCCAAAGGAATGATTGTTATGGTAGGTTTGACCCTGAATCCGGGCAATAAAGACATGAATAAAAGTAACCAAATAAAATCCAAAGTAATGAACAAGCTTAAAGCGAGCGACCGCCGCATATCCCAGGTATTGGTGACGACTGATCCTAATTTGGTCAAGCGTATTACGGATGTAGCTGCCGGAATACTCGAAGGCAAACCGATTAAAACTTTTGAAAAAGACATAAAAAATATTGATTCCAGCTTAAGACAGCAAAAAACCACTTATTAGTTAAAATCTAACCCGGGAGCAAGATACTCTCGGGTTATTTTTTGGGAACACATAGGAAGGTTACTTTTGTGCTGTTTTGTAAGAAAAAAGTGATATTTTTTATCCTCTGGATGTATAATAGGCTAAATTGGACAAATTTGATTTCACGGCAAAAGCCGAGTATATTTATACCAGCAAAATATATTTACTCTTCATCCTAATAGGCTTGAGGTACAATGAAACGCATAGATTCTTTATCCGGCATACGCTATTACATGGATAAATATGGAATTCACCCCCGCAAAAAATGGGGGCAGAATTTTCTGGTGGATGGGAATATTCTTAGAAAGATAGCTCATTTATGCAATCCCGGCTGTGAAAAATTGCTGGTGGAAATAGGGCCCGGGCTGGGAGGACTGACCAGAGAATTAACAGGCATAAGCAAGGGAGTACTGGCCATCGAGATTGATTTCGGGCTGCGGGAGGCGCTGGCTGAAAGCTTGCAGGGACTAAATAATATCCATCTGCTCTTTGCCGATATACTTCAAATCGAATTGGAGGAAGAATTGAGGAAGGCTTTTGGGGAGGAAGATATTTCCGGATACAAGGTATGCGCCAATATACCTTATAATATAACCACCCCCATTATATTTAAACTCCTGGAGACTTGCCCGCAGATGGAAAGCGCTACTCTGATGATGCAGAAAGAGGTTGCCGGCCGCATACTGGCATCCCCTGGCAGCAAGGAATACGGATTACTCACTCTGACTACGGCCTATTATGCCGAGGTAGAATACCTGATGCCGGTTTCCCGGAATTGTTTTTATCCCCGCCCGGAAGTAGATTCCAGCGTTATTCAACTCCGGCCTATAAAAGGAAAGCGAGTGCAGGTTAAAGATGAATCAAACTTTAAGAAGCTACTCCGGGTATCTTTTCAGAAGCGGAGAAAAACTATTTTAAATATTTGCGTAGATTTGTTTTCGGCAGAAAAAGCGGAGATCCATAGCATTTTAAACTCCATAGGCATAGACCCGAAAAGCAGGCCGGAAAACCTCGCCATTGAGCAATTCGCCCGGATAAGTGATACTCTGGTTATGAGGAGGTTTGGTAATGATATTTAACAGTCCCAGCAAAGGAAAACTAGATTTAGAAGAGGTAGTAATTGATATACTCAACTACATCGCTGAGGATCTTACCCGGTCTTACAAATTAATTGTGGGCAGTGATTCTCATCCTGGCGCACAGGGAACCTGTTATGTCAGTGCCATAATTATTCACCGGATGGGCAAAGGCGCTCGCTATTATTATAATAAAATCCTGGATCGCCGGAGCAGTAGTCTGCGCCAGCGTATTTTCTATGAAGCATCCCTTAGCCTGGATTTAGCTGATCGCTTGAGCCAGTGCTTGAAAAAGCATGGCAAAGATGACATGAAAGTGGAAATACACCTCGATGTTGGCATTCAGGGCGATACCAAGGAATTGGTAAAAGAAGTTACCGGAATGATAGTAGGGAGTGGTTTTGCCGCCAAAATCAAGCCGGATGCCTGTGCAGCCAGTACGGTAGCGGATAGGTATACCAAATAAAACTTTGACTCTACTGCAAAAAGTTATTAATACTCGTTGGCTTGTATAAATATACCGCTTAGCAACCCTAAAAGCGACCGAAGGGAGCATCAGTTGTGCCCGCAGGGTGCATCCTTAATAGCGACCGCAGGGAGCGTTGTTCCCGGCAGGGCGCTTCGCATGGGTAACGCGGCTCAAGGAGGTACCACGCTAATCTCTCGTCCATGGGAGGCCACCTTAATAGTGACATCCGAAGGATGGAACACCAGGAGTCCCTGCAGGATACTGCATCCATGCTTCACCAACGCTCGCTTTGTATATGCCCCAAAAGGGATTTTTGCAATGGAGTCATATTTTATGATTGATTAGAAATTCTTCGGTATAAGCATTTTTTTCGGTTTTTTTCCAAATACATAATTTTATCTGCTTCTGCCAGCGCTCTTTGTATATCAACACAACCTTGCACATTAATACAATAACAGCCAATACTAACAGAAAGCATATGTTTTTGCAAACGAGATTTATTATGCAATTCAATCTTATTTCTAATTCTATTTTCAATATTTTCAATACAATTCATTTCTTTAATAAAAGAAATAGCGAATTCATCTCCACCTATGCGCCCGATTACATCAGTGGCTCTACAAGACTCTCTTAATATTTTGGAAACATCAATAAGTGCTTGATCCCCCTGATGATGCCCCCAAAAATCGTTTATGTCTTTCATCCCGTCAATGTCAATAAAGAAGAATCCAACAGGCTGACATAGTCTTCGAGCTAACGCCAGCTGTTGTTGGGTCATGATGAAAAAACCGCGCCGGTTATATAGTTTGGTCAGTTCGTCAGTAATAGACAACTGGGCCATATTTATCCGCAAACGGTTTCGTTCAATAGAGCAATTTATAATACGCTTAATTGGGTAAAAGTCCGTTTCACTTTTTATTATATAGTCCTGAGCTCCTTTACGTACTGCTTCCAATGCTATTGCCTCATCGGCCGGGTTGCTAAGAATTATTACCGGTAACTCAGTGTATTTGTCTAAGATTTCCTCAAAAATCCTAATTCCAGATAAATCGGGTAAGGCTAGATTTAGCATAATCAGGTCAAAATCATTGCTTTTCAATAAATCAAGTGCCTGGGCAATTCTTTCTGCAAAAATTAGCTCGGACTTAATTCCCTTATCAAGTGAAAAAACCCGTTGAATAAATGATATATCTTCCGCATTGTGCTCAATCACCAGTATCTTAACGGCCTTATTCATGAATATCCACCACACAATAATAATTGCTCAGATTCACCTAAAAATTATGGAATAATTAATACTTTATTATGGATTGCATTGAGTTATCATGCCAGATGAAATCTATAGTTTGAAAACCGGATATCGGCGTCAACTTCAGAAATTACCATATAGTCTACATTGCCTACAATTATAACGTGTGCTAAGATTGAGCCAAATAACCAATAAGAAGCCATCCCAAGCTTTTCTGCCAGGGAACGGATATATATTATTCGAATTATTCGAACGAGGAGGTTTTTCGGGAAACCAGCCTGGACAACGATTTTGAGCATCTTCTTTCAAGAACTAATCCGTGTTCGTTTTCCTAAAATTAATTACCAATAACTCTAGTTTAATACGTCATAGCAGTAATGTCAACATTTATGTAATTCTTGGGAGTGTACTTTTTGCACAATTTAATTGGAGGTAGAATTCGCCATATCAGAAAAACTCTCAAAATGACGCAAGAAGCATTAGCAGCGCAATTAGGCGTATCTCAACAGCACATATCTCACGTTGAGAATGGTACTAAACAAGCGTCTCAACTTCTTATTAAACATATCTGCTTACTTTTTGATACTACTGAGACGTGGTTAACCACTGGTAAAGGGGATGTGTTTCTCTCAAATGAAGAAATCATTAAAAATCAAATCCTTCATATCGGTGAACGCGCCTTTGCGGAAGCTTTAAGGAAGCTGTTGAATGACGACTCTCTGGAGGTTCTGGGAACCCTCCTGGGTCCTCGCTTGGGAGAAAAACCATATGATCCTTCTCTGGAACCCATGATTGATTTTCTGGTTGATTTGTGGTCATTAAGAGATGAAAAATTGAAATCCTGGGCGCTGGTTCAGTTTGAAAGGGCCTTTCCTGAAGATATGAAAGAAAAAGTGAAAAATAGTTGCGCAAACAATCATAACCGCGAATCCATTGCTTAACCTCGTTTTATTTCCTAAAGAAAAATATAATATCTGGTTGACACAACGAAAGTTTTTATATATACTAATTATTTCAATGTTGACAATCCTTCGCTTCTGTTATAGAATTATATTGATATATATAAAAGAAGGTGGTAAATTGAATTCTCCCAGGGCGATATCAGATATTAAGAAAGACCTGGAATCTTTTGTTGGAAGTAAGATTAGATTAAAGGCTAACCGGGGAAGAAACCGTATCATAGAGAAAGAGGGCGTATTAGAGTCAATTTATCCCAATATATTTGTGGTTAAGTTGGATGAAAGAAAAATAGAAAGGCGAGTTTCCTATACTTATGCCGACGTACTAACCGAAACAGTTGAATTGTTTGTTTATGATACTGAAGACTCAGAAATTAGAATTGCCGCTGCCAACCATTAAAACATCCACCATCACTGCATGAATTCATGCAGTTTTTCTTTTCTCTATAGATTCTTTTCTAAAATCCTTACTTTTTCTCCGACCTCTTCTTTTTACAGATGAATCATATACCAGACCGACAGGTAATATAAATTTATAACGAGGTGAAATATGCCTGCTAAGTAGCCGGGTTCTTGCTAACACAGGCGGCGGATTCTAATCCCTCCCACCTCGTTGCAGCGCTGTGTTATAACTGCCCCGCAGTTTCTTCCGATGCTTAAAAGTGCAAGAAAAGAAGGTGATGTAGTTGGGTGAGGCACTTTCTATATGGTCGCCGGTGGTAATGGCTGAACTAAGTACCCCCCGAAGCTTTGACCACCATCAGATATACTATTTAGATGAACGATTCCAGGGCCTGGAGGATTTAAGAGTCAAGTTAAGGGAATATATCGTAAGAAAACAAGGAAATGCGTTGGAAACCTTGTTTAAACTGGAAGTTATTTGCTTGCTGGAAAATATGGATGGCAAGATGCAGCTGGTAAAAAAGGAAGAAAACTTGAGGGATCGGGTTTTATTACAGGAATTTGACCGCAATTTGGATTTCGATAAAGAACCTCGAATAGATTTTATTGGCGATATAAAAAAGATTAATTGGCAGGGGGGGTTGGACGGCAATCAGCTGCATGTAATACTTTTTATAGATTACATATTGTTGGCTATCCGCCAACAGGTAATCCGGCTTTTGGAACAGGAAGCGGAGTTAAAGAGCAGCGATTTACGGGTTGAGGGTGCTGCACAGGATGAGACTGCCAGGATGGAGGAAAAAAACCTGGAACTAAGGCGCCAACTCCGTTTTTACGAAAAAAATATAGCCAGTCTCAAAAAGGGGATTAAGAAAGCCGAAAGCCGCAATGCAGTATTAAGCCGGGAGAGCCAGCAGCATCAGTTATTAATCGAAGAGCTGCGCCGGGCTATACAGGAAAAAGAACAGCGCTTGAGCCGTTATGAGACCAGGCTTTATTATGAGGATAATCAAGATAACGTATATGAGGAGATTTACTCCAATAACGAAGAAAATGAAAGAATTAGCGGCAATAGCCTGGGAAGCCGGGTTAAACGGCTTTTCCTGAATAGTATTTGATTCCCCTTGAAATAAAGCCGAGGTTTTACTACGATTTCTTTTTAAGCATCGGAAGAAACCGCGGAGCAGTTACAACATTCACCTCGTTATAAGCTGATTGCCGGAGGCGGCGGTCATAGAGTTCCTTTTATGCACCCCTGGCGTATATTTTTCATATTATTAGAGAGGATTATATATTGTTTTAAGCCGAGAGGGGTGTATGAATGGGAGAAAGCAAATTAATGGAAGGAAAGAACCTGGGTATCTTAAAGGTAAATACCCAAAAATACCAGGCAACACAATTGGCAGCTGGGGATGACGAAGGCCAATTTATGATAAGTACCGCCAAAAAGAGTTCGCTTAAAGCTAAGAACATTTGCCCTCGTTGCCAAGAAAGAGTAAATAAGCAGGAAATGAAATCTTGCGATCATTGTGGAAGTGAATTGTGTGCTCGGTGTTTAAAAGAATATCAGAAAAAACACTTGAAGACTCCAGTTAGGCGTGATTCCTCCATTCAGGGAAACTAAAAAGCAATGGCCAGGCTGTAGAGACCTGGCTATTTTTTTAAACATTGACGTAGACAGGGGGATAAAAATTGTCCAATATTAACTGTATCCTGTACCCGCCCACGGTCGATTTTCACTACCTGGTTCAGCGACCGCAGCATTTAATAAAGAACTTTTCCGAGCTCGGGGTATTAAGCTTCTTTCTTAATAACCCCCACCTCCACGAGCATCAACGCCGGGGCATAGAACGCATCAACCCCTATTTATTTTTATTTAATGGAGTTGAGCCTACTGAATTTTTAAGAGATATTCGCCCCGTAGTATATTACAGTGCTACGGCCCATGTAGATATGATAAAAAAATATCGGCCATCGCTAGTAGTATTTGATAGTGTTGACGAACCCAGTGATGAATTTGCCGGATGGAGACCTTATTATCACCGGGCAGTAGCTACGGCGGATATCGTAATTACCACCTCCGATAAGCTGTATAAGATGGCCAAAAGCATCAACCCCCGTAGCGTTTTGGTGCCCAATGCTTGTGATTATGAACATTTTTCCCCCAGCACTCATTTGCCGATTCCGGCTGATATGCGAGGCATCAATAGCCCGGTAATTGGCTATATCGGAGCTATTGCCACCTGGGTTGATTTGGAACTGTTGGATAGGGTAGCTGCCAGGCTCCCGCATTTTAATTTTGTTATGCTGGGGCCTTTGTATAATGTGTCTGAACTGCCACAGCGCCCTAATCTGCACTGGTTAGGCTTTAAAGACTATAAAGACCTTCCCGCCTATGCCCAGGCCTTTGATGTTGGATTAATACCCTTTAAGCTCTCCAGTATGACGGAATCGGTAAACCCCATAAAAATGTGGGAGTACATGGCTGTCGGAATGCCCGTTGTGGCTACAGCTCTTCCTGAAGTTTACAAATTCCAGGAACTAATTTACTATTCGGAAAACGAAGAAGAGTTTATTGAAAATATCGGAAAGGCCCTCGTTACCGATAATCCCTTCCGGCAAAAACAAAGAATGGAACTGGCCCGGCAGAATTCCTGGTCGGCTAGAGCGGTAGAAATAATCGATATAATTGAAAACACACTGGCGGAAAAAGGCATTAAAAAAACGGAATACCGGGTAGATGGCATAATGGATACTCTGCTACCGGACAGTGCTTATACTGACTTTAATGAACCTTTCCGTGCTAGTCTCAGCCCTTTTCAGCAAGTGCTGGTATCACCGGGTTCCGGCTTCCGTTATTCTATTTATCCCGGCAAAGAATCCCGGGACAGGGATAGAGTCCGAAATGTTTGGAGTAGAGCTGATTCCGCTTTCCCGGCAGGAGATATTGCAGTAGTGCAAAAAAGCGGCTTTCGTTATTACACCCAGCGCCATCAGAAGGAACTGGGGCTCTACTATGGCTGATACCCGGCGAGGCGAGCAGGCGAAAGGGGACGAGTCCTCAACTATGATTGATATGGCTGAAAAAATAATGATAGGCTGTCCGGTTCGCAATCGGGCCTGGTCTTTAGGCTATTACCTGACTTCCATAAAACGATTGGCATACCCCGAGTCCCGGCTCGAATTCTGCTTTATAATAAACGATTGTATAGATGAGACTCCGCAAATTTTGGAAGATTTTGCCCGCAGAGAAAACGGGCGGGTACGATTAATCTACTATGACCTGGGTCAGAAGTATGGGCACCTGCGAGGTCAATATAACTTTTCCCAGTTGGCACGACTGAGGAACCGTCTGCTGGAAGCATTTCTGGAGTCTGATGCGGCTTACTTATTTTCTGTGGATAGTGATATTCTGGTGCCAGTTGATAGTTTATCCCTCTTGCTGCAGGATGATTGCGATATTGTGTCCGCTCTGGTCTGCAACGGGGAGGAAGTGGGGGATAATTCGATTTATAATATACTGGTCAAGGATGCTGCCGGCAACCTGGTGCATTGCCGGGATTTCCCCCGGGACCGGGTTTTTCCAGTTGATTGTACCGGGGCAGCCTACCTGATTAAGAGAAAGGTTATTGCATCGCTGGGAATAAGATACTCCTCAGATGACGGGGCTGAGGATATCGGCTTTTGTCGCCAGGCACAGGAAAAGGGGATAGGCATTTTTTGTGATGGCCGTATAGAATGTATCCATTTGATGAGGGAAGATACGACTTTACTATCGTCAAAAAAGACAAAAATACCGTAAGGATAATCACATTTTGTTACCTCCTTTCATAATATATCCTAGAAATTTGACAGAACAAATTTCAGAACCTGTTTCAAGCAGGCGAATACTAGATAAAGGAGGGAAAGTAAAGTGTCTAGATTGTTAAAATGTGAATTTCCTGAAGGTTGTATGCTGGATCTCTGGGCCAAGGTTATTAAAGCCAAATACATCGAAAAACAAGTTAAAGTACTGGACACGGTCTTTTGTGTACCTGATGAGCAAGTGGGCGGAAAAGTATCCTGTGTGGAAGACATTAAGGTTAAAGTTATCAAGGCGCACGAGGATCTGTGTTTCAACAAAGTAAAAATCTTCATCGACTACGAAGTAATCCTTTTTGTGTTAGTGGAAGGTGAGTACCAGATTATTACCGTAACTGACCGCTATGAACAATCCATAGAACTGGACGAATTTGATCCACCCCTAACCTCTGAAGAATTCCGCATCGAAATTGAACAGTCGGAAATCATTCTAAAGAACTGGAGTTTTGATTTCGAAATTAAAGGCAACTGCGAGGACAGCAGTAATCCTTGTAAATTGACCACGCCCATCAAGGGAACCTGTATAGGGCTTAAAGTATACGTGGATATCATCGACAAACTGGGCAAATTCCATGATGTAGTGGTATACGGAGAGTTGGATCCGGATGTAGATTATTAAGCTCAAGGCTAAAACCAGAAAATGCTCGGCTCATTAGCCGGGCATTTACCTTTCTTAAAGTAGCGGGGGGATATTTTGAGCAGCTTAAAAATCAACCGCCAGGATAAAAACCTGATGAGAAAACAATTGGAAGAAATACTGTCTATCCAAAAGGATTTGGATAAAAAAATTAATAATTATCAGCAAGAAAGCGTAGTTGAGGAGTACCGGGGTTTTTGGCAGGAACTTGGACAGAACAATAAAGACAGCATACAGAGAGTATCCCGCTATATGGTGCGCAAATGTAATCGCTGAATATAAGCCCCAAAGGAGCAGTTGCTCCATATTAGTCGTCAGTCGTCGGACGTCAGACATCAGAAGGGGGTGGGGGTTATTTCCTATTCTATCTTACTATTCAAGCAGCTACTAACGCATTTTTCATTGGTGCTTGTAGCCTTCACCCTGCCGGGTACTCCTGGTGTTCCGCCCTGCGGGTATAACTATTAGGGTTGCGGTCGAGGGGCTAGTAAGAAATAGTTTTTGATACGGAAGGACGCTGATTTCTATGGTTTATGTTGAATACTCTAATAACTTAACCCCAGCATTTTCATGGGTGCTTATGGCCCTCGGCCATGGGTGGTAGCATGAAAAATACTTTTTCATTACTATTTGTATCGCCGCATGCGGCGCGAGATGGAGGTTAACATGAAAAGCCTGGGTCTGGCCCTCGGAGGCGGCGGGCTAAAAGGGTTGGCGCATATTGGAGTTCTGCAGGTGCTGGAAGAAAACAGCATCCCTATTTCCGCCATATCGGGAACCAGTGCCGGAAGTATAGTTGCGGCCCTTTATGCCAGCGGACTCTCGCCCTGGCGGATGCAGGAGCTTGCGATGCAGCTCGAAGTCAAGGATTATATTGACTATGATATCGTCGCCTTAACCAAATTTTTCTGGGCTTTATTGCTTCCTGGGGTAAAGACCAGACTGGATGGCCTTGTCAAAGGAGATAAGCTGGAAAAACTGCTTTATAAATGGACCCGGGGGAAGACCCTGGCGGAAAGCCGAATTCCCCTAAGTATTATCGCCTGTGATATTGACTCCGGTCAGGAAATTATATTTACCAATCAAAACATGGAGGTCACCGGCCCCAGGCTAGTAATTAAAGAAGCCCTCTTAAGCGAAGCAGTACGCGCCAGTACTTCTATTCCCGCCACCTTCGTTCCGCTGCAGTTCAGAGGAATGCAGATGGTTGATGGGGGAGTAAAAGAAATGGTTCCGGTAGAAGTACAAAAAGTTATGGGCGTCGGCTATATTCTTTCCGTCAATCTAGGGCGGGAGAGTTATGCGGAAAAAGTCACCGGGATCACCCAAATCGTATCCCGCAGTTTAAATATTATGAGCTATGAAACCTCCGCCACCGCCGAGGCGCTTTTTGCCGATCTGGTTATTCACCCCCGGGTAAAAGCAGTTCGCCTGGATGATATCGAGCAGGCGGAAAGAATTATCCGGGCGGGAAGGCGAGCCGCAAAAGCCAAAATCGATGAAATAAAAAGAGGATTAGAAGATTGATCTGAGTAACAGAAGCACAGTTATTTACATATAATATCCACAAAGCAAGGATTTGGCCTAATTGCGGTTGGAGGCGGGGAGGAGGTTAAAATGGCAACGGATAAATTTGAACATGCCACCTTCTACCTGACAAAAAATCAGGTGGATCTTATAAAAGAACTGGCCAGAAAGAACCAGATATCGCGCAGTGCCCTGGTTAGAATGATAATCCGTGAGTACTTGGCCAGACAGGAAGGGAATAAAAGCGAATAGGAAAACTACCCATAGAAAAGCCCTGAAGAAGGCTGCCGGCCTATACTGGCAGCCTTCCTGATTATTATGCTGCCTGGTATTAGGGAAGGCTGGCAAGGTTTAAAAGCTAATGACGATAAATGCTTGTAATGGTAGAAAAGCAAGGATCAAGCATAATATACAGGCATTATTTGCACTCTTCTTTTTTCTTATCTGTAATTGACTCCACTGCGAAAACCCCTTTTGTTGCATAAGGGTTGCATAAATATACAAAGCGAGCGTTGGCGAAGCATGGTTGCAACGCCCGGCGAAGGCGAGCAGGCGAAAGGGGGCGAGCGACAGGACGTCGCGAGAGCGCTATACGACCATGGATGGGAGGTTAGCGTGTACCCCTTGAGCCGCGAGACAAGCCGCAGGTGTTGCCCATGCGAAGACTGCGAGCGGTATATTTATACAAGCCAATAAATATTAATAACTTTTTGCAGTAGAATCATAATTATCAGGTTTAAAAAATAAAAGTTTAGGAAAGACTTTTACTGAGAAAGGAGAGTATTTTTTATGCCTAGAAAATATTTAGGAATCATAATGATTGCTATTTTAATCCTTCTGGGGAGCAGTCTTTGCTTGCAAGAAAAGCCCCTCAACAAAAGTGTTCTGAGGTTGCATGTAATAGCCAACAGTGACAGCCTGGCTGACCAGGCCCTCAAAATACAGGTAAAAGACGCCGTAGTAGAGATGATGAAAAAGGAATTTGCCGGAATGGATAATATGGAACAGGCTCGCCAGGCTGCTCTGGAGGATATAGCTGAAATAAAAAGAACTGCTGAAGCGGTGGTACAAGCCAATGGCTATAATTATCCGGTACAAGTATCCTTGGGTGAGTACCAATTCCCCACCAAATCATATGGCAACCTGGTTTTGCCCCAGGGAGAATACCAGGCAGTGCGAGTCACCATAGGCGGTGGCGAAGGAAAAAACTGGTGGTGCGTCTTGTTCCCGCCCCTCTGTATGGTCTCTTCCTCTGAACAGGGCCTAAGCCTGCATAGCCCGGAGGAAGCCAAAGTAAGCTTCAAATGCCTGGAACTAATCCCAAAAGGAGCAATATTTCGTACATCCAACCATTAAACTATCCTTTCCCCCTTTGGGAGCGGAATTTTTCCGTTCCCTTTTATTTTTGCAGCATATATAATTTTGTGATAGACTACTTACAGGCATCTGGTAAAAAATGGCGATTAATTCTTGGAAGAGTTAAATCATTATTTTAATCTATTTTCGGCCTATTAACGAAAGGAATGGCTATGTCTATGAGAAAAAATATAATTTTAAAGGCTCCAGCCAAGGTCAATCTAACCCTGGATGTTAAAGGAAAAAGAAGTGATGGTTATCATGAATTAGAGACGGTGATGCACCAGGTGAATCTGCTTGATATAATAAGAATCTCCCAGGGCACAGGCGGTATCCAGATTAAGAGCAACAGCAGCTTGATTCCGACTAACGAGGAAAACCTGGCTTACCAGGCAGCGGAAATGATCCTGGGGGAATATGCCCATAAAGAGGGAGTTGAGATCTATATAGAAAAGAATATACCGGTAGGCGCAGGACTGGCCGGGGGAAGTACTGATGCTGCTGCTGTTATACAGGGGATAAACCAGCTCTGCGACCTGGGCTTGGAAGAAGAGGAACTGCTGGAAATGGCAGCCAGGATAGGCTCTGATGTAGCCTTTTGTTTGGCGGGCGGCAGCAAGTTAGCCCGGGGACGGGGTGAAATATTGAGCAACTTGCCCCAGCGAATGATACCTTATATAATCCTGGTTAAACCCCATTTTCAGCTTTCTACGGCTGAAGTTTACCGTGAATTGGATTTGACTCAAGTGGAAGAATTCCCTGATAATGTCGCCTTTCTTGCTGCCTGGGAGGCTTATGATATTATTAATATAGCCGGGAACATGAGGAATGTCTTGGAAACAGTGAGTATAAGGAAATATCCGGAAATCGCGGCCATAAAAGCAGAGTTGATAAGAACAGGGGCATTAAATGCCTTGATGTCCGGCAGCGGACCCAGCGTTATGGGGATATTTATGGAGGAGGAACAGGCCTTAAAGGCCCGGGAACAATTTCGGACCCGTTATCAGGAGGTGTTTTTGCTTTCATCCTATGTTAGTACGAAAAGTGAGGAGTAAGGAGTAAGGGGTGAGGAGTTCAATATATTCTGCTACATCTTACTATGCTAGCCCCTACTAACTTACTTTTCATCGGTGGTTGTGGTTCTTGGGCCATGGGGGGTTAGTAAGAAAAAGAAGGGGTAAGGTGTAGGGGTTGCGGTGACAAAAGGACCGTCCCCTTGACACCCCTTAGTCGGCAAGCTTGGGAAAGAGGTGATTTTTATTAATACAGGGGAAAAACGCTTATCACCGGTGGATCTTGACTCCTACAAGCCTTTACGGGAACTGGTACTCGAGGCCATCAGGGAAGCTATTAAGAATGGAGTATTGAAACCCCGGGAAAGGTTGATGGAAATCCAGTTGGCGGAAGAGTTGGGAGTATCACGAACTCCTATTCGGGAGGCTTTGCGCAAGCTGGAACTGGAGGGTTTTATCGTTATGGTTCCCCGTAAGGGAGCCTATGTAGCGGATATATCGCTTAAGGATGTTGCCGATGTTTTTGAGATTAGGGCGGCTTTGGAGGCCCTGGCTGCCGGGTTGGCTGCGGAAAGGATAACTGATGAGGAGTTAGAGGAAATGGAAAGGCTGCTGGTGGAAAAGGTTGAGGCTATCAGCAGTAATGATATGGATAAACTGGTGGAAGTGGATACCAAGTTCCATGAGGCCATCTATCGGGCCAGCCGCAACCAGAGACTATTCGCCATAATCAACAACTTACGAGAACAGATACAAAGGTTTAGAAGCACATCACTGTCCTATCCCGGTCGGATGCAGCAATCCATGCAAGAGCACCGAGATATAGTGGAAGCCATCCAATCCCGGGATGTTCAGCTATCAAGGCAATTAGCCCAGGAACACATTGAAAATGCCGAACAGAGCATGATCGATAGTATTAAAAAAAATGGCTTGCCCTGGGCTTAATTATGGAGGTGCCTGCATGCAATATGATGCGGTGATACTTGCCGGTGGTGTTAACAGCAGCGAGCTGAAGAAGATTGCTCCCTATGATAACGAGGCCTTGATAATAATAGGCAAGTATCCCATGATCTACTATGTTTATAATGCCTTGCGCCAGTCTTCCCAGGTGAGGAATATTGTCATTAGCGGACCCACCGAAGCCCTGCGCAATATTTTTGCCCGTGAGGAAAAGCTGTTTTTTGTGGAGGGAGGGAAAAACGCGGTGGAAAGCCTGGCCTGTGCAGTAAAACTTTTACGGGAGAAGGGTACTACCGAGCGTTTGCTGGTTCTTCCCACGGATATTCCTTTTATCACCACCACGGCCATAGATGATTTTGCTAATCAGTGCCGGAATTACGAAGCGGATTTCTTCTATGCTATAACCTCCAGAGAGGTAAATGAGTTAAAATTCCCCGGCGTAGTGCGTACTTATGTAAAACTCAAGGACGGAGTGTTTACTGGAGGAAATCTCTTTATCTTACGCAGTGAGATTATTGATCAGGTTTTGGAAAAGGCCTCACAGATTGTGGAAAGAAGGAAAAATCCCCTGGCCATAGCCAGTTTATTTGGCTTTGGATTGATGTGGCGCTATTTGACCAGACGCCTCTCCATTGCAGCGGCAGAAAAGAGGTTCTTTAAGGTATTGGGAATAAAGGGGAAAGCCATTATTTCCCCGTATGCTGAGGTGGGGGTAGATGTGGATAAACCCAGCGACCTGGAGATTGCCCAAAAATACCTGTTAGATCTTACTCTTTAAATCACTTTTATGGGTAGTAGCAAAACCCGTCTCTTAAGCATTAATTATGATTAGGGTTTGGTATAGGCTAACTTTTTTACTGGGCAAACAGGATAAGCGGGGCTTATGTAGAACTATTTATTCATAGGGCAAAACATCTTATGTATAGAATTAAAGGGTGGGTGTGAAGTGAAACTTTCCGCAGTGATACTTGCCGCAGGCAAAGGCTTAAGAATGCGGTCGGATTTACCCAAAGTAGCACACAAGGTGGCCGGCAAGCCTATTATCCTTCATGTTATCAAGGCCGTAAAAGAGGCGGGTATTGAGGATATTGCAGTAGTAGTGGGACACGGCCGGGAAATAGTGCAAGAGATTTGTAGCGGGGAAAAGATTCGTTTTGTTTTGCAGGAAGAGCAATTGGGAACCGGGCATGCTCTGATGCAGGCTGAAGCCGTGGTAGCTCCGGAAGATACTATCCTGGTTTTGGCCGGAGATATTCCTTTAATACAGGCTGAAACCCTGCGGAAGCTGATTAAAAACCACCGGCAAAAGCAGGCCACCGCCACTGTACTCAGCGTCAATATGCGGAACCCTTCCGGCTATGGCCGTATATTGCGCGATAAACAGGGCGCTTTTTTACGCATTATTGAAGAAAAAGATGCCAATGATGAGGAGAAAGGGATAAAAGAGATCAATTCCGGCATATATTGTTTCTCTGCTCGTAAGGTGTTTTCCGCTCTGCACAGTACCAGTACCCGTAATGCCCAGGGAGAATACTATCTTACCGAAGCCCTGGAGTTGCTTAAAAACCAGCAGGAATCAATAGGTATTTTCCTCAGTGATGGGGAAGAAGATATTTATGGAATTAACGACCGGGTACAGCTAGTCCAGGCCGAGAACATTCTGCGGCAGAGGAAGAACCGGGAGCTAATGTTAAGTGGAGTAAGCCTTATGGACCCGGCATCTACATTTATTGATAGCGATGTTCTCATAGGACATGATACTATTATATTACCCTTTAGCATTATTGAAGGAAATTCAAGAATAGGTGAACGCTGTGAAATCGGACCCGGTACCCGCATAAGTGACTCCATTATCGGCAATGAGGTGAAGATAGAGAGCTCCCGGCTCATACAGGCCTCGGTAGCCGACCGTTGCAACATTGGTCCTTTTGCTTATCTTCGCCCGGAAACAACATTGCAGGAAGGAGTTAAAGTAGGGGATTTTGTGGAAATTAAGAAATCCACTATCGGAAGCGGAAGCAAGATACCGCATCTAAGTTATGTAGGAGATGCAACTATTGGGCAGGGAGTCAATGTTGGAGCTGGAACCATAACCTGCAATTATGATGGAAAGAATAAATACCAAACAGTTCTGGAGGATAGAGTTTTTATCGGGAGCAACACCAACCTGGTAGCTCCGGTAAGAATAGGCGAGAATTCTATAACGGGAGCGGGTTCTACCATCAGCCGCGATGTTCCTCCCCATACCCTGGCAGTTGAGCGCGCCGGGCAGAAGCACCTTCCCCGCAGGGGATGATTAGAATCCGGCGATAATGAATAACACCCCTTCAATTTGCTATATCCATAACGGGAGGTATAAATATTATGCAGGCATCCAGATGGAGGATGAAACTCTTTTCCGGTAATGCTAATCTTCAACTGGCAGAAGAAATAGCCAGGTACCTGGGGATTCCAGTTGGAGATGCAAGGGTTTCGCGTTTTTCTGATGGGGAAATAAGCTGTGCCATCCATGAGAGTGTCCGTGGTGTCGATGTTTTCGTTGTTCAGCCAACCTGTACCCCGGTAAATGAGAACCTTATGGAATTATTGATCATGATTGATGCTTTCAGGAGGGCGTCAGCCACACGGATTAATGCGGTTATTCCTTACTATGGCTATGCCCGGCAGGATCGCAAAAGCCGAGCCCGCGACCCCATAACCGCAAAATTGGTATCCAATCTGATTGTACAAGCAGGGGCTCAACGCGTGGTAGCGGTAGATCTTCACGCTACCCAGATCCAGGGTTTTTATGATATTCCTGTGGATCACTTGCCCGGAGTTCCCACTCTGGCCGAGTATTTCAAGACCAAAGGATTGGAAGAAGATGCCGTAGTAGTATCTCCCGATGTCGGAGGCGTTACCCGAGCCCGTGATCTGGCTACAAAATTGCGGGCACCCCTGGCCATAGTTGATAAAAGAAGACCGGCTCCCAATGTTTCAGAGATAATGAATGTAATAGGGGAAGTGAAGGATAAATCAGTAATAATTGTAGACGACATTATTGATACGGCAGGAACGCTATGTACTGCAGCCGAGGTCATGCTGGAAAAGGGAGCACGGGATGTATATAGTTGCTGTACCCATGCGGTCTTCTCCGGACCGGCCTTGGACAGGTTATCGCGAGCCCCCCTGAAAGAAATAGTAATTACCAATACCATTCCCATAGACGAAAGCAAAAAGTTGCCCAATATGATAATTCTTTCCATTGCGCCCCTGGTAGGCGAAGCAATTTTGCGTATCCATGAAGACCTGGAGGTAAGCAAACTATTTGAGGAATAGACAGCAGTTTAAAAAGATTAAAAATTCAAAAGAGGTGATGTCCCAATGTTAGGTCAAAAGTTAAATGCTCGTAAACGGGAGATTAAGAACCGGGGTTATCTCAACCAGCTCAAACGCAGTGAGCAGGTACCGGCCGTTATTTACGGCAAAGGGGAAGAAGCTGTACCCATTAGCCTGGAGAAGAGACAGTTGAACCGAATTTTTAATGTACACGGCTCCAGAGGCATTTTTTCCCTCGAAATAGAAGGAGAAAGCCAACCCATGATGACCCTGATAAGAGAAATTCAGAGAAACCCGGTAAGCGGGCAGCTCATTCATCTTGATTTTCTCAGTGTAAACTTAAATGAAAAAATTAATAGTAATGTAGGGGTTTTGCTGGGTGGCGAAGAAGAAGTTATGAAAAAAGGAGGCATTCTGCAAGCGGGCTTAAAAGAAGTGGAAGTACTTTGTTTCCCCCAGGATTTGCCCGAATACCTGAGTGCCGATATCTCCTCCCTGGAAATAGGAGACACTTTGCATGTAGCTGACTTGATTGTACCTGCAGAGGTGGAAATTTTAACTGAGGCAGAGGCAGTAATTGCTTCCATATTAGCTCCATCCAAGGCTACTGCCGGTGAAGAAGAAGGTGTAGAAGGAGCCGGCGAAGGAGAAGAGGCTGAAGAGAAGCCTGAGCAATAGCTATTCTACTGGGGGATAGAGATGAAGATGCTTGTGGGCCTGGGGAATCCGGGAAAGAAATATAGCCATACCCGGCATAATATTGGCTTCAAGGTACTGGAGGAACTGGCCAGGCGCCACCGGATAGAAAAAGAAGAAAGCCGCTATGATGCTATTGTTGGACATTTGAGAATAAATCAGGAAAAGCTCCTTTTGGTTAAACCCCTGACCTTTATGAATCTCAGCGGCAAAGCAGTCCGACCCTTATTTAACTGGTTCAAGCTGGAGTTATCCGAGTTGCTGGTAGTCTACGATGACATGGATTTACCACCGGGTGCGGTAAGAATACGAGCCTCCGGCGGTACCGGGGGACATAAAGGAATGCAATCCATTTGTGAAAGCCTGGGGAGCCGCGATTTCCCCAGGATCAGAATCGGAATTGGCCGCCCCCCCGGAGGGGCCATTGATTGGGTTCTGGGTGAATTCAGCGAAAGCGAAAAACCCCTCATGCAGGATGCAGTAGAAAAAGCCGCCAGTGCCATTGAGTGCTGGATAAAAAGCGGAATAGATGCCTGTATGAATGCGTACAATTGAAAAAGGAGACTCTGCTGTAAAAACCCCTTTTGATGCATAAGGCTTGCATAAATTTACAAAGCGAGCGTTAGCGGAGCATGGATGCAGCACCCGGCGAAGGTGAGCAGGCGAAAGGGGGCGAGCGACAGGACGTCGCGAGAGCGCTTCACCCTGCGGGTACTCCTGGTGTTCCACCCTGCAGGTGTCACTATTAAGGTTGGTGACCATGGATGGGAGATTAGCGCGGTATATTTATGCAAGCTAATGAATAGTAAAAACTTTGCAGTAGAATCAAAAAGGTATATTTGCCTGCCTCAAAAGAGAAAATATATAAAAAGATGGAAGGCGGGGCAGGCATATGACTATTTATTACATCTGTGAATACTGTGAGCAAGTATTTTCCACGGTGGAAACAGAAGGACAGGATGGAAGCGTAGAAGTAAAGGGAATATGCGAAGAATGCGCTATGGAAATGGGATTATTGGAATCGGCTTCCCTGGGGGGTAAGCAGTATTATAATTAACTGAGACATGGGGACAGTGCATGAATTACCTTCAGTTACCACTGATGCTCCTGTTAGTCGCGGTTAAAGTTGCGGGTACCCCTTGAGCCGCGAGACGAGCCGTTGGTGTTGCTCATGCGTAGACTGCGAGCGGAATATTTATGCAAGCAAATGCATAATTATTACTTTTTGCAGCGGAATCAACTATAAATTTAGCCAGCAGTGGGGGCCTTTTTTAGGTGTCCACCATTTTCTTTGGGGAGGATTTTTGCTTTTGCAAGAGAATTTTTGGGATTTACTGTGCGGAGTTTTGTCAAAGAGGCAAAACATTTTGTTAACCGGGCTTTCCGGAAGCGCTAAAGCCTTTATGCTGGCGGAAATACTTAAAAAGCAAAATCGAAAAATACTCTGCTTGCTGCCGGAGGAAGAGAAAGCCTATGACCTGGCCCGCGATTTGCAAGCATTTATTGAGCCGGGGCGGCTATTCATGTTTCTGGCTCGTGATTTTTTATTTATGAAGGAAAACTTATCCACGCTTGAGGTAGGAAGAATTCTAAGCCTGCAGCACTGCCTGGATCATCCCCGCCAAAGCGCCATTATTATTGCTACCCCCGGTTCTTTAATCTACCCATTGCCAACTCCCTCAGCCATGAGAGATAGCAGCCTCTTGCTGCAGCAGGGAAAGGAAAAGGAGCAGCGCGAAATTCTGAAGAAGCTGGTGAACGGAGGTTACCGGCGCGTGGATACCGTCAGCCGGCAAGGGGAATTTGCCGTTCGTGGCGGCATAATAGATATTTTTCCCCTCGGCCACAAAGACCCCTGCCGGGTAGAATTTTTCGGTGAGCTCATCGAATCCATACATCGTTTTGATATAAACAGCCAGAGAAGATTAGGTAAAGACGAAGGACAAGTGAAGATTTTACCCGCCGATGAACTTTACGGAGATGAATTGACTGCCAGCATTTTTTCCTACCTGGATGAAAGCAGCAGTGTATTTTTTGACGAGCCCCGGGAGTTTTATAAGCAATTTAAACGCAGTGCTCGCCGTTACCGGGAGTCATTGAAAGAAGCCCGCAAGGACGGCAAAATAATTCGAGAAATAAAGCTGCTGGATAGTGAATACCTTAAAAAAGAAATAGAAGCCCATAGTGTAATATATCATGCCTATTTTTCCTCCACTATTCCCCAGGTGGCGGTAGCTTCACTGCAGCATATTTCCCAGAAGGAAATGGAGCCTTTCTACCGGCAGTATGAAACCCTCTTTGCCCGGATAAAAGAATGGCAGGGTAAAGGATTAAAGGTTATATTGGCGGTAAAAAGCCGGGTAGCCCGGGAGCAGATACAGCAGGATTTGTCGGAACAAGGCATCACCGGGATAGCATATCTCGACCAGGTAGTGGAAAAGGGTTTTAGCAGTTCCACCCTGCAGGCTGCTCTGGTCTCTGAAAGCGATATCTGGGGGAAAAAAGCCGGCCCTACCAGCAGGAAAAAACCTAAACACAAGGGAGAAGAAAGAATACTGCTGGAAGACCTCAAGCTCGGAGATTATGTAGTTCACGAGAGCTATGGCATCGGCATATTTCGCGGAGTAAGCCAGGTAGAAAACAGCGGGATTACCCGGGAATATATCCTTCTGGAGTATGCCGGAACCGACCGGCTTTACCTGCCATTGGAAAAAGTGGATCTCTTATATAAATACACCAGCTCCGGGGATAAGGAACCCCGCTTAAACAAGCTGGGGGGACACGCCTGGGAGAGAACCCGGAAGAAGGTAGCAGAATCAATTCAGGACCTGGCAGAGGATCTCCTGCAGCTCTATGCCCACCGGGAGAGCCGCGAAGGCTATGCCTTCTCCCCTGACACCCCCTGGCAGAGTCAATTTGAGGATGAGTTCCCTTTTCGGGAAACTCCCGACCAGCTCAAGGCTGTTAATGAAGTAAAAAAGGACATGGAAAGCCGGCGGCCCATGGACCGGCTGGTTTGCGGCGATGTGGGCTACGGCAAAACCGAAGTCTTCTTGCGAGCAGCCTTCAAAGCCATTATGGATGGCAAGCAGGTGGCCATATTAGTTCCTACCACTGTACTGGCGGAACAGCACTTCTCGACTTTTACGGAAAGATTTGCTGCTTATCCGGCGGTTATCGAGGTGCTCAGCCGTTTTCGCAGCAACTCGGAGCAAAAGCGCATCGTTGAGGATCTGCAAAAAGGGGTGGTGGATATCGTAATCGCTACCCACCGCTTGCTTTCCCGTGATGTCAAATTCAAAGACCTGGGTCTTCTGGTGGTAGATGAAGAACATCGCTTCGGAGTAGCCCAAAAAGAAAAAATCAAGGCCTTAAAGGAACTGGTTGATGTAATAAGCCTTTCCGCTACCCCCATTCCCCGCAGCCTGCACATGGCCCTTGCCGGCTTGCGTGATCTCAGCGTAATAGAGACCCCTCCCCCCGAGCGTTACCCTATTACCACCTATGTCCTCGAATATAACGAAGAAATAATCGTGGAGGCGGTAACGAAGGAAATCGAGCGCCAGGGACAGGTTTTCTTCGTACACAATCGTATCGAAGATATCTACCGGGTAAAGGAACAGCTGGATGAACTCTTTCCCGGCATAAAGATAGCGGTAGGACACGGGCGGATGAAAGAAGATGAACTCGCCCGGGTAATGATGGATTTCGTTAACGGCAAATACCCGCTATTTCTTTGCACCACCATTATAGAATCCGGCCTGGATATGCCCAATGTCAACACCATAATAGTGGATGAAGCGGATAAAATGGGCCTGGCTCAGCTCTACCAGCTGCGGGGGAGGGTGGGGCGCTCCAATCGCCTGGCCTATGCCTATCTTACCTACCGTCCCGACCGGGTGGTAAGTGAAGCTTCGCAAAAACGATTGAATGCCATTCGGGAATTCAATGAGCTGGGCTCCGGCATGAAAATTGCTTTGCGGGATTTGGAAATCAGAGGCGCCGGCAATATCCTGGGAGCAGAGCAGCACGGCTATATCCAGGCCGTGGGCTTTGACCTCTATTGCCGCTTGCTGGAGCAAGAGACCGGTCGCTTAAAGGGCGAGCAAGTTCAGGAAAGCAGGGTAGATCCCCAGCTGGATATCGACATCGATTATTATATTCCTGAAAGCTATATCCCTGACTCCGGCAGCAAGATGAGAATATATCGCCGTCTCTTGCTGGCCGGCAGCCAGGAAGAAGTGGAAGAAATCCGGGAAGAAATCCGGGATCGTTTCGGCCCCCTGCCCCAGGCAGTGGAGAACTTTTTGCAAATAGCCGTACTGCGTCTACTGGCCCGGGACAAAGAGATAAAGTCCCTGCGCCGCAAAGGCCGCCAGATAGAGATACAGACCCTGCAGCGCCTGCCCAGCAACCTGTCCGAGCGTTTCCGGGGCATCAGGAGAGTCAATGACCACACCCTGATCATTCAAAAATATGAAAACAGCTCACTACCAGCCCTGGCTGAGATTTTGCAAATGTTGTAAAAATCACCCTTCCCCTCGACTATGCCTGCTAAGCCGTCGCTTGGACAAACTGGCAGCGATAAAGATTATAGTGAGATAGAGGAGGTTGACGCTTATGGTATAAAAAGGAACGTAGCGAAGCCGGGTAGTGATATAGTTTAAATCGCTGGGATACATATAGGAAGTAAATACCATAAGAAACAATCCCAGGGGAAGAATCAAGGGACGAGGATTTTCCAAGCGTAGGAGTTCCTTCAGGTTTAAAACCAGACCTTGATAATAGACAGTCAGGGCAGTAAAGCCGACAATGAACCAGAGGATAAAGAAAAAGAGCTCCACCCGTCGGAATTCACCGAAGCCAGTCAGGCGATTCACTTTCAAAAGAGGAAAACGGGATATCTCAGCCAATTCCTGGCCCAGAATGGATATCACCTGCAGATCTTCAAAGATCAGTATGGCAACCGCCAGCAGGTACCAGCCTATAAAAGCCTTTTTCTTTTCTTTCAATCCCTGCACCAGGGGAAAAAAGAAAGCCAGGATTAGCAGTTGTGCGAAGGGCCAGTCAGCCACGAAAAAGACGCCGGAAAGCAAGGGCTTCCATTCCGGCCAAAGCGGTTTCAGTTCGCTCAAATCCATTATCGGAAAAGATGCAGTAATGCCCAGCAGGAAAAAGAAGAGGATAAGGCCGATAAATGATTCACATAAACGACCAAGCGCAGCAGGCCCCCGGTAAATACAGTAAGCCGCAGAGAAAAGAACCAGTGAACGGTGGATAAAGCTGCAAACAGTTGGGTAAATGATACCTAGCAAGAGGCATAGATTGTAAAGCAGACCCTGGGCAATAAGAAAAAGACTGAAAAAGAGTAAAATATTTAAGACGGAGCCAGCAATTTTCCCTAATAACAATTCACTAATGCGGGTAATACTCATATCTGGAAAACGAGTGAAGAGCGCCAGCAGTATGATAATGATATAAACACCTATCAGCGAAGCTAAAAGGCAGGCTATCCAGGCCGACTGTCTGGCTGCTATTTCCGGTATATAAACGAGTGAACTGCCGGTTAAAAAAAGAAAAATCATAAAAGCAATCTGTTGGGAGGAAAGAGTTTTATTTTCCATCAGCATCTCCTTTAATAAGTGAGGGGGAGCAGGCAAGGGGACGGTTCTCTTGCCTGTAAGCAGCCACGGGGACGGTTCTTCCGGCTGCCAGGGCGCTCCCTCATATAATTTCCAATAAATCGGAAAGCGGTTTTAGTTTCGCAAAAATTGCCCCCGGGTTGGGCATCAAGTGCCAACCCTGCACCAGATCTAAGGTATAGGCAAGGGACAAGAGAAAGAGTAATACCGCGCAGCAGTATTCAATCCCCAGGGGGTTTTTCAACCAGGAACGCCCCTCCCGCAGCAAAAAAAGAAGAAAAAATAAAACTATGCTTAGAATCAGGTTGTAATACATCAGTAGTTTTCCTCCATAATCCGCGTGGCAATATATTCATTATTAGTAAGAAAATAGAGCTTTCACCCCCTACTCCCCACTTTTCTAATCCCTTTAGCGAAAACGGAAACTTTTTTGGCTGAGCATGCTGTTCACTATCAGAGTTTCCACCTCAATATCACTTTCTATTGTTGGGAAAAAATCGTCCCAGTTAGCTGAGAAGCTCTCCCAAAGCTGGGGCTCGTGTTTTTGCAAAATATAACCCCAGCCCAGAATATCACTGCCCAGGAGTTGTGATTTTTTGATACAAGCGGAAATTTCCTGTTTTATTTTCTGGGCCGCCAGTCTTTCCATTTCCTCTTTCCACGATAAGGTTAGGAGCTCACCGCTTTTACTTTTTTCGTAGAAGACTAGCTCAGCCCGGATGGTAACTTTCATTTTTAGCTGATCCTGCTCCAGTTTCGGGGTAGTTTTGCCGGTAAATTGCTTAACCTCCAGGCTTACCAACTCGCTGGGATTTTGGGGAGATCCCAGGTCTATTATCCCCCCATTGAAACTGCGAGCATTCATCCAGCGGTAACCCCGGCTTTCTGTTTCATTAAGTGATCCCACTATGCGGCGCCCTTTAAAAACAGCCGTACCGCTGATGAACAATTTTTTTTCTTCTATGCTCACCTGGGGAACAACCGGTTCAATTCCTGCTGTGGTTAATTTATGAATAAATTCATGCACATTGGTGGGAACATAGATGCCCAGTTGCTTTTCCTGCAGATCCAGGATAGTTTCCAGACCCTTGCCGGAATAGGGACTTAAAGGCATAGGAAGCGACAAGACTTCCTCCGGGGTGCAGCCCCTGCTCAGTACCAGATTGACAGTAGGGCGGGGATTGCGGTTGCGCAGCAGGAAATCCACCAATAAGGCCAGATCCTCCCGGGCCAGCTCTTCCCCGATTACAAAGGTACTGATCGAGGACCATTCGGGAAAGCGAGACAGGGAGAGCATAAAGCGGCGGGCCGCATCCGCTACCCCGGAACCGCTGGCTGACAATACCACGGCGGTTGAAGTCTGGGTCCCGCTTTCGCTGGGGGCACTGGGCTTTACCATCTGGCCGGAAAAGATAAATTTTCCTTCCCGGGAAAGCTCTACTCCGGCACCGGTACAAACTGCGGAATTATTAAGTTCCCGTATATCCCAGCAGGCGCTGCAGCTGGGAAGAAGAAATATAACGATAAATAAAAGCAGGCGTCTTGGCATGATTACCTCCTTATCAAGGCATAAGAACCTCAATCCAGGGTGCAAAAGGATTGAAAATATGCCAGCCGTAAAACTGGCTGAGGGAAAGGTAAATTCCCAGAGACAGAACCGCGGTGAACAGGCCCAGCTCCCGGTACATTTTTCCCCGAAGCAGCCCGGGAACTTCGATATAGATTATGGCAAAATAAATCGCAAACAATAGCCATACCATAGAATCTTAGCAACCCCTGTCATTGATTCAGTTTAATAGCGTGTACAAGGCAATTTCAGATGCTATTCAATATGCCGCAGCTACGCAGTAAGCGGGTTAAAACTTATACCCTTGCAAAAACCCTTTTTATTGCATAAGGGTTTTTGCATAAATATACAAAGCGCCGGCGAAGCCTGATTCAGAACGACACGGGGGTCGTTCCCCCCACACCCTTCGGTGGCTTTTAATGCAGCACCCTGCACCCTTCGGGTACTCCTGGTGTTCCATCCTTCGGATGTCACTATTAAGGTTGCGGGTACCACTGCACCCTTCGGGTGTCGCTATTGAGGTAGCACCCTTTCGGGCACTTCTGATGCTCTCTTCGGTCGCAATTAAGGGAGCTGAGCGGTATATTTATGCACGCTAATGCATATTTATAACTTTTTGCAGTGACATCAAACATAGATTTCATTTTGCGCGCCAGGCTACTGGAAATTAAAGGATTTGTCGGCCAAATAACTTCGCCGCAAGGAAAAATCCACCTTTATCTGCTTATCCACCGTGGGAAAAAGCTCCTCCCAATTACCCTCCATCTCCCCCCATTGTTGGGGATAATTCTGTTTTATCATCTGGCCCCAGCCAAAAACATCACTATTTAATTCCTGGGCCTTATCAATAGAGAGGAGGATCTGTCGCTTGATTTCCTGATTGGCCAGTTCCTCAATCGCTTGAAACCTTTCCCGGGTAAATAATTCCCCGGCTTCGTTTTGTTCGTAAAAATTCCCCTCCGCTTTTATCTCAATGCGCATAATAATGGCTCCCTCTTGCAGTTTTGGAGTAATTTGGGCCAGGGAGCGGGACAATTCCAGACTAATAAGCTTGCCGGAATGAAGCGGGGAGGGTACCAGGAAAAGACCGCCTTGAATCCTCCGCGGACTCATCCAGCGGTAGCCCCGGCTTTCCATTTCGTTGAAGGAACCTACCATTTTCCGGCCCCGGAAAACGGCCGCCCCCTCCAGGCAAAGTCGCTTACCCGTATTACTCTCCAGGATACTAACTTGAGGGACCAGGGGTTCAATCCCCGGGCTAAGGAAGCGGAATTCCATTTCTTTAAGGTCGATAGGCACATAAATTCCCACTTGTTTCTCCTGCAAGTTCAGGATATTTTTGATGGCTATGGAGGGATGAGGCTCAATGGGCGGTTTTACTGATAGAATTTCTTCCGGCGTACTTTGACTGCTTACAAATACCGGGATGTTCTTACGCACATGACGGTTGCGGGATAAAAAATCCATAAAAAGAGCCATATCCTGACGGGCCAGCTTTTCTCCGATTATCATGGTATTGGTATGACTCCACAAGGGATTGCGCGGTATTTGCAGGGTTATCTGGCGGGCCGCTTCCACTACGCTTGGCCCCCGCCCCGAGATTACATAAAAGGCTGGGTCGGATGTAGATTCTGTTTCTTCAGGACTTATGGGACTGGCCAGTTCAGTACTTACCACTATTTGCTCACCGTCCACATCGACCCCCAGGCCCAGAGGTATTGAGGCTTTGTCCAATTCAGTTATCCCACAGCCGGGGTTGAAGCCAAGCAGCAGCAAAAATAGCAGCAAGAATGCTCTCTTCATCTGAACTACCCTCCCGTACTTTTTCCCTGACGCCACTGGTTTTCCATCCCTTCCAGATAAGGGCGCTTCCGGTTTTCAAACCAGGGGCGGCGGATAAAGATATCGCCGAGCTGTTGCCAGTTGAACGGAGCCAGAGGTGCCAGGTAAGGCAGACCCAGGGAGGATAGGGAAGCCATCCGGACAAACAACAGTATAAGAGCGATCATTATCCCCAGGAATCCCAGGAGACCGGAAGCTATCAGAAAAGCAAAACGGGCGATACGGATAATAATTCCGGCATTATACGAGGGGGAAGCGAAAGAAGCGATACCGGTAGCGGCAATAATCACCACCATAGGAGTGGAAACCAGGCCTGCCCTTACTGCAGCATCACCGATTATCAACGCCCCAACGATACTGACCGCCGGGCCCACCGCCCGGGGCAGGCGCAGCCCGGCCTCGCGCAATAGCTCAAAGGTCAGGTCCAGTAAAAGCGCCTCTACAAAAGCCGGGAAAGGCACTCCCTGGCGGGTGGCGGCCAGGGTCAATAACAATGGGGTGGGCACCATTTCATGGTGGTAGGTTATAACGGCCACATACAAAGATGGGAGCAAGAGAGCTATGGCAAAAGCCCCCAGACGCAGCAGGCGAAACAGGGAAGCGGCGATATAGTTGATATAATAGTCTTCCGGGGATATCAAATACTCCAAAAAGGAAACCGGTACGATAAGGGCCATGGGTGAGCCGTCAACCATAACAGCTATACGGCCTTCGAGGAGATAGCCGCAGAGCCGGTCCGGTTTTTCCGTATACTGCTCCTGGGTGAAAATGCTTCTTTTCTCATCAGCCACAAACTCAACCAGGTAGCGGGGATCCAGGACAGCGTCAATATCTATAGCTTCAAGGCGCTTTTTCAGCTCCTCCACCATAGGGCGGGGGGCAATATGTTCAATGTAAAAAAGGGCTACATCTGTTTTGCTTAATTTACCAATGACCATATTTTCTATTTTGAAATTAGTGGACTTAATCCGGCGCCGTAACAAAGCGGTATTAAAGCGCAGGGTTTCAGAGAGACCCTCCTTGGGACCATATATGGTAATCTCATTTTCCGGGGTTTGAATAGCCCGGCTTTGCCAGGAGCGGGTACCCGCTACCAGTCCTGAGGAACAGCCGTCTATTAATAATACCGTGTCCCCGGAACTGATATGATGCAGCAGCTCTTCAATGTTGCTCAAGGTCTTGACTTCGCTGATGGAGAGGATGCGGTATTGAACCCGCTTTAACATCTCATCCGGGGATAAATTTTCTGAGCTATCTCCAGTGTTCTGTTCCGTCAACAGTGGTTGCAAGAGGTGCAGCGCTACTTGTTCTTTATCCACCAGCCCGTCAAAATAGAGCAGCAAGCCCGGGGTAGGGGGATGGCTGGCGAGCATAAAATCCCGCATTACCACATCGGAACAGCCCGCCAGCAGAATCCTTAGTTTTTCCCGGTTATCCTGTAAGACCGGGGAAAGGGCTTGCTCTACCAGTTCGCCGGGAGGGATGTCTATTTTTTCTGGCTTCTTGCTTTTAATAAAGCGCATTCTTATCCCCCAAAAATACTAGATCTTGATTCCATTTACTAGCTTAAACGAAAAAGAGGCAAATTATGCAGAACTTTCTGCTTTTGAGCCGGGCTCCGCCAATGTTGCGGATTCAGGATATGGTTTAAAAAGGGTTAAGAGAAAGAGCAAAAAAGGAAGCAGTATAAAGACAAAGGAATATAGCAGCGGAATAATATGCATGCTGACTGCCAGGAGTTCCAAAATGTTTTTGCCCATCAATATGGAAAAAACACCAATGATAAGAGAAGAAGGAGCAGCCAAAAAGCGGTAGTCTTTTAAAGCGAAAAGCTGCTGGGCAGTGTAGCAGGCCATAAACCAGGGGATGGTAACTGAGCCGAATACGCCCATTATCCAGATGCCGATAAAGACAATATCTATATTTTGGATAAAGTCAGCAATATGTAACAAACGGATGGTAGAGAAAGTAGGGAAAGTAGCAATGTTGGACATGCTTATGTCCAGCGTCATCAGCGTGGCCAGGGTGGTAGCCAACATAAGAGCGACATAGGTAGAGATTACCAAAAACATGACCTGGCGGATCTTTTCCTGGCGGGGACAAAAAAAGGCCAGGCTTAATATCGGCAGCATCTTACCCAGGACGTAACTGCAGGATAATAGCCCCAGGCTAAAAGAAGTTAAATCCATATAAGCAAAAGGAAGAAGATTCCCGGGGTTCCAGTTTTCTATAATGGCTGCTAGAAAAATGAGAAAAGCAAAGGGTAATCCCAGGAGGGTAACCAGTTCACAGCAGCGGGCCAGGTTTTCCAGCCCGCTTTTAATAGCCACAAAGCCCACCAGCAAGAGTACTCCTATAAACACGCTGATCGGGGTTTGAGGGAGGACATTGGTTACTATGAAATCCACAAAAAGGCGCAGGGTAAAACTGCTGGCCAGGAGAAAGGCCAGGATGTATAAGAACCCCAAAAATTTCCCCAGTATTTTCCCCAGGTGTTCTTCCAGGAGCAGGGGAAAAGGCTGGCTGCTCTTTTTAATAATGTATTGGAACATAGCTGCCAACAAAATACCTGGTACGATAGTGCCAATCGCCGCCAGCCAGGCATTGCAGCCCAGGTGAATTATCAATATATTGGGCGTTTCCAGGAAAGCAACCGGCCCTACCAGCAGCAGTAGTATACAGTACAGTTGAAAATGGCTTATTCTAAACACAAAAAAAACAGCTCCCCATATTTCTTCTTAATAGTTTAACCACTATGACAGTTAAGATACGGTGTCAAGTAGCGTTGAGTATACCCGGGAACAGGTTTTTTGCAGTGGCACCATGATGTTAAATATGGCAACAGAAACTTTTTATAACTCATAGGGAAAACTTTGCACACAATTTTTTCGCAGCTTGATGGTAAAAAGTGAATAAAAGGGTATTTTGAGTTATATACTATCAATGAAAAAGAAATTAAGAATCCAAATAACTCTTGAAAAGGAGGGATAGAGTAAATTGAAAGCAACCGGAATTGTACGCCGCATTGACGACCTGGGAAGGGTTGTTATTCCCAAGGAAATCCGCAGGACATTACGCATTCGCGAGGGAGACCCTCTGGAAATTTTCGTTGATCGTGAAGGTGAGGTTATTTTAAAGAAATATTCACCCATAGGAGAGCTGGGGGATTTTGCTAAAGAGTATGCGGACTCGCTAAACGAAACCATTGGTCATATCTCTATGATAGCTGACCGGGATGTGATTATTGCCGTAGCCGGAGCCAATAAAAGAGAGTTCTTAAGTAAAGCTATCGGCAAAGCAGTAGAGAGAGCTATTGAGGAAAGAAGCACCCTGATCATGAATGACCTGGATGCTCCGGATGACGACAACCTGCATGTTATTCAGAATGATGACCGGGAATATACCATCAAAGCACAAGTAATTGCTCCGATAATTACTCAAGGAGATCCCATCGGTGCCGTTATCATAGTAAGCAAGGAAGCCGTCAAGATGGGGGATATGGAAGTAAAGCTGGCGGAAACCGCCGCCGGATTCCTGGCCAAACAGATGGAGCAGTAATTCATAGGATTCAAGCAAGAAGCGGTCTTGATTAAGCAAGATCGCTTTTTTTTGCTGAGGACAGGGGTATATATCATGGGGACGGTTTCTACTAATCCTGAAGTAAAGTCAAAAATTAAAATTCTGTATGCTAATTCTGCCAATATGCACTGTGTTATAATAAAGCTCATGAAACAGGGAGGGTATAGATGCAAGAGAAGCAAAACTTTCTAAAAGGGGCCATGGTTCTCAGTATTGCTGGAGCCATCAGCAAAATAATGGGAGCTATTTATCGTATTCCCCTGGCCCGTTTGATTGGCGGTGAAGGAATGGGGCTGTATCAAATGGCCTACCCCATCTATACCACCATTCTTTCCCTGGCCACTGCCGGAGTTCCCGTAGCCATATCGGTGCTGGTTTCGCGCAAGGAAACCCAGGGCTATTCCGGGGATAGCCGGAAGATTTTTCGGGTCTCACTTTTGATACTACTGGTTTTTGGACTCTTGCTTACCCTGCTGGTCATGCAATCGGCCTCCTTTATAGCCAATTCGGTATTAAAAGAACCCCGGGCCTATTACCCTATTCTGGCCGTGGCTCCTGCCATATTCTTCGCCGGTTTGATGTCGGTTTTCCGAGGTTATTTCCAGGGACATCAGTCCATGATCCCCACAGCGGTTTCCCAGGTTATAGAACAATTATTTCGGGTTACGGCGGTTTTAATCCTGGCCTTTTTGCTTTTTCCCCGCGGGCTGGAATATGCGGCGGCAGGCGCCACCTTTGGCGCGGTAGTGGGGGGCATAATAGGGTTGCTGGTCCTGCTCGGCTATTATTATTCTTTCCGCAAGGCGCAAAGACGCTCCGGGGAAATGCTGGCCTATTCAGGAAGCAGTTCTGGTGAGCTGGGCCGGGAAATGGTGCGCCTGGCCATTCCGGTTTCCTTTGGAGCGGTGGTACTTCCCCTGGTACAGATGCTGGACGCCATTATCGTCCCCGGGCGCTTGATGGCCACCGGCTATGCCACTTCCCAGGCTACCGCCCTCTATGGTGAACTGGCGGGAATGGCCGCTGTCCTGATCAGCCTTCCCACCATATTTACCATTTCCATAGCCACCAGCCTGGTGCCGGCAGTAGCGGAAGCCCTGGCCCGCAATGAGCGCAAGCTTTTAAATGATCGTCTGAATTATGGCTTCCGGGCCGGAATGATTATTTCTTTGCCCTGTGCCGCCGGGCTTTATGTCCTGGCCTTTCCGATTTGCGATTTGCTCTATGCCACCCCCTCAGCTGGGGTACCCCTTGAACCCCTGGCTTTCTCCTGTATAGTTCTAGCGGCTTTCCAGCTATCCAGTGCTGGCCTGCAGGGCATAGGCAAGCCGCAGATTGCCATGCGCAACCTGATTATCACCGGCGTTTTTAAGGTTATTTTCAACTACAGCCTTACCGGCATTCCGATGCTGAACATAAAAGGGGCCGCTATTGGAACCGTGTTGGCCTTCCTTATCGGTTCTTTTCTCAACATTGTCTATCTAAGAAAGCTTACCGGGATCAGCTATGAAAAGGGTCGAATGCTGAAGATAAGCCTGGTTACCGTCTTGATGGCTTTAGCCGTACAATTCTCCTATACAACCCTGGTGGCAGCCGATATCAGATCGCACCTGGCCACCCTTATGGCTATTTCCCTGGGAGTTTTGCTCTATGGAATACTGCTATTTTTAATTAGAGAATTGGATATAAATATGTTGAAGCGTTTAAGCGGCGGGGGGTAGGAGGCAAGGCAAGGGGGCGGGAGCGACCGAGCCAGGTCGTGGCACAGGCATGAGTACGGTTCTTTTGCCTGACAGAACAGTCGGTATGATGGGTGGTTAGTGAGAAAAGTAAGGAGTAAGGGGTAAGGTTTAGGGGTTACGGTGTCAAAAGGACCGTCCCCTTGACACCCAGTGGAGGTGATATTTTGAGTAAAAACGGACAAGCAATAGATGCACTGCTGGAAGTAATGGATCGGCTTCTGGCACCTGATGGCTGTCCCTGGGATCGCGAACAAACCCATGAATCCCTGCAGAGATATCTGATTGAGGAAAGCTATGAGGTAATTGAAGCCATCAAAATGCAGGATATGCATAAATTAAGGGAGGAATTGGGAGACTTACTATTGCAAGTAGTATTCCATGCCGCCCTGGCGGAGCGGGAGGGCCATTTCGATTTCGCCGGAGTGGCTGATACAGTCAAGGAAAAAATGATTGCCCGCCATCCTCATGTATTCAGCCATATGGACCTGAAAAGCAGTGATGAGGTTATGGCTCATTGGGAAGATTTTAAGAAAAAAGAAGGCAAAAAATATCTGCTGGAGGGTATTCCCGCTATCTTACCGGCCTTGATGCGGGCGGAAAAAATGCAAGAAAAAGCTGCCCGGGTAGGTTTTGACTGGCCCGGGGCAGAAGGAGCCCTGGAAAAATTCAAGGAGGAAGTTGAGGAACTCGTAGTTGCCGCTAAGCCGGAAGAGATCAAAGAAGAAATGGGGGATGTGTTTTTTGCCCTGGTAAATGTAGCCCGCCTTAAAAACATAGATCCGGAAGAAGCGCTGCAGTCCTGCAATGATAAGTTTGCCGCTCGGTTTAATTACATTGAAAAAAAGATAAGGGCGGAAGGGAAGGATTTTGCCGATTATGGGCTGGAGGAATTAGATCAAATTTGGGACGAAGCCAAGACCAAAGGATTATGATATTCCGGAAAGTAGCCCTACAAATACAAGATTTTTTCTCAAGAAGAAGGAAATCGTAAAGAAGCGGCGAATAGCCACAATATGCCAAATACAAAAGAGGAGGGATAGCTTCTTGAATAAGACGGAATTAGTAGGTCAGGTAGCAGCAAAAACCGGGATGACCAAAAAAGATGTGGAGAAAGTAGTAAATGCTTTCTTCAATACAGTCGAAGGGGCTTTAAAAGCGGATGATAAAGTTCAATTAATAGGCTTTGGCACCTTTGAAGTAAGAGCCAGACAGGCCAGGAAGGGAAGAAATCCGCAAACCGGGGAGGAAATCAACATCCCGGCTACTAAAGTTCCTGCCTTTAAAGCAGGCAAAGCACTAAAAGACGCTCTGGGCTAAAATGCGTTTGGACAAGTATCTAAAAGTATCACGGATAATTAAGCGGCGAACCCTGGCCAAGGATTTTGCTGAGAGCGAGAGGGCTTTGCTAAACGGCAGGGTAGCCAAGCCATCCAGTGAAGTAAAGATTGGGGATATAATTACCCTGCGTATGGGAGAGAAAACGCTTGTTTATGAGGTTCTGGATATTAAGGAAAATATAAAGGCAGCAGATGCCGGGAATCTTTACCGAATTATTGAATGAGTTGAGCTTGATGAAGGGACGGGGTTAAAGGGGCTGTGTTGAAACTTCAATTTTCAGCATAGCCCCTCTTAAATTTAGTGGGGAAAACATTACCTTCTTACTATCACTTTTTCAATATATTTTATCCAGATATCCATCCGGGTTCAATGCTGGCAGCAATATCTATAATTTCACTGTTGATGGTAAATCCAGCTATAGCTTTAGTAAATCTGTAACCATTACCTTCAAATTTAACCCCGCTGATTTCTCGACAGGAGAGATCCCGGCGCTTCAAAACATTCAATCTGGTCAGATAATGCGAAAGAAGGGGGTTTTCGTAGGTTGACCTTACTATATTATGATAGTATATTATTTTAATTAAGTCATATTTGGCATCAGGTTAGGACAAAAATATAATATTAAATTTAGATGCTACTGCAAAAAACCTGTTTCCAGGTATACTCAACGCTACATAGGGGATTCAAAACCTCACCATTATACTAGATATGGCGGTGTTAATTTTGAAAGATGACTTTTTGCAGGCATCAATTTATAATATGGTACTCTTATTAAATAGAAAGTGGTATTGCTTATATTGGTTCCGATTACTTTAAGGAGATTAGCGATGAGGTCTATTCTTCCGATAAACATAAATGATATAATATTTTTTCGTTCAGTTGAATCGGCTCGCGTAGAGTTTAAAGGTGGTTGGGATGAAGACACTACAGGTTATCAAGTCCTAAAGACCATATGTGCATTCTCCAATGATCTTCATAATTTAAATGGTGGATATATAATCATTGGAGTCGAAGAAGAGAACGGTGTCGCAATTATGCCCCCCAAAGGAATAATGCCGGAACAGATTGATCATATTCAAAGATGGATTCGCGGCAATTGTAATCGTATTGACCCGGAATACCAACCGGTATTTTCTCCGGAAGTCTTGGATGACAGGATGATTCTGGTACTATGGGTGCCAGGCAGTGATGTCCGGCCGCACCGGGCTCCTGATGGGCCAAGGGGTGAAAAGAAGTACTGGATAAGAATAGGCTCGGAGACTGTTGATGCAGAAAAAAATGGCATGTTGCAGCAGCTTCTCCAGCTTACTGCGCGTGTTCCTTTCGATAGTCGTAGAGCCCAGGATGCACGTATTGAAGACCTGCGTGAGGTCAAAGTAAGGGAATTTTTACGTGATGTGCGAAGCGGTTTATTGGATGAACCGGATTCGGCTGAAATATACAGACGGATGAGAATTTCTGCGCGCGCCAATGGTCATGATATTCCTGTTAATGCAGGGTTGCTTCTGTTTTCAGATGATCCCGAAAAATGGTTCCCCGGCGTACGTATTGAAGTTGTTCAATTCTCTGCCGATGCTACGGGAAATGTTCAGGAAGAAAGGATATTTCGCGGGGGTATTCATGAACAAATTCGCGATGGTTTAAGATATCTTGAGAATATTTCAACTCAACACCTGGAGAAACAGGATGACTCATTTCGTATACGGGGCTGGGTGAGTTATCCGATCCCCGCCCTTAGAGAAACCTTAGTAAACGCTGTTTATCACAGGAGTTACGAAGGTGTCTACGAACCGATAAAAATATATTTGTATCCCGATCGTATGGAAGTTATAAATTATCCCGGACCGGTACCGGGTATTCAGCCGGAGCATCTCAAACCCGGCGCGTCGATTCCACCGGTACCTGCTCGCAACCGGTTAATCGGTGAATTTCTGAAAGAATTGCGCCTTGCCGAGGGTCGGGGAACGGGGCTGAAAAAAGTTTTTGCAGTAATGAATCAAAATGGTTCTCCCGAACCACGGTTTGAATTTGATCCGGATAGAACATACTTTAGAGCTGTTCTGCCCGCCCATCCGGAATATGTAGCTATAACTGCTCTTAGAGACGCGGCGCATCTTCGCGCATTGGGAAAAAACAAAGAAGCTGTCAATAGAGTTGAAGAAGCGTGGCGCTTCCTTCCAGGTTCGGCCATGTTAAGTGCTGAATTAATGCGTATTTATGGAGAGAATCAAAACCTGCAAAAAGCAGAAGATGTATTTGAAGCTTTTAAATCAGAAGGCTCAAAAAGTGCATATCCTTATGTCTTAAATACCTTGGTAAATGTATATGTGGATCAAAAACAAACTGAAAAAGCAAAAGCCTTAATGAAACAATTACCGACTTTATTGTCATCGGCTGATGCTTTTGATGCAGCGATTTTAGCTCGTCGATTAGGAAATCAAAAGATGGCACACAATTATTTTGAACGGGCCGGTGATTCAGTTCTTTCCGATGTGCGGGCTTTGCATGAGTTTGCTCAAACGAAAATAGATATCGCTCGTAATTTGTGGATTAACAGAAGCGGAAAAGATAATTACCGGCGGGATACAAATCGTCGCTTATTAATGGAGGCCCGCGATTTACTGGAACGGGTAATTCAAATGGAAGCCCCGCCTATGCGTCACGCATGGGCATGGCGTGATTTGGGGAGGGTGCTGAAATGGTTGAAAGCACCTATGGGAGATGTGAAAAACGCATATTACAGAGCTATTGATTTATTGCCGGAAGAAAAAAGATTTCAAGAAGAGCTAAGGCATTTGGACAGAACATGATAATATTCTATAATGTTATTAAGTCATGGGGTTTGGGAAACTATGGGGAACATAGAAAACGCACGTGATTCAAAGCAGGAAAGACTTAATATGCTTCAGGCCTCCTTTCAGGCTGTTCTGGGGCAGGAAGAGCTGTTCTCAAAGATCATCGAGTTTTTTCCATATCCCATCGAGGTATATACGCGGGACGGAACTGCGGTAATGGTAAACCGTGCCATGCTTGCCGAATTTGGAGTTGCAAGCAAGGGTATATATAAATGGCAACGGATGAACCTTGACCCGTTGCTTGCTAAATAGCCTGGAGGCGGGAGGGCCAGCTTCCATCCCGTAATTAACCCCGTCCCTTCGTCAGACCCAAATTCCATATGAGGAATAAATATGCTCTGGCTCGCATATTTTTTCATAGACCATTATATTAAGGAGGCGGGCTAAATGGCGGAACATTCCATTAAATTGAGCAACCGCAGGAATATGGAACTTACCGGAATTAAAAATGTTAATAATTTTGATGAAGAAAAAATAATTCTTGAAAGCGAACAGGGTAACATCTACATAATTGGCCAGGACTTGCATATTGGCACCCTGAACCTGGAGCAAGGCCGGGTGGCCCTGGAAGGCAATATAGACATTATCGAGTACAAGGCTCCCGGTACCGATATCAAGGCTAAAGGAAAAAGTATTATCAACCGCTTGCTCAAATAATAAATGACCATTAATGCAGCATGGAGGGGGAGTGCCTTTTGTCCGTGCTTTTGGGCCAGCTAAAAGCTTTTTTCCTGACTCTGATACTGGGCATATTCAGCGGAGGTCTTTTTCATTATTATCACTTAACCGTTAGAAAAGCCAGGATAGGCCGGTATTGGCTATACTTAATCGATTTGATACTATGGATTATTCTCCTTTTAATTGTTTTTGTCTTTCTTCTGCTGATAAACGGAGCGGAAATGCGGCTCTATGTTCTCCTGGCCCTGGCCTGTGGGATCGCTATCTATTTCCGTTATCTGTCGCGGTACATGACCCCCATCCTTTCTCGTGCTGCCCAGGGAAGTGTAGAGTTTTCTTCCGGGCTGGCCCGAGCTATTAGAAGCCCTTTTTTACGCCTCTCCTGCTATTGGAAAACCCAAAAAGGCAAAGGTAAAACTCCGCCCCCGGGCGATAGTGAGAATTAAAAATTTTTCCCCTGGCAGGAATTTAGCCATCGTACCCCGAATAATAAAATTGTCCACAGATACTCTATTTAGCCGGGCTCGGTCCAAAGATTATGAAGTAGTAATTATACTTCCCGGAGATACACCGGGCATTTTCAAGGGAGAAGAAGAGGATGGCGAAGAATAAGCTGGAACGCAAGGGCATATGGAGATTTTTGCTTATCGGAGTCTTATGCGGCCTTATGCTTATGATAGTTGCTCCCAAACTAAAAATCATTTACCAAATGGATGGGCAACGACACAGGCTGGAGCAGGAAAAAAAAGAATTGGAAAAGAAGAACCAGGAACTGAAAGCTAGACTAATAGAGATGGATAGCGCAGTAGCGGTTGAGAAAATCGCTCGCGAGCAATTGGGTATGGTAAAAAAAGGAGAAAAAATCATTATTCCCCTCAAGGAAGAAAGACCATAATTAACCCCCCTTTGCTGTTGACTACTGCATGGGCATTTTATACAATTGAAATAGTATATTTTGAGGGGGCTCTTTAGCTTTATGCCTACTGAACAAACTAATATTGTACCTGGCAGCATAATGGAAGGAAAGGTACAGGGAATCACCAAGTTTGGAGCATTTATTGAACTTCCAGGAGGTGTGGTTGGGCTGGTTCACATCTCCGAGATAGCCGACACCTATGTAAAAGATGTTAAGGATTTTATCAAAGAAGGCGAAAGTGTCAAGGTTAAGGTACTCAATGTTGCGGGGAAAAAGATTGGGCTTTCGATAAAGCAGGTATCCCCTCCCCCGAAAAGTGAACCCAAGGCTTTTGAGAGGAATTACCGGAGCAGCAGCAATGTTGCAGGTAACCGCTACAATAATAGCCCTATCGGTAAGGGCGCCAGTACCCCGATAAGTCTGGATGACAAGATTGCCAAGTTTCTTAAAGAAAGCGATGAGAGAATGCAGCCGCTTAAGAATAAAATGGAACCCAGGAAGCGTAACCGCTTTAATTAATATCTAGCAGACAACAGGAAGCACTTCCCGCAGGAAGTGCTTTTTTATCCGATGACTAACTCGCTCTAAGACTCCCGCCTCTATAGGCGGGAGTAAGAGCGACTAAGTCCCTGGATAAGTGCGGCTAAGCTTCAGGTGGAGGTTAAAACTCCACCTGAAGCAAGTCTTACTTGATGAAAAGGAGTTTGACTTATTGCGTTGTGCAGCTATAGATATTGGAACCAACTCCTGCCGTTTGCTGATAGCTGATGTCAGCCCGGAAGGATTGCACCCACTTCACCGTGAAACCAGGACTACCCGGGTAGGGGAAGGCCTCAAAAACACTATTCGTATCCGGAAGGATGTTATAGAACGGAACATATATTGTTTGGAGGCTTTCAAAAACACCGTTGAAGAAAAGGCAGTAGACTGTTACCGGGTGGTAGCTACCAGTGCTTTGCGGGAAGCCGAAAACCAGGAAGAATTTCTGGGGAGAGCCTGGGAAAAAACCGCGATGCAGATTCAGGTAATAAGCAGCGAGGAGGAAGCCCGGCTGAGCTTCCTGGGGGTAAGCCGGGGATTACCTTCTTTGGAGTCACCGCTGGTAGCGGATTTGGGTGGGGGAAGCCTGGAATTGATTCTAGAAGGAGGAGCAGAACCTATATTCTTATCTCTTCCTTTGGGAGCAGTAAGGGCTATGGAACAGAACTTGAAAATTACTGAAATAACCGCTGTGATGTCCCCTCTGGCCTTTCACAAAAAAGACTTTGCTCCCCATCCATTGGTTATGGCTGGGGGAACTGCAACCACTCTGGCAGCTATTAAACACTCCCTGGTGCAATACGATCCCAGCCTGGTTCATGGGCAGCTTTTAAAGCGAGAAGAAATTGCGGATATCTATAATATGCTGGAAAGAATGCCCCTGAGTCTTCGCCGGCGTTTGCCGGGTTTGCAGCCGGAACGAGCCGATATTATTCCCTGGGGAACCCGGATAATCTTATTATTAATGGATATATTAGAAAAAGGAGAAATCATTGTTAGCGAAAGCGACTTGTTGGACGGGGTTATCTGGAGTTTGGCATAATATAATATTATGATTAATATAACGGATAGAAATAATTAATTTTTCCGCGCAGGTTTTTATCAATTTTTGTAGAAAAGGAAAGGTTGGGAGTTATTCTTCATTCTTCAGGGCAATAAACTTGGGTATGGTAGACGAGAGAGAAGCATACTTGAGTATTGTTAAAGTAACTGTTCGAGGAGCTTAACAGTTACTGGGAACAAAAAGGAAGGAGGGAAGAACGAAGCACAAGAGAAAATTATATTCCGGTCGGGTTTAACAGGTCCCGGAATATAATCTTGATTCTTGCTGGGACATCTTCATCAATTCCAGCGCTATAGAAAAGGTATTTTGCAATAACGGCAAAAATACTAGAGAATTTGGTATCTATTTGCTATGTTCGAGGATTACAATAACAAAGGGAGAGTGAATAAGCTAATGAATTTTCTGACTCCAGCCGAAATTGCCGTGGCTACAGCGAATGCGGGTAAAGCGAAATGTGAATTGCCAATTATAAAAATGTTTGTTTTGGGAATCCTGGCCGGCGTATATATTGGATTCGGAGCTAACCTGGCTACCAAGATAGGCTCGATGGCAGCCTCAGATACCTCGGGCGGACAGTTCCTGTTTGGAGCAGTCTTCTCCGTAGGCCTGATGCTGGTTGTTATTGCCGGTTCCGAATTATTTACCGGCAACTGTATGTTCTGTTGTATTTCCTCTTTGAATGGACAATCCACCTGGGGCGGATTACTTAAAAACTGGGTGATTGTTTTTCTGGCCAACTTTGTAGGTTCAGTATTGCTAGTATATATCATTTTTTATGGTGGATTCTGGGGTGATGGTGCTGTTGCCACCGCAATCAGTGCCCATGGAATAAAAGCCCTGGGCATTGCCAAAGCTAAAATGTCATTAACCTGGGGACAAGCATTTTGCCGGGCTATTGGTTGTAACTGGCTGGTTTGCCTGGCCGTATGGGTGGCCCTTGCTTCCAAAGATATTATTGGAAAAATCTTTGGCATCTTCTTCCCCATCATGGCCTTCGTATCCAGCGGATTTGAGCATAGCGTCGCCAACATGTTCTTTATTCCCATGGGTATTACCATTGCTCAGAACAACCCCGAACTGGTAGCAGCTGCCACCAAGATAGGGGCAGATGGAACGGCTGTTTCAGTTTTTAATATGACTGCGGAGCAGGTAACTGCTTTCTTCACCTATGGCAATTTTATCAATGCCAATCTTATTCCGGTAACATTGGGGAATATTGTAGGCGGCTCTATATTTGTAGCTATGTTCTACTGGTTTATTTATTTGAAAAAATAATTTTTTCCCCGTACAATCCATCCTTGGATGGGCTGAATGTTTCATTTTGCATAACCCTGTATGGATAAATCAGCTATGATTCCATAGCTGGCTAATATAATGCTATCTAGCAGTGGAGACTCCGAAATCGAGTCTCCTTTTTTTTTGCTCACCTAACCCACTTTTCATCAATGGTTGTGGCTCTCACCCTGCGGGTACTCCTGGTGTTCGACCCTGTGGGTGTCACTATTAAGGTTGTGGCCATGGGGGGTTAGTAAGAAGAGCGAACAGTTTCTGGGACAAGGGACCTGTCCCCGTGTCCCAAGTGAAAAGCTTAGGGAAAATAGCAAAGATAGCATTTTCCCAGCAGATTTTGTATAAAGAAAAAACCAGACGCTCGTCCACAAATTACAAAATTTACCAACGCCTCTTGTTTATAATAGGTGGACAAGGCTTTAAACAAGCCGTAATCATCTTAAGCTAAATTAGAAGTTCGGAGATGGGGGATAAAATGCTGGGGAAAACGGAGATTTATCCTTATCAGAGAGTTGCCGAAAAAGCAGACAATAGACCCCGGGGCAAAAAGCATGAGTGGCTGCGGCTTTTTAAAGAAAGGTCGGGAAAGGGACAAGCCTATTTAAGAGACTTAATAAGAAAAGAAGGTTCCACTGTTCTTCACTCGCTGTTAAACCCGGAAAACCTGCTCCTGGCGTTGGGAGCGTTGATTTTGTCCCGGGCCTTCGTTCTGGGTGATTTGCTTCCCTTTATTTACGCCTATCTGGCTGTTTTCGGCAGAAATCAGAAAGGCCGGGCCTTTTTATTGCTGGTATTTGCCAGCCTGGGAATGGCCAGTGTATTGCATGGTTTTGCTTTGGGCAGCAGTATACTAAGTTTGCTTATTTTGCTGGCAGTGCTACACCGGCTGACAATATTGCCGGAAAGAGCCTGGTGGATGCTTCCTCTGGTCAGCATTTCCGTGCTATTTGTGTGCAAGAGCCTTTTTCTCCTGGGAGGCGATTTTTCCTTATATGCTGAAATGGTAGTGGTTTTTGAAGCGGTGATAGCCGGTGTTCTTTGCTTCGTTTTTATTGTTGCCCATGAAGCCATGGCCCGGAGGAAACCTCTGGCCAGCTTAAATTTTGAAGAGTTTGCCGCCTTTTTAGTTCTGGGCATAGGCCTGGTCATGGGTTTGAATAATGTTGAGGTAGCGGGTTTAAGTGTCAGCAGCATAATCTGCCGGTTGGGAATAATGCTGGCAGCCCTGTTGTGGGGTTGCGGCGGGGGAACCATAGTTGGAGTAATGACCGGAATCATTCCTTCTATTTCTTCCAGTATTTTTGCCCAGAGCCTGGGCATGTATGCTGTTTCCGGTCTTCTGGCCGGGCTGTTTAGAAATCTGGGCCGCCTGGGGATTGTTTTGGGCTTCATGCTGGGAACTATGGCCTTGTCCATGTTTATACCGGAAACCTCGGCTACCATTCTGGGGATATGGGAAACAGCCATAGCCAGCCTCTTGTTTTTCCTACTGCCGGAGTCATTGCAGGATAAAATGCCCCTGCAAGCCCTGGGAGCCTTAAGCAGTAGCCTAAGGGAGCAAGGTGAAATAATTGACAATCAGCTGGAGGAAAGCGCTCGCACCCGCATCCAAAACCTGGCAGCAGTTTTTGAAGAACTGAGCAGCAGTTTTAGCGGGGAAATGGAAGTGAAAAGAAAAAACAACCAGGCGGCTTATCTAAATTACCTTTATGAACAGGTTTCGCAAAACTTTTGTGAGAAATGCTCGCGCTATGATATCTGCTGGGGCCGGGATTCTTACCATAGCTCCCAGCAGATTTTGGAACTATTCTCTATTGTTGAAAAGGCCGAACTTAGCTATGAAAAAGCCCCCCGCGATTTTAAACGACGTTGCCTTTATGCCCGGGAAATGATAAGCACTATAAACTACCTCTTTGATCGCCTGCTCTTGAACGAGTACTGGTCCGACAAGCTTTGCGAATCACGGGAACTAGTGGCTATCCAGCTTAAAGGGGTGAGTCAGCTGATTAAAAAACTGGCTCAGGAAATTACTGTAAAAGCCGAGTTTGACCTGGAGCTCAGAGAAAAACTGTTGAGAGAAAGCAAACAACAGGGTCTTAAAATAAAAGAAATGACTCCTCTGCGCAGCAACGGGCAATTATTGCTGAATGTAGTGGCCGATCCTTGTCGCGAAGGAGAATTTTGCGAAAATATCATTGCCCCCGCTTTTTCCAACATCCTGGGAGAAAGGATGGAGGTTTGTGAAAAAACCTGTCCCCGTTTCCGCGCCTGGGGGCAGTGCAAATTTACCATGAGCCGAGCCTGCAGCTACAAGATAAATAGCGCGGTGGTACAAGTGGGCAAGGAAGCGGTTTGCGGCGACAGCTTTACCATAGCCAGTCTTAAAGAAGGAAAAGAGTTAATAGCCCTCAGTGATGGAATGGGGGTGGGGGAAAAAGCCTGCGGTGATAGCCAGGCTACAGTAAGACTGCTGGAAAACCTTTTGGAAAGCGGTTTCCAGCGCGATGTAGCGCTAAATACCATAAATACGGTATTACTCCTTCGTTCAGCCCAGGAGAGCTTTGCCACCCTGGATATGATTATGGTCGATCTCTATAGCGGTGATGCGGATTTTATCAAGGTAGGCAGTGCGCCCTCTTATATAAAAAGAGATAAAAAGGTAGGGATGATAAGCGCCCACTCCCTGCCCATAGGAATACTGGAGAATGTAGATGTAGTAAGCGAAAGACACAGCCTCTGCCCCCGGGATATACTGGTCATGGTAAGCGACGGAGTTCTGGAGGTATCCCGTCAGTTTAATGAAACCTGGATAATGGACTTTTTAAGCCAGGTGGACGAAAGCGACCCACAACTCCTGGCAGAAATGATTATGAATAAAGCCCTGGCTATATGCAAAGGAAAACCGGCCGATGATATGACCGTAATCTGTCTTCGCGTTGAATTGCAGTAATATATTATGGGGACGGTCTGAAATATTATTGACTCCACTGCAAAAACCCCTTTTTGTAGCACATGGGTTGCATAAATATACAAAGCGAACGTTGGCGAAGCCAACACCCGGAATATTTTATCGCTTTTTGCAGCTGATATCATGGTTTGACAAAGGGGGAAACTTGGGTAGCATTAAGACTAGGAGATTTCTTAATGGTGGAGAAAGATAATGCTGCGCAAAGTTAGAGAATATATCCGGGAAGAAAAGCTGCTGGAGCCGGGGAAAAAGGTTTTGCTGGGCGTTTCCGGCGGGCCGGATTCCATGGCTCTGCTTCATATTATGCATAAATTAACAGCGGAAATGGATTTAGGCCTGGCAGCTCTTCATCTTAATCATGGATTGCGCCCGGAAGCCGCTGCGGAAGAGGAATTTGTCCGCGAGCACTGTCGTAATTGGGGAATAGATTTCTATTCCCGGCAAGCCGATATCCGGGCCCGGGCCCTTCAGGAGAAAAAGACCCTGGAAGAAGCCGGGCGGGATTGCCGTTATCGGTATTTTTTCGAGCAATTGGAGGAACTCCAGGCTGATTACATCGCCACCGCCCACCACCAGGATGACCAGGCGGAAACCGTCCTGCTGCACCTGCTCCGGGGAAGCGGGCTTAAAGGGCTGCGTGGAATTATGCCCCGGAAAGGCCAACTGATTCGCCCCTTATTAGCCTTGTCCAAGGCCGAGATTATTCATTACCTGGATGAAAACCAAATACCCTATTGCCTGGATCAGAGTAATAATGATTTGCGTTTTTTGCGCAATCGTATTCGCCGCGAACTCATACCCTACCTGCAAAAGACTTACAACCCCCGCATTATGGAAAGCCTGAATCAACTGGCCGGGATTGCCCGTGATGAGAATGATTATTTGGAAAAACAGCTTCACTTCTCCTGGGATAAGCTCTTACTCCGGCAGGAACCCGGTTTAATAATTTTGGACAAGAAAGCCCTGGGTGAAGAGCACCCGGCTTTGCAAAAACGGCTTATTCTAGAAGCCTTGGCTCGTCTCCGGGGTGAAAGCGGTTGGGAACTCAAGGATGTGCAAAGAATACTCCGCTTGCTTTATCAAAGCGGTTCCTCCAAATATATTCAGCTTAGACAAGGCCTTCGAGTCAGCAGCGTTTACCGGGAATTGCACTTCACGAACCGGCCCTTTCGAGAAGGAAGTTTTTGCTATCCAATTTCCGTCCCCGGACGGCTTAGTATTCCCGAAACCGGAGAAAACTATATTATAGAACTGGGCCAGCCGGCAACTTTTCAACCGGGCTTATCTTCTTGCCTGGATTATGATAAACTTAAGCAGCCTTTGTTCTTACGCTCGCGCCAACCCGGAGACCGTTTTCAGCCTTCGGGAATGAAGGGCAGCAAGAAAGTAAAAGATTATTTTATAGATATCAAATTGCCCCGAGAGCAAAGAGCCCGGGTTCCCTTGTTAACCTCGGGGAAAAATGTATATGCCATAGTCGGTTATCGAGTATCCCGCCTGGCCGAAGTGGATACGGAGAGCCAAAGAGTGCTGATAATTAGAAAGGAAAACCTATAATTGATGAAATGGCAATAATCCTTTTTGTTGCATAAAGGTTTGTATAAATATACAAAGCGAGCGTTGGCGAAGCATGGTTGCAACGCCCGGCGGTATATTTATACAAGCCAATGAATATAAATAACTTTTTGCAAATAGTAAGTATGCCATTTTGCAGCCGCTCATAAATTTTGCCGTTTACGGCGTAATTGAAAAGAAAGGCTTAATATGCTACAATATGACGCAAATTCTCCAGGTTTTTATGGGGAGGAAGTATTTTGGATAGAGCTCTAAAAAATATCGCACTATATATGCTTATAGTACTCCTGGCTCTCTTTGCCATGAAAATGGTGAGCCGCTCGGATATAGAAATCAAGGAACTTAGCGAGCCCCAGTTCTACCAGATGGTGGAACAGGGTCAAGTGAAGGTGGTTCAGGTAGAAGTAGCCGAGCTGGTTTACAACCTCAGCGGCGAGTTAAAAGATAACAGCAAATTCACCGCCACGGTTTCCAAAGAAGCTGACATTATCAAGCTGCTGCGGGAAAAGAAGGTAGATTATACTACCCATCCCGTGCCGCCCCCTTCCATATGGATGACCTTGCTTACTACTCTGTTTCCCATAATTATTCTGGTGGTCTTCCTGCTCTTCATTATGAACCAGACCCAGGGCGGCGGAGGCCGGGTGATGCAATTCGGCAAAAGCAAAGCCCGCCTGTTGAGCGGAGAAGATGTAAAAGTATCCTTTAAGGATGTGGCCGGAGCGGAAGAGGCCAAGGAGGAAATGCAGGAAGTAGTGGAATTCCTGAAAAATCCGCAGAAGTTTATTCAGATCGGAGCCAAGATTCCCCGCGGGGTTCTGCTTTACGGTGCTCCCGGAACGGGGAAAACCCTCATGGCCAAGGCTGTGGCCGGCGAAGCTGGAGTACCTTTCTTCTCCATCAGCGGTTCGGACTTTGTGGAGATGTTTGTTGGCGTAGGCGCGGCCCGAGTCCGCGACCTCTTCGAACAGGCCAAGAAAAACGCCCCTTGTATAGTCTTTATTGATGAAATTGATGCGGTTGGACGCCAGCGGGGAGCCGGTCTGGGCGGTGGACATGATGAAAGAGAACAGACCTTAAACCAATTGCTGGTGGAGATGGATGGATTCAGTACCGGTGAAGCCATTATTGTCATGGCTTCCACCAATCGCCCGGACATATTGGACCCGGCACTCCTACGGCCAGGAAGGTTTGACCGGCATATACTGATAGACAAACCTGATGTCAAAGGCAGAGAAGCCATACTGGGGGTTCATGTCCTGAACAAGCCCCTGGACGACAATATTAATATGGAAATATTAGCCAAGCGCACTCCCGGTTTTACCGGAGCTGACCTGGCCAATATGGTTAATGAAGCAGCATTGCTCACTGCTCGCCGCAACAAGAATAAAATCGGTATGGAAGAATTGGAAGAATCCATTGAAAGGGTCATTGCCGGTCCAGAAAAGAAAAGCCGGGTTATCTCCGAAAAAGAAAAACGCCTGGTGGCTTATCATGAAGGCGGGCATGCGGTAGTCAGCTATTTCCTGCCCCATACCGATAAATTGCATAAAATCTCCATTATTCCGCGGGGGCGGGCTGGAGGTTATACCCTCTTGCTGCCGGAAGAAGACCGCAATTACATCACCAAATCCTACCTGCTGGACGAAGTTACCACCCTCTTGGGCGGGCGGGTGGCCGAAGCTCTGGTATTAAATGACATCAGCACCGGAGCCCAGAATGACCTGGAAAGGGCCAGCGGTATAGTACGGAAGATGATAACCGAATTCGGCATGTCGGAAGAATTAGGACCGCTTACTTTCGGCCATAAAAGCGAGGAAGTCTTCCTGGGGCGGGATATTTCCCGGGATCGCAACTATTCTGACGCCATTGCCTATGCCATAGATAAAGAAGCCAGCCACTATATGGAAAGCAGTTACAAGAAGGCCGAAAAAATACTGCAGGAAAATATGGATAAACTGCACCAGGTAGCTGCCCGTTTGATAGAACAGGAGACCCTGGAAGGCGAAGAATTTGAGGAAATAATGCGCCCGGCCTGAGGCAATTAACCCCGGTCATGGCATTTCCCCGCACGGGCATGGGGACGGTTCTTTTGCCTGTTAGATTTTCCCCATAAAAGGGAAGGATTTTTTACTAGCATGTTTAATATAACTAATACCAGTCAACAGTAAAACTGCTCAGGGGGTGAAAATAATTGAAGAGAGTAGAACTACTGATAAATGACGAGTTTTATACCGAATATATGCGCCGCAATCATGAAGAAGAGCTGGAACCCAAATTTTGCCAGCACGATTTTCAGCACCACCTCAATGTTGCCCGGATAGCCTACATTTTAATACTGGAACAAAACCTTCTGGCTTATTTCGTTAAAGAAAGTGGTCTTAGTGGCAAGCTGGCGGGGAAAGAAGTGATTTATGCCGCCGGTTTGCTGCATGATATCGGCAAATGGCAGGAATATAAAACCGGAATTGACCACGCCTCCTTCGGCTCCCGCCTGGCTCGGGAAATCCTGCCTCGCGCTCATTTCAATCCCCTGGAAATAGACTTGATCAGCCGGGCAGTTTATGAACATCGCAACATTAGACAGGATATGAGTTTTTTGGGCGAGAGGCTGCACCGGGCCGACAACCTGTCCCGGGTCTGCCGCAACTGCGAGTATAACGAACAATGCCCCAAGTTTAAAAATAAGGAGCTTACCATCAGCAATTTTGAATACTGATTTCCTATGGCCGGGGCTTACAATCACCGATGAAAATAGGGGAAGCAATAAGTACGAAGCCAGGGGCCACAACCAATGATGAAAAGTGAGTTAGTAGGGGCTTGAATAGTAAGATGTAGTAGGAAACAACTTAAATCCCTTACCTCTAACTCCTTACTTACTAATATATCACGGGGAGGAAGCCTTGATGCAGCAGGGGCACCATGCCGTATTAATACATGACCGCCGGGAAGCCCAGCGGCTTCTGCAGGAAATAGCGGTTGATCCCGCAGCCTTTGTCTATCTATTGCCGAAGGCTGTTTTTCGCTGTATTAAACTGAAAGGGATACCCTGTATAGCAGCCAATATCATCAAGCAGGAAATGCTGGCCAAAGGAGGCGAAGCCGCCGTAAAGCGAGAGGCGCTGTATTTGGAAGGGACTACTGATATATTGTTGCTGGGAACCCTAAAACATTACGGCCTGCTGCTGGAAAAGCTCAAGAAGCAGCCTTTTGGCTTGAAAAAAATTGCCGCCGAAATTCAAGCAATACTGGATAATCTGGAAGCAGGCGAGCGGACTATAGCGCTGGCTCATGGCAAAGAATTGCCTTTGGGCCAGCGAACTTTAATTATGGGGATACTAAATATTACCCCGGATTCCTTTTCCGACGGAGGCCGCTATATGGAAACCGGCCAGGCGGTGGAGCGAGCCCGGGAGATGCGAGAAGAAGGGGCCGATATTATTGACATCGGAGGAGCCTCCTCCCGTCCCCAGTCCCAAATGATAGACGAGGCGGAAGAACTGCGGCGCGTCCTGCCGGTAGTAAAAAGCCTCTCCCGCGAGGGTTTTATCCTTTCCCTGGATACCTTCCGGGCCGGGGTGGCCAGAGCCTGCCTCGATGAAGGCGTTCATTTAATAAATGATATCGGACGCTTGCAGCTTGACCCCGGTCTCTTGCCTGTCCTGGCAGAGAAGCAGGCCCCGGTGATACTGATGCACAACCGCATGCAGCTCCGGGATGAATCCGGACAGGTAATCGATGCCGAAAAAGTTACCCAGGACCTTATGCACTACCAGGATCTTATAAGTGATATTATAAAAGAACTGGGCCAGTCCATAGAAATGGCGCAGGAAGCCGGACTGGGCCGGAATAAAATAATAATTGACCCCGGACTGGGTTTTGGCAAAAACCTCGCCCAAAACCGCTTGCTGATAAAAAGGCTGGAGGAATTCAAAAGCCTGGGACAACCTCTATTGATAGGGGCTTCCCGGAAAACATTTATCGGCCAAACATTGGAGCTGGAAGTGGGGCAGCGCCTGGAGGGCAGCCTGGCGGTGGTAGCCATGGCCATAATGAATGCCGCGGATATAGTGCGGGTGCATGATGTCCGGGAGAGCAAGCGGGTAGCTATGATGACGGATGCGGTGATACGGGAAAATGGATAAGAAAGTGGATAAGATAATGGCCCGGGGTCTGGAGTTTAAAGCCTGCCACGGCGTACTGGCAGCGGAAAAAGAAAGCCCCCAGAGCTTTCTGGTGGACCTGGATCTATTTCTTGATATAAAGGCGGCGGCGGAGCAGGATAACCTGGCTTTGAGCGTTGATTATGATAAAGTATTTCACCTGGTGAAAAATATTGTCGAAAACCAATCATATAATCTTTTGGAAACCCTGGCCGAGAAGATTGCCCATGCTCTGCTGGATTCCTTTGCCGCTTTGCAGGCAGTTGAAGTACAGGTATCTAAACCCGATGCTCCGGTGAAAGGAAACTTTGATTATTTTGCTGTAAAAATTAGAAGAGAGAAATGATGAAATTTTCTTGCTCTTCCCCCCGCTATATGATATTTTTTAGGGTGAACCCTCATGAAAAATAGAGTTTACATAGGACTAGGTTCAAATTGCGGCTTCAAACAAGAGAATTTGGCTATTGCCAGGAACAAGATTACTGAATTGGAAGGAACCAGGATTATTAAGAGTTCCTCCCTTTATTTAACCGCTCCCTGGGGCCGCACCGAGCAGGATGATTTTATAAATCAGGTAATAGAAATCGAAACGGCTTTGGAGCCGCTGGCTTTGTTGCAGGATTTGCAAAAAATTGAAATTAAAATGGGCCGCCAGCGTCAGGAAAAATGGGGCCCTCGGATAATAGACCTGGATATCCTTTTATTTGGAGATGAGGTGCTGGATTTTCCGGAATTGAAAGTCCCTCACCCACTCATGCGGCAGCGTTTGTTTGTACTGGTTCCTTTGCAGGAAGTAAATGCGGAACTCATCTTTCCTGATGACGGAGCCAAAATCAAGGAGGTGTTGATTAGAGTCTTAGCCCGGGAAGGAAACAAGAAAATCAAGAGAGTATGAGGTTCTCCCACCAGAAATCCCGGTTATGGCAGCCTCGCTGGTATCACTCTGTGAACAAGACGACAAGCTGTTTGCCGGAAGACTGATATGATTTCTCCTGTACCCAAAAGGGGGTTTAATTGATGAGAGAAAAGATAGGTATTATTGGGGCGGGAGTGGTAGGAACCGCTGTTGGGGTGGTACTCAAAAACAAGGGCTATGAGATTACGGGTGTGCAGGATATTAAATCCGAATCTACACAACAGCTTGTGGAACGGATCGGCTGTACCGCTTACCCATCACCTCAAGATGTTTCTCACTCGGCGGATATAATCTTTGTTACAACCTCCGATACGGCTATTGCCAGTGTGGTAGGGCAGATTGCCGATAAAAGGGCTTTTCGCCCCGGGCAAATCATTTTGCACATGAGTGGGGCTCAATCTTCGCAGATTCTGGACCAGGCCAAGGAATTCGGTGCCCTGGTCTTGTCCGTGCATCCCCTGCAAGCTTTTGCCAGTATCGACCGGGCTATAGAGATACTGCCCGGTTCAGTTTTCAGCATTGAAGGGGATGAGGAAGCTTATGCCCTGGGGGGCCGTATAGTAGAGGCCCTGGAAGGGGAATATTTTTTCATTGACCGGAGAGCCAAGCCTTTATACCATGCCGGTGCCTGTGTGGTATCCAATTACCTGGTTACCATTATCGATTTTGGAATTAAACTTCTGGAAGCAACGGGAATACCCCGGAACATGGCGGCCAAGGCTTTGTTGCCCCTTATATCCGGTACGGTTAAAAATATTGAAAATATTGGTATACCCAAAGCCCTGACCGGCCCCATTGCTCGAGGCGATTTGGCTACGGTAGTGGACCATCTGCATTGTATGGAAGAAATGGCACCGGAGCTGATGAAACTGTATAGCTGGTTAGGTTTTTATACCGCCTCGATTGCCCGGGGAAAAGGCAGCATCGATGAAAAGTCCTTGGAAGAGTTCCAGAAGCTTTTCCTCCGTGAACTGGCCCGGATAGAATCGGCCAGCTAGTTTCTTCTTTTCATTAAGGACGGTTTTGCTCCCTCTGGAGGCAGGGGGAACGCCGGCAGTGTTTGTAGATCTCCGGTTCTAAAGGAGGTTAGAAATATGGCAAGAGTAACGGTTTCAGTTTTAAAGGATAAAAAGAAACGCAAGGAAAAAATAAGCATGCTCACTGCTTATGACTATTCCCTGGCGGGAATGGTGGATGAAGCCGGTATCGACATGATACTGGTAGGCGACTCTCTGGGCAATGTGGTATTGGGTTATGATAACACCCTGGCCGTTACCATGGATGATATGATTCACCACAGCAAAACGGTGGTGAGGGCCAGCAAGAACGCCATGGTGGTAGGAGACATGCCTTTTCTTTCCTACCACATATCGAAAAAGGAAGCTGTGCGCAACGCCGGCAGGTTCGTACAGGAAGCCGGCTGTCAGGCGGTAAAGCTGGAAGGCGGCAGTGAAAGAGTGGATACAGTTAAAGCCATACTGGACGCTCAGATTCCGGTTATGGGACACATCGGCCTGACCCCGCAATCGGTGCACCAGTTTGGCGGCTTTAAAGTACAGGGCAAAGATCTGGAAACCGCCAAAAAGCTGGTGGAAGATGCTAGAGCCCTGGACCAGGCTGGAGTCTATTGCATCGTTTTAGAATGCGTTCCCAGCGAACTGGCCCGCCGGGTTACGGAAGAAATATCCGTGCCCACCATCGGCATCGGTGCCGGGCCATATTGCGATGGGCAGGTTCTGGTGATTAACGATATGCTGGGGATGTTCAAGGGATTTATCCCCAAGTTCGTCCGGAAATTTGCCAACCTGGAACCATTGATAATGGAAGCCTTGAAAAGCTATAAAGCCGAAGTGGAAGCCGGGACCTTCCCGGCGGAAGAACACTGCTTCACCATCAAAGAAGAAGTTTTGGATAGACTCTACTAAGCTCTCGGGAGCGATTATTTAACTAATCCCCATGGTCGGGGGCCGCAACTACCGATGAAAAGTGAGTTGGGGGGAAGGGGTGTCAAAGGGACGGTCCTTTTGACACCGCAACCCCTACACCTTACCCCTCACTTTTCTTATTAATATTGATGAGGAAAAGGCTATGCAATTATTTGAGAATATAACAAAAATGCAAGAATGGGCCCGGGAACAAAAGAAACAGGGCCAAAGCATCGCTTTGGTTCCTACCATGGGTTATCTTCACGAGGGCCACCTGGCCCTCGTGAAGGAGGCTCGGCGGCAGTGTGATAAAGTAGTGGTCAGCATTTTTGTCAACCCCATCCAATTTGGGGCAGGCGAAGATTTTGAGCAATACCCGCGTGATCTGGAGCAGGACAGCGCTCTCCTGGAAAAAGAAAGAGTAGATGCACTATTCAGCCCCGGTATCCGGGATATGTATCCCGGCAGCTTTCAGACTTTCGTAGAAGCATATGGTGAAATAACCGAGAAAATGTGCGGAGCTTCGCGCCCGGGACATTTCAAAGGAGTTACCACCGTAGTAAGCAAATTATTCAATATCTGTCAGCCTGACCGGGCCTATTTCGGGCAGAAAGATGCCCAGCAATTGATGATTGTGGAAAAAATGGTGCGGGAATTGAATTTCCCCCTGGAGATTATCCGGGTGCCTATCGTAAGGGAAAAAGATGGGCTGGCCATGAGTTCCCGCAATGTCTATCTGAGTCCCGAAGAAAGGGCAGAAGCCCTGGTATTGTACCGGGCGCTGAAAATGGCGGAAGAAGAGATTAAAAACGGGGAAAGAGAGATTGGGATAATCCGGCAGAAAATGGAGGAAATGATTGAGGCCTGTCCCCGGGCTGCAATCGACTACATTGCAATTAATAATGCCAATGATTTGTCGGAACTGCAAACTTGCACCGGTAAGGTTTTGATAGCCCTGGCGGTAAAGTTTGGCAAGACCAGGTTGATTGACAACCTTATTGTGGAGGTGTAACTGGTGCTGCGGCATATGCTCAAATCAAAAATTCATCGCGCGGTTGTAACGGATGCTAATCTGAATTATGTGGGCAGTATTACCATTGACAGGGATTTGATGGATGCTGCCGACATTCTGGAGAATGAAAAAGTGACCATAGTAAATAATAACAACGGCGCGCGTTTTGACACCTATGTTATCGAAGGTGAACGGGGATCAAAAGTAATCTGTTTGAACGGAGCAGCCTCTCGCCTGGTACAAGAAGGGGATGTAGTAATCATTCTTACCTATACCGTACTTCAGGATGAAGAGTGCCACAACCACAAACCCAGACTGGTTTTTATGGACGGAAATAATAACATCAAAGAACTTGGCTAGCCAGCGTTTTTATGGTTTAGATAATAGGAGGCTTAGACTATGCTAGCAGAGTTGGAGCAGTATGTGCTGCGCCGAAAAAAGGAGATTAACGCAGTCATCCTGGCTCATTTTTATCAGTTGCCCGAAATACAGGATATAGCTGATTTCGTTGGTGATTCGCTGCAATTGGCTATACAGGCCGCTTCTACCCAGGCCCAGGTAATAGTTTTTTGTGGCGTTAACTTCATGGCCGAAAGTGCCAAGATACTGAATCCGGATAAAACGGTTCTCCTGCCCGATATCCGAGCTGGATGTCCCATGGCGGACATGGTCGGAGCAGAGGCCTTGCGCAAAAAGAAAGCCGAATACCCCGGCGCGGTAGTCGTCTGTTATGTCAACTCCAGCGCCGAGGTTAAGGCGGAGAGTGATATTTGTTGTACCTCATCCAATGCCCTTAATGTAGTGCGCTCTATCCCGGAAGATAGGACGGTAATTTTTGTACCGGATAAGAACCTGGGAGCATACATCCAAAGCCAGACCGGGCGGGAGATGATGCTTTGGGAAGGATACTGCCCCATTCATCATGCTCTGAGCTGGGCGGAGGTGGAAAAACAAAAAGAGCTGCACCCCCAGGCCCAGGTTGTGGTACATCCCGAATGCCCTCCTGAGGTAACCCGGAGGGCGGATGCCGTACGTTCCACCGCCGGCATTCTGGAATATCTACGCTCCAGCAATGGGGCGGAATTCATCATTGGAACCGAGGAAGGTTTTCTCTATACCCTGCAGAAGAATTGCCCAGGGAAAAAACTCTACCTGGCCCGGGAAAGCTTTCACTGCCCGGATATGAAGTATATTACCCTGGAGAAACTGGCCGGCTCCCTGGAAAGAATGGAGCAGCAGGTGGAAGTACCCCCGGAAATAAGCCGCCGAGCTCGCCGCAGCCTGGAGCGCATGATAGAGATTAAAGGGTGAAAAGTGAGGGGTAAGGAGCGAGGGGCAGGAAAACTCGCTTCTTATTATTAACCTGATAACCTTGCTGCACCCTGAAAAAGGCAATGGCAGATTAAATAAACGATCAGGTGAATTATGATAATTACACGCTACATAGGGGTTTTGCATAAGGACACCCCGGTAGAGACTACCGATTTCCTCATAGTTGGCGGAGGCATAGCCGGGCTTTTTACCGCTTTGAAAGCCTCCCAGTATGGGAAAGTTATCGTATTGACAAAAAAAACCATAGAAGACTCCAATACCGGACTGGCTCAAGGGGGAATTGCCGCTGCTGTGCACGAAGAGGATTCCCCTTTTTTGCATCTGGAGGATACTCTGGAAGCAGGAGCCGGTCTCTGCAATATTGAGGCCGTTGATCTTCTGGTGCGGGAAGGACCGGAGCGAGTAAGGGAATTAATCCAGGCGGGGGCCAGCTTCGACATGAAGGACGGCAATGTAGCCCTTACCCGGGAAGGAGCCCACAGCAAAGCCCGCATCCTGCATGCCGCCGATACCACCGGGGAGGCCATCCGCGTAGCCCTGGTCAAAAAATGTGAAGAAAGCAGCGATATAAGGATAATCGAAGACCAGTTCCTGGTGGATATTCTAGGGCACGACCAGCGCAAGGAATGCTATGGTGCCCTGGTTTATGACGCCAAAACCCGGCAGCAGCTGGCTTATCTCGCCAAAGCCACCATAATCGCTACTGGCGGGGCCGGGCAGCTCTATCGTTACACCACCAATCCCAGCGTAGCTACCGCTGATGGCATGGCCGCCGCCTACCGCGCCGGTTGCCGGCTCAGCGATATGGAATTTATCCAGTTTCACCCTACAGTACTTTTCAGCTACAGCAACCAGCGATTTCTCATCTCCGAAGCGGTTAGAGGAGAAGGAGGCCTGCTTTACAATCATAAAGGAGAGCGTTTTATGCCCGCTTACCATTCCCTGGCTGAGCTGGCCCCCCGCGATATCGTATCCCGGGCCATTGTAAATGAGATGAATTGCAGCGGCAGCGAATATGTCTACCTGGACATGAGCGGCATCAAGCAGGTGGAAAAACGCTTCCCCAATATCTACCGTACCTGTCGGGAAAGCGGCATTGACATCACCCGGGAGCAGGTACCCGTTTCCCCCGCCGCCCACTATATCATGGGAGGAATTGAAACCGGCACTTATGGAGAAACCGGAGTTTATGCCCTTTATTCCTGCGGTGAAGCCGCCTGTACCGGAGTACACGGCGCCAACCGCCTGGCCAGTAATTCCTTGCTCGAAGGCATAGTATTTGGACAGCGCATAGTGGATCGTGCCGAAGAAATCATGTATCGCCGCCGTATCAGCATTGATGAAGTATTCCGCCACTTTGACCAGAGTTGGGTTTACTCTCCGCAAGAGCAGAGAATAGACCCCCCGGAAGCTAAAAATCGCCTGCAGTCAATTATGTGGGAAAAGGTGGGTATAATAAGGGATGAGGAAGGGCTAAAGGTCGCCAACCGGGAACTCGAAGCAATCTACAGCCATATAGCCCAGGGGGAAGATCCCTTCACCTATTATGAAATAGTCAACATGCTAACCGTAGCCCGCATCATAGTACAAGCAGCCCTGTGGCGCCAGGAAAGCCGCGGCGGGCATTTCCGCTCCGACCACCCCGCCCGTGACGAACTCCGCTGGCTCAAACACCTCTCCTTCATCAACTGCTAGCGGTGCCAGGCACTTAAGTTGTTAAGTTATTGACAGGCAGGGGAACGGTTCTTTTGCCGTCGGTCTGCCAAGGGGACGGTTCTTGTGGCTGGTAAAGTAGCCGCTATAATGGGAAGACACAAGCATTGCTGAAAAGCGAGTTAGTAGGCGCTTGAACAGTAAGATGTAGTAAGAAAAGTCATCGGTCATCGGGAGAGGAATGGGGTTATTTCATACCCCAGTTTATTGTATAAGCGCATACTACCCCACTTTTCATCGGTGGATGTGGCCCTTGGACATGGTTAGTAAGAAAAGCGAGGAGTTACGGTGTCAAAAGGACCGTCCCTTTGACACCCCCTTGACATGATTCGGAGGATGAAAATGAACGATTGGATGGTAAAAGAAATAATAAAAAGAGCCCTGGTAGAAGACCTGGGGAACGGGGATATAACCACCCGGAACCTGATAGCGGAAACGCAAGAAGGGCAAGGTCTGTTTTTGGCCAAAGCCAGTGGAATTGTAGCCGGCTTGGAGGTTTCTGCCGCAGTTTTTAGCTGCCTGGAACCGGCGGCGCGATTTACCGCCTTTAACCACGATGGAGATGAAATCAAGCCCGGGGATAGGATTGCCCGAGTTGAGGGGAAAATGAGCACCCTGCTCAGTGGAGAAAGAGTAGCCCTGAATTTTCTGCAACGGCTTTCCGGGATAGCCAGCAAAACCCGTAATATGGTAGGAAGCATAAAATACCAGCATGCAGTTCTGGTCGACACCCGCAAAACCACCCCCGGTCTGCGCTTGCTGGAAAAGTATGCCGTTAGGGTAGGAGGGGCGAAGAACCATCGCTTTGGCCTTTATGACGGAGTAATGATAAAAGACAACCATATCCAGGCGGTTGGAGGAATACAAAAAGCCGTATCCACCCTCCGGCAAAAGGTTCCCCACACCCTGAAGATTGAAGTGGAAGTGGAGAACCTGCAGCAATTGCAGGAAGCCCTGGAAGCCCGGGCCGACATAATATTACTGGACAACATGGATTCCGAAAGCATGAGAAAAGCGGTGGAAATAGTAAACGGCCAGGCTCTCCTGGAAGCCTCCGGTGGCGTCAATGAAGAAAACATTGTTGAAATAGCCAAAACCGGAGTCGACTTCATTTCCTGCGGGGCCCTTACCCATTCCGCCCCCAGCCTCGACATCAGCTTCAAAATACTATAGGGCAGTATGCTTTTCTTCCCTGACTTGTTAACCACATGTTATAATAGAGGTTAACAACTTTGGGAGAGTGATGGGATGAGGATATCTACCCGGGAAATGGTTCTGGCGGCGATGTTTACCGCCCTGCTCTGTGTTCTTACCATACTGGTGAGGGCTTTCCAGCCAGTGATGGTGATGCCTTTCAGCCTGCAGCCACTGGTAATGCTCCTGGCTGCCCTGCTGCTTTCGCCCTTGGCCGCATCTTTGAGTATGCTGGCTTATCTTCTTCTGGGGCTCATTGGCCTGCCGGTTTTTTCCGTACCCCCTTATGGCGGCCCGGCCTATGTTTTGCTACCCAGCTTCGGTTTTTTGCTGGGATTTCCGCTGGCTGCCTACCTGCAATCCTGGTTTTTACGCCATGTTTTGGGAAAGCAGCATTATCATAATGCCATCACTGGCGGCAAAGCGTCCATTTTATTAAAATTTTCCCTTTCCGGTTTATTAGGAATAATCATTTATTACCTGCTTGGTTTGCCTTATATGTATTTGATATTAAATTTCTACCTGGGACATACTGTAAATGTTGGACAAATAATTAAACTGGGTTTTCTCCCCTTTGTTTTCTTCGACTTAATAAAAATTGCCATAGCCGCCATAATTGCCGAGCAATTTTGCAGGAGAATGGAAACTTAGAGAGAAGAAATTAGAAGAAATATAGCTTGCGGATTCCGCTGTTTTGTGGATTAAGAAACAAAAAAAACCGGCCCTGGTTTGAAATTGGAGGGAATATGCCTTGATACTGGTCTTTGATGTGGGCAATACCAATACAGTAATCGGTGTTTATGATAGGGAGAAGCTTTTAAACCACTGGAGGATTAGAACCAATCCCCAGCGTACCTGTGACGAATACGGAATATTGCTGCGCTCCCTGTTGGAAAACGATAAATTAAATCTAAAGGATATAAAATCGGTGGTTATTTCCTCGGTTGTTCCTACATTGATGATGGAACTGGAGTGGATGAGCCGTAAATTTTTTGCCTGCCGCCCTCTGGTTATCGGCCCGGGAGTTAAGAGCGGCCTGGCTATAAAATATGAGAATCCCAGAGAAGTAGGGGCTGACCGGGTGGTAAATGCGGTGGCCGCCTATGACAAGTATGGGGGGCCTCTGATAATCGTAGACTTTGGCACTGCCACCACCTTTTGCGTAGTAAGCGCGAAAGGAGAGTATTTGGGCGGAGCCATTGCCCCCGGGATAATAATATCCACTGAAGCCCTGGTCTCCAAAGCCGCCAAACTGCCGCGAGTGGAGCTGCAACGGCCCCGCAGCCTGATCGGCAAAAATACCGTCAGCAGCATGCAGGCCGGGATAATGTATGGCTTTGTAGGACAGGTGGAGGGGATTATAACCCGGATGAAAACGGAAATCGAAACTACACCCCAGGTGATTGCCACCGGCGGCCTGGCCGCGGTAATCGCCCGTGAGACCGATGTGATAGATACAGTTGACGAGTTCCTCACATTGGATGGATTGCGGTTGATCTACGAAATGAACCGCTAAATGCCAAATAATTTATTTCTTATTTAAGGAGAAGTCAGTGTTTTTTATTGGTAAACAGAAGATTGAGAACCGCGTCTGTGCTGCTCCGATGGCCGGAGTTAGCGACAAGGCCTATCGCATTCTGGCGCGAGACTTTGGCTGTGGGCTGGTCTGCAGTGAAATGGTAAGTGACAAAGGCCTGGTTTACGGTCAGGGGCGAACCAGCAAAATAGCCGATAGCAGTGGAGAAGAACGGCCGGTGGCCGTACAGATTTTTGGCTCCGAAGCAGAAAGCATGGCCGTTGCTGCCCGGATAGCAGAAGAGATGGGAGCAGATATTATTGATATCAATATGGGCTGTCCTACCCCCAAGATCGTAAAAAACGGGGAAGGGGCAGCCTTGATGCTGGATATAGCCAAAAGCCGGGCCATAGTCCGGGAAGTACTGCGAGTGGTAAAAGTTCCTGTAAGCGTTAAGATGCGCAAGGGCTGGGATGAAAACAGCATTAATTGCCTGGAGCTGGCCCAGGCGCTAGAAGAAGAGGGAGTTGCTGCTGTTTGCCTTCATCCCCGCAGCCGCCAGCAATTCTTTTCCGGATTGGCTGACTGGAATTTAATAAAAGAGATGAAGAAGGAGCTTAAGATACCAGTAATCGGCAACGGCGACATCTGGTCGGCTGATGATGCCCGGCGGATGATTGATTTCACCGGCTGTGATGCGGTAATGATTGGCCGGGCCGCCCTGGGAAACCCTTTCATTTTCCGGGAAACGCTGGAGCTCTTGGAATATAACCGCCGGTTACCCCCACCCAGCCGCGAAGAAAAGCTGCAAACTGCCACCAGGCATCTAGATCTTGTCTGCCAATTTAAAAGCGAAGCAGTAGCCGTCCGGGAAATGCGCAAACACTTTGCCTGGTATATCAAGGGACTCCCTGGAGCCACCCGTGTTCGCCAGGAGATAAACCACGCCGCATCCCGTGATGAACTGCTCTTTGCCCTCAATTCCCTGTTGTGAAGCCTATCTCCTCATTCCCCTTAATCGGGTCCCTCAGCATTAGCGCTTGATTCCTGTTTTGTGCTGGTGGTAAAATAATACTATCAATGTTGTGAACAATATTGTGCTCAGAAAAGCCAGGGACAATTCTTCCGAGATAGGGGGAGCCAGGGGGCCGTTTCATTTGTCTCATGGGATGCAAACCAAGAAGACCAGCCATAAGAACCGTCCCTTTGCCTGGCAACCTGTCCCTGATCAGAAGAACTGTCCCCATGATAACGTCGATTTAGAGAACCATCCCCACATCCCCATAATAGAAGGAGAAGTTTATGGAAACATTTCGTATTCAGGATAAGATTATAAGCTGGCAGAAGATTGAGAATATTTTGCGCAAAGCTCTGCAAATGAGGGCCCGGGGTCTGTCACAGCAAGAAACGGCCGATCGCCTGGCGATCGATCGTACCTTTATATCCCGTCTCGAAGGCATTGGTGAAATTCGCAAAGGGCAATCCATAGCCTGTATCGGTTTTCCCCTGCAAAATAAACAGGAAGTTCAGGATATTCTGGAAAAAGAAGGGGTAGACTTTATATTATTGATGAGTGAAAAAGAAAGGCTGGATTTTGTCAACCAGCGCAGCGGCAAGGAACTGTTGAACGAGTTGATGGATCTGACCGCCCGCGTCCGGGGCTACGAAATAGTAATAGGAATTGGCTCCGATGAACGACTGAAGCTCATTGAAGGTGTTTTGGACGGGCAGTTTATCGGGGTGGAAATAGGTGCCTCCCCCATAACTGAAGACAAGTGGGTGGACCCGCAGGAAATTAGGAAAATCCTGCGCTCTATCAGAGCTGCCCGCTAGCAGAAAAGTCATCGGTCATCACTTGTCGGGAGAAGGGAGACGAAGGGCGGAAGACGGAACGGCACAAAAGAACCGTCCCCTTGTGTTTCTGGGGAAGCAGCCAAGAAAAAAAGGAGGCAGGTACTTGAAACGTATTGTCAGTGTCAGCCTGGGTTCATCGCGCCGCGATCACTCCTTTGAAACGGAATTTATGGGAGTGAAATTTTACATAGAACGTATCGGAACTGACGGAGACTGGAATCGCGCTATCGATCTCATAAGGGAACTGGATGGCAAGGTGGATGCCTTCGGCATGGGGGGTATCGACCTCTATGTATACATAGCTGGTAAGCGTTATGTAATAAAAGACGCCCGCCGCTTAATGAATGAAGCCCGGAAAACCCCGATGCTGGACGGCAGCGGCTTGAAGAATACCCTGGAGCGCAAATGTATCATGGATATCCAGCGGGATGGAATCATGGATCTTAAGGGGAAACGGGTCTTGATGGTCTGTGCCGTGGATCGCTTTGGCATGGCGGAAGCTTTTGAGGAAATCGGAGCGCGCCTGACCCTGGGCGATTTTATTTACACCGTAGGTGTGCCCATCCCCATGCATTCGCTGCGAACCCTGCGAATATTGGGAAGTGTCGCGGCTCCCTTTATTGTTAACATGCCTTTTGACAAGCTTTATCCCACCGGCAAGGAGCAGGATGTCATAATTCCCAAGCATTCAAAATATTATTATCTAGCTGATGTTTTAGCCGGCGACTTCCTTTATATCCGCCGTTACCTGCCGGAGAAACTCAACGGGCAGGTGATAATAACCAACACCACCACCCGTGAGGATATGCAGATGTTAAAAAAACGGGGCATCAGCAAAGTTATTACCACCACCCCGGACATGGGCGGGCGCTCTTTTGGCACCAATGTTATAGAGGCCATAATGGTTACATTGATGGGGCGTCCCATCGATAAAATTTCTCCGGCCGATTATTTTTCCATGCTGCAGGAGCTAAACCTGAAGCCAGGGGTGGTGAATCTGGAGGAATTCAGTGCTTGACCTGGACTTTGCCTTTTTTAATTTAAGAAAGCAGGACCGGCGGGGGCTAATCTACCGGAAATCCATATTGGACAGGCTGGCCCCCCTATTTTTTTCCCCCCGGGTGGAAAAACTGATTCACCTTGACGGTCTTAATTCTCGGGGCTGCAATATTTTGCTTCCCCTGGGGCCGGGCAACCTCCGCTTGCTGGATGCGGAAAAGCAGGAAAACATAAGCCAGCGCTCAACGGAGATATTGGAAGATTACCAGTTGCCGGCCATGGCCGTAGATCGCTTGCACAAGGAACAGCTGCGCCTCCTTTTTCCCTCCCTCCCCCTGGTTTTTGGGGATAATTTCATCAAAGCCCTGGCCAGTGTTTTTGTCCGGAAAATCCATTCCCGGCGAGGGATAAGAAAACTGATTATTACCGGGGAAACCGAGTATTTTCCCGAATTTATAGCGGAAACAGCCGCCCTGGGTGTACCGGTGTCCCTGCAAAGCACCCATCCTTCACGCGATGAGATTCTGGCCTATCACCTGCTCTACGAAAAAGGGCAGGCGGTAAGCACCAGTTACCTGAACCCGGAAAAATGGGAAAGGGGAGAACTGGTCTTGATGTTTGACCCGGATATGCGCCAGATGGCAATCAGCTCGCCCCGGGCTTTTTGTATCAAGTTCAGCGATCAGGTAAAAGGCCTCTCCAGAGAGATGGAGAATCATTTGGCCGGCAATGGCATTGACCCTGCTTTGCATAACCTGGCCCCGATACTGGAGATATCTTTGCTGGCAAAAGCAGGATTTTTTGGTCCCAATGCCGAACAGGATAATGCCAGGGAGGAAGAAGGCCGGAAATTTCTGCTTCTGCAGGAATTGGGAAATCAGACCGGCTTATGGGAGCTCTTCCTTGACAAGGCAATATGAGCTCTTTATAATACCATAAAGGAAAAGCGGCCTTTATAACGAGGTGAAAAATGTCCCCCGCTTCTTTAAGCGGCCGGGTTCCTATTAACAAAACAGGCGGTGGGGTTTAATCCCACGCCTCGTTGCAGCGCTGTGTTGAAACTGCTCCGCAGTTTCTTCCAATGCTTAAATGCGAGCGAGCCCCGTCTCGCTTTTATGAATTTATTATGGATAGGAGCGAATTAGATGGCGGAGGAAAAAGAGGTAGTTCTCACCAAAGAAGGCCTGGAGAAGCTGGAAAATGAACTGGAGCACCTCAAATCGGTGAGAAGAGAAGAGGTTGCAGAGCGGATTAAACAGGCCATTGCCTTTGGAGATATAACGGAGAATTCAGAATATGAAGATGCCAAAAATGAACAAGCCTTTATCGAAGGACGCATAATAAGCCTGGAAAAAACCTTGAAAAAAGCCCGTTTGATGGAAGATGAGGACATACGCACCGATGTGGTTTCCCTGGGGTCACGCATCACCCTCAAAGAGATGAAATCAGGTCGTGAGGTTACGGTCACCCTGGTATCTTCCGTTGAGTCCAAGCTCAAAGACGGGAAAATTTCAGATGAATCACCGGTAGGCAAAGCCATTATGGGTAAGAAAGTTAAATCCACCGTATCGGTAGAAGCACCCGCCGGAACTATTAAATACAAGATTATGAAAGTTGAAAAGTAGTGGGAATGGTCGTCGGTCATCAGGGGACGGAAGACGGAAATCGGAAGACGGAATGGTCACCAGATGCCGGTGATTAGAAGGGGTATTCCCAAATACATTTTATTATACCAAGCGCATACTAATCCACTTTTCATCAATGGTTGTGACGCAGACCCGGTACTCAGAAGCGATAATTTGTAATAAACTTGGCGGATTACTGGCTGAGTGCCGACCACAGTAACTTTAATAGCAACCAAAGGGAACGAGTATGTCAACAACCCCGTCCCCTTGTCACAAATAATTAAGCTTGCGGACATGGAGGGTTAAAAAGAATTTGAGGAAGTGTTTTAATGTCGGAATCCGAATTAAATATTAACGAGCTAAAGAAGGTACGGCTCGAGAAACTGGCTGAACTAAAGGAAATGGGAATTGAGCCCTTTGGCCGGAGATTTGAACGCGACTCTATGGCTCAGAATATAAAGGAAACCTTCTCCGAATGGGAAGGGAAGACTATAGCCATTGCCGGACGGATAATGTCCAAACGAAGACATGGCAAGGCCGGTTTTGCCAATTTGGCCGATTTATCCGGCAGCATTCAGCTCTATTTTCGCCAGGATGATTTAGGCCCGGAAAAGTACGAACTATATAAAAAGCTGGATATAGGCGATATTCTAGGAATCCAGGGCGAAGTTTTTCGCACCCAGAAGGGAGAAATAAGCATCCATGTGAGGAATCTTTACTACCTCTCCAAATCCCTTACCCCTCTGCCGGAAAAATGGCATGGCCTGAAGGATGTGGAACTCCGCTACCGCCAGCGTTATGTGGACCTAATCGTAAATCCTGAGGTTAAGGAAGTTTTCGTTAAGCGCAGCCGCATAATCAAAGAAATGAGGAACTACCTGGATGACAGGGGATTCCTGGAAGTGGAGACCCCCATGATGCAGCCCATACCCGGCGGCGCTACCGCCCGGCCCTTTATAACCCACCACAACGCCCTGGACATGGAGCTTTACCTGCGCATAGCCCCGGAGCTCTATCTCAAGCGCCTGATAGTGGGCGGGCTGGAAAAGGTCTATGAAATAAATCGCAACTTCCGCAATGAAGGCATATCCACCCGCCATAATCCCGAGTTTACCATGTTGGAGATCTACCAGGCCTATGGTGATTATGAAGTGATGATGCAGCTTTGCGAGGATTTGATTTCCGCGGTGATGTTTAAGGTAAATGGCAGCATGCAAATAGATTTTGAAGGGCAGCAGCTCGATTTCACCCCCCCCTGGCGGCGCGTGACCATGCTGGATGCTATCAAGGAAGCCACCGGACTGGATTTCTCCCTTATTAAGGGCGATGAAGATGCCCGCCAAGCCGCCCGGCAGCTGGGTCTGGAGGTCAAAGAAGGTGCTTCCCGGGGAGAGCTGATTAACGAAATTTTTGAGCAATTTGTGGAGGACAAGCTCATTCAGCCCACCTTTGTCTACGGGCATCCGGTGGAAGTATCGCCCCTGGCCAAGAGAAACCTGAAAACCCCCGAATTTACCGACCGCTTTGAGCTCTTTATCATGCAGCGGGAAATAGCCAATGCCTTTTCCGAGTTGAACGACCCCATAGACCAGAAGGAACGCTTTATCAAGCAGGTAGAGAAGAGGGCTGGCGGCGATGCTGAGGCCCACATGATGGATGAAGACTACATAAACGCCCTGGAATATGGTATGCCTCCGGCGGGAGGAATGGGCATAGGAATAGACCGCCTGGTGATGCTGATGACCGACTCACCCTCCATCAGAGACGTCATCCTTTTCCCCACTCTCCGCCCGCGCATTAATGAGCCGTAAGGGGTAAGCTAGAAAAATGAGGAGTGAGGGGTAAGGGGTTAATTTATTTTCTATTACATCTTACTATTACAGCACCTACTAACTCACTTTTCATCGATGGTTGGGCTGCTACTTCAATAACTTAACAACTTAAGTGCCTGGCACCGTTAACTTGGATGTGAAAGAAGATTGTTATTCAATTCCTACGAGTTTATTTTCTTGTTCCTGCCCCTCACTATTCTGGGGTATTTTTTTCTTAACCACCGCGGGTGGAAAGGAGCGGCCAAAGCCTGGCTGGTTCTGGCTTCACTCTTTTTCTACAGCTGGTGGAATGTGATTTACCTGCCCCTGATTCTCTTTTCCATGCTTTTTAACTACATCATTGGCTCCAGCCTGTCAAAGCTCAGCAGCAGCATGAATCCCACCCGGCACCTTTTGCTCGTTGCCGGCATCAGCGGAGACCTGGTTCTTCTGGGCTATTTCAAATATGCCGACTTTTTTATCGGCAACATTAATTTGCTCTTTTCCGCCCATTTTTCCCTCTTGCGCTTGACTCTGCCCCTGGCGATAAGTTTTTTTACCTTTCAGCAGATCGCCTACCTGGTAGACGCTTACCAGGCCAAGGCGCAGGAATATGACTGGCTGAACTATGCCCTATTTGTCAGCTTTTTCCCTCATCTCATTGCCGGTCCCATTGTTCACCACCGGGAAATGATGCCCCAATTTGCTTCCCCGGAAAACAAGTCCTGGAATTATGAAAATGTCTCCCGTGGTCTTTTTCTCTTTTTCACCGGTCTGTTTAAAAAAGTTATAATCGCCGATACCCTGGCCGGCTGGGCCAGCTTCGGCTTTGATCAGGCCAGCAGCTTAAGCCTCCTGGAAGCCTGGATAGTTTCCCTATCCTATACCTTCCAGATCTACTTCGACTTCAGCGGCTATAGCGATATGGCCCTGGGCGCCGCCTTGATGTTCAATATCCGCCTGCCCATAAATTTCAACTCACCTTATAAAGCCCGAAACATCCAGGAATTCTGGCGCCGCTGGCACATGACCCTGAGCCGTTTCCTGCGCAACTATCTCTATATCCCTTTGGGGGGGAATCGCCATGGCGAAAGCAAACTCTACCGCAACCTCATAATTACCTTTTTACTCGGCGGCCTCTGGCATGGGGCTGCCTGGACCTTTGTTTTCTGGGGATTTTTGCACGGGCTGGCCCTGGTTATCCACCGCCTCTGGCAGAAGACCGGGCTGCGGATGAACCAGGTTCTGGCCTGGCTCTTATGTTTTAACTTTGTCAACTTCAGCTGGGTATTCTTCCGCGCAGAAAGCTGGTCCGAGGCCCTGAAAGTCATAAAAGGCATGCTGGGTTTCAGCGGCATCGTACTGCCGGCCGGACTGGCCGGAAAACTCGGTTTTCTCGCCCCCGCCGGGGTGCTTTTCGGCGAATTTACCCTGCAAAACCCGGCCCGTGCCGCCCTGTTGCTGGCAATAAGTCTGGCCCTGGTTCTGTTTTGGCGCAATTCCATGGAATTAGAAAAGGACTTCACCCCGGGACTGCGCCAGGCCGTCTGGGTGGGAGCCATGGCCCTGGCCGCCATATTAAGCCTTACCGGCGTCAGCGAGTTCCTCTATTTTAATTTTTAAAAGTACTTAATGCTTAATTTTATTGATGATTAAGAAACCGGGTAAAGTATTTACTGCTAATATGATTCTTGACTTCCTATTCCAACAACAGTTAAACTGTAATTACAGCCTAAATGTTTGGAGGTAATACCATGTCAACAGTTATTCAACAAGTGCAGAAGCGGATGCTGGTTAGCCTGGCCCAGGTAGCACGAAACTTAAATATACATGAAGGGGATCATGTATTGTTGGAAGAAAGGGATGGGGGCATCTTTATTTCCCCGGTGGGTTGGCATGAAAAGAACCAGGAATACTTCTGGAGCGAAGAGTGGCAAAATATGATGAAAAAGAGTGCTGAAGATCTTGCCCAGGGGAGAGTGCAGCACTTCCAGGATATCAAATCGCTCATGGAAAAGCTGGGTGGGGAAGAGGATGATAATGCCTGAGATAATATTAACCGATACTTTTTTAGAAGGGTTCCGGAAATTATCCCCATCTGAACAGAAGCAAGCTCGTAAGGCCATCCGCCTCCTGAACGAAAATCCTCGTCATCCTTCGCTGCAAGTGCATATTATTAAAGGGACAGATTTCTGGGAGGTATATGTAAATATGGATGTTAGGATGATTTACCTGCCGGAATCCAATGTGTATACTTTGATGGCTATAGGGCATCACGATATTCTTAAGAATTATTGAGGGCTTGCCAAGGGGACGGCCTGCAAACAATCCCGTCCCCCTGTCAGTCCCCCTGTCAGATTCTATCGGAGGATGTAGTTTCTAAATGATATCATATAAGAAATGGCTCTTGGTGACCTTAAGCCTAATACTGCTGCCCTTAATAGCCATTGCCGGCTTCAATTTCTATATTGATCCCCTGTGGAACTTCGGGCATGCCCACCACTACAACCGGATTCAGGCCTCTTTTGACGAGCGGCAGCAAAAAACCAACCGGGTAACTTTTGGCTCTTTCGATTACGACAGCCTGATTCTAGGCAGCAGCCGCACCACCTATATCAGCCAGTATGACTTTCCCGGCTGCAAGGCCTACAACTACTCGGTCAGCAATATGTTGCTGGATGAATACTACGACTATGTAGAATATGCCAAAGCCCGGAAGGGCCAGGAATTCGAACTTATCATCATCGGCCTCGACTTTTACGCCAGCAACCAGAACCTTAAGCGGGAATTCCATGAGCCCTCCCTCTATATTGAGCAGGCCAATGAGTTTGGCTACCGCTACAAGACCCTCTTGTCTCGGGATGTCCTGCGCTACTCCTGGCAGAATTTCCAGGCTTCTCGCCAGGGCCAGCCGCAGAATTTTGCTTATGACCGCCGCAATATAAAGACCCTGAACCTGGTACCCGCCGGCGAAAAGCAAAAAAAAATAGATGCCACGGTGGACAAATACCGCCGGGACATCTATGCCAATTATCACTATGTCGATGTGAAAGGGATTCTAAGTCACTTGAAGGAAAGCAACCCCCATACCCGCTTTATCGTCTTTACCACCCCTATCTCCCAGCCTCTTTATGAGTTAATGCTGGAAGAGGGTCTCTATCCCTATTACCAGCGCTGGCTTTCGAACTGTGTAGAGGTTTTCGGCGAAGTTTACAATTTCATGGGTCCTAATTCCATTACTACCGACCTTGACAACTATTATGATGCCAGCCATGTTTATCCCCATATCGGCACCCTCATCGCCCACCGGGTGATGAATAGCTCCGACCCCCGGATACCAGAAGACTTCGGGGTACTTATTAAGAAATAACCCCGCAGCGCCGCAGAATCCACTCCAGTATCCCTATCCCCAGCAGGGCCAGCAGGGCAAAAAACACCCCCACCAAGAGGCCCGCCAGAGTGCGGTTGGCGGAAATCGTCACCGCCGTAAAGACATGGCAGAAGCTGTTGACCATGGAGATACTGCCCATGACCACCCCGAAGCCCAAAACCAGCAAAATTACTTCCTCTTTATAACGATGGTAAAGATAAACCAGGGCAAATAGTGAGGGATAGCCGATAATGATCTCCTTAAAACGCGGGCGGGCCAGGAAAACGCTTTCCAGAACCTCGCGGAACCTTAATTCCAACGAAGAGACTGCGATTTGCGGGTTGTTTCCGCTCCTCCCCAAATAATAGTAGAGAGCCAGAACGGCTACACCCAGGGTGAAAAGCACCAGGTAGTTAGGATTCATCCGCAAGAACCCCATAACTTTCTCCTTGAAACCCTCCTCCCCGGCAAAACAAGCGAAATAATTCACCACGAAGAGCAATAAGGGCATGATAAAAGCCAGTTTCACCCCGCTGAAAACCTTTACATTCATTATATAGCGGATATCGGCCAGGCTGCTGACTACGGTGAGCATCCCCAGGGCATTAACCCCGAGGATGATGGCCAGTCCCGCCAAAAGCTTGGATGCCAGTGCCTGCTCCCGGTGATTCCGCAGGTATATGAGCAGCAACAAACTGGAAAGGGAGGGGTAGAGTATGGCCGCAGCCAGGGCATAGACTTTAGCCAGGTCCATTCCCACCACCAGATTGCAGAGAAGACATCCCGCTATCCCCAGTCCCAGCAACAAAATAATGAAGCGGCGTCCCGGGCGGAACAGATAGAAAAGGTAGAGTGTCCCCGCCAGCAACAGGCTCATAGATAGGGCTAACTGCTGCCAGGGACCCGGTTGTTCACTGGAAAGATGCGGCAAGGGCTGGTCAATGGTAAAGCCTTTCCCTTGAATAGCAGCATGGAAGCGCTCGATTACTTCCTGGGTATTGTTGATATTCTCCGAATAGCTTACTTTTCGGTCCTTGAACGGTGAAACATAAAGAATCCGTATCCCCCGGTCCACTACCGCCCGCACCCAGCGGTAATAGCGCTCATCCGTTGTCTGTACAAACTCATCGTTAGTTGTCGAATAAAGCCGGTTGATGGGATAGGCAGCAGCCACCATCAATTCATCCAGGCCCTTTTGTTCCACATACTTTAGTTGCACCGGAGTTTCGATAATCCCGATAATAAGTCCATATTTCTTGACCAAATCCTCCATGACCTCTAGCCGGTCCGGAGCCCCGCTGACCTCATTGCCGAAGACCAGGTATTTTACATCATATTTGCCAACCAGTTCTTCGTATTCCTGCAGGTAGGCATCATTGGAACCCATGCTGTTGTCCGGGCGCAGTACGATATTAAAGCCCCCGGCTTTCAGCCGGTCCAGCACCCTATCGTCAAAGCCCAGGCGGGCATCGACTTCTACAAATTCATTGGCTGGTTTTTTGGGGTCTTTGGGCTTATCCAGGGGAAGCAGTTCCGCATTTATGATAAAATAGCTCTGCCCGTCGGCCTTGAAACTAAGCAGTTCTTCGGGCTGAAAACGGCTGGCTAGTTGCTTCTGCAGAAATCTAATTGTATCAGGCCGGTCACTGCAGAGCACCAGCTTGTCCGGGCTTATAACTTGCTCCCCCACGGCCCGGCGGGCCGCCGCTTCCAGCTCCGGGGCATAGTTGCGGTTGAAAGCCATAAACTCGCCCCAGGGGGATAGATAAATCTCCCCGCTGTAAGCCAGGTCGCGCAAAGAGGTCTCCTTGATTCCCACATGAGTGACTCCGCTTTCTTTAAGCTGTTTTAGCACTTCATCCAGTTCCATATCAGCCGCATCCGCAGTTTTCCAGAACTCCCGGTAGTCGATAACCGTAATAACCGCCCGGTTCTGATTTTCATTGGAAACCCGCAGCCATAAGCCGCCCCCTGCCAGCAGCAGGGTCAGCAACAAGAAAAACCATCCGCTAATCAGCCATCTATTCCTCATCAACTTTACCTCCTATTTGCGTTACTTCCAAGGGGACAGTCCCTTTGTGCCCTATCGTGGTGATATGCCTTTATTGGGAGGACACAAAAGAAACGTCCCTTGTGTCCCCACATTAATATTTGTTGGCTTGTATAAATATACCGCCGCCAACGCTCGCTTTGTATATTTGTGCAAGCCTTATACAAGAAAAGGGGGTTTTACAGTGAAGATTTATTTCAAAAGCAAATCCTTCCGCAAGCCCATTACCCAGGCGGCTCCCAGGTAAGCCCCCGCACTAAGCAACAGAGGCAGCAGGAAGGCATAGACCGGCCCTCCCGGGAAGAAGCATTTACTGGCATAGACTACTCCCAGCATCGCTCCCGCCGGAACGGAGAGCTTGCCGGCGAAGAGCAGGAAATCCCGGCCCACAAAGCTGCCAACTTCTTGCCGCACCATAAAACTCATTATAACACCATAAAGCAAGAGGCAAAACGAGGTAGATAGGCTTATCCCCGCTATCCCGGCCTGCCGGAACAAGAGGAAATCCAGCAACAGATTTATGAGCAGGCAGAGCAAACTCGCTTTCATAGGAATATGAAACTTCTTCAAGGCATAGAATACCCGGTTGAAGATCTCCTGGCAGGCATAACCCACCACCGCCAGGCTGTATAATAGAAAGGCCAGCGAAGTCATGGCCGTGGATTTACTGGTAAAAGCCCCCCGCTCGTAGACCAGGGTGATAATTTCCCGATTATAGGCTACAACCAGCAGCAGATAGGGGAGCAGGATGAAAAGCAGTACCTTGAAAACCGCGGCCAGCGTTTCCCGCATACGCTCATAATCCAATTGCAGGCAGTACTCGGACAGCCGCGGGAAAACCACGATGGACATGGCCACGATAAAAATACTGGTAGCGGTGATAAAAAGATTACTGCCAAAGGCCAGCGCGGCCGTAGTACCTTCGGAGAGGTGAGTGGCGAAGGAGCGGTCAATTATTAAACAAAGCTGTAAAAGAGAGTTTCCCAGCAATATAGGAAGCAAATTCTTATACAGGTTGATGATTTTTTCATTTTTGAATTCAATTTTTCCTAAAAAGCGATATTTTTCTTTTACCAGCACTGGAACCTGGATAAGAAACTGCAGGAACCAGCCCGCCGTAGTCACATAGCCCAATATGATGATGTCCGCTCCCCGCAGCAGAAGCGCCCCGATTATCAGGAGATTAAAAGGAATGCTGATAACCGCCGAGAGCATGAAATAGCCGTGAACCTGCAAGACTCCAGTGGTCAGGTAGGTCAGGCTGACAAAGAGCAGGGTAGGCATCATGATACGGGTCAAAAAGGTGGCGATTCCGGTCACTTCCCCACTCAGGCCGGGGGCAATTAATTGCGTAAGCGCCGGTGCGAAAATGATGCCCAGAAGCGCAATCAAACTGCCCCAAATGGTGATTTGCGCATAGAGACTGGCTATGTAGCGGTTGCGTTCCTCTCGGCTGCGGCTTTTCACGAAATAAGTCAAATCCGGAATATTGACTGACGATAAGGCCATACCGATGCTGGAAAAGAGCAGGCTGGGAAAACTGAAAATCACCTGAAAGGCATCGGTCAATATGGTGGTGCCAAAAACCGAGGCAAAGACAATATCCCGGGCGAAGCCCAGCAGCTTGGAAAAAAATATTAATATCGAAACCCCTATAAAGTTTTTACCCGTTTTGTTCTCCTTATTTCTCACTTGTTCCTTCCAATCCTTCGCAGGCTGTAGGTATACCAAAGGGACGGTTCTGATATATCCCCTTGTCACCCTTCAGATTCATCTGAGTAATGAGAGGGCCAGACGAGCATTCTCTACCGACTTTTCCCGCATTTCCCCGGCTCTCTGCCTTATCCGCTCTCTCCATTCATTATCTTCCAGCACCCGCTCTATCTCAGCTTTCATATCTTTGTAAGCCAGCGGCAGAGGCTTCATCTCAAAAAGTTTCAAAAAAGCATCAACTTTCGGATCATAAGAAATCCCGGCAAAGGGTACCCCCTGGCTGGCCGCAAAAATCAAGGCATGCAGGCGCATGCCGATCATTATATCCAGGTGAGCAATCAAGGCCAGATGCTCCCTGGCGCCAAGCGGCCTTTCCAGCAGCCAAGCATCATTTTTCATCAGGTTCATTACTTTCCGCGCAGCAGGGATATCCTCAGGATAGGCCATGGGGATAAACAGAATCCGGCAGCCCCTCTCCGCCAGCTCGTCCAAAACCCGGGCCAGAGACTCCTGGTATCCCTCCAAAGCCAACCACTGGCGCACCGCCACCCCTACCAGGACCTGGCCCCGTAACCCCATTGCCTGCAAGAGTTTATCCATTTCTTCCCGTACGCCCGGCTCCGGTTGCAGGGAAAAGACCGGGTCAGAGGTAATAATCATAGGCGGGCGGCTAACCCCCAGCCTCTCCAGGTAGACAGCGGAATCATGATCCCGCAGGGTTATAAGATCTACCCGGTTGCCCACCAGGCGCATCAAGAATTTACTTAAAGAACGATTGATAGGGCCTACCCCCTGGGCATAAAATATCACCGGTTTGCCCAGGAATTTGGCCAGGGCCACCACGCTTATATAATAAGGAAGGGAGCGGGCACTGGTTATATCCTGGAAAATGCTGCCACCCCCGCTGATCAAAAGGTCAGCCCGGAAAAGCTCGCGCAGGATCTGCCCGGGGTGCAAATAATAAACCGCCCGGATGCCGTGCAGGGACGAAGTTTTCCGGGGATGGCCGGAAAAGACCACGAAGTCTGCAGCCGGCTCCAGTTTCTTTATGGTTGAGGTGATAGCCGAAAGCAAGGCCTCATCCCCGGCATTGTCAAAACCGTAATATCCCGACAGGGCGATTCTCATAAGTCACTCCCAAATCTATTAATCTAATCCATTATAGTTTTATTGCTGGCCGGTGACAAGACAATGGCCTGGTGAAAGTTTTAGCGCCTGCCAGCGTATAGTTTCACAAAAGTCCTAAAAAAACGAAAAAAATAAGCATTACGACAGCTTTCAACATCGATTTCCCCTGAACTTCCCATATAGACAAGCCTGGGGAGCGGTGTTAGAATGAACCTAGTGTTGAAGATGGGGGTTTGTAATATAATGTCGGCACCCGTGTATATTATTGTGCTGTTGTCAGCCTTTTTTATAGCTTATCTATCCACGCCCGGAGTTATTAAAATCGCTTACAGAATCGGAGCCGTTGATCAGCCGGATCAGCGAAAGGTTCACAGCGCCAATATGCCCCGCCTGGGCGGAATGTCGATTTTTCTGGCTTTTATTTTTTCCATGATTATTTTGCAGAAGTATTCCGGTCCCTACCTGGGCATTATTCTGGGTGCCAGTATAGTGTTCCTGGTAGGTTTGTTGGATGATATATTTCAGCTCTCCGCCGGAGTGAAGCTCTTGGGACAGTCCCTGGCCGCAGCCGTGGCCATATATTTCGGTGTAATGGTACACTTTGTTACTAATCCCTTTGACGGGTTGATGGCCCTGGGTTATTTCAGTATTCCCCTGACCTTTTTATGGATAGTAGGCATCAGTAATGCCATAAACCTCATAGACGGTTTAGACGGCCTGGCTGCCGGGGTTTCTGCCATAGCCGCCGTTACCATGGGTGTAGTTTCCCTGCTGCAAGGGCAGGTGGAAGTAGCCCTGGTGGCTTTCCTCGTGCTGGCCTCCATCCTGGGCTTCCTCCCTTATAACTTTAACCCTGCCCAAACCTTTATGGGTGATTGCGGCTCCAATCTTTTGGGCTTCATACTGGGCTGCCTGGCTATTCTGGGTACCGCCAAGAGCGCTACTCTGATATCCCTTTTGCTGCCCATCGTTATCCTGGGCATCCCCATATTTGACACCTTTTTTGCCATAATTCGCCGTATAAATAAGCGGACGCCCATTTTCAAGCCCGACAAGGATCACTTGCACCACTGTCTGCTGGCCATGGGCATGAGCCACCGCAACTGTGTACTCGTAATCTATGGTATTAGCGGCTTTTTCGGCCTGGTGGCTATTACTTTTAGTTTTGTAACCAGCCCTAAAGCCAGTCTCTTGCTCGGATTGCTCCTTATACTAATAGTTCTGGGGGCCAGCAAGATTGGCATGTTCAGCGGAAGCAGCGCTCGGATGGCCCGGCAGGCCATAGAGTCCAATTCCAGAACTAAAATAAGCGAACATATTTAAGAATTTTGTCAATAGGGGAATCAAAAACGATAAAAATGGCGTCTAAAGATATAATTACCGGTCTTTAAATTTTTGCAACATTTCCTGGTAATTTAAGCAAGGAGAAAGCGCCGATGGCCAAAACTAAATCCTATCTAAAATATGTTTTCATAGCTGGACTTATATTTGGCGTTTTTTTTGGCATTGGTTCCGGTCTGAGCCATATACTATATGCTGACCGGGATGCCGATCCGGCAGTGGAAGAGGAAGAAACGGCAAATAAGCCCAAAGACGGGAAAAGAACTAAAATACTGGTCCTGGGGGTAGATGCCCGCTCCGGGGAAACGAACTCCCGTTCCGATACTATGATATTGGTGACCATTGACCCCCAGTTGGACAAGGCGGCCATCGTTTCCATTCCCCGCGATACCAGGGTTCAGCTTAAGGGCGGAGCGGTGGACAAAATCTGTGCCGGTAACTACCTGGGGGGCCCCAAGTATGCGGTTGAAGTTGTGGAAAAGCTGATGGATACCAAAATAGACTATTATGTGGAAATGAACTTCAAAGGCTTCAAGGAGATAGTAGATACCCTGGGCGGGGTTACCATCAATGTACCCCAGCGCATGTACAAACCCACTGAGGATATTGACCTCTACCCGGGCACTCAGAAGCTAAACGGCAGGCAGGCCCTGGCTTTTGTCCGCTACCGCGAATATCTTATGGGCGATATACAGAGGACGGCAGCCCAGCAGGAATTCCTCAAAGCCCTGGCTGATGAAATATTAAAACCCAAAACCCTGACCAAGCTCCCCACCCTGGTACGGCAGTTGGACAAACATATGGATACTGATCTTAAGAAAAGCGATATGTTGCGCCTGGCCAGTTGGGCTCCCGGCTTTACTGCCGATTCCATTGTGACCCAGACGCTTCCCGGTTATTTCTATGATGAATGTGACGAATACGGCAACCTCACCTGCAGTTATTGGATAGCCGATAAGAAGAACCTTGCCGGCCTGCTGGACAATATGCTGGCTGGGAAAACCGTAGCTGTGATTCAGAGCTCTACTAACAGCCAGAAAAAGGCGATAGCTACTAAAAATAATAGCAGCAGCGCTGAAAATGACATTTCCAGCAATAGGGATGTGGAGAGGTCGAAACTGCCCAGTCCCGGCCATGCGGGAAGCTGGAACCCGGCCCCATCCAATAATAAATCTGAGACTTCCAATCCCAGCCCGGATCCTACCGGACCAGCCGGCTATATTTAAGACGGAAGACGGAAGGCGGAGGGCGGAAGACGGAAAGCGGAAGACGGAAGGGTTGACCCAAGAGATAAGAACAACAGGCAAGAGAACCGTCCCCATGCCTGCCGAGGCGGAGGACGGAAGACGGAAGACGGAGGGGTGGACCCAAGAGATAAGAACAACAGGCAAGAGAACCGTCCCCTTGCCTGCCGAGGCGGAAGACGGAAGGCGGAGGGTGGAAGACGGAAAGCGGAAGACGGAAGGGTTGACCCAAGAGATAAGAACAACAGGCAAGAGAACCGTCCCCTTGCCTGGGAGATAAAAAAAGAAAAAAGGCAGGCAAAAGAACCGTCCCCTTGCCTGCCGAACCGTCCCCTTGCCTGCCCGGAGGTACATATTATGAAAAAGGCTCTACATATTTTCACCTATACCATATTACTCAGCCTGATTGTTATCCTGGCCTGGGCCCAGCCGTCCCCGGCCGCTACTGCGGTTATCAAGGGTAGTGTGGTCAATATACGCCAGGGTCCCGGTACCGGCCACGAAATAGCGGGCACCCTCTACCAGAACACGGAGGTAGCAATCCTGGAGAGCAAGGACGGCTGGAAGAAAATCCAGCTAGGCTCCTTGAACGGCTGGGTAGCTGACTCCCTCCTGCAGGTAAAAAAAGAAGAAATACGGCTGCAGGTAACTGCTGACAAGGCCAACCTCAGGTCCGGCCCCTCGACCAGCTCTTCCCAGGTCGGGCAGCTGCGCAAAGGGGACAGCCTGATATTGCTGGATGTGGAGGGAGAATGGTATAAAGTCCAGGTTCCCGGCGGCAGCAGCGCTTACATAGCTTCCTTCCTGGTAAGCAAAACGGCAGCTGCTGCGAACAGCTCCTCCGCCCCGGCAGCCGGTAGCCAGCCGGAAACAACGACCACCGCCCCGGCTTCATCCCCGGCTCCTGCCGTTACCAGGCAGGTTGAGGTCATTTCCGGCCCTATAAATATTCGCAGCGGTCCGGGTGAAAGCTATCCAAAACTCGGCAGCATTGATGAAAAAACCGCCTATCCCGTCATAAGTAAAGAAGGGGAATGGTATAAGATTCGTCTCGCCAACGGCAGCGATGCCTATGTAGCGGGCTGGTTGGTGAAGGAAAGCAGCATGGCCTCCAGCACGGTAATTCCGCCCGCCGCTGCCGGCGGCAGCAGCGCCGCCACCGGCGGTTCTGCGGCTAGCAGTAGTGCTCCCCGGGTCTTTCTGGATGGGCAGGCCTTAAGTTTTGAAGTACCTCCCATTATTGAAAACGATCGCACTCTGGTGCCCCTGCGCGCTATTTTTGAGGCTCTGGGCGCTACGGTGGATTGGGATAATGCCACCCGCACCGTCACTTCACGCAAAGGAAGCACCACGGTAGTACTGGCTATAGGTTCCCTTACCCCTACCGTCAATGGACAGGTCCGGCAATTGGATGTACCCGCCAAAATAGTGGCTGACCGCACCCTGGCTCCCTTGCGATTCGTAGGTGAAGCCTTTGGCAGTACCGTAGACTGGGAGGGAAGCACCCGCACCATAAATATCAAGAGCCCTCCGGCCCCCAGCGCTCCCTCTGCCGGTAGCGGCAAGAAGGCGGTAGCCGTAACCGTCAATAAAGAACTTATAAACCTGCGCAGCGGTCCCTCCACCGGCCACGCTCAGCTTGACCAGGCCCGCTCCGGAGAGAGGATGCAGGTTCTGGCCGCCCAGGACGGCTGGTACCAGGTCAGCCGCGGAGGAAAAATAGCCTGGGTATCAGGCGAGGTGGTAGATGTGGCCTGGCAGGAAAACGAACCCCCGGCTGTACCGGTGACTACTTCCCCGGGCACTCCCGGTAATTCTTCGAGCGAACTGCCCCCGCCCGCATCACCGGAGAACATCCGTATATTATCCAGCAAAGACGAAACCGGGCTGAAGATAATCATTGGTTCGGGAGTGGAGCTAAAAGGGCGCCTGGAGGAAAGCGGCAATAACTTGCGCTACTATTTTACCGGTCGTTCCATTGAGGGCAACACCATTATCCGTGAGAATATCGCCGGTGAGATACTGGAGGTTAAAGCTGAACAACAGGGTGAAGATGCCGTTATTTATATCAGCATACCGGCCAATCTGAAATACCGCAGCGCCAGCGAAGAAGGCGGCAAGAAAGAAACCATAACCATAAGCAACTTTATTACCGGTATAGAGAGGAAGACCTTTGGCAGCAAAGGCGAGAGGATAATCTTAAAGACCGTCTTGCCCCTGGACTATAGCTCCGAACAGCAGGGAACCCAGATGAAGATAAAACTGCCCTTCCTGCTGAAGGGCAGCGCCCCATCCGAATACAGCTTCGACAGCCAGTTGATGCAGCGCCTGCAGTTAAACGAAAGTGAAGTGAACGGGACTCAGGGTATGGTTCTGACCATTGAGACTAAAAACCCGGCCAAATTCGCCTTCGGTAAGAGCGCTGAAGGCAACCAGCTCCATATCCTCTTCGTGGACCAGAGCGATGTACAGCAGCTTGGTTCCGCTATAGTCATTGACCCCGGACATGGCGGCAAAGAAACCGGGACCATCGGCAGTTGGTTAAAGGAGAAAGAGCCCAACCTGGATATCAGTTTGAAAGTAGCCGCCCTTTTGCGGCAGCGGGGAATGGAAATAGTACTCACCCGGGATGACGATTCTTATGTTTCCCTGGAGGAGAGGGCCGATATCGCCAACCTCTATAATGCCCGGCTCTTCGTATCCATCCATAATAACGCCAGCCAGAATAATCCGGCGGCCCAGGGAAGCGAGACCCATTATTATGCTCCTTTAGACAACCCCGAGCTTTTTATGCAGAGTGCGGAACGATGCCGCCTGGCCACCTGCATCCAGGAGCAACTGGTGAGCAAGCTCCGCCGCGTGGACCGGGGGGTAAAAACCGGGCCAAGCTCCAATTTTTCTGTACTAAGGAACACCCGGATGCCTTCAGCCCTGGCTGAAGTAGTATTCCTCAGTTATCCCGAGGAAGAACAGCTCCTGCAGCAGGACTACTTCCGCACCCTGGCCGCTGAAGCCATAGCCGATGGCATCACCCAGTACTGCGGCGGAAGTGCGGAGATAAAATTGTAACGAGGCGAAGAAAACCCCTCACTTTTCTTTCAAAACGACAGGGATTTCGATGACAATCAAAAATTGTCGACTTTTTAAAAGCTCAACTATGATGTCACTGCAAAAGTTATAAATATGCATTAGCTTGCATAAATATACCGCTCGCAGTCTTCGCATGGGCAACACCTGCGGCTTGTCTCGCGGCTCAAGGGGTGCCGCGCTAATCTCCCATCCTGGTCAGTAGCGCTCTCGCGACGTCCTGTCGCTCGCCCCCTTTCGCCTGCTCGCCTTCGCCGGGTGTTGCATTCATGCTTCGCCAACGCTCGCTTTGTATATTTATGCAACCCTCATGCAACAAAAGGGGTTTTTGCAGTAGAGTCAACTATCAGTTTAAAACCGCTAGTTGAGCTTTTTTAAATGATTTTGCTTGAATCCTTAAGACTGGCTGGAAATGGTGAAGGAAAAAATCTGCAGGAAATGCAGGAAAAAAGCAAATAATATGGAATAGCTAATATGATATGCTAAATGGTGTAAAAATAACGCGAAATAAACTCTAAGCTAATCGTATTGGCTATCGCTTAACAACTGGAGAAACAATGGCTAAAAAGAAAAAACAGCAGCAAAAGAATATAAAAGGGAATTCTATTAAGGATACTCTACGGGAACAGTCCCCCACAAGGGGTCTATCCCCATCCCTCAAACTTCGCCGGGTCGAAGCCTGGTACTACACCCTGGTCTTTATTGCCGTAGGCTTTCTAATATTTTATCCTCCTTATTTCCGCGGCCTTTTCTTTAGTGAGGATATGTTTCTCTACCATACTTTCACCGGATTGGTCTTCATCCTGCTTTGGATAGAGAAAATAAAGCGCAGGGAATTCAGCTTCATCGAAACCCCTCTGGATTGGGCCATCCTGGCTTATGCCGGAGCCTACCTCCTCTCCCTCATTGGAGCCGTACATATTGGTGAAGCCTTTTATGGCTTTCTGAAGGCCTTGAACTACTTTATGATTTACTGGATGGTAAGCCAGGTCGTGCGGGACTACCGCCGTTATGAGGATATTCTGCGAGTTATCCTGGCTTCCGGAGCAGGGGTAGCGCTGATCGGCATCCTGGCTGCAGTGGGAATTTCGGATTATCCCTCAGCTTTTGACCCTAATAGCATTAGAATTCTCTCTACCTTGCAGTATCCTAATACCACTGCCGCCTACCTGGCGGTTATTAGCCTGCTCGGGGTCACCCTGTGGATTAGAGAAAAGAATCCATTATTAAAGCTGATTTACGGCAGCTGCATTTACCTCCTCCTTCTGGTAGTCCTGGCTGCTTTCTCCAAAGGGGCCTGGGTTATCCTGTTTGTGGGAGCCTTACTCCTCCTTATTGGCATGCCCGGGCTTTACCGGCTGAAATCCCTTTATATACTGGGGTTAGCCGGAGTGGCGGCTCTGGCAACATACGGCAAGTTTATGGCCGCTCTGCCGGTAGTGACCCAACAGGAACCCGGCATAGCCCTGCAGAAACTCCTGCTGGGCTTCATAATAGTACTGGCTGGTCAGGCGGTCTGGGACCTGGGGATATTCTTGCAGCGGAAGTGGGGAGGACGGGCCCTGGCTGCTTATGCAGCATCCCTGCTTATTCTGCTGATGTTGCTGGTGATCCGCTTGCCCGAGATACCACAGTCAGCCCAACAAATACTCCCCGAAAACCTGACCGCAAGATTTTCCCAGATAAAGGACACCACCGGTACCAGCTACTCTTCCCGCATGGATTATGCCCACTGGGGACTGGCGATAGTGAAGGATTATCCTCTCGTTGGTGCCGGAGCCGGGGGTTGGAATGCCCTCTACCATCAATATCAAGATTACCTGGCCTGGACTACTGAAACCCATAATCATTTTGTACAGGTCTGGGTGGAAGCAGGAACCATAGGCTTCATAGCCTTTATCTCCATATGGATTGGTTTCTTCCTGGCTTTGTGGAAAATATACAGAGGAAAACGGGAGCGGGGACAAGCCACCGGTGATAGCTGGATTCTTAATTGGGGAACCGCTACGGCTGCTCTGGCCTTTGGTCTCCATGCCGCCATGGATTTTGATCTTTCCCTGGGGGCTATGGCCATATTGTTGTGGACCCTTTTTGCCCTGCTTAATGCAGGCAGCAGGCTGGAGGCGAGTAAGGAAGAAAAGAGGCTTCTGCAACACAAGCCGGTTATGAATACCAGCCTGGCCGCAATCCTGGCCTTTATGATTATTATTGCCGGCAGCAGTTTTAGCCTGGCCCACAGCTCAGCCCGCGAAGGAAACGGATTGTTGCAGGAGATCAGTGAAGAACAGCAATTGCAGGAAAAGGAAGCTGAAATTCTCATAGCCCGGAGTTTATACCAAAAAGCCACCCAGTTCGACCCATTAAATGCAGACTACCATGCTGGCCTGGCCCAGGCCTGCGCCCTGCAGTTTATCCAGGCGGTCCAGTCGAAGAACCCAATGGCCCGGGAGTGTTATGAGCTAACCCGGCAGGAGATAAAAAAGGCCGGAGAACTTGGCCCCTATAGTATTAAGCTGCGCAATAGCCTGGCCAATCTATGCATTGGACTCAATGACCCGGAAGGAGCGATAGAAGAGGCCCGGTGGGCGATACGATGCAACCCCAACGATATCAATGCTTATGAAGGGGTAATACAACTGGCTCTCAAGGCGGTTGAACTTCATCTTAATAATAAGCAGGCAGAGAAAGCTGCATTTTACGCAGAGAGTATTGTGGAACAAAACCGGGAATTGCAAATCAAGAAAGAAGCCATCGACCCGGTGAAGGCGGCTTATCCATACTGGTCGGGCCAGCCCCTGGAATTAAGCCCTGCCGCCCAGCTTAGCCTGGGCAAGGCTTACTACCTGCTGGGTCAGTACCCGGAAGCTCGGGCAACGATAGAACCCCTGCTGCCCATGGTTCAGGACGGCTCATGGCAGTCCCCGGAAACTCCAGCCTGGCACCTGGCCGCTCTCTATCGCAGCGGTGAACAAGAACAGGCCGAAGCTCTGGCCCTGGGACTGCATTCAAGCAATCCCCAGTCGGCCGCCCTCTACCGCAGCTTGCTGCAATTGCAGGCATTGCCGGCAAAGAGTGAAGCAGGAAAGTCGAACCGCTGCACCGGCACGAAGGAGTAATATATGACTTATTGGCTTCGTTTAATTCTAATGTTATTATTCGATAGCTGCCTGATAAACCTCTCCATCGGGTTTTCCCTCTGGTTGCGCTTCGAAGGTGAAGGGGGAATCCCCGCCAATTACCTGACAGCTTTTTTCTCCTTGATCCCCTGGTATACATTTATTACCCTGGGAGCTCTGTACGCTATGCGCCTTTATCACCGTATGTGGAAGTATGCCAGCATTGGCGAATTATATGGGATAGTAAAGGCAGTCACTACCAGCACCGCTATAGTAATTATACTGATATACACCATACCCCTGTCCTACCTGCCCCGCAGCGTATACATAATGTCCTGGGTTTTCATGATTATATTCATTGGCGGCTCCCGCTTGAGCTGGCGCCTGCTGCGGGATCTCATTATTAAGGAATCCAACAAAAAAGCTAAAAGAACCTTGATTATCGGGGCCGGCGATGCCGGGGCCATGGTAGCCCGGGAACTGAATAACAACCAGTCCTTAAACCTGCTTCCGGTAGGTTTCATAGATGACAGTCCCCTGAAGCAGAAGCTCAGTATTTTTGGCATTCCGGTGCTCGGAAGCCGGGAGCAGATTCCTTTTCTCACCGCCAGCCACGGGATAGAAGAAATTATTATTGCCATGCCTTCGGCAGAAGGCAGGACCATAAGGGAAATAGTGAATATTTGCCAGGCGACCGGAGTTCGGCTGCGGATATTTGAAGGAGCCGACGACCTTCTACACAGCCGCAGTAAGATTCGCGATGTCCAACTGGAAGACTTGCTGCGACGCGAGCCGGTTAAAATTGATCTGGAGGAGATTGCTGCTTACCTGCAGGGTAAAACAGTACTGGTCAGCGGAGCGGGCGGTTCCATCGGCTCCGAACTCTGCCGGCAGGTCTGCCGGCACCGGCCCCAACGCTTGATACTTTTGGAATGCAGTGAGAACAACCTTTTCGATATAGACAACGAACTGCGTGAATCCTTTCCGGAACAGGCTCTGGAAGCAGAACTCGCTGATGTCCGCAACCGGGAAAAAATGCAGTCCGTTTTCGAAAAGCATTTTCCCCAGGTTATATTCCATGCGGCTGCTTTCAAGCATGTCCCCATGATGGAAATGCACCCGGACGAAGCCTTGAACAATAATGTCCTGGGTACCAGGAACATAGCGGAAATGGCCGATAAATATGGAAGCGAGACTTTTATACTGATATCCACCGACAAAGCGGTCAACCCTACCAATGTCATGGGGGCCAGCAAGCGTATAGCCGAGTTGATTGCGAAGGATATAAACCGCAGCAGCCAGACCCGTTTTGCTGCCGTACGCTTCGGTAATGTGCTGGGCAGCCGCGGCAGCGTAGTCCCCACTTTTCTAAAACAGATTCAAAAAGGGGGGCCCCTTACCGTAACCCACCCCGATATGACCCGCTACTTTATGACCATACCCGAAGCAGTGGAGCTGGTCATTCAAGCCGGAGCCATTGCCCAAGGGGGAGAAATCTTTGTGCTCGATATGGGAGAACCGGTAAAGATAGCGGATCTGGCCAACGACTTAATCAGGTTGTCAGGCTATGACCCGGAACTCGACATTGAAATTAGATACACCGGCATAAGGCCGGGAGAGAAGCTTTACGAAGAACTCTTTTCCGGCTACGAAGAAATGGCCGCCACCCGGCACCAGCGCATCTTCATTTCCAGCAAAGAACTGGATGAGCGTTACAACGGGATAAGAAATAATATCGCTGCCTGGATAAAAAATCTACCCCCCGATAGAAACGAGATAATGCGGTTCATCCAGGAACTCATCCCGGAATACTGCGGGAGCGAAGCAAACGAAAAACCTATCCCCCGGGGCGAAGTAATTTATTTAGAAGAAAGAGGCAACCGGATAAAGAAAAGCAGCGGGATTAAATAGTGGAGCAGTGGAATCATCATTTTTAAGCATCGGAATAAACTGGGGAGCAGTTTCAACACAGCGTTACAACGAGGTGGAGGAGTAGAGCCCGCCTCTGTTTTTATAAAAGCCCGGCAAAACCGGGCCGCTCACCTTTTAAAAAAATGATATTACTCCCAGGCTGGCACCGGTAACCAGGAGGCCAGCAATCAAAACTCCCCCAACGATGGCCAGGAAGGAAGGCCAAAACTTCAGGCTAAGAAAGCTTGCAGCCAGGGCCCCGGTCCATGCTCCGGTTCCGGGGAGGGGGATAGCGACAAATATCATCAGACCTAACCAACCCCATCGTCGTATTTTTTCATTAAGCAATCCGGCCCCTTTTTTACCCTTGCGGTCTATCCAGTTATGCAGTCGGGGTATTTTTTTTATTTCATTAAGCAAGCACCTTATCCCCAGTAAGATAAAAGGGATAGGCAGGATATTGCCTATTAACGAAAGCAAGAATACTTCGGCCGGGGGTATCCCCAGAGCCAGTCCCAGGGGTATGGCCCCGCGCAATTCTACTACCGGAGTCATGGCCGCTATTATTACCATAAATATACTATGTTCCAAATGATGCTCTCCTTTTAACTTAATCCTTTACGTCTCACTTTTACATACATAAATATTCGCCTTGCTGCCGGTGCTATCCTCTTTTATAAGCAGGTGAAAAATGTCCCCATTATCAGTTATCCACAGTAAATTATGACTCCACTGCGAAAACCCCTTTTGTTGCATAAGGGTTGCATAAATATACAAAGCGAGCGTTGGCGAAGCATGGTTGCAACGCCCGGCGAAGGCGAGCAGGCGAAAGGGGGCGAGCGACAGGACGTCGCGAGAGCGCTATCACCCTCCGGGTACTCCTGGTGTTCCACCTTGCGGGTGTCACTATTAAGGTTGACGACCATGGATGGGAGGTTAGCGTGTACCCCTTGAGCCGCGAGACAAGCCGCAGGTGTTGCCCATGCGAAGCGCCCTGTCGGGCACAACTGATGCTCCCTGCGGTCGCTATTAAGGACGCTGGAGCGGTATATTTATACAAGCCAATGAATATTAATAACTTTTTGCAGTAGAATCAATGATAAATAAAGGAAAAAACCCGGAGGAGGAGTAGTGTAAGAAAATAGCGAAACCTAGTGTATATATATAATGTTGGCGTAGCCCTAAACTACTGATAAAAACATAGATGAAAGGAAGAACAGAACATCCAAGCAAATTGCTTTTGCTTAGATAAATAAGCATTAGTTGATATAAAGGCTTTGCAAAAGCCGTTCCACGCAAAACTTGAACTGGTCTTATTACGGCCTAACCAGGGATTTAGCAAGAAAAGTGAGGAGTAAGGCTACGGTGTCAAAAGGACCGTCCCCTTGACACCCCAAAAATATTGAGGTAGTGAAAGTATGACTCTACTGCGAACAGAACATTTATACCAGCAAAATAAGCAAAAAAAGCCAGGCAGATCTTTAAAAGATAAGACAATAGCTCTTATGCTCCTATTCCTGCTATTATTTCCGGGACCAGTTCTGGCTGGGCCGGGTGAAGCGAGCAGCGAGACAGAACTGCTTAATGATCGTACGGCAGACATAATAGCCTCTAATATCCTACTTGCTCCGGGGCTTTTAACCCCCTCTGGCTTGAGCGGAAAGGGACAAATAATCGGTATTGCTGACAGCGGCCTGGATAAAGGCAGCATTTCCGACCTTCATCCTGACCTGCAGAGTGAAGCAGGGAAAATGCCCCGAGTGGCAATGTTAAAATCCTATGCTGGCAGAAGTCTACCCGATGATCCCATAGGGCATGGAACCCACATGGCAGCTACCATAGCCGGGAGTGGCAATGCCTCCGCGGGAAAATACCGCGGGATTGCCCCCGGGGCCAGCTTGTATTTCCAGGCCCTCCTGGATCAGGCAGGCCAGCTCAAATTGCCCGAGCAGATAGGAGAGCTTTTCCGCCCAGCTTATGAGGCTGGTGTAAGGATTCATGTAAATGGATGGGGAGGAGGGAGTAATGCTTACTCTGGCCGTAGTGCCCAGATTGACCAGTTCGTCTATCGTTTTCCGGATTTCCTTCCCGTTTTTGGAGCGGGAAATAACGGGCCGGAGAAAGCCAGTCTAACGGCCGAGGCCAATAGCAAGAATGCCCTTACCATCGGATGCAGTCAGCTGCCCCGGCCTGCCTTTGGTCCGGAAGCCCGTTATGCTGAGCAGATTGCTGCTTCATCCAGTCGAGGGCCAGCGGCGGATGGACGCATAAAGCCTGATCTCCTAGCTCCAGGTTCGGCAGTTGTTTCCGTCTGCTCCCGTCTGCTGGAAAGCAATTATGCTCCCAACCCGGATTATACCCTGATGGGGGGGAGCAGCATGGCTGCAGCTGTTACCGGCGGTGCCCTGGCACTCTTGAGCGAATATCTGGAGTTAGAGCGGCAAATGAGCCGGCCTTCATCTGCCTTAATGAAGGCTTTACTAATAAATGGAGCGCGTACTCCAGGGGGATTTCCTTCTAACGAAGAGGGCTTTGGAGTCCTGGATTTAGCTGGAACAGTGCTGGCTTTACAGGAAGGCAGTTTTCAAATTATAGATAATGATAATGGAATACATAACGGAGAGAACGTGAAATACCAGGCCCGTTTGACCGAGGGGGGGGGAGACTTCAAGGTTACCCTGGCCTGGGTGGATCCCCCGGCAGCACCTGCTTCTCAGCATACCCTGGTCAACAATCTTGATCTAAGTGTAGAAGATCCCCAGGGACGAATTTTTTATGGAAATGATTTCCGGGGACAGGGTCAAACAGATACAGCCAATAATGTCGAACAGATTCATATTAAAGATGCAGTCCCCGGTGAATATAAAATAACTGTGCGCGGCACCCGCCTGGATCGCTCCCAGAAATTTGCCCTGGTGTATGGGCAGGCATTGGAACATGATATTATCCGCAAACAGCAAGGGCAGATATTAAAACTATCACAAGGAGAGCAAAAAGATACTTCCGGACTACAGCTTTTTAAGCTCTCCAATGGCCGGATGCAGGAGCAAACGGCAGAAATTCCGGAGGGGAGCGACTACTACTCTATAGGCCAGAAGATCTATATTGTTAGCCGCAGCTGGTTGGCTCGTGGAGTTCAAGTTTTGTCAGAAGGTTTAGGCTATACGGAGAAATTGCTTTTAGAAATGAACAAGCAGCTTCGTGAAGGCGGTTTCTTTATTGATCCCAGCCTTACAGGCGAAGGCAGGATTCTTCTCAATAAAATTCCGGTAAATGACAGCACAACAGTACCTCCCGGTTCCGAGGTAAATGCTCTGATTAATCCCAGCCAACAAACTATCTGGCAGCTTAAGGCGGCTTATGAGGAGGTTGATGGTTTCATTGAAACATTAAATCCTGAACAGCGGGAACTTAAGCTTTTACATGATGAGCGAAACTATCGTATAGCAGAGCATGTAGTTATCTCCTACCTGGATAGGCTTATAGACTGCGACCCGGTAGACGCTCCCTACGGTACCGAACAGGTGGCGCGATTGGAAAACCTGGCTCCCGGTCTGAAAGTAACGCTTACGCTATCCCCCAGCAACCAGGAGATACAATACATAAAGGTAGAAAGAGATTTGGCTTTAGGACAGGCAGCAGAGGTAGACGCCAAAGAGGGAGAAATAAAATTGGAATCAGGCCAGAGCTACCGGCTTTTCCCGGGAAACACCATAATTAAGGATCAACAGGCGGGTAAATTGGAAGAAGTTAAAACCGGCGATCATATTGCTGCGCTTTTATTAAACGGCACTAATAATATCCTCCATTTGCTGGTTAGCAGCGAGGTATATTACGGGCGTGTTCTCTTTTACAGTGAGCGGGAAAAAATGCTATATATTCAGGAGAGCAAGGCTAACTCTAGCAGTTTTCGAAAGGTGCCGTTGGATACACAGACGGAAATCTTCCATAGCGGCTTGCAGGCCGGGGTTCTTTCTCTGCTTCCAGGAACCTGGGTGCGGGTAATTAATTGCCCTGATCAAGATAAGGCTTGGAGAGTAGATGCAGTATACAGTGCCCGTGAAGATAGCAGCTATTTTTCTGCATATGACCCGGTCAGGCAGACGGTCAATTTACAGGATGGCTCTATCCTTTCCATCAGCCGCTATACTCAGATAATAAAGGGGTCATATAACATTTCTCCGCAAATGCTTATACCCGGTGAAAAGGTCAATATCGTAACCCTGGCCATAGCAGGATCGAGCAACGAATTCCTGGCCCGCCTGGAGGTAGAGGTTGCGCCTGGAACAGCCAGTCCCCAATTGGAGGCCAAAGCCTATGTTCTTAATGGAATCTTAATTCTTCAAGGTTGGAGCAGCAGCCCGTTGGTTTATATTTATCGCAGTGATGTGGGTTGCATTCCCCTGGAGGTTGGAGCAGACGGCAGTTTTAGTCAGCTTTTCAAAATGAAGGAGGATGAGCACGAAGTCACTCTCCTCGCCATAGAACATTCCGGTGGAGCTATTAAGGGCTTGAGTCTTCCCTTGCTAAGCTTCGCCCCTGAGGAAGCAGGTAAAGAATTTTCTGACCTGGCAGGTCATCCCTGGGAGCACGAGATTAAAAAACTTCTTGAGGCGGGAATAATCAGCGGCTATGAAGATGGCTGTTTTAAGCCGGAGAAATCCATCAGCCGGGCGGAGTTCATCTGCCTACTGGCTCGAGCCCAGGGATGGGACATCGGTGAGAGCAGGGAACAAAACTACTTTAGCGATAATCGGGAAATACCCTGGTGGGCTTTGGGGGCGGTTTATGCGGCGCAAGAGCAGGAAATTATTAAGGGTTATCCCGATGGGAGTTTTCGCCCCTGGAGAAATATTAGCCGGGCGGAAATGGCAGTTATTATGGCGGCCCTCCAGTGCAGCGAGAAAAAGAATGACCAGCAGGAAGAGCAAACCCTGCCGGAGCTTCCCTTTCTGGATAGATTTAATAAATTACCCTCCTGGGCCATGAAGGCCTTTCGGCATTTATATCATACGCAGCAGTTGGATTATCTGGATTATGCAAGAGGCAGCTACATTGATGCTGAGCGTCCTCTTAGCCGGGCTGAAGCGGCAGCTATTATAGCTAAAATGTGGAGTGAAGAGTAAGATGCAAGGCGAAAAAAAAGGTTCCCCTCGAAGGGAACCTTTTTTTTCGCCTTATTAAGTCTCCAGCCAGAGGACAATGGACTCCCGGGCTGCTTCTTTATCCCAATTGTTCAATTGTTTCTCCAGAGCCTTTATCTGTATCTCCAGCTCTTTGGCTTGCTCCTTATCATGTACGGTAGCCGCCTGTGCACTTAGCATACGGTATTGCTCCAGGGTATCGTTGAAGCGGCTGGTCAGATCCTGACGATTTTCCTCCAGGGAGAGCCGGCTGCCCAATCCTAACAATTCCTGTTTAAGCTGTTCCGCCGTTTCAACCGGGCAGCTAAACTTTAAAACCGTTGCGCTTCGCTGTCCATCGAGCTGTTGTCCCAGCAACTGTACGCTAGCTCCAGCTGCTGCCGCTATTTTTTGTGCTTCTTGCTGAGCTTTGGCTTGATCCGCATCATAGGGAACCAGCTTGTAAATAGTAGAAACAAGTACTCTTTCTTTACTCAAAAATACCGGAGCAGCTGTCGGGTTACCAGTATCTACCGCTGCTATATTTGGATTTTCCGGCCCGGCAGGAGCTGTGGGATTATTCTTATCCGCTGGTTTACTCATCCCCTGCGGAGCCATCGGGCTGCTTTTGTCATCTTGCTTCCCGGCCGGGATTATTGCATTATTGCCAGGCGTCTTTTCCCTCGCTTGTTCGGCTATCTGCTGTTTGGAGCTTTGTTGCACCGGATCTTTAATTACCGGTGCTTCCTTATTCGCCACCTGCCAGAGCGGAGTCCACAGGAGACCGCTCGAACCCAGGTAAAGGGCCAGTGCCGCCGCTATCCCCGCTGCCCCCTTCTTCCACCCGGGCAGGCGCTTCGGCTGATCCTGCTCCCGCAACGTTTTCATAACCACCCGGGACAGCTCTGGGGGAGCCGTCTGCTCTTCAGCTGCTTTAGCCAGGGACTCGCGCAGTAGAGCCGAAATCCTCTCCCAGTCTGCCAGTTCCTGCCGGCAATCCGGGCAGGAGTCCAGATGCAGCTGCAGGGCTTCACGCTCTGCCTCTTCTATTTCATGGTCTATCCAGAGAGAAAACAATTCCCTGGCTTCATTACATATCATCCCACTCACACCTTAATTTAACTATTTCCTTCTTTATATCCCGCCGTCCGCGGCTGATGCGGGATTTCACCGTACCCAGCGAACAGTCTAAGATTTGGGCAATTTCTTCGTAGCTGTAGCCCTCCATCTCTCGCAGCACCAGCACCGTCCGGTACTCAGGGGCCAGCCGATCGAGAGCGGTCCTAACCGCTGCACTCAACTCCTGCTGTTCCACGGCTTCCAGCGGACTGGCCTCGCTCGCCGCCAGTTCCCGGATTACTTCCCCGTCCGGGGTGTTCACCGGATCATCCAGGGAGAAAATAAGCAGTTTTTTGTTTCTACGTTGCCAATTTATCCAGCTATTTACCGTAATCCGGTGCAGCCAGGTGCCAAGGTCGGCTTCGTGACGAAAGGTCTTGATGGCTCGAAAAGCTTGAATAAACACTTCCTGGGCCAAATCCTGAGCATCATCGCTATTGGCAGTAAGACGAAAGCAATGGGAGAAAACCCGATCCTGGTAAAGCACTACCAGCTCTTCAAAAGACCTCAGGTCACCCCGGCTGGCCTTTTCCACCAGCTTTTTAATTGACATCAAGAAATAAAACACTCCTTGAAGCGGAAAAACATCCCGCTTATCTTTTTAGACAGTCAGCGGTGAAAAAAAGTTCCCGCATATTTCACAAATTGGACAGATTATTCATGTAAAAATTTTGCTTCATTATATCATGTTGGCAGCAGAACCACAGAAAAAATGGAAAGAAATAAAAATAATTCTCCTGGCTGGGAACTTTTTGACTCATCATCGCGTCTAACCAATCAGTGAAACCATAGTGCCCCCGCAACCGGGCAATTCGGTAGAGGGAATAGCACTGGATTCAAGAGCAGCCGGCAATTCAACTACATATAACCGGCTAGAAAAAGGAGGCGAGAAGAAAAGCAGACTTAACTATCGAATTTATCGATGATCACCTCTCATTTAGGGCGACAGTTCTGAACGCCTAAAACAAGGAAAATAAAACAAGGAAAAATTATAGGAGGGAAATAAATGCTTAAAAGAAAACATTTTGCACTTCTGCTGGTTCTGACCATGCTGGCAACCATGTTTGTCGGAGTGGGAACCGCAAGTGCGGCTACTGAAAATGTAGCCTTGACCATTCCCACCGTATCTCAGTCCGATAGCGGAGTTACGCTGGGAACCCTGAAGATTACTGAGACCAGTGCCACCATGGGTTCACTGGCGGCTGGACAACAGATTACCATCAATCTACCCTCAGGTGTGGAATATGATGCAGTTCCTACCGCTGCCACCCTGGCCAGCTATGTAGTAGCTGATGGAACTTACCTGACCGCTGCTGACCTGGGATTTGTAGCCGGCAGCAACAAGAGCTTGACCATCGCTCTTAACAGCCGGACCTCCACTCTGGACAGGGCATCTTTGTCTTTCCTGTTCAATGTGGCTGGAGTTTCTACTGCTACCATCGATGCTCCCGATGCTGACATCGCCATCGAGATTTATGCTCCCAATACCGGCATCACCCAGGGCAAAGTAGTTGTAGCCCGCAGTTCTTCTGCTGGAACCACCGCTACTGTTATGGATGATTCCACTGTTCCGGTTGGCAACAACAAGCTTGTTGGCACCATCCGTATTGCTGAAAACCGCGCCAACTCCATCAAAGCTGGCAAACAGATCAAGATCGTGGCTCCTGATGACATCACCATCGCCAGCACTGCTGCAGATTGCACCTGGGCCAACTGGACCCCGGCAAGCTTTAATGTAGCCAAGAATGCTGATGGATACAGCCAGTTGACCCTGACAGTTAATCCAACTGCTCCTGGCACTACCCCTGGATTTGTAAACATCGACCTGAAAATTGATGTAGATGATCGCGACCTGAGAGGTCCGCTAGAGTTTACGGTTAAAGGTGACAATGTTACCACCCAGAAGCTTACTGTCGGTAAAGTAGCCGACTACAGTATTGAAGTTCTCTGCAAAGGCGATGCCAAGACCGTAAAAGCCGGTTTCGCAGGACAGGAACTGCAGAAGATGACCATTAAAGAAAACCTCAAAGATAGCTTTGTAAACGGACGTGATTTCTGTCTGGAATTGCCCAGTTATGCTCACTGGTTTGCGATACCCACTATTACAGTGGAAAAAGGAAATGGCACCTTTGCGGCTGACCAGGGTGCAAAATGTGCTCTGGACAACCAGCGCCATAAACTGACCTTTACCTATGCTGCCGCTGGAGCTCCGACCAAGACCGAATTTACCTTTGAAGATATCAAGATATTCCTGGATCCTGATGCTCCCGAAGGCGACCTGAAAGTTATTGCTGACGGCAAAGCCCTGGGCGGAAAATATGAAGTAGTTCTGGGCAAAGTGGTAAAACCGATTAACGCCACCGCCAGCAAGAACGATGTCAAGATCGGTCTTGCCAACCAGAAGGCAGCCGATATCACCATCACCGAAGCTGCCGCCGGCATGCTGAAATACCAGGTAACTGAAATTGCCAACAACTATGACAAGACTGCTCTGGTAACAACCCCCAATCAAAATGCCACTCTGGTGGTTGATCTGCCCGATGGCGTGAAGTTTGCCAAGAAGCCGACCGTTAAAGTTACCGCCGGCAACCTTAAACTGAAAGATTTCGACATTAAACTGGCTGCGAATGACAACTGGCTATTGCTCCCGATCGACAAGACCAGTTCCGAAGCTTCTACCATTCTGCTCAGTGATGTTGAATACACCCTGGATCGTACTGTTCCTGAGGGAGATGTAATTGTTAAGCTGACCGGCAATGCCGTAGACCAGACTCTGCCATCTGATGAGGCGGTAATTAAGGTAGCCAACGCTGTTACCGTAACTCCGGCTCCTGGCGATTACAAGAACGAAGTAACCTTTGTAATCGGTGCCAGCAGCTACAAGGTAAATGGCGTAGAGCAGACCATGGATGTAGCTCCTTATATCAAGGACAGCCGCACCTATATGCCCATCCGCTATGTGGCCTATGCACTGGGAATTAACGATTCCAATATCCTCTGGGATGGAGCCAAACAGACCGTTACCCTGATGAAGGGTGACAAGGTTGTCCAACTTCAAGTTGGCAGCACAGCCCTAGTGATTAATGGTGCTTCAGTAACTATGGATGTTGCTCCTGAAATCAGCAACTCCCGTACCATGCTGCCCATCAGCTTCGTAGCCAATGCTTTCGGAGCTACCGCCAGCTGGGATGCAGCTAATCAGACCGTAACCATTAAATAAGTGATAAAAAAAGGAGCCCGCAGCGGGCTCCTTTTTTTTTAAATTAAAAATTACCGGTTTTAACTATCAGATCTTATTTATAGTCTTTATCAATGCCGGAGTACCGATAGCTGATTTTGCTTGACCGGCCAGTCGGGAACTGTTTATACTAAAGGCAAGCTCTGGTAAGAAATCATAGATATGGAGTTGATTCTATTATGAACAAATTAGCAAGCAAGCAGCGGAAAAAGTGGCTTCGTAATTTAATGGCCTTAGCCCTGGTACTGGCCCTGGCCATCGGCATTACGGCTTCCCCGGCAGTGGCCGAGCAGACTTCAACCCCGGCAGCAGAACCGACAGCAGGGTTATCTTTGAACGCGGCCATTGCCCAGGCTTTAAAGCATAGTGAAGCGCTAAGCAAGGCCAGCAAAGAAATGGATCGGACCAAGGAAATACGCGATTATGCCGGCAGCCAGCTGGATTATATTCCAGTAGGGCACATAGGTATTCCTGCGGTAGAAATGGCCTATACCAATGTTCTGGCCAGCGATTTGACCTGGCAGCTCAGCCAGCGTTCTTTTACGGTGGCGGAAGACAAGGTGATTCTTGATACCTGTAAGAAATACTGGGAAGTTCTCAAGGCGGTCGAAAAGTTAAAAACAGCTGAAAGCAGCCAGGCAGCGGCCTTGCGCCAGCTACAGAATGCTCGGATGGCGCAGCAGGTAGGAATGTCCTTGATTCCCAACCAATCCCCCACCCAGCTGGTATTGGCAGCGGAAGCTCAGTATGCGGGGGCCCAGGCAGCTGTAGCCGCTGCGCAGAATGGACGGGATAATGCTTATAATAGCTTTAACCAACATATTGGGCTTTGGATCACCGAACGGCCCCAGCTCAGTGATAGCATAAAGTTTGAGCCTCTGGAAGTTAGTGATCTGGAACATGAGGTTTCCCGTGTTCTGGAAAGATCCCCGGTAATTTGGCAGGCGGACGAAATGGTAAACATGAAGAATTTTCTAAAAGATATAACAATATACAGCAGCGGGCAGTACCGTCCCGGAGAAGCCCGCCGGATTGAAGTGGAACAGGCGGAGCTGGATGCCGCCAGCGCCAAAAAATTGGTAGCTATGGCCACCCGTACCCTCTATTACCAGACTCGCAATCTGGAGGAAGCCTATGCCGGCAGCCTGGAAGCTATTAAAATGGCGGAGGAAAACCTTCGGGTGAAACGCCTGATGTTAGAGGTAGGCATGGCCACGGAAGCTGAAGTAAAAGCGGAAGAGAAAAAGCTGGACAGCGCCCGCTACACAGCACTTGAAATGGCTGCAACCCACTCCTATATGAAGCTGGCCTTTAGCAAACCCTGGGCGGCCGACTTGAGCTCGGCAGGAAGCAGCCCGGCCTCAAGTGCAGCGGAAGAGTAGTTTGCAGTGCTGTATTGAAACTGCTCCGCAGTTTCTACCGATGCTTAAAACATTATGCAGGGAAGTGAAAATGAATGAAAACGAAAAGTACCAGCTTATCCATACTGGGGGTTCTTGTTCTGCTTCTCGTTGGGATGGCCTGGGGCGGCACTTCCCTCTTGACTTCGGAGCAGGCCTGGGCAGAGGAAATAGCTTTTGACCAGAACCAGGGCGGTTATGGCGGGTATCAAGCCGGCCTTTACGATAGTGAAGCGGTACAACCTGCTGCGGACAACTGGACCCGGCAATCAAGGTATACAGCAGGGACTAGTCCCCGGTTTAAGTGGGAGTTTTCCATCGCCAGTCCTATTGTGGGGACAGCGGTTATCGGAGCTGATGGCACTCTTTATTTTGGAGCCAGGAATGGAATCTTCTATGCTGTTGATAGAGATGGAAAGGAAAGGTGGAGCTTTAGAACCGGCTATGAAATAGTCTCCTCTGCTGCCATAGGGGCTGATGGCACAATCTATACATCATCGAAGGATGGCAGTTTGTATGCGTTGAATCCAAACGGAACACTCAAGTGGGTTTTTATTACCGATAATATTTTTGAGTCTTCACCCGTAATCGGGGCAGACGGAACGCTTTATATTGGAGGCAAAGACGGGCGCTTATATGCGGTTAATCCTGATGGCAGCGAAAAATGGATTTTTCCTACAGCAGGAATAGACAATGCTGTTGCGGTAGGGAATGATGGTTTCATTTATGTGAGTACCCGGGACGGGAAGCTCTTCTGTTTGAAAGCAGATGGCACGGAAAAGTGGAAATGCAATTTAGAAGCTATTACTAGTTCCCCAGCGCTCGACAAGGATGGCAATATCTATATTTGTTCCGGCAAATCATTATATCTGGTAAGTCCCCAGGGTAAGATCCGTTTTGCCTATAATTTGAATGGTAGCAGTGAAGTGAATCCCCCCCTGGCTATTGCTTGCGATGGCAGCATCTATGCCGGGGCGGATGTTCTTTATCGTTTTGCTCCGTCCGGTACAGCCAATTGGACTGCTGCTGTATTTAATTGTTCCGCTCCGCTTTTGGGAGCCGATGGTACGGTTTATGTTGCTTCCAGCCATAGCTCAGGAATGCTTTATGCTATCGCCAAGGATGGCAGCAAGATATGGGACTATCCTGTAGGGGGAATAGAAGGAGGCGTAGCTCTGGGGGAAGATGGAATCATCTATGTGGGTTCCCGGGATGGAAAATTGTATGCGATCGAAACCTGCCCTCTGGAGGTTAAAGCCTGCGACCCTCCCCATGCTTCGGAAAACATTGCTCTGGATAAAACCATAAGAATCACCTTGAACAAGGGTGTTTTGACCGATAGGGGATATGACAGAATAAATTTGACTGACGAATTGACTAATATTATAAGTATTCAAAAAAGCATGGAAGGAAACACGCTGGTAGTAGACCCCACAGTTAAGCTGGAAAAGAATCATAACTATTCATTAAAAATCCCGGCTGATGCTTTTAAGGATATCACCGGGGGCAATCTAAAGGAAGACTTTATATTGCGTTTCTCTACCTTTTCTGAAAAAAGCCAGGTTAAGGCCGAATTTACCATTGGCCAGAAAATATACCGCTCTGACGAAGAAATAAGAGCGATGAATGCCATTCCATTTTTGCAAAACGGGCGTAGTTTCGTCCCGGTCCGTTACCTGGCCCTGGCTCTGGGGGTACCCGAGAATGCTATTATTTGGGATGATTCAACCCAGAGTGTAAAATTGCTGAGAAATGAAGTTACGGTAGAAGTATCTACTAAAAATAACCGTATTATTATCAATGGGAAAACGGCAGAGATGGATATTACCCCGCTGAATAAGGAGGGACATATTTACCTTCCGGCCCGATTTATTGCAGAGGCCTTCGGTTTTCGGGTAGATTGGAATCAAGCCCGGCAAACCATACAGATGGTATCAGCTAATTAAGTTATGCTGCTAAAACCCTAAATATTTCCGGAGGAATAAAATAAAGTATGGATGCATATTTGTGGAAAGTGTTAAAAACATTGGGCTTATTGCTTATTTTCAGTATATTATTACTACTACCCTCGGGTTACGCTATTGGGGCCACTAACTACCGGGTACAGGGTGAGCTTCCCAAGTACCCGGACAGTGATTTTAAGGAAGAAGAGCAGACTCGTGCCCTGGCCACTGTAAAAATCACTGCCAGCACCAAAGATGCCTTTACTGCTGCCGGCGAATCCTACTGGGCCGAATTTCGCCTGCCCCGAAACTTCTATATAACTTCAGCCGGAATCTATGGCCAGGGCCAGCAGATGGATGTGGAATTGGCCAGGGGCAAAGGCTTTGAGGACCAGAAGCGGAAAGTGGAGATTAACCCTATAGCTGAAGATAGGAACAACCCTGGCCATTACCGGGGTTTCGAAATTGTGGTAGAAAACATTAAATATCCCGATGATTATCCCGAACTGGTTTTGTATTTCAACCGGGTGGTAGTACCCCGTGGATTCAAGGGCAATGCTGAACTTAGCATCGATAGCGCGGGAGCTGGTTTTTCATCCGGCACAATTACCATAGCCAATATCCTGAGCGCCCGTTTGACGGTAGAAGCCAGTGAAGTCCAATTCATAGTTAGCAGAGAGCAGGTTCTGGGCCCTATTAAAGTTACGGAAAACATGTCGGGTACCTTCGAGTATCTTAAAATGACCCTCCCCGGCGGTTATCAATGGATTAAAGAAAAATGTTATATTGACCCCATGCTGGGATTCCGTGTCGATCATAATGGTGATGGCCGTTACGATGAGAATGATTTTTTGATAAGTGTAGAAGTTGATAAGTACGGGCAATCCACTTTGCGCATTGAGACCATGTTCCGGACGACAACGATCGGCAAAATGGAAATAGAATGCCCGGTACAATTAACTGATAGGCAAAGCTCCTATGGCGAACTCAATCTGCAGCTTAACAGCAATGCTGAGCTTAATGTCAGCAGCCTCAAGGCCGGCAGCTATAGCCAGCAGAAAACAGACCTGAGCGTACAGAATTCAAGAGAGGCTTACGGAGGGCTTTGCGCTCAGAAAATCGGCAATATCATTATCAGTGAGAATGCTCCTGAAACTATGGTGAGAAACCGTTATGTTACCCTTACCCTTCCTAAAGGAGCAAAATGGGCCAAACTCCCCTCGGTCAAACTGGAAGGGGATAATTATCTGGATATAGGCCCGTTACTTCTTAATAGTGAAAAAGATCAGATCAGTTTCGAAATTGAGGATTGCAGCCGGGAACGCCCCGGTAAGATAATTTTGGAAGAGGGTAAGGTAGATTTAGCTACTGACTTTAGAGGTGACTTGGCAATTAAGGTAACCGGTTCCGCCGGAGCATCCGGAGCTATTATTGTTGCCCGGGTCAAGCCTGCATTTACGGTTTCATCCTCCAAACCTGCTTTAGTTATTGGGAAGCAGGAACAGAGCGCTGGGGAATTGGAAATAAGCGAAAGTGCCGGGCGGGTATTCCTGGCCCGCGAGCTCTGGATAGATTTTCCCTCTGCTATAAAGCTGGTACGCAGTCCCAAGGTGGAAATTACGGCCGGAGATATGATATTATCCAGAACCGTATTGAAGCAGGAAGGCGACCGGGAGAGACTGGTTATACCCATTCAGAATTCCAGTTCCAGTGCAGCTAAACTGCTTATCAAAGATATCGTATATAACCTTAATAATATGCTACCTGATGGCGATCTTCAAATAAAGCTGGGAGGTCCGGCAGTAAATGAAGTAAATGCAGGGTCCAATCCTATTTTTCCCAGCCACGACTGGGTTTGTGAGGTAGCCAATGCCAGTATCAGTAAAGAAATTATCCAGCCCGCGAAAAAAGATGCCCTTTCCCCAATCCCGGTAGCGGGAAGCATAATCTTCAAGATAGGGGAGAAAACATACCAGGTCAACGGGCAGGCCACCCCCATGGATGTGGAACCATATATACTGGAGGGCCGTACCTTTGTACCCATCCGTTATGCAGCTCTAGCTGCCGGCATAAATCCCGATGACATTCATTGGGACCAGACCGCCGCCCGGGTTACTATACATAGCCGGGATAATATCATCATCCAGCTAAAAATCGGTGACCAGGTTATTTATCGCAACGGTAATGAAATAAGTATGGATACAGCAGCCCATATAAAGGATGGCCGCACCATGGTTCCTTTGAGGGCCCTGGCTGAAGCCCTGGGCCGGACAGTCAAATGGGATGCCGCCAGCTCTTCCGTATCGATAGAGCTGCCAGGTACTTAGGGAAAAAATCTGATGGTTCTTTTGTTTCTCAGGAGCCCAAAAGAACCGTCAGACTGTGCCGGGCAGATAAAAAATTATATACAGGGGAGGTGACTTTGTGAAAACAAAAAAATTCCTATCCATTATCCTTTTCGCCCTATTATTTATGTTTTCAAGCCAGCCCGTACCTGCTGCCGAATATGGAGTGATGAAAAACACCGTTGTCCTGCCCGGGACCGTCAATGAATTAGGAGGGATAGCCGGGCATTATATAGCAGGGCAACTGCAGCAAGGCGATATTCTAACCTTCAGGTTACCCTTGAACTCATTCTGGACCAAAGCCCCCATAGATACCGATGAGTCGACTGCCATGACCTGCTTGCAAAGCAGTGCGGAATGGAGCACAACGACCATGCTGGATGCCGCAAACATGAGGTATGGAACTGATTGCAACTATATTCTGGTTCCGGAGGCACACGCCGGAAATCCCAATGGACTATTCAACGCTGCCAATCCCACCCTGGCAGTAAGTTCCTTAAGCAAAGGAGAGGTTTTGCTAGAGGTAATCGCTTTACCCGATAATTCCCAGGATTGCTACCTTTATATTTACTCCAATCGGGTTTACATTGATGACAGCATAGAAGGAGATGTTTGCATAGATATAGACTCCCCCTCTAACCAGGCCTTAAAGGCAATACTGCCCGGCGGCTCGATCCCAGCAACCCTGCAAGCAGACAAGTCCCCGGGTAATAATCAATCGCAAAAGGAGCCGGTGCAGGACAATAAAACTCTGGAGAAGGATAGCGGCGGCAGTAGTGATGCGGATAAGGAGGATAAAGCCCAAGCAGCCGTTAGGATAGAGCTTCGCATAGGTCAAAAAAAGGCGGAAGTTAATGGAGAAGAAAAAGAAATAACGCTAGCTCCGTATATCAAGCAAGACAGAACCTATGTCCCTATCAGATTCATTGCCGAAGCTCTGGGTATTGATGATATAAGATGGGAAGCAGAATCAAAGATGATTACGCTCAAACAGGAAAGCAAGATACTGGGGATTGATGTGAGAAACAATACCATAAGCGTAAATGAACAGCTGGCCTATGTAATGGATACATCTATTGAAACCAGTGAATCCGGTTATACTATGGTTCCCATCAGGTATATCGTTCAGGCATTGGGAGCAATTGTTGACTGGAATGCTGATAATAACTCCATTATTCTAACACTGCCAGGCGTTTAAGCAGCGCTTAAACATAAATGAGCCAAATATATGCAAATAATGACAATACCTCCCTTCTCTATAATAAAAGAGGAGGTATTGCTATTATATCCACATAATACCCAAGAAAGAGTTAGATAGTGCTGTACAAGCCCATTTTAACCCATAGAAATCATTTACACCCGATGAATACTATGGTAGAATTCATTTAATCACAGACTTAATTCATCTCATAAAAAATATTAGTTTCCCCATATTTCAGTATTTTCATTCCAATACTTAATTTTTGTAGTGAAACTGCAGCCAGGGTGGTGGTGATAAGAAATTCAAAAACGATTTCTTTTCAAGTGTATGTCGTAGATAAAATAAAATAATTTTTTTCTTTTTTTAGCAGGAAAAATTAATTAAATCGCCAATAACTTATATGGATGTGTATAATTTGGCAGTCTTTAGTTTTAGGCAGAATATCGGGAATTACTACTTTTTCGGTTTTCAAGCTGAGAGGGTAGGGTTTCGATGTCTAAAAAAGCTTGCCATTGGTATCAAATGGAACCCAGGTCTGGGCACAAATCGTCTAATGTATAACAGCCATAGTACTGTCATACATTGGCGAATGGCACATATATAGTAATTATGGGAATGGCTGTGCCCGACTCTTGATAATAAGTAAAGCTTTCATAAAGCTTCGCTTATAGCAATGGAGGTGGTAAACAAAAATCAGTTTCAAGCGGCATTTCGAGTTCAAGTAAGTTGTTTAAGGAGGGAAAAATTTGCGTAAGAGAAGTCATTTGAGCTGGTTAGTGTTAGCCGTATTTACGATGACCATCTTCTTCGGGTCCGGTTTGACCGCTGTGGCGGCTCCCGGTCTGAGTGATGTCCAGGGACACTGGGCTGCTGATACCATTCAAAAAATGGTGGATGCCGGTGTGGTTGCCGGACAGCCGGATGGTACCTTCAAACCGGATAACAACATCAGCAGAGCTGAATTTGCCACCCTGGTGGTAAAAGCATTCAAACTAGAAGAAAAAGCCGGAAAAGTATTTACCGATACCAGTGACCACTGGGCCAAGGCCTTTATTTCCACTGCCAATGCCAACGGTATCGTCAGTGGTTATAGCGACACGGAATTTGGACCCAATGACCCCATCACCCGGGAACAGATGGCCGTTATGATAGTCAAGGCCGCCGGGTGGAAAGCCGAAGGCGCAGCCAAGGTTTTCCCTGATGATGCCAGTATTTCCGCCTGGGCTAAAGAAGCGGTGTCTACTGCTTCGGCACAGGGAGTAATTAAAGGACGCCCCGATGGCAACTTTGATCCCAAAGCCAATGCCACCAGAGCTGAAGCTGCTGTCGTTATCAGCGGCACTTTAGATGTAAAAGCTGCACCGGAAAAACCGGTCGATATATCCACTTTAGACAAAGCCGGTACATATGGACCTGCCAGTGGCAGCCAGGAAATTAACGGGAATGTTACTATTTCCGCTTCTGGTGTCATATTGCAGAATGCCGTAATAACCGGTGACCTCCTCATCGCTGAGGGAGTAGGTTCGGGCGAAGCCACCCTGAAGAACGTAACCGTAAAGGGGACCACTACTATCAAAGGCGGAGAGACGGTTAATTTTGAAAACTGCAAACTGGGCAAAGTCAATATCAAGAAGGCCGAAGGCAAAGCAAATGTGGTTCTTTCCGGAACCACCTCTATTAGCGAATTGCTGGCCAACTCTGCCGTGAAGGTAAGCGGGCAGGGTACTATTGATAAAGCCGTGGTTTATGTAGCAAATGTAGTAATCGAGATGAAGCCGACTGCTTATGAAGTAGCCAGCGGTATCACTGCCAATATCGGCGGCGTAGCTGTAACTGGAACCTCCGGTGGCGGCGGAGGCCCTACTACTAGCAGCGATGACAGCAACCGGGTTAAACCCGTTAATGCTACTCCTCCTGCCGGTGAGGTTCCTGCAGGTACCCAGGTTACTTTGAGCACCGCTACAGCCGGAGCTACTATTTACTATACCCTTGATGGAAGCGTACCGAGCAGCAACAGCACAAAATATACCGCTCCTATTACCATTAATGCGGCAACCACCATCAGGGCTATTGCTATCAAAGTCGGCCAAACCCAGAGCCTGGTTGCAAGCTTAGCGTATTCAGTTTCCGTACCTGAAGCCAGTGCCAGTGTGGATGTTGCGGTAGGTAGTGGCGCTATGTCCGCATTCAAGACTATTACCGTTAAATCTACAACCGGTCTAAGCGGAGCAGCGAAATACAAAGTCTCAGATGGAACAACTACATCAGCTGTAAAGGATCTGGGAGTATCAGCTGCTTATATGACCAGTGCTGAAAGTGTTACTGTTACCATATTGGCCAGTGACGGAACCACCGTTCTCGGAACCGGCACGCTCAATGTAACAGCAGCCGCCAGCACCAGCATCGCTATTACTGCAGTACAGCCCCCAGTGGGAGATAAAACAGCAGATTGCACCGTGGCAGTTGGAAGCGGTGCCATGGCAGCATTTAAGACCATAACCGTTACATCTACAACCGTAAGCGGAGGAGCGAAATACAAAGTCTCAGATGGAACGACTTCTTCGGCTGTAAAGGATCTGGGAGTAGCGGCTGCTTATATGACCAGTGCTGAAAGTGTTACTGTTACCATATTGGCCAGTGACGGAACCACCGTTCTCGGAACCGGCACCCTTAACGTAACAGCAGCCGCCAGCACTAGCATCGCTATAAGCGGATCCGAAACACCGCCGGAACCGGCAGACAAAAAGGCAGTATGCACCGTGGCAGTTGGAAGCGGTGCCATGGCAGCATTTAAGACCATAACCGTTACATCTACAACCGTAAACGGAGCAGCGAAATACAAAGTCTCAGATGGAACGACTTCTTCGGCTGCAAAGGATTTGGGAGTAGCAGCTGCTTATATGACCAGTGCTGAAAGTGTTACTGTAAGTATACTGGCTAGTGACGGAACCACCGTTCTCGGAACGGGAACCCTTAATGTCGCGTCAGCTGCAAGCGATGTATCCATAGACATTCAATAGGAAAAATGCTTTAGCGACACACAATTACCAGGAAAGGAGGAGTTAAGGTGAAGAAAACGGCCAAGGTAATGCTTATCGCTTGTGTCCTGGTGATGATATATGCAACAGTAGCTGTAGCAGCTGTTCCCTCTGATAGCGTCATTATAGGGAATAAGGCCTTTGCTATAGCGTATTTAACTGACCCGACTCATGCTTCCGAGATACAAGAAGCCTTGGACAATGCCGATCCTGGAAGTATGTGGTACAGCATTGACGGCATGACAACAGGGTGGACTGGAATTTTCACAGGTAGTTCGGCCACTGCGCCCGAGATAGCTGCTTTTCCTGAGATACAATATAGAGATGCTCAAGGTTCTTTAGCTACTTATGCAGCCGGAAACGGTGATGTAATACCGGGTGGCGGAGATGTTGCCTTTGAGGTAGTGGACATTTATTAGATTTTTGAAGGAACCTAAGATGGGAAGGGGCGTTAACAAACTCCCTTCTGGGGAAAACGGATTATTACGAGTTAAAATCCGTTAACCTGGTTCAGTCAGAGGGGAGTTTGAATAATAGGCCTGTTTAAACCCTGACTTAGAATTATGGAGAGGAGGCGGGGTTAAAGGTAAATTGCAATCGCTATACTATCGGGGTTAATTACTATTAGTATTCACCGATAGTATACAGTCAGGATTACCGGAGAGAGATTTCTTAAAAAGGAGGCATATTTAATAGTGATAAAGAGAAGGAATTATAAAGTCATAGCCTTAACTCTAACCTTTTTGATGTTGTTTGCATCAGTAGCATCAGCTGCTATTCCTACAGACAGCGTTATCATTGGGGACAAGGCGTATAGCATTGGCTATGTCACTAATCCCGCCAATGCAGCAGAAATCCAAGCCGCTCTTGACAACCTGGGAACAGGCATGCTGGCCTATAATATTGATGGCCAAACAAGCGGTTGGACGTCAATAATGGGGGGTACACCCTTAACAGCAGATCAGATAACAGCTTTACCGCCCATCACTTATAAGAATGATGCCGGTGAAGTGTCTAATTATGCAGCTGGAGACGGCGACTTGATACCGAGCGGCTTGGCTGTTAGCAATGTAGTTGCCGATAATGGCAACATTACTATCACCATGACAGGAGAAGGCACACCGGTAGAAGGTGATTTCACTTTTGTTTCCAGAATCGATGGAGCCGGAAAAGCCGACCTAGCTGTAAGCAACTTTAACTGGACCGAAGCGACCAAGACGGTTGCCTTTACATTTGCACCCTTTGCTGCTACCGCTGCAGCACAATCAATTGAAATTGGTTGGCAGTATAAAGACAGCAAAGGATGGGCGGCTGCTTTCACAGTTCCAGCAGCAGAAGCGTTAACTGTTAGCAGTGTAAGTGCTATTAACAAAACAACCATTGAGGTAACATTTAATAAAGCAGTTGATGCTGTAGACCCTGCCAACTTTGATGTAAAAGTGGGTGGAGAAGCTAAGACAGTTCAGTCTGCCGTATTAGGCGCTGACAAAACAAAAGCTACTATAACTGTACAGGGACTAAACTATAACGATAATGTCACAATAGTAGTCACAGGTGTAACCGCAGGTAACGCTACTGTAGCTACGAACAGCAACACAATAAAAGTACCGAAGGTTACCGACCTCTACGAATTAAAACTTACATCAGATAAAGCAAAATTAACCGCTAATGGCGCTGATAACACTGTAATTAAAGCTCAAATGTTTGAAAAAGCCAACCCAACAACACCAGTTAATGTCGATGCTACACTGACCATGTCGACTACCCTAGGTGCTCTATCGTACACTACCGTAGCTATGAATGATGGTGAAGCAGCAGTTGTGCTTACTTCAACTGCATCTGCAAAAACCGTTACCGCTTATATCAATGCCACTGTAGCAGCGGTAGCTTCGGGTGAAGATGGAGCGTTTGTCGGTATACCAGCAGAAACACTGGAAATTACTTTTGATCCTGCTGGAAGCGGCGATAGTGTTGAGATGGTAACGCTGGTAAGTGCCGAAGCCAATACAGCTGATCGCATCATTGCTAAATTCAGCGGCAAGATAAACAAGAATGATATTGTTAGCCAGTTTGTTCCTGGAGGAACTCCGGCAGCCAAACTGGCAGCAGCAAAAGCCGCTAACTTTGGATTCAAAGTTGATGGTAATGTAGTAGTTGGAACTTTAATTAAAGATGTAGTGTCAGTAAATGATACTACCTTGATGTTAATACTAAATGTTGACAACTTCTATAGTGCTGCAAACGCCACTGACCGTTTAGATACTAAAACTGGACCTATAACAGTAATAAATGCTGCTGATCCAGGCGCATATTTAAGAGACAATGTTACTCATAATCTAAGTATTCCCGCCAATATAGGAACCAAAGTAGTAGCAAATAATGCAGGTAAAGACTTTATCTTTACCGATCCGCAGCAACCTTACATTGCTGGCGTTACTGTTGAAGAACAGATGACCTTACGGGTTCAGTTCTATGAGGCCATGGCTGAAGATCTTTGTGAACAGACTTCAGCACTTCCTGGTGCACCAACAGCCGGAACTCGCTTAAACGATCATTTCAGAGTTGACGGCAAACCGGTTATGATCGTTCCGGCTGCAGCAACCGTTGCTGATATCAATTTCGCCAATTTGAACAATTACATTGTTGCAACGGGGCTATATGTAAGTAAAGATGATAAAACCCACATTGGATATCTTGATGGTGTCGATACCAGAAACTTTGTAACCATCAAGCTTGACCGTCTGCATAAGCTGGCTCCAGGCACCTATACTTTGCAGGCCAATAATGTTGGTGATTGGGCAGCTCTAACTGACCCGAACAACATGGTTGCAACCCAGACCTTTGATTTTACTGTAACAGCTAGTACAACCAAGCCGACCGTAGAGCTGATTAAGCAGTCCCCAGAACAATGGCTGCTTAAGTTCTCCGAAAACGTAACTACAGTTACTGGGAAGACACTTGCAGATGCTATCAAGATTTACAAAGCTGATGGCTATGCTGCATCACCCAAGGAACCGCTAACCAATGGAGTAGATTATCAGATTATATCTGGCGATGGTAGCAAAACTATAACTAATGTAGCAATGAACCCGACTGTAGCTGTAAATACTCCTGCCAAGTACTTCCTGATTGAATTCTTAAATGACTGGACGGTGCATTATAATACATCCGTCAGTGGCGATAATTACTACACTTCAACCTATAATCCTTATGTAGTTGCAGTTGATGTAGTTGAAAACGCTGCTGGTAATGCCATAGTTCCTGTAGCTTTAACTCTAACCAATTCTATTGATACTGTGTCGCCGACAATTGAAGAAGTCAAAGATGTTTATGAAATCGATGGTAAAACAATCAATGGCTGTCCTGCCGTTATAGGTGCAGGGCAGAGTGTTTATGTCAAGATGAATGAGCCGGTACAGATTCCATTTACCGATGTAAACGGTAATGGAACATATGATGCTGGCGTTGACATGCTGAATACTATGCCATTAACCCCCAGCGAACAGCAAACCTTGGGAACAGGTATACCACAACCGACCTTCGAATTTGTCAAGGGCGATCTTACCTGGCAAGGTAAACTTGTTGATTTACCTGCGCTTACCACTACAGTTGTAGACAACGATTATTCGTTTGTAATACAGCCGGTTAATTTGGCTGGCGCACCCACTACCCTTGAGCCTGGTACATGGACCCTGATTATCAGATCCATATCTGATGATGTTGGTAATACTTCTGCAACGCAGACATTTAATTTCACAATTTCAGGTACTACGACTTACACTGCAACAAAAATTGCTTGGGCAGCTTTCGATGACAATATCAATACAGGTACTGATGCTGACAAAGACTATCTATACATTAAATTCACCAAACCCATGAAGTCGACTGGAGTAACTGGTGTGGCTTCGTCAGCAGTCTATCAGTTCAACGCAGCTCCGCTGCCTCCTGGTAATTCTGTTAGCAAGGGTATACCTGGTGTAACTGCTGATTGGGATGGCGTAACCATCGCTATGCCAAAGGGAACCTGGGGAACCGGAGTTGGACCTTCATTTACCTGCACGCTGAATGTTCTGAATAACTTGGAGGCTGCAGATGGTGAACTACTGTCCGGAGCTCACGAGGTAGAACTGACTGATACTGGAACTGGAGTGGCTGTAGCCAATGGTGATATGCTCTTTGAAGCCCAGTATGTATGTTCTGGTTATGCATATGCATTAACTGGTGCTCTCCCGGTAATCATTACTGGATCCGTTGCTTTTGATGCCAATAGAGACGGAAAGATTGATGGTGCAGTATTAAGAGTAAGCAGAACTCTGACTGACGTAGAAGTACTGGCTACAGGACAAACACTAGTTTTTGGTGGAAAAACAACTGCTGCTGGTTATACTACCGACAATGCTGTTACTGCTAGCGTATATCAAATGTTATGCTTTAATGCCAGATTAGGGGAGTTGGGAGAAACCGTTCCTTTGGCACCTGGCAGTGCAGCAGATAAGTATGTATTTATTACCACCGCATCTCCGATAACCGGTACAGATTCATCGGCCCTGACACTGAAAGCTCCCGACGGTGCAATCCTGATTGGTGCAGCCAGAGTCTTGGACGGTGCAGAACCGGTTGTAATCAAAGCTAAGGTTACCTCAAAAGCTGGAGGTACTGCAGGTTTTGGTAATGATATCGGCGATATATTAACATTAACATTCTCAGAAAAGGTTAATACTAATTTCTTAACCGCTACAGCCCCGTTGTTTGGTGATGTGAATGCAAACTTCCCAGTAACGAAAAATGGTACTAATAGTTCTGCAGCATTTACCGATGCAACCTTCTCAGCAAATGACTTGAGTAAGCTCACAGGTGCAGCAGGAACGCAATTAGTACTGAACGTTGCTTCTAAAGATACTGGCGCCGGATTGATAATTGCTGGTACAGCACCTAATCATGCGACAATGAGTACATCAGCTCCGTTGCCGGTTGCTACTTGTCCGACGGATCTACTTGGCAATTATTTGGCCCCAGGACAGACCGCGATCAATATCCAATAGCCATACCCTAAACGAAGGTTTGTCGTAATAACTGACCGACCGAAAGGCCCCCTGCGAGAGCAATCAACTGCTCTGCAGGGGGCTTTTTCTCACAAACATCAAGGGGCAAACAGGGGGACGGCTCTCTGTTTGCGATGAATGCGGGATCAACTGCCATTCAGGTGGTTGGCCCTGTTTTCTTGTTCCGGGAGTGAGAGCCGGACAACAAAACCAGCCAAGCATGGTGCGGGTTCCTAATAGCTTACCTAGTTGGCTGGTTTACTTTGGTATAATCAGATAGAGGGAGCGCCAGTTCGGTGCGTGTAATATAGCGAGGTGGGAGTCCTCGCCTGGTAAAGTCTAGCAAACAGCCGGTACCGAGTCCTTGGAGCCGAAGCCGTGAGGTGAGGTTTAAGCGTAGGATAGGGAGTATGAGAGCCGCAATGGGAAACCGTGAAGCGATTCAGCCCCGTAATATATATATATAGAGCGGAAGTCGATGTGTTCCTCTTCACCGCAGACAGCAAGAACTAACCGATAGTGCGAGGTTAGGGAGATTCCGCCGGGATCAATAGAGCGTGGCGAGCATACAAAGATAGTACACGCATACCTGGGAGGTCTGACAGGCTCCGCTAAGTTGCGGTAGGCTCAAACAAGGTCTTGTAAACTAAGTGAGAGACGAAGGTCTGCCAGAAGTCGGATTACCTCATAGTAGTGATGAAGCCGGGGTAGAACAGGTGCCAGGCACTTAAGTTGTTAAGTTATTGTCGGAGAATAGGGACCTAGCCCCAACAGACAACACAGGGTCAACTGCCATAGCGGTGGTTGGCCCTGTATTCTTTTTTCTACTAACCTATTCCCAGTCAACCTGACCCCAGCCTACCCAGTCAGTCGAAACAGCCCACAGTTGCAGAGTCTCAGCCCAGGAATAATGCAGCCAGTTCCCGGGAGCAGTATCAGAACCCTATCCCCAGCTGACTGCAAAAAGCAGCTAAAATTGGCTGCAAAACACCGTAGACCAGCATCCTATTCCTGAAACCCAGCAACGGTGACAAAGCTACCGACCACAGCTCCCTGCTTAATCTAAGTTAGGCAGGGAGTTTGCTATTTTCTGACCAAGTTGCATGAAAAAGAAATGCAGTGAAAGGAGATTGATGAGCATGAATACCATACAACAGTTTGAACAGCATCTGCTAGCTGACGGCAAAGCTAAAAAGACCATCCAGAGCTACCTAGCTGATGTGAGTAGTTTCCACAGGTACCTACAAGGCCAGGGAATCAGTCAGGCAGACAAGATCAACCGGTCGCACATCACTGGCTTCAGGAACTGGATGCTGGAGCAGGACTACAAGCCGGCTACTGTCAACAAGGCAGTCAACAGCCTCAGTTCCTACACTACCTACCTGGTCCAGACAGGAGTTCTCCCAGCGGGGCCACCCATAGTCAAGCCGAAGCAAGATCGGGTAAAACTGGACAGCGACAGTGAGCATCAGGTGGAGGTGTTTTCTGAAGCAGAACTGGAGCAGCTACTGGATTATGTAGACCGGGAGGGAAACCTATCAGCCAGAGACAACCTCATCTTCCACTTCCTACTCTACACTGGTTGCCGAGTTAGTGAAATGTGCAGTATAAAGCTGGCTGACCTGGATCTTCTGCTGGGACAGGTCAGAATCCTTGGGAAAGGAGGGAAGATTAGGGATGTACCACTAAGACCGGACCTGGTAGAAAAGCTGCAGCTCTACATCAATGGAGAACGGCAAAACAGCAAGCAGAACAGTAGTCCCTACCTCCTGGTTAGTCAGCGAGCCGACAAACTCAACCGGGATACAGTCAACACTGTACTGGAGAAGATAGGAACAGCTACCGATCTAAAAATATATCCCCACAAGCTCAGGCATACCTTCTGTACCCGTCTAGTGCAAGCCGGCATTCCAATCACAACTGTCTCTAAGCTAGCCGGGCATGCTGATATTTCAACAACAGCAAACTACTACATCAACACCAGCCAGAAAGACAAAGCCCAAGCAGTAGCCCTGCTGTAGCCTGTCCCCTTTTGCCCCGTATTTGGCGGCAGTGCTGACAGGGGCAAACACAGGGACGGTTCTTTGTTTGAGGAACCATGAGGACAGTCCCCGCGGTCTGCCGGAGGAATAATGCAGTCAGTCAACAGGAGTGGACAGGGGGACAGGAACCTTGTCCACTTATGGCCTGCCACTTGCTACGGGAACGTTTCTGAGATTTTGGGCTGGTATATACGATTCCCACTAGTTTAAGGTCGTCACTAGGAGCCTCCTGCCACGTGCTCTGCGGGGATCATCGGATAGCAATGATGCGAAATTGTCGGTTTGTAGCTAACGCTTTACGAATTACCATGGGTAAGCTATAATCAGAGCAAAAGAAGGGATAGTGATGAAACATATTAATGCGTCCCGAAACTGTGGAATGGTTACGGCAATCAGATTATGATATCGGTACGGCAGAAGCAATGTATAATATAATACTAGCAGGTACGTTTATACTGCATTTATGTGCCAGTTGGCAATCGAAAAAGCTATTAAGGGCTTAATTGTTGAACGAACTGGGGATATTCCACCCAAACGCATAACCTTATTCAATTAGTGAAGATTGCTAAGGTAGAACTCTCTGAATCTCAGTTAGAGTTCATTGCAGTTCTTAACATGGCTGGAGTTGGAGCACGTTACCCTGATATGTTGGACGATGCTATCAAGCGTTATCCCAAAGAGGTTGTTTGGGATTATCTAACCAAGACCAAGGAAGTGGTACAATGGTTACTGCAGCAAATCAAGTCAACTCAATAGTTTGGGCCTTTGTGGCTGCTGTAGAAGCACAAGGGATTACCGTTGAAATACAAACAAAGGGACGGTTCTTTGTTTGGCGGCAGAACTCCTTTATTTTATAATTTAATGGATTAGGGGTGAGAAGTAATGCCACGTGTAAGGCGAGCGTTGAGTTCGACAGGTAGGACAGGTGCCAGGCACTTAAGTTGTTAAGTTATTTCAGGAGAATAAATAATGCTATAATATCAGGCCAAATGATATAATGAAAACAGGCAGGTGATATAATGAAAATCCAAAATCCCCATGATAGATTCTTCAAAGAAACCTTAGGCAAGGTGGAGGTAGCAAAGGACTTCTTAAATAATTATCTGCCGGGAAACATTATTAAAGTCATAGATGTAGATACCCTGGAACCCCAAAAGGACAGCTTTATAAATAAGGAATTGCAAGAAGGTTTTTCCGATTTGCTTTTTAAGGCCAATATAAACAACAGGGAAGGATATATTTATTTTCTCTTTGAACATAAAAGCTATACCAGAAAAGACATTGCTTTTCAATTGTTAAGGTATATGATGGAAATCTGGGAAACTAAAAGCAAAAAAGAAAAAGCTGATGAGCTGCCGGTGATAATACCGCTGGTAGTATACCATGGCAAAGACCGCTGGAAAATAGGAACCACCCTGGGAGAAATGATAGTGGGATACAAAGACCTCCCGGAAGATATTAAAAAATTTACCCCGAACTATGAATACTTACTTTATGACCTATCGCAGTTTACCGATGATGAGATAAAAGGTGAAGCCCAGCTTAGAATACTGTTTACCACATTAAGAGATATATTTACAAAGGATAGCAAGAGCCTGCAGGATTCTGTCTTTAGAGCAGTAAGCTATCTGCGGGAGTTAGATGATAAAAAAACGGGAATAGAATACTTTGAGACCCTGATGAGGTATATATTTAATGCCAGAGCCGATTTGACCAGGGCGGATTTCAATGAAGTGGTTAAGAAAATTGAAACTACTTATCCAGAAGGGAGTGAGGTAGTGATGACTTTAGCGGAGATATTTAGAGAAGAGGGAAAAGAAGAAGGTATCTTAAAAGGCATGGAGGTCGGAGCAAAACAGGGTAAAATAGAAGTGGCTAAGAATGCTATAAGGGAAGGTATGGAATTGGGATTAATTGAAAAATTAACAGGACTGCCCAAAAAAGAGATAGGAAAAATAGCAAAAGAAATAGAAAATTAGGTAGGACAGGTGCCAGGCACTTATGACAGGCAAACAAAGGGACGGTTCTTTGTTTGACGGCAGAACTCCTTTATTTTATAATTTAATGGATTAGGGGTGAGAAGTAATGCCACGTGTAAGGCGAGCGTTGAGTTCGACAGGTATTTACCACATAATAGTAAGGGGAATTAACAAGCAGAATATATTTGTGGAGAATGGGGATAACGAAAGATTTATTGATACTTTAGCTGGATATCAGAAAGAAATTGAATATGAAATATATGCTTACTGCTTGATGGGTAATCATGTTCACTTGCTGATGAAGGAGGGGAATGAAGAAATCGGTAATACGATGAGGCGTATCGGTATTAGTTATGCGTACTGGTATAACTGGCAGTATAATCGAATAGGTCACTTATTCCAGGATAGATTTAAAAGTGAGCCTGTAGAAGACGATGCCTATTTTCTCACCGTATTACGATATATCCACCAAAACCCGGTGAAGGCCGGTTTGTCAAGTGATATTGAAACCTATAAATGGAGTAGTTATAAGGAATACATAAAGCAGGCAAAGATAGTTAATTCCAATTTCGTTCTAGCGATGTTCGCTACTGAAAGGGATAAAGCCCTGGCAAGATTTCGTAGTTTTCATCTAGAAGCCAACGACGATCAATGTCTAGATATCGCTACAAAAAGGAAAACGATCTCTGATAATGAAGTAAGGCAGTTAGTGCTGGATAAATATAATATAGAGCTAGCTAAGCTCCATAGCTTGGAGTCCGGAATCCAGACCGAAGTCCTAAGATATCTAAAGGAGAAAGAGGGGGTTTCTCTGAGGCAGTTATCAAGGATGACCGGGTTTACCGTACATAGAATATTTAAGGTAGGACAGGTGCCAGGCACTTAGAAAAGACATTGCTTTTCAATTGTTAAGGTATATGATGGAAATCTGAGGTAGAATAGGTGCCAGGCACTTAAGTTGTTAAGTTATTGTAGGAGAATAGGGGACTTAGCCCCAACATAGCCCCAACAGACAACACAGGGTCAACTGCCATTACGGTGGTTGACCCTGTTTGCTATTTTCTGCACCCCTGTTTCCAGTCACCCTTACCCCAGCCTACCCAGCAGTTGCAACAGCCCACCTGGGTCTACTCTCAGCCCCAAAGGAATGTAGCTAGTAACTGGAACATCCAAAAATCAGTCGATTTATTTAATTATCAGTTACTTGGTAAGGCACCTGTATCACCCATTTCAATAAATGTAATAAACAATACCAGTGATTATGTTCCCCAGGTATCTATTGCCCAGACTTATCTTAAAATCATGAAACACTTCTGCTCTGAATTTGGCGATTGACGGTGCGGTGGCTATGATCATGGCTCTTGACCGGTGTATCCGGAATGAAGGGGTTAGCGAAAAATCGGTCTATGATGCGCGGGGGCTATTGCTTATCAGTACGTACTGATAAGCAATATTATCCCTACTAAAATAAAATCCAAACCACACATAAAAAATCATTAAATATCCATCTAAAATCCTATAAATGTTTTGATTTTATTCACACTCCTTGAGATACTTTTTGAAAAAGGAGGTATCTCATGGATATTAATTACTTACTCATTCATCACGATGAGCTCTTGACATATCTGCGTGAGCATGATTATGCAGAAACATATGTCAATCGTTACAAAACTACTATCAAGCAGATTACTGATAATGCCAGTAATCATAACTGGACCACATACGAAGATGTTTACCAATGGTATGTCGATCAGAGTTACAGCCCAACTTATCTTCATGAGGTCAGGGCAATTATAGGCAAGCTGGAGCAGTTTCATCTTCACGGAAACTTTCCGGACAATAAAAAGAGTTATTCTTCGTTTTGGAAAATAAAGTCTGCATATACAAAGCTCAGCAGCGAGTATAAGCAACTGTATGAGGACTTTGAGACACAGACTTGCAAAGGACTAAAAAGCTCCACAGTTGCATCCTATAGGACAAAGATTTCTTCTTTCCTGTATGAACTGCAATGTAAAGGAGCCACTTCACTTTCGGATGTAACCGAAAAAGATGTACTAACCTGTTTTTTTGCAGACGGTGTAAGAAAAAGATCTGGTTCACTTTGTGCAAATATAATACGTTTTTTTAAAATCCTTTCTGAATCCGGGAACGAAGAAGCCACTAGAATTCTTGCATATATTCCAAACCTGCGGATTGCCCGAAAAAACATTGATTATCTTACAGACGGTGAAGCAGCTAAAATCCGGCAGGTATTGGAAGACAGCAATTATTCTTTATCTTGTAAAGACCGTGCTGTTGGGCGCCTTTTGCTGCATACAGGTCTTAGAGGAATAGATATTGCATGTATGCAACTGGAATTTATCGATTGGAATAATGACAGAATTCGCATTGTCCAGCAGAAAACATCCCAACCATTGGAGATCCCGCTTCTCCCTGTAGTTGGAAACGCTATTTATGATTATTGCATCAATGAACGTCCAATGAGCGCTTCACCTTATCTATTTCTTGATTCAAGAGCGCCGCACAATAACCTTACAACGGATGGCATCGGCTATAGTGTGAAAAAAATAATGTCAGCCGCAAATATAAGACAAGAGAAAGGCCGTAGAAAAGGGACCCATATATTCAGACATCATTTAGCTATAAAATTGTTGTCAAATGGAGTTCCACAGCCAGTCATCACCAGAACTATGGGACATACGGCACCGGAATCATTATCGTCATATCTTCATGCTGACATGAAACACCTGAGAGAGTGTGCTCTTTCCGTAGAAGATTTTCCTATGGCAAAGGAAGTGTTTCAATCATGTTTGAAATAAGCGCATCCAGGAAAGTACTTATACAACCATTCCGAGACTTTCGTATTGCATCCGACCGTTGGAATAAGGCTAATGATAAGCTGATGCTATATTTTGACCGTCATTGTCTTGAAAACTTTCCGAAGATAGAAGGAATAACTCAGGACATGATTGACAGCTGGTGTATTCAGCGCAAAACAGAAAAATCCATTTCCTGCTATTGCAGAACCTATATCATTGCTAAATTAGTCGAATTTCTGAATCAGCGAAAGATATGTTCCCTCGTTGTTCCTGAACTGATTAAGGCAGAGTGCCATAGAACATATATACCTCATGCATTTACAGATGAAGAGCTTTCATCGTTTTTTGCAGAATGCGATAATGAAGTATCAAAAGCACCTAATCAGTTAACAGCTGCCCGACGGCTTACTGTTTCCGTTTTTTTCAGACTCATCTTCAGCACTGGAATGAGAACGGTTGAAGCTAGACTGTTGGCAACTGAAAATATGGATCTCGTTAATGGTGTCATTGATATAAAAGAATCTAAGGGTGTAGACCAGCACTATGTTGCGCTACATGAATCCATGCTTGAGATTTTAAAGAGTTACAACAGTGTAATTGAAAAAATCTTTCCTTCAAGAACATATTTCTTTGCATATACAGCAACGGTTCCTTTTTACCAGGAATGGTCTCCTTTGGTATTCAGAAGGATATGGGATAAAGTCAACCGTGACCACGCTAATCCCTATGATCTCAGACATAATTACGCAATCAGAAATATAAATTCGTGGACACATGAGGGTTTTGGGTTTTCAGATAAATTTCTTTATCTTAGTAAAAGCATGGGACATATGCAGCTGGAGAGTACAAAATATTACTACTCTCTGATTCCAGCATTAGCTGATACGATTGCTTCACACAGTCAGCAAGGATTTGATGATATCATTCCGGAGGTGACTGAATATGAAGAAAGCTAAAACGGAAGCTGTCGACATTGCAAAATATATTTCTCTGTTTCTCAGAGAGTATGCTCCAAATCACCTTACCGGTAGTCCGCACACACTCCGCTCCTATGAGAATGCCTTGACTTTATATGTTGGCTTTCTAGAACAGTCCGGTATAACGCTTGAATGTTTTGAGGCAAGCTGTTTCGATAAAGAAAAAATTGAGCGATGGCTTGTATGGCTGACAGAAATACGAAACTGTAGTCCTGAGACATGCAACAACCGGCTTGCATCTTTACGGGCATTTTTAAAATATCTGGCATCTCGTGATGTAAAATATTCAGATTTATCCAATGGGGCGGCAACCATAAGATTGAGAAAGAGAAAAAACCGTAAGGTCAATGGCTTATCCCGCAGTGCAATTAAGACTCTTATGGAAGAACCCGATGGCACAACAAAGACAGGAGTACGGGATCTTACATTAATAATCCTGCTTTATGCAACTGCTATTCGTTTAGATGAAGCCTTATCGCTGCAAATTAAAAACATTTGTCTTAACGGAAAAGCGTATATAAATGTCGTGGGTAAAGGCAATAAGCTAAGAACACTGTATTTGTTGCCAAAGGCAGTCGCACATTTGAAAAAATATATAGTTTTATTTCATGGTAATATCCCTGATCCAGAAGCGTACCTGTTCTATTCTAAGATTAAAGGAACTCATATTAAGATGACCCAGGCTGCAGTTTCAAAGATGTTAAAAAAACATGCTACTTCTGGCCATGCGAAGAATCCGGATATACCAGAGGATTTGCATGCACACCAGTTTCGTCATGCAAAAGCCTCCCATTGGCTTGAAGACGGAATGAATATAGTTCAGATATCATTTTTGCTTGGTCATGCTCAGCTTCAAACTACTATGATTTACATGGATATAACGATTGAACAGGAGGCAAAAGCAATGGCAACACTTGAAAGCGAAAATGATAAAAAAGTTACCGCAAAATGGAAGAATACAGATACAAGCATATCTTCTTTGTGCGGAATCAGTAAACTGAGCAAAAAGTAAGCAAAATAAACTCCAAACCATTAATGCGAAAAAATAGTTAATTACAGCGAATTTTCACATGGGTTTGGATTTTATTTTAGTAGGGATAATAATTTTACTGTAAGCATAAATCGACAAATTCGTGGTTGGAGGGATTTAGAAAAGCTAAAATAGTTGCAGGAAATTAGGTTTTACAATTACGCTCAAATCAGATATAATTATAGCGTAGTTGTAAAGGGGTTGATCAAATGAACTACAGAGCCCAACTGAACAAACTTATCGAAAAGAAGAATGGCCTGGTATTAACAGAAGACGTGGATGCTAAAAATGTCCCAAGGCATTACCTAGCCTTATTTGTCAAAGAAGATAAACTTGAGAGAGTCTCCAGAGGAGTTTACCTAGCTCCGGATACTTTTGATGATGAGATGTACAGGTTGCAGGCCAAAAACCGCAGAATTATTTTCTCTCATGAAACTGCCTTGTATTTACATGACTTGACTGACAGGGATCCCATCGAATGGTCGGTAACTGTTCCTTATGGATATAATGCTACTCATCTAAGAAAGGTAGGCGTAAAAGTATATACAGTCAAAAAGGAGCTTTACCAACTGGGGGTCACTGAGGGGAAAACCTTATACGGAAGGCTGATCCAAATCTACAATAGAGAAAGAACTATCTGTGATATCGTCCGTAATCGCAACAATATGGATGTAGCAATTTTAAATGATGCCATCAGAAGATATCTAAAACAAAAGGATAAAAACATTCCATTACTGTTAAGGTATGCAGGGAAATTAAACGTTCAAAATACATTAAGGGGATACCTGGAGATTTTGTTATGAAAAATTTAACACAGCTTAAAGATTTAATTAGAAACATGGCCCGGGAAAAAGGGATTAACGCACAAATTTTGTTAAGAAACTATATGCTAGAGCGGTTACTTGAAAGGATAGCCCTATCGGAATTTAGGAATAACTTTATATTAAAAGGCGGAATGCTCGTAGCAGCTGTAGTAGGCATTGATATCCGCTCAACCATTGACATGGATGCTACTATAAAAAGCTATCCTTTATCGCTAGAAACGGTTCAAGATATTTTTAGTTCTATCCTATCCGTGCCTGTGGATGATGGTGTGACCATTGTGCTGGAAAATGCGGAAGAAATACGTGATGAAGCAGATTATAGCGGGGTCAGGGTATCACTTGAAGCCAGATTTGGTGGCGCCCGTATTCCCCTTAAAGTTGATATAACTGCTGGTGATGTTATTACTCCTAAGGAAGTAGTGTACAGGTTTGATTTATTATTGGAAAACAGGAGCATAGATATACTTGCCTATAACATCGAAACAGTCATTGCTGAAAAGCTGGAAACTATTCTTGCAAGGGGTATTGCCAATTCAAGGATGCGGGATTTTTATGATCTGTATATCCTCTCAAAGCTAAGAGGGCAAACCATCGATGCTAAAACATTGGCCGAGGCGGTTAATGCAACGGCTCAAAGCCGGGGAACACAAGAGCTTTTACCGGATGGGGAAACCATCTTACAAGAGACTCTGGCAGATAAAAATATGTACGAATCGTGGATCAGATACCAAAAGAAATATACCTATGCTGATGATATTTCCTGGGATGAAATAAAAAATGCAGTGTTTATGTTGTGGAATATGGCTGATTTTAACTAACTAATTAATGTTATCTTTTTACAAACTAGCTTAAACGGTTACTGATTAAAGCGTAAACGTAAAAACTAAAGCATCTGCCAAACGGTAGGTGCTTTTTTCATGCTCATTTTTAAGGAGGTGGCTTTGATGGCTTAGTGGGTTACTCCCCAATAGCCATGGCCAAGAACTCCATCGGTATGGCCCTGGCCACCGAAGAATATGGCTCTAAACTATTTGCCAATGATGCTCGGCCCAGTGTGGTGCTGGAACATCCGGGAGTGCTGAAAGAAAAACCTCATGCGCCAGCTGGCCAAGGTAATTACCACTTCCAGTGGAGATAAGAAAATTCCGGTGGTAGCTTCAAAGGGCACTGCTTCTTGGGTGGATGAAGAAGGGCTTATCCCCGATGCTGACGATGCCTTCGGCCAGGTTTCCATCGGAGCCTATAAAGTGGCTACCATGATTAAGGTTTCCGAAGAACTGTTAAACGACAGTATCTTCAACCTGGAAAGCTATATTGCTAAAGAGTTCGCCCGCCGCATCGGGGCTAAGTAAGAAGAAGCCTTTTTAGTAGGAGATGGTGGAGGCAAACCCACTGGTATCTTTGACGATACCTACGGCGGGGAGACTGGGGTAACTACTACTGCAGCAGCTATTAAGATGGATGAGATATTCGACCTCTTTTATTCCCTTAAATCTCCTTACCGTAAGCGGGCGGTCTTTATCACCAACGATGCCACGGTAAAGGAAATCAGAAAGCTTAAAGACGGTCAGGGTCAGTACCTGTGGCAGCCTTCGGTCAATGCAGGAGAGCCGGACACCCTTTTAAACAGGCCGGTCAAGACCTCGGTTTAAGTTTAACGGTGCCAGGCACTTAAGTTGTTAACTTATTGTATGATTAATAAGACCGAGGGCCTAACCTGAACTCATATGAATTAAAGCTGAAAGTAACGATTTTGCTCCCCTGGAGAGATGTTTTTCCGGGGGAGAATTATTTTCATAACTTACCCTTATTTAAACAACTAAGAAAAGAATCTTTATACTAAGAAGGAAAATATTAATAGAAATAGAATTGTATAATATTAAATACTAAAATTCACCAATAAGAAAGGAAGGGATTTTGTTGTGAAACGAAACCATTTAAAACGTAGTGGTGGATCTGTCGCATTGGTATTATTGTTGTCTTTGCTTTTGAGTCTGGGAACGGTTATGCCGGTGGCAGCACAGGATTCTATGGTTAGGGACTGTTCGCCAGTGCCGGGAACCACGTTAATAGCACCTCAGGTAGTGGCAGGCGACGCAACCAGTTTCGCCCTCAGACAGGACCAGAAGCTCTGGGGGTGGGGAAAAAATGATTATGGTCAGGTGGGCAATGGCGATATAATTGGAGAAGGGGACCAGCGAAATGGTCAAATGCCCCCGGTTTTGATAACGAATGAAGGGTTCAATCAGGGGTTTAAACAGTTTGCTTGCGGGGAACGGCATTCCCTGGGCGTGAAAAACGACGGTACTGTATGGGGATGGGGAGATAATCAAGACGGCCAGTTGGGTAATCTGTCCATGGGACCGCACAAAACACCGCAGCAGATACCAAACCTGGAGAATATGAAAGCTGTAGCCTGTGGAAGGTTTTTCTCCCTGGCTTTGGATGAGGACGGTACGGTATGGGCATGGGGGAAGAATAATGATGGGACTGGAGGTATATTGGGCAGGGGAAGCGAAGAATCCTACATAAAAACCCCCGGAAAAGTCAAGGGCCTGGGGGGCGCAGGCGAGCTGGATAATGTTAAAGCTATCACTTGCGGCCTCTATCATAGTTTGGCGTTGAAGAACGATGGTACGGTATGGGCCTGGGGTAGGGGTACTAACGGTGTCCTGGGTAATGGCGAAGATTACCCTGATGAAATGTATCCAGTTCAGGTATTAAACCTGACTAATATAATTAGCATCGCTGCCGGAGAATCATTTTCCCTGGCGCTTAAGAACGACGGTACAGTATGGGCCTGGGGATACAGGCACTATGTGGGTTGCCTGGGTGACGGCCTAACCGCAGATACAGAAGAGTTTAGTTCGACCCCGCTGCAGGTCCACGGGGTAAATGATTTGGGTTTTCTTGAAGGTGTAGATAAGATCTCCTGTGGTACATTGCATAGCCTAGTTGTAATGAAAAACGATGAAAGCATCCGGGCCTGGGGGTATAACTACGGCTGCTTGGGTAACGGAGAGCAAGATGATAGTTTTACTCCGGTAGTGACCAACAATATCAGCGGGGTTGTGTCCATCGCTGCCGGGTGGGGGTACTCCCTGGCCTATAAAAACGATGGCACGGTATGGGGCTGGGGAGCTAATGACAGCTTCCAGCTAGGGATAGAGCCTCAGGACAATTCTGTTCCGGTACAGGTGGAAGGTGTTCCCCTGCTGGCCCGCCCCCTTAACGGTTTGAAGGTACAAGCGGCGGACGGCAGCGGGCCGCAGCTGCTTACCTGCTTTACTCCGGAAACTACCGGCTATGAGATGACTGTGGAGAATCCATTGGAGGCGGTTAAAATTACTCCAGATCCGGTTTCTGGAGCAACTGCCGTAGTCAAGCTGAACGGCGTGATCCAGAATGACGGGGTAATAAATCTGGCGGTTGATCCAGGACAGAATAAAGTAGAAGTGGTAGTCAGCGAATCTGGCAAGGACGATCTTACCTATAACATTAATATCAGACGCCTGCGCCTGGCTGATCCTCTGACCGCCCTGAGCGTGAAAGGTAAAGCAGATGGGAGCGGTAATGAATACTTGACTGGGTTTAGTGGGACTAGTTATGCTTATAATGTAGCGGTAGAAAACAGCATCGATGCAGTTAAAGTGGTGCCCACCGCAGTATCTGGTGCCACGACAGACATCAAGCTTAATGGCGTGCCGCAGAATGGTGGGGTGATATCTAATCTTGCTGTCGGTTGGGATAATCGGGTGGATATAGTAGTAATCCAGGATGACCGTACCAATCGCACTTATACTATTAATATTGGCCGCAAGCCAAATTGGAAGCAGGGTTACGAAAACTGGCCGGTAGAGGCGCAGAAGAGCTGGACTATTAGGTTTAACCAGGCGGTTGATACCACTGGGGCCGCGCAGTATATCTATGTGAAAGATGCTCAGGGCAGCAAAGTACCGCTAAAAGATTTTATCTGGTCAGATAACAACACCACCGTCAAGGTGCAGGCACAATCGGCATATACCGCTGGGGCTGTATATACCCTTTATATTGATAAAGAATTGAAATCAGCCCAGAAAACCCCGCTAAATGCAGCAATAGCCATGCCATTTAAAATCGAATAAAAAGGTGCCAGGCACTTAAGTTGTTAAGTTATTAGTTGACAGTTGCATAACCTAAAACCGAAACGACCAACCGGCTCCCCTGGAGAGATAGTTCTCTGGGGGAGCTTTTGCATGGCTTAGAAGTAACAGGGTTTATATATGCTATAATGATAAAAAAAGCTAATAACTGTCTGGAATGGTAAGAGGGGAAGGAGTAGGGAATGAAAAAAAGGCTGCAGTTTACTTTAACACTAATGCTTACACTAGCTGTGCTGTTTACGTGGATGTGTTTTCCGCAAACAGCCTGGGCGGCAAATGTTGAAACACCGGAAGAGCTGGAGATAACCTGGCAAATTAAGGCCAACGCTGATCGCGCCTGGTCGAGCCAGAGTGCCAGGGAAGATGATAAGGTTTATGCTCGTTATGATGTTAACGATTCCTTTACGCTAAATTTAAGCGGCACCACTGTTTTGACCAGAACCGGAAAGTCATGGAGCGGACACCCTTATTTCGAATCGATTACTGACAACGAATATAGCAGGAGTTGTAGTGGGGGAGGCACTTCCACAACCTGGCATCTTAATGAACTGGGAAAATGGACAGAGAAAGGGTATGTAAAAAAGGATTTCGAGAGCACAACGGTTGATAAATGGTCATATCACTGGCCTGGTCAGGAGCATGAATACGCTGAGTATACCCCAATTTCCCGGCTGGAAATTATTCCACCGGAATCTAAAGATGACCAGACTCGTTACCGGATATGCTTTGACCCCTTCTTTTTTATTGATTATGATACTGCTGATGAATATTTCGAAACCACGGGTACATATAGCATTAGCTGGAGTGATTGGGAAGGCAGCCATACTGAATCCGGGGAACTGGGAAACCATGCTGGGCATAATGCCCCGAGCCTGGCCAATCAAGCCTGGCATGACCGGTTGGATAAGAGCCCTGATGGTAGTTGCGCAGAAGGTGATCTAAGCTATTCCAGCGGTGAATACCGGGGCAAAGGAACGGTTCAGCATTCTTTCTACGATGAAGATGGTCAGTCCTCCATAGAAATCACTTATGAAATCAATCGTAAGCCCAGCGCGAAAAGTATCCAACCCATTCAGGTTTTAGGCCGTTACGAGTACAACAGCGATGACGACTATGTACCGGCAACAGATTTTGTAGCCGGCAAAGATACTGTCATCCAGGTAATCCTGCCGGACGATGTTAAGGCTGCAGAGCAAACAGAAGCCCAGGTGAAGATATACCGGGAAGGTATTCAAATAGCCACTTTGAGCAAATTCAAGAAAGACCTGCAAAACAATGCTCTGATTTTCATTCCTGCCAGTCGCTCCAGCTGCGGCAACTGGCAGGCGGGAACCTATAAATTTGTAGCTAAATTGGGTGATTCTGAAGAATTGACCATGGATAATGTCAAATTTCAAGAACAACGCAAACTCAAGATATTAGCGGTGCCGCTCAAGGCTAACTACGCCGGCAGCGTTGAAACGGCAGGTAATCAGTGGAAGAATGGAGGTACCTTTATCCGCCAGGTTTATCCTGTTTCCTATGATGATTTCACCTATAAGCTGGGCAGCCTATTTAATGCCAGCGATGCCAGTTATGACATCACCACTGATGCGGGCCAGCTAAAATTGTGGCAGGCCCTGAACAAGTTGCAAAATAATGGCGACCCCTATGACCAGATTATCGGCTTCATTGAAAAAGGTATCCTACTGTCAAATGGCAACATCTTGCAGGGTTATACTTACGGAGAACCATCCAACATAGTAGTTAATTCTGATCAGGATATGAAGACAACTATAGCCCATGAAGTAGCCCACTCATACGCAATCGGTGATGAATATCAGGGCGGGTCATATAACCTGAGAGTAAATTCACCCCCCTTGGGCTACCAGGGTACGGACTGGGATGATCCGAAAAAAACTGTTACCGCCGGTGATCCCAAGGTTAAGCCTTTCCCGGGTGCGGAAGGAGCATTGATCTCAAAAAAATTGTTCCCTTATGATACCAGCGGGCGCGGCTTGCTGGAAGACTCCATTTGTTTCATGGGCAGCGGAGCAGCCCAAAGCAAGAACTGGATATCCCCCAGCGTATGGGAAAAACTGTTTAGTTCTCTGGCAGCTCCAACTGCTGCCGCATTGCTCAGTACTAACCATGCCCAACAGAGCGCAACTGGGCAAACCCGGGTAGTCGAAGCATGCGGATGGGTAACCCGCGGCGGAGTAGTGGAACTCAGCCAGCCTTGGCACAGTTATTACGCTACCCAGCCGCTAGTTAATCAGACCGGTACTTATATTATCCAGGCAGTAGATGCCCAAGGAACCGTATTAGCCAGTAATGGTTTCACCCCGTCATTCTTCGTTCGTTCCAACCCGCCGCGGCAGCTTGAGCGGGCTCCGTTTGCCCAGGTGCTGGTACCTTTCCCGGCAGGAACCGATAAGTTTGTAGTGCTTGATCAAAACAACACTATACTGGCCGAGATTCCGGTAACTGCCAATAAACCCACCGTGGCCATTACTGCACCGGCTGCTGGACAAAATCTGACCGGCACCGCTACCATCACCTGGACAGCAAAAGATGATGACGGAGACAGTTTATCCTATGAAGTTGAATACAGCCCCGACGGTTCCAACTGGGAATTGCTCGCTTATGACATCAGGGATACACAATGGGTACAGGACTTCAGCCAGCTGCCAGGTGGCGACCAAGCCCAAATCCGGGTTACCGCCCATGACGGCATAAACAGTACCGCTGCGGTTAGCGGCATCTTCAGCGTTGCTCTGAAAGCACCGGAAGTGTTTATTGAAGCTCCGGTCTCAGAAGCCGGCTATTCTGCCGCTGAGGGCGGTGTAGTCCTGCAGGGATCGGCTTATGATCCGCAAGAAGGGCAGATTTATGACGATAACAGACTTGTCTGGACTTCCGACCGTACGGGTGAACTGGGCCGCGGACCATCGGTGTTTACGAGCCAACTTGCTGCCGGCAGGCATCAGATTACCCTGACCGCTACCAACAGCGCCGGTCTCTCCAGCAAAAAGAGTATTAACTTGGAAATAACGTCTGCAGCAGTGCTGGAACCTGATACTTATATAGAGCTGCCGGAGAAAACCTTTACTGAGTACGCAAAACGCACGGTAATCTTTAATAAGGCCGTAAACCCTGCTACTCTACAGAACCACATCAGAATAGAGGATAGTACTGGTGACCCGGTACAGATAACTATAGTAGCAGGCGACGATGGCATATCAGCCTTAATTTATCCATCGGCAGGAGCTTTCTTGCCAGGCAATTATACTATTTACATCGAGCCAGAAATTATGTCCTCAGACGGTCAGCCGCTAAAATCTGGCTACAAAATGAACTTCTATATCGGTGCCAGGCACTTAAGTTGTTAAGTTATTGTAGGAGAGAGAATAGGGGGCTGGCCCCAATAGATAACACAGGGTCAACTGCCATACCGTCGGTGGTTGACCCTGTTTGCTCAATTCTCGCTGCTATCCTGGCCAGGGGGTTGTTTGCTTCAAAAAAAATTATATACAAACACCGAGCTTCTGTTGTATAAAGATATTAAGAGAACAATGAATTTATTTCCTAAAGAGGTGGTGAAATTAAAATTGTATTGGAATCCCAAGGTGTTTGACTGCAGCATATTAAAGCAAGGGAGAATGCGGATGTTTGGAAAGAAAATTTCAAAAACAGCAAGTGTACTTACCCTGGTCTTAGTTTTCCTTGGAGTAGTAGCTTTTCCAACAATGGCGAAAGAATGGAACCAGTATCTAAATGGACCGCAACACCGCAGTTATATTAATATTACCGGTTTGCAGAACGAACCGGAACTTAAGTGGCAGTATGAAATTACCGGTGAACCGGGTAATCCTGTAATCGCCGATGACGGTACCGTGTATGTTAGTTCAGCCAGAAATTATTTCGGTGAAGAAAATGCTGCTGCCAAAAACATATCGGATTTGCACCTGTATGCTTTTGACAAAAACGGCACTTTGAAATTTGACAAGGTTTTATTAACCATGATCTCTAATACGGACGTTTTTTCTACCGTGGCACCTTTTGAATTGGCAATAGGAAACAATGGAGCCATATTTGCGGTTTCCTATGACCCTAATAACCAGAAGGGTTATATCTATTCTTTTGATGCTTCCGGTAACATAAACTGGGAAAAGACTTATGATAATATCAGCCTCAGCGGCGAGCCCGTTATTAGTACAAATAATACTATTTACGTTACCGCCGGAACTAACATGATCTATGCATTTAACGGTAATAACGGGGCAGAGTATTGGAATACTGATATCGGCGGCGGTTATTTGCACGGCTGTACCCTTTCCAATGATGAGACCGTGCTCTACGCGGGAAATGAGTGGGGGACGGTAAAAGCAATTGATGCGGCCGGCGGAAATACCATCTGGTCCATTGATAATATGCATACAGATAAAACCCCGGTTGTTGCCCATGATGGGTCACTGTTGATTGCCAATAATTATTACAATGTATTGTGCATGCTGAACCCGGCAACGGGAGTAATGCTTTCGCCAGCCGAACTTAAGCAGGGGGCGGGCTTGGGTGGTGAACCGGCTGTAAACAAGGATAATGAGGCTATTGCGTTGGAATGGAAGGATGGCAAGGTATCCTGCTACAATATACTTAATGGTCAGCAGAATTGGACAGTAAGTGATATTGGCACCCCATATCGCAGCCCCGTTGTTGATGCCAACAGTAATATTTATTTTGGGGCGCAATCCAATATTTACGCATTGAATGCAGCTGGGCAGCTGCTCTGGCAAAAGTCCATTATTCCGAATAATGATGGTTACCGTTACATGGCGTCAAACATGATTATGAATCAAAGTGGTAGTATTTACTTTGCTGCCTGCGATAGTTACAACGGGAAGAATTATTTTGTCTGTTATGGGGCCAGCGGGGCGAACCCTCCGGTAGAAAGCGTTGAAGCTCCGGTTTTTAGCCCGTCTGGAGGTACATACACTGCGGCCCAGCAGGTAAGTATCAGCTCAGCTACCAGCGGAGCTACCATTCGTTACACCACCGATGGTACTGAACCGAGCGGTAATTCGACTATCTATACAGTGCCTATCCAGATTGGCCATAGTCTGACCATCAAAGCCAAAGCTAGCAAAGCCGGGATGAATGACAGCATAACTACCAGCGCCAGCTTTAGCATTAATATCCCTGTAGATCCTGACGCCATTGTTCTGGCCAACCACTGGATCAGTGGTGCAGCTTTTGACTTTACCAGAGGCAAGGCTTTCAGCTTCTGGGAAGGAAACCCGGAGCAGTACAGTGATGATCTGGAAATAGTCGGTAAACCGGCAGCTGTAATGTTAAGAGGAAATCTTATTGACATGGGCAGTACTACCTTGGATCAATTAATTTTGCCTCCCGCTTCTGGATATGAAGGTGAAATTCCTGCTGTTTCCGGCCATGCCTACTGGGCTAAGGTGGGTGATAATTATTACAAATTCGTAATTACCAATATCGATTTGACTACTGATGCGTATGATAATGTTACTTCTATGACCTTTAAGTATCAAAAATATTCTGCCGTGCCCGAGGTAAAAGCTCCGGAATTAAAGTTAGCAGAAATAACTACCAAAGGCGACTTGAGCCTGACTTTTGATCTGGAGATGGCTAATCCATCGGGAACTCATAATCAGTTTGCAGTAGAAGTGGATGGCAGCAAGGTTCCAGTTACGGCAGTAGAAAATACCAACACTCCGACCAAGATAAAACTGGTTCTTCAAAACAAAGTTATTGGGGCCAAGAAAATTTCCATCAAATATACCCGGGGCGAGGCTGCGGGTGAGCAGCTCAAATCACTTGATGGGAGAATAGTGGATAGTTTCTTAGAAACCTGGGAGGAATGGACTAGTCCTGGTAGTAAACCCAGTTATCAACCCTGGACCATTAAATTCAGTCTAGATGTTGATCCTTCATCGGTAATTGATAATAACATATACATTCTGGATAAAAACGGTATAAAACTCGCTGCCAGTTTATCCATGCCAGACAATAAAACCGTTTCGCTAACACCCAAAACCCTCTATACCTCAGGAGAAAGATACATTCTTTACATCAGCAAAGCCGTACGTTCTGCAGTAGGAGGAAGAACATACCTCAAGGACAACATCCACATGAAATTTACTGTGGTGCCAGGCACTTAAGTTGTTAAGTTATTGTTGCGATAGAAACCACCTCTGGTTATAATTGTAATAGGAGGTGGTTTTTTCATGGGGCGTAGGTTGCGGGTGGAGTATCCGGGGGCCATATATCATGTAGTGCAAAGGGGCAATAATCGGGAGTTTATCTTCGGGCGTCCGGATGAGCGTAATTATTTAATAGAGCAGGTTAGTAATGCCGTTGAGGTGGACGGTGTTACCGTATTTGCCTATGTGGTGATGAGTAATCATTATCATTTACTGTTGCGAACCGATGGAGAATTCCTGAGCAAGGTCATGCACCGTATTAATACGAAGTATAGTAGATATTTTAATCATGACAGTGGAAGGGATAGAACGGGAGTAGTTTTTGAAGGGAGATATAAGGCTATACTGGTACAAAATGATGATTATTTGCTGTCCCTGGTTAGGTATATTCACCGAAATCCGGTTAGGGCTGGTATTGTATCGAGGCTTTGCGATTACCGGTGGAGCAGTGATGCTTGTTATAGACAGCAAGGTAACAGACCGGGAGGAGACGATTTCGTAAACTGTGATTTCATATTGAGGATGTTTTCAGATAAGAAACAGATAGCGCTTAGAGAGTATAAGCGTTTCATGGAAAATGACGATGGGAAAGACTGGGAGAATATACCTTATGTAGGGGATGATTCGTTTGCCCAGCTGATTGAGCCAAGAAAGCAAAAAGTGGTTCGGGTTAGTCTGGATGAAATCCTCATAAACACCGGGGTTGATGCTGAAGAATTGCAACAGATTAAACAAGGCTCGCGTAAAAGGTCATTGCAGGAATATAAAATTGCTTTCACCGGGGAAGCAATAAGGCAAGGATATACGATGCGGGAAATAGGCCTGCATATTAATTTATCCCATGTTGCTATTAGCCATTTATTAAATTATAAACTGGATTCAAAGTAGAAAAGGTGCCAGGCACGTAGGGGTAGGTACTGCCCCAAATAGGGGGGCGTTCTTTTTGTTCAATTATCTTTTGCTTTAGAGCCTTTCGCGTTCTTCTTCTGTTTCTGAATTGCTACATCAGGGGTGCAAGCAAACGAAAAGAACGTTAGACTGTTTTGCCTTCAACCCCCCAGATAATAACTTAACAACTTAAGTGCCTGGCACCATTATTATAGTTATATATCCGGTTGATAGGGGGGTGTGCTGGTCGTGGGAACGGACTCCGTTGGCTCCCGGGTGGACTATCAGCCAGTATTCCTGGCCGGGCTGCAGAGGGCTTTGGGGAGTAAGCTGCAGCTCTTTTTCATTTTTTAGTTGGAAATTCAGGTCCAGGCTTTTGCCGTTCTCTTTTTCCCGCAGTTCAATGGCCTGGCTGACTATGGATGCGGGGTCAACCGCGTGGGAAAAAGATATGGTGATGGATTCATCGGGATGCTTATTGATGGTTGAAACCTGGTGATATCCTGGATAATAAAGGGGCCATTTGGCCTGTAATTGTTCGGGGCTGGCCTGGGTCCAAGCGCTGGAGTCAGGCAGCATAAGTCGTGTAGAACCGGCATGGTCGATTATTTCGTTGTAAACCGGCCAGTATTCTTGCTGTCGTACCCGGTTAATATCTATTCGATATTCCTGATTTCCGTTGATTAGCTTTACCATCCTGGAATCACTGTCGCTGCCGCTCGGGACTGTTGCTGATAGCAGGAGGCGGGCCGCCAGCAGGGGATCGGATTGATTTATGGTAATATCCGGGTTTATTCCGGCCTGGTCAACAACATGGCCCAGGGGGGTATAATAACGGGCGGTAGTCATTTTCAGGTAGCCGTACAGCTCTCCCTGGTTATATATTGGATAGGCACTCTGCATGCATCCCTTGCCATAAGAGCTTTGGCCCAGGAAAAGGGCGCAATTGTAATCTTTGAGAGCACCGGACAGGATTTCTGAGGCGCTGGCCGTGTTCTGGTTGATGAGGACAACTAGCGGTTTAGTAATTAAAAGCTCGTGCTTTACAGCTTTTTCGGAGGTTACCAGAGGCCTGACCTGCATGGCCGGTTTATCTCCAATGAAAAAACCTGCTATATCCAGAGCGATGTACACATAACCACCGCCATTGTCGCGTAAATCCAGAATATAGCCTTGAGCCCCCTGAGACTCCAGGTCTTGCAGGGCTTCAGCGAACAGGCTGGCAGTGGAGGGCTGGCTTTCACTATTTAAAAACGTATTAAGGTCTATATAGGCCGTAGTCGGATCGGGCAGTGAGGAAATCACCGGAGGAACTTCCACCTTTTTTCTAGTAAGGGTAAACTGCAGCAGCTGCTCCCCGCGCAGGATTATTAAATCCACCTGGCTGTCGGCAGGGCCACGGATGAAGCTACCCCCCTGCTCAGTCGAAAGGCCGGCCAGCGAGATCCAATTTTCCTTTTGATGTTCTTTTACCCGGATTATAATGTCGCCGGCTTGCAATCCACCTTCTTCGGCAGGCGAATCGGGTATTAAGGATTTAACCAATATCCCCTGCGGAACGCTTTCTATGTATATACCTATACCGATCACCCCGGGAGAGATGAAGGAGTTATATTGCTCAAGGGTCATAAAGGAGGTGTAAGGGTCATTTAACGCACTTATCATCTCATCAATACTGCCTGCGTAAAGAACCCTTTCCGGCACCGGGTCGACGTAAGCATGCTGCAGCCAGTAGCGTACTTGTTCCTCCGGGGTGCTGTCACTGTTATAAGCAGCCAGGCGGTGTGAGGGCAGCTCAATAATGGCAGCAGGTTTGAATCCGTCCTCGGGGCTAGCCGCCCCCACAGACCCGGCCGTCAGCAACAGGCTTAATATTAGAATTAATGATACTGAAACTGATTTAACGATCCTTTTGATATCGCTTACTCCTTTCTGTGGTGCCAGGCACTTAAGTTGTTAAGTTGTTTGTCCTACTTTATAAGGCGCCTGGCAACTTATTGGACGGTAAACTTCATGCGTATACCCTTTCCCAGGGTTTTGTTGCCGGTTGACTCCACATCAGGTCTGATGAAAAGATAGTAAGTACCCGGACTCCAGTGTTCTGAGCCTGACGGAGGAGAGAGCCTGATCTGTTTGGCTGTAAGCAACTGGGGAACGGATACCCCGGGTAAAGGGGTTGTTCCCTCGGGGTCGATGCCAACGAAAATGTTCTGGCTGTTTACGGTACTGTCGTCCACATCCTGGGAGAAGGTGATAGTCCAGTAAGGGTGGTTCTGGCTTACGGTTTTTTCTTCTTTCCAGGGGGTCCATACTACTGAGGGCAAGGGAAAAGCCCGGTTTATGGTGATGGTGTAGGTTCTGGCGGCAGCATTTTGAGCGGTAATGAGAATGATGATGGTGTTATTGCCCGGGTTTAGAGCAATAGCTTGTGAGAGGCTTCCGCTGCTGACCGGACTTCCGTTGACCTTTATGGCAGCCTGGGCAGCGGCTGCTGTTGGGGTAATGCTTATGCTGCTGACGGTATTATCCACGTTTACGCTGTAGCTGGTAATTCCCGGGTCAAAAGCCGGACCCAGGGTACCGCTGCTCAGGGTAAGACTGCTTAAATTGGCATTTCCGGTATTGTTATGATAGGTAAAGGTAAATTCCAGGAGATAATAGCCGTTTTGTCCGCCCCGGTTATAGTTTGAGTATTGACAACTGCAGTCTGAACAGTCAGTATCTGTAAGGGCAGAATTTAAGACAGAATCGAGTAAACTGCCCGGGTCGGCACCGGCACTGTTAAAACGCAGTTTCAAAGCCGGTTCATAAAGCAGCATACTATTATGTATCTTTTCCTCCAGCGCAGCAGCATTTTCAGCCGTTTTTTCCGGTGATAATAGATAGAGTTCAGTTTCAATCAGTAATGACTGCCATAGGGCCTGGTTGTTAGTATCGCTTCCCAACTTATTATTCAATTCATGGTAATATGAGCTGCTGCAGGCAGGATAGTCGCCGGCGGTCCAGATGTGATCAGCTGCCATCTCCTGGTCGCTGAGGTTATAGTAGTTGTATCTTATTTTACCAGGCGTATCCGGGGCAGGATCATCCCAGGTACAATCCAGGTGGTACCATTTATCATCCAGGCATACCAGGTTCCACAGGTGGTTTTCACCGTGGCCTGTCCCAACGACACAGCGAACAGATACCCCGGCCTCGCTTAGCATTTTGTGGGCCAGCAGAGCATAACCCTGGCAGACTGCTTTTTTGTTATAAAGCGCCGCATAAGCGGAATGGGAAGTGTCACTTAAGCTCTCATCGTAAGCCACATTCTTAACGATATAATCATGGATGGCTTTTTCTTTTTGGTGTTCGTTCATACCGGGTATGATTATAGTGGATAGAATCGTTGCTACTTGCTCGTTGACATAGTTCTCCTGCTCCAGAGTAGTCCGATAGACCACGGTAAAGAAGACATTAAACGGGCCAACATTAGGACCCTGGTAGCCAAGCTCAGCACTTCCAGTGTTGTACTTTAAATAATCATCCTCGGCCAGCAGCGACTCATAAATCTCGGTCAGCCCGGCTGCACCCGAATCTAAACCTTTATTTAAATCCGATTCGCTGCCTGTATACAGGATATTAATAGGGGTCTGCCGGTTTTCTAAACCGGTACGTAAAATGGATTTAAGTTCCTGGAGATTGTTGGCAGTGGAACTACTGGTGGCAGCAAGTGTACGAACCATGGTCGGGTGTTCAATGCTCTCCCCCGCATTCATAGGGTTAACCCAGACCCAACTCTGCGCCACCGGCCTGCTCCCTTCAGCCTGAGCCGGCAGCAGGTTTCCCAATAAGAACAGGGTTAGCAAACTTATTATTATCCCGGCTCGCAGGTATGATTTTGTCATTATGAATTACCCCTCACTTTTCTTTAAATTGGCTAAAATAACCTCAGATTATCAATTCGCCGTTAATAGGAAAAAACCTTTCCCCAAAACGGATCATCACCATCATCTCTAACGGTTTTTTTACTGGTTGGTATTGTTGGAAAAACATCGCTTTTGTATTATAGAATTGGAACATGGTTTCAGGGTATTTATTGTAACCATGGCATATTCTAAATATGGGAGGGGGATTTCCGGAAGGATAAAGAGGCAAAACAGAAGAACCGTTTCTAAACTCTAATTTAAGAGGAGATGAATGGATGCTTAATTGCATGAAAAAAGTGGTTCTATTAATCTGTTGCTTGTTTTTGCTGGGCAGTGTTTTCTGTGTCAATCAAGTTGTTTATGGGATTGGTGGCGCCCCAGCTGCTGGAGCAGGGCTTCAGTTGGAACTGACCCCTTCCACTCTGACGGCTGGCTACAGTCCGACTTCAATGCTTATTACCAACAACAAGGGAACAGCTTTATGGCAGGCGGGGGACCGATTGGGTCTACAGGTGATGAAGTTGACTCAATCAGGTCAGCCCACAGTAGCTATCCCGAATATTAGACCCGAAGAGGTTCTGGATAAAACGATGCAATTTACCCTGGCAGGAGGCCTGGAAGCGGGAGACTATATCGTTGGAATAGGTACTCAGGATGGTATGCAGCTTGGCTATGTGATGCTTAGTATAAAAGGGGCAGGGAGTGAGGATTTTGCTATAAAGACGGTATCCCCCGGTCAGGGTGCTGCCCAGGTCTCGCGCTATACGACTGTAGAGATTGAGTTCTCTGCTCCGGCAGACGATAATACCTTAAACAACAGTAGCATAACGATTACGAATCAGAATACAGGCAGCACAGTCAGTGACTTCAGCGTCAATTATGATGCTGGCAACTATAAGGCGATTATTTTCTTGGCGACTCCTCTGGATATGAACAGCAGTTATACGGTGCAGGCTGGAACGGGAGTGAAATCCTTGGATGGCATAGCACTAAAAACACCGTTTACCTGGAGTTTCACCATTTCCAGTGAAGACCTGCCTCCGGGGTTGTTTACCATTGAAGTGAAGAATGGTCACGGAAACTGGATTCCCGCTTCGAATTTGGCCGAGAGTAGTTTAGGAGTGTATTATTATTTTCCCGGCCAGTCAATTGATCTCAGGTTGAAAGCAAAAGCGAATGCCACCCTGCCCCCGGATTATAGTCTTAGCGCTGATTTGAGTTCTATTATCCCGAGTCTGAGCCAGCCGTTAAATTACGATGAGGCTTCGGGTTACTGGCAACTCAGCTACCGGATTCCGGCCAATGTTAGTATTTCAGGTCCGTGTGAGATAATTATTTCTACCCAGTGGCAGGGAGAGCCTTTTCCGGCAGCGATTATGATGGCTATTATGAACATCAATCCTAAGGACTTCAATATGGGTCTGGCGGGGGATACTACAGACTGGAGTACGATTAAGGATTTTACCTGTATTCCCGGTCTGGTTTTTGAACGTTGGGATAATGGCATGCGCATTGCCCGCCTGGAATTGGGTGATGCCCAGCACCCAATTAATCTCTGTGGGATTGATGACAAAGGTAATCCTACTACTGCCGCAGCGACGCAGGAATTGGGCAAAAACATGGAACTGGCTTATGGCAAAATGTCAATGGATATGGCCGTAGAAGGAATGGCAGCCATGAACCTGCCAGCTACTATTACTATGCATAATATCCAGAGCAAAGGGGCTCCAGGCGTAAAATATACTGACAGTGACGGTTTATCCCAGGTTGCTATTCGCCCAGGAGATTCGAATCCTAGTGATTTGAGTGGGAAGATCTCTGATTATAACTGGGATAGTGCCAATGGAACATTAACTATCAAGGTAAACGGCTGGAGTGCTTATGAGATTATTCCGGTACTAGATCCTCCCTCCGGCAGTTTCAAAAGCCGGTATGATACACCCAAAACGGCACCCAATCGCAATCATTCCTGGACCGTTAAATTCAGTGCTCCGGTGGACTTTACATCGCTCAATGCTCTAAGCGCAGATGCCGGCATACTGGTATTAAATGAGGCCAACCAGCAGCAGATGGTTTCTTTCGCTCCTGCGGGCCAGGACTGTATTAAAATTATTGCTCCCAACGGTGGTTACAGCCCCGGTACCTACACCATCTATATCCGCGACACCCTGCGCTCCGCCGCAAAACCTGCTAAGGCGCTAAAAGAACCAATAAAATTTACCTTTATCGTATCTTAAGAAGTTTACGTTTAATAAAGAATAACCACGGTGCCAAGCACCGTGTTATTCTTGTCAATACAAGCCCTGCTCATTAAGCGATTCCTAAACTGAACAACAATAACTTAACAACTTAAGTGCCTGGCACCGTATTATACGGATTCATAAAGGGCTTCGATCAGCTTGCCCTGGAGAAGATATACCTGGGCTAAACGACGATGAGCGTAGGCTATTTGATGGGGGATATTATATTTATGTCCCAGCTGAATTAGTTGCCGGCTTATTTCAACAGCCGGTCTAATTTCACCCTTAGCACAATAAATGCCCGAGAGCAGCACATAAGCAACGCCAAGCCAGCGATCACTTTTTTGCACCAAAGGCAGAGCCAGAGCTTTCTCAGCCAGTTGCCGGGCTGTATCCAGATTACCCAGGCGGTAGTGTACGACCCCGCTCAACAGGAGGTAATACAACTGCCATTCTTGCTCCAGGGGAGTTTTAGCTGCCAGACGACTTAAGTATAATCCCCGTTTCAAGTCATCTTCTGAGACAGCCTTACCCAGTGCAGCTACCAGCGCAAATCCCTGGGCCCAGCTATCTTTCAGGCGGGAGGCTATCATGGGAATACGTTCTGCCACCGCTTCGCTTCGGGCGGAATCACTACTAAAAATATGTACAGCCAGGATAGCCATAAGGGAGCGGATTTCTCCCTTGACATCCCCTTTCTCTCTGGCCAGAGCGGCTGCTCGGGAAAGGATTTCTTGGGCCTTCTGTGGGTGGTTGTCTCTAAGGCAGATTCCTTTATAATAGAGTAGCTGATGATGGGAGTTTAAGTAATTGACGGGCAGAGTCTTAATCCAGGAATATAAAGCATTATGGCAACCGTTTTCCAGGAAATAGGGCTCTGCATAAGCCAGGATTAAATCTGCGGCTTTAGACCAATCAGCACATGCAGCTAATTGTTCTAAAGCTTGGTCTATATGACCGTTTTTCTCGAGATGGACGGCGGCACGGCGCCGCAAAGATACTATATATTCCGGGCTGCGTATATTTAGCGCTCTTTCCAGCAGAAATTCCCTTATAAGATGATGAAAGCGCCAGATGGTAGTATTGCTTTCCACCTGGCTGAGGAGGCCCATGAGATGAAGTTCATTAATCTTTTCTTCGCTCCGGGTATCGCCCAATACCTCCTGGCATAAAATTGGCTCCAGATAAGGCAGGATTGAGGAATCCAGGAGAAAATCCTGCAATTCCCGGGTAAGATAATTCAATAATTCATGGCTCAAATAACTATATAAAGCCGTATCTTTTCCTTTTAAGGAGGATAGATTTTTTCTCCAAATTAATTTAAAATTAATTAGGAATCTTATGCAAAATGTGGAGGAGGTGCCAATCAATAATTATTAAGTTGTGTTGTTAGGATAAAAAACCTCTGCTTATACAGGTCCATGCAAAATATGAGATTTTGGGCCGGCCTGGCCGGGAGAAAGGAGATGCACATGAAATTAGTATATAAGAAGAAATCAGTAAGGAGTTGGACTAAGACTGTTTGTAAATCGCTGGCCCTGCTGGTAACACTTTTGATGCTTTTTAGTCTGGCGGTGGCTTTGCCTGCTTATGCTCGGGATGACCTGCTTGTACGAGAATCTCAACAGAACAACATTGGCAGCATTAACGATGAGGGTGATTGGAACCAATATCCTGACTATCCAGACTATGATGACGGTTGGGGCCAATATCCTGAAAAAGGCTCCCAATACATTATTACAAAGGATCTGTCCGAGCAGACAGCAGAACAATTAGCACAACAAATAATGGGTGAGGGTGTTCAAATATCAAATGTAAAATATACCGGCACAAATGTTTCAGCAGGTACTTTTACAGCAACAGATAGTAGTATTATTGGTTTTAACGAGGGCGTTATATTAAGTTCCGGCAATATAAGGCTTGTTGATGGCCCCAATGTTAGTCCCGGCATAACCCATGTAAACGGTCTTCAAGGTGATGAACATTTGGACCTGCTAATTCCTGGATATGAAACCGAAGATGCTACAATTCTCGAATTCGACTTTATTCCCTCCAAGAATACTTTCTCATTCGATTATGTATTTTCTTCCGATGAATACAATGAGTTTGTTAACTCCCGATTTAATGATGTATTCGGCTTTTTCCTCAATGGCAAAAACATAGCCTTAATTCCTAATACTGACATCCCAGTAGCCATCAATAATGTAAACAACGGCATGAACAGTCAGTATTATAGAGATAATGAATACGATTATGTTAACGATCCTCAAATAATGACTGAAATGGACGGCCTGACTACAGTGCTTACTGTAACTGCCGCTGTTCAGGTGGGTCAGAAACATACCATCAGGATGTCAATAGCCGATGCAGGTGATAATATTTTAGATTCTAACGTATTTATAAAAGGCTCCAGTTTTACATCGGTCGAATCAGATGTTGTTCAGTTTTCCCAGGCTACTCAACAGGTGAATGAAAATGATGGTACTGCAACGATAACAGTTACCCGCAGCGGCAATGCACAGAATAGCGTAAGTGTGGAGTACTATACAAAGGATGGCAGCGCCAAAGCGCCCAATGAATACCTCACAAGCAACGGCACATTGGTTTTCGAGCCTGGGGTAACATCAAAAACCATACCGGTAACCATAGTGGACAATAATGTAGCAGGCGATATTAAATACTTTTATGTATATCTTAAAAATGTAACGGGCAATGCCATTATCGGTGATAATATCCGCAGCAGGATCTTAATTAATGAAGATGATAGCATTGCTGGTCAGGCACAGACTATTCTATGGGAAGAAAAAACAGAAAAGCAGACCGATAAAAATTACATTATTAACTTTAGTGCAGAACTCGACCCTAAGACAGTGACCTCTGAATACTTCTATATCAAAGATGGGGCAGGTCAGATAATTAATGAAATAATACCGGAACTGACATTTAATAAACGTTCTGTAATCATGAAGGCTAGTGGAGGAGTTTATAGTTATCAACCCGGGCAAACCTATACCCTGTTCATTAGTCCAGAAGTCAAAAGCTTGGCTGGGAAACCCCTGGGTAAGCAAATAATTATGCATTTTACTATTAACGATTTGCAGTAAAATAAAATAAAAACGGTGTGCCAGGCACTTAAGTTGTTAAGTTATGAATAATAACTTAACAACTTAAGTGCCTGGCACCGTATTGACGTTTTTTTCCCTTAGGGCTATACTTTCAATATAACCGACCTACCGGTCGGTCGGTAAGTTATGATTATGGGGAGGGGAACCCGTGAAGGGAAAAGGCAAAGGGCAATATTTTTTACTAATTTTTTTGATTTTAATCTCGATGCTGGCGACAGGTTGTGGTAAAGAAAAGGAACTGGTCAAAGAGAGTGCCTTGACGGTAAACACGGCTCCGGCGGTAACACGTGATATAGCCAAGAGTATGCGTTATTCGGGAATGGTACGGGGTCACAACGAAGTATACATAATGCCCAAGATGCCGGCTCGGGTAACGGCCATTCATGTTCAGCCGGGGCAGAAGGTGAGGACCGGGCAACTTTTGCTTAGCCTGGACAGCAAAGATTTAAATGTGGCGGTGAAGCAGGCGGAGGCGGCTCTGGCCGGAGCACGTGCGGCGCAGGTAGCCAATGAGCTGAACCTGGAAAAAGCGCGCAAGAACTTTGAACGCAATGAAGAACTGCATAAAGCGGGAGCTATCTCCGACAGCCAGTTTGAAGAAGAAAAGCTTAAGTATGAATCCCTGAATTCGGGGGCGGTGGCCGCCAGTGTAGCCCAGGCAGAGGCGGCTCTGGCCAGCCTGCAGAACCAGATGGAAAACTGCAACCTGACTTCTCCTATAGAGGGGATAGTGGGCAGTATCAACCTTTCCCTGGGGGAAACGGCCAACCCGCAGATGCCGGCGGCGATAGTGACGGATACCGGGGAATTGGAAATTGAACTGCTGGTGAGCGAAGCGGAAGTAAGCTATATAAAAGTGGGCAGTGCGGTTGATGTTGCTATAGAGGCTGCAGGTGAAAAGCCTTTTGCAGGCCGGGTGAAAAGTGTATCCGTGGTGCCGGATCCGGTTAAGCGCAGCTATTCGGTGAAGGTAAGCCTGCCCAACCCGGAGGGCCTTATTAAGTCCGGGATGTTTGCCGAAGCGCGGGTGGATACCCAGAGTAAAAAAGATGTTTTGGCCATACCGGTTAATGCGGTAGTTCCCAAGTCCGGGCGCCAGGTAGTTTATGTGCTGGAAATGAAGGATAAGGAGAACCGGGCCCGGGAAGTAGAGGTCGAAACCGGTATCAAAAATGAAAACTATATCGAGATAAGCAAGGGCCTCAAACCGGGACAGGAGATAATTACCCGGGGGAATACGCTGGTCAGTGACGGAACCCTGGTAAGGGTTGTTGCCGGGGGGTCAAAATAATGAAAATAGTAGAGTTTGCGGTTAAACGACCGGTTACTATGAGCATACTGGTTGCGGTAGTGATTATATTCGGCTTTTTTACCCTTTCTAAAATTCCCCTGGATCTATATCCAGAGATGAAATTCCCCTATGCGGCGGTTATGACTTCATATCCGGGCGCTGGTCCGGAAGAGGTGGAATCGCAGGTTAGCGAGCCCCTGGAAGGTATTTTGAATACCCTGAGCGGGGTGAAAGAGATTCAATCTCAATCCACTTCGGGTAATTCCCTTATCCTCATCAAGTACGACTGGGGAACGAATATCGAGAGTGCTCTCATGGATATCCGTGAGAAAATAGGTTTAATTGAGAAATCGCTGCCCAGCGGGGTGGAAAAGCCCATGGTTCTGAAGATGGACCCTACCATGATGCCTATTATACAGATGGGTATCCGCGGGGGGGATAAAATATCCCTGGGGCAGCTGCAGTCTATTGCCGAGGATGTCATTGAGCCTCGCCTCAGCCGTATCCCGGAGGTAGCTTCGGTAGTAATTACCGGGGGACTGGAACGGGAGATAAAGGTGGAAGTAGATCCGGTAAAACTGGAGGATTACGGTCTCACCTTGACCCAGGTCAACCAGGTTTTGCAGCTGGAAAACTTCAATCTCTCCGGCGGCAAGGCCCGAGAAGGCGAGCGGGAGTACTATGTCCGCAGCCTGCAGCAGTTTGAAAACCTGGACGATATCCGGAATGTGGCTATCCTCACCCCCAGCGGCAATAGCGTGTATTTGAACGATATTGCCATGATCGAAGATGCCTACAAGGATGACACCCAGATTACCCGGGTAAATGGAAGCAAAGCCGTGGGTATTCACTGCTTGAAGCAAAGCGATGCTAATACGGTCAAGGCTTGTGCGGCGGTAAGAGAAGAAATGGAAGAAATAATGGCGGAGCTGGATCTGGACCTCGATTATCAAGTGGTCATGGACCAGTCGTCTTTTATCAACCAGTCCCTGGATATAACCAAGCGCATGATGGTGGAGGGGGCACTGCTGGCTATACTGGTTCTCTTTCTTTTCCTGCGCAATGGCCGCAGTACCTTAATAGTCTTTACGGCTATTCCTCTATCGATTATCGCCACATTTATTCTTATGTATGTCAACAACAGCACCTTGAACCTTATTACCATGGGGGGCCTGGCCCTGGGAATAGGGCGTATGGTGGATGACTCCATAGTGGTTTTTGAAAATATTTACCGGCACCGCAGCCTGGGCCTGCCGCCTATGGAAGCTGCCCTCACCGGGGCCTCAGAGGTGGGCAATGCGGTTATCGCTTCTACCACTACCATTATTGCGGTTTTCTTCCCCATAATGTTTGCCGAGGGTCTGGCGTCTGTCTTGTTTAAACCTCTGGCTATAACCGTCAGTTTCGCCATCTTTTGTTCCCTTATGGTAGCTTTAACCATTGTGCCTCTCCTGGCTTCGCGGATGCTCAGTGATAAAGCCATGCAGCCGCTGGATCCGGAAAAAGGGAGGGTATCCCGGGTGGTCTTTAACTTCGGCAACTGGCTGGATAATCTGGGGGAGAGGTATAAAATAATACTGCGCTGGGCTTTGGGGCACCGGCGTCATGTGGTGGCTTTAGTTACATTGTTGATGGTTGGCGCCCTGGCCCTGGTTCCTTTTATCGGGGCGGAGTTCCTGCCCGCGATGGATGCGGGGGAAATTTCCATCACCATTGAAAACGATAAGGGTACGCTGCTGAAAGATACGGAACAGGTAGTGGAAAAAGTGGAAGCCCAGTTGCGGGAGGTTCCCGAGGTATTTACCATATTTTCCAGTGTGGGCAGCTCGGCCAGCATGTTTTTCGATTCCGGAACCAAAGCGGATCAGGCTACCATTTATATTAAATTAGTCCCGAAAAACGAACGTAAGCGCAGCGGGGATGAGGTGGCCGAAGATATCCGCAGCAGGCTTAGCGGGATAGCCGGTTCTAAAATCAAAGTCAGCATGATGGATCTAACTTCCACCGGTCCCAGCGGCGGCGGGCCGGTTAGTGTACAGGTGCGGGGAGACGATATGCAGGTTCTGCGGGAAATATCGGAAGAGGTTGCGGAGATAGTTAGAAAAGTTCCCGGTACCCGCGAAGTCATTTCGTCATTGAGTGACGGCATTCCGGAGATACAGGTCAAGATTGACCGCAAACGGGCGGCTGCTTATGGTTTAACCCCGATGCAGGTAGCGTCAGATATAAAGAACGCCATGCAGGGAAATGTCGCAACTCGATACCGGGTTGGGGGTGATGAGGTGGATGTCCGGGTGCGTTATTCTCCGCAAAATCATAAAGAACTCGAATACCTGGAAAACCTGGCTATCAGCACCTCCCGGGGAGGGGTTTTGCGCCTGTCGCAAATCGCCAGCTTCGAAATGGCCCCCGGACCTATTCAGATTACGCGGGTGGACCGGGTGCGCCGAGCGGAGATAAACGCCTACCTCTTAAACCGCGATCTCTCCGTGGTAATGAAGGATATACAAAACGAGGTAGATAAGATTAACCTGCCTTCAGGTTATAGTATTGAATATGGCGGGCAGAACAAAGATATGATGGATAGCTTCAGAAGTCTGGGTATTGCTTTGATTTTGGCCATTATCCTGGTTTATGCGGTAATGGCTATACAATATGAATCTTTCTTCAACCCCTTTGTTATAATGTTCTCGGTGCCTACCGCTTTTATAGGCGTGGTCTTGGGCTTGCTCCTGACCAACAAAGCCTTCAGCGTATCGGCTTTCATCGGGATAATAATGCTGGTGGGAATCGTGGTAGCCAATGCCATTGTCCTGGTGGACTACCTGAAACAGCTGCGCGAGCGCGGCATGGAGCGGGATGAGGCTATAGTTGAAGCCGGGCGGGTAAGGCTGCGCCCTATACTTATGACCGCCTTTGCCACCATACTGGCCATGTTCCCGTTATCCTTAGGGATAGGGGAAGGAGCCGAAGCCGATGCTCCCCTGGCCATAGTGATAATTTTCGGCCTGCTGGTTTCCACCTTTATCACTCTGATACTGGTGCCGGTGGTTTACAGCATATTTGACGACTGGGGGCAAAAGCTTAAGCTTCGCAGAGGATAGTAAGGGGGAAGCAAAAAGAACGTCCCCTTGTTTCCCCTTGCTTCAGGCCATAGTATCCTGCAGAGGAGAGTAGATATGAAAAAAGGTAAAAGAGAGTTGATTCTGGAGGCGGCGGTACATGTCTTTTCCTCCAAGGGTTATCATAATGCCCGTATGGAGGAGATTGCTGCCGTGGCGGGGATAGGGAAGGGAACCATATATGAATATTTCCCCAGCAAGCTGCAGCTATTTCAGGATATGCTCAATAAAAGCCTGCAGGTCTACTACCAAAATTTCAACCCGGAAGAGATGAAGCAATTACCCGTAGAGCAAAGGCTTCGTATCATTTTTGAGACCCACATTAAATTTTGCCGGGATAATAAAGAACTGACCCGCCTGGTATTTTGGGATAGTGATGTTTTTGACCAGGAACTGAGGGAATGGATCTACACTCAGCGCCAGGAAAAAGAAGAGCGGGTGGTGGAAATCATAGAAGAGGGAATGGCCCGGGGAGAGCTGCGCGAGCTTGACCCCATGCTGGTGAAGGTATTATTAACCGGCTCCGTAGCAGCTATGTGGGCTCCCATCACCCTGGACGGCTGGGAAATTGCACCGGAGGTGCTGGCCCGCGATGTTACCGACATACTCATGAACGGCTTGAAAAAATAAATTTTTAAACTAACCCCCCATGGCCCGGGGGCCACAACCATTGATGATAAGTGGGTTAGTTTACTTTCCTTATTAACACCTTGGTACCAGGTACTGGTTGTTTTAATTAATGTTTAATTACTTAACAACTGCTGCCTGGTACTATTTTATTCTTTGACAAAATTTACTGGCAGGGGTAAAATGAGGCTATAAAACTGAGCGGTCAGTTTAAGAACTGACTGGACAGGGAGGTGAAATTTCTTGTTGAAAGAGAGGGAAAAGGAGCTTAAAAAGCAGGTTATTATGGAAACGGCCTTCCAGCTTTTCTCCAACCGGCCTTTTGAGGCGGTGACGGTAGATGAGATAGCGCGGGAGGTAGGTTGTGGCAAGGGTACCATCTATCTCTACTTTAAGAACAAGGATCACCTGCTGACCTGCCTTATATCCCAGGAACTGGGTCAGCTCTGCCAGGACATTAAGGAACAGTGCCTGGATAATGATGATTTACTGTCCGCCATAGACAACTATCTGGTTCTGCAATTTCAATTCTTCCGGGGATATAACCATATTCTATCTTCCTGGGTCCGGCGCCGCCTGCAAAACAAGGTACGGGAGGAATGGATGGAGGATATCCTTAATAAGCTTAGAAGGAAGTTGGAAATGGCAGTGGCGGTATTTGAACGGGGGCAGGAAGAGAAACAGTTGATTCCGGTGGACAGCTACGAGCTGGCTCGTTTGCTGGAAACCATCTTTCAGGACGCCACCTTTCCTTTTGTGGGTGAAAAAAACTGGGATTTTGCTCCGGAGCGGATTACCAGTCTGATGAAGCTGGTTTTGACGCGGGGGATTTTGGCCTAGTTGGCATGGTATAGCGGTTTAGCAGCTAGCTGCCCGACAGATAAAATTGCAATAACTTATCTGCCGGGTACTGGAATAAAAAAAGAGGAGAAAAAGGGGGAAGAGGAATAATGCAATCCAAGGTGTCAGGGTTACTTCAAACCAAGCGTAACGCTGTATTCATTCTTTTATTGCTGTTGTTCGTGGCTGCCATAGCTATTCTGCTTGGGTATTTTCAGAGACAGCAAACGGTGGTTACCCAGGCCCACGAAAGCCTTGGCGCTACCGGAACCATTGAGGCGACAACAGTTAATGCGGCTTTCAAGGTTCCTGGTAGAATTGCTAGCATCTATGTGGATGAAGGTATGGAAGTAAAAAAGGGGCAGTTGCTGGCGGAGCTGGATAATCGTGAAATCGAGGCGAAACTGGCGCAGGCCCAGGGGGCACTGGCTGCGGCCCAGGGCCGGGCCCGGCAAGCGGAGAGCGGGGTAGTTGCCACCAGCCAGACAGTTGAGGCGCTGATAACCAAGGCGGAAGCCAACCTGACCAACTACCAGCAGAAATACGATCGGGCCCAAAGCCTGCATGAAAGCGGAGCCATTGCCGACAGCCAGTTTGATGAAGCCAGCAATGCGCTGAAAGCGGCTCAGGGTCAACTGAATGAAGCTCTGGCCGGGCGGGAAAAGGTGGAAGTAGCGCGGCATGAATGCGAGGCAGCCCGGGGGGTGGCTGAGCAGGCTCAGGGGGCGGTACAGGAGGCAGAAGCTTACCTGGCTAACACTAAATTGCATTCTCCTATTGATGGCTTTATTACTATAAAATATCTGGAAACCGGGGAAATGCTTAATGCAGGTACTCCTGTTTTTGAAATAAGTGACCTGCGGCAGAGTTATGTCAAGGTCTATATTGATGAAAGCAAGATTGGCCGGGTTAAACTGGGCCAATTAGCTGAGGTAAGGGTTCCGGCTCATCCGGATGAGGTTTTCCCGGGTAAGGTCATCAAAGTAAGTGATGCCGGGGAATTTGCCGTACATAAGGCGGTTAATGAAATGTACAGTCATGATATTCGCTCTTTCGAGCTGCGGGTGGATATTCCCAATAATGATTTACGCCTGAAAACCGGAATGACGGCATCAGTACGTATTTTAGAGAAGGAGTAGGAGCCTATGAAAAACACCGGCGACAAGGAAGTAGTTATTTCTATCAGGGGCCTGGTGCAGAAAGTAGGCAAGCGTACGGTGCTTAAAGGCGTTGACCTGGATCTATACCGGGGAGAGTGTTTGGGGGTGTTCGGATTGCGCGGTACGGGCAAGACTACGCTTCTGCACGCAGCCCTGGGGGTTGATCGAATCAAATCCGGGACTATAGAAATACTGGGACAGAATATCGCCAAAAACCAGGCCTACAAGAAAAAGATGGGTTTGGTAACCCAGCAACCCAGTCTCTTTGCTGACTTGAATGTAGCCGAAAACCTGGATTTATTCAGGGTAATCAAAAAAGCCCCTTTCGAGCGGTTGGAGGACGTTATTCAACGCTTGCAATTAGAAGATTACCTGCGCGAAACTCTACCCAGCCTGCAGGTTGGTGTTTACCAGCGTGTAGCTCTGGCGTGTGCCCTCTTGAATCGTCCTGAAATCTTGATTATTGATGAAATTATCCGTGATATCGACCTGGAGTCGCGCAGCGTCATTTTGCAGGTATTGGAAGCATATCTTGAGGAGGGCAATAGCTGTTTATGCGGCTTTAGCAATATGGAACATGTTCATTACCTGGATCGTGTAGCCTGGCTGGATGACGGTATGGTTAAGATTTATAGCCCGGATGAGGCGGAGAATATATGGAAAGAGCTAAATGCTGTGATTCCCAAAAAGCGTGGTGAACAGGATGCTTAGGCTTTTTTATGCTTTTTTCCGGCGGGAGTTTACATATATATGGCGTGATCGCGGCCTGCGTGTCGTGCTTTTGGTGATGCCGCTTCTTTCCTTGCTTCTTTTTGGGTTGGCTTACCGAGCGCAGGTTTTGACCGATATACCGACCGCTATTGCCGACCTGGATCGCAGCGCGCAAAGCCGGGCCTTGGCTTCTGATATAAAGCAGGCGGAAAACCTTGATGTAGTTGCTTATTATAATAGCTACGAGGAAATAAAAAGAGCTATCGAAAAAGGCGAAGTAGTGGTCGGGGTAGTTATTCCGGAAAAATTCGGACAGCAACAAGAATTGAGGCGCCCCACCCGGGTGGCCATGATTATTGATGGCAGCAACATGGTCTATGCGATCAATGCCAGTGTGGCCGTTTTGCAGGTGGTACGTACTATTGAGGTAAAAAGCGGGGTAAAAGTTTTGCTCGCCCAGGGAGAACATATGAAGGATGCGATGAATGCTTTGATGGCAGTAAATATCGTTGACGAACCCTGGTTTAACCCTACTATTAATTATGCTTTCTTCTTGGTGCTGGGACTGGTGCTTAATATCTGGCAACAATGCTGTACTTTGCTATCAGCCATGACCATTATAGGTGAAACGGGCACCCGCAGCTGGGTACATTTAAAATCATCCTCCCGTTCCCTGTTTATAATTTTTCTAGCTAAGATCCTGGCTCACCTGGTTATTTTCATGGCTACGGTGGCAGTTTTATACGGCTTGTGTTTTGAAGTACTGCACCTTCCTTTGCGTTGTGATTTCGGCAAATTAATGCTGTTTACCATGGGTTTTGCGGTGGCGATGCATAGCCTGGGGACACTGGTTTCCAGCTTTTCCCGCACTGCCGCCGATGCCAGCCGCATAGTCATGGCTATAGCGGTACCTGCTTTTGTACTTTCCGGTTTTTCCTGGCCTCTGGAGGCGATGCCGCAAATACTGGCCCAGGTGGTCAAATGGCTGCCACAGACCGGCTTTTTCCAGGGGGTAATCTTTCTCAGTATGAAAGATGCCAGTTGGGCCTATATGTCGCAATACTATTTTCAATTCCTGTTGTTTGCCCTGGTGGCCTACGCTTTAACTGCGGTAATTTTCAGGTTAGTACCGCAGAAAACCAGCTAAAAAGGGGGAGAATCATGAGAACTATGCTGAATATAGCCAACTACGAAGTGCGGCACATCCTAAAAGACCGGGTGGCATTTGCTATCGTCTTCCTCGCTCCCCTCTTTTTTGCTTTTTTGATGGGTTCGGTTTATTACTCCGCTGCCATAAACGATGTTCCCTTTGCTCTGGTTGACCTGGATAATAGCCTGGCCAGCCGGGAGGTCGCGGATTATTTTAGCACTGGTCAGCATTTTAAAATAAATCCCGAAATTGATACTTGCGAGAAAATGGAAAAAGCTATGCGGGAGGGAATAATTCGTGGAGGAATAGTCGTCCCGGAGGATTTTTCTAAAAAACTCGCCCGGAAACAAAGTACTGAGGTTCTGGTCGTCTATGATGCGAGCAACTTGCTCTGGGGTTATAATATACGTAAATTTGCTTATGAAGGGATGGATGAATTCAACCGCCGCTATGCTGCTGCTTACCTGCAGTCTATGGGTATGCATCCGGCCCAGAGTGATGAAGTATTAAATTTGGTAAACTGTAGTATAATGACCTGGTATAATCCTACATATAGTTATATTAACTTCCTTTACGCGGGGGTTATTTTTATAATCTTGCACCAGCTTGGTCTTCTGGGGGTTACCCTTACTATACCCCGGGAAAAGGAGGGCAACACCTGGATTCATTATCTGGCCAGTCCCCTGGAACGCTGGCAAATAATATTCGGCAAGTCTTTGCCTTATATTATAGCCGGCTTTTTTAATTATGCCCTTTTGCTATGGTTTGCTCATCATTTTATCCTGCTCAAGATTGAGGGGAGCATCCTGTTAATAGCGCTGCTGGGTTTTCTCTATACCTGCGCCATTATTTTCCTGGGCTTTTTTATCTCCTTGTATGCGGAGAACAGCCTGCAAATCAGCCGTTACTTGATTCTCTTGTCAATTCCCATATTTATGATATCCGGGTATACCTGGCCGCGTTACCGGATACCGGGGATAATCATCGCTATCTCCGAATTAACACCGTTTACCTGGATGGCGGAAGCTTTTCGCAAGGTCACTATTAAGAACCTGGGTTTCCCGGATATAGCTTATAATGTGCTGGGTCTTAGCATTATGATTGTCATTGGACTTGCCCTCTCCGGTACTTTCCGTAAGGACCGGGAGCCTATCGCTGAAGATAAAATAAGGGTAAATGGCGGCCCGGAATATCCCCGCCGGGTTTAGGTGCCAGGCACTTAAGTTGTTAAGTTATTTGTTTTAAAGTTTAACAATCGGAGTACCTGGTCCCCTTCTTTATTTTGCTTTCCCCAAAAAGCAGGAAGAATGAAGATTATGTATAAATAAGAAGGGTAAGGAAATAAAATAAGCCTGTGAAATTCTGCTCCAACTGGGCAACCTATACACTAAATGAGTATCTTAAACACAAGCATTAGCCAGTGAGCTTATGTTTAAGAGAGACTCTGGCATGATGTTTTGTGCTCGAAAGTGTTCGAAAGGAATGGTTAGAAATAATGGATAGAGAATTGCTGGAAAAGGCCCGGTCATTGATTAACGCTAATTATATTTCCACCACACTCAGTACGGTTGACCGTAATTATGAGGTAAATATCGCGGTAATATCAGTGTTGGAGATGATCGGTGACGATACTATTATTTGTGCCCGTTTCGGGGCGGATAAAACCTATGCTAATTTGAAGGAGACCGGCAAAGGGGTTTTCATGGTTCTTCTTACTGATAATGATAAGAGCAAGGATGGGATAAGGGTCTATGTCGAGCTAAGTGCTGACCTGCAGGAAGGGGAATATTTTGACCGTATCAAAAAACGCCTGGATAATACGACCTATAAAAATTTCCCGCTAAAAAATTGTTTGGTATTCAAGATTGTAAAGATTCTTCCGGTTTCTTTGCTCAGGAAGTAAGCCGTGGAAGACGGAAGACAGAAGGCGGAAGGCGGAGGGCGGAGGGCGGAAGATAGAAGCCAGAAGACGGAAAACGGGAAACATCCCCTGGCCATGGGGGGTTAGTAAAAATAAAAGTTGTCTTAAGCATAAGTAAGGAGAAATAAACATGCGTTTAGGAAAAGTTATGACGGTTTTTGGTACCCGGCCGGAAGCGATTAAGATGGCTCCGGTGATTAAGGAATTGAAAAGAGTAAAGGACATAGAAACGGTGGTAGCGGTAACGGCGCAGCACCGGGAGATGTTGGATCAGGTTTTACAGCTTTTTGATATCACACCAGATTATGACCTAAACCTTATGGAAGAAAAACAAGACCTCTACAGTATTACCACCGGAGTTCTGAACGGGATGAAGGGGATACTGGCAAAGGAGCAGCCTGAGCTGGTTCTGGTACATGGTGATACTACCACCACTTTTGCAGCGGCCCTGGCGGCCTTTTACCAGAGGATTCCGGTAGGTCATGTGGAAGCCGGCCTGCGTACGCGGAACAAGTACTCACCTTATCCTGAGGAAATGAACCGTACCCTGGCGGGTCGCCTGGCAGAGTTGCATTTTGCTCCCACTGATACCGCTCGGGAGAATCTTTTAAATGAAGGGACCGGTAGTTTCAAGATATGGGTTACCGGCAACACGGTTATTGATGCTCTGCTGGATACTATCCGTCCTGATTATGAGTTTGGTTCTGAGCTTGAAGAAATAGATTTATCCAAGCGCCTGCTCCTGGTTACCACCCACCGCCGGGAGAATTGGGGTCGTCCCATGCGGGAGGTCTATCAGGCTTTAATTGACCTGGTGGATGAATTCCCGGATGTAGCGGTGGTATTTCCGGTTCACCGTAATCCGGTAGTAAGAGATGTGGCCCGGGAGATGCTGGAGGGGCGGGAGCGTTTTTACCTTATTGAGCCCCTGGATTACGAGCCTTTTGCCCATCTGATGAATTGTTGTTACATGGTTTTAACCGATTCCGGCGGTATGCAGGAGGAAGCTCCTTCCCTGGGCAAACCGGTTCTGGTTCTCCGGGACACCACCGAGCGGCCGGAGGCCCTGCAAGCCGGGACGGTGAAGCTGGTGGGTACGGTACGAGAGAAGATTTATAATGAGGCCCGGCTGCTCCTTAGTAGCAGGGGAGAATATGAGAAAATGGCCCGGGCCATCAACCCGTATGGGGATGGGCAGGCGGCAATTCGAATCGTAGATGTGATCAAGGATTTTCTCTATGTGCGCATCGGCGCCCAGGGTTAGATGGGGGAATAAGGATGGCTGGTAATGGGGAGAAGGCGAAGAGCGAGGAAAAACAAACCATACAAATGGGACAATTGGAAGATATCCTGGGGCAGTTAGTCGAAACTCTGGAGAAAGGACGCAATGATATTTATGATATCGCGGAGAAATGTTACCAGGAGTGTAACCGATTGGAGCTCGAAAGGGAAGAAGTAAATATCGAGGCCTCGCGTACTATTGCAGAAGTAGAGAAGTATGAAAAACTGGAAAGGTATGCTCGCTTAAGGTTGGCTGAGGTCAGCTGTAATTTTTTGTCTTTTTCGGAGAATGATATAAAAGATGCTTATGATAAAGCCAGGATATTGCAGCTTGCATTGTTGGATTTACGAAAGAAGGAGATGTACCTGCGGCGGCGCCGGGATCACTTGGATCTGGATATAAAGCATTTCAAGGCCATTGCGCTAAAAGCTGATGGATTTCTCAGCAGTACCGGAGTAGCATTAAAGATCTTGCAGGGAAATGTCGAAAGAATAGGTGAGAGTATTGAGGAATTCCAGCGTCAGCAACAGCTAGGGATGTGGATTATCGAGTCGCAGGAAGCGGAAAGAAGAAAAATCGCCCGCGAATTACATGATGGTCCGGCGCAAAACCTGGTTAGCATGTTGATTCGGCTGGATTTAATTGCACAACTGGGCTATGAGGAGAAGGAAAGGATAAGTGACGAGATAAATAATATTAAGGATATGGCTCGGGAAAGTCTGGCTGATATAAGGAGCATAATGTTTGACCTCAAACCACTATTGGTTCATGAACATAGTTTCTGTCAGACCCTCAGAGAATTTTTTAGTGAATATGAAGCCCGTTATAATTTTACCACTGATTTAATAGTACTGGGTGATGATCGGGATTACGATTTTTCTATGGAAATAGCTCTGTTTCGCTTGATTCAAGAGGCAATAACCAACGTAAAGAAACATGCTGGGGTCAACCATGCTATGGTAAAAATAGAGAATACAGATAAATGCCTGAGGCTGGTCATAAAAGATGAAGGCCGGGGTTTTAGTGTTGAAGGGGCTAGGGCCAATAAGGAAAGTTACGGTATTATTGGCATGAAAGAGAGGGTAGAGATATTTGGAGGGGAGATTGAGATTATTTCTTCACCAGGTTCTGGAACTCAGGTAATAGTCAGGATACCATGGGAAGAGGAGGGAAATAATGGATAAGGCAAGGGTAGTGATAGCGGATGATCATGTTTTGGTCCGGGAGGGCCTGAGAAAGCTGCTGGAACTCGATAGCAATATTAAAGTTATAGACGAGGTAGGAGATGGGCAGGGCGCTATCAACATAGCCCGTAAGGAAAAACCGGATATCATTATTATGGATGTAAATATGCCGGGAACTGATGGTATTGTGGCCACCCGGGTAATAAAGAGGGAGTTGCCGTCAGTCCGGATTATTGCCCTGACCGTGTACGAAGGGGAAGAAGTCGTTGATATGGTCAAAGCCGGAGCTTCGGCTTATATACTTAAGGATGTGGCGGGTAGCGAACTGGTGGATACCATTCACCGGGTAATGAACGGAGAGGTAGTAATCTATCCCCGGGTAGCGAACCGCTTGGTCCGGGAATTGCGGCAGAGTGAGAACCGGAAGAGTGAAATACGGCTGACCAAGAGGGAAAAAGATGTTCTTACTTTGTTGGTGAAAGGAAATACCAATAAAGAAATGGCGGAGGTAATGTTCATTAGTGAAAAGACGGTGAAAAATCACCTGACCAGTATTTTTCGCAAATTGGGTGTAAAGGACCGGACCCACGCAGCTATCTATGCCTTGAAGAATCGCATTGTAAGTGAGGAATGAGCTGAAAACGGCATCAGAGGAAGCATTCCCTTGATTCAAAACTATCAAGGGAATGCTTCCTCTGATTCGAAGAGAGATGAATCCATACCCCCCCACCTCGCTTAACCCCCTCCCCCTACTGATGCCTGACGACCGACGATAGACGACCAATAACCCCTCACACTTTGCTTTTCCTAATTAACCCCCTATGGCCGGGAGCCCCCCCTCACTCCTCACTTTTTTACTAACATTGGGATCATGGCAAAATATGTTTCAGTACTCAATAAGCCTTCTTCTTGCATATTATGTACAAATATGTTGGAAGGGGGTTGTTTTGTGCTTGTTTTGTTAAAAAGCTTGAGCCTGGCCCTCTGGTTATTTATAATGCTGGCAGTAGTTATTGCTTATCGGGGGAATAATCCCAAGAAGGTGAAACGCTTTAACATGAAGCTGGATGAGGATTACTATAGAAAGAAAAGAGACCGGTATTTTTGCCTGCTCTTAAATCAGGGGACAAGTTAGGGTGGTTATTTTTGCTTGTATAAATATTCCGCTTGCAATCTATGTATAGGCAACACCTGCATATATTTTATGTTATAATAAGAAATTATGATTCCCTTGCAAAAAACACTTTCTTCCGATGCTTAAAAATGGCGTAATGCGATGATGTTTGAATCTAGTTTTATAGGACAAGCTGATGATATCGAGGTGCAGGCATGATTGATCTGATTATGGATATTCTATTTCCCCAAACTGCTTGCTATATCTGTAGAGAACCAGGCAGGTATAGCTGCCGGTATCCCTGGTGTGATGCCTGTGAAGATGAAATGGATCGTCTTAAGAAATGCTTGTCGCTTTGTGATCACTGTGGGAAATACCTGGGGGAGGGAGAAAACCTTTGTGTGGAATGCCGCCAGAACCCTCCGAGTTTCAATATTGCCCGCGCCGTTGGACCCTATGAGGAACCTTTTCGTATAGCGGTCAAGGTTTTTAAATTCTTGGGCAGGAAGCAACTGGCCAAGAAAATGGGGGACATGATGGCGGAAGTGGTGGAAAGAGAGCCGCGTTTCTGGCCACTGGATATTATTGTGCCGGTGCCGATTTCCCAGGGCAACCTGAGACAGAGGGGATTTAACCAGACGGAGCTTTTAGCCCGGCAAATTGGCAGGAGGCTTAAAATAGCAGTAGAACCCGGAATTCTAGTGCGAATAAAGGAGACTCCTTCACAACGGGAATTGACCCGGGAAGAGAGGGAGAAAAATCTGCTCTATGCCTTTAAAGTGACACAGCCCCAAAAAGTGCTGGGCAAGAAAATTTTGCTGGTTGATGATGTCTATACTACCGGATCTACTATACGGGAATGTACCCGGGTATTGTTGGAAGCGGGGGCCGAGCGGGTATCGGTGATAACCTGGGCTATTGGAAAAGGGTTTTAGTTGGAAGGGGCTAAAAAGTTTTTGCTTCTATATTCAATGTTATAATAAAAATATCGATAATATGGATATGGATTTATTCTACAGCTCTATAGAAATAATGAGTTAAATTATTCTAAGAATACCATGCATAGGGAGGTATTATGGATGTCCAATCTGCGAAATTGCTCCAGGTGCGGGAGGGTTTTTCCCTATATGGGCCGGAACATATGTCCCAGGTGTTTGGAAAAAGAGGAAGATGAATATCAGGTGGTACGAAGATATGTTCGCGACCATCCCGGGGCTGGGGTAATTGAGGTAGTAGAAGAAACCGGAGTAGAGGAAGATAAGATTCTGCAATTCTTAAGGGATGGCAGGCTGCAGGCCAAGGGACTAACAGCCAGTTTGCGTTGTGAAAGATGTGGACAAAGCATAAACTCTGGCCGCTTTTGCGAAAGCTGTATTAATGAGGTTAACGCTGAAATTCAGGGGCATCTGCCCCAAAAAGCCAAGAGTGAAGAGCCGAAAAGACCACCCCGCGGCAAGGTAAAAGATAAGATGCATATTAAAGATAAGGGTTTTTTCTAAAATTCTAGATGGAGTCGCTATGACTTGGGAATAATACTGCTTAATTAAAAACATAGCCTGGCGCAGGAAATTAATAAAAAATGGAGTAAATACTTTATAAACGCATGCAGGGGATATTAAGCCTCTGCTTTATTTTTGCGAAAACAGAAATAGGCGAATAGATTAAAAAATAGATAAAAAAAGAGCTCTGAGGTGACATTTGATGATTATTTCCAAAACCCAATTGCTAAACGTTTTGAAGGTGTACAACAAAGGCGACAACAAGGTGGAAAAGGCACAGGCTGCCAGGGGGACCGCCCGGGCGGACGAACTGGCCATTTCCCGGGAGAGCAAGGTTAAGCAGAAGGCTATGCATGCTGTCCGGCAGGCGGATGATATTCGCCTGGATAAAGTGGCTGAATTGAAGGAGCAGATTTCCGCAGGAACCTATACTCTATCCGATGATGAAGTGGCGGAGAAGATGATAGAAAGGGTTTTGGTAGACAGGTTAATATAGAAAACATAGAAAGCGGTGAAACAGGTGAACAAGCTACTGCAAGATTTTATCGAGAGCATCGCTAAACAAAACCAGGTTCTCGAGCGCTTGGCTGCGCTGGGCCAGGAGAAGCAGGAGCTGATTATAGCGGGCAAGGTCAGAGAACTGGATAGTTTGATTCAGAAAGAGGGCATCACGGTATCCAACCTGGATAAAATGGAAGGTGCCCGCTTTAAATTACAGGAACACTTGGCTATTCAACTGGGCTTTAAAGCGGAGGAGTTCAGCGCCAAAAAGCTTTTGGCCTGGGTGCGGGAAGGTTGTCCGGAGCTTTATCCTGCCCTGGAAGAGGTAATAAATCAACTGGACTACTGCTTGATCCGGTTGAAAGCGATAAACTCCCATAACAATGAATTAATAGAACAGTCCCTGGTATTTATAGGGGAGATACAGTCCCTGTTCAATGGGGATGTAGCCGGAATTTATTCCGATAAAGGCCAACAGTCTGATGAATTTGAATCCCGTCCCAGGCTAAACCTGCTGGACAAGAAAATTTAAGAAGGTGCCAGGCACTTAAGTTGTTAAGTTATTGCAATAACTTAACAACTTAAGTGCCTGGCACCAGATGGAGGTTGTAAATGAGTAATTTCTTCGGTTTGGAAATCGGCAAGCGCTCGGTTCTCATGCATCAGACAGCATTTAGTATTACCGGGCACAATATTGCTAATGCCAATACTCCCGGGTTTTCCCGGCAGGCGCCCAGCATAGTGACGACCAGTCCTTTTCATGCTCCCATGTTGAACAATGCCAACCGGGTAGGGCAACTGGGCACCGGGGTGGATATAGCCCAGGTTAAAAGGATTCGGGACGAATTCCTGGATGCCCAGATCAGGAATGAGACCAAGGTTTCGGGTTACTGGGAGTCTATGCAGCAGAGCCTGGACCGGGTGGAGGCTATATTGAACGAGCCCTCGAAGGATGGTCTGAGGGGGGTAATGGATATGTTCTGGGAGTCCTGGCAGGACCTCTCCCTCAACCCGGAAAGCGAGTCGGTGCGTTCGGTGGTTGTACAGCGGGGAATGGCCCTGGCCGAGGTCTTTAACCATACCTACAGTCAACTGCAGGATCTGCGGGTGGATATAAATGACCAGATTAAAATAAAGGCCCGAGAGGTAAACTCGCTGGGGAAGCAGATCGCGGATCTAAACCAGCAGATTGCGGCTGTTACCAATGCCGGCAAGCAGCCCAACGATTTGAAAGATAAGCGTGACCTGCTCGTAGAGCAATTGAGTGAGATTGCGGAGGTCAGGGTTTACAATGATAAGAATGGTATGATCGCGGTGCAACTGGCCGACCGGATGCTGGTGCAGGGCGTGGATCACATAGTACTTTCTGAAGAGAAGGATAATCAGGGCATGTATTTGCTGGTTTGGGCGGACAGCCGGACCAAGGCCAGGATAAGCGGAGGCCAGATTGGGGCTTTGCTCGATGCCCGGGGGCAGACTAATCTGCCGGATGAAAGCCAGCCATCTGAATACAAGGAAATAATCCCCAATATGATTAAAGAGCTCAATATGCTGGCCAAAACCATAATGGTGAAGACCAATGAGCTGCACCGGGGCGGTTACAGCCTGGTCAATAAAAGCCAGGTACCGGATGGAAGCAACTTCTTCATGATGCCGGAAGATGCGGATACTTATGAGAATTGGGCCAAATTCATGGCGGTGACCCGGGAGATACAGGATGATGTGAAAAAAATCGCCGCGGCTAGCCGCCGCACCTGGGATACAGCGGGCAATAAGGAGAATTTTGGCGATGGCAGCAATGCCCTGAAGATCGCCCAGTTAAAGCACAACCTGAATAGCCCCCAGTTCAAAGTCAAGACGGAAGGTTTAAATATTAACTTTTCTTCACACGATCCCCTGAGCTTTCTGATGGATGGAGGGGCGGGGATAAAAAAGATTGAGATATCACCGCCCTACAGCTTTCCTGATATGCAGAGGCTGGCCCAGGCTTTGCAGAAAGAACTTGATGAAAATGAAATCTCCGCCAGTGTCAGGTGTGAGGGCGGGGAAATCGTATTCTATTCCACAACTAATAGAAAGCTGGAAGTTATTTATCCGGGTTCGGCCTTAAGCGACCTGGGAGCTGCCGAGCTGCAGAACGGCGAGTACCAGCTGCAAACCCGGGTCGGCATTCCCGGAGCCAATGATGCGGCTCTAAGCTTGCTGCAGAGCTACAACCAGAAGACAGCCGATAGTGTTTTTGGTATTGGCCAGTTGCAACAGCCCAACAACCTGGCACTGGACATTAACGCTTCCATTGAAATAACGGTAAGCGATGTTGACAGCTACAGCGGGCAGGTCAGTTATTCTTATGTTTCTCATGAATACAACCGGAATGGAACCTACGAAAGAAAAACCGGAGGCTTTACCCTCAAATATGGCGGGGCCGCCTCGCAGAGCATAACTATCGGCTCCATGACAACGACCATAACGGGCCTGGACAGCAAGACTAAAATGGAAGCAGTAGAATTGAAAGTAGGGGACAAGGGAATACTGGGCTTGACGGCGGCAACGGCTGCGGCCACCCCGTACCAGCAGGTGGATATAAATTTCAATTTCAACTCTCCTCGCGAAGTGCCGCAACGCTTTGTTTTTGATAACGGAGTACTGGATTCAGCTACAAACGAGCTGCATTTCTTTACAATGAATGACAATAAAGAGAGCAATCTTTTCGGCCAATCCTATGATGGATATATTGAAATAACCACCAACGCGGCTCTGGCTACGGAGGAACCGGCGGCCTATCTGTCCTATTATGAGGGCGAATGGGGCAACAGCGGTATGGTGGAAGATGCCAGCACCGATGATTTCTGGCGCTCAATAACGGCCAATACAGGCGTATTAAGCCAGGAAGCGCAGCGCATGGTAAAAAACCAGGAAATACTCTTGGGCCAGTTGCAAAACAAGTGGGAGTCCATATCGGGTGTTTCCCTGGATGAGGAATGGACCAATGTGATTAAATACCAGCATGCTTTCAATGCGGCTTCCCGTTTCATTACTGGCGTTGACGAAGGTTTGGAAGTGATTATCAACCGCATGGGCCTGGTGGGACGCTAGGCACAGTTGCTGGATGGAGGAATGATAAGCTATGATGATGCGAGTTACTAATAAGATGCTGGTTAATGAGCTTAACCGCAACCTGTCCAACAACCTGTGGCGCATGGACAAACTCCAGCGCCAGCTTTCCACCACCAGGAGGATCAACACCCCTTCCGACGATCCGGCCGGGCTGGTCAAATCCCTGCGGCTGCGCACCAACCTTATCGAAGGGGAACAGTACCTGCGCAATATTGGAGAATCGGTAAGTTTTTTGCAGACAACCGATGGCGCCCTGCATAATATTAACGAAGTAATGCAAAGGGCCCGGGTATTAACGGTGCAAGCAGCATCAACCAACAACCCGCAAGCTTATAGCGCCATTGCTCAGGAAATAAGGGAATTAAACGAGCAGTTGAAACTTATTGCCAATACTACCAACGGCAGTAAACATATTTTTGCCGGCAGCAATGTTACCGAGGCGCCCTTGCAAAATGGAGAATGGCGGGGCAATCAGAAAGACCTGGAAGCGGAAATAGGGGTTGGGGTTAAGATACCGATAAATATAAAAATAAAAGATTTTTTTATGGGACGGTTAAAAGACCTTTATGTAGATCCTCTATCAGGGATAAATCCGGATAAGCTTGAAGCCCAAGGCCTGCAGGAAGGCGATTACCTGGTCAGTACCGCTAATACCCTACCGCCTTCGGAAGCCGACGAATGGCGCAGTCTCATGGGGGCAGACAACAACCCGGGCGCTTTCTTTTTTAACTCGGCTGCTGAGGCGGCGCCTATTGCTGTGGGCAACGCCGCGACCCAGCAGGATTCCCGATACAGCGGTTCCCTAAAAATTGAAGTAACCGCAGTTGACGAAGCGGCGAATACCTTGACTGTAAATATTTCCGGGCGGGTGGCTATAGACAGCGGAGCCTACCAGGATATAAACATAGCCGGCTTGACCATGGATATGGCCGCCGCCAATGACGGGGCGATACTGACGATTACCGCCGCTCAACTGGCAGCCGGGGGGTTGCCGGGGGCAACCCAGGATCTGGTTATCTGGAATAACAGCGGCGCGGCCCTGGGGGGTATAGACGATGCTAATCCGGAATTCGCCGTGGGCAACCAGACTTATATTGCCCTGTCTTCTGCGGAAGCTAATGCGGTTGAAGCCCAGAGCTATTTAAGCTCGGTGCCCAACAACAAGGCTTTTTTCTACGAGGGTGATTCCACCCCCGCCCGCCTGGGTATCGGGACAGCCGCCAACCAGAATGATACCCCCTTTTCCGGTTCGTTGTTGATTGAGGCCACCAGAATAAATCCTGGAGATAATACGGCGGTGGTAAATATAAAAGGGCATGTTTATCAGAGTGACGGCAGTTACAAGTATGTGGAGATGGAAGAGGTGGTTATCGATATGACCAGAGCCGCCGGGGAAGCCATCCTGACCATACCGGCCAGCAAATTGCCGGGAGCAACCCAGGATCTGGTTATCTGGAACAATAGCATTTCCGGCAGTGCCCTGGGCGGAATCTATCCCTACCCCGGCGATCCCGGAGTACCTGCGGATCAACTGAAATACCCGCTGGCGGTTGGTGATAAGACGGTAATATCCTTTTCCTCGCCCCAGACCCTGCCTATGAATAGAGTTGGCATCAACCTGCAATATCCGGATACCAATGGCAATAAAATCGATGGCGGAACCTTTAATTTCAACCGAGATGCCGGGAGCCTGAATTATGACACGGAGGACTTCAAATTCTTTACTCTTAATGCCAAAACCGGTATAAGCTATGATGGTTCCATTACCGTTGAAGAGAGCCAATTCGCTGCCGTGGACAGGGCGGTGGCATTTTCTTACCAGATGGGTGTTTTTGAATTTCTCAACGATGTAAGCCAGAAGATTGAGCTGGGCAGGATACCGGATGTTGGAAATACCCTGGCCGGCGCCGATATCCGGCTGGAGGAAATGCTGATGCACCGTTCAACCGTTGGAGCGCGGATTAATCGCCTGGAACTCCAGGACAGCCGCCTGACCAGCACCCAACTGAATTTTACGGAACTTTTATCGAAAAATGAAGATGCTGATTTAGCCGAGGTTATCATGAATTTAAAGATGCAGGAGAATGTATATAATGCCTCGCTGGCGGCCGGAGCCAGGATAATCCAGCCCACCTTGTTGGATTTCTTACGCTAGTTTGTCATGTGGGGAATGGGGGTAGCGTTTTGGTAATAATACAGATTAACCAGCAGTATGCCCGGATCGGGCTGAATATAAAAGAACCGGCTATCCGCCTGCATAGCGTCCAGCCTGAGTTGAAAATGGAGAGCATTCCCGGACAGTTGACGATGAGGTCGCCCAGGCCCAAACTGCACATAGATCAGAGGCAGTGTTTTGCCGATGCCGGTCTCAGAACCCCGGAAATGTTAAGGGATTACCTGCTGGAACAAGCACAGCAGGATCTTTTGGAGGGAATAGGAAGCATTGCTGCCAATGGAGATGCTCTGGCGAAAATAAACGGACCGGATATTATTGATATAATAGCTTCCAAATCCGATAAGAAACGGGATTATAATGTAACAGCCATACCCAAGCAACCACCGCGAATCACTTTTGAAACCTTTCCGGTGGAAGTCGCTTTTCAACCGGGAGTTATCAATTACGATTTTCAACGAGGCCGGGTGGATAATAATTTTGAATATGGCCGGGTGGAGGTTTATTTGTTACAGAAGAATTTTGTAAGATTCGCTTGTCCCGGAAAGCTCCTGGATGCCACAGCCTAGAATAGAGTTTTAGATTTAGACAGAGAAGGGAGTCCAAGATGAAAATACAAAGCAGCCTTTTAGGAGAATTGGAGTTTGATGAAAACTATATAATTCATTTTCCCCAGGGCATACCGGCTTTTGAAAATGAAAAAGAATTTATTCTCCTGCCCATGGCGGAAGGCGTGCCCTTTTATTATTTACAATCGGTAAACAACAGCGAGTTATGTCTCTTGCTGGCGCAGCCGTTTACCTTTTTCCCGGATTACGAGATAGATGTGGATGATGAAGATTTAAAGAGATTAAAGCTTAAGGATGAATCACAATTGGCGGTATATTTAATACTTACGGTTCCGGATGATTTTAAAAAGACTACGGCTAACCTGCTGGCACCGCTGCTTATCAATATTGAAAACAGGCTGGGAATGCAGTATGTATCGATAAAGACAAACTACAGCACCCGCCACTTCATATTCAGGCAGGAAAATAAAAACATTGCGGTTAATGCGGCGGGAGGCCTGTAAACTATGCTGGTATTAAGCAGGAAAAAAGATCAGGCCATTGTCATCGGGGAGCAGATAACCGTAAGTATAATTGATATTCAAGGCGATAATGTGCGTATTGGCATATCCGCCCCGTTGGACATTCGCATTTATCGCCAGGAAATATATGATGAAATCCAGGAAGAGAATCGCAAAGCGGCGGAAAACCTGGATAAGCTTAAGAAACAGGTGCAGAATCTTAAAGATTATAAGAATTACCAGGATTAAGGACAGGATTGGCGAGCGGATGATTGATAGAGGAGGTTGAACTTTATGCCATTGCAGATTAGCGGTTTGGTCAGCGGCATGGATACCGAAAGCATAATAAAGGATATGATGAAAGCCAAGCTGGCCCAGGTTGACAAAGTCAAACAACAGAGGCAGATTTTGGAGTGGAAGCGCGACAGCTATCGTGATACCAATATGAAGATATTTAACTTTCGCAACTCTATATTGGATTTGAAGCTGGAATCAACCTTTAATTCCAAACAAGTCGAGGTCAGCGACAACACTGTGCTGGCAGCCATAGCAAAATCCAATGCCCCAAACGGAACTCACATTATTAAGGTCAACAGCCTGATGTCTGGAGTAACGCGCATCAGCCAGAGCGCCCTGGCCGAATATAAAGATACCCTGGCGGAGCAATTTGGGATAACGGATACCGTTACTTTTACCCTGAAAGGCAAGGATGGGGTTTCCCATGCCTACAGTTTTGATACGGCGAGCAAAAGCATCAACGATGTAGTCAAAGAAATCAATGATAACGCCTCGGCCAGCGGTATCAGCGCGGGCTACTCGGCTGACGGCAACCGCTTTATCATCTCAACCACGGATAAGGGCGCCGGGGAAGTTATCGAGCTGGAAGCCGATCCGGATTCATTCATCAACAGCACTTTGAAGTTAGGCATGGCTGAAGGCGTATACCAAGGCACCGATGCTTCCATCGATTTTGACGGGGCTACCGGCATCACCTTTACCTCCAACCAGTTTACTCTGAATGATATTAATTTTGATCTCAAGAAAGCCGGCGAAACCGTCAGCATTACGATAAGCCATGACATCGAAAACGGGGTAGCCAAAATAAAGAGCTTCGTTGAAGCCTACAATGCGCTCATGGAAAATATCAATGTCAAACTCAATGAAAGACGGGAATATGACAAGGAAAGCCATAGTTTCAAATACCAGCCCCTGACCGATGCCCAGAGAAAGGAAATGAGCGAAAAAGAGATAGAGAAATGGGAGGCAGCGGCGAAAAAGGGGATAATGAACAATGAATCCATCTTGCGATCGCTGGCGGCGGAAATCCAAATGACAACCAACAACATATTGAAAAACAATGATGATCTGGTTTATGAAGCAGGAGTCAATCTGTACAGCCGGACAGCCCTGAGCGCTTATGCCGGTACCCTGGCGGATCAGTTTGGGATAACGGGCACGGTTGGCTTTACCCTCAAGGGAGAGGACGGAGTTGACCGGGCTTATAGTTTCGATTCCGCCACCCAAAACATAAACGATGTAGTCAATGCCATCAATGCCAATAGCGCATACAGCGGAATAGAAGCCCACTATTCGACCATTGATAATTCTTTTCGGCTGACTACGCTTAACAAGAGTCCCGATGCCCGCCTGGAAATCGTGGCGGACGGCGATTTATTTTTAAAAAGCACCTTGAAGCTGGAGGTCAATACCGGTGTGTACAAGCCTGGATCCAACCTGATAGGCTACAGTAAAGATGTGAAAGACCTGCCCTTTACCAGCCTCAGTGCTATCGGTATAGGAACCGGGGGCTATCTTACCGGCAGCAAGGACAACGGCAAGCTGGTGATTGACGAAAACAAGTTGCGCGAAGCCCTGCAGGCCGACCCGGAAGGGGTTATGGACCTGTTCAACCTCACGCAAACGGTGCTGGTAGATGGAAAAGTAAAAACCTATGATGTAGGCCTGGCTTTGAAAATAAACACGATGGTCAATGCGGCCGTAAGCCGGATCAATGCCAAGGCGGGAACTGCCGATGCCGTTTATGACAATAGCTTTCTGACCGCCGACATTACGCGCATAGGAGAGAGGATAAGCACCCTGGAAGAGCGCATGAAAGCCCTGGAATTACGATACCGGAGGCAGTTCGCCGCGATGGAAAAGGCTATACATTGGGCTAATATGCAGAGCCAATGGTTGTCCCAAAAAATCGGCGATTTGCAGGGAAGTAATCAATAACAGAAAAATGAAAAATTAAATGAAGAGGTTTTATTTATACCATTGACGCTGTATTTTATGCGTCAGCAAAAATAGAGCTGAAAACAGCTTATAAAAGCTGGGGAAATGAGTAAACTTCCCGGCAAAAATCATCGATATGATATTATGATATATAGTTTAGCTATGCAATTGAGCTCAAGACGCTTTTATGATAAAGCAGGCGGGAATTGTTCCTGTACTGCGGTTAATAAGGTGGGAGGGGGTGTTTGGTTTAAAGGTCGATGCTAAACGACCTGCCGGTGAGCTCGATTGTGCAGTAAGCATAGTATAGGATAGGGCCCTACACGGATGTAGGAGTCAGAATTACAAGGAGGTAGAACTTATATGATTATTAACCACAACATACCAGCATTAAACACCTATAACAAGCTGGTACTCAACAACCTGGGGATGTCCAAGGCCCTGGAGAAATTGTCCTCCGGCCTGCGCATCAACCGCGCGGCTGACGATGCTGCCGGACTGGCCATCTCCGAAAAAATGCGCTCCCAGATCAGAGGTCTGGATCAGGCCAGCCGCAACGCCCAGGACGGCATTTCCTTTATCCAGACAGCTGAGGGTGCATTAAACGAAACCCACGCTATCCTGCAAAGAATGCGGGAACTGGCGGTACAATCTGCCAACGGTACCTACACTTCTCAGGACAGAACCCAGATTCAAAAGGAAATCAACCAGTTAACTGATGAAATCGACCGCATTGCCGGTACTACCCAGTTTAATACCAAGAACCTTTTGGATGGCACCAGTTCCGCTCTGGTATCCACCGACAAGATCAGCACCCGCGTATTCATGCGGGATGGCCTCCGCCAGCTCGACCAGTTTGGACAGAAGGCTCCGGGTGGGGGCAACTATGAGCTGAAGATTACCGCTACACCCGGACAGGCTGAAGTGCTGAAGACTGATATCATGCGGATTAAGCATGAAACGGTTACTGTAAGTGGAGGAGTAGGTTCCTATACGTTATTAACTGGTGGTGGGTTATCTTTTGTAGCGCTGCAGAACTTCACAGGTCCCAGCGGGGTTTTGATGACTGGGGTAGTATTCCAGTTTACTTATGCTTCTGGTATTGGGGCTTTTGCCGTATCAGGTCATATGAGCGGGCAATCTGCAGTTATTAATGTAACTCTTGAAATCGGCGCATCCGGTTCATCCATAAGCGGATTAATGCAGACTAACCAGCAACAGGTATTTGATGCTGTAATGGCACTTAAACTTAACGATACTGGGGAATCCATGACTGGAGTAAACGTAAGTTACTTCCTGGATATGAGAATCGAGGATGCAACAGCATCGTTTTCGGGAATCACATCTGGAACTGACGCAGGGCTTGCAATGGCTGATTTCCAGGCCACCAAGATTGAACGTGTAGGAGAAATTGCCCTGGAAAGTACGAAGCTTTATGATATCCAGGAATTCTGGGATAGTTCTGGGAACTTCATTCTGGCCAATCCCCAGACCATCCAGTTGGTACAGGGAGATGGACAAAAGACTTATATTACTTTGTTCGATACCGATACCATCGGTTCAGTTAGGAATAAGCTTAATGAGGCCATATATAATGGTCTGGGACAGAAATATGTAGTGGATTCATCAGTGTCCAAAGACCGCTTTGTCAGTTATGACCCCTGGGGAACTGAAGGTTTGCAGGCTGTACCAGGTACCTTCATTATTCGTTCCGGTATATCCGGTAATGATGGCAAGATTACCTTTATCGGGGATGACCCGGTTCTGCGTGCGCTGAGCCTGCAGACCATTCAAAAGGCTACTGAGACCCAGTTTAAAGTCAGCGTATACGAAGCCCACAATCAGGTATTATTGGCCAAGGATGTGGAGATCTCAGGTAACAACCTTATAGGGGTAGTAAATAAGGATGTAGACGTACAGTTTGCCTCCAATACTGGTGTTAGGGTAACCTGGGATGACACTGATAAGAAGTTTACTCTTACGGGGACTATTGAGGGTGAAAGTACTTTCATTCATATATCAGATAATACCACCGTATTCCATATAGGTGCCAACCAGAAACAGGATATTGGAGTAGGTATTGGTGATATGAGTACCCGGGCTCTTGGAGTAAACAACATATTAGTTACCAGCAACGAACATGCCAATATTGCAATTGGTAAGATTGATATCGCTATTAACCGGGTATCTTCAGAGAGAGCTAAACTTGGTGCTCTCCAGAACAGACTGGAACACACCATAAATAACTTGTCGGTAACTTCCGAGAACCTGAGTGCATCCGAATCACGTATCCGTGATGTCGACATGGCCAAAGAGATGATGAACTTCACCAAGTACAACATCCTCCAGCAGGCAGCTACAGCTATGCTGGCACAGGCCAACCAGATGCCGCAGACAGTTCTGCAATTACTCAGATAGTTATTATTCACTTAACTGTAGCGGAATATTGCTTTCCGCTACAGTTATTTATAAATTCAGGTTTAATAAGATTAATTAGAGAAGGTAATTAAAGATGTTACAACAAAAAATCAAACAGTTACAGAGGGATATATTTGATTACAATATAGGGACAGTACCAGCACAGCTCAGTAACCTTATGACAACTATTATTGAAACATCGGCCTTTGACCTGAGTGATATTGACAAGGTGCAAAGGTTCAATCATATTATGCAGGCCTGCCTGGAAGCCTTACAGAAGCAGGATTATTTACTATTGGCTGATATTACGCAATTTGAACTTGAAAATTTTTTGGATTTATCTAACAGGGAAGATAATATATGAACATGTGGATTAAAAATTCTAATTTTTTAAAAAAACATTTCCCGGATTTTTATAGCAAGGCTACTGCTGTTGAATATACCTGCAGTAACCTGCAGATTTTCGGCTTAAATGATGGAAATCTATTTTTACAGTCACCATCGTGCCAGTGTTATTTACACAGTAGCTATAATCTAGACAGGGAAATGCAGGAGCTCCTCCGGGAGGCGGATGATCCGGAACAGATTCTCATAATATTCGGCCTCGGGATGGGATACTGCCTTGATTATATACAAAAACACAGGGTTAGATATCGCAGGGTTCTAATTTTGGAGCCTTTTAACAATATATTTAGGGAATTGCTGAAATGGAGGGATCTAGAACTGCTCTTAAAGAAAAAAGGTGTCTCCCTTAGCATATTCAATGATGTTCGGCAAATTATGTCCCAAATTATGGGACAGGTAATGAGCTCTCGTAAAGTAAAGTTTATATATCATTTATCCTACCGTAGTCTATACAGTGATGTCTTTCAGGAGATAAGCCGGATATTTAGCGATGAGAAGCTGGCTTTTATGGCAAGCACCACTACCATCAATTATTTTCTAAACGAATGGACAGAAAATCAGTTAATATCGATTGCTAAAAAGCAACCCAGTGCTTCTGTTTTAAACAATAAATTCAATAATATACCAGCTGTTATTGTGTCGGCAGGCCCGTCTTTAGAGAAGAGAATTGATGAGCTTAAAGAAATACAGGATAAAGCCGTGATTATAGCTCCTGGAACTGGAGCTCGTATATGTAAACAGAAAGGAATAAAAGCTCATATGGCAATCGCCATGGATTCCCAAAAAGCAGAAGCCTATATTTTTAAAGATAGTGATATAGATATATTGGTGGGTTCGTACCGCCTTCATCCCGAAGTGGATAAAAAATTCCCTAATCACTTGCTTAGAATGGCGATTAGTAACGATTTTATTGCCCAGTATTATCATTATTATCTTGATTTGCCGGTGGATATTATAAATGACCATGCTTCCGTATCCTCCTCGGCGGTGGATTTAGCCGTAAAATTGGGTTGCAATCCTATTATCCTTGTAGGACAGGATTTATGTTATTACGATAACAAGGTACACGCAGGCGAAGAAAAGGATACATTGCCTGAATCTATACGTAAATCACTGCAGGAAGCAACTGATATTAATGGGGAAAGGGTATATACTGTTCCTGGATTTTTGGCTAATAGACGGGATATGGAACTTCTGAACCTAAAGTATAAGAATACTTATACTATTATTAATGCTAGTGAAGCGGGATTGGGTATACCGGGTATACCTAATTATAAATTCAGAGACGTAATAGAGGATTATATTGCCAGGCAGGATATTAAAGTCAGAAGAATTATGGAAGAGATATTAGATCAACCAGGTTTTTATGATATTTATAAAGATAATGACATAGATACTTTTTATCAGCATCTTTTGGATGAAATTAGAAATCTACAAGAGATGAATGAGGAAAAACGAGATATGCTTGAGATATTGCAACAGCTAATAGAAAAACAAAGTAGTGAAAAGCGTATGCAAGAATTAGTTGCTTCTATTCAGGCGATTAACCGTCAACTATATAGCAACTACTTTTTTCAAAAAGTTGTTATGCAAATGCTAAATCGCTTTCTAATATATTATCAAGCTGGGGTTTTTTATAATTTTACTGGAAAAAATGCAGAAGCGGAGGCATTCCTTTATTACGAAACTTATGTATACAACCTTAGCAATCGATATTTAAATATCATAAAGGCAATAACAACGAGAGAGCTAAACGGAACTGAGGAAGATAAGCAGTACGAAGGGGCAAATCTCACTGTTGCTGTTAATATGCAGGAACTTGTAGGGACTACGGATTCAATTCGTTTGTCAAAAGACAAGGAAATAGAGGATTGTTTAACAATTCCGTTTGTATAAATAATCTTACGTTAGAGGTTAGCTTGAAATGAAAATTGGTTGTATTATTGAAGCCCGGATGACCTCTAGTCGGCTACCGGGAAAGGTACTAATGGATATATGGGGAAAGCCTGCTATTATCAGGCAGATAGAGCGCATTCAGCGTTCTCGTTTTATCGATAGTATTATTGTGGCCACAACAATTAATGCTAGCGATGATGTTCTGGTGGAATTGCTGGAAAAAGAAAATATTCCGTATTATCGCGGCAGTGAGGATGATGTATTGGGACGGGTAGCAGAAACAGCAAGTTATTTTAATCTGGACGTAGTAGTAGAAATTACCGGTGATTGCCCCCTGGTTGATATTGCAGAAAGCGACCGGGTTATTGAACGCTACCTGGAGGGCGGGTTTGATCTGGTATCCAATAATCTTTTGCGGACTTACCCTATTGGCATGGATACCATTGCGGTAGCCAACCGGGTATTACAGGAGACGGCACAGAGTACGGGTGACCCGGCCCATCGCGAGCATGTCTGCCTTTATCTATATGAACATCCCTTCGATTATAGCTTTTCCAATATTGAGGCTCCACCGTTTTTACGGGATGCCAAATTGAGGATGACTCTGGATACTAAAGAGGACTATGAATTTATTGGCAAAATTTATGAAGAACTATATCCGCAAAAAGCTGATTTTAATTTATACGATATGATGAGACTATTGAATCGCAAACCTGAATTAAGATCTATTAACAACAATATAATGCAAAAGAAAGTCAGGTAAAGCGAAAATGGAAGAAGAGAACACCCGGATATATAATGTTTTAATTATTGGAGCAGGTAAGATAGGGGCTTTTTTTGACCAACCGGGTTCCGAAAATATATTAACCCATGCCCATGCCTTTTCTGCCCATCCAGGTTTTCAACTAGCAGGCTTTGTTGATAGTGATACAGGACAGGCTCAGAAAGCTGCTTCTATCTGGGGTGGAGAATATTTTAATAACCTGGACGAGGCATTACATAAATATAGAGTTGATGTAGTATGCCTGGCTGTACCTGATGAATACCACTACCCGTATTTACAGGAACTGGCCCATCGCAATATTAATATAATTTTTGCCGAAAAACCTCTGACCAAAACTCTGCCCGAAGCCCGGAAAATTAAGCAACGCTATTCAAGTTTACCCATCTCTGTTCAACTCAATTACTCCAGGCGTTTTGTTCCTGAAATAATTACGCTGCGTAATAATATAAGGGATGGCTTATATGGCCGATATTTATCCGGTACTGGTTATTATGGCAAGGGACTGCTGCATAATGGATCCCATCTGCTTGATTTATTGCTTAGTTTATTGGGTGATGTCAGTGATTGCCGTTTAACCGGTGTTATAAATGATTTTTATGATGACGACCCTAGCGTATCGGCTGTTTTAACCATGGCGGAGGGAACGCCATTTTTTTTACAGAGCATAGACTGCCGGGCCTATACCATTTTTGAAATGGATTTGTTGTTTGAACGGCGCAGGGTTCGCTTGATTGATTCCGGATTTGTCATTGAGGAATATGAGATAAGGGAAAGCCCCTTGTTTGCAGGTTACAGGAATCCGCTAGTGGTTTCTGAACAGAGGACTTCGCTGAGCAAGTCCATTTATTATGCGGCAGAGAATATTTACCGGCACCTGGATAAAGATGAACCGCTATATTGTGGGCTCGATGATGGTATTAGTGTTCTTACGCTATGCCACCAGTTAAAAGAGGGATTGCAAGTATGAATAAAAAGATAATGCTGCTGGCACGTGACCCGGGAGGAGCCAATACTGTAATTCCCCTGGCAGAGTCTTTGCGGGAGAGAGGCTATCAGGTGGATTTGTACGGCAAGGACCTTGCTCTTAAGCGTTACCGGCAGATGGGGCTAAAGGGGCAGGATATCACCGAAATCCTAGCTGAGATAAAGACAAGCAGTTGGGAAGATTTCTTATCCCAGCAGCATCCGGACTTTATTATTACCGGAACCAGCGGGGATGATTTTACCGAGAGGTATTTATGGGAAGCGGCCCGAAGTATAGGTATAAAGACCTTTGCCATCCTTGACCAATGGATGAACTATGGTATCAGGTTTTCGAATTTCACTTTGAAGGAACAGGGCCAATACTGGCAGAATAAGCTGCATCCCTACTTGCCTGATTATATCCTGGTAATGGATGAAACCGCCCGGCAAGAGATGCTCAGTGCAGGTATTGATGGCCGGCGGGTGAAAATAAGCGGTCAACCTTATTTTGACCTGATTGTATCAGCACGTAATAGTTTTTCTGCTGAACAAATTCTTAAGGTTAAGAGAGAACTGGGCCTTCAGCCTGACGAATTGATATTTACATTTATTTCTGAACCTATCAGCCAGGATTATGCCGACAGCAATGGAGAACTTTTCTGGGGTTTTGATGAAAAAAGCACTTGTAGTATGCTCCTGCATACCTTGGATAAGGTACTGGAACGAAGTAGCCAACGGGTTAGGCTTATTATCAAGCAGCATCCTCGTGAAAATGAAGATAATTATAGTTTTCTCAATAATGAAATAAGCAATGAGCATATTAGCATCAGTACAGTAAAAGATATTGATTCCTGGTCTTTACTCAGGGCTTCTGATCTGGTCTGCGGAATGTCCTCTATGCTTTTGATGGAGGCGATTATTCTGGGGTGTCCGGTTTTAAGCATACAAATCGGACTGAATCGGGCCAGCCCCTTAATTCTGGTTAAAAGGGGTATCCTTTCTCCTATCCTTAAACAGGAGGAACTGGAAAATACCCTGCGGACAATACTGGTGGATAAAGATATACCCATTATCAACTGGCATATTGAAAGCGGGGCAGTTGATAAAGTCATTACCTATATGGAGGAATTACTATGCATAAACTGGCCATCAACGGTGGAGAAAAGGTAAGAACCAGCTTATTCCCAGCCTATAAGGTTATTGGCGAAGAGGAAATAGCCGCAGTCAAGCATGTGCTGGAATCCGGAGTTTTATCCCGTTTCCTGGGTACCTGGCATGAGGATTTTTATGGGGGGCCACAGGTGCGGGCATTGGAGGCAGAATGGGCTGAGTATTTTGAAGTGAAACATGCTATAGCAGTAAATTCGGCTACATCAGGATTATACTGCGCCATGGGGGCAACGGGTGTTGGACCTGGTGACGAAGTAATAGTATCACCGTACACCATGACTGCTTCAGCTGCTGCCGTTCTGGTGTATAACGCCGTTCCGGTTTTTGCTGATATTGAAGAGGATTGTTTTTGCCTGGAGCCACATTCAGTGGAGCAACGGATTACCCCGTATACGCGGGCCGTTATAGTTGTAGATATTTTTGGGCAGCCCTACGATGCGGACCGCATCAATGCTATTGCTCAAAAACACAATTTATTGGTTATTGAAGATGCCGCTCAGGCTCCCGGAGCCCGGTATAAGGGTAAATGGGCCGGAACCCTGGGTGATATCGGGGTATTCTCCCTTAATTATCATAAACATATCCACAGCGGTGAGGGGGGGATTGTGGTAACTGATAATAATGAACTGGCAGAACGAGTGAGGTTGATAAGGAACCATGCCGAAGCGGTGGTAGAGAATAAAGGTTACAACAATCTTATTAATATGCTGGGCTTCAATTACCGTATGACCGAGGTGGAGGCAGCGATTGCCCGGGAACAGCTGAAAAAATTGAAGGGGTTGCTAAAACAGCGCCGTGAAAACGTTATATACCTGGAAGAACAAATATCGCGGATTCCCTGTTTACAAATGCCTGCGGTCAGGGATTCCTGTCAACACAGTTACTATGTTCACGCTCTCAAGTTCAAGTCGGATATGGTCGATATTAATAGAGAGTTATTTATAAATGCGGTTAAGGCTGAACTGATGCCTGTAGAGTTGAGGGAAAGCGAAGGGGTAAACGTAGGTTGCGGATACGTTAAGCCGTTGTACCTGCAACCGCTTTACCAGCAGCAAGTGCTTTATGGCGATAAAGGTTGTCCTTTTAACTGTCCGCATTATGAGGGGACTATAAATTACCGCCAGGGTTTGTGCCCAGTTTGCGAGAAAATGCATTATGAAGAACTGATTACCCATGAATTAATACGCCCGCCCATGAGTAAAGATGACCTGAATGATGTGGGAAAAGCATTTGCAAAGGTTTGGAGGTCTTATTCTAATGAGAAATAAAGATATATTTCTACAGGGTGAATATGTAGCGTTAAAAGTCCTTGATGAAACTGATATTGAAAATAGTAATTGGTACGATTGGTTTAATGATGAAAAGACTACCAGATTTATGCAAAAACATTACTATCCCAATACCAAGAAACAGCAATTGGAATTCTGGGAAAGCCAGATAAAAGGAAACGATAATAAAATTCAGCTGGGAATTTGCCCTGCCCAGGGGGGAAATATTGTCGGATGCGTTAGTTTAAGTTCTATTGATTACCTTAATAGGAAGGCTGAGATTGCCACAATAATTGGAGAAAGCTCGGCGCGCAATGTTAAGATTTTTTATGAATCCAACAAATTAATGATAATGCATGGTTTTCATACATTAAACTTAAATCGTATTTATGGAGGAACCATAGTTAAAGAATTAGCAGATGCTATGTGCAGGTTTTTTGGATTCCAAATAGAAGGAATTTCCCGGCAGGATGTATACAAAAACGGAACTTATCACGATGTATATCAAATAGGTTTGTTGAAAGAAGATTTTGCTAAAAGGTTTAAAAACCAAGCACAGTGTTAGGAGATACGGATATGGATAAAAGCAAATCACTGCTTGTTAGCCTGATCAATAACATATCAAATATTGATTGTTTCCAGAAAAAAAGTGTTGAAAGATTTTTCTCACAACTAACAGAAGTGCAATTTAAACAAGTAGAAGAATTTGCCGATGACTATTTGCTGGCTTTGTTAGATAAAGGATACAGTCTGGAGGAAATGGCCGAAGACTATTCGTGGATGTGCCGGGAAATATTAAAGGAGCAAATTTACTTTAAGAGGAAAAAACATTATAGATATAACAGAATAGATGATGTTATTGACAAGGTATATAATAACAAAACTTACATGAAAAGGTATATGATTGGAGTTGGAATCTCGCAGATTTTATGGGAGAATCATAATTTAATGTATAAATTCTGGTTACAACATCTCAGTAAATCCAAAGGGAAAACATATCTCGAAATTGGCATAGGTCATGGATGGTTTTTTACCAGTGCAGTTAAAAATAGTGGTTTCGAAGAATATGTAGGGGTTGATATTAGTGAAACATCACTTTCAATGACTCGAGATTTATTAGATAGAATGGGTACGAATTTAAAATATGAACTGATATTAAATGATATTATGGAATTGACTCAATATGATAATTCAATTGACTTCGTTTGTATGGGTGAAGTCCTAGAACATGTTGAAAAACCACAACTGCTTATTGACAAAATTGCTTCTATGATGAAACGTGGTGGGAAGGCATATATTTCAACATGTGCTAATGCCCCTGTTATTGATCATATTTACTTGTTTAATAATATTGAAGAAATCCGAGAACTTTTTTACACGGCCAATCTACGTATTATGGATGAAATTATTGTTTGCAATGATAATACGCCCAAGGATTTGTGGGAGCAGAAAAAGGCAAATTTAAGTTATGCAGCTATTGTCGAAAGGTAGAAGGTGGGGTATAAGATGGTACAAATCTCGAATTTAACGGATATAATTCCACAGGTTCGTGAATTTGAGAATACAGACTATTATGAACAATCAACAAAAATATATTTCCTGCGTAATTTTACTATAGAAATGATAGAGCCCTATCTGAAATACAATCTTTATTCCAACGGAATAAAACCGGAAGTAATTTTTGGTGAGTACGATGTTATTAACCAGGAATTATTGGATCCCCAATCAAATTTACACAAGGTTAACCCGGAAATAATTATATTGGCAATGTTTATGGATAACTTTGTTCCTGAGTTACTGTCCTCAAAAGATGAGCTTATAGATTTCCTGAGTGACTTGGATGAACAATTTGAACTATTATTAGTGAATACAGATAGCCTTATTATTCTTAATACTTTTATCCCTTCTATGTATTCTGAATGGGGGATTGCTAGCCTTTCCCATGTATCAAAATCTGAATATATTATATGTAAGATTAACCAGCATATCAGGGAATACGTTTCCAATCATTCGGACAGGTTTTTTCTTGTCGATTGGGAGAGATTGATTCGTATTTTAGGAGAGGAAAATAGTATTGATTACCGGTTTTGGTATTCCTCCCGAGCTCCGTTTAAAAATGCCTTTCTTGATTTATATTCCCGGGAAATTACTAAAATCGTACGTGCATTAAAGGGACTGAGTAAAAAATGTGTCATTTTGGATTGTGATAATACCCTGTGGGGAGGGGTAGTAGGAGAAGATGGTCTGGACGGGATAAAATTAGATAAACATAGTTATCCTGGGCGAGTTTTTTTTGATTTTCAGAAGAATCTTCTTTATTTATATGAGCGAGGGGTATTAATCACGCTTTGCAGCAAAAATAATGAAGAAGATGTATGGGAAGTGCTGGATAATCACCCCTATTCGCTATTAAAGCGTTCTCATTTGACGGGTTGGCGGATAAACTGGGAAAATAAAGTTAAAAATATTGAATCCCTGGCACGAGAACTGAATATTGGTCTGGATAGTATGGTACTGGTAGATGACAGTCCAGTAGAATGCGGACAGGTTAAACAATATCTACCTGATGTTACGGTAATAACAGTGCCTCAAAAACTATATATATATCCTCCTCTCTTATTAAGAGATGGACTATTTGATACCCTTAATTTTAGCAGCGAAGATAAAAACAGAACCCAAATGTATCAATCCGAAGCCAGGCGTAAACAGGATCAAAAGCAGTTTAGTAGTATTGATGATTATCTTGCTTCGCTGGAACTGGTTGAAACAATTCATCCCATAAGACCAGGTGAAATTGCTAGGGTTGCACAATTAACCCAAAAAACCAACCAGTTTAACCTGACCACCCGGAGATATTCGGAAGCCGATATTAAGCGTTTTGCAGATGATCCTGATGCAGCCATTTATGTTTTGTATGTCAATGATAGATATGGAGAGTATGGATTAACTGGCATATTAATCGCACGTTTTGAGGATCATAAGTGCATTTTAGATTCATTTTTACTCAGTTGTCGTATATTAGGAAGAAAATTAGAGAAGGTTTTTGTTTTCCATTGCATGAAAGAAATTATAAAAAGTCATAACATTTCGCAATGGCAGGCGGAATACATTCCCAGTAAAAAAAATCAGCAAGTTATGAGTTTTTGGGAAGATATGGGCTTTACGCTGCAGTCAAAGGGTAACGGAATTAAGAAATACTCATTAGCTACAAGTGAATTTAAGCCAGAACAAATTGATTTTATTAAGATTGTGGAGGAATAAAGCATGGAAGAAAGGGTAAAGAGAATAATGGCTGAGATCTTAGGGATTAAGCAAGAAAGTATTAATAGTAAGACAACACCGGATACTGTTAAAGAATGGGATTCACTAAAACATATGCAGTTAATATTAGCTCTGGAAGAAGAATTCTCAGTAGAGATTCCAGACGAATTTATTGATAAGATGCTTAATGTAGATATGATTTTTTCAGTTTTAAGAAACCTGGTTGAATAATGAACAACTGATGGCATGAACAATTAAATATATCAACAGAGGGAGTATATTATGGCAGAGACAACGACAATTAAATTAAACCCGCACCCTGACATAGAGTTAAACCAGGAGCGTGAAGAAATTAAGGCGTTTTTAACTATGCCGGATGCCGGGATAAACCCGGATACCGGTATAATTATGGTGGTAAATGAATTGGGGGAGCTGGCTGACAGCGATTATCAGAAAAATGAACTCAGGCCTTATTTAGCTAATAAGTTAAATTGCATTGCGGTGGGCGTTAATTACTTTGGGGTTTACCGTAACAGCCAGATTCAGATAAGACCCAGCTTCCTGCATAATATCAACCGTATATACAACATGAATCTAACCCTGGAGAGTTTTACTGGAGTTCAAAGTGCAGCAGATGTATACAGGATAATCGCTGAAGCAGTTGTGGCTAAAGGTATAACCAGCCTCGATTTAAGGTGTCAACCTCATTTGATAACAGGTAAGGATGAATATCAATCATGGGGATTTTTACCTGCAGTTGACTGTCTTCAGGTTTTAGGTGAGGTGTTGCAGCGTTATCAGCTAAACACCCGTAAGATATTGGCCTTTGGTAAACGATATGGAGCTTACATAGCACTTTTAATGGGTAAATATGCTCCACATACCTTTTCAACCATCATAGACCGGGAAGCTTATTCGCGGGTGGAATTGAAACATGTGGTAAGCGGGGAGATTATGGAAGCTGACTACCTGTTTAGTTTTGATCTGAATAACAATATGAAATTTTATATTGCTTCCGCTTGTAATAACCCCTGGACTATTGAAAACGAATCGGTTCCGCATTATTTTTCCGATAGCCACCGCCAGATTCGCAGCCTCTTATTTGAAAAACATAGGATTCCCTCAGAGACCTGTTATCATATTTTTCATTCTGAGGATAACGGGGTTACATCAATTTATGATAAAGACCGTTGTGTGGAGATATTACAGCGGTACAATATGGTGTTCTATAATCGTATACCGGCAGGAGATAAAGAGGCCGGGCAAACAGATATGGAGTTGTTTGAACGATTTCTTATGATTCATGGGGAAGACATACAAAAGAACAGTACGGATACTGATTTCAGTTTAGATAGTAATTACATATTTAACTACGGCGATAAAAGCTATGAGTTTAAATTTGATAGTGGGGGCAGGATTCAGGTTAGTATTATTTATCCAGACTGACCTCACTACGAAGCTTATTTTTTTGTTCTGTATATGAAACCTGTCCAAAATCCACAAGTATCCTTTGTGGTGCATATTCTTTAATAGTATTAATCTGAACTTAAATATTTGGGAGGCCATAGATGAAAATTGTAGTTATCGTACAGGCACGTATGACCTCTACCCGTTTACCCGGTAAGGTATTGTGCGAGGTGATGGGCAAGCCCCTGCTGGAATACCAGATAGAAAGGCTGCGCCAGGTTACGCAGGCAGATGAACTGATCATTGCAACTACTACTAATGATACTGACCAACCTATAATCGAACTTTGTAAACGCCTGGGGGTGGCATATTATCGTGGCCCGGAAGAGGATGTATTATCACGTTATTATGAAGCAGCTGCCCAATTTGGGGCAGATGTAGTGGTAAGGGTAACCTCGGACTGCCCCCTCATTGACCCTGGAGTAATGGATGAGGTGATTTCATTATACATAAATAACTACGAAAAATATGACTATGTATCAAATACCCTGGAACGGACTTACCCGCGGGGATTGGATACAGAAGTTTTTTCTATGGCGGCTCTGGAAAAAGCATGTAGAGAAGCTCGGGAAAAGCCGGAAAGAGAGCATGTTACCCTTTTTATGTACCGGCGACCGGAACAGTTTCGACTGGCTAATTCCAGCAATGCTATAGATTACAGCCAACACCGATGGACGTTAGATACTCCCGAAGATTTCCAGTTTATCAAGCTTATCCTGCAGGAACTTTATCCACTAAATAGCAGGTTTAGCTGGATGGAGTTGATTGGTCTTTTAAATGAACACCCGGAATGGGTACAGATTAATGCTGCGGTAAAACAAAAAGAATTATAAATGGTGAGGTGTGGAAATGAGTGGATATAAAACGGAACAGGAAGAATTCTGGACCGGTCAATTTGGTGATGATTATACGAACCGAAATCAGGGTTCTCAGCTAATAGCCAGCAACACAGCTTTGTTTGCGTCAATAATAGCCAGAACCCGGCAGGTAAAAAGCATTCTGGAGTTGGGCGCAAACCGGGGTCTGGATCTTCTGGCCTTAAGAAGTCTGCTGCCTGCTGTGGAACTGTCGGCGATCGAGATTAACCCGAAAGCGGTAAAGGAATTGGAGAGCATTAATAATCTTAAAATATATCAGCAATCCATCCTGGATTTTTCTGTAGATTATCAGCGTGATTTGGTATTGTCCAAAGGATTGTTAATACATATTGCACCGGAAATGTTGCCCAGGGCTTATCAGGTTTTATATGAAAGCAGTAGCCGTTATATATGTTTGGCAGAATATTATAATACTACACCGGTAGAAGTAGAATACCGGGGCAATAAAGGAAAGCTGTTTAAACGGGATTTTGCTGGGGAGATGATGGATAGATATCCTGATTTGGCTTTACTGGATTACGGTTTCACCTATCATAGGGATAATAACTTCCCCCAGGGTGATCTGACCTGGTTTGTTTTGAGCAAATAATACCGGAGGTTCAAATGACGATAAATATCAGGGACGGCCATTTGCGCATTCTTCAAACAGAAGACTTGGATATGGTTTTAAAATGGCGCAATTCCAACCGGGTACGGTTAAACATGTTATCAACTCATGTTATTACCGAGGAGGAGCACAGGAGTTGGTTTTTTAACCTGGATCATAATACCTGTCGATATTTGGTTTTTGAATATCGGCAAAGACCGGTGGGGCTGGTTAATTTTACTGAAATTGATCAAAATGATAATCGATGCAGCTGGGGGTTTTATCTCGGTGAAAGCGATGTACCTCCGGGAACCGGTTTGTTAATGGGCTATTTGAGTATGGAATATGTGTTTTCGGTATTAAATATCAGGAAACTGTGCAGCCAGGTACTGAGCAATAATAAAAAGAGTATTAATTATCATCATAAGCTAGGGTTTAAGGAAGAAGGGCGTTTATTGCAACATCATTTACATAACGGGGTTTATGTGGATGTAATAGTGCTGGCCTTGTTTAAAGATAATTGGGAAGGGCGTAGAGATGACCCTTTGTTCTTGCAGGCAACTGGCCCGGATGCAATAAAATAACAGACAGGTTAACTTGGCCGTTTTTTGTTATAGAGTGTTGCAATTAGGCCTTGGGGAGGTTTTTTATAAGTGAAAGAATTTAACCTTGGGGGAAGTTTGGTGGGGGAAAAGCATCCTCCATTTATCGTTGCTGAAATGTCGGGGAATCATAATCAATCCCTGCAGCGAGCTTTAGAAATCGTAGAAGCGGCTGCCAGGGCGGGTGTTGCGGCGGTTAAATTACAGACTTATACTGCGGACACAATAACCCTGGATATAAACCAGGGCGATTTTTTTATAGAGGATACGGACAGCCTGTGGCAGGGTAGAAGTTTGCATGAGTTATATAAGGAAGCCTATACTCCCTGGGAATGGCATGAGGCGATTTTTAAGCGTTGCCGGGAGCTGGGATTGATGGCGTTTAGTACGCCTTTTGACGAGACCGCGGTGGATTTTTTAGAATCATTGGAGGTTCCCTGCTATAAGATTGCTTCTTTTGAAAATACCGATTTACCTCTTATTCGCAAGGTAGCAGCAACCGGCAAACCTATGATTATTTCTACCGGCATGGCCAGTGTTGCCGAGATAGACGAAACTGTCAGGGTGGCCTGGGAGGCAGGCTGTGAAGATTTAATTCTGCTGAAGTGTACCAGCTCTTATCCGGCCAGCCCGGAGGACAGTAATTTGCTTACAATTCCCCATATGCGAAAACTATTTGATTGTCCGGTAGGGCTGTCGGATCATACTATGGGAATTGGTGCAGCTGTGGCTTCGGTTGCTTTGGGAGCCTGTTTGATAGAGAAGCATTTTACCTTGTCCCGGGCGGACGGAGGGGTGGATTCCGCTTTTTCCATGGAACCTGAAGAAATGGGGCAACTGGTAATTGAATCGGAACGGGCCTGGCAGGCATTGGGGAGAATAAGCTATAGCCCAGGTGAACAGGAAAGGAAATCTTTAAAATTCCGGCGTTCTTTATATATAGCTAAAGACATGGCGGCAGGGGAAGCTTTGACCCCGGAGAATCTACGTATTGTACGACCGGGATATGGTTTGGAACCGAAGTATTATGAAGTATTATTAGGGAAAAAGGTTAAGCAGGCTGTAAAAAAAGGTACTCCATTAAGCTGGGATTTGATATAACTACGGTAAAATAAGGTTGATATTAGATATAGTGATGTAATGTCAGTACCAGGTAATACTACTGCAGAGATTTTTGGAGTTTTATAGCTCTTTTCCCGGAAAACCGTAAAGGAAGGATAGTTGGTGAATTATCATGAGACTATCTGGCCATGAAATAAACTCTATTAAAGAAACAGTAAAAAACGTTGATCAGGATGCGCGGATATATCTGTTTGGCTCCCGGGTCGATAAAAAAAAAGAGGGGGAGATATTGATTTGTTGATATTCTCCTATAAGCTAAAAGAAGAAGATAGATTTAGAATCAAGAGGGATTTGTGGGAACAAATAGGGGAGCAGAAAATAGATATTATTATTGTCCGGGATGAGTCTGACCCCTTTACGAGAATTGTGTTAAAGGAGGCGGTTTTATTGTGAAGAATGATGAGCTGGAATTGTTTGCCAAGGAATTAAAGCTTTTAGATGAGGCCGCCAAAATTCTGGCTTATTCTTATGAAGCATGCAGGAAAATAGGTATTAAGGAAAGCTATGCGCTGGAAGAATTAGATAAGTTTGAGGCATTGACCAGCCGTTTTGCAAGAACAAGCGATATATTGATTCAAAGAATCTTCAGATTAATAGATGTTCTGGAATTGGAAAAAACCGGGCAGTATAATAGATCGAATAAACCGAGCAGAAAAAAGAAACTTGATTTCTTCCGGGGAAGTGTTCAAAGAAATAAGGTATTTGCGCAATGAAATTGCCCATGAGTATGTGCCGATGGCGATTGAGCAAATATTTAAAGAAGTATTAAGATTAACCCCTCATATTATTGATAGTGTTGAACGAATCCAGAAGTGGGAGCCAGATTTGTAAGATCCACCATGAAGCGTGGCTTTTCAGTAGGGCCGGGTCATTGTAATGTAGTATATACCTATAAATACCTAAGGAGCTCTAATTAGTATGAATGAGATTATCGCCATTCGGGTAGATGGCAACAGTGAAATAGGTTTTGGGCATTTGATGAGAATGAAGGCTTTGGCCCGGGAGCTTGGCAAGCTGGGGGCTGAAGTTATTTTTTTGAGCAGAAATCCGGAAAATATTGAGGGATACCGGGTATTGCAATTGGACCCGCAAGCCAGGGACGAAGAGGATCTGCCGGTAGAAGGGATACTGATGAATATACAGGCGGGAATGCTTATTATTGATTCCTATGAGTATACTCAGGAGAGGCTGGATCGGGTAGGGCAGTTGCCCTTATTAAGCGTGTATGTGGACGATCTCAATCGCCACCCATTTAATACGGATTTTATAGTTAATGGCAATTTGTATGCTCAGGGGCTTCCATACCGAGGGAGGGCCAGGTTTTTGCTGGGCACTAAATATTTATTGATGCGGGAGGAGTTCGCCGGGGTTCCTCTGCGCTCAGCAAATCCAGGTGTGGAGCATTTGTTGATTACTTTTGGGGCGGCGGATATGGAGAATATTACTCCAGGATTTTTGCATATTCTTAGAAGTTATGAGCATTTTGAAGATTTGTACTGGCATGTGGTGATAGGGCCGGTATTTTGTAATCTTGCAGAGATTGAGGCGGTAGCCCGGGTGTGTCCCAATGTGGTTTTGCATTATAACCCTGCTATAAAGAATTTGATGGATTTTTGCGATATGTCTATTAGTGCCGCCGGGAGTACCACTTATGAACTGGCGGCCTGTGGTGTACCGGCTATGCTGGTAGTTGCGGCCGATAACCAGTTGCGGCTGGCCCGAGAGGCAGAGCAGCAGGGAATAGCGTTTAACCTGGGGTGGCATCATGAATTGGAGGCGGCCAGGTTGTACTCTGCTCTGGATAGTTTGATAAATAATCAGATGTTAAGGGAGAAGATGGCTGTCTGCGGGCAGGAGCTTATCGATGGCCGAGGCGCGCAGCGGGTTGCAGCTATACTGATGGATGAGATGAGGAAAAATAGATAATGGAAGAATTAAAGATTTACTGCGCCGTAGATTTTCTTGAGATCGGCACAGATTTGCTTTCTGTCCTTGTATTGCACAAACTCAGTTGAATTGCGGATTTGGTGTACTATGCATAACTGCTGCTTAGTCTTTGGAAATACTGCGTTAATGGCTTCTCCAAGCCCTTTCAGGTTATCGTGGCAAGCGATAAAAATGTCTGTAACACCGCGTTTCTTAAGGTCGGAGCAAATGCTAGATTATTGACATTTACACGGGTGCTTATTCAGACTCCCCATACCAGTTTCTTTATGCTTTATTACCCGATGCATTTTAGGTACTGGTTAATTAAACCCATATACTCCAGGTAGTATTGTAAGCAGGTGTTTATAGAGTTATAGACGACTTCGTCATTGATTTCCTCATATTCGTGTACCAGTATATTCCTGAGCCCGGTAGAAGGTGCTATCTTTAAAGCAAATTCAACCGGTATGATGTTCTGCCCGGCGATATCAATAAAGGAGTTAAAGTAATCAACAGCGCCTTTGTTGCCCTGCATCTTCAGGAGCATATTATTGATATCTGTAGCACACTCGACTATTAGCTGCATGGTTCTTTCTATAGCTCGCCGATATATTGAGTTGCTGATATATTCGTCTAGTGAAATAGAAGAGAGAGATTTTAGCTCGGTATAGTAAGTTTGTAGTTTGTCTAATTTGGCACATATTCTATCGCGGTCTGACATTTTTTAATTCCTCCGCTAATTTTTTCTCGAACAGGGCGTGTTTGACCTGGCGGAATTTACGGGTTTCGTAATAGCATTTATATAGATAGGGGCATAATTCTTGAAAGTACCCTTCTTCTTTTTCATAAAGAACTCTACCATCATTGGCAACTGCTTCTTTTAAAAGACCGGAAGCGGTTTGCAGGTTAACCAGGTCTATGTTGCTTTTGCGATGGAGCAGGATTAAATCGCTCATCAAATCAAACAACTGCTGGCTATTAAGCTGCTGTTCTGATATAAAGGCAATATCTATGTCACTGCGGGAGGGGTCAAAGTCTTCCTGCCGGGCATAGCTGCCGTAATATACTAATAGCTTCAGGTGATATTTTTCTACTACTTGTTGCAGTTTATCGGCATCGATTTTAATGAGCATTTTTAAAACCTCCTTTCAGCCCTAGCGGTTATACGTAAAAGCTATGGTACATAGCATAATGGGCTGGAGCGTTTTCATTGATTCTGATAAATAAGGGGTTTATAGCGGGGGCGGGGAATTGGAATATTAGCTTCACGGGCGGCTGCTATCCATGCTTCTTTAGCCAGTTGTATTTCTTTGGCAGCTTCTTCCGGGCTAATCCCAAAAGCGGAGCATCCTTTTAAGTCAGGGATGTCAGCAATATAACCGCCGTCTTTTTCACTATAAAAGATGTTGATGTGATAGTCTTTCAATCTTCTTCGCCCTCCATTTGCAGGTTATATTTTTCAACCAGGGTTAAAAACTGGTTCAGTTGATATGGTTTTATCTTGCCATCAATTTCCTGAAGGTTGATAATTTCTTTAAGTGCGGGATGAACAAAAATGTGATGACTCCCATTTATACGTTTAAGTTCAAATCCATAGGCTGTAACTAACTTTATCATATCAGCAAAGCGAATATTGCGATTGTTGTTAAAGATTTTCTTCAAAAGTTTTTTTGGATTCATAACACACCCCTTTTAAAAGTATAACTTAATTTCTATAAGAAGACACGCAATAAAAAGGGAAATATTGCCTGATGGTGCTCTTGATGTCTGTAGTACAATTACCGGGAGCTTGGCAAGCTGGGGGCTGAAGTTATTTTTTGAGCAGAAATCCGGAGAATTGCAATTGTGATATATCTATCATTGCCGCCGGAAGCACTACTTTGAGCTGGCGGCCTGTGGTGTACCGGCTTTGCTGGCAGTTGCAGCCTACGTTTCAATCCTGCAATAAAGGATTCGATGGAATTTTGCGATATATCTATTAACAGCAGGAGTATCATTTACGAACTGCTTGCTTGTGCTGTACCGGTACTGGTAATATGTGACCGGTCCGGTCGTGGGCAGCTTGATGGTTTGGGAGAGCAGGTAGTTGCAGCTATACTGCTGGTTGAGACGAGGAGAAGCAAATATGAACATAAGCGAGACGATTCGGGATAAGAAGGTTCTGGTAACCGGGGGTACGGGGACGGTGGGGAAGAAGCTGGCCCAAAGATTGCTGGAACTGGAGGCGGCGGTAGTCCGCATTTACTCCCGTGATGAACATAAACAGTTTACTATACAGGAGCATTTTGCCTATCATGGCCTGGACATGAAACGGATGCGTTTTTTCCTGGGTGATGTCAGGGACAAGGAACGTTTGAAGAGATCGATGGAAGATATAGATATAGTATTTCACCTGGCTGCTTTAAAGCATGTACCGGCCTGCGAATATAATCCTTCGGAAGCGGTTAAGACCAATGTGATGGGAACCCAGAATGTAATCGAGTGTGCCATGGAAACAGGTGTTTCTGCAGTGGTCTATACCAGCACCGATAAGGCGGCTTCCCCTACCAATACTATGGGGGCCAGCAAATTGCTGGCGGAAAGGCTGATATCGTCCGCCGACCATTGGAAGGGTCCCCGGCAAATCAAGTTTCTTTCTGTACGTTTCGGCAACATTATTAATAGCCGGGGTTCGGTGGTTCCGCTCTTTGAAAAGCAGATTGCGCGGGGGGGACCGGTTACGGTGACCGACCCTGATATGACTCGCTTTTTCATGAGTGCCGACCGTGCGGTTGATTTGATTTTGGAATCTTTGGCTATGTCGCGGGGCGGTGAGACTTTTGTATTTAAGATGCCGGTTTTAAGGATTGGCGACCTGGCCCGGGCGGTGTTAGAGAATTCGGGCAAGGATGTGGAAATGAGCATAATCGGCCTGCGGCCCGGGGAGAAGATGTATGAAGAGTTAATGAGCGAGGAAGAAAGCGCCCGGGCGCTGGAAACGGATAAGATTTTTCTTATCCTGCCGTATGATTATGACCGCCGGCAGTATCAGGAGCGCTATGCAAATACCAGATTGCCTGAGATTGGCACATATAGCTCTACCGGCGCAGGACTCATGAGACTGGCGGATATTAAGGCTATGCTAAATGGAAACAGCGCTGCTGAGCTATGAAATGAAAGGGAGATAAGATGAGTTCTTTATATTCAATTGCTCGAGAAATGATGGATCTTTCCCATACGATGTTGGAAGCTTTGGATCATATTAATCGAAGAATGGCCGCAGGACACCTGGAAAGCACTTTTTATCTTTTCCAGGATATACTTGAGGCTTTTACCCTGGTTCAATCTCTTTTGGAGCAGTTGCCCGAAGAGCAGGGAATAACGCTTGAGAAGGTAAGCTTGAATTTCCAGAATTGTTTGGATTTAATGTTGCTTGCCTACCAATCCAATGACCTGGAAAAGGCCCATGTGGAATTGCAGTATGACCTGCTGCCTAATTTTATAAAATGGCAATATGAATTGGAGAAGGGCTTAAAACCCTATAAGGATTCTTAAGGTAAAAATGCTTAAAGCCCCGGATATCAATCCTTAGTAAAGCTGCTATAAACATTCTGGGAAGGTGTGAATGTGAAAATGATAGCACAGGCCAAAATCTCATTGGAGGAGGTAAAACAAGGAAGCTTGGAACGGCTTTATGTTGTTAACTCTAAAAAAAAGGATGAGGAAAAAAGTAAGCAAGAGAACCACCCGAGCCTTAGCCTGGTACCGATCAATAATAAACCGGATAAGAAAGATTGGCTGACAGCTCTTAATGAAAGCAATAAATTGCTGGTTTTGTCCAAGTATCATCTGCAGTTTAGAATCGACAAGGATAGTGAGCGTATTCAAGTTAAATTGATTGATGACGAAACCAAGGAAGTTATCAGAGAAATACCCCCGGAGCAGATGTTGAGGTTATCTGCCTTGATAAAGGAAAGGATTGAAACCTATTGTAAACTATTGGGGATATTTGTGGATGAAGTGGCTTGATAATTATTAAGTGTAAAACAGTAAATTCTCCACTTAAAATATCGATAATAAAACTAGATTTAATTTATCGCAAGGAGGCGGGCAAGATGCGGGTAGATATGCAAGGGACTGCAGCGGATTATTCCCCCGTAAAGGTAGTAAAGCCGGTTGGAGAGGCTGTAGAGGCAAAAGAAGCCAAGAAGGAAAAAATAAGTGCCGATTCTTTGTCGTTGAATGCCGAGAATGCAAAGAAGATGGAGGAAGTTGCCGGCATATTAAACGAGGTCATGAGGATTGCCAACTTTCATCTTGAATTTCAGCCCTACAAGGACAGTGATTCTTACCAGGTTAAGGTTGTTGATAGTGAAACCAAAGAAGTTATTAGGAAAATACCGCCGGACTATATGCTGGAGATGGCGGAAAAACTAAAAGAGATGATGAATGAAGTGGTGGGCTTGTTTGTAAACAAAATTGTTTAGATTTTGATTTAGTTCCGTAATTTCCTGTATGATGGGAGTGGGGCTGCTTTGCGAGGCCTATATGGAATAAAATAGTATGGTATACTGGGAGGAATATCTGTGAACATTCTGGTTACCGGTGGAGCCGGGTTTATCGGAAGATGGGTGGTTAAAAAACTGCTGGCGGAAGGTCAGCGGGTAGTTGCCCTGGACGATTTATCCAATGGCAGGTTAATGAATATAGATGAATTCAGGGATAGCCCTGATTTCTTGTTTATAGAGGGAGATATCAAGGAACGGGATAAGTTGGAGCAGGTGTTTGCCGGGGGGGTTGATCTGGTCTATCACCTGGCGGCCAGCATCAATGTGCAGGATTCCATAGATGATCCCCGTACAACTTTTGATAATGATGTGACCGGAACTTTCAACATATTGGAAGAATGCCGGCGGCAGAACATAAAGATGGTATTTATGTCTACCTGCATGGTTTACGAGCGCAGCATGGATGAGACCGGCATCACTGAGGAGCACCCGGTTAAACCGGCTTCACCTTACGCGGCCAGCAAGCTGGCGGGAGAGGCCCTGACCCTTTCCTATTATTACGCCTATGGCCTGCCCACAGTAGTAGTTCGGCCCTTCAATACCTATGGACCTTTCCAGAAATCCTCCGGCGAGGGTGGGGTGGTAGCCATTTTTATTCAGCGGGAACTGGCCGGAAAAGAGCTCAATATATACGGGGATGGCACCCAGACCCGTGATCTACTCTATGCGGAGGATTGCGCCGATTTTGTTATCCGGGCAGGTATGGACAAACGGGCGAATGGGCAAGTGCTTAATGCTGGGTTGGGGCGGGATATCAGCGTCAACGAGCTGGCCCGGATGATAGGCGGTAATGCCGGAAACATCAGGCATGTTGCTCATATTCATCCCCAGAGCGAAATCCAAAAACTGCTTTGCGACTATAGTAAAGCCCGCGAATTGCTGGATTGGCAGCCCCGGATAAGCTTGGAAGAAGGGTTGCAAAGAACCCGGGAGTGGATGATTGCCGGATGACGGAAGACAGAAGACGGATAGCGGATGTCAGGGGAAAAGAGGTAGTTTGAAACATGGCAATAGATGGTTTTATCCCTTATGGCAGGCAAAACATAGAGCAGGATGATATTGATGCGGTTGTAGAAGTTTTACGCTCTGCTTGGATCACCCAGGGACCCTGGGGAGAGGAGTTTGAAAAACAGGTGGCCGCCTACTGCGGGGTGTCCTATGCGGTGGCCTTTAACAGCGGCACCTCGGCTTTGCATGCCGCCATTTATGCTGCCCGGATAGGGCCGGGGGATGAAGTGATTACTTCCCCTATAACATTTCTGGCTACGGCCAATGCGGCTATTTACACAGGTGCCCGCCCGGTTTTTGTGGATATGGATATTAACAGCTATTGTATTGACCCGCAGCTGATTGAAGCGGCTATTACTCCTCGCAGCCGGGCCATTGTTCCAGTGGATTATGCCGGTTATCCGGTGGATATGAGCGTGATAAAGGAAATAGCCCGGAAGCATAATCTCCTGATTATAGAGGATGCCGCTCATGCCCTGGGGGCGTGGAGGCAGGGGCGAGCGGTAGGCCAGGATGCGGATATGAGCATTTTGAGTTTCCACCCGGTAAAACATATTACTACCGGGGAAGGAGGAATGGTGTTAACGAATAACCCGGAGCTGCAGGAGCGGCTGCGGCGATTTCGCAGCCATGGAATAGTGCGTGATGCCTCCCGGATGATGGAAAACTACGGACCCTGGTACTATGAAATGCAAAGCCTGGGTTATAATTTCCGCTTGAGCGATATCCAGGCAGCTCTGGGTATTTCCCAGTTGAAGAAATTGGAGAATTTTGTGGAGGAACGGCAGCGGATAGCCCGCTATTATGACCGGGCCTTTGCCGGCATGAAGCAGTTGAATATTCCGCCGCAGCCTGTTGCTGGTGATCGCCATGCCTATCATCTCTATCCTTTGCTCTTATCGTCCGGGATTGATCGCCGGAAACTATTCTCTTATCTGCGGGAGCGGGAAATAGGAGTACAAGTGCATTATATCCCGGTGCACCTGCAGCCCTACTACCGCAAAAACTACGCTTACGGTCCTGGTGATTTCCCGGTGGCAGAGGATTTCTACCGGCGAGAAATCAGCCTGCCCATTTTCCCTGGACTGAAGCGGGAAGAACAGGATTACGTGATTCATCATGTTTTAGCCGGCAGTCATCGGGAGTAGGCGCTGGTGGTCCTAATTTTACCAATCTGTATAAAGTTTTTGCCGGCATCACTCGATATTGTTCATAGGCCTATTTATAGGCCCATAGTCCATGGTCGATATCATATCGCGGGGAGGTTGAAAGATGAGTATGAATGCTCAGGCTTATAATCAATACAAGAAATCCGTGGTGGAAACCGTTGCTCCGGAAAAGTTGTTGCTTATGCTCTATGATGCGGCCATAAAAAACATAGATAATGCCAGGAAGGCCATAAAAGAAAAGGACATAAACCGGGCTCACGAGCAAATATTGAGGGCTGAAGAAATTATTGTAGAGCTGATGACTACTTTGAATATGGAATATGAAATATCCGGAAACTTGTTTCTTCTTTATGAGTATTTCTACCACCGCCTTACCCAGGCGAATGCTCAAAAAGAAATTGCGATACTGGACGAGGTGGAGGAATTCTTGCTGGAATTGAAGGGAACCTGGCAGGAGGCTATTAACACACTGAAGAGCAGCACTCACCAGGAGAGCAGGATTGCTTCAGTGCCAGCCGCTCCGGCTCCTACCGCAGCATGGAGTGCCAAACCGGTAAACCCGGTTGCTGCCAATGTACCCAAAGGGATTAATGTTACCGGTTAAACAAGCGAAGTGTTTTCCCGATAATTTCGATTATTATTAGAAAAGGTGAAGAAATGACGAAGCAGTTGGTGAGTCTCTTCGCTAATTAACTGGCGTAAGGGAGTTGCTGGTATTAGCGGGAGAGGTAGGGTTGATTGATGGAAGTGATGTTGCCAATTGAAAAAGCCCGGGGATTATACGGTGATTTGCTCCTGCTATCCAAGGAGCAGTTGTTGCTGGCTCGAAGCATTAATGCTGATAAAGACCTTGGCCAGGAGATGCTGAATCTATTCCAAAAACGCCAGGAAATAATGGAAGGGATTGATCTCCTGATGTCGGAGATAAATCAAGGGGAAAATAGGGACAATACAGTAAGCAGTAAAAATAGCCGGGTTGAATTCCCGCTTTCTCTGGGAAAACAGCAAGCGGAAGCACATGATAAAGTAATACAAGAAATTATCGCTATAATTAGAGAGATTCAGGCTCATGATGAGGTAGGACGAAAAATCATCCTGAACTCGCGCCAGGAAGCGGAAAAAGGGCTGGCCGATCTGAAAAGAAGCCAGGCAGCTTCGAATGCCTACTTGTATGTCGACACCTGCTCAGACGGCTGGTTTTTTGACCAGAAAAAATAGCGGGTTGAAATATGGCAGATTGGGGAATAATTTTATAATGACCAGGGAAATTATTTTAAGAATAATTGAAAGTTTTAAGCAGCAAAGGCAGAGTTATTTTCGTATGTTGGATTTAGCCGGTGAACAGCTGGCTATTCTGGAAAAAAACCGGGGCAAGGTATATGCAGATGAGATAGAAGTCCTGCTTGCTCGTAGAAATAAGCTTTTAGAGGAGATAAACCAGAATAACCAGGAAAATAGGAATCTTCAACAGAGAATAGTAAAAGAGCTGGGTTTAGAAGGATTTGTTCTGAGCCAGTTGGAGAATAAATTGGAATCTGAGCAGTATCAGGCTCTAAAAGAACAAATAAGCAATCTAAGCAAGCTTTTAGAAATGATTAGTGAAAAGGATCAACGAAGTCAGGAACTCATGCAGCAGGCCATAAATTCCCAACGGAAAAAAGGGCCCCGAAGCAGCAGCCGGCAGGCCAGCCAGGCCTACAAGCAATCCATGGAGCATAAAATTGATAGTTGATGGGGAGAGAGGACAATAATTTTTGTCCTCCTGCTTGCTCATGGCTAAGGAATAATTGCGTTATTTCTTGCTATTTTAATCTTTTCACAGTATAATTAGGCGTAAGGCTTAATGGGCTACTTTTTCCAGTGCACATTGGGCAAATTTCAAAAAAGCGAGGTTTTTTTCACATGTTTCAAGACAAGACTTTAGTGTGCCAGGATTGTGGACAGGAATTCGTTTTCACTGCTGGTGAACAGGAATTCTACAGTGAAAAAGGGTTTGAAAACGAGCCCAAACGATGCCGGGAATGTAGAGTGAATCGTCGTAATAGTCGCAGCAATAGCCGGGGGCCGCGCGAAATGTTCGCGGCAGTCTGTGCCGGTTGTGGAGCTGAGACCGAGGTTCCCTTTAGACCAGTTGAAGGCAGACCGGTCTACTGCATGGAATGTTTCCAAAAACAAAAAGAAGCAGCATACTAATCATGAATTTATTACCGGGCTTTATAAGCCCGGTTTTTACATTTCTGGGGCGGTGCGGGGAAGGTTTTTATTGTCATCTGGTTACTCCCGTGTTACCCCAGCTTTGTTTCGACAAGATTCTTTTCCGCTAAGGATTTTTAGGCGGCTTAGTAGTATAATATAGTTAACAACAGGGAAAGAGGTGTTTCTATGAAATTTATCATCAGAGGAAGGAACATTGAGATTACCGAAGCTCTAAAAGATTACACCACCAAGAGGCTTTCCAAGTTGGAGAAATACATCGATGATGTAAAGGAGGCACAGGTAGCTTTATCAATTGAGGGAGAGGATCATAAAGTCGAAGTTACTATACCCTTGAATGGAATAATCCTCCGGGGAGAGGAATTGAGCGATGATATGTACAGCTCCATTGATATGGTGGAGGAAAAGCTGGAGAAGCAGATTGAAAAGTATAAAACCCGGCTTTACCGGAGCAACCGGGGCGCAGGCCTGAAGAAAGCTCTGGCCGAGGAAATCAAGAATGAGTTGGATAAGGGCGAAAAAATCGAGAAGTTTAAGGTCGTTCGCAGCAAGAGATTTGCCTTAAAACCCATGGATGTAGAAGAAGCCATAATGCAAATGAACCTTTTGGGGCACAGCTTTTTTGTCTTCTTTAATCCCCAGAGCGAAGAGGTAAATGTAGTCTATAAAAGAAAAGACGGAAATTACGGTTTAATCGAGCCGGATTTCGATTAGTTGAAGCGAGTAAGGAAAAAGTGATAATATTAATATCAATGAAAATATTAGGAACCATAATGGTTCCTTCTTTTTTGCGAGGTATATAAGATGATTAAAAGAGTATTGAAATCCCTCTTGGATGATGATGAAAGAGAAGTAAGAAAACTCAGGCGAACGGTGGAGGTAATAAATTCCCTGGAAGCAAAGTTCCAGAAGTTGGCGGAGGAGGAGTTTCCGCAAAAAACCGGTGAATTTAAGGAAAGATTAAAGAATGGCGAGGAACTTGACGATATATTACCTGAGGCTTTTGCCTTGGTAAGGGAAGCTTCACGACGGGTTTTAGGCATGCGGCACTTTGATGTGCAGTTGATTGGGGGAATGGTTCTTCACCAGGGAAGGATCGCCGAGATGAAAACCGGTGAAGGTAAAACCCTGGTGGCTACCTTGCCGGCCTATTTGAATGCTCTGGAGGATAAAGGGGTTCACATCGTAACCGTTAATGATTACCTGGCGGCCCGCGATGCGGCCTGGATGGGACCGGTTTTGGAATATTGCGGCCTATCGGTAGGTTTAATTGTACACGGCTTAAGCTATGAGGAAAGAAAAGCCGCCTATGCCTGTGATGTCACTTATGGTACCAATAACGAAATGGGTTTCGATTACCTGCGTGACAATATGGTGGTGTCTGCGGACAATATGGTTCAGCGTGAGTTGCATTACGCCATTATTGATGAGGTTGACTCGATACTGGTTGATGAAGCCCGCACCCCTTTGATTATTTCGGGAGAAGGGGACAAACCTACCACCCTTTATTACCAGATTGCTAAATTTATACCCCGTTTGAGGAACGAAGAAGACTATAATGTGGACGAAAAGGCCCATGTAGTTACCCTGACCGAAGAAGGGGTAAAAAAGGTTGAGAAGTATTTTGCCATAGAGAATCTTTCCGAAAATATGGAACTTGCCCATCATGTAAACCAGGGCCTGAAGGCTCACAGCCTTATGAAGAGGGACCGGGATTATGTGATTAAAGATGAACAGGTAATAATAGTGGATGAATTTACCGGGCGCTTGATGTTTGGCCGCCGCTATAGCGATGGCCTGCACCAGGCTATTGAGGCCAAAGAGGGAGTAAAGATTGAAAAGGAGTCCCAAACCCTGGCCACTATTACCTTCCAGAACTATTTTCGCATGTACCATAAGCTGGGGGGAATGACGGGAACAGCCAAAACTGAAGAAGAGGAATTCCGCAAGATCTATGGTATGGATGTAGTTGGCATTCCTACCCACAACCCCATGATCAGGGAAGACCAGGCGGATATGGTTTATCGCACGGAAGAAGGGAAGTTCCGGGCGGTAGTAGAAGATATTATTTCCCGGCATCAAGCCAAACAGCCCGTTCTGGTGGGTACTATTTCGGTGGAAAAGTCCGAATACTTAAGCGCAATGCTGGCCAAAAGAGGGGTTAAACATCAGGTATTAAATGCCAAATACCATGAAAAAGAGGCGGAGATCATTGCCCAGGCGGGGCAGGAGGAAACGGTAACCATTGCCACCAACATGGCGGGACGAGGAACCGACATAGTATTGGGGGAAGGAATACAGGAATTGGGAGGTCTTTATGTTCTGGGAACGGAAAGACACGAATCCCGCCGTATAGACAACCAGCTGCGCGGGCGTTCCGGCCGCCAGGGGGATCCAGGCGAATCGCGTTTTTATGTTTCCCTGGAAGATGACCTGATGCGGCTCTTTGGCTCAGCCAATGTTGAAGGTCTTATGGATCGCCTGGGTATGGATGATGACATGCCCATTGAGCATAAAATGATAAGCCGTGCGATCGAAAGTGCCCAGAAGAAGGTAGAAGCCCGCAACTTCAGTATAAGAAAGAATGTTTTGGAGTATGACGATGTTATCAACCAGCAGCGGGAAGTAATGTACGGGGAACGCCGCAAGGTGCTCTTCGGCCAGGATCTGAAAGAAACCGTTTCCAGTATGGTGGATGATGTTATAGAGCAGGCAGTGGAGAGGTTTGCCGGTGAATTAAAATATTCGGATGAGTGGGATTTGCCAGCTTTTCTTTCCTATATTGAACAGAGTATCATTCCCCAACCTGATTTCCAGCAGGAGGATTTGCGGGGAATGCGAAAAACTGAAGTTGCGGCATTCCTGGCGGGAAAAACGCATACCCTCTATGAACAGCGGGAAAAAGAAATGGGCAGCGAGGTGATGCGGGAGCTGGAGAAGGCTATCCTCTTGCGGATAATTGATGAAAAATGGATGGATCATATTGATGCCATGGATCAGCTCCGCAATGGGATTTCCTTGCGGGCTTATGGTCAGAAGGACCCGTTAATCGAGTACAAATTCGAGGCCTTTGAAGCTTTTCAAATGATGATTGAAAGCATGAAGGAAGATGTGGTGCGCTACATCTTCCGGGTGAAGGTGGTTCGACAGCCGGAGGAAAGAAAAACCTTTGAGAACCAGGGGGAAGAGGCAGAGAAGAAGCCGGTACGCGTGGGTAAAAAGATAGGACGCAATGACCTCTGTCCCTGTGGAAGTGGAAAAAAGTACAAGAAATGTTGTGGGAGAGGGGTTAGTTAATGGATATAGCTACTTTTATCGGATTGGTAGTGGGCCTGGGAGGCCTGGCAGGAGGTTTCCTGCTGGAAGGCGCGCATTTGAGCAGCCTGTGGGGATATACCGCCTTTATAATAGTCTTTGGCGGCACCATAGGGGCTACTGTAGTATCCTATACGATGGAAGAGCTTAGGAAAGTGCCATTTTTTGTTAAAGTGGTATTTGGCGAAAAGAAAATCGATTATTTTAGCGTGATGGAAACACTGGTGGAAACGGCGGACAAGGCCAGGCGTGAGGGACTGCTCAGCCTGGAGAGCCAACTGGGGGAAATAGATAATGAATTCCTGTCTCGGGGACTGCAGCTGGTAATCGATGGTACCGACCCCGAATTAACCCGCAGCATGCTGGAAATGGAGATAGAGGCCCACGAGAAAAGCCAAAAAGTAGGTGTTGACATATTTATGACGGCTGGCGGTTTTGCTCCCACTATGGGTATAATCGGAACTGTTATGGGATTGATCCATGTTTTGAGTAATATATCCGAACCGGACAAGCTGGCCGGTGCTATTGCGGTGGCTTTTTTAGCCACCCTTTATGGTGTTGCTTCCGCCAATTGCCTGTGGATACCCTTTGGAACCAAGATAAAGGTAAAATCAGGCCGGGAAATCCTCTTGATGGAACTGGTCTTGGAAGGAATCCTTTCCATTCAAGCCGGGGAAAATCCCCGGGTCATCCGGGAAAAACTGATGACCTTCCTGCCGGCTGATGCCAGGGAAAAGGGGGCAGAACAGGAAAGAGCCAGGATGGGGATGTGATATAGATGGCTGGTCGTAGAAGAAAGAAAGTCCAGGATGAAGGACACGGTGGCATGGAACGCTGGCTTATCACCTATTCGGATTTGATTACCCTGTTAATGGTTTTTTTTGTTATGATGTATTCCATGAGCCAGATTAACGCCCAGAAATTTGCGGCTGTAGCTAATTCTTTGAGCCTGGTGCTCACCGGGCAGGCCATGTCCACCCTTAGTACCCAGGGGCCATCAATGGTTGAGGGCCTGTCCGGGCAGATGCTGCCTGAAGGGCCGGGTACCATCCCGGACAACCAGGGGCAACTGGACGAAGTTAAACGGATGATTGCCGAGTTCATTAAGGCAGAAGATCTGGCTAACGGTGAGGCCCAGAAGGGGGGGAATACCTCCACTACCCGCTTGAGTGACAGCCTGATAGTTTATGAGCAGGAGCGGGGACTGGTAATCAGTTTTAAAGATACCATGCTTTTTGCCAGCGGCTCGGATGAGCTTACCCCGCGAGCACGGGAAATCATTCAGCAGATAGGAGGAGCCTTGCTCAAGCTGCCCAATTATATCAGGGTGGAGGGTCATACCGATAACCGGCCTATCAATACGAGAAAATTCCCCTCCAACTGGGAGCTTTCCGTTTTGCGGGCTTCCAATGTGGTGCATGTTTTAAACGAGAATGCCCGTATTCCAGCGGAACGCCTGTCGATAATAGGTTATGGGGAACACCGTCCCCTGGTGGCCAATGATAGCGATGAAGGCCGGGCTATGAACCGCCGGGTGGATATAGTAATATTAAAGAAGAAATATGATTATTTTGAACCGCCTCAAAGCAACCCACAAGAGGTCGGTACTCAGGAATAATTATTGATATCAAGGGGGGAAGATTTTGCTGATTGATCCCAAGAATACCTGTCGGGAGATAATTAATAGTTTATCTGAGATGAGGGTTTCTCTTTGACCTGGATAACTGTGAGAAAAAAATAGAATCCCTGCAGAAGAAGACCCTGCAAGAGAACTTTTGGAGTGAGCGCAAAGAGGCCCAGGAAATACTGAAACAAATCAGCAAGCTCCAGGAAAACCTTAATCTTTATAAAGAATTGATGGGGACAGCTCAATACCTGAATGACATTCTGGAAATGGCCGAAGAAGAAAATGATGAAGTACTTTGGCAGGAAAGCATGCGGGAACTTTTGGCTTTGCAGAAGAGATTCCGGGAATTCGAACTGTTGGTTTTATTTTCTGGCCCCCATGATTACAGCAATGCCATCGTTTCTCTTCATGCCGGGGCCGGAGGAACTGAAGCCCAGGACTGGGTAGAAATACTATTTCGCATGTATAGCCGCTGGTCGGAAAACAGCGGCTATAGTACTGAAGTTTTAGATTTTCTGGATGGTGATGAGGCTGGTATCAAGAGTGTGACCTTTTTGGTCAAGGGCCCTTATGCCTTTGGCAAATTAAAATGTGAAGAAGGAGTACATCGCCTTATTCGCATATCCCCTTTTGATTCTTCCGGGCGCCGCCATACATCATTTGCCTCCCTTTCCGTACTGCCCGAAATAAATGAAGATATCGAGGTATTGATCAATGTTGAAGATTTACGCGTTGATACCTATCGTTCCAGCGGAGCCGGGGGGCAGCATATCAATAAAACCGATTCGGCGGTTCGTATAACCCACTTGCCCAGCGGAATTGTAGTACAGTGCCAAAACGAGCGCTCCCAGCATGCTAACCGGCTGGCAGCCATGAAAATATTGCAAGCCAGGCTCTATGCTTTAAAGCAGAAGGAGGCTCAGGATAAGCTGCAGAGTATCAAGGGAGACTATAAAGAGATTGCCTGGGGAAGCCAAATCCGAACCTATACCTTAAACCCCTTCAATCTAATAAAAGACCACCGGACCAATATGGAGATCGGCAATGTACAAGCGGTGCTGGACGGGGAATTGGATGACTTGATTTTCGCCTGCCTGCATTGGAAGAGCAAAATACCGTAAGGACTGGATAAAGTGAATTTCAAATATAAGGGAGATTGGAATGTGAGAAGGATTGGTGAAGAAGAGCTGGCCGTTACCAGCGAAAAAGCAGGAATTATCAGGCAGGAAATAATAAAAATGCTGGGTGAAGCCGGTTCCGGACATACCGGGGGCTCCCTGTCAGCTGCCGATATGGTGGCCTGCCTGTATTTCTGGGAAATGAAGCTTGACCCCCAAAAACCGGACTGGCAAGATCGGGATCGCTTTGTACTCAGTAAGGGTCATGCCGCCCCGGTTCTATATGCTGCTCTGGCGGAGAAAGGATTCTTTCCCCGGGAGTACCTGAGAACTCTGCGCAAATTAGGCAGTCCTCTGCAAGGACACCCGGATATGCGCAAGCTGGCCGGAGTGGAAGCCTGTACAGGTTCCTTGGGGCAAGGCATCTCCTGGGCGGTGGGAATGGCCCTGGCTGCCAGGATAGACCAGAGGGATTACCGGGTTTATGCCTTGCTGGGCGATGGCGAGTTGGAAGAAGGTATGGTATGGGAGGCCGCCATGGCCGCCGCCCATTACCGCTTGGACAACCTGCTGGCTCTGGTGGATAATAATGGCCTGCAAATAGACGGTAAGATTGCCGAGGTCATGTCACCTGAACCCATAGCGGATAAGTTTGCCGCTTTTGGTTGGAATATCCTGGAGATTGATGGGCATGACCACCGCCAGATTATGGAAGCCTTAAACAGCGCTCGTTCTTTTAAGGGAAGTCCCACTGCGGTAATTGCCCACACCATCAAAGGCAAGGGCTGCTCTTTCATGGAAAACCGGGTGGAATGGCATGGTACCGCTCCTAACCGGGAGGAAATGGAGAAAGCTTTGGCGGAACTGGCCTGAAGCAGAATAGTACATTTTGCAGTGAATTTAGGGAGGAAAGATTTTTGAAAAAGCAAGCAACGAGAGATGCTTATGGCCAGGCCCTGCTGGAGCTGGGGGCCTTATATGATAATATAGTAGTTTTGGATGCCGACCTGTCCAAGTCCACCAAGACGGTGGAATTTGCCCGGGCCTATCCCGAAAGATTTATAAATGCCGGGATTGCGGAGCAGAATATGATGGGTATGGCCGCTGGGCTGGCTAGCTGCGGCAAGGTGGTTTTCGCCAGTTCCTTTGCCATTTTTGCCACCGGGCGGGCCTTCGAGCAGGTACGCAATTCCATTGCCTATGCCAGGCTAAATGTAAAAATCTGCGCCACTCATGCCGGGATTACCGTGGGTGAAGACGGGAGCTCACACCAATCGGTGGAGGACATCGCCTTGATGCGCAGTGTACCCAATATGACGGTGATAGTACCATCGGATGGAATAAGCACCCGCCAGGCCCTTTTTCAGCTTTACCAGCATGATGGTCCCGCCTACCTGCGCCTGGGGCGACCGGCCGTTCCGCAGGTTCACGATCCAGGGCTGGACTTTGCCATTGGGCAGGCGGTGGAATTACGCAGAGGGAAGGACCTCAGTCTTATGGCCTGCGGCATCATGGTAAGCAAGGCTTTACAGGCGGCGGAAATCTTGGCCGCCGAGGGGATAGAGGTTTCCGTTGTTGACATGCTGAGCATCAAGCCGTTGGATAAGGAAATGATTATTCGCAAGGCTCGAGAAAGCGGAGCCCTGTTGACTCTGGAAGAACATAGCATAATAGGCGGTTTGGGCAGCAGCATTTGTGAAGCAGTATGCGAGTATTGCCCGGTGCCGGTGACTTGCCTGGGGATAAATGACCTCTTCGGCCAGTCCGGCAGCCCGGAGGAACTTTTGCAGTATTATGGTCTGGGAGTAGAACAAATAGTGGAAAAAGCCCGAAAGTTACTAAAAAAGAAATAAAAGAAAAAAGGATTTTTCGTCCTTTTTGTAGAACCACCTTTGAAGGTGGTTTTTTTCTGTCTTTGGAGGATAATAAATGCTGGTGCAATTTTATAATGTTTCCAAAATTTATAGCAATGGGGTTAAGGCCCTGGATGATGTTTCTTTGAAGATCGAACGGGGGGAATTTCTTTTTCTTATGGGGCCCAGCGGGGCTGGAAAATCAACCCTGATAAAGCTTTTTTTCCGGGAGGAAGCACCTACCCGGGGGCAAATATTTATTGCTTCCCGCAGTATTGTGCGGATGAAGCGCAGTGAAGTACCCCGCTTGCGGCGGAATATAGGAATAGTATTTCAGGATTTTAAGTTGCTGGAAAACAAGACCGCCAGCGAAAACATCGCCTTTGCCATGGAAGTTGTAGGAGCCAATCCTAAAGAGATTAGCCAGCGGGTAGCCGAAGTTATTGAGATGGTGGGTTTGAAAGGCAAAGAAAACTCTTTCCCCGGCGAATTATCGGGAGGAGAGCAACAGCGGGTAGGTATTGCCAGGGCTTTGGCCAATCGCCCTCTTTTGCTTATAGCCGATGAGCCTACGGGGAATCTGGATATTGACACTTCCCGGGAGATTATGGAGCTTCTTTTTGATATTAATCGTAAGGGAACCACGGTTATCATGGCTACGCATGCCCGGGAACTGGTAAAGGCTGCCCGTAAAAGAGTCATTCTGCTGGATAAAGGACGGGTTATTGCGGATAACCCGAACGGGGAGTCAATCGTATGAGACTGAGAAATGTTGTTTATTTCTGGCGGGAGGCCTGGAAATCTCTGCGCCGGAACAAGGTTTTGACTATAGCCAGTGTTTCCACCGTTTCTATTTGCATATTGATACTGGGAATGGCCGTGTTAATGACGGCAAATGCGGGAAATGTCATGAAAAAGCTCGAATCTGATGTTGAAATGGTGGCATTTTTGGACCGGGCTTTGACCAGATCGCAGATTTCGCAGATAGAGGAGCAAATCTCCCGGCTTGACGGGGTAAAGAGCGTCAAATTTGTTTCCCGGGATACGGCCCTGGCCCGGTTGGAAAAAAGTTATGGCAATAAAGAATATGACCTTAAATCCACCCTGGGCAAGAACCCCTTGCCCCATAGCTTCGAAGTCAAGGCCAAAAACCCCCACGATGTACCACGTATTGCTAGCAAAGTGGGAAAAATCGAGGGAGTTTACAAGGTGAATTACGGCCAGGGTGTAGTAGAGAGGTTGTTCGCTGTGACCAAGTGGGTGCGGGCTATCAGCCTGGCCTTTATTGTATTGCTGTCCCTGGGGGCTATTTTTTTGATAGCCACTACCATTCGCCTGGCTATTTATGCCCGGCGCAAGGAGATATACCTGATGAAGCTGGTTGGTGCCACTGACTGGTTTATACGCTGGCCTTTTTTTATTGAAGGCATATTGCTGGGAACCCTGGGGGCTCTTTTTTCCATCCTTTTGTTGGCTGGAGCCTACAGCTCACTGGTCAGCAATATGGGGAGTGTATATTTTATTCCCCTGGTAACCGGTGGTCCCATTTTGAACCAGCTTTATATAGCTTTGTTGGCTGCCGGAGCGGTTTTAGGGGTCGTTGGGACCTATATCTCGTTAAACCGTTTCCTGGATGTGTGATATACGGAAATCGGAAGACGGAGGGCGGAAGACGGAAGACGGAAGTTATCAACAACCCCGTTCCCGTGTCAACCCTTGGATGGTTAGTAAGAAAGTAAACGCGGATGCTGGTTTATATATAGGGGAGGATTTGAAAAATGAGCAAAGCAACGAAAACGCTGGCCTGGTTCCTGACGCTATTCCTGGGTTTAGCTTTAATTTTTCCGGTTTCAGCCGGTGAATTGGAAGAACAGCAAAAAAAGCTGCAGGATGTTGACCGGCAGATAAACCGGCAAAAGAGCAATTTAGATCAGGCCCGGAAAAAAGAAAAAACCATAATGGGGCAGCTGCAAGATATTGAACAGAATATGATGCGGACCGAAAATGAAATCAAAACCCTGGGAGAGCGAATAAGTTTTCTGGAGGGCAATATAGCAAAAACCCAAAAGGATATCACGGAAATGGAGGCTAAACTGGCGGAGCAGAGTGACATATTAAGCGAGCGCATGGTTTTTATTTATGAAGAGGGAGACCTGACCTACCTGCAAGTATTGTTAGCGGCCACTGATATCAACGACTTTCTAACCCGCTATGATATGTTAAACCTCATAGTGGAACAGGATGTGGAGTTGATTGATTCCATAAATGAACAGAGAAAAGCCTTGAACGAGAAAAAAGAATCGCTGGAAGCAGGTCGAAAAGACTTGCTCAATGCTCAGCAAAGCCAGGAAGAAAAGAAGGGTATACTGGGTGAGGAACGTGAGCAGAAGTCGGTAGTATTAAATAGTCTCCAAAAAGAAAAGAAGGCTCTACAGCAAGCCCTGGAGGAACTGGAGAAAGCTTCCCAAGAAATTGAAACCATGATCAAGAGGCTTCAATCCAGTGGCAGCGGGGCTCAGCTTGGCTCCGGAACCTATACCTGGCCGACTCCTTCCTGTAAAAAGATAACTTCGCCTTATGGAATGAGATATCACCCGATACTTAAGACCAGAAAACTACATACCGGGATGGATATAGGCGCTTCCCAGGGCAGTACCATTGTGGCTGCCGATAGTGGAGAGGTTATTTATGCTGGTTGGATGTCGGGTTATGGACAGGTAACGGTTCTGGAACACGGAAACGGGATGTCCACTTTATATGCTCACCAGTCTGCTTTCCTGGTGAAGAAAGGGGCGCAGGTAAGCAAAGGACAGGCCATAGGCAAGGTGGGCAGTACCGGTTGGAGCACCGGCCCCCACCTGCACTTTGAAGTTCGGGTCAATGGCAGTCCGGTTGACCCCGCGGGCTATGTAAAATAGGGAAAACCACAAGTGTTGCCCATGCGGATTTTATTAGACATAAAAGCTTATTGGGAACGGCAGGAGTATGGACTCCCGCCGTTTTTACTTGTGCGCTAATATATGTTAAGCTGGGGTCTAAATCCTTCATCTCTAAGCTTTCGTAAAGATTGTATTGAACTGTCTAATGAAGTAACATATTAAATGTAGTTTTAAAATATAATTGCATATGGTGGTGGAGAATTGAGAAGCCGATTGGTAAATAGTTTTAAGACTTTTTTTGCGCTGCTGGGAATGCTGGTTGTGGCTGGCCTTTTGTATGTTTACATTACCAATGCCGCCGGTATAAGCACTCTTATCAGCGTATTGGGGCTGGTTAAGAGCCAGGCTCTCTATGAAGTAAACAGCAGCCAGCTTATTCAAGGGGCAACGGCGGGGATAGTTGATTCCATGCATGACCCTTATTCCAAATACCTGGATAAGCAAACCTGGAAGGACCTCAGAGAAAGGTTGGAAGCGGAGTTCGGAGGAATTGGGGTTTATGTTCTACAGGACAATGAAGGCCGCCTGAAAATAGTATCACCCATAAAGGATACTCCAGCTTATAGGGAGGGGGTAAAACATGGGGATATTATTCTGCGCATCGAAAACAAGAGCGCGTTGAATATGAGCACAGATGACGCGGTACATTTGATGCGGGGTGACCCCGGGACCCAATTGCTCCTGGGAGTATACCGGGAATCAGATAAGAAAGAATACGATTTTCGCATAATCCGTGAGATAATTAATGTTCCTTCGGTGGAAGACAAGATAATTAGTGAAAAGCCCCGTATCGGTTATATTGGACTCAACCAGTTCCACTCACATTCCGCCGAGGAGATGAAAGAGAGTATAGATGAGCTGTTGGAGGAGAAAAAAATCGAGGGCCTGATCTTAGACCTGCGTAACAATGGGGGAGGCGATTTTGATGCGTCCATTGCCATAGCCTCAATTTTTTTGGATGGGCAGGAAGTTGTAAGTGTAGTCGACCGCAAAGGCAATAAAACCGTACACAAGGCCGGTCATGGCAAGTTGGATATTCCGCTGGCAGTAATGGTAAACGGTGATAGCGCCAGTGCTTCAGAAATTTTGGCCGGAGCCTTACAGGATAATAAACGGGCCTTGCTGGTAGGGGAAAAAACTTATGGCAAAGGTCTGGTACAGACAGTTTATCCTCTAGGCAATGGGGGAGCCTTGAAGCTGACTACTCAGAAGTACTTTACTCCTGATGGTACGGATATAAACGAAATTGGCATAACCCCGGACTTCCCGGTTAAAAATGAGACTAATAGCGAAGAGGATCGGCAGCTGCAAAAGGCTCTGGAGATAGTGAAACAGCAGATAGCCGGGCCGGTAAGCAAGGCTTCTTGATAAAAGGAGTGGTTTGACTGGAACAATCATTAGCTGTTTTAGAGATGATGGGGCGAGTTTTTGTAACTACATTTACTTCGCCTCTTTTTCTTTTAATATACCTCTTTCTTTTTATGATTGTAGCCTGGCAATATAGACGCATGGATAAGCTTTCCGGGCGGATTTTGGATAATGGACGCCAAAGCTGCTGGAAGGCAGCTTTACTATCAAGCTTCCTGGGGCTTCTGGGGGGAGGAATGGGAAGCATACTGCTGGTTATATTGGGCATTAACCTCAACAACATAGGAATAGCGCAGCTATGGCTGCTGGCTATCCTTCTAATGTTCATTAATCCCCGCTTTTTGTGCTTTGCTTATGCCGGAGGAATACTTTCCCTGTTCAGCCTGCTTACCGGCTATCCGGAAATCAATGTCCCGCATTTGATGGGTTTGATTGCCGTGCTGCATATGGTTGAAAGTATGCTCATCCTGCTCGATGGAAAATTTCATCCTTCTCCGATTTATGTTAAAAAAGACGGCACGGTTCAGGGAGGTTTTAACCTGCAAAAATTCTGGCCTATTCCTCTGGTAGCCTTAATCGGTGTTGGTATGATTGAACCCGGCAGTGGAATAGATATGCCGGCCTGGTGGCCTTTACTAAAAGACTATCCTGCGGTATCGCCGGATCAAACTTATGCCCTGCTCCCGGTTTTAGCTATTCTGGGTTACGGGGAAATAACTACTACCACTACCCCGGCGCGACGAATCCGTCATTCGGCGGGAAAGCTTTTTGCTTTCAGTTTGATTCTGCTTTTGTTGGCTCTGGGGGCCTCGCGTTGGGAGGCTTTGGGCCTGGCCGCCGCTCTGTTCGGTCCCCTGGGCCACGAACTGGTAATATGGTTAGGACAGCGGGAAGAAAGGCGAAAGCCACCCCTGTACCTGCAAAGCGGATCTGGAGTGATGGTTCTGGATGTGAGCCCGGGAACGGCGGCTGACCGGGCGGGAATAAGATCCCGGGATATTATATTGACGGTCAATGACCAGGAACTGCGGAGCTTATTCGGCCTGGAAACAGAATGGGAGCGCTCGCAGGGCCGGGTTTGCCTGGAGGTTTTGCGTGAAGGGAAAAGAATGCCATGTCAATTGGAGCAAAAATCAGGAAGAGAGCTGGGTATCATCCCTGCTCCCGACCCCTATAACCGCAGGTATTTACTCTGGCAAGAAGATAATGTATTTGAAATTTTGCAAAAAATATGGGAGAAATTCAAATAACACTGGGCAGGCAAGGGGACGGTTCTCTTGCCTGCCTGGGTTGGGGATAAATAATAAAAGGAAGCAGGCAAAAGAACCGTCCCCTTGCCTGTCGACTTTCCTTACTAATTGTTCACACTTTGGATGCAAAATGAATAGACTAAAAAAACTGGCATGGGGAGAGTTGTTTATGCTGGGCAAGCAGGGAAAAGTTCGTTATGTTTTTACTAGCAGCAATACTGCCGGAGGTTACTGCAGCTTTATGCCGGAACTGCTGGCGGGGCTGCAGAAAATTTTTATTTTGAAAGGTCCCGCCGGCACGGGGAAATCCAGCTTTTTGCGGCTTCTGGGTCAATCCATGGCCGAACAGGGTTATGAAGTGGAGGTATGGTTGTCAGCCCTGAATCCGCTTAATCCGGAGGGAATATACTTACCCCAAGTGGAGGCGGCGGTAGTTAATGGCAGTCTGCCTATTACCATTGACCCCGGCTATCCCGCAGGGAGAGCGGAAATAATCAATTTGGAAGATTATCGGGATAGAAATGCGGCAGCCGAAAAGAGCCGGGAGATTTTGGAACTGGTGCAAAGAGTAGAAAAGCACCATAGCAAAGCCTATAATATTTTAAAAAGCGTTATCCAGACCAGGGAAGAGCTAAGACAGCTAACCGCTCGCCAACTGGACAACAGCAAATTCAATCAGATTTTTCAGGAGCTCGAAGCCCGCCTGGCAGAGGAAGAAGTACGGGAAAGACATTATTTTGCCAATGCGGTGACTGCTGACGGTATAATCAGCTATATGGAGGAACTCAGTACCCCCTGCCGGAAAAGGTATATTTTCAAGGGACCTGAGGGCTGCGGGAAATCGACCATGATTGCGGAGTTGGCCCGCAAGGCAGCAGAAAAGGGGCAGTTCCTGGAATATTATCACTCTGGGTTGGAGCCGGAAAGGCTATTGATGGTGATAATCACCAGTTCCCAGACGGCTTTGATAGATATCGGGGAGATGGAGATTAAGCTGAAACCCTGCGACCTGCTGGTGGACCTGGGAAAATGTCTCAATGATTATGACTGCAGACTGCTGGGGATGAAAAACAGCCAGGCTTACCGCAACCATGAAGCCATGCTCTTGCAGGTGCAAGATGAACTGGAGAATGCCGGCCTGGCGGTAAAAAAGATTAAAAAGATTAATGCGAGCTATATGGACTATGATTCTGTCGATAAGAAAAGAATGGAGATAGAGCAAGAGTTGGGTTCTGAGCCTCCAAGTGTTTTTTATAGTGGCATTGAAAGGGGGTTATATTATGCGGGAGTTTAAATTGCATTCATCCTATCAAGCGACCGGAGACCAGCCCCAGGCGATAAAGCTGCTTCTGGACGGAGTGGCGGCAGGATTTCGTGACCAGACCCTCTTGGGAGTAACCGGTTCCGGTAAGACCTTTACTATGGCCCGGATTATAGAAGAGCTGCAGCGACCGGCCCTGGTTATGGCCCCTAATAAAACCCTGGCCGGCCAGCTTTATTCCGAGTTCAAGCAGTTTTTCCCGGATAATGCCGTGGAGTATTTTATTAGCTACTATGATTATTACCAGCCGGAGGCTTATGTTCCCCAGACTGACACCTATATTGAAAAGGATTCCTCTATTAATGATGAGATAGACAAGCTTCGCCATTCGGCTACGGCTGCCGTTTTAGAGAGGCGCGATGTGATAATAGTAGCCAGCGTTTCCTGTATTTATGGCCTGGGTGCTCCGGAGGATTACTACTCCCTGGCGGTATCGCTGCGTCCCGGAATGGAAATAGCCCGGGATGATCTTTTACGCCGTTTGGTGGACAACCATTATGAACGCAATGATTTTTCGTTTTTCCGGGGGAACTTCCGGGCTCGCGGGGATGTGGTGGAGATATTTCCCGCCTCCTCCAATGAGAATGCTCTCCGGGTGGAGTTTTTCGGCGATGAAATCGATCGTATTATCGAATTTAACCCCTTGAGCGGGGAAATCATAGGCCGCCGTTTGCATAGCATGATATTTCCTGCTTCCCATTTTGTCACCACCCGGGAACGCATGCTGGAGGCCGCCGGGCAAATCGAAGAAGAATTGGCGCAGCAGTTGGCCCGTTTCAAAATGGAAGGCAAGCTGCTGGAGGCGCAGAGGCTGGAGCAGAGGACCCGTTATGATTTGGAAATGATAAGAGAGATAGGTTATTGCAAGGGGATTGAAAATTATTCGCGTTATATTACGGGACGAGCCCCTGGGGAGCCGCCCTATACCTTGCTGGACTTTTTCCCGGATGATTTCCTGCTCTTTATCGATGAGTCCCATATTGGCGTGCCCCAGATTCGAGGTATGTACGAGGGAGATCGCTCCCGCAAGCAAAACCTGGTGGATTTTGGCTTCCGCCTGCCTTCCGCTCTGGACAACCGGCCTTTAAAGTTTGCTGAATTTCAGGAGAAGGTTAATCAGGTGATTTATGTCAGTGCCACCCCGGCTGATTATGAATTACAGCATAGCGTACAGGTGAGTGAGCAGATTATCCGCCCGACCGGACTGGTTGACCCGGAGGTGGAGGTCAGGAGCAGCCAGAATCAGATAGATGACCTTATGGCTGAGGCCCGGGCGGTGGTGGATAAGGGTTACCGGGTTCTGATAACCACCCTGACCAAGAGGATGGCGGAAGACCTGACGGATTATTTGGCTGATACAGGTTTGAAGGTGCGTTATATGCATTCGGACATAGACGCCCTGCAAAGGTTGGAGATTTTGAGAGAATTACGCAGCGGAGTTTTTGATGTTTTGGTGGGGATAAACCTGCTGCGGGAAGGTCTGGATCTGCCGGAAGTGGCCCTGGTAGCCATACTCGATGCTGATAAAGAGGGATTTCTTCGTTCAGCCCGCTCGCTGGTTCAGACTATCGGCCGGGCCGCCCGCAATGTTGAGGGCAAGGTGATAATGTATGCGGATGAAATCACCCCCTCAATGAAGTCGGCTATAGATGAAACCAACCGCCGCCGTTTAAAACAACTGGAGTATAACCGGGAACACCATATTACTCCGGAAAGCATCAGGAAGGCCATATATGCTCCGGTAGAAGCAACTATTGCCGAAGAAGCGGTGGAATACGATATCCGCGATTTTCAAAAAATGCCCCGGGAGGAGAGGGAAAAGCTCTTGCGGGAAATGGAGGCCGATATGTACCGGGCGGCAGAAAACCTGGAATTTGAAAAGGCCGCCCGCTTACGGGACAGTATTCGGGAGTTGCAGCAACCGGTCAAGAAAAGCAGGAGACGGGGGAAAAGATGAAAAACCGCATTATAATAAAAGGTGCGCGGGAGCATAATTTGAAGAACATTGACCTGGAGATACCGCGGGATAAGCTGGTGGTATTTACCGGAGTATCGGGCTCGGGCAAAAGCAGCCTGGCTTTCGATACCATATACAGCGAGGGACAGAGGCGTTATGTGGAGTCGCTTTCCACCTATGCCCGGCAGTTTCTGGGGCAAATGGACAAGCCGGATATTGACCATATCGAAGGGCTTTCTCCTTCCATTTCCATTGACCAGAAATCCACCTCCAATAATCCCCGTTCCACGGTGGGGACGGTGACCGAAATCTATGATTACCTGCGCCTGCTCTTTGCCCGGGTGGGGAAACCGCATTGTCCCCATTGCCGGCAGCCCATCAAAAAACAGACGGTGGACCAGGTAGTGGATAGTTTGCTCGCCCTGCCTGCCGGAAGCCGGCTCAAACTGCTCGCGCCCATTATCAAAGGGCAAAAGGGGGAGCATAAGAAAGTCTTGGAGAACCTCTTCCGGGACGGTTTCGTAAGGGTGCTGGTGGATGGCTTCGAGTACACGGCCGATGAGGAGATTGTTCTGGCTAAAAACCAGAAGCATGATATCGCTGCGGTGGTTGATCGCCTGGTGCTGAAAGAGGGCATCAGGAGCCGCCTGGCGGAATCCCTGGAGCTGGCTTTCGAACTGGGAGAGGGTATAGTTAAAGCCCGCTTGCTCCAGGAAGATGGCAATGAGGAAGAAATTCTCTTCAGCCGGGAATTTGCCTGTCCGGAATGTGGGTTCAGCCTGCCGGAGCTCAGTCCCCGCATGTTTTCCTTCAACAGTCCCTTCGGGGCCTGCCCGGAATGCGATGGGTTGGGGGAGAAACGGGAAATTGACCCGGATTTGCTGCTGGATATGAACAAGAGCCTGGAGCAGGGGGCGGTAATCCCCTGGTCCAGGAACTTTCACACTTATTATAACCAGATACTGGCGGCTATGGCGGCCAGGAATAATATCCCTGTAGATAGTCCTTTAAAGGAGTTGAGCTCCAAACAAATTAAAACTATTTTATATGGAAACGGTAAGGAGCGCTTTGAGATAGTTTATACCAATTCTTACGGAGAAACCGGCAGCTTTCGCTCCAGTTACGAGGGGGTCTTCAACAATCTTAAGCGCCGTTACCACGAGACCAAATCCGAGGCGGCCCGGGAAGATATCGAAAGATATATGAGTTCCACCCTCTGCCCGGCCTGCGGGGGAAAGCGGCTGCGCTCCGAAATTTTATGGGTATTGCTGGGGGAAAAGAACATCAACCAGGTTACCGCTTTTTCCGTAAGGGATGCCCTGGATTTTTTCCGCCAATTGGAGCTGAACGAGAGGGACTTGTTTATTGCCCGGCAGGTGATAAAAGAAATCCGGGAAAGGCTGACTTTTCTGGTGGATGTGGGGCTGGATTACCTGACCCTGGACCGGGCAGCGGGGAGTCTTTCCGGGGGTGAAGCCCAGCGCATCCGCCTGGCCACCCAGGTGGGGTCCAGCCTGGTAGGGGTTCTCTATGTGCTGGATGAACCAAGTATCGGACTGCATCCCCGCGACAACGATCGCCTGCTGGCTACGCTGAAGCGGCTGCGGGATTTAGGAAATACGGTAATCGTAGTGGAACATGATGAAGATACGATTAGAACGGCGGATTATATTGTGGATATCGGCCCCCGGGCCGGCATACATGGAGGACAGGTAGTGGCCGCAGGACGGCTGGAAGACATTATGGCTGCGGAAGAATCGCTGACCGGCCAATACCTGGCCGGAAAACTGGAAATAGCCATTCCCTCACGGCGGCGTGCAGGAAACGGGCAAAAACTGCTGCTGAAAGGGGCGGCGGAGCATAACCTGAAAGAGATTGAAGTCGCCATTCCCCTGGGCCAACTGGTGCTTATTACCGGTGTCTCAGGTTCCGGCAAAAGTACTTTGGTGGAGGATATAATCTACCCTGCTTTGATGAAGGAACTGCATGGAGGCCGGCATCGTCCCGGCAGTTATAGGCAGATGGAAGGGATGGAAAATATCGATAAGGTAATAAATATTGACCAGTCCCCTATCGGACGCACTCCCCGTTCCAATCCGGCTACTTATACCGGGGCTTTCGATGGTATCCGGGAGCTGTTTTCCCATACGGGAGAAGCACGCCTGCGCGGTTACCGGCCCGGACGCTTCAGTTTTAATGTGCGGGGAGGACGCTGCGAGGCCTGTTCCGGAGATGGGATAATAAAAATAGAAATGCATTTCCTGCCTGATGTTTATATACCTTGCGAGGTCTGCAAGGGCAAACGCTATAACCGGGAGACCCTGGAGGTCAAATACCGGGGTAAAACTATTGCGGATGTACTGGAAATGACCGTAGATGAAGCAGTGGAGCTTTTCGAAAATATCCCGCGGGTTTATCGTAAACTCAAGGTCTTGCAGGATGTGGGCCTGGGTTATATCCAACTGGGCCAGCCGGCCCCCAGTCTTTCCGGCGGCGAGGCCCAGCGGGTGAAACTGGCCACCGAGCTCTCCAAACGTTCGACCGGCAAGACCCTGTATATATTGGATGAGCCCACCACCGGCTTGCATAAGGAAGATGTTAAACATTTGCTTACGGTACTAAACAGATTGGTAGATAATGGAAATACCGTACTGGTTATTGAGCATAACCTGGATATGATCAAATCCGCTGACCATATAATCGACCTGGGGCCGGAAGGCGGGGAAAAAGGCGGTTATATTGTAGCCGAAGGGACCCCGGAGGAATTGGCCAAGCACCCCTTGTCTTATACCGGCAAGTATTTGCAAGATGCCTTACGGATGACGGATGACGGATGACGGAGCGGAAGACGGAAGTCGGAGGTCGGAAGGCGGATGACAGGGCGGATGACGGAAGACGGAGGACGGAGCGGAAGACGGAGGACGGATGACGGAAGACGGAGGACGTAGGGGGTATTCAGGAGTTAGTTATGACTCTACTGTAAAACTCCTGTTGATATAGAAGGCTTGCATAAATATACAAGCCGCAGGTGTTGCCCATGCGAAGCGCCCTGTCGGGCACAACTGATGCTCCCTTCGGTCGCTATTAAGGACGCTGGAGCGGTATATTTATACAAGAATCGGGGGCATGGGGTGAGGGAAGTATGGGTGATGAGATGCTGAAGGAAAGATTAAAAAAGGTGCCGCTCCAACCGGGAGTATACTTGTTCAAAAATCGGGAGGGGCAGGTGCTCTATGTAGGAAAAGCCCGGGTTCTTCGCCAGCGAATGCGCTCCTATTTTCAGGCCCCGGAGCGAATGCATCCCAAGGTAAAGGCGATGATGGCCTGGGTAAGTGATTTTGACTTTATCGTCACCCACAGTGAGATGGAAGCTCTCATTCTGGAAAACAACCTTATAAAAAGCTATAAGCCCAGGTATAATATCGATTTGCGCGATGATAAAAGCTATCCTTACATCAAAGTCACTGTCGCTGACAAATTTCCGCGGGTTTATCTGGCTCGGGAGAAAAAAGACGGAATATCACGCTACTTTGGACCTTATACCGATGTTACTTCCTTGCGCGATACGCTCAAGCTGCTCAACGCCGTTTTCGGGCTGCGCAGTTGCCGGACTATGAAGTCCCGGCGCCGGCCCTGTCTCAACCGCGACATGGGTAAATGCCTCTCTCCTTGCAGCGGTGAAATTTCAGAAGAAGAATACAGCCAGAAGGTTCAAGCCTTAATCACTTTTCTGGAGGGTGATTTTCAAGAGATAGTCCGGGAAAAAGAAAAAGAAATGGCTATGGCCGCCAGGAGTCTGGAGTTCGAAAAAGCCGCTCGCCTGCGGGATCAGATCCAATCCCTGCGCCAGTTGGGGGAAAAACAAAAGATTGAGCTGGCTTCACCTTATGAATTGGACCTGGTGGGGATGCTAAGCGGGGAAAAGGAGAACCTGGTCCTGGTTTTTAAAGTCCGTTCGGGAAAGATAGTGGCCAAAGATACCTTCTGGCTGAAGCGCCCTATCCAAGAAGATGAGAATGAAACCATGGAATTTTTTATTAAACACTATTATGATGAAAACCCGGATATTCCACCGGAGATACTCTTGAGCCACCTGCCTTCCGAGTCCAAACTGGTGGAGGCCTGGCTGAAATCCAGGGTCTCCCACCGGGTAGAACTCCGGGTTCCGCAAAGAGGAGAAAAGAAACAGGTTCTCAACATGCTGCTGGAAAATGCTCGTTTGTTGCTGGAGGAAAAGCAGCGGGAAGAAAATAAGCAGTTCTCCGCCCTCTCACATTTGGCGCGGGTCCTGGACCTGGAAGTTGTACCTAATCGCCTGGAATGTTTTGATGTATCTCATCTGGCCGGGGAGGAAACAGTGGCCTCTATGGTGGTTTTTGTCGGAGGCCAGCCGGAAAAAAAGGCTTATCGCCATTTTAAAATCAGAACTCAACAGAATAATGATACCGCCTCACTGGCTGAAACCGTAAGAAGGCGTTTGGAGAATGCCCGCCAGGCTAATCCGGCTTTTTTGCCTGAGCCGGATTTAATACTGGTCGATGGTGGATTAGGGCAAGTTAATGCTGTGGCAGCAGTTTTGCAGGAAATGAATCTGGATATCCCGATGTTTGGTTTGGCTGAAAAGAATGAGGAGATATACCGGCCAGGTAAAAGCCAGCCGCTGGTATTGGCGGCCCGGGATAATGGACTGCAATTACTGCAAAGGCTTCGGGATGAAGCTCATCGTTTTGCTATTGAATATAACCGGAAAAGAAGGGCAAAAAAAATCAGGTCTTCCGCCCTGGACCAAATACCGGGAATAGGGAAGCAGAGAAAGAATAATCTGCTGGCTCATTTCACTTCGGTGGCCAAAATTAAGGAAGCTTCACTGGATGAAATAGCAACCGTTCCGGGAATGAACCGGAAAGCGGCGCTGGCGGTAGTAGAGTTCTTCCAAAATCAGAACCTATAAGTCTAATAAAAATTTAAAACCTGGTTTTGTTGCTCACTGCTCCGCCCAATTCGCCTCCTTTCGCCAGTCTGCTTGTTGAAAACTCCACTTATCGGAATATTTCCCGGGAAATAAGTCGAAGTGGAGAAAAAAGCTGTTGGAATAAGCAAGAAAATTCCGTATGATTTAAGAAAGAGATTATTATGTGTTGAAACTGCTCCGCAGTTTCTTCCGATACTTAAAGCGAGAAAGGAGGGGGCTTGTTTGCAGGGTTGGGTGCTCAGGTGGTTTTTAAATATCCTGGCTATTGTTATTACTGCTGCTTTGTTAGAGAATTTCGAACTTACGCTCTGGGGGGCTATTGTCGGGTCCATATTTCTGGGAATAGTAAATGCGGTAATCCGGCCGTTGTTGATTATCTTGACCTTACCTCTGAATATTGTTACGCTAGGGCTTTTCACCTTTGTTATTAACGGTGTAATGCTGTGGATAACCTCGGCAACCGTCAAGGGTTTTGATATTCATGGCTTCGGCTGGGCTATTGTCAGTGCTTTGCTTATCAGTATCATCAGTTTTATAATCAGCTTCTTTATCGATGACAAGACCTTTAGATTCAGGAATTAAGATATTGATTTTACTGCAAAAAGTTATTAATGTTTATTGGTTTGTATAAATATACCGCTCAGCAACCTTAATAGTGACACCCGCAGGATGGAACATCAGGAGTACCCGAAGGGTGCTGCATCCATGCTTCGCCAACGCTCGCTTTGTATATTTATGCAACCCTTCTGCATCAAAATAGGTTTTGCAGCAGAGTCAGCTATTGATTTAAAATATTTATACGGGAAGCCGGGCCTCTGCTCGGCTTTTCTGTCAAGGTGATGATTTTTTAATATGCTTATACTGCTCATGTAGTACTTAAACAGGCAAGAGAACCGTCCCCATGCCTGTCCCCCTTAAACAGGCAAGAGAACCGTCCCCATGCCTGTCGAACTGGGGGAAAAAGATGTCCATAGAACTGGTTGCAATTGATCTGGATGATACCCTGCTGGATTCTACCTGGAAGATACCGGAATCCTGTCTGGAAGCTATCAGCCAGGTGCAAAGAAAAGGAGTTAAAGTAACGCTGGCTACCGGGCGCATGTTTCGCTCTGCCGTGCCCTATGCCCGACAATTAAAGGTAGATATACCATTAATCACCTATCAAGGAGCCCTGGTAAAAAATTCGCTTTCCGAGGAGGTTCTCTATTATGAGCCATTGCCGCGCAAGCTGGCAACCGAGATTATGATATTTTTTAAAGAACGAGGGATATTTTACCAGAGCTATTTTAATGATTGTTTTTGTATAGAGAGATGGAGCCCGGAAGCACAATATTACGCGGAATTATCCGGAATGGAGCCCTGGTTTCATGATGACCTCATAGCTGTTTCGCGGGAGCAAGATACACCTAAAATATTAGCCTCTATTTTCGATGAAAGGCTGATGCTATCGATAGAAGAAGAATTGAACCGGCGTTACGGGGAAGAATTGTATATTACCCGTTCTAAACCGGTTTTCCTGGAGGTAATGAAGCGTTCCGTTGATAAAGGGCTGGCTTTAAAGATGCTGGCTCGTTACTTTGGTATTCCTCGGGAAAAGGTTCTGGCCTTTGGTGACAGTTATAATGACCTGGCTATGATAAAGTGGGCCGGAATTGGTGTAGCCATGGGCAACGCTCCGGAAGTAGTAAAAGAAGCCGCTGATTATCTGGCCCCTTCCAATGAGGAAGATGGAGTAGCCCGGGTATTGCATGAATTAATACTTGATAAGAACAGTAATAAGGGTTAAGGTGTGAGCTTATACCTGTCATAATAGAAGGATGAAAAGCCGGGGAAGATAAACTGATGGCTATTTTTGTACTAATCATAGTTGACTCCGCTGCAAAAACCCCTTTTGTTGCATAAGGGTTGCATAAATATACAAAGCGAGCGTTGGCGAAGCATGGATGCAACACCCGGCGAAGGCGAGCAGGCGAAAGGGGGCGAGCGACAGGATGTCGCGAGAGCGCTTCCTCCCATGGATGGGAGATTAGCGCGGTACCCCTTGAGCCGCGAGACAAGCCGCAGGTGTTGCCCATGCGAAGCGCCCTGTCGGGCACAACTGATGCTCCCTTCGGTCGCTATTAAGGACGCTGGAGCGGTATATTTATGCAAGCCAATGAGAATTAATAACTTTTTGCAGAAGAACCATAGTTATGTTGTTTATGTAAGGGGGGCAGGATTGTTACGGATATCGACAAAGGAAAGATGCATGGAAAAGCCCCCCGCATAATTAAGCCGAATAACAGGGATTTGATTCTCTGTGTGGATCTGGGAGGAAGCAAAGTGCTGATGGCTATTGCTACAGCTGAGGGGCAGTTCTTGCGCCGCCTGAAGTTTCCCACGCAGTGCGAAAAGGGGCCGGAAGATATTCTGGATCGTATAGCAACCGGGGTTCAGGAAATGTTAAAAGCAGAGGCGGAAACAGCTGATAGGATTATGGCTATAGGAGTAGCTACTCCCGGGCCGCTTTCGTTTCCGGATACGGTGGTTTGGGATTCGCCCAATCTGGGATGGAACCGGGTGAACATTAAGGAGGAATTGAAAGCCCGGCTGGGTTGGGAGCCGCTGGTGGAGAAAGACACCAATATGGCTGTTTTGGGAGAATATTATTTTGGCCAGATGCAGCGCTGCCAGAACCTGCTCTATATTACTGTTAGTACCGGAATCGGCGGAGGAATAATGCTAGGAGGCCAGCTTTACCGGGGTCAAAATGGGGGAGCCGGAGAAATCGGGCATATGGTAGTGGATTCCGGGGGGAGAACCTGCGGCTGCGGAAGGCGGGGCTGCCTGGAAGCTCAGGCTTCAGGAACCGCCATAGCGCAGATGGCGAAGGAACTTGGGCAGGAGGGAAAAGGACAGGGAATATCTTTCGACCTGGGCACGGCCGGGGCCAAAGAGGTGGGAGAAGCCGCCCGCCGGGGAGATAGGGAAGCCCGGACCATTGTAGCTCAGGTGGTAGATTATCTGGGAATAGCCCTGAGCAACCTGGTTAATATATTCAATCCCGAGAAAATAGTATTGGGCGGGGCCGTAAGCCTGGGTTGGGAAGACCTTCTTCTGGAGCCGCTGCGGGAAAGGGTTAAGGCGGAAGTTTTCCCGCTTAATGCCCGGGATTTGCGGATAGAGGTTACTCGCCTGGGGGAGGATGTAGTGCTTTATGGATGCATAGCGGATGTCGGAAGGCGGAAGACGGAGGACGGAAGATAGGCATCGGACATAGGGGGGTATAAGACGTCAGTCGTCAGATGTCGGAAGACGGAAGACGGGGGATAGGTCATCGGTCATCAGGTGTCAGATGTTGGAAGACAGGGGACGGATAAGGGTTGATTCCACTGCAAAAAGTCATTTTTCAAAATTAGAACCGCCATATCTAGTATAATGGTGAGGTTTTGAGCACCATATGTAGTGGTGGGCATATACCCGAAAACAGGGTTTTTGCAGTAGAACCAGGGTGGCATAAATAAAAGTATTGGAAGTACTTGGGAAAGGAAGGTTGAAGCTGATATGACAGTCGAGAAAATGAGGGACTACCTGTATCACCTGCCGGAGCAGTTTGCCGAAAGCCTCAAGATGGAATTCGACTTTGCCGGGGATTACCGCTCAGCCTATGAAAATATTGTGGTTACCGGCCTGGGGGGATCAGCCATTGGTGGGGATATATTGCGTACTTTTGCACTACAAAAAGCCAGTATACCGGTAGTGGTAAACCGCGATTATAATATTCCCGCCTTTGTGGGGGAGAAGACCCTTTTCTACGCGGTCAGCTATTCCGGGAATACGGAAGAAACCTTGAGCGCTTACCGGCAAGCGCGGGAACGGGGGGCAGCCATAGTCTGCTTTAGCAGTGGGGGAGAACTGGAGAAGATGGCCCGGCTGGATGGCAAGCCGGTGGTAAAAGTACCGGCTGGTCTGGTACCGCGAGCAGCTACCGGCTATCTCTTTGCTCCATTGGCCTTGTTGCTGGAAAAGCTGGAGATAGTAGCCGGTGCAAGGGACGAATTGGAGGAATGTGTCCAGGTTTTACGGGATATCCGTGATTCACTTCATCCGGAAATCGAAATAGAGAAAAACCCGGCTCAAAAAATAGCCCGGGAGCTTAAGGATAGTATCCCGATAATCTGGGGCAGCAGCGGAATTTCCGAGGCGGCGGCCCTGCGCTGGAAAGCTCAGATTAACGAGAATGCCAAGAGTCCGGCTTATTACCATATTTTCCCCGAGCTCAACCACAACGAGATTGTCGGATTTGAAGTTCCTGCTGAACTTGTATCCCGGCTCTTTGTAGTTATATTGAAAGACCGTTTTGACCATGAGCGGGTAAAACGGCGGATGGAAATAAGCCGGGATATAATCAAGCAGCGGGTTAAGGGTTTTATTGAGGTAGAAAGCCGGGGCGAATCATTCCTGGCCCGGCTCTATTCGCTCTGTTATACCGGAGACTATGCCAGCTTTTATTTGGCTTTGGAAAACGGAATAAACCCGACTCCGGTGGCGTTAATCGATTATTTAAAGGGGGAACTGGCTAAATAATAAAGCTGTCGGGAAAAGCGCACTTTTGATAAATAGTTATAAACCGGGGCTGTCCCCTTGATATATTGGATTCAAGGAGTTTTATGATGGAGTTCTATGGTGATTATCATACCCATTCCCGGCATAGCGATGGGCGGCAAAGTGAGGCAGATATTGCTGCGGCGGCGAGAAAGAGAGGTCTCAAAGAGGTAGCGATTACTGACCACGGTCCTCTGGCGGCGGTTATCGGGGTGGATAATGCCGGTGAATACTCAAAGATAAGAGAGAGGATAGACGAGGATTGCTGGGATAAGGAGGGACCGCGGGTTCTGCTCGGGGCTGAGGCCAATATTCGGGATTTGCAGGGAACTCTGGATATCCCTCCGAGCGTTATTGAGGATTTAGACCTGCTCATTGCCGGTATGCATCCCTATACTTTGCCAAGCACAATCAAGGATGGTTGGGATTTATTTGCTCGCAATTCGCTGCGTCATCTGGGGGCAGCGCAGCGGGAAAAGGCTATCAATGCCAATACCAAGGCATGTAAAGAGGCCATTTGCCAAAACCCGGATTTAGATATTTTGGCTCACCCGGGTCTTTTTTTTACGGTGGATGTCCAGGAAATAGCCGAGGCTTGTGCCCAGAAAGAGGTTTTGTTTGAAATAAATTGTGCTCATGAGCATCCCGATATTTCTGATATAATGGAAGCAGAACGGGCGGGGGCTTGCTTTATAGTAAACAGCGATTCCCATTTTGAAGAAACGGTGGGGGAGCTGGATTATGGTGCTAAGGTACTTGAACAGCTGAAGATTGACCCTGATAGGGTGGTAAACCTGGAAGCAGGGGGAGGTTATGCACAATGGGGGAAAAAAATGAAGAACTGCAGATACTCATAATTACTGGTTTATCTGGAGCCGGGAAAACCCAGGCCATAAATTGCCTGGAAGATGTCGGCTATTACTGTGTAGATAATCTTCCTCCGGCATTAATGTTTAAGTTTATTGAATTGAGCATGCAATCCGCAGGCATAAAAAAGGTGGCCCTGGTTATCGATGTTCGGGGAGGGGATTTCTTTCCGGATTTGTCTTTGGTACTTGAGGAACTGGAAGATAGCCAAATCAACTACCAGATTATTTTCCTGGAAGCTTCGGATGAGGTTCTGATTAGACGATTCAAAGAGTCCCGCCGCCGCCATCCCCTGGGCAGTTCCTCCCGGTTGCTGGAGGCCATCCAAGAGGAAAGAAGAATACTGCAGGAATTAAGAGGTAAAGCGCACTTCTTGATTGACACCTCCAATCTCAGTCCACGAGAACTTAAGGAAAAATTGGATCTTCGCTATAGCGAGAATGAATCGCTTCGTTTCTCGGCCAGCATAGTCTCTTTTGGTTATAAGCTGGGCCTGCCTATGGATTCCGACCTGGTAATCGATGTCCGTTTTTTGCCCAATCCCTTTTATGACCCGCTTATGCGAACTATGACGGGAAAAGACCCCATGGTAATAGATTATGTACTGGACTCATCGGTCACCAAATCCTTTACGCGGCGTTTTTTAAACCTCTTAAAATACCTTATTCCGTATTATATTAAAGAGGGCAAAACCAATCTGGCCCTTGCTATTGGATGTACGGGCGGACAGCACCGCTCGGTGGTTTTAGCGGATTATACCGGAAAACAGCTAGAGAAGATGGGATATAATGTAATCGTCAGGCATAGAGATATTGCAAAACACAAGACGGAGGAATAAATGATAGTAGTTGAGAAGGAAGCAAAAGTGGTGGTTATAGGTGGGGGGACGGGACTGTCTGTTCTGTTAAAAGGATTAAAAAACTACACTTCCCGCCTGACGGCTGTGGTAACGGTTAGCGATGATGGAGGAAGCTCCGGGCGCCTGCGGGCAGAGATGGGAGTCCTGCCACCTGGGGATATTCGTAATTGCCTGGTGGCCCTGGCGGAGACGGAGACGCTCATGGACAAAGTGTTTCAGCACCGTTTTAACCATCCGGGAAGTTTGAAGGGCCATAATCTGGGTAATTTGCTGCTGGTTGCCCTGACCGAAATAGCGGGGGATTTTATCTCCGCTATACAAGAAGTAAGCAAGGTACTGAAGGTTCGTGGCCGGGTATTGCCAGCCACTCTGGAACATGTGGCCCTGGGAGCTCGTATGAAAGACGGGATGTTGATATATGGTGAGACATCCATTAGGAACTATGGGGGAGAAATCGAGAGTTTATTTCTGGTACCGGAAAAATGCCTGCCGGTGCCGGATGCTCTGGAAGCCATTATGGAAGCTGACATAATAGTCCTCGGTCCTGGCAGTTTGTACAGCAGTATTATTCCTAATCTCCTGGTAGAAGGGATAGGCTTTGCCCTAGCAAGATCCAAAGCCCGGAAGGTCTATGTCAGCAATATCATGACCGAGCACGGGGAGACCGATAGTTTTACTGCTGCCGATCATCTGCGGGTGATAATGAGATACCTGCCAGAGTCCGTTGTTGAATACGTAATCGTCAACAATGGGGTTATTGATGAAGGGATATTGAAAAGATATCGAGGGGAGCAAGCGGTTCCGGTGCTTTCTAATCGTCCGGTAATTGAAGCTATGGGTATCAAGCTTATTGAGGCGGACCTGGTTTCTGATTCTGATCTGGCCTGGCATGACTCGGAGAAATTGGCTCGGGTTATTATGAACCTATGATGTGGTAAAGCTTGTATAAATATAATGCTCAGCAACCTTGAAAGCGATCGAAGGGAGCATCAGGAGTACCCGCAGGGTGCTGTATCCATGCTTCGCCAACGCTTGCTGGTATATTTATACAATCATTATGCAACAAAAGGCGTTTTGTAGCAGAGCCGTAATCGGGAAAAAGGAGCAGCTATGAGTTTTTCCAGTGATGTTAGAAATGAGCTGGCCCGGATTATTCCGGAGAAGGAATGTTGCCGCAAGGCAGAACTGGCAGCATTGCTGGCCATCAGTGGAGATCTTGTTGGAGGCGAAGATGGCCGGCGGGTTCTGCGAGTGCAAGCAGACAACGCAGCTACCGCCAGGAAAATCATTACCCTGCTCAAAGAGAATTATCAAGTACCATCAACGGTTAAGGCATTAGAACAAAAGAGATTTAAAAGGAAACGAATATATGAAGTCAATGTACTCCTGGACGGAGAAGATGAAGCCCTGAATAAAGAGTTGGAAGAGATTCTTCTTCTCCGGGAAAAGGAAACAACTTCAGTGCTTAACCGTTCGTTGCTGGGGCGGACATGCTGTAAGCGGGCTTATTTGCGGGGGATATTTTTAAGCCGTGGTTCCATTAATCGCCCCGAAGGAGAATACCATTTGGAATTGCTCTTGAATGATAGCCGTATGGCTCTTGCTGTTCAGAAAATGCTGGATAAATTTGCCCTGGAACCTGGGCTGGTGGAGAGAAAAAACTATTTGGTCGTTTATCTCAAAGAAAGTGAAAAAATCGTAGATTTTTTACGAGTGGTGGAGGCGAGTAGAGCCTTATTGAACTTTGAAAATGTCCGCATTATCAAATCTGTACGCAATAATGTCAACCGACAGGTCAATTGTGAAACAGCCAATCTTAGCAAAACCATTGATGCCTCGCTGCGGCAAATTGAACTGATTAGGAGACTGCTGGAAGAGCAAGGTTTAGAAATTCTCCCGGGAAACTTGCGGGATTTGGCGGAAATGAGGATGAGCTATAGTGATGCTAGTTTGAAGGAACTGGGAGCTTTATTGAACCCGCCCTTGAGCAAGTCCGGAGTGGCCTATCGGATGCGAAAACTGGAGGAAACGATAAAGGAGATACTGCAGGAAGATTAAACTTCCATTTTTGTAAAGCTATTATTGTGCAAGAAAGGCAGGATATTATCCGGCGGGTGGAGAATATTTTTTATAGTTTACTAAGGATAGGTTATTTTCAGGGGAGTATTTAAAGCATCGGAAGAAACTGCGGAGCAGTTTCAACACACCACTGCAGCGAGGAGGGGGATTAGAACCCGCCGCCTGTTTTGTTAATAGGAACCTGACCGCCTAAAGAAGCGGGAGATATATTTCACCTCATTATACTTAATTATAGATAGATATAGTACTAGAGAGATATAAGGGGAGACAAGAACATGAAATTAGTTCAGGATATTTCTATTCAGCAACAACAGAAGCTACTGATGACGCCTGAATTGCGTCAGGCTATTGCAATATTGCAGATGTCCACCCTGGAATTAAACGAGTATATTCAAAGAGAGTTAGAAGAGAACCCTTTTTTGGAGGAGAAAGAGTCTGAAGAAAATGTGGACTACGAAAAGGAGGCTGCTGATAACAGCGATAGTAAACTGGAAGATTGGCTTGAATATTACAATGACCGCGACATTGGCTTTTTAAGCAGAGAAGCAGAAGCAGAAAAATCCTTTGAAAACTTTTTTGCCCGGCGACCCAGCCTTTATGAACACCTTGAATTCCAACTGCGCTTGAGCTGCAAGAACCGGGATGAGTTGGCAATAGGGAACTATTTAATTGGCAGTATTGATAGGAATGGCTACCTGGGTATAGATTTGAAGGAACTGGCATCTCATTTGGAGGTTAGCCTGGAACAGGTAGAGGAAGTTCTGGAGATGGTTCATTCTTTTCATCCCCACGGTGTTGGGGCTCGGGACCTGCCGGAATGTCTTTTGCTGCAACTCAAGCATTATGGCAAGGAGAGTTTTCTGGCCCGGGTAATTATTGAACAGCACATGGATGACCTGGCCCGGGGCAGGCTAAATAAAATTGCTCAGTCCCTTTCGGTTCCAGTTCACCAGGTTCAGGAAATATCCGACTTAATCCGAACCCTGGATCCCCGGCCCGGATTGCAATACAGCAATATTGATGAAATCAAATATATAATTCCCGATGTATTTGTGGAAAAAGTAGAGGGTGAGTACATAGTAATTGTAAACGATTTCCATTTTCCGCGCTTGATGGTTAATCAACTTTATGGAAATATCCTGCGTCAGCCTGACTCCTTTCCTCAGGATGCCAAAAAATACCTGGAGGATAAAATGGGTTCAGCGATATGGCTTATCCGCAGTATAGAGCAGAGGCGTATGACTCTGTATAAAGTGGCCCGTTGTATTGTTGATGTACAAAGCGAATTCCTGGACAAAGGTATCGAGTTTTTAAAACCGCTTAATCTCCGGCAAGTGGCAACAATAGTTGATGTGCATGAATCAACGGTCAGCCGTGCCACTACCAACAAGTACATTCAAACTCCACAGGGCTTATTTGAATTGAAGTATTTTTTTGGGGCTGGTTTGGAGTCTTGTTATGGTGGAGAGAAGGTTTCCAGCAAGAGTATTAAACGCAAGGTAGAGGAGATTATTGCCGAGGAAGATAGCTTAAAGCCCTTGAGTGATGAAGCCATTGCCAAGCTCTTGAAGAAACGGGGTTATCGTATTTCTCGCCGAACCGTGACCAAATACCGTCAGGAAATGGGCATCCCGGCTACCACTGCACGCAAAAGGTTTTAGCAGGCAACAGAACCGTCCCCTTGCCTGCTTCAAAAACCCCGGTTACATCCGACCATGATTTGCCATCCGTGCTGAAAAAACCCTGTCCCGGCTCGGAACGGGTACGTAAAAGGTTTTAGTGTGAAAGGTGAGGAGTAAGGAGTGAGGGGTTAGGTATCAAAAGGGTCGTCCCCTTGACACCTCCCCTGACACCTTATTTTGACTTCTTAAGTCCTTCAATCATTAGGGGAAGAACTTTATAAAGGTCTCCTTGAATAGCATAGTCGGAGACAGCAAATATGGGAGCGTTTTCATCATTGTTTATGGAACAGATGATGCGAGCATCACGGATGCCGGTAATATGCTGAATCTGACCGGAAACCCCGATGCCGATATAAAGCTCCGGTTTAACCTGTATTCCCGAAAGGCCTATACAGCATTCTTCCGGCAGCCAATGCATTTCATCGGAAATAGGGCGGGTACAGCCTATTTCTGCCCCCAGTAAATCAGCCAGTTCCCGCACGAGGGAGAGGTCTTCTTCCTTTTCCACTCCCCGGCCCGCGCAGAGCAGGATTCTAGCCTCAGTAAGGGCAGCGGATTCATGGGTTCGGGTCTTTTTCCCCAGAATTTTTACTTTCGATGGAGGCGCAGGTGGCAGTTCCCGTATATTCCCTGTTCTTCCCTCCTGCACAGCAGCAGGGAAGAAGAGACGGGGAGGAATGGTGGCCATTTGGGGGCGGGTGGGTATAGCAACCCTTTGTACCGCTGCGCCGCCAAAGATAAGCCGCTCCATTATCAAACTCTGGTTGTCATTACTTGGCTTTAGAGAAATACAGTCACTGCACAAACCGGTGTTTAAACGGGCAGCAATTCGGGCTGCCAGCTCTTTTCCACGTAAAGAAGAACCGATAAGGAAAATATCAGGTTTTTCCTGTAAAGCTTCGGCGACTATTAGCGGAATACAAGCCATAAAATCCCCATCTTCGGTCAGGGGAGGGAGATAGAGTACCTCATCGGCACCACGGGCAATACAGTCATGGGCTTTTTCATCGTTCCCGGAATTATAGGGAAGGATAACCACGATTTTACCGGCCAGCTTTTGGGCCAGTTCCTTTCCCCCCTGTATTAGTTCGAGATTATGTTCGTAGTCTTCAGCAAAAATCCAAATTCCCGCCATCTATTTCACCCCCCGAGCAATTATTCCTTTGCTTTGAAGAGTATCCAGCAGAAGCGCGATATCTGCGGCTTCATCGCTTAGTTTCTGCCCGTTTCGTTCCATATTGGCTTTGAAGCTAGCCAGGACTTGCAGGCAGGGTGTAAAATCTCCGGACAGTTCATCTTTGACGATTTCGATTACTGGTTTTTTGGAAGCCGCCAGGGTATCTCTGAGTCCCGGTATTCGCGGAGAATTAATATCCGGCAATACCGTTAAGAGAGCAGGCAGGCTTAGCGAAACAGTTTCGATACCATCATCTACTTTGCGCTCGGCAATGAGCTGCTCCCCTGCCAATTCTATCTTGCTTACCATGGTAACGCATGGAATATCGAGAAGTTCAGCCAGGCGCGGGCCTACTTGCTGGGCATAAAGGTCGCTCGATCCCTCACCGCAGATGATCAGGTCATATTCTGTTTTTGCAGTGACGACATCAGCGAGAATAGCTGCGGTTTGCGCCGGCTCCAAATTCTCAAAAGAGGGGTCATTAATAAAATAGGCTTTTTCCGGGCCGCGGGAGAGGGCATCCTTAACTCCCTTGGTATCGTCAGGATGACCTACGGTAATGGCTGCCACGCTGCCGCCATATTTTTCATGGAGCTGCATGGCTGCTTCAATGGCATTGCGGTCATAGTCGCTCATTTTCTTATCAGCATATTCCAAATCCAGCTCCGGCGAGCTGTCGGTTCTTATATAGGCTTCGTCAACTACCCATTTATAACAAGCAATAATTCGGGGCATCAAAACACCTCGTTTCTTAATCCAGGCTCATAATCCCGGGCTTAACGCAAAAGATTACCTGCTATAACCATACGCTGGGCTTCTGAGGTACCCTCGTATATTTCGGTAATTTTGGCATCGCGCATCAGGCGCTCAACTTTCTGACCTTTAATATAACCGTAGCCCCCGTGGATCTGCACCGCTTTGGAAGTATGACGGGTAGACATTTCCGCAGCGAAAACCTTGGCCATGGCAGCTTCCTTGGTAAAAGGTTGTTTCTGGTCTTTTAAGAAAGCGGCATAGGAATAGAGGAAACGCGCGGCGGCAATATCGGTAGCCATGTCGGCAATCATCCACTGAATAGCCTGGTTTTTGGATATGGGTTTGCCAAACTGCACGCGCTGTTTGGAATAGCTTATGGACTCGTCCAGAGCAGCCTGGGTAATACCAACGGCCTGGGCGGCAATGCCGATACGGCCATGGTCAAAAGAGGACATAGCTATCTGCAACCCCTGCCCTTCTTTGCCCAGCAGGTCTTCTCGGGGAACCCGGCAGTCTTTCAAAATAATCTCCGAAGTCTGGGAAGCTCTTATGCCCATTTTATAAAAATGTTGTCCTACTTTAAGACCCGGATTATCCTTGGAGATAATAAAGGCGCTCAATCCTTTGCCTCCCAGGGATTTGTCAGTAAAGGCAAAAACCACAAAAGTATCAGCAACCGGGCCGTTGGAAGTAAAGGTTTTGATTCCGTTGAGCACATAGCTATCACCGTCCAAAGTGGCAGTGGTAGTAGCTGCTCCGACATCAGTGCCTGCTCCCGGTTCAGTCACCGCAAAAGCTCCTATGTGCTGGCCTTTGGCCAGGGGAACCAGGTATTTTTGCTTCTGTTCTTCATTCCCGAAATTGAAGATGGGGCCGCTGGCCAGGGAGGTGTGACAGGAGACGGTAAAACCGGTAGCCGCACAGGAACGGGATATTTCTTCGATTACCATGGCATAGCTGACATAATCCAAACCGGCTCCGCCGTACTCAACCGGATAAGGCATCCCCATCCAGCCGCCTGCCGCCAATTGCTCAATGACTTCAGCCGGGTAGCGACTGGACTCATCGATTTCCACCGCAATGGGGTCAAGGTACTTCTTGACCAGTTCTCTTATATTTTCCCTGATCAATTCCTGCTCTTCACTTAATTTAAAATCCACTAAAACCCAACTCCTTTCATTTTTGAATAAGTCAAGGAACGATGACTTACTCTAAACCAAAAACTGCCCTTGTAAGCATTGTAAAACCGGAAATATATGTTGTCAACCATTAGTTTGTACACCAATCATTTTTCTTTATTCGACAAAAAAAGCCCCGGATTAGTTGCCGGGGCTTAGTTTGTGCAGAAGTTCTTTAAGCGATTCGAATTGATTTTCATCCATTTGCCGCAAGGCCTTTTTGTTGGCATTGAGGATGGCCTGGGTCAAGGGTTCTTCGAGGTCCTGACCCTTTTCGGTCAGTAAGACTTGCAGGGCACGCCGATCTTTCGGATCAGCCTTTTTTTTAATCATTCCTTTTTGTTCCATACGATCGAGAATACCGGTGACGGTTGAACTGTCCAGATATAGGTGTTCTGCCAGTTGCTTTACGGTTTGACCGTTGTCTTTCCAAAGGCACTTGAGAACGGAATATTGTCCAGGGGTTACCCCGTAGGGCATTAGCTCGGCTTTAAAAAGTTGATGTACCGATTGTTGAGCCTTGGTAAGAACAAAATTCAGGCATTGGTCGAGTTCCATCTGCGCAACTTCCTTTCATTAGCAACCCAAACTGCTTCATATATGCAACGACAAAAGTAGGGCGGGGGCTTCGATATAGCAGTCGCTTTACCGTCTTAGAGAGTCAATCTCGTTTTCTTGAGAAGTTAAACGCTTATCCAGACGGCCAATATCAGACCAAACACCTTTTAAATCCCGCTTGATAACGTTAACATCTTTTTGTATTTTAGTTACCTGGGTTTCGAGTTTAGTTACCTGGGTTTCGAGTTTAGCTTGTCTAGCTTCCAATTTAGCCTGACCGGCTTCGAGTTTAGCTTGACCAGTTTCCAGTTTAGCCTGTCCCTCATCCAGTTTATCCAAGCGGCAATTTATTTGCGATAATTGTTCAATCACCAGATTCTGAAAATCAATATCTTTCAATTTAATATTCCCCCTTAGATTACCCTATTAATTATTTTACAATAGAATTCTGCTTTGGCTAGCTTTATTTTGGAAAATTCGGAAAGCCTTTGCAACAGGTAGATTTTTTCTAATGTGCATCATTTTATCCTATTGTGATATAATATTAAAAAAAGACTCTACTGCAAAAACCCCTTTTGTTGCATGAGGGTTGCATAAATATACAAAGCGAGCGTTGGCGAAGCATGGATGCAGCACCCTGCGGGTACTCCTGATGTTCCATCCTTCGGATGTCACTATTAAGGTTGCACCGGCGAAGGCGAGCAGGCGAAAGGGGGCGAGCGACAGGACGTCGCGAGAGCGCTATCACCCTGCGGGTACTCCTGGTGTTCCACCCTGCGGGTGTCACTATTAAGGTTGTGACCAGGATGGGAGGCGCGGCACCCCTTGAGCCACGAGACAAGCCGCAGGTGTTGCCCATGCGAAGCGCCCTGTCGGGCACAACTGATGCTCCCTTCGGTCGCTATTAAGGACGCTGGAGCGGTATATTTATGCAAGCTAATGCATATTTATAACTTTTTGCAGTGACATCAAAAAAGAATATTTCCTAAAAATATTTGTGCCTAATGGGACAATTTTGTCCCTAATATTAAATTGAGTCCCGGAATAAACTTGGAAAAGGATAGATTATGGATAGATTTTTTACCATCGTACAGCGTTTTGCTCCGGAAAGCCTGGAGATTATGGAAACAAGATATCGTTTGTTGCGACAGATACTTCACCACCAACCAGTGGGAAGAAGACAATTGGGTAAAGAGCTGGGACTTAGTGAGAGAATGGTAAGAAGTGAGATGGAACTGCTGAGATCAAGGGGGGCGGTTTATTTCACTGCTGCAGGCATCTGTCTGACGGCATATGGTGAAGAACTATTAGGTGATATAGATGAACTAATACCCTATATTTTTGACACACAAACTTTAGCTGAAAGAATTAAACAAATGTTTAATCTCAGAGAAGTTATTATTGTTCCAGGGGATTCGCAGGATGATTATTTGGCTAAACGGGATTTAGGCCGGGCCGCCGCCCGCTTTCTCAAGAGAAACTTGTATCCTGCTTGTACGGTAGCCGTAACCGGGGGAAGTACTTTGGCGGAAATGGCTACAGCTTTTGGTGATGGCATCAATGCCAGAGATGTTTTGGTAGTACCGGCCCGCGGTGGACTGGGGGAGGAAATGGAACAGCAGGCCGGGGTGATAGCCGCCCGGATTGCGGGAGCCATTGGTGCCCAATATCGTCTTTTACATATTCCTGATAACCTGGAGGAGAGTACGGTGGAGATATTGAAAAATGATGTACATATTAAGACCGTAGTTCAAGCCATAAAGAACAGTGATATTCTCCTGCATGGTATAGGCTCGGCTATGGAAATGGCTAACCGTAGAGGATTGGCTCCTGAGGAAATTGATTATTTGCAAGAAAAGAGGGCAATTGGAGAAGCTCTTCGATATTATTTTGATAAAAAGGGCAAAATAGTCTATGAAGTGCCGGGAATAGGGCTGGAATTCCCTGATTTGCAGAATATCGGAATTATCGCTGCGGTAGCTGGAGGAAAGAATAAAGCTGATGCCATCAAAGCCGTTTTGAGTCATCAGCATGAGAGTGTGTTAATAACCGACGAAGGAGCGGCAAGAAAAATTATAGAAGAAAACAATGGGAAGGATGATGGGTAATGGCAGTCAAGGTTGCGATCAACGGTTTTGGGCGTATCGGGAGGTTGGTAGGCCGGATTGCGTTGCAGAGAGAAGACGTAGAAATTGTGGCCGTCAACGGACTGGGAGATATTAAAACCAGCAGTCATCTTTTTAGATATGATTCGGTTCACGGAGAGTTCAAAGGACAGGTGGCAATTGATGGCGAGTATTTGCTTCTCAATGGACAAAAAATCAGGTATTTATCAGAAAAGGACCCCCGGCAACTACCCTGGAAAGAAATGGGGGCCGAGGTGGTGGTAGAAGCCAGTGGAGCCTTTCGTACCCGGGAAAAGGCCGCCCAGCACCTGCAGGCCGGGGCTAAAAAAGTAGTTATAACCGCACCCGGCAAAGGGGTGGAGTTGACCATGGTCATGGGAGTCAATCACGAGCAATACCGGCCGGAATACGATGTGGTATCAAATGCTTCCTGTACCACTAATTGCCTGGCTACCGTGGCCAAAGTGCTCTTGGATGAGTTTGGGATTAATAAAGGCTTGATTAATACGGTACATTCCTATACCAATGACCAGCGGGTTATAGATTTGGAGCATGATGATTTGCGCCGGGCCCGAGCGGCAGGGCTGTCCATGATTCCTACGACTACCGGAGCGGCCAGTGCCCTGGGCCTGGTCTTGCCTGAACTGGAGGGGAAACTGGATGGTTTGGCGGTAAGGGTTCCCACCCCGGATGTTTCTTTGTTGGATTTTACCCTGGAACTGGAGAAGCCGGCCACTGCTGAAGCAATTAATCAGGCCTTCAAGGCGGCCAGTGAGGGTTACCTGAAGGGCTATTTGCGTTATGAAGAAGAGCCGCTGGTTTCCATAGATTACCGCGGGGATGAACATTCCGCTATCGTAGATGGACCCTTGACCATGGTAATGGGTGATAGATTGGCCAAGGTTATTGCCTGGTATGATAATGAATGGGGTTATTCGGCCCGGGTGGTTGATATGGTATCCTATTTAGCGGCCAAAGGGCTATAACGAGTTGATTTGGAGGTATGTTGCTTGCGTAGTCTAAAAGAGCTCGAACTAAAAGGAAAAAGAGTTTTAATGCGGGTGGATTTCAATGTACCCACAGATAAAGAAGGCAATATTATTGACGATACCAAGATGAGGGCAGCACTCCCCAGTATTGAGCATGTACTGGCTCAAGGCGGGCGGCTTATTCTTATGAGCCACCTGGGTCGACCCCAGGGTAAGATAGATGAAAAATACAGCCTGAAAAAGCTGGCTTCCCATTTGGGAAAATTGCTGGCAGCACCGGTATACATGGCCCATGATTGTATTGGTCCGGAAGTAAGGGAGGCAGCAATGGGACTGCAGGATGGGGAAGTACTGCTTTTGGAAAACCTGCGTTTTCATGCGGAAGAAGAGCAGAATGCTCCCGCCTTTTCCCGGGAGCTGGCGTCCCTGGGTGATATTTATGTTAATGATGCTTTTGGCACAGCACACCGGGCTCATTCATCAACTGCCGGCATAGCTGATTATTTACCTTGCTATGCCGGGTTTTTGATGGAAAAAGAGGTGGAAATGCTGGAAAAGGTTCTGGAAAACCCGCAGAGCCCAAGGATGGCTATAATGGGTGGAGCCAAAGTAGCGGATAAACTGGGCCTGATTGGTAATCTTCTGCAAAAAATGGATGTAATACTTATTGGCGGGGGTATGGCCAATACCTTTTTAAAAGCCTTGGGAAAAACTATAGGAAAATCAATCTGCGAGGATAACTTGCTGGAACAGGCCCGGGGTTTGGTAGAAGAGGCCGAAAAGAAAAATGTGAATCTAATCCTGCCGCTGGATGCGGTCGTGGCCCCGGAATTATCAGCTGAGGCCCCGGGGCAAATCGTGGATATTGATCATGTTCCTGCGGAGATGATGATTCTGGACATAGGGCCGCAAAGCATAGAGCTTTTTAAAAAATATATTGCGAAGGCTTCGACCATTGTATGGAATGGTCCCCTGGGGGTGTATGAATACCCGAACTTTGCCCGGGGAACCGAGGAGATAACCCGTGCTATAGCTCGTTCTTCCGCGGTAAGCGTAATCGGTGGAGGAGACACGGCAGTAATAGTACATGATATGGGTTTGGAAGAAGGCATTACCCATATTTCCACCGGTGGGGGAGCTACCCTGGAGTTTCTGGAAGGAATAAGGCTTCCCGGAGTGGCTGCCTGCCAGGAGAAAGCATCCCGCGGAACAGGAGCCGAGTTGGGCCAGGGAGCGCCCTTGTGGGAAAAAAGTTAAAGGGAGGGGATTTTCTGCGCCGGAGATTAATTGCCGCTAATTGGAAAATGAATAAAAGTATCGGGGAGGCCGAAGATTTTGCCCGGGAGTTTTTGCAACTAATCCCGGATGCTAACAGTAACGAGCGACCGGAGATAGTGATTTGTCCTCCATTTACGGCTTTAAGTACATTAAGATTTATTATGGAAGGTTCCGGGATTAAACTGGGCGCCCAAAATGCCTTCTGGGAAGAAAAGGGAGCTTATACCGGGGAGATTTCCCCATCCATGCTCTTGGACGCCGCTTGCAGTTATGTGATTCTGGGGCATTCCGAACGGCGGCAGATAATGGGAGAAAGCAACAATATGATAAACCGTAAAGTCAAGGCCGCTGCGGAGGCAGGAATCACTCCCCTGCTCTGTGTGGGGGAAACCCTGCAGGAGAGGGAAAAAGATAGGGCCCGGGAAGTAGTGAAGGAGCAGCTTGCCAAATGCCTGAAGGATATCAAGCTCTCCGGGGAGAAACTGGTGGTAGCCTATGAACCGGTCTGGGCTATCGGTACCGGAGTTAACGCCAGCAGTGATGATGCCCAGGAGATGATTGCTTTTATCCGCAGCTGTCTGGAGAAAATCTATAGCCGGGAAGAAGCAGATTCGACCAGAATCTTATATGGAGGCAGTGTTAAAGAGGAAAATATCGCCGAAATTTTGGAAGAAGCGGATGTGGATGGGGCTTTGATAGGCGGGGCCAGCCTGCAGGCTGACTCTTTGGCCCGTATTGTGAGGTTGAGCAGCCATGCCTAAAAAACCGCTGGTTTTGATGATTCTCGATGGATGGGGCAACCGGGCAGCCTGTAGCGACAATGCTATCAGCTTGGCCAACCCCGTGCATTTTTGCCGTTTGCAAACAAAATACCCATCTACTCTTTTGGCCTGTTCCGGGAAGGATGTGGGCTTGCCGGACGGGCAAATGGGCAACTCCGAGGTGGGGCACCTGAACATAGGTTCAGGCCGCATCGTATTCCAGGAGATAAGCCGCATCAGCAATGCTATTGAAGATGGCTCCTTTTTTTCCAATCCGCTTTTTTTAGCAGCCATTAATTCTGCTCGTGCGAAAAAGGGAGCCGTTCACCTTATGGGCTTATTATCAGATGGAGGGGTACATAGCCACAGCGAGCATATTTATGCCTTGCTGCGCCTGTGCCAGATGCAAGAGGTGGAAAAAGTATTCGTGCATGCCTTTCTTGATGGCCGGGATGTGGGGCCCCAAACGGCAGGCAAGTATATTGCGGAACTGGAGAAAGAAATGCGGCGGCTCGGAGTGGGAAAGATGGCCACTCTGGGCGGCAGGTTTTATGGCATGGACCGGGATAAGCATTGGGATAGGATAGAAAAAGCCTATAATGCCATGGTTTTAGGGGAAGGCCGGAAGGCCCCCAATGCTTTTGCCGCTCTGCAGAACAGTTATGAAGCCAGGTTAAGCGATGAATTCATGGAACCGGCAGTGATAATAGATGAAAAGGGCGAGCCTTTAGGATTAATAAAGGACGGGGACAGCATAATATTTTTTAATTTCCGGGCGGACCGGGCGCGGCAAATAAGCCGGGCTTTCACAGACAGAGAACTGCATTCCTTTAAGAGAAAAGTCCGGCCCGAGGTTTTCTTTGTTTGCCTGACCCAGTATGATGCTACTATCGAGGCCCCGGTTGCCTTCCCCCCGCAGAATCTGGAGAATACCCTGGGGGAGGTGTTGGCCGCCGCCGGTCTAAAGCAGTTGCGCATCGCCGAGACGGAAAAATATGCCCATGTCACTTTTTTCTTCAATGGTGGTGTGGAAACAGCCAACCCGGGGGAAGATAGAATTTTAATACCTTCGCCCGCAGTGGCCACTTACAACCTGCAGCCGGAAATGAGTGCCCCGGAAGTAAGCAAAAGGGTTATTCGGGAAATAGAGCGGGATTTCTATGATGTAGTAATAATGAATTATGCCAATCCCGATATGGTCGGCCATACCGGTATATTGGAAGCCGCCGTCAAGGCAGTTAAAGCTGTGGATGAATGTATGATAGAGGTGGTAAGGCTGGTGCGGGAGAAAGGGGGGATAACTCTGATAACGGCAGACCACGGCAATTGTGAGATGATGGTTTGTCCGCAAACAGGGAATCCCTTTACGGCTCATACTTGCGAAAAGGTACCTTTTATTCTGGTTTCAAATGAACATATCGATTGCCAGCTGCGGGATGATGCTATTTTATCGGATATTGCCCCTACCATCTTGGAGCTTTTAGATTTGCCGGTTCCGGCAGAAATGACCGGGAAAACTATTTTAAGAGGGTGAGGCTTGAGGGGTAAGCTGTGAGGGGTAAGGTATGAGGGCATAAAATAGTAACATAGGAGGAAGGGAAGCGAAAAGATGAGTACCATAGTAGATGTATTTGCGCGCGAAGTATTGGATTCCCGCGGGAATCCCACCGTAGAAGTGGAGGTAATTCTGGAAGATGGGACTATGGGACGAGCCGTAGTGCCATCGGGTGCCTCTACCGGAGCCCATGAAGCCGTAGAACTGCGGGACGGCGACAGCAAAAGATACCTGGGCAAAGGGGTATTGCAGGCGGTAGACAATGTGAATATGATAATTGCGCCGGAAGTCATCGGCATGGATGCCACTGCGCAGATCGATATAGACCAACTGATGATTGATCTGGATGATACACCGAACAAAGCTAAATTAGGGGCCAATGCCATAATGGGGGTGTCGCTGGCTGTCGCCCGGGCCGCCGCTACTCACCTGGCTATTCCGCTGTATCAATACATCGGCGGGGTAAACGCCCGGGAGATTCCGGTACCTATGATGAATATATTAAATGGCGGTAAACATGCGGACAATAATGTGGATATCCAGGAATTCATGATTGTTCCCAGCGGAGCGCCTAATTTTGCCGAAGGCTTGCGTATGGGGGTAGAAGTCTACCACAGCCTGAAAAAGGTTTTAAACAATAAGGGACTAGGCAGCGGAGTTGGCGATGAGGGAGGATTCGCGCCCAACCTGCCCTCCAATGAGGCCGCCCTGGACCTGATCCTGGAAGCCATTGCCGCTGCGGGATACCAGGCGGGAAGTGATATTAACCTGGCCCTGGATGTTGCCGCCACCGAACTGTTCCAAGATGGCAAATATCACCTGGCCAGCAGCGGGCAGGTATTGTCTTCCTCCGAAATGGTCGATTTCTATGCCCAAATGATGGAAAAATACCCGGTTATATCCCTGGAAGACGGCCTGGCGGAGGATGATTGGGCAGGCTGGAAACAGCTTACTGAGCGTCTGGGCTCTAAAATACAACTGGTGGGTGACGATCTCTTTGTTACCAATTGCCAGAGATTGGCGCGGGGGATAGAAGAGGGAGTTTGCAACAGTATTCTCATTAAGGTGAACCAGATCGGCACCTTAAGCGAAACCCTGAATACTATTGAAATGGCCAGGAGAGCCGGCTATACTTGTGTAATATCGCATCGCTCGGGGGAGACGGAGGATTCTACCATTGCCGATATTGCCGTGGCCACCAATGCCGGGCAGATCAAGACCGGTGCTCCGGCTCGTACTGACCGGGTAGCCAAGTATAACCAACTGTTGCGGATCGAGGAGGAACTGGATGTCTTCGCTGTATACCGGGGCATAAAGGCTTTTAAACGCTAGCAGAGAAGTCGTGACGGAAGACAGAAGGCGGAAATCGGAGGGTGGAATGGCCTGGCACTCAGCTATATTGATTGGATAATAAAAGGGTGGTTAGTAAGAAAATATGGTTTCTGACGCAGGGGGACGCTGATTTTTATGATTAATGCTGATTCTTTTTTAAAATAACTTAACTTAACTATATTCAGGACTACCCGCAGGGTAATGCTTCGTCAACGGCTCGCTTTGTATATTTATGCAACCCTTATGCAAATAAAAGGGGTTTTGCAGTAGAGTTAAGGATATATTTGCAAAAGGACAGCTTGTTTTTTCACAACTCCTTGTGATAAAATAATAGCCAGTTCTTAAGGATGCCGAATTAATTGGAGGTGTACCCGTGTTAAAAACTATTATCCTGATCCTGCAAGTAATCTGCGCTCTGGGGCTGATTGCCACCGTTCTTCTGCAGTCGGGAAAGAGTGCTGGTCTTTCGGGAAGTATAGCCGGAGCCGGTGAGACCATTTTTGGCGGGAAGAAAAAAGGCTTGGACGACCTGTTGGCCAAAATAACCGCCTATGTTGCCGTATTGTTTATGATTTTGACTCTGACTCTGGCGATAATGAACCAGTAGGACAGGAATAATAAAATAGAGGGCAGCAAAGCAGCAGGTGAGGGATTCTTACCTGCTTTTTCTTATTGCAAAACTTGAGGTGGAAAGGGCAGAGGAGGTAATAATCAGCTATGTATAAACAAGCTCAGCCTTTTTTTCTTAAAGGGGATAGCCGGGTGGCCTTGCTCTTTATCCACGGCTTTACCGCTTCACCTTCCGAGCTCTATCCGGTTGCGGAATTGCTGCATGAGCTCTGTGCTTGCAGCATAAGCGGCTTGCTCTTGCCGGGTCATGGAAGCAGGCCGGAGGATTTGAACCTTTGCCGCTGGCAGGACTGGTTTGCCGCCGTAAAAAAAGCGTTATTGGATTTGCAGGAGGAATATGCCCAAGTTTTCGCGGTGGGTCTTTCCATGGGAGGACTGCTGGCACTGTACTCCGGACTTCATGTACCAGGCGTCTGTGGGGTATCATCCATAAACGCCCCCGTTTTTCAACGCTCCACCCGGACGACCGCCCTGGCTCCTCTTATCAGAATATTCCGGCCTTACTGGCCCAAGCAGGAGCAGGGACGACAGCGGCAACTGGAAGCAGAGGGGAGGTTTGCCTACGACTGCTTTCCCCTGCGGGCTTTTCAGAGTATGATGGAATTGCGAAATCAGGTGGTGCGGGAGCTGGGGGATTTGAGAGTTCCTGTGCTTATAATGCAGTCGCAAAATGATGAAGTGGTGAAAAGCGAAAGCGGCAGGTATTTGGCCGCACAGCTTCGCCATAGGGAGGCAAGGCTGGTGGAATTAGAGAATTCCGAACATGTTGCTACCATGGGTCCGGAGAAGGAGAAAATTGCCCGCGAATTGGCCGAGTTTATAACGAGATGAAGACCTGCCAAGCCTGCCCATGCGAAGCGCCCTGTCGGGTACAACTGATGCTCCCTACGGTCGCTATTAATGGAGCTGAGCGGTATATTTATACAACCAATGAACACTAATAGCCTTTTGCCGTAGAACCCCTCATGGCCGGGGGCCACAACCACCGATGAAAAGTGATTTAGTAAGAGCTTGAATGGTAAGATGTTGCAGGGAATAAACTAAACCCCTCACCCCTTACCTTTCACTCCTCACTTTTCGTGCTAATCATAAGATGAATTTAATGAAATTAGCTTTGAGAAAGGAGATAAGAAATATGCAAAGAGAGGAAGCCCTGGAATTACTGAAAACGCACCTGCATAATGAAAATCTCTTCCATCATTCCCTGGCGGTTGAAGCCATAATGCGGGGTTTGGCGGAAAGCTTGGGTGAAGATGTGGAAAAATTCGCCCTGGCTGGGCTGCTGCATGATATTGATTATGATATTACGGTAGACGATCTGGAAAAGCATTCGCTGTTGGGTGCTCAAATCCTGGAGGAAAACGGCCTGCCTGCGGATGTGGTCTACGCGGTGAAGGTACATAATGAAAGGCACGGTTTGAAGCGCCTGAGCCTGTTGGACCGAGCCCTTTATGCTGCCGATCCGGTAAGCGGCTTCATAACTGCGGCGGCACTGGTAAGGCCGGACAAGAAACTTGCGGAAGTGCAGCTCAAATCACTGAAGAAGCGCTTCAAGGAAAAAGCCTTTGCCCGGGGAGCCAGCCGGGAGCAGATGGCTAGCTGCTCCGAGCTGGGATTGGAGTTGGATGAGTTTCTAAGCATAGCCCTGGAAAGCTGTAAAAAGATTGCCCCGCAGCTGGGACTCTAATTAATAAAACGCTCAAGATTTTTAACTTATATTAGGGTGGGGAATAATAGCAGTAAAAGAGAGATAAGCTGGCTGTTTGTGAGAGTTCTGCACCTGGCCGTTCCAAATTTGGTATTATTAGAATTTTACGCCGGCTCGGGAGGGAAGGCGGTGCAGAATTCAGGAAAAAAAGCAGGATTATCGAGTCGGCAACTTTAGAAAAAACCACCAGGAGGAATAAATGAATATATGATAAATAGGGATAGCATACTTGAATGTATGCATAAAGAAAGCTATAAGCCATTGAGTTACCATGAATTAAAAGAGGTTTTTGGCATCAAAGATGGCGATGATGAAATTAAATTCAGCAAGATCGTGGGGAAGCTGGAGAAAGAGGGAGAAATCGTCAAGACCAGGGCACGAAAATTTGGCCTGCCGGAAATGATGAACCTGGTCAAAGGGATAATCCATATCAGCAAAAAGGGCTTTGGCGTGCTGGTACCGGAAAAAGCAGGCATTGAAGAGGTATTTGTTTATGGCAAGAAACTCAACGGGGCTATGCATAATGACCGGGTGATGGTAAGGATACAGGAAAAGGGATATAACGGCCAGCGGCCGGAGGGCACGGTTATCAGAATCCTGGCCCGCAACACCCGGGAACTGGTAGGGACCTTTACCAAAGGCCGGCACCTGCTGCAGGTGGTTCCGGATGATTCCCGGCAGATTTACCCTATCTATGTTAAAGCCTCGCGTAAATGGAAAGCCAAAGAAGGAGACAAGGTATTGGTCAGGATCAGCTCCTGGCCTGAACGGGACAAGGTGGCCGAGGGTAAAATCGTGGAAGTGTTGGGACGCAAGGGAGAGGCGGGTGTTGATCTTAAAGTTTTGGCCAAAAAACATGGCCTGCGCCTGGAATTTCCTGATAATGTGCTTGAAGAAGCCCGGTCCGTGGCTGTGGCGGTCGCGGCGGAAGAGATATCCCGGCGCCGGGACTTGCGGGACTGGCGCATGGTAACCATTGACGGTGAAGATGCCAAAGACCTGGATGATGCTGTTTCCATTGAAAAAACATTAGAAGGTTACAAGCTGGGGGTGCATATCGCTGATGTCTCCCATTATGTTAAAGAAGACAGCAAATTGGACCGGGAAGCCTTTAAGCGCGGCACCAGTGTTTACCTGATAGATAAAGTTCTGCCCATGCTGCCGGTGGAATTATCCAACAATATCTGCAGTCTCAATCCTCAGGTCGAGCGCCTGGCTATAAGCTGTATAATGGATATTGATTCCCGGGGGCAGGTAGTGGATTATGAGGTTTGCAAGTCGGTAATCCAGATAAATGAACGCATGACTTACAGTGAGGTAAACCGTATTCTGGCCGATAATTCCCCGGCCTTAAAGGAGCGATACGGGGAACTGGTAGAGGATTTCTTCCTGATGAAAGAACTATCTGATATCCTGCGCCGTTCCCGCTTAAATCGGGGGATGCTGGATTTTGATTTCCCCGAAAGCAAGGTGATAGTAGACGAAGAGGGTTTTCCCCTGGAAGTCAAACGGACTGAGCGCGGTCCGGGTGAAATGCTGATAGAAGATTTTATGATAAAAGCCAATGAAGTGGTAGCGGAACACCTGCATAATCTGGGACTTCCCGCCTTGTATCGGGTCCATGAAAAACCGGATGAAGAAGCTATTGGCGAGTTAAACAAGGTGTTGGCGGTATTTGGGCATAAGATAAAAGGACATAAAGTCAGCCCCATGCTTTTTCAAGAGATACTGGCCGACATTAAGGGCCGGCCGGAGGAGCAAATGATTTCCTTGATGATTTTACGCTCCATGAAACATGCTTCCTATCTGCCTGAGCCCCGGGGTCATTTTGGTCTGGCTTCCCCCTACTACTGCCATTTTACCAGTCCTATCCGGCGTTATCCCGACCTTATAGTTCACCGGGTGCTCAGCAGCCTTTTGGATGGGGGTATGACTGCCCGTAAGAAGAGCAGCCTGGAAAAGAAGATGACAATTTACGGAGAACAATCCAGCCTGCAGGAGATGAAAGCCGAGGAGGCGGAAAGAGAGCTCCTGGATGTGAAAAAGGCCCAGTATATGTCCCAGTTTGTTGGTGATGAATTCTCAGCTCGCATCTCTTCCGTGCAAGCCTTTGGTTTTTTCGTAGCCCTGGAAAACACGGTTGAGGGCCTGGTGCATATCTCCAGCATAGCTGATGATTACTATTTGTTCAGCGATCGTACTTACACCCTGCGTGGCCGGCATAGCGGGAGAAAATTTGCTATCGGCGATAGCGTTCGGGTGCAACTGGTTAGAGTGGATGTGGATGAAGGCAAGATCGATTTTGAATTGCTCCAGGATGAGTAAAAGCGTTTCACCTCCCATAGCTACTAACTCGCTTTTCCTCCCGGCACTCAGAAACGATAATGCTTAATAGACATATCGAGGTTTGGCTGAGTGCCAGGGAGTGTGTCCACAAGTCCGTCCCCCTGTCATTCAGACTCGGGTAACATTGACGTAGCGATGAATCTGAGCTATAATAAGAGCGTAGGCAATAGAAAAACCCTGGTCTCAGCAACAGCTTTTGGCCCGAGACGAGGGTTTGTTTCATCTATAATAGCTTGAGGTGTGAAAGATGGGCAAGAAGGGCAAAGGGATTAAGTCGGTGGTAGATAACCGCCGCGCCCGCTACGAATATCATATCAAAGAAAACCTGGAAGCCGGTCTGGTACTGGTGGGGACCGAGGTCAAATCACTGCGCATGGGCAAGGCCAACCTGCGTGATGCCTATGCTGTGGTCAAAGATGGAGAGATCTGGGTCAACAATTTCCACATCAGTCCCTATGACAAAGGCAACCAGTTCAACCATGATCCTCTGCGGCCCAAAAAGCTCCTTTTGCACCGGCGGGAAATAAACCGCCTGCATGCTTTACAGAGGGAAAAAGGCCTGACCCTGATTCCCTTGAAGATTTACTTCAAAGAAGGCCGGGCTAAAATGGATCTGGCGGTAGCAGTAGGGAAAAAACTCTATGACAAGCGCGAGGATATAGCCAGCCGCGATGCCCGGCGCGATATGGAACGCAGCCTAAAAGAGAGGAACCGTGCTTAGGGTTAAGCTGGGGAAAAGAAATAGCACCCGCAGGGCGCAAGTTCAAAACTTACAACTTAAATGTTTATCACCGTTGACAATATAAACGACAGGGTTTATTATGGCTTTTGCAGTCAGTATTAATTAATATGGGGGCGTACTGGTTTCGACGGGGGATAAGATGGGTTGAGCAGCGAGCCGAGTTGTCGCCAGCTCGTTAAAAAGGTGAAAACTTAAATTAACTGCAGAAGATAATTTTGCACTAGCCGCTTAAGCGGCTCGTCCGGCCAGGTTTCCTAACGGCCTGGTGCAGGGCGTCACTTAGTTAGGGTACCCTGAAGCCTTCTTTCTCGAGGGGCTTTATGGGGAAAACAATCGGGGATAGCTTGATGGGAGCCTGTCCGCGGGCGCCCGGATGGCGAAGCTCAAAACACGGACTGCGCTCGGAGATACTCAGCTGGTCTTTCTTGCGGACGGGGGTTCGATTCCCCCCGCCTCCACCAGATTATCTACCATCTATTGATAAAAAGTGTTTTATCGGTGGGTGGTTTTTATATTGCTTGAAAAGTTGGTATTTCAGCCGTTCCTGCGTTTTAGCAGAGCGGCTTTCTCGATTTCTGGTGGGTTATTCTCTTTTGATAAGGGGAAATCCTTCCACTTATTGTCATCGCGCCAGGAGGTAATCGTTGAACTTTAGCAGGGTGTGTGCAAAGGGGGTGTGCATTTTCCAGAGGGGTGTGCAAACAGTCAAGCCCGGTCATTGGAAAAGAAAAAGCCTACAAAGCCGAAGCCATGTACGCTTTTTGAGGATTCCTTTAAAGCACCTATCATACTTCCGTGCCATCTTTAAAGCGAAAGTGCAACTTGCCGTCCTTGGTGACAGTGACTGTATCGACTGCTACCGCCCAAAGTCGCTCGTCAAACTCCTCGACCACGGACGGGCTGCTTTCCAGTTCGCGGATGAAGGTTCCAAGTGATAAGCTTTTAGCCTGCCGCTCTCGCTTCATTTCTTCTAATTGGTTGAAACGTTCCGTTGCTTTACGGTGGCGTTCCCAATAGCGGTTGTTGCGTTCATTAAACTCTTCCTGGTTTTGGGCGATACGGGCGTTCTCATAAACGGCCTTTCGCAACAATTCAGCTACCACATCGATTTCCCGCTGGAGTCCTTTTAGTTCAGCATCAATCTCTATGCAATCGCATAAGACTTCTTGGGCAAGGCGGCAGTTGGTGAGAACCTCATCCCGATCACTCATCAGTATGTTAAATGCTTTCAGAAAACGCTGCTTAATTTCATCTTCTGTAATATGAGGTGTTGAACAAGGTTTATCGTTTTTGTACTTCTCATTACACCGCCATACCGTGCGCCGATACTTAGTGTTGGAACCCCAGACCTTGGAACCGTAAAAACCGCCGCACTCGCCGCAAATTATTTTTGCTGAGAAAGGGCTGTGGCAACTGACTGGCCTACCGATTTTTTTACGCCGTTCCATTTCAAGCTGCACCGCATCAAATTCGTCCGGCTCAATAATGGCAGGATGGCTATTCTGAACATAGTATTGGGGAACTTCACCCTCGTTGACTTTGGTGGTTTTGGTGAGAAAATCCACCGTGAAGCTTTTTTGCAGCAGAGCATCACCCTTGTATTTCTCGTTTGTCAGAATGCTTATCACTGTCGCCACTTGCCAGGTTTTTTTCCCGGCTGGAGATGGGATGCCCAGATTGCCAAGATGCTTAGCGATGGCTGAAGGCGTTTTACCCTCAAGAAACATTCTGTAAATCAGCCGCACTGTTTCCGCTTCCTTTTCAACGATTTTAGGTAAACCATCCTCACCCTTTTCGTAGCCAAGGAAATGACGATAAGGCATGCTTACTTTCCCATCAGCCATACGTTTGCGTTGGCCCCAGGTTACATTTTCAGAAATTGAACGGCTTTCTTCCTGCGCCAGGCTGGACATAATGGTGATTAAAAGCTCCCCCTTACTGTCCAGCGTGTAAATGTTCTCCTTTTCGAAATAAACCTCAACGCCTTTTTCTTTTAGCTGGCGAACCGTAACCAGAGAGTCAACTGTATTTCTCGCAAAGCGGCTGACTGATTTAGTAACAATCAGATCAATTTTCCCGTCCAGTGCGTCGGCAACCATCTGCTTAAACCCATCGCGCTTTTTGGTATTAGTGGCACTGATACCTTCATCGGTGTAGATTCCGGCAAATATCCAATCAGCACGTTCGTTGATGTATTTGGTGTAGTAGTCTACCTGGGCTTCGTAGCTGGTAAGCTGTTCCTCAGAATCTGTTGAAACACGAGCATATGCAGCTACTTTTTTTCTTGCGGCCACACCAGTCGTTTCCGGTGTAAAGCGGTTTATGGTTGGTGGTATGACAGTAACGGCTCGAGCGGGTTTCATTTCAAATCTCCCCTTTGATATGCAAGCGTCCTTTCCCGCGCCTGCTGTTTCTTTTTGTCGTCCCAGCTAGATTTGCGTGACCGGTCTTGCCAGGCGGCTTCAACTTTATGACCGTCTTGAAAAATATAAATTACCTTGTTTGCTTGCGGCACCTGCAGCTGCTTAATCTGGGATCGGAAAACCACCTCATCAAATTCCGCCAGGCCCAACACTTCAGCGGTCAGCGACAATAAGATTGGTTCCGGGATTTGCTTCGCTGGGCAGGCGTCCTTACCGTAATTGACGAAGGTGGAACAGTTCCACGCTGCATGCCCCTTGTAGGTTACCCGCCGGTAGTTCTTGCCGCAGCGGGGGCAGAAGATTAAGCCTGAAAATGGGTAATGGTTGGCCGGGTTTTGCCTGACATTTCTGTTCTCCCGGCGAAGAGCCATGATTTCCTGCGCCATTTGAAAGGTGAGAGGGTCTATAATCGGCTGATGTGTTCCTTCGGCATAGTACTTTGGCAGGGTTCCCCGGTTATAAACCAGCTTCTTTGACAAGTGGTCGGCTACATACTTTTTCTGAAGCAGCGCGTTGCCAGAATATTTCTCGTTATTTAGGATGGCCAGGACCCGCTTTGCTGTCCACTGTCTGCCGCTGAACGTTCGCGCACCCATTTCCCGTAGTCTGGCAGCAATCCGATCGCAACCCAGGCCTTTTATGTAATCGGCGTAGATCATTCGAACGATTTCGGCCTGTTCCTGATCGATTTCAATTTGACCATTGTTGATCCGATACCCGTACATGAAACGCAGGTTTACAATCTCACCTTGCTGGAACCGCTTGCGAATCCTCCACTTACAGTTCTCACTAACCGAACGGCTTTCCTCCTGAGCATAGGATGCGAGGATGGTTAGCATAAGTTCGCCATCCCCACTCATGGAGTGAATATTCTGCTCCTCAAAATAAACGTCAACACCGAGCAGTTTTAGCTCTCGCACTGTTTCAAGCAGTGTTACCGTGTTGCGGGCAAAACGTGATATCGATTTTGTAATGATCAGGTCAATCTTGCCATCTTTGCAGTCAGCAATTAGACGCTGAAATTCCGGGCGAGTGTCTTTGGTTCCTGTCAGTGCCTCATCGGCGTATACACCAGCATATTCCCAATCCGAGCGCTGCTGAATGAGTTTGCTGTAGTAGCTGACTTGAGCTGCCAGAGATTGTAACATCGCATCTTTTCCGGATGATACGCGGGCATAGGCGGCAACCCGTAATCTAGCAGGGATTGGTGGCACCGAAGGGGATATTTTCGTAACTATCTTTTCCATAATGACCTCCTTTCGCTATGACATATTCGCTCCAAAAGCCCATATTATCAAGTGTTTTGGCGATATATGCTGCGCTCGGAAAGCCCGTATTTTTGAGCGATAGTTGCCTCAATTTTAATCAATTCATCTTCTCGGATAATGCCTGCTGCAAGCCATCTATTGAAAACTGCCATGGTAGCCGTATAGTAGATGACTGCTAATGTCTTACTACTCATGCCGCACCGCCTTCGACCTGCCGTAGCAAGCGCGGGAGCAGTATTTTCGCTCTCGTTTGCCATACGCTTCAAAGGACTGGCCACAAGTCTGACAAGTAAATGACCGGATGGTTTTGTGTTTAACGTCCTCTGGATGGGCATTCCACCATGCCATACGGCACTTGTCCGAACAGAACCGTTTCTGCTTCTTCCCGATGGTCTGATTAAGCGGCACTCTGCACTCGCAGCAAAATGTACCGTCCACAGAGTCAGACATTATAGTAGCATTTCCGCCCAGATTGTTTCTGCGACAGTAAGACTTCACCGTGTTTATCGATAAACCTAAGGTATCGGCTATTTTGGTGTAACTCTTACCTTCGGCGCGAAGAAGAGCAATCCGCTCTTTTTGCAAGCCGTTCATATCGGTTCCTCCCTTCGAAGGGCATGAATCGTTCCCTCACAATCCACAGGACAACGAAGGGCGGTTTGAGTACCAGTAGCTTAGGGTTAAAGCAAAAAATGCCGGGTGAAATCAATCACCCGGCGATTTGGAGTCAGTTATTAGGTTTTATTAAAGAAGTAAAAGCCGAGCTAATGCTTCAAGGATAGTTCTTTTAGGTAATAATCGTTAAGGTTATAGGGATGAAATGTACTCGGCCATTCTTTCAATCAGCATCCCGGCGTATTCGCCATTTACGCTCTGGCCTTTTCTTGCATTTTGCAGCCAATATTCAGGGGATTTAAGTATGCCGTTTCTTACCAACACCTCCAAAGCTCCTTCAAGACCATTCTTGTTTTCTTCTATGTATGCTAACCCCAGTTGGGAAAGGATAGCGCCAGAAACTGCTTTGACAATTTCATCTCTCTTGGCATCAAACAGTGCATTATCTTGGCTGTTATCAATAAAGCCGATTTCGATTAGTACTGCAGGGGCCTTTGTTTCTCTTAAGACTTGATAATTAGCAGTTTTCACCCCCCGGTTTGCAAAACCGACCCCCACCAGGGAGCTTTGAATTTTTTCGGCCAGCCCCTTTGACTTGGCTCCCGGATTTAAATAAGTGTAAGTTTCTACACCAGCAGCCGCCTCCGGTTTAAAAGCATTACGGTGAAAGGATATGAAGTAATCAAAGCTGCCCATGTTTTCAAAATCACATCTAGCTTTCAGGCTTACACTAACATCAGACGTCCTGGTCTCATCGACGATTACTCCATGGCGTCTCAACACTGCTGCTACGGCCCGACCTAGGCTCAGCACATCATCAGCTTCTTTCCTTCCTTTATATACTGCGCCCGGGTCATTGCCGCCATGACCGTAGTCGAAACATAATCTAGCCATTAATCGTTTCCTCCTTATTTAGCTGGTCCAAAACCAGTTTGAGTTTCTCCGGAATAGGCAGGCCGATCTTGGCTGCGTTTTCCAGAATACTGATTCCTTCGTTGGATAAATAGAAGAAGATGACCGCGGTACGGACAGCGCTACCGTTTGTTATAACCTGGGCATCTATAATGTGTCCCACTGCCACCATGGCAAAAATCAGCACCTTCTTAAAGATGCCCCTGGCACCGACCTCGCTGGACAAGCGCTTTTCCAGTATGGCCAACATGACGCCGGTCAGGTAATCGACAACCACAAGGGTGATCAGCGCGTACAAAAAGCCGTCCCAGCCTCCCAAGACCCAGCCCAGCCAGCCGCCAAAGGCTGTAAAGGCGATTTGAATTGAGCTTTTCATTAGTTCATCCTCCTTAAAATTGGCAATAAAAAAGAGCCCCAAGGCCCATTCTGAAAAATAACTTAAGCTGCCTATAATTCGCTAGCTGATGCAATCCTGCCTGACACTTCCTTTTGTATGTCAGCTGGCACCTGATCAATGGTTCTCCTTCCCGCCAGCACCAGTTCAACCATCAAATCTGGGCTGACCGTGCCGGGAGTTGCTTCCGAAAGCTTGGCTACGGCTTCCATCAGTACCAGGTTGTAATGTTCCAACCTGCCAATTTTTTCATCCAGCGTGATATTACTGCTGCCACTTACCCGGCTCAGCCATTGGGCAGTAGGCTTTAGCTCCAAATGACAGCCTTCTTTGGCTAAAACCCGTATAGTTTCATAATTGGATAAATTAAGTTCAGGGTCATGAGCAAAAACACAGTCCTGTCCCGGAGCCAGCACCGGTTCAGTCTCGGATGCTTGCACTACTAAACCATCGGCTTTGTTATATACCAAAAACATTAATGCCTTAACCCCTTTCGCCTAATATTTGTAGATTTCAAGATTGCCTACCATAGATCCGCCGCCCCCGCCGGAAACATAAAAGTATATGGTAACAGACAGGGAAGAACGAAAGGGGATGCCTAAATTGGCTCTGCTACCGATTACATTGAGTTTTCCCGCTGAATCAGAGAACAGATTAACATTGGATCCTGGCCAGGCCACACTTCCGGATGCAGAACCAAATGCGGGAAAGGCTATGCCATCGACGGTAACGGTAGCCCTGCAAGAGCTGGTCCATGTAGTGCCGCTGCCTTGTATATAGATGTTCTGCAAGATGCCTGCGCCATTGTAGGAAATGGTTACACTTTGTTCAGTACTGCTCCAGCTGCAAGATGTTGATGATATAGTGCTTAACTGCATGATGGTGTAGTTCTTTATATAATTTTGCATAACATCTTTCAGGTTGCCGATTTTGGCATGCAGGCTACCCGCCGGATCATCGGCATCGTTCCTTACTCCGACCTGCCTGCGGATAAAAGCCAGAATCTCTTCTGAGCCAAACATCACACCACCCCCCGTTTTAATATCTCGCCTGACCATTGATAGGTCTTGATCTGCCTGACCCCGCCAGAAAAACCGGAAGCAGGGGGCAGGTACCGGTAAGCTTTGGAGATTAGATCACCGTCCCATATAAGCCAGGTAATAGCATTGTAGCCATAGATGCCATGTAAAAGGTTGCCCGTTTCCCCGTTATATACCCCGAAGTGGATGGCGTTCTCTGCTGTCCAGGCTCCGCTGTTTCCCGCTCTTTTGTAAGTGGGGTATAAGGAGTCTTGTATGGTTTCCCCATGTAGGTGGAAATGGTTATCAGCATCCCCGGCTTTTTTAATGATCAGCCAGTAGTAAGCGCCGCTCACCAAGTCAGATATATCTATAGGGATGCTGAAATATCCCTTGCTGGTGGGAATAAACTCTTTAGGCAGTACCATATATCTTAGCAACGAACCCGCCGTTGAACCGTCCGGATTAAAGCCGTCCCGTAGTTCAATCATAAGATCTGCACCCTGACCATGCCTGATAATTTCAAAGGTTACTCTCGCGATAGCGGCAGCGGCATCGGCTTTAAACCGTACCGCATGGTCATATCCGGCACAGTCAAATTCAGCAATGCCCGCTCCGGTTTTGCCACCAAAAGCGGTGCCTTCATAAATATGCGAGAATTCCTGCATCATCATAGCAGCATTAGCCAGGTTCTCATCGATTACTGTTCGGCCGCTTTCAGCTGCAAACAACACAAAAATCACCCCCTACTGCAGAGTAAGCCTGCATTCCACTGTCAAAATCATCTGGTTTTCCTTGCCCCAGGGCACTTTTAAGAGGTTAAACATAATGCCTGAACCGGGGGCATCGCTGGCGTCAGTAAAGATACAGGTCTTTTGGTGCTGCCCATTTCCTTCTCCAGACAAGAGCACCGTCCTGAAGCGGATTATGTTCCCGGACTGGGTCACCACCGATACCGCTTTGCGGTAAACTTCGGATATGGTATCCCCTTCGGCCGTATCATCACCAATAACAAGATAGGGGCTGGAGAGTCCGGCCAGCTTCTGGGCGGCTATACTTAAGCCTGCGCTGGTAACATAGTTTTTTAAGGGGCCGATAACTTTGCCATCCTCGTATTCCAAATACCATTCTGATTTAAGACTGATAATATCTTTCATGTCACACCACCCCATACTGGCCTAATACCACTGTCAGGCCAACCAGCGAGTCGGCTTCATCTGGCGATTTGTAGTTAAAGACCTGCACGTTCGCTTTTTGATAGGCCCTGAATTTGATAAAGCCCGGGAAAGGTACCGTTACAGCTTTGGAAAAGTCCACATCCGCCCATGGACTCCACTGGCTGCCATTAATACTTGTTGATATCTGCAGCCCCCTAGGCAATGACATAGCTTGGGTCTGGGGATAGATGCGGGCCAGGCTGCCAATAGTGGGTACAGCTTGGCTTTCCGGTTGCGGGATGTTGTCAAGCCCCCACTTATGCATTTCCCATATCATAGACATAGCCTAACCTCCTACGTGATATCCTCAGCTGTAATCACCGCCAGTATTGACCATAGGCCGACACTGGTGTTGGTTATCTGTTTGATACTGAAACCTTCTCCTGGCCGTATACATAAAGGCTTAACGTCCATTCCCCGGGGTATCATATTGAAATCCAGCAAAGGAGTGGCATTAAGGGTCAGGGGAATTTCATCGTTATTAAGAGTCACCGGCCACAGCAAGGCATCTTCAGCAATGGTGGCCCCGGTAGCAATGTGAATAGCCGCTGTTAGGTTAACATCCGCAGTATCAGCTTTTTGCGGGGTTATAACCGTACCGCCGCTCTGGCTGGTGGTACGCATAAAATCCAGTTCCACCCCTACGCCGGAAACCGATGTCAGTGACATGTTGACAATAGACAGCCTAGGGACCCGAATTAAATAACCGCTGCCTGCATCGTTATATATGGAAAACAAATGTTTGTTTTGCGCCAGAGAAACGCTAGGCGCTAAACAATAAAAGGTAGGAAGCCCTTGTAGGGCCACATACTGCTCATAGCCCGCTGTGCCTTCAATCGCCCGGTAGCGCGCGTTTAACTTTTTCCCGATGCTGTCGGGCGGGACTTGAATATATCCGCCAGCCATTACATCAACCTCCTATCATTACTGCGCTGCTTGCACAGCTTTCGACCAACCAGGGCCGGTTTCTGCCTGCTGTAAGCAACACATCTTTTATCGCTATGGCTTCGGTTCCATAAACGAACTTATGGATTAGTTTGGTGTCGTTCATTTTTTTCTTCTGCTGGGCGGAGACCAGGGCTTTAAGAAAATCGGCTATCCCTAAGAGACGTCCGCCGTATTCTATGGTGTATATCCAAAGACCGGCTTCACTTAAGGAGATGGTCACCTTTTGTACCAGGAAAACTGCGTTCACACCTCGTTCAGGAAGCTCAATGCTTACTAACTGTCCCGGTTCCCATCCCGGCACAGCGGTGATGAAACTTCCGCTGGTCTTAGGATTAGCCCATTCCCTAAGGTCGGCATTTCCGGCTGCTTCAGCAGCTTCAATGGTGGTCAAGGTATCATCTTTGATATAGTGCTCATACACTCCGTCGCCGCCTTCCAGGACGGCAATGGAAGCCTGGCTGGCCAAATCATCTACCACGGTAATAACATCAATGCTTTGCCGGGCGGTAAGCGAAATGGTCACGCCACTCTCGGGTGTATCAGTATCAGCAGAACAGCGCAGGTAGCCGTCGCTGAGGTTTACCAGATAATCCTTGGCATCTTCTTCATCCACACCCTCAACCCCGACGTTTTGCACAGTACCGCCCACCTGCAAGCTACATTCATTAGGAACCCAGGGGAGCACCCAGATACGAGCCGCACCGTCTGCTTTCCACTCGATAGTCTGTGGGTCGGACAGCATGCTGCCGCCCAGGACATATATGCGGTTGCGCAGTCCCTGGTGGTCGATACTTACTTTAAAATTGCTAAACCGACCCCCGGGCTGCAAGGTCATGGGAGCAGAAGTTCCCATTTGGGCAGGATCAAAAAAATGGACCACCTTGTAGTAGTCCACATACCACTGCCAGCCGATATAGTCGCACAGCCACTTCATACATTCCGACGGCATTTTGTAGTTGAATTCGGTGCCGGTAGACTCAATTACCGGTGCGCCGCTGGCTACCTCCGCCGCCGAAAAATCCGGACAATATTTAAGCAGGATGTCGCGTACAATGGCGTCAGCGCTTAAGCCCAGATAGGTTTCCACCACCAGCTTTTTATCCATCTGCAGGGTATAGTCCTGGCAGTCCACTTTCCACACCAGCGGAGCCTTATAATTCACCAGTTCCACCCGGTCGATGGTCCCGGCAAAGAGCCGAGGCTCTGTAAGACCGCTATCCTCGATGATGACTTCACTGCCCTGCAGGGGTTTTGATCCCTTAACCAAAAACGAGCAGCTGTCTACCTGACTGGTAAGGATTTGGCTGATACTAAGACTTCCCCGGCGATAGTCCGGCCAGCGCTCCATCCCGGCAACCTTAAGGCTTTTAGCCACTGAAACGCACCCCCTTGGCCAAGAGCGTCCGGTAAATCTGCTCGCCCACATCGGCGGTGCCGCCATTGACCGTTATGCTGATCCGGTTGATGGTGGTCGAGCTGTTACTTGTTGAATTAGCGGCAGCCGTACCCAAAGCTAAAGGGGCAACTCCTGCTAAAGCACTCTGCAAGTCAAGACCCCTTAAATTGTTTTTTAAGCTGCTGTAGGCGGCTGTTATATCAGCCACCCCGATTTTAATCTTGTCTACTAAAGAGGGGGAGTTGCGCTGATTGGGGTCCATACCGGAGCCCATTATGCTTCGCACTTCATCCATGACACTTTGCAAGGCGCTCATCCTGGACCTTATTCCCCGGATTAACTCACTCATGGCCTGGATGCCGTACCCGGCCGATTTCTTGACTATTTCCTCATACTTCTTTTCGATGGTGGCGATGGTTTCGGCGGCGTTCTTTTTAATTTCTCCGTTCTTTTCCTCCCAGGCCTTTTTGTACTTGGCCAGCTCCTCATCGGCCTTGGCTTTCATTTCCATGAGTTTGTTCTGCATTTCGATAGTCTGCTGGGCCAGTTGATTCTGGGTTTCCATCCTGATCTCGCTTAAGCGCTGGCCTAGATCAACCCGGGCTTGGCGCATTTCGATATTGGCTTCCGCCCGGGCCTGGGCGTTTTTGGTTTTCCAAAGGTTCACATATTTATTAAGCTCATCAGTTGTCAAGGTATTTAACGCCGCGACCTGGGGAGCCGCCTTGACCCCCATCTGCCTAAGTTCGTCAATCAGCCCCTCGTCAACCCCTTTGGCGGCCAGTGACTTCAGGTTGGCCTGCCAGCTGTCGAACTCTTGAACCTGATCCTCCAGATTGCCAAGCAAGGACTTGCCCGATACTTTTTGCGGTTTTACTTCATCAAAAAGCCCAATTTGGTTCTTAATGGACTCCACCTTGGCCGCATAGCTCTGTTGGTAGGCTTCGATGGCCTGGGCTTCTTTCTCTAAGCCTGCTGCCGTAATAGCGGCTAATTTATCTGACAGTTCCTGCTGCAAAGCGATTTCATCCTGGGCTAGTTTAGTTTTGACTTCCCGGCACTGGTCGGCGTACTCTTTTTCCGCTTTCAGCAGCTTGGCGTTGGTTTCATTCGTTATCTTTTCCAAGCTGTTGCGCATATCGACGAGAGTGGCAATAATGTCGGATACCGAGCCTTCTACAAAGGACAGTCCTTCTTGCATGCCGGTGCTCAAGCCTTCGCTGATATTAAGGCCGTATTCGCGCATCACCTGGGAGGGGGAGCGGATGGACAGGGCTTCTTTGATCTTGTTTTTTACGGTTTCGGCAATTTCCCCGGCGATTTCCCTGACTTTATCTATCCGGTCTTTAATCCCGTCGATAAGGCCCTGAATAATATGAGCTCCGATTTCCAGCAGAGTGTTGTGCAGGGTTCTTAGACCCTCGAAAGCGTTGACCACCACTGTCTTAATCCTATTCCACAGGGTGATGAAAATGTTTTTGATATGCTCCCAGGCCCCTTGCCAGTCTCCCTGCAAGACATCCAGGAAAAAGCCGAATGCGTTTACAATCACTTCCGCCGCAGTCTGAAATACCGCCTTAATAATGTTCCAGATATTGGTGAATACCGCAGTGATATCTTTACCCCAATTGTCCCAGAACACTTTAATGGCGGTTCCGGCTTTGGCGATAACGCTCCCAATATCCGCCCAGATCTCCTTGACCGTGTTACGAAAGCCTTCATTGTTCTGCCAAAGCTCCTTTACGGCCAAAACCAAACCAGCGATAACGGCTACAGCGATACCAATAGGACCGGTTAAGGCGGAAAAAGCCGCCCCCAAAGCTGCGGTAACCCCGCCGGCGCTGGCGATAGCGGCTGCAGCTGTACCAACTACCCCGGAGATGGCCCCGGCGGCGGTGACCAGCTGACCGATAATGAGGACAACCGGGCCTATGGCGGCAGCCACCCCGGCCACAACCAGAATGGTTTTTTGGACGCTGGGACTCAAAGCGCCGAATCTTTGCACCAGTTCATTTAATCTCTGGATTAATGGGGTTATAACTGGTAGGATATGTTGGCCCATAGTTGCACCCAGCTCTTTAATGCTTTCGGAGAAAACCCGCATCTGGTTAGCCGTTCCCGCCCCGGTTCTCTCGAAATCCCCCTGGGCGTTCTTGGTCATGGCCAGGACATAGTTGTACCTGAGTTGGGTCTGCTCCGCCTGATTCATATCCTGGATCTTCTTTTTAATCCCCTGGCTGTAGGCGTATTCCTGCAGATTGGCCTGGGTCATAACAATGCCTAATTCTTTCAAAGATTCGGTCTCGCCGGTAAATACCGACTTTAAAGCGGTATCCGCGATGTCGATGCTGATGTTCTTAAAACTGGACAGATCTCCGGCCAAACCCACCAGGGTCTTGCTCATTTCTTCCGCCTGCGCGGTGTTGAGTCCCAAGCTGGTGGCCATGTCCCCATAGGTAGCAGCCATATCCAGGGCAGTGCCCTTGGCGATGCCATAGCGTTCCAGGGTGGTATCGCTCCAGTTCTTAACGCCTTCAGCGTTATCCTGAAAGGCTACCTCCACCTTGTTTAGAGCTTCATTGGTATCTGAGGCCAGTTTCACCGCAGCGGTTCCGGCGGCTGCAAGCGGTGCGGTAACCGCCAGGGACATTCCCTGACCGGCACTGGTGATGCTGCTGCCCGCCGCTTTAAATTTCTGGCTGGCTTCTTCGGCCTTTTTAGAGAGCTTAGTCCAGGCGGAAGCTTGCAGTTCCAATTCCTTGACCGTATTTTTCAGGGAGTGTTCCATATTGGCCAGAACCTTTTCGGCCTGCAGCATTTTAATCCGCAGTTTTTCCAGCGCCGCCGCATCCTGCTCGGTGCTGCCCGCCGCTTTGTCATAGGCATCTTTTAAGGCGGCAACTTTTTGCCTTTGCACCTCAGCCTGCTTGTTTAAGTATTCAACTTTTAATTTAAGTTGGTCGGCGGCGCTGCCCATATCGCCCATCTTGGCGGAGGCTGCCTGAAATTCAGCCCTGGCCAGCTTAAGCGACTGATCTAATTCTTTCATGCCCTGATTAAAGCCGGTGTTGTCCAGGCCGACTTTGACCAGCAGTTCGCCGATGGTTTCTGCCAACTGTGCTCACCCCCTCACCAAATGTCATCAATGTAGCCGCTAGGATTGTTTTCAGCTTCGTTTATTAACGTTCCAACAATGAGAAGATCCCAAAACATATCGAGCGTCATAGCGTCAATCTGTTCCGGAAGCCAGTGGTAGCTTTGGGCCAGGCTCAAATAGTAATACACCACCATTTGATAAGCCGACAGATGGCTTAGATCCGGTCCGTCGGCGGGATTTACTTTGGGAGTTCTGCCATCTTGCGGCTGACTGCCTCGGCCACCCAACTGGCAATCTGGTAAAAGAGAGGGACAAACTCATCCAGGTCCAGTTCCTCTTCGATAACCTCAGCGGTTATTTCCGGGTGGTTAAAGGCAGCGGCGATCAGGCGTTCCATCTCGCTTAGAGCTTCCTCATCGCCTTGCTCTTTATCGCCGAATTTATCCTTGAATTTGGTCACTTCGCGCCAGAGTTTGACCTTGGGCGGCGGCGCGGTGTATGTCTTTCCTTTAAGGGTAATCTTGGGGTTCTCCATCAATATCCCTCCCTTTGTGATAGCGATACAAAAACCGCCCCGATTGGCTTAAACAGCAGTGGTGAAGCTGCCTATTAAGGTTGTAGCCAGGTTTTGGCCGTAAATATCCCTGACACCCTGCGTGCATACCATGATGTAATCCGCGCCCGGGGCTAAATTGCTGGCCGGGTTAAAAGTCACCACCTTGTGTTCCGTATCAATACTAAGGACTCCGGCAATTAAGGACCCATCATCAGCCTTTAGTAAGATAAAATTAGCGGCGGTTACATCGGTAGCCTGGATGGCGTTGGCAAAGGTCCAGGTCAGGTTAGCGTCTGCTGCCACTCCGCTGGCTTCATCCACCGGACTTATTGTCACCGTCAAAGGGCCGGGGGCCGCTCCGTCTACCGCCGTAAACCAATTTGTGCCGGTTGAAGCTGTCCAATCGGGATGATCCTCATCGCCGATCTTCTGCCAGGCGTTGTCAAAGGTGCGTTTAATAAATGTCCCCTTGATTTTGGGGGTCTGAAATTTGGGCTTATCCTCCGCAGTCTGGTACTCCTGCTCCTGCAGGGCGAATTTCCCTTTATACAGCCATACATAGCGGTAGCTGCCGTTGCTCTTTTTGGACTTGAATCCCAGAGCTACATAGGGCGCAGTATCGGTTGACTTCTTGACCAGCACCCCGCCGGTGACACTGTGTCCCAAAAGGACCGCCTGGGTGTTTAAGTCAATGTCTTTAGTCTCAAACTCCACATCGATTTCTCCCAGCGAGGTGACGGTTTCATCAGGCCCGTCGTCACAGTACAGGGTTTCTGTGTTGCTTTTGGGACTTATTTTGGCGTTGATAGCCCCGGCTATGGCCACCGGGCTGTTATATGTCGCTGCTAAAGGCGTATCGCTGGTAAGAACCGCGTAATACAGGCTGTTTAAGCCTACTTGTACTCCTGCCATTTTCTAACCTCCTTCAACTTCCCGCTCAGTCACATACCTGAGCGCTTTGTGATATATTCCGGTATCGTCTTCATAAAGATCGGCGCTGCTAGTTCTTTTAAAGCCTAAATATTTCATGGTTTTGTCTACCTCGGCGGCAATAGGGGAGGTGCTGGCTGCTTTTACCCACACATCCACTTGCACGTGCACCTCAGCCATAAAGGCAGTGTTGTCTGCCCAGGCGGAATCGAAATTAGTTAACTCAAACAATGTAATATATTTATCTAAGCCCTCCGGCGCTTTCAACTGGTAGATATGAGGCCCACCCAATAAAGCCAGTAAATCGGTATTTTCCTCCAAAGCCGCCAGGACTTCCGGTTTGACATTGATCATAGGTCAAGCCCCGCTTTCAAGGTCTGCCTGATGGTTTCCAGCACCTGTTTTTTGCTTTCGGCTTGGGCCGGACCCATAAAAGGGCGGGCGGTCATCTTGGAGGTGCCGTACTCCAGAAATTTGCCATAAAAAAAGGGAGCCGTTGGCCCCACCTCCACGTATTTGCCGTTTTCATCCTGCTTTGGTTCGCAAATCACGATATTGTCGGCCAGATGCTCCTTAGCCTCTAAACTGCGCGGCGCTTTTTGGCTAGCCTTTTCCTGGACGACCTTGGCACCGGCATAGAGGGCCTGGTTCTCTACCGGAGCGGCTCTTTGCCCCAGTTCCTTTAGCCTATCTAAAATCTCGTCCATACCTTCCAGAGTCAGATTACCCGCCACCGGGGATCACCTCCTTGCACATCAGTTCGATTATGCGGTGCCGCTCATCCTTATCGATTACCGACAGAATTTGAAATACCCGGGAGCCATATAATACCCGCATGGAAGTAGTTAGCCCGGTTCGGTAGCGGATTTTAATCCGGGTGGTGACTTCCGACTGCAAGGCCCCCGCCTGGAAATATTCTTTACCCGATATGTCCGAAACTGCTGCCCACACTATGGCTACTGTAGTCCAGTTTTCTAGGGGGATGCCTTCTGATTTTGTGATAGTCTTGGCCTGCAAGGCAATACGCTGCCGCATCTGACCCATTAAATCGCGCTTCTTCATAATTACCACCCTTCTCGGCGGTAGGCGAATAAGAGCCTGGTCATAAACTCAATTAATGCTTTCATGTCGACTGCTTCCCGTAGTTCATAAAGATTGCCGATAGCATAGAGTAGGGCTTGTTTAACTGTTTCCGGCACCTCGGTAAATTCGGTCAGGGGAAAGCGCAGAATGTCCTGGCAGAGCTCCTCGGCAGCACCTATGAGATCGGTGATGAGCGTATTGTCTTCATCACCGTCTACTTTCAGATATAGTTTTACTTCCTCCAAAGAAAGCACCAATACGCCCACCGCCTTTCATTACTCAACTGCCATGAGTCCCGCAGCTTTAAGCTTAGCGAGGAGGGCATTGAAATCGGTTACCAGGCCTTCAATCGTTGATGCCGTACTGTCCGCTTGAGTTCCTGCAGGCTTAAGTTCATTACCTGCAAAGGTCAGTTTACCGCCAACCGCAATCTCCAGCTCCCCGCCGATGACGGTTTTCTCGCCGCCTTGCTCGGCGTAGTTTTTAACATTGCTCATAACCCTCACCTACACTTTCATCTGCAGTACCTTGATGGCTTCAGGAAGAACCAGCTTGCCGTCCACCCGCTGTGTTGCCTTGAATCCCACCTGTCCGGTAGCCGCATAAAGCTCGTTCAGCCTTTGGAAGGACCTGCCCTGACGATCAGCCACCCAATAGTAGCCGAAATCGCCGAAAGCGATAGTTTTAGCCCCGGCCGCGATGGCCGGTACATAGGCCGAGGTCTTGACCGGCCGGTTTAGGATGGTATCCGGCTGTCCGGCAGTAATGGAGGGCTGCCAGAGGTACTGGCCGTTGCCGTCCTTTAATTTTCTGATGGCTTTGACCGTGGAATCGTTCATCACGAATACGGCGTTTTTGCGGTAAGGGGACTTAAGGCTGTAGAACAGATCCATGATCTCATCCACCGTAATAGCTGTTGCCGAGGCAGCAGTTACACCCAGTTCCGCTCCGCCGGTAGCATTGAAAATCCCGGTCGGCTTGCCGGTTCCGTTACCAATGAAGAAGGATTCCTCTTCCTTGGCACCGATTCTGCGGGCAAATTCCCGGGCGATATATGACGCCAGATTAAAGATGCTGTCATTTAACAATTCCTCGGATACCTTGATCATGGTCGCTAGCTTGTAGGCCCCTATGGAAACCTGCCCGAAGGCATCGTCTGATTCCTGAATGGCACCTTCTTCATCCACCCAGGAAGCGGTTCCTTTGGATGCTACGACCGGTATTTTGCGGTCGCCGCTGGCAGTTTGGATGATCTTGGCCATGGTGCGGAAGATGTTTTCTTCATGCAGGGCTTCGACCAGGGTACGCTCGAACTCGTCCGGCACCAGGTAGCCTCCCTCGGAATCCGTTCCCACCTGCAGCGCGTTCAGGACTTCGTATCCCGCTGTCTTGCTGCGCATGGCGTTCCAGAAGGCTCGTTTGTACTCGTCACTGGCCCGGCCGGTTTTATTCTCAGGGTTGGGCTGCCCGGGCTGACCGGTAATGGGTGTATTGATGGGCTTGTTAAGCTCCGCATCCAATGCCTGCTGACGCTCCAGCCGATCGATTTCTTTGCCGAGATTCACCACATCGGCTTCCATCTTTTCATAGGTGGCAACGTCTTCGGCGGAAAGGAGCCCGTCAGCGCCGCGTTTGCTGTCCAGAAAGGCTTTTGCGGCATCCCAGGCTTTGGCTCTTTTCTCACGCAGTTCTAAGATTTTGCTCATGGTTATTCCTCCCATTCTAATGTTTTAATAGGCTGAGCCGCTTTTCCAGGTAGCTAAGCGGGGTGCCGGTCGGCGGTTTAGGGTTATTAACCTGGGACAGCGGAAACTTTCTTACCAGCGCGTTGGTGACCGTCATTTTGTCAAAAAGATAAGCCGCGCTGGGCGGCTCGTTTAGGTGTTCTTCTGTTGTGTATAGGACTTTGTCGGCAAAGCCCAGTTCCACTGCTTTCCAGGCATTAAACCAGCTTTCGGCATCCATCATGTGCGAGATTTTGGCTCTTGATAAACCGGTTTTCTGCTCGTAGGCATTGATAATGCTTTCTTTAACCTCTGACAGCATGGCAATACCGCTTTTAAGGTCAGATATTTCCCCGAATATGACGGTGGCGGGGTTATGGATCATCATCATGGCTACCGGAGACATGTGAACCTCGTCCGCCGCCATGGCGATTACTGAAGCCGCACTGGCAGCAAGTCCTTCGATTTTGACGGTGATATGTCCCGGATATTCTTTTAACATGGTGTAGATTTGACTGGCGGCAAATACATCGCCGCCTGGGGAGTTGAGCATCACCACGACATCCCCATCCTCAGCGTAGAGCTCGTTTTTAAACTGCTTAGGGGTAATATCGTCGTCGAACCAGCTGTCCTCAGCGATATACCCATCTAAAAAGAGGGTTCGATTCTGTTCGTTTTTAAGCCAGTTCCAAAACTTTCTGCTCATTGGCTGACCTCCTTTCTGTTGGTATTGGCATACGCGCCCACATCTTCAAGCTTCAGCATGTTGCCGTTCATGGCATAAATATCGCCATGCTCGATGGTGTTCATGTTTTCTAAGGTTCTTACATCGTTGGGGCTTAAGAAACCGTTTTGAATACCTATGGCGTAGCCTTGCATCCTCGAGGCATAGTCGCCCCGCAATAGTCCGTCCACCACAAAACCCACAAAATACTGGCCCTTTTCGGATGGGCTGAGCAGAGCTTTATTCATTCCTTGCTCGAGCCTTACCAGCCAGGGCCGGATGGTATGGACTACAAAACTGATAGATTGATGCTCGATGTTGCTGAAAGTGGCTTTGTCCAAGTTGGCCACCAGATGGGGCGGCACCCGAAAGATCCGGCAAATCTCCTCGGTTTGAAACTTCCTGGTTTCAAGAAACTGCGCCTGTTCCGGCGGTATACCGATGGACTGGAACTTCATACCTTCTTCCAGCACAGCTATCCGGTGGGCGTTGCCGCTGCCCTGGTAGACCGCGTTCCAGCTTTCCCGGATTCGGGCCGGGTCTTTGACTACTCCAGGATGCTCTAAAACTCCGCCCGGACTGGCTCCATTGGCAAAGAATTTGCCCCCATATTCTTCGGTGGCGATTGCCATGCCGATGGCATTCTTGGCCATAGCGATAGGAGAGTAGCCCACTAGTCCGTCAAAACCAAGCCCGGGAATATGCAGGATATCTTCCGGCCTTAAGATTACATACCCGCTGTCCTTGCGGTATTCGTAATATAGCTGTCCATCAGTTGTCCGATCTACTGTCATGCGGTCAGGCAGCAGGGGATAAAGGGCCAGGATTCGGCCCCTACCGTCTCTAATTATCTGGGTATAGGCGTTGCCCCATAATAAAAGATGACTCATCAGTGTTTCCCGAAACACAAATGAAGTCATCTCCGGATTAGGCTCATCATGGAGCAGATAATATAGCTGGTGGTCTGTGGCTTTCTCCTTGCCATTGTCCGTGGATCGGTAAATATTGAGTGGCAGACTGGCTATGGTTTCCGCCAGAATTCGGACGCAAGCATATACCGCGGTGGTCTGCATGGCCGTTCTTTCATTGACGGTTTTGCCGCTGGCGGTTCCGCCGAAGAAAAAGCTGTATGTGCTGCCATACAGACGATTTTTAGGACTTGCTCGGGGTTTCAGCAAGCCCGAAAGAAAAGGTATTTTCATAAATCGTTCCTCCTGAAAATGGGCATGAAAAAAGCACCTCCGAGGAGATGCTCAAATATTATGTAACTATGGTAATCGAATTATGTTTAGCTTATTATGCCATCTATTAAGATTATTCCCTTTTTGTGCTTCGAAATAAATTCTGTTCGCAACTATGTCCGCTGCTCTTACAAGTAGTTTTGATTTGGAATTGCACAATTGTAATTGTACATCTAACAGTCTGGGAAAAATTGGTGGATAAAAGGCATTGTAACTGTAATTATATGTTCCATTTCTAAATTCTTGTTCAAGCCCCTCTTTTAATTCATAATATCCATTGGTTGCGGTTGTATGTTCATCGATGTAAAAGTACAGCCGCTCTATATTATCTGGAGCAATCACATTCTTGCGAATCAAGTTTTCAAAAGCTCTTTTAACTCCAATCTTGTATGCGTAATCAAGATATCTTTGTTTATCTTTCTTGCTTTCAAAAATCCTATCCAAGACCGACTTTTGATCAATTACTGCCCCGAATTTGTAACAGTTATTAAGGGAACGAAATAGCTTACCTTTATCCTTATTCGATAAATTAGTTGCCTTAAGTTCAAATTCTTTTGGCAAGTTTCTTGCGGTCCGGATTGCTTTTTCAGCAGCAGCATATCTGTGTGACCATTCCTCCTTAGAAAGGGTACCTAAGATTATCAAGCCGCCGAAAACAAAGATATCATTATGTACTTTGTCAAACACTCCAGATTCATCAGAATAAATATAAATATTCATATGAAACCCTCAAAACAAAAAAACCGCCAATTGGCGGCCTCGTGACCGACGACATTACATGTCGCTTAAACGCTAATTCGGTTACACGAGTATACAGCGTATTTCTACCTGCATATTAATTATATGTTTAATGAGGGCGAAAGTCAACGGAGTCTGTTTTTTTAAATTTTACATTAAATGATAATTATTCCTCTTTGATCATATACACTACCATCGTTACCCTCATGTCGAATAGCCCTATCCAACGCCATAATCAGTGCAACAGCTCCATCAATCCGTTCGGTGCTTTTCTCTTTATCGGGCTTGATATTGCCTGCCGGATCAGTTCGGATAAAGATATTATCCATCATCCAGCGCAGAACCGGATGGCCGCCATGGGCGATTTTTTCTTCCAGGGTCAGTTTCATCAGTTCCTTGGTAGGCGGGGACATATCCTTGAAGCCCTGGCCAAACGGCACCACTGTAAAACCAAGCCCTTCCAAGTTTTGCGTCATCTGCACCGCTCCCCAGCGGTCAAAGGCGATTTCTTTGATATTGTATTGGGTACCCAACTCCTCAATAAAGGCTTCGATAAATCCGTAATGCACCACATTGCCTTCGGTGGTTTTCAGAAAACCTTGTTTTTGCCACAGGTCGTAGTTTACGTGATCGCGTCGTACCCTGAGGTCGAGGTTTTCTTCCGGTATCCAGAAGTAGGGGAGAATATGAAATTTATCGTCCTCATCAACCGGAGGAAAAACCAGTACAAAAGCCGTTATATCGGTAGTGCTGGACAAGTCTAGCCCGCCATAGCAAACTCGGCCTTTTAATTTTCCCGGGTCAACCTTGAAAGCACATTTATCCCATTTCTCCATGGGCATCCAGCGTACTGCCTGTTTGACCCATTGGTTAAGCCTAAGCTGCCGGAAGCTGTTTTCCTCAGCGGGGTTTTGTTTCGCGCTTTCACAAGCAGCTTTAATCTTGTCGATACTTACGGTTATACCCAGCGACGGATTAACTTTTTTCCACACTTTAGGGTCAGTCCAGTCGTCATCTTCCTCCGCTCCATAGATTACAGGATAAAACGTCGCATCATGCTTACGACCAGCCAGCAGGTCTTTGGCTTTTTGATGCACCTCATAGCAAATACTGTTGACGTTATCGCCCGCTGTCGTGATGAGGAAGTAAAGCGGCTGCATCCTTGCATCTCCGGAGCCTTTGGTCATGACGTCAAACAATTTCCGATTAGGCTGGGTATGCAGCTCGTCAAACACCACGCCGTGGATGTTGAAACCATGCTTCGAATAGGCTTCAGCCGACAGCACTTGATAAAAGCTATTGGTCGGCAGGTAAATAAGCCGCTTGGTGGAGGCCAGGATCTTAACACGTTTGTTCAGTGCGGGACACATCCGCACCATGTCGGCGGCGACCTCGAACACAATAGATGCCTGCTGGCGGTCGGCAGCACAGCCATAAACCTCGGCACGCTCCTCGTTGTCCCCGCAGGTAAGAAGCAGAGCGATGGCGGCTGCCAATTCAGACTTGCCCATTTTCTTTGGAATTTCCACATAAGCCGTATTGAATTGCCTATAGCCGTTGGGTTTCAGTACCCCAAAAATATCGCGTATAATCTGTTCCTGCCAGTCTATGAGTTCAAAGGGCTTACCAGCCCAGGAGCCTTTGGTGTGGCACAGGGCTTGGATGAACGCCACAGCATAGTCGGCGGCATCTTTACTGTATTTTGAATCCGGTGCCATAAACTGTGTCGGTTTATATTTCTTTAGTTTACGTATATTGCCGCCTCCTTTCTTAAAGCGAATAAAAGAAAAGAGCCTCATTAAGAAGCTCTGTTAACCGTATATTTTTTGGCCTTCAGTTATTTGCTCTCATCTTCCTCGCCCGTCAGGATAAAGCGCGCGTACTCGGTCTTGTGGTCATTAAGGTAATTAACCAGTTCGTGAAAGCCTCGGGAGTATGCTTCCTGCCTAACGCGGGGGATGTCAAACATATTCGTGACGCCGCTTTCCCTGATGGCTAAAATCTGCAACCGAATGGTTTCGTTCATTTGGTCTCCTCCATTTCTGCCGACTTGGCGGCTGCCCGGCGCAGAGTATTATCGAGTTTTCTTATTTCATCCTCGCCAAATACTACCCCCAACCCACTACCGGAGTCCCAGCTGACAAATACGGTGCCGGTATCGTCCATAAATGATACTGTGCCTTGGTCGCCAGGTTTCAGCCTGGTGTACGGGTCCTCCATACGGACCAATTCGACCCGCGTACCCGGGGGATAATATGACCTCAAAGCCTTTAACATTTCAGGATGAATCTGCTTCATGCTTCAGTCTCCTCCTCCAAATTGCGCTGGCCGTTTTTGAAAGCAGCGCTGCCGGTCAGCCTGGAGAGCAGGATTTTTCGTTCCGTTTTGTACTCCGGCCCGATAAAGCCCAGGCGCAGCAGGAAGCAGCGAAAAGTGTATTTTTCGTTGTCATAAGCCTTTTCGGTGGCAGTTACCCGATGCTGGTTCTTGGCCATGGCGCAGAGCGCACCGATGAAGCGGGCATATGCGTTGACTTCTTCCGCTGCAAGGCTTCTAGAGAACCAAGGGAAACGCAGCCTGTCCTCGATCAGTTCAATTGGCAACCTGTCTGTGTCCAGTGCTTTCTTAATAAGGGTTTCCTTGCTCTTAACCAGCCGCTCCAGATTGGCAATGGCGGCTTCGGTAAAACCTTCCCTGGGCATCTCAATAACCAGTTCGCTCGGCGCTTCAAATTGAAATCCGCGTTGGTCAAGCTCGTCTAATAGTTGCTCAAGATCTTCCTCACTGTTGTTTTCACTGGCGCTGAGGGTGCCTTCTTTGTTGACGGTAAATCCGCCGATGACATAAGCAAATGTGGGAGCGCCTTTGTATTCCGATGCAGTATTCAGGATTTCGCTGATCACCTGAACCAGTTCTTTACGCCTAGCGCCGGTAACGTTAAACTTAAATTCCATGAGATCGACCACCTTTCGTTTTGGTAGTCATATACATCACTCTTAAGCTGTGGAATAGCAAGCCTTTATACCGGTTTTTGCACACTTTTCAAGGGTATTTTCTGACCACCACGCATAAGGAAAACATCTGCGTCGGAACCCCTAAAATCAATGTACCTATTCACAATAACATCGCAGAACTTCTCGTCCAGCTCCACGGTGTAGCAAATCCGGCCGGTCTGCTCACAGGCGATCAGGGTACTGCCCGAACCACCGAACGGATCAAGAACTATACACCCTGTCATGCTGGAGTTGAGTATCGGGTAAGCTATTAGCGGCACGGGTTTCATGGTCGGGTGGTCGGCGTTCTTCCTGGGCTTGTCAAACTCCCAGATAGTAGACTGTTTACGATCGGAGTACCAGGCGTGTTTTCCCGCTTTCTTCCAGCCAAACAGGATCGGCTCGTGCTGCCACTGGTAAGGCGAGCGCCCCAGTACCAGCGACTGCTTTTTCCAGATACATGTTCCCGAGAGATAGAATCCTGCTTCTAAAAAGGCTTTGCGAAAATTCAGTCCCTCGGTATCGGCGTGGAACACATAGATACTTGCGTCCTTGGCCATCGCCTTTTCGGTCAGGGTGAAAGCTTCCAGCAGAAACTGATAGAACTTCTGATCCGCCATATTGTCATTTTTAATTTTGCCTGCTGTACCCTCATAGTTGACGTTGTAGGGAGGGTCAGTCACCACCAGGTTGGCAAGTTTACCGTCCATAAGTAGGGAAAATGTCTCCGCTTTGGTGCTATCGCCGCAGACCAAGCGATGCTGCCCCAGTAACCAGAGGTCACCCGCCTTAGATATAGCGGGCTTGGCTAGTTCGCCTTCTACATCAAAGTCGTCTTCTTTAACGCCCTCGGCACCGCCCAGTAGTTTGTTCAGTTCCGCATCGTCAAAGCCGAGAAGAGATACGTCAAAATCGGTAGCCTGCAAATCGGCAAGCTCTACCGAGAGCATCTCCGCATCCCAGCCAGCGTTCAGGGCGAGGCGGTTGTCAGCTATAATGTAGGCTCGCTTCTGGGCTTCGGTCAGGTGTTCCGCAAACACGCAAGGTATTTCAGCAATACCTTCCTCCTTGGCAGCGAGGATGCGCCCGTGCCCGGCGATGACATTGAGATCTTTATCTACGATGACCGGATTGACGAAGCCGAACTCCCTAAGTGATGCTCGAAGCTGAAGTATTTGCTCCTTGCTATGTGTGCGGGCATTGCGAGCATATGGTACTAACCGGTCGATATTAACTTTTTCAAAACGCTCGGTTGTGTTCATCCATACCTACCGTCCTTTCCTGCCTGATAGCAGGGCTTCCATAATATCGTCCTGCGGGTTGCCGACGAAGGCTGTAGTGCAATTCTGTTTAACAATGTCAAAAATCTCGTACCAGATGAGGTTGGCCTGCTTCTGAAAGGATTGGCTCATCTGTACGAAGGGGCTGGCTATAGCGCCGCCCGTGGTCGGGTGTTTGCCCAAAAGCCCATAGGTGCTGATGGCTTCCTCACACTGGATGTAGCGAGTGAAAGCCTGGGCATAGGCTTCAATCAATCTTGGGTTAACGAATTTCTCACACCCACGCTCTTTAAGCCATTTCCAGGTTTCTTTGAACAGAACGTCAGCGCCCAGCGGCTTACCGTCTTTCTGTCTCGCGCTGAGGTAATCGCTGGGCGTTGGCATATCTTCTCCGTATAAATCGGCCGCATCGTCAAGGTCGCTCGCTTCAAGCATCGACTCGGGATGCAGGTCCGGGGCTGCTAAAACTTTTGCGGCCTTTCCGGCCGAGATTTTGTCAGCCAGGGGCTGCGGCTTGTCACCGGCGCGAACCCGACGGCCGCCCCTATTGGTTCCGTCTTTTGCCACAAGCCTTCACCTCCTTGCTGTGGCCGGGTTTAATCCCCCGTTTGAACCGTGATTTTTACGCGCGAAGGGGGCCGCCCGTTCTCCAGGGTAGGGTTGTAGAGATTTAGATCCCCCTGGGGGAGACATGATACTCATTTCCTCCAACGACCGCCTTCGCGGGCAGTGATCTCGGAGTGGCAGGATGTACACAAACTCATGAGGTTATCCACATCATTGGTGCCTCCCTGGGACAGCGGCTTGATGTGGTGTACCTCCTGGGCCGGGGTGACCCGTCCAAGACTTGCGCACTTCTCGCAGAGAGGGTGTGCGGCAATGTACCGGTCGCGGATTCGTTTCCAAGTCCTGTTGTAGCGTTTCTTCACGATCGGGTCACGCTGGTACTTTTCATATTGTTTGTCGGTCAGCTTTTGATGTTCTTCGCAAAACCTGTCGTGTGTCAGCTTTGGACAGCCAGGGTAAGAACACGGCCGTTTGGGTTTAAAGGGCATTAAAATTCACCTCGTTAAAGGCATATAAAAGCCTCCGCAGTGTCCCGCGAAGGCTATTGATACAGCTTCGATACTATTATTATACAGAGACCTAAAGCAAACACTCCCTCAGAATTCCCTCATCTTTATCCGAACAACATACTGCGCAGGTGATTCAGCGCGTTGCTCCTCAGACGCTCGATATGGCTTTCGCTGTAGCTGAGTTCACTCATCAGTCGGTAGGTTGCACCGGACTTCTGATTGTCACCCATGTAAAATTCAGAAAGGATGTGCTGCTCGGTATCAGTCAGGCTTGACCAGGCAGGTTCAAACCACGCCATATACTCTATAGCCTGGCTGTAGCGCTCCCGCAGGATATCCAGCTTGTCAATCTGCGCCGCCAGTTTGTCGGCTCCGGCTTGCGGATTCCTTGCTGAAGGCATCCTTGATAGCTTGGGGGTTCGGGGCGCAATCATTTTTTCGTACACACTCTTTATTTCCTCCGGAGTGTTGTTGATGATAAAACGCATATTGTTATAGTCGCGTATGGCGGCAATCGTCGCCGCGTTCTTATTGATGTATTTCAGCGCAATCATATGACCGCCTCCTTTAAATTTGCCTTGACCGCGTCAATTAGAGCGGTCTGGACTTTGTCCTTTCTTTTTAAGGCGCGTATCACATCTTCATCAATGGTGCCCTTGGTAATGATATGGTGAATAACCACCGTATCCTTTTGCCCTTGCCGCCACAGCCTGGCGTTGGTCTGCTGGTAGAGTTCAAGGCTCCAGGTAAGCCCGAACCACACCAGGGTGGAACCGCCCGCTTGCAAATTCAATCCATGTCCGGCCGATGCCGGATGAATCACAGCCAGTGGTATTTTTCCATCATTCCAGCGCCTGATGGAAGCTGCGCTGTCCAGCTTCACAGCGGGGAAACGATAAAGTATCCGTTCAAGATCGTGCTTAAACCAATAAGCCACCAGTACCGGTTTGCCGTTGGCGGCTTCGATAATATCCTCTAATGCGTCCAGCTTGCGATCATGTAAGTGTGCTACACCGCCGTTCTCATCATAGACCGCTCCGTTTGCCATCTGCAGCAGTTTACCTGACAGCGCAGCGGCATTAGCAGCGTCAATATCCCGCCCTTCCAGTGAAAGAATCAGATCCCGCTTTATGGTGTCATAGGCTTTTTGCTCTTTCTCCGGCAGCCAAACAGAAATCTCGTTCATCACTAGTCCCGGCAACTTTATATAATCAGTGTTTTTCATACTGATGGTGATGTCAGAAATCAGGCGGTAAATCTCATCCTCTGCTCCGGGTAGCGGTTTATAGCTAAACACCACAAGCTGATTGCGCTTTTCCGGGGTAAAGAATTTGTTACGGTAATGGGTGATGAAGCGACCGAGCCGCTGACCCATGTCAAGAATGCCGATTTCCGCCCATAAATCCATGAGACCGTTACCGGATGGTGTGCCTGTTAACCCAACGATGCGTTTTACCTTCGGGCGGACACGGCGAAGTGCCTTGAATCGCTTTGAACTATATGCCTTGAAGGAGGAAAGTTCGTCAACCACTACCATGTCGAAATCGAAGGGAAGGCCGCTCTTATTAACCAGCCAGTCCACGTTTTCCCGGTTGATAATATACACATCAACGTTTCGCATCAGTGCAAACTTGCGTTCCTGTTCAGTGCCAATGGCCACTGAGTAGGTCATGCCTTTCAGGTGATCCCACTTTTCGATTTCAAAAGGCCAAGTATCTCGTGCCACTCTGAGGGGGGCGATAACGAGTACCTTGCGGATGAGAAAACTGTCTAGCACAAGGTCAAAAATGGCAGTCAGCGTAATTACGCTCTTGCCAAGCCCCATATCCAGAAATACCGCCGAAATAGGATGCTGCAGTATGAAATTGGTTGCATATGTTTGGTAGTCATGAGGACAATATTTCATCAATCATCTCTCCAATCTGCTCGGCACCGTCAATGCAGAATACTAAATACCCTAACGCCTCAAGTTGCCTTTTTCGCTTTTCCTGCAAAGGACGAAGTCGTTTCCCTGGTGCTTTAAGTTCTACGAAGGCAAGCTTGCCATGGGGTAGAAGTACTAAGCGGTCAGGCACACCATCAAAACCTGGTGAGATAAGCTTCAGGGCGACGCCGCCCATCGATTTGACTGTGTTTGTGAGTTTTATTTCTATGGTTTTTTCTCTCATACAAGTCCTTTCTGCCAGTTCCAAGGTTCCAAAGTTCCAAGAATTCCATATAACCTATACGCGCGTATATGAGGTAAACACGATACCCTTTCTCTATATACAAAAATATTTATATATTTTGGAACCATGGAACCCTTGGAAAAAGTGTTGATATTTCAAGGTTCTAAGAGGTTCCATGATTAAGATTTTCGGTTCCATCAATGGTTCGCACCCATACATATTGAGCGCCATAACCCTTGATTTTCTTTTTCTGGCCGGAGTACACCCAGCCGCCGATCTTTTGCATGATTAGCTTGATTTTGTAACTGTCAGCCTGGCGCTCAAATTTACCCCGGTCGTTGCCGAAGCATTCACACCAGATTTCCATATTGCTGACGTACTCGCGCTGAATCTTGCCTTCCGGCCGCAATGGGTCGTCCGAGGAAAAGTAATGTTTCCGGCTGTACAAATCCATATCATACCAGCCTTCCGGCAGGAGCATATCGAGGTATTCGCGCACCACGCCTTCGCGCTCATCAGTTTCCAGCGCTGCCGTCTGTTCCGCTTTTGCTTGCTGGGCGACCTTTCCTTCAAGATAGAGTTTTTCTCCTTGCATCCAGTAGTGCTTTGCTTCAGCCCAGATCTGCGGCACATCAGTTTCGGGCAAATCCCAACCTTTATTACTGCCGCCCCAGACACGCACCACCCAGAAACGGCGATTGCCGGTGGTATCACGCAGGAATCCTGCGTTTTCCGCATTCGTAGAGCCGACGATAATACATTGGCGCGGATGGCTTTCGACTGTCCGCCCATAGGAGGGGCGGTACTGGTCGTCTTGTCGGGAGAGAAAGCCCTTGATGTTGTTGACGTCCATTTTCGATAGACCCGCTAATTCAGGAATTTCTACAATCCAAACACCCTGAATCTTCTCTGCAGCATCTTTGCCTTTGCCCATATCGGTAAAGTTTAGGCTATCGGAAAACCATTCTCCGGCCAGCCGGGCAAAGAAAGTGGATTTACCGAGGTCGGTCCGTCCGTTCAGCACCAGCATGGAGTCAAACTTGATGCCTGGCTGATAGATACGGGCCACCGCCGCCGCGAGGGTTTTACGGGTGACCATTCTGGTATACTCCGAATCCTCCGCGCCAAAATATTTAACCAGCAAGGTTTCCACACGATTGACGCCATCCCATTCGGGCAGGTTGTCCAGGTAATCACGAATAGGATGGTAGGCGCGGTCATCTGCCACCTTGGTAAGCGCAAGCTCATAGTTGCGGGAAGAAAACGTGCCGTAGGTTTTATCCACATAAGCAACCAGCTGCGCCATATCCGCATCCCGCCATGGCTGATACGGACGTTCCCACGGCAGAGCGTCATCACCATATATTTGATTGGCAAGCCGGTTATACCGGATGCCTTGCAGCTTGGGGTCGTTTTTTAGGATGAGCAGCAGGTTGCCAAGGGAGTTTTTAAGCACGGTAGAGCGTGGCTCATACTCCAGTTTTTTCTCCCAGTCCGTATCTACCACGGCAAATTCAGCCGAAGCCTGTGTCCGGCGTTCTTCTGCCAATAGCAGTTTTACACGCTCGTCATTTACAGCAAGCTCCGACATTGCCTTATAGGACGGTAGCTTATTTACCGGGGTATCTTCTGCGGACTTATCGTCAAGGCTTCGAAATTTATGGAGCCGTACCAGGTCAAACGCATTTAACAGTTTTCCGCAGACGGGGTCGGTGGCATGATGGCTATAGGCGAACGCGCTATCATAGATAACCACGCCCGCGCTGCTGTCAGCAGGTATATAGTCGTATCTGCCGTTCATAGCGGATGGCTCATATACATCGGAGAGGAAGGTGTCGATTGCGTCTTCAACAGTATAGGCACGGTTGAACGCACCGATGATACCCGGCTTGGTAAGCGGATTACCGGCTTCGGCGACACCACTTCGCGCCACCTCGGATTGGCGGCTGGAGCGCGGCCATGTGGACTCGTCCTGCCAATCGTCATAGCGTGCAAGATATATATCCGGGTCAAGATTGCTGCCATCTTTTTTCTGAAACCAGAATTCACCGTTCATCGAAGTAGACGGCCAGTACATGAGCCGGTGGGCTTCATAGGTTGTATCGTCGAACAGGTCTATTCCAATGTCCTTTGCTACCACCCGGGCTACCGCAGGATATTCCGCTTCGCTAACATCGCGGGAAAGTGGGATGGCAAGGCGGATACGAGGCTTTTCAGGAGTATGCTTATGGGTGGAGTAGGCACAGCACTTGAAACTGTACTTCATAATGACTGCATCCCAAATGCCCGGCGTTCCGTAGTCCATATCTAAAAGAATCATGGAGCGGCAGAGTACAAAGCCCTTTTTGCGCCTACCTTCGCGCAAATGACCGGCTACATAACCGCCTACATCCTTGATAGCATCCTGCTGACCTTTTTTCAGTTTGCGGTATTCCTCCACGGTTTCCGTCGTGCGGACGGTGGAACTGACTCGCATGCAGAAATCCTCCCAGGATATGTCGCTGTTTTTCCACTTCTTATCCATGCGACTATTGCCATAAGAAATCTTCATCCTGAAACCTCCCTGCAGTCCTCAGAAAAATATCTAATAGTGTATTTCTTTCGCTTGGCTCTCTCAATCTCTGCCTTCATGCCGGAGGAGATATAAGTGCCAAACACCCAGACTTCAGCGCATTTTGCCATGAGTACATTGCCAAAGAATAATCCTAGGCTGCGTTCTGACAGGTTATTGTCATCTAAAAACTGAGGATATAGCAGGTGCGGTGTGATAGGGATATATCCCATATCAACCGCAAACCGGCTATATCGCCTGGCAGACTTGATGTTGTTTCCGATATCCCCGGAGTAGGGGGAACAGATATATACAAGGGGCCGAAAAGCTTTAGCGGCTTTTTCCTCTTGCTCTATAGATGTTAAAGCTTCATAGGCGGTGGGGTCATAGTAGCCTTCTAAGTTGTATTTGTCGGTGCTCATAGCGTCACCTCACACTTTTGGGGAAGGAACAGGGTTTCCAACACTTCATAGGCATAACTGTTGGTGAACTTAAAACGGTCATCATTCGTTTGGCACTTTTGAATTTCATAACCGTGCTGGCGTGAATATGCTGATGCTGCCCGACCGTTACGCTGGCAAGTTTTCATGTCCCATCCCATATTGAAGTGCTGGTTGAATTTCATAATTGTCCAAAATTTCTCGGATTCATTGAGCCTTATAGCTAATTCCTCATTTTGGGCAGCCAATTTGGCATTTTTCATCTGTTCCTCTTTAAGCTGTGTTAAAAGCCGAATGCCGAAGTCAGGATCGGCAAGTATTTTATCAATGGTTGTCTCCGTCATATATGTGCCATGCTTGCGGATAGAGGGGAGAACTTCGTCAAACACCCAGCGTTCAAAACGAATGGCACCGGGAAGGTTAGAGCGGATAATGAGACGGTAAAGGTCGCCTTCGGGTATGAAAGTTTTTTCAATCGTTTTATTTGGATTTTGCGGATGGGGTACTCCCTGTTTTAGGGAGTACCTACAATGCATCGCTATTGCATTATGTGGTTTGGCATACCCCAAAATGGTGGCGCATTCCGTTGCTGGGAAATAGGCCTTGTCATTAATCATTAACACACTTAATGAGCCGAATTCACTGTTGTTGAAAATCTGTATTTGGTTATTCATAGCGACCCTCCAATCTTGACCCGCTGCATTTCTGGCAGTAAACCGTTGTGCCATACAGGTCACCCTCGTCATCGCTGAATAATTCTGCTAGGTTAATTTCTACCTCACACCCACAGCCGGGGCAGGTACAGAACACATTGTCATCGTGGATTTCCACAATTACCTCAACCGCGTCGCTGATCTTTTCTCTTACATAAAACATGTTTTTACCTCCCATCTTGAAGGCATCATTGCCCTCTACCATCCACAGGACAGGAGGCACGGTTTTGAGTACTTTATATCAGTCCTTTTTATAAAAATATGTTTCATATCCGTCCGCTCGCAATAAAAGGCCTTTTGCCCAGGGCGGGGTTTGGCCCATTTGATTGCATACAGCCTCAGTGGACATACGGTGATCAGCTTCGATAACAATCTCATCGTGGACGTGCATCACGATGGCGCAGTCTCGAAGATTCTGCATGGCATAGCAGAGGATATCCCGGCTTACTGCCTGGACGATGTTTTCCACAAACTTCGGGCCATAGCTATCGATCCGCTCCCATTTCTTTGTGCCGCCGACACCTTCGTAGGTGACGCAGTCTGATCCAAATCGGTTTTCTCCAATACGCGGTTTCACATATGAAAGACGCCTACCGGATGGAAGAATGATAAAGAGCATTCCGCTCTGATAGAAAAAGCGGATGCCATGTGTCGCTGTGGTGGAACGCTCGTTGACCGCCGTCATAGCGGCACGGTCGATATCCCACCAAAGTCGCACAATATTGGGGTTCGACGACCTCCAGGCGGAAACAAGTGGTTGGAGTTCTTCCTCTTCAAGCCCCATCTCAATTGCACCCATAGCTTTGAGAGCGCCGACTGATCCGCCGTATCCGAGAGCGAGTTCGGCGATTTTACCTTTTTGTCGCAGGTGGCTGTTGACACCGTTTTTTTCTACAGGAACATGGAACATCTGGGAAGCGGAAGCACAGTAGATATCACCGCCGGATTCAAAAACTTCCTGCCGCCATTTTTCACTTGCAAGCCAGGCGATGACCCTTGCTTCAATTGCCGAGAAGTCAGCCACAATGAATTTACAGCCGCTTTTTGGGATAAATGATGTACGGATGAGTTCTGACAGCACATTTGGTACAGATTCGTAGAGCATTTCCAAAGCCGCGAGGTTGCCAGACCGCACAAGGTTTCGAGCCTGTTCCAGGTCGGGCATGTGGTTCTGGGGCAAATTTTGTAATTGTATTAATCTGCCAGCCCATCTGCCGGTTCGATTGGCCCCGTAAAACTGGAACATCCCACGAGCGCGGCCGTCAGCGCAGACGGCGTTTTCCATTGCAACATATTTCTTAATTGATGACTTTGCCAGTGACTGCCTGAGTTCCAGCACCTTACCGAGCGATTCCGGTGCGGTTTTCAGCAGTTCTGCCACAGCCTTCTTGCCAAGCGAATTGGTTTCAAGGCCGTGGTCGGAAAGCCATTGCTTCAACTGAACCACAGAATTTGGATTCTCGACTTTGGTCAGTTCCCGTAACATACGGGTCAGTTCGGAGCGTGAACTTTTATCCATATCAATGGCTTGACGCACAAGAGCCATATCCAGTGCTACACCACGGTCGTTGATCTCCTGGTCGAGGTGATATTCCTCCCAAACTTCCTCCGGCACGGGGAATTTTGCCAACTTCTTTTTTATGGCCATCTCGGATTCCACATCACGACGGTTATAGGCTATGAATGACGCCCACTTATCCGGAGCATCGGTTGGCAGATTGCGAGTGCGACCACCGTTTGCGGCGGTAGATTTGCATGGTTGGCAAAAGTAGCGGATAAGGTCCTTGCCTTCCGTCAGCTTCTGCTTTTCCAAGCCCAGAACGGCACCGGCTCCCTCCAGGGAAAGGGGTAGCCCCATGTATGCCGACCACACCATCGTGCAGCGCCAGGATTTTGGATTAAGATATTGACCTGCGGGTAAACCTAACCACTTTGACAAGCAGATGCGTTCAAACTGGGCGTTGAAAGCCCATTTTGTCACGTCTTCATCCATAAGCGCATCAACGACTTCGGTTGGAATTGTTTCGTCGCTCGTGAGGTCAACCACCCGAACCTCGCCGCCATCAACAGAATAGCCGAAGAGCAGGATTGCAAAATCCGGTGATTCCGCATAGCGATAGACCCCGCTTTTGGCGAGGTCTACAGTGCTGTACGTTTCTATGTCGATACTGAGCGCCCTCACGAGAGGAAGTCCTCATCGATCTCGGTGGCGAAATCGTCCTCAGCTCTGGACTTGCCGCCAAGAGGTTCACCATCCCGGATTTTCTGTAGATTGTTCAGTCCGCAGGCAATACCTTTGTTACCGTTGCTATTAAAGGCATAGAAGTTGATACTAGCCCTGCCGTAAACTCCGCTGTAAACCTCAGAACGTTCAAGGATGGGCTGGAGGTTGGCGTCTACGATACCGGGCGCGGTTGCAGAGTTAGCGTTGATAAAGTAGGCGTTGGCATAGGCGGGATCATCCGGCCGTTCGGTATCGCCGTCACGCAATGGTGTCTTGATAGCGGAAAGGGGCGGCATAGTTTTGCCGTTGCCTTTCAGCTTAGCCTCACCCTCACGGTAGGCTGCTTCAATTGCAGCTTTAATTTTTGCTATGGTGCGAGTGTCGGACTTGGGGATGATGAGCGATACAGAGAACTTCGGAGTGCCTCCGTTAATGGACTTAGCCTCCCAGACGTTGGCATAAGACCAGCGGGTGTCGGGTCCGGTTATAACCTTCATAGGATTACTATTGACTTTGTTTGAATTATTTGACATAAGATTTTCCTCCTTAAAATTCACTAAAATCTTGTTGCGCGGTGGCGATTGCCGGGCGTTTATCGCTTTCTGGCACAAGCGTTGGTTTGCCTAGAGGTTTTTCAATGTAGCCGCCGAGAACTTCTTCAAAACGTTTTTTGCCGAGTAGAGAGATCATAGCGGTGATACCCAGAACTTTGCGTTCGTAGGGGTCAAATCCAGCCGCGCTGACTGCATCAGCCACCGCAGCCTCGTCAGTGTATCTGCGGTTGGATCGGCCTTCGACCAATTTCCACCCGTTCCATTGCTTACCACCTAGGGCAGCGCGCAGAGCATAGTCTTTGATGTCGTTGGCCCATGAGATTAGGCTGTCGATTTTGCCAAGGATATCTTCAACCTCATCGTTCTCCAACAGAGGGGGAAGCTTGAAGTCATATCGGGCGAGTTCCAGATTACGTTCGGCTCTAGCACGGCACTCGTGCTTCACTTTGCAGAACATGCACCATTCGCCACAGTTGAATTCTCCGTCCCCAGCGTAAGCTAGTTCGGCAGTTGGCTTCAAAACTTCCTCAGCCCATTGGTACAAGGATTCCTTGAATACCGTGTAGGTGGACACGTTATCGCGCCTGGGTTGGTAGATGGTCATGGAAACCGTATCGATGTCGTAGATACCATCGAAAATCTCCAAAGCTCCCAGTGCATACAGCTTCATTTGCGGGTTATCCTCTGCTTCTACCCGTACTCCTTGTCCGTGTTTATAATCCACGATGTGGAGTGTACCGTCCGCGATAACTAAACAGTCGCCGGTACCGAAGCCGCCCTCAACGTATTTGGAAAAGTCGAGCCGCTGTTCGATAAGAACAACCGGGTCGGCACAGCTTTGTTTGGCCATTTCAACCAGTTCGAGGATATAGGCGGCATAGCCGTTGGCGCAGTCCTCCATCGCCGCGTTGTAAAAAGAAAGGTCAGCGGTGGGGTCTTTGGCACGGATACCGAGTGCGACCTTCAGCTTGTACTCGCAGAGCATATGGGCCGACGTTCCTTCAGCGGCATATTCGCTGCCCTTGTCCTCATAATTCTCGCAGAGCCTAGCGGAAGGAGGACAGTTCAGCCACCTATGAGAGGAGGAAGCCGAAAGGAGAGCGTGGCCCAGGCCAGCTTCTCTTGTGTCTACGGCACAATTGACCTTCTGTTTACTCATTTCCCAGCACCTCAGCTTCCGCAAGCAGTGCCGGATATTCCGCGGGATCGATTTCCGACAACTTCGCAGCGCCGTGCTTTTCCAGTAGGTCCCGAACTTTGGCGGTGTGACCGGACCGGCTCTTTTCTGCAAGAACAGCTCTGACCGCTTCAAGGCTGATTGGCTTTTCATCCGGTGCAGGGACTTCCGCTTCCGGCTGATCCGTAGTATGGGCATCACCGTTACCGCTAAACAAGTCAGCAAGCGACTCCGATATACTGATAAGCGCTTCGCCGCAGCGCTTTAGCTCAGTAACCACAAGAGAAAGTTCACTCATCTTGCTCATCCGAGTTTCCTCCTTCCGCCCTTTTTCTGTCCTGCCGGGAAAGCATCGTTAGCTTCCGGGCAAGGCGTTTTGACACCACACTGATTGCCGTGAGGACATCCGCCAATTCCTCATCCATCTCACGGTCGCGGATTTCGGTGTCGGTTTGTTGCGCTTGTTTTTCCATTTTTGAACCTCCGTTCCGAGGGGTGCTTTTCTTCCCTCACCATCCACAGGACAGAAGTTGGAAAGTTGAGTACTTTTTTTTAGAAATTTTCTTGATGGTGATGCCCTCTGATATCCGTAGGAAACCAGAGGGCGTGATTGTAAGATCAGATAAAGTCCTTGAGACGCTCCCGCAACTGGGCGAACAGTTTTGTTTTTCGTTTATTAATAGCTTTCTGAGAAAGGCCGATATCGCTGGCAATTTCCCGCTCTGACTTGCCGACGCTGAAGAGTTCCATGATCCTGCGGTTATCCGGATCGAGTTCATCTAAAGCGGCATAAAGCTCTTCGAGGAGCAGCTTGTCCGCAACTAGTTCGGCAATGTCAACGGTATCGGCTACCTCAAGGCCATCCTCGGTGAACTTGTCCAGGGATAGTACACTGCCTGTCCGCTGTTTTTCGCATTTGCTGCAGTCCCTGTTGCAGCGGTTGCCGTTTTCATCACGGCAGCGTTTTTCGCGTTCCTTGCGCTTGTGTTCAGCCCATGCCGGACGTTTATAGGCACGGTAAACCTCTTCTGTTACGGGGATTTGCTGTCCATCGATTTCGATGTAACGCTGAGTGGTTGTCTGATGATTGTCATTGATTGGCATTTAATTTCCTCCTGTGATTTGAAATGAGTGAGCAATCGCAGGGAGGAAATTTTATGGCTTAATATATAGGGCACACTTATGGCATTGATTTCCAGGAAAGTGCGTGATACAATGATTTAGTGGGAATTGGTATGAATTGCTTTTAAGCTTTAATGCACCAAATCCATCGGTTTGAAGGAATAAAAAAAGCCCCCTGCGATCTCTCACAGGAGCTACCTAATAGTCCACAAAGTTATGGGGCAATCGTTGTTACGGTTAATAAAGTCAATAAGGTTAACAAGTTTCAAGGGAGGCATAATTTATGAAAAATGATTATCCGCGGCTTTGTGGCGGGACGTTCTTATCTCTGGTACTGCAAGCCCTAAAACAGCGCACAAGCGCCCGTGGACATATTGTCAGCGAGCGAGACGGCCTTTCTAATCCCGAAGTGCTTAGCGGGTTGATTCGGGTTATTAACCCTGACTTTAAAAAACCTAATAAAGATACTTTTGATACAAATACCTCGAATTATATAAAATGCAAAATATCGAGAGGGACTTATTTCCCGTTTGATGAACCAGCAATGATAGATTATTTCGACAAACTCGTAAAGAACGACTATCAAGCTGCACTCACAAATATGTCCGATTTTGTAGATACTTTCATAGAAGTAGGAACAGCCGTCGGCAAAGATGTGCGGCTCGTAAAAGCACTGATTGAACTAATTGCTGCTGATGAAAGCATCGGAGGGGAAGAGCAGTTCTACAGTTGTGAAAATGGACAATTTTTAACAAAAACAGATTTGTTTGAGGTAAAGGAAGTATGCCTTCCAGCTTTTTTACTGGGAATCTGGCATTATATTCTTATTAATAGGAAAGAAAACACTGTAGGTATAGAAACTTACAATAGATGGCATAAAGCCCCGGAGGAACGTCGAGGGAAGTGGACTTTTATTGGTTCAAACGGTGCGAGCATAACCCGTGATATTAAAGTGAACTTTCGTAGCGAGCCTGTAGAAAATATGGCTTCAGCTGACGAATCGCCAGCCCCTGATCAATCGTCAGATTCCCGAGGACATTCGCTGTTACCTGTGACAACATCTGACAGTACAGACCCGAAACGTATTACCGTCAACAATTATGGGACAGTTCAGAATCAGAAGTTCATCTCTATAGAAACGATGAACGGAGACATAAATCTATGAGTGAAAATAGTATGGGAAATGTAGATAATCGTGCCAACATCGGCAATCAAACGATAATTAATATTCAAAATATGCCGGGGAATATTGTATTGCCCGATAGTAAAGTTAAATCGGGTAATACCCCATCTGGAGTACCTGGAGTAAAAAATGACTCTGTTTATTATGACGAAGAATTTGATGGTCGTGTCTTAATGCTCGACCGTGCTTTACGCCGTCTCAGCGAAACCATAGAAAAAGGTGATAAAAAACAGAGTGAAACAGTTGTTTGCAGGTTTGTCGATAATCTTAATGAAACTGTTTCTCAAAGTAAGCGACTTATCAATATAGTTGGAGAACTAAAAACATTTGTAGAAAATATAACAAAACTAGCCGAAGAGTGGGCTGTTGCAGCTAAAGAGGCCGAAACAGACACTGAAGAAAGCGGAAAACCGCTCGGGCTGGTATTTGAAGATATAAAGTCTGCCTTGCATTTCTATTTCGATTTTCGACAGGAGTATTTACTGAAGAGAAAATTTACGTTGCCGCAAAATGCAACGCCTATAGAGCGCATGCTCACGATATTCAAACAAACGGTTTCTGATTACCGTATCTACGATTTTGTTTATACCGATCCATGTGTGTCGTTGTCTGCCGATTTGGAAATGGATGTGGAGTATTTTGTTGCGGTTATTAAAGATAAGTTATTGCTGCCGTTCGCTTATTTGCAAAAAGACCCACTGTTTTTAAAAATCAGTGGGTTTGTGCAAACCATGGAGGCTTACAATACATATTTATCAAACCATATGCGTCCAATGAATGATCACAGAGCGGATACTTACGTTCCGTTACACCGTGAGGACAATATCAGCTGGGCCGCAGAATTTCAGGAAAATACCTTAAACTTCCGTAAGGAGCTTGACCGCATTTTCGGTGAAATTACGAATGGGGAAACCTTGTTCATATACGATGTTAGTGAAGATTGTAGCGGTTCGATACCGTTCTTTAAATACCTTTCCGCAGTGAAAGAATATTATAGGAAGCTGAAAACCCTCCTTTACGACAAGACGCCGAAAGAATTCTACAGTTTTTATGTCTGCAATGACTTGAAGTATAATCAAAAAGCCATAGGAAACATAAGCGCAGCCAGACTTTGTTCGTTGTCGCATTTCATCATCATCTCTGGTATAGGGGGCCTGGGGAAGTCGATGATGATGCGCCATCTACTGCTTAACGCGATTGACAACTATGACGAATTAAAATTTTTGCCTATTTTTATCCAGTTGAAAGATTACGGTGAATCAACAGGCGACCTGCATGACTATGTATATTCGGCGGTGAAACGCTTTGATGAAAATATCACAAGCGAACAGTTGACCGCCATCCTCGAAAGCGGTTCGTGCCTTTTGCTATTTGATGGATTAGACGAAATCATATCTGCCTTATCAACGCGGTTCGTTCGAGAATTAGAAAGTTTTGTATGCCATTACCCTCAAAGCTACTTCGTCCTTTCTTCCCGCCCGTTCCGCCAGTTTGTCGCGCTAAATAACTTTTGCGAATTAGAGTTACAACCGTTCAGCAAAATGCAAGCATTGAAAATGATAGACAACTTCAAGTTTAGCGAGGACGAAAGAAAAATTAAGGAGAGTTTTCGCAATCAGTTGGAACATGAGCTGTGGTATAGCCATAGGGAATTCGCCGAGAATCCTTTGCTTCTCACTATTATGCTAATGTCATTTGAAGAGTATTCGATAGTACCGTTGAAAATGTATAAGTTCTATGAGATGGCATTTGAGACGCTTGCCAGAAAGCACGATGACGCTAAACTACTTGTCCGCGAGTTCAAGTCCGGGTTGTCAAAGGATGTAATTGCCGACTATTTGGCGAAGATTTGCTTTCTATCATATAAGGATGAAAAATACGAATTGACTGGAAACGAATTCAAATTTTATTTCGACCAATGTCAGAATAACACATCTTCAAAAATCAATGCTGATGATTTTCTGTTTGACGTCAGCAACAATCTCTGTTTGTTACTTCATGAGGGCGGTAAATATCGTTTCATTCATCGCTCTTTCCAAGAATACTTTTGCGCGAAAAATCTGAAAAATGGCTTTGAAAAAGTGTCGACGGATAAAAAAGAATTAATGTCAGCCGGGCTTATCAGGTTCTTCGACCGCTTCGATAACAGCGACGATAAAGTGCTTGATATGCTTTATGATATGGTACCGGAAAAGACAGAGGAATTTATCATTATACCTTACTTAGAAAATCTAGTTGGTGATAACCCCGTTGAGGATGAAGATGGGTATTGGGCGTTCCTTGAAAAGGTGTACCCAAGTATTAAGGTTTGTCATGAATACCATGAGCATTACGAAATTGATAGTGAGACCGGTGAGTATACTGACGAATCTTATTACGATTTCAGCATTGATGACAACGGGGCATTTATGGCGAATTCGAAATTGTATTTTTTTATAATTGATACACTGATGGGTTTTGACACTGATAATAGTACGTACTATGACAACGAAGATATTATGGATAAGGTGCCGCAGATAATTAAAGAATTCAAACAAATAGAAGAGACAGAAGCTGACCAATGTAAACATAATGATGCCTCTGAAATAGAGCAGGAGATTTACGAATTTTCAACGTTTGTGAAAGTTGAAGATGATTACTGGTTTTCGGTAAGCGAGGTTCGTAAAAATCCAGAAAAACATGCTAACCTGCTTTCGGTAATTAATAGTAAGGATTTCACCTACAAAAAAGCTTATTATGCATTAAAAGAATATTTAAATGACCTGAAGTCCAAGCAACAGGCTACGGATGATGAGTGGACGGAGGTATTTCTTTAGTGAATTACAGCGAATTCAAAAGAATCGCGAACTATGGCGATGTTAAAAACCAAACGATAATCAATATAAACAAAGTGAACGGTAATATTGTTGGTGGTATATCAGGTGAATATAATCCTTCAGTGAAAGATTTTTATCGAAACTTGTTGGTTTATCTTGAGTCAAAACGCGTTTTATTTAACCCTGGCGCAGTAGAACAGAAAGAACACTGCATTGCCTCTGTGCTTGAAATGAAACAAACCTTGGCTAGCAGTGTTATGGGAATGAGTTTTACCGATAAAGAGCTACAGCCTATACGGGATATGATTGAAGCTTGCAATAATTATCTTGATAAAGTAGGCATTTTCAATGGTCATGGATTCATCATAGACCACCAGGATTGGGAATGGTTTAATATGTCACCCAACGGTGCTTTAGGAAGTTTACGGATGGGATTCCGTTCCGTAATAGAGAACATAGAAAGGGATTATGGTCTGAAATATAACAAGGAAATTAGATAACTGCCCTGAATACTGTCGTGTAGTCTGCAGAGGGCAATCCATAAGGAGGAACAACAATGACGAACCAGCCGGAAAAATGGTCCAGCCTTGAAGAAATTGCTGAGTATCTTGGCGTCAGCAAGGATACCATTCGCAATTGGATAAAAAAAGGCGTTATTCCTCATCGTAGGATAGGTAAGCAATACAAGTTTAAGATATCTGAAGTGGATGCTTGGGTTAATAGCGGCAAAAGCGCAAAGATTGAGTAAACGATAATAAACTTTGTAAACGAGGGAAAACATATGCAAATTCTTGACAACGTGACTAAAACCGTCAAAGATGACTTGGCGGCAACGGTATCAAAAGGTGATAAATTATCGATAGCCGCTGCTTGTTTTTCAATATATGCTTACCAAACGCTCAAAAAGCAGCTTGATGGGATTGACGAGCTGCGCTTTGTATTTACTTCACCGACCTTCTTAAAAGAAACAGCACCTAAGGAGAAGCGTGAGTTCTATATCCCTCGGCTTAATCGCGAACGATCTTTGTATGGCACGGAATTTGAAGTCAAGCTGCGTAATGAACTAACCCAGAAGGCGATTGCCCGCGAGTGTGCAGAGTGGATTCGGAAAAAGGTACGCTTCCGCTCTAACATAACCGGTGGAGCGATGAGCGGATTCCTTAGTGTGGTCAAACCCAATGAAGCAATAGCCTATTCGCCATTAAATTCGTTCACAACTTCGGACTTGGGGTGCGAGCGAGGCAACAACATAATGAACCTGGTCAACCGCATTGACGCTCCGCTTGCTGGAGAGTATGTTAAGATGTTCGAACAGATATGGAATGACAAGAACCTACTTCAGGATGTAACCGAACAGGTTATTGACGGCATCACAGCCGCCTACAACGAAAACTCGCCTGAGTTCATTTATTTTGTAGCCATTTATAATATTTTTAACGAGTTTCTTGAGGATATCAACGAGGACGTACTGCCGAACGAGGCGACAGGGTTCAAGGAAAGCAAAATATGGAGTAAACTATACAGTTTTCAAAAAGACGCGGCTCTTGCAATTATCAACAAACTGGAAAAGTACAACGGGTGTATCCTTGCCGACAGTGTCGGCTTAGGTAAGACATTCACTGCCTTGGCCGTCATAAAATACTACGAGCTCCGTAACCGCAACGTGCTGGTGCTTTGTCCGAAAAAACTAGGTGACAACTGGCTAACATTTAAAGAAAACTATCTCAATAATCCTATAGCCTTAGACCGACTGCGATATGACGTACTATACCACACTGACTTATCTCGAGAGCGTGGCTTTTCAGGGAGCATAGACCTCTCGAAACTCAACTGGAGCAACTACGACCTGGTAGTCATAGATGAATCGCATAACTTCCGTAATGGCGCCGATTATTCGGGGAGTGGTGAAGCCAAACGCGAGAACCGTTATCTGACCCTGTTGAACAAGGTCATCCGCAAAGGCGTGAAAACAAAAGTATTGATGCTTTCTGCGACGCCAGTCAACAGTAAGTTCTCCGACCTGCGGCATCAGCTTGAACTTGCTTACGAGGGCAACGCTGCACTCATAAATGACAAACTCGACACTGCAAAGCCGATTGATGTAATATTTCACAACGCTCAAACTGCCTTTAATAAATGGAGCAAACTCGACCCGGAAGAACGCACGACCGAGAACCTTCTTCGGTCACTCGACTTTGACTTCTTTACATTACTTGACAGCGTAACAATTGCACGTTCCCGTAAGCATATTGAGAAATACTATAACATAGAAGAAATAGGCAAGTTTCCAGAAAGAATGAAGCCGCTTGCCCTGCGCCCGAAATTGACCGACCTACCATCGGCGATTGACTACGATGAAATCTACGAACAGCTTATGCGGCTAAATCTTGCTGTATATATCCCAACCGACTTTCTGCTCGAAAGCCGCCGCGCCAAGTACATAGACCCGAGCGTAAACATTGACCGAGCCGGGCGCGAAATCGGCATTCGTCGCTTGATGTGTATCAATCTCCTAAAACGGCTTGAGAGTTCTGTATATTCATTCCGCATCACGATTGACCGGGTGAGGAAGCTGATAAACGGCACGATTGCCGACATCGATGCTTTCACTAGCGGTGGCAGCAAGATTATCAACACACAGGAAATCACTGATACTGAATTTGACGCCGACGACGCCAACACTGATTTTTTTGAGCATCAGGGTAAGAAACTGGACATCGACCTTGCCGATATGGACTATGTGTCCTGGCGTGAGAAGTTAGTCGAGGACTCTGAAACCCTCGAACTGCTCTCAATGATGATCGAGGACATCACCCCTGAATTCGACAGAAAACTACAAACATTGATAGGCATTATCTCAGACAAGATACAGCGGCCGTTTAATCCCGGCAACAAAAAAGTGTTGCTATTTTCTGCGTTTTCGGATACAGTTGACTACCTTTATTCCCAAATCGCTCCGCTCATGAAGCAGCGGTTCGGGATTGACGTGGCCATGATAACTGGCACGACAGACGGCAGGACAACTGTCAAACTGCCGCGCACTGATATGAACACAATACTGACATTGTTTTCGCCGCTTTCAAAGGACAAAGCTTTACTGATGCCCAATAACCCCGCCGAAATAGATATCCTCATCGCTACGGACTGTATATCCGAGGGGCAGAACCTTCAGGACTGCGACTTCTGCATCAATTACGACATCCATTGGAACCCCGTTCGCATTATCCAAAGATTCGGGCGCATTGACCGTATTGGTAGCTGCAACTCCAGGATTCAGCTGGTGAACTTTTGGCCTAATATCGATTTGGACAAGTACCTTGAATTAAAAGGCCGCGTTGAAACCCGAATGAAAGCTTCCGTTATGACGTCAACAGGCGACGACAACCCGATTGACCCCGAGGAGCAGGGCGACCTGGAATACCGAAAGGCGCAGCTTGAACGCCTGCAGAACGAGGTCGTGGACATCGAAGAAATGCAATCCGGCGTTTCGATTATGGACTTGGGTCTGAATGAGTTTAGGCTTGACCTGCTTGAATACATCAAGAACCACGATAACCTCGATAAAGTCCCATTCGGTCTTCATGCAGTTGTGAGAGGAAACGACGATGCGCCGGATGGTACAATATACATTTTAAAAAATCGCAATGCGGGCATCAACCCGCAGAACAAGAACCAGCTTCATCCGTTCTATATGGTGTACGTCCGTGATGGCTCGGTTATCCATATCGACCACCTGCAGCCGAAAAAACTCCTCGACGCTTTCAGGCGTCTATGCAAGGGTAAATCAGTTCCGGACCAAGAGCTTTGCCACCAATTCAATGCCGAAACGAAAGACGGCAGAAATATGCGCCATTATTCGGACCTTCTGTACTTTGCCGTAAAGTCCATCGTGGACTTGAACGAGGACAACTCTATCGACAGTTTTCTCTCCGGCAAACAGATATCCCTGGCTGCGAACACGATTGACGGTCTGGACGACTTTGAGCTGGTCTGCTTCCTGACCGTAAAGTGAGGTGGCATAAATGTTTGGACTGCCGCGATCAACAGAGATTAAAAAGCCGCTCCCGAAAAAAGCGATTTTCGATAGATTCAAACCGAAGCCAGACGATCGCAAACTGTTTGACGAACAGATCAACCGCTTGGTAATCGTAGCGGAGATTTCTCCACAGACTTTGGCGGTCAATGCAAGCCTGGATGTTTCGGCGATTTACTTGATATTGGTGTCGCTGAAAACTCCAGAATGCGACAAGAAGAACATTGTCCTTTTGTCAAAGTTGATTGACCAGCGTATGCTATTTGTCTTGCAATATGAGGACACAGTGCGTCTTGCCGTTTACCGTGCTGAACGCGTTCTTGTGTCAGAGAGCAAATCGCTTCATGAATGGAAGCTAAACTTACGCGGGCTTGACCTCGGGGCAATATGGGAGAATATTATCGCAGAAATTGGTAGCATTGACCTCACAAAGGGTAAGAGCTTAGATGAAACCATCATAGCCAATGAATGCCGCGAAAAGCTTAAAAAGAAAATTGCCGCGCTTGAGAAAAAGGCAATGAACGAGAAACAGCCTCGCCGAAAATGGGAGCTGGTTGAAGAAGTGAAAAAGCTTAAAAACGAAATGGAGGAATTTTCCAATGGATAAACTTAAGATGTCTACCCCTAACCTCGCTGATGAAAAATTTGCTGCGCTGGCCTCTATGTTCCCCAATGCCGTCACTGAGACTATTGATGAAAACGGGGTGGTTGTCCGGGCGATTGACGCGGATATTCTCGCACAGGAAATAAACACCCAGGTAGTGTCAGGAAAAGAGGAACGCTATCAGTTTACTTGGCCGGACAAGAAAAAGTCAGTGCTTTTGGCGAACGCACCCATTGCGGCGGCATTACGTCCCTGCCGCGAGGAAAGCGTAGACTTTGACAACACCGAGAATCTTTACATAGAGGGCGACAATCTGGATGTGTTGAAACTGCTTCGCGAGACCTACCTGAACCGCGTTAAGATGATATATATCGATCCGCCATATAACACAGGGAAAGATTTTATATATGAGGACGATTTTGCGGAAGAAACAGGTGAGTTCCTGCGCCGCGACGGGCAATACGACGAACAAGGTAATCGCCTTACACCTAATCTTGACAGCAATGGAAGGTTTCACACCGATTGGCTGAATATGATTTATCCTCGTCTTCGTGTAGCAAGGGATTTGCTCCATGAGGACGGAGTAATTTTGGTATCAATCGGCGACAAAGAAGTGGCAAATACAATTAAGGCCATGGATGAAATCTATGGGGCTTCTAATCAGGTTTGCATTTTTGTTTGGAAATCAAGAGCTAAGCCCACAAATGCAGGAAATGCGAAATTTCGTCCTCAAAAAGTTTCGGAGTATATAGTAGTTTATAGTAAAAAGAATCCTGACCAACTATTACATAATGTTGTCTCTGCTAAAGATAGAATTTATCCCCACGAAGATGCAATGGGGAGATATAGATTAACGACAATCCTTACTTCCAATCGAGGAACTTTTCGTCGTGAAACAATGCGATTTGAATCGGGTGGATATAGACCCGATGAAGATTTTCGATGGAAAGCTGGCAAATCTACTATCGATAGTTTGTTTGAGACCAATCACATGGAACTAAATAATGAGGGTGTACCTATGGAGAAAAAATACAGCCACGAAGAAAACGACCCGCTTTACCCAATATATACTTACATAGAACCAGACTTGTCAGGAACGGCTGAAAACGGGAAGTCCGATTTGAGCGAATTAGTTGGTAATAAACATGGCTTTGATACAGTAAAGCCTGTTCAATTAATAAAATATCTTATCGCTACATTCTCTGATGACAATGATATTATTTTAGACTTTTTTTCTGGGACAGCCACAACTGCACAATCCGTATTCGAGCTTAACAATGAATTGTCTTCATCGAGAAAATTTATTATGGTTCAGGTTGAAGAAAAATGTGATAAAAATAGCGAAGCGATAAGTGCTGGATTTAGGACTGTTTGGGATATAGCATTAAAACGTATACGCCAAGCAGGGACGAAAATTTGTGAGGAAGCCGGATTAACAGCGCAAGGGCTTGATATCGGCTTCCGGGTCCTCAAGCTCGACAGCAGCAATATGAAAGATGTTTACTATACGCCCGAAGAATATGCACAAATGAGCTTCAACCTGGAGGGCTTCATGGACAACATCAAGCCTGACCGAACTGAGGAGGACCTGCTCTTCCAGGTTATGCTCGACCTCGGCATCCCGCTGTCAGCTAAAATCAGACAGGATGGCGAGACCTTCTATGTCAATGACAACTACCTGATTGCTTCCTTCGGCAGGGTTGATACCGACCTAATTACGGAAATCGCAAAGAAAAAGCCATACTATGCCGTGTTCCGTGACAGCAGTTTCATAAACGACAGCGCGATGGTCAACTTCGAGCAAGTATTTTCCACCTACAGCCCGAACACGATAAGGAAGGTGTTGTAGATGAAATTTCAGTTTAAAATACAGCCTTTCCAGACCGAAGCTGCAGAAAGTGTAGTCAAGGTATTTGCCGGACAGCCGAATTACGGTGTATCCAAATACCGCCGCGACGTGGGTACGACAAAGCCAAAGCAAAGACCTGCACAGGAGTCAATGTTTGAAGATGAAACAGAGCAAACAATGGAAGAGTTCGAGACTGCTTACCGCAATGCAGAAGTGGAGTTAACCAGGGAAAAGCTTCTCAAAAATATCCGTGATGTTCAGATGGCAAATAATATCAAGCTCTCCAATGAGCTTGTTCAAGGACTCGGTGCCGTTTCACTTGACGTGGAAATGGAAACCGGCACAGGCAAAACCTATGTCTACATAAAAACAATGTTTGAGCTTCACAAGGCATACGGGTGGAGCAAGTTCATTGTGGTTGTACCGAGCATTGCCATCCGCGAGGGCGTCAAAAAAACCTTTGAGATTACCCAGGAACACTTTATGGAATTGTACGGCCTTAAGGCTCGGTTCTTCGTATATAATTCTTCGAATCTCCACCAGCTTGATGAGTTTTCGCAGAACTCCGGTATTAATGTCATGATAATTAACACCCAGGCATTTAATACGACGATGAACGAGAATAAAAATGTTGAGGGCAGAAGCGGCAATGAGGCTGCCCGCATTATCTACACCAAGCGCGACGAGTTCGGTTCCCGTCGTCCGATTGATGTTATCAAAGCCAACCGCCCGATTATCATTCTGGACGAGCCGCAAAAAATGGGTGGTACAGCAACACAGAATGCATTGAAGAATAACTTTAATCCCCTGTTTTCACTGAATTACTCAGCTACGCATAAGACTTCACACAACCTTGTTTATGTACTTGATGCACTTGACGCTTTCAAAAAGAAACTCGTCAAAAAAATCGAGGTTAAGGGTTTTGAGCTTAAGAACCTGAGCGGTACAAACAGGTATATGTACCTTGCCGATATAGTGATTGACCGCAAGAAGCCGCCACGTGCCCGCTTGGAGTTCGAAGTAAAACGTGGCAGTGGTATTAAACGTGAAATTCAAACCCTTGGTGTGGGTGACAGTCTTTACACAGCATCAAACGGTTTAGAGGAATACAAAGGAGTCTCTGTTGCCGAGGTAGACCCGATAAGATCTGTAGTTACATTCTCCAACGGCGATAGCTTGGCAGCAGGTGAAGCTAGCGGTAACGTTAACGAGGATGATATCCGGCGCATCCAAATTCGCGAGACCATATCTTCACATTTTGACAAAGAAGAGAAACTGTTCGAGCAAGGTATAAAGTGCCTATCTCTCTTTTTCATTGACGAGGTGGCTAAATACCGTCAATATAGCGAAGATGGCGAGGAAATCCTCGGTGAATATGGGCGCATTTTTGAAGAGGAGTATACCGCTGCGCTTAATGAACGGTTGACGTTGTTTCCTTCAGCGTATCAAGCCTACTTGCGAGGAATCGAAACCTCTGAAACCCATCGCGGCTACTTTTCAATAGACAAAAAGGGAAGGGCCGTAAACAGCACTGTCAAGCGTGGAAGCGAATTTTCGGATGATATTTCTGCTTATGATCTTATCCTTAAAAATAAGGAACGTTTGCTTTCCTTAGAAGAACCAACTAGGTTCATATTCTCTCACTCCGCGCTGCGAGAAGGTTGGGATAACCCCAACGTATTCCAAATTTGCACCTTGAAGCACTCAGATAACACCACGGCAAAACGGCAGGAGGTGGGTCGCGGTCTGCGCCTGTGTGTAAACATCAATGGCGAACGGCAGGATATTGACGCCTGCGGTGAAAGCTATGTCCACGGCATAAATGTCCTGACAGTAGTCGCCAGTGAAAGCTATGCAGGGTTTGTGGCAGAATTGCAAAGTGAGATCAAGTCCGACCTTTACGAGCGCCCGACGAAAGCAAGTGTGGATTACTTTGCAAACAAAACCTTCTTCTTGGACGGGGTGCCCCGAACAATAACGCAAACCGAGGCTCAGGAGATTTTTGTATATCTCCGCTCAAACGGTTATATCACTAAGCAGGGCGAAGTCACTGACGCTTACCGAAATGACGCTGCCTCGGGTAGTCTTGCCCCGCTTGATGAAGAACTGGCACCGCTTGCAGAAAACATCCATAAGCTTGTTCAAGCTATATTTGATCCAAGCATCCTGAAAGAAATTGCGGGTAATGGACACGAAACGAAAGTCAAGGATAACCCGCTAAATGAAAACTGGAAGGACTTCAAGGAATTGTGGGAGCGCATCAACAAGAAGTATGCATACACTGTAGAGTTTGATAGCGCAGAACTCATTGAAAAGTCCGTTGTTGCCATAAATAGCGAACTGCGGGTTGCCCGCTTGTCGTACACCTTAACGAAAGGAGAACAGATAGGCACAGATTTTAATGTTGAGCATACCGAAACCAAAAAACTTAATCGTGCGCAGGGCAGTTTTGCCGAGTATGACCTTATAGGCAAAATTGCCGAAGGTACCACACTTACGCGCCGGACAGTTACAGCGATTCTAAGTGGTATTAAACGTGAAAAACTATGGCTGTTTCGAGAAAACCCAGAGGAGTTTATTACCAAAGTTGCAGGAATCATCAATCGTCAAAAAGCGTCGGTTGTGGTGGAACATATTACTTATACACCAAGCGCTGAGGAACCCTATTCACAGGACATTTTTAACATGAGCCGCGCCTCCGACGAGTATGCGAAAGCGTTTAAGGCTAAACACGCTATACAGGATTACGTTTTCACAGACGGAACGGCTGTTGACAGCGTTGAACGAAAGTTTGTCCAAGACTTGGATGTCGCCGACGAGGTGATTGTCTATGCCAAACTGCCCAGAGGGCCTCGTGGGTTCTATATCCCAACACCTGTGGGAAATTACTCCCCAGACTGGGCAATTTCATTTAAGAAAGGTTCGGTGAAGCATATCTTCTTCATTGCTGAAACAAAAGGAAGTATGCAATCCACAAAATTCGGCCAAATGAGTCGTACCGACGAAATTGAAAAAGCTAAAATTTCATGCGCTAAGAAGCTGTTCAACGAGATTTCAACAAGCGGTGTGAAATACCATGATGTGGACAGCTACCAGACCTTGCTGGCAGTGATGGATACGCTTTAGGAAATAGGGCGTGAACGGCGTTATGGAGGTTGCTATGAAAATAGATTTGAATTTTCTCCCGTTTGAAATATCTGACTTCACCGTGCCGGTATTTCGCAGGAAATTTAACGGTGAAAAGCGCGAAGCTGGGTATTTCGTTGCAAAGTTGCCTATTAGTCAAAACACTGGGGATACTGCGACCTATGATACTTATCGGGTCGCGCTATCCCAGTTTGCTAATTCAGATGCTTATAGTTTTCGGGCACATGAAAATCCTCGTTTAATGACATCCATTATTTGGTATCTGTTTAAGTGCCGGATTCTTCAGCATGTTTCTGAAAACAAGATAAAAGCGGAGGTGGTAGACAGATACGAGAAGTATGTTTCTTTTATTGTCGAGGAATTTCCTGAAGGTCAGCGTGTTGTAAAAGCATACCCTTACTATTTGGGTATTACCAAGCAGTACGGATTTCTTCTGGATTTTTCGTTTAAGAAGAAACCGGGCGTAGCTTTCGGCAAAAGGATTCAACAACTAAGTTTTAGTATTGACCGTGCTGGAAAGTCAAACGCTAACTCGTATCTTGACAGGTTTAATTATATAAAAGCTTTCATTCGCACTACGTTTTCAACCCTTGGGGCACTATCGATTGGCGAACAACAGTACCATATATCTCCGTATTTTGTCAGGCTTGACTCACAAGAGTTGAAAGAGCGCACCTATATTTTTGGTAATGACCACGAAAACTACGACAAAATCCGCGGTATAAAGACTCATCCTTATGCTCTTCCGCCAAAGGAACCACTGTTTGTGTTTGTTTTCAAAGATACAGAAAAAGCTTCTGGGAATGAACTCTACCGTGCACTAATAGGTAAAAGTTATGCGTCAACCTTTTCAGGAATGAAAGACTGGTTTAACTGTGATATAAATACAAACAATGTTGTACGTATTGCCGTAGACTTTGATTCCGACAATAACGCTATTGATACATTAGTTTCAGGGCTTAATGATATAGCAGAAAAGAACCCACAAAAGCAAATCATCGGACTATTCATCGATTCCTACTCCCACTTTAACAATAACTCAGATAATTATATTAAAGCAAAACAGGCGTTCTTTTCGCGGGGTATCCCATTGCAAGTCGTACGAAACGACAGGATAGTTGCATCTGATGGGTTGAAATGGGCTATTTCTGGGATTGGATTACAGATATTTTCAAAGTTAGGCGGCATTCCGTGGTTGGTAAAACCTAGTACCAGTAACTGCCTTATATTCGGGATTGGAAAGGCCCATGATATACAGCGGCAGCGTGATGGCTCTACAAGTGTAAAGAAATATTTCGCATATTCTGTCTGTTTTGATTCAACTGGTGTTTATAGGTCTTTGGGCGTATTGTGTGATACCGATAATCGAGCCGAATACTATTCTGATTTAGAAAAAAATATTATTTCTCAAATTGAGGCTCGAATTAGTCAGGGACAAGCCATTACCGACTGTGTCATTCATACGCCGTTTCGTATGCGCAACGACGAAATGATGACGATAAAAAAGAGCATTGACAGGCTTCGGCAACAGCATAGCGGGATGTCCTTTACTGTTATGCGAATAAACGTAAAGAACAGATTTTTCGGGTTTGCGGATAACAACCTGAAAGTCCCATATGAATCTTCGTATGTGAAATTATCCGAAAAAGAATACCTCGTTTGGTTTGAGGGCTTGCGCCATGGGCGCGAATATCTCAACAAGCGAATCGCAAACCCGACATACATTGAATTCTTTTATGGAGGAAATGAATACGCTAAAACGATACGGCTATTACAAGATGCAGTGAATCTCGCAGGCGCGAGTTGGAGGGGATTCAACACCAAACTAGAGCCTATTTCAATATTCTATCCCCAGCTTATTGCAGGGTTCATTCGTGACTTTCGAAAATTAGATGCCAATCAGGATTTTAGGCAAGCCCTTTCTCAATTCAACACCCCGTGGTTTCTGTAAAATGTGGAGGTATATGAAATGGGACTCATAAAAGCGGATTCGATAATCTTCCTCATTGGTGCTGGTTGCAGTATGGATGCCCAGATAAAAACTTCTGGGCAAATGATACACGAAATTGAAGAACTTATCAAAACAAATCCCGAATGGATGCCTTTTCGCAATTTGTATTTCTATGTCAAGAGTGCCATCTTATACGCTGACGGTATTCAGGGTATGTTCGACAACAATATAAACATCGAGCGTCTGGTTGGGGTATTACGCGACCTTAAAAAGAAAGAACGCAATCCAATCTATCCATTTATCGGCAGTTGGAATGAAAAACTCATCGAATTAGCGGGGGAAGGGTTCTCGAATATCGATAAGTTTGATAAGCTCCTTAGCAAGAAAATAGTTGATTTTGTAACACTTCATAATAACACTATGGCAAGGGTGGCATATTATAAGAAGTTCTACGATTTTCAAAAGAGCATTCAGGCGCCTATCAGAGTTTTCTCTCTAAACTATGACCAGTGTTTGGAAAAAGCAAAGCTGAGCGATTATGATTTAGAATGCGGATTCGACGAGAACAGCAAATGGTCATCTGAAAGATTCAGCAATACATCCGACATAAGTGCAGGGATTTATCTCTACAAACTCCACGGGTCGATTGACTGGGTACGAGATTCTGCTACCGGAATATTGATGCGTTACGATTCACCTCAGGAAAACGCGGAGTTGATTTTTGGGACAGATGCCAAGTTGCAGTCCGTTGATCCGTTCCTGTTTAACGTTTACGAACTTAGGTATTATTCGTTGCTGTGCAAGTTGATTGTTATCATCGGCTATAGCTTTAACGACTCTCACATCAACGGTCTATTAGGACAAGCGTTGCGGTCATCAAACCGCAAGCTACTTGTTGTCGATACTAGTGACGATTACACGATATTAATTCTGGAGAAACTGTCTCTTGATAGTAGTTATCAAAGTCAGGTTGTTTATAAAAAGTTGACCGCGAAGGAGTTCTTAGAATCAGAACTAACAAAGGAGAAAGTAGAGAACCTTATCCCAGATGATGACGAAGTTTTTCAGTAAAATATCGACTTGTTTCCGAGAACGGATATAGACTATAAAAATACTGTGGACATATTTACAAGAACGGAAAATACCCATAAAAACCGCTATTGACCTATTCCCGAGAACGGAAAAATAACAAATTACAGATCAGACATCAAGGTGAGCCTATCGGCCCAGACGTTATAAGGAAACATTTCAGGGGTCTCTTGAGAGGGGAGCAAATGCTCAACGATTTCTCCCTAATGTGCAACGATTTGTCTAATGTCAAACGATTATTATTTTCAGTGGTGTGCATTTGTATCATTTTATAGTAGGGTAGCCAAATATTCTACCATCTATTGATAAAAAGAATTTTATCGGTGGGCGGTTTTTGTTTTGCCTGTAAATCCAGTAATAAAGCCGTTCCTGCGTTTTAGCGGAGCGACTTTATCGTTTTCTGGAGGGCTATTGGGGGTGGAAGAAATCCAACTGTGAGTTGAATCATTCAAGCATGTCACAACTGACCTTCGATAGATATTTGCATACCGGTAAAGTACAATTTGATTATTAGCACCGATAATCCGAACAAAGGGGGTAAACTTGTGTTTAATATCTCTAATACCGGACAGCGGATTGCATTTTTACGCATGGAAAAAGGGCTTACTCAGGAACAAATGGCCGACCTGCTAGGGGTTACTGGGCAGGCGGTTTCCAAGTGGGAAAAAGGGCGTGCTTTACCGGATACGGCCTTGTTGCCGATAATAGCAAAGGTACTGGATACCTCTATTGATCGATTACTTACCGGACAAGATGTAGTCATCCCGGCTAGTCCGTATGATAATGAATATGAAAAGCAGGAGTATTATTGGGGATTGCAGCAGTCAGTATTAGCGGAGCAGATCGTTAACCTGATGGGCAGTCAATCAGCAGGTAAACGTTTATTAGACATAGGAAGCGGCGAAGGGAGGGATTCCATTTATTTTGCTAAATGTGGTTTCCTGGTTGATGCCTTGGAAATCTCTTTACCCGGGATGGAGAAAACCAAGAGGTACAGCCAGCTAAATGGACTGTCTATAAGTACAATTCATGCTAATATGATTGGTTACGAGCTCACTGATGATTATGATGTCATTTATTCAATGGGGGCTTTGCAGTTTTTACCGCTAGACCAGCGGTTGAAGCATTTTGAAAGGTATAAAGAACACACGCAGGTAAGGGGATTGAACGCTCACCTGGTGTTTGTGGAGAAACCTTTTATCTCATTGGCACCTGACTGGGAGAAAAATGAGTTTTTCTACAGGTCGGGCGACCTGGCAGGCTATTATCATGATTGGGAGATTATTTATTACGATGAACAAATAATAGATTGTATGTCAGCCAATATCTCACATCAACATGCAGTAAGCTCGATCATAGCCCGAAAAATAGAATGAAAAATAAGAGCGCAAATTCGAATACCACAAAAAACTAGAAAACCTTCAAAATAGTGGAGATACGCCATCATGAAAAATATCTTGTTGGTTTATACAAGGATAAGGATAAATGCTGTCCGAATTGGTCCCCATCTGGCATGCATTGTCGTAATGCAAAAGTTGAATTGACAAGCTTTCATGATAAAATAGAAATAAGGTTGGTTAATATTATCAGGCAAAGCAACCGGTTTGGGTTCCGGCCCACACACATAACTCTTTAGGGGGTAAGGCAATGGCTGACAATGCATTGATGAATCGCATCAGTTCAAGTCCAGACATATGTCATGGTCAAGCTTGTATAGTTGGCACCAGGATTCCGGTTGCGGTTATCCTGGACAATTTAGCCAGTGGGGTAATGAAAGAAGAATTGTTAAGGGACTATCCTTCATTGACGTCTATTGATATCGATGCAGCTTTGGCGTATGCGGCTTTGTTAGCTCGTGAACGTCATGTGGCGATTTGAGGTTGTCATGAGATTTAAACTGGATGAGAATCTGCCATGGAGTATTAGTAATATAATGATTGATTACGGGTATGATGTAGAAACGGTATTGTCCGAAGGTCTGAATGGTTGCTCGGATGATAAGCTTATTAATACTTGCACCCGGGAACAAAGAATTCTAATAACCCTTGACTACGACTTCGCTGATATCCTTGCATATCCACCACAAACATATGCGGGAATAATTGTCATAAGGGCCAAAAATCAAAATAAATCACAAATACAGGTGCTCATAACCAAGTTACTTATCTTGTTTGAAGACTATAATCCAGCAGGATCATTATGGATTGTGGAAGAAGACAGGGTCAGAATTCGCAAATAATCTTTGGCAGTATACAACAGTGTATGTCAAGATCTATTATGAGCACAAATTAACGGCTTAAGCCTGTGTCAAAGGGACGGGGGTATTGACACGCCCTTGACACCTTTATATGTCGCTAAACGGGCAGGCATGGAAACCTGCCCCTACGAATAACATGGTAAATTATTGGTAGGGGATGGGTTCCATCCCATCCCGCATATGACTAAATGCAGATTTGTATCTGGGGAAAGAAGAAAAACAACGCTTAATCGATGCGGATTAACTGGAATTAATAGAGGTGTTGTTTCAAGGATATAAATGTGACAACACCCCCGTCCCCTGATATGGAAGGGCCTTGTCAAGCCCCCCAACAAAGTTTTAAAGACAAAAATAGTCCATCCAGTCCAAGTAATCACCAACGTTTGAGTTGCCTTAGGAAAATTGGGATATAATAAAGTTGGCTCTTACCCATCTGGAGGATAGGGCAATGCTGAGGAGCAACCCGAGCGCCAGAGGGGGTTCTGCCGGGGATAGCAGGGGTAACTTTGTTGCCCCTGATCCTTCATTGCTATCCTTGTGCAGAATAAAAGCGGTACCATTAAGGCACGAGCATATAGGTACCAGCAAAAAATAAACCAGGGTTCAGTATTGCTTCTAAAACATTACCCTGGCTGAGTATTACTTATTTTTTATGTTGGGTTTGGGCTTTTCTAGTTATCTTTTATAAATACCACCTTGCCGTTGTCCAGTGAGGTTGTCTCATCGTCAATAATCCCATAGCCGCTGGTCTTAAGTATTTGGGTAATAAACCATCCTGCCTGACTGTTATCGGTCAGCTTCTCTACCACCATCTTTTCAGTTGCTATAGCATGGGTCTGGCCGGAAAAGATCTCCGGGAAAGAAATGGTATACTCGACTTTGGTATCGCTAAGCTCGTTCCGGCTTTTTATGGTGATAGGACCTACCTGAGGACTTGAACAGCCGGTAACCCAGTAAGATTGACGGACATAAGCGCTTTTATCCGCTTCCTGACGCAACTGGGGTGACAAAGCTGAATACTGCAGAGCTCCATTGCGGGTTTGCATACCCCGACCCCATAATTTTACGGCTTCTTCGGCACTGTCAGGAATAAGGGCGTTTTCTATACGTTCAATTTCGGATTTGATTTGCTCCAGATCAGGGGTTTGAATGGACAGTATATTGGCTGCTTCATTATAACTAACCCGGGCATTAAATAGGTATCCCAGCCAGTCCATAGGCAGATAATAATGGCCCTGGTGGTTTTCAATGCTGTTTGCCACTGAACTGTGTTGATATACCCCGTCATCGCTGGTAATATTGATGGTCATATTATCACGGGGCATAGGCAGGGTCAGGCCTTCTCTTTCCGGATTAAACTGTTTTAGGTTCAACACCCAGGGCCGGTCGGACACCAGATCAGGTACCTGTATGTCTTTAACCCTATCCGGTAAGGGCCAGATTTGCTCGTTGTATTCATCAATAGGGGATTGCATGGCATTAGCATAGGACTTGAATTTCTCCATACTATAGAAATCCTGCGGGGTCGTAATAGTTACCGTACGGGTGGCGGCGTCCCATTCTACCGAAGTTGCTCCCAGTACATCTGCTGACCAGCGCAGCGGTACCATGACCTGCCCTTCAATTACACTCATATAAGGGGGAGCATTTACTATGGAGCCGTTTAATTGCACCTGCAATGAAGGAGCAGCATCATCAACTGGAGCCGCGGCGGCAAAACCGCTGGTACTTACAGCAAAAAACATAAACACCAACAACAGACCGGACATTAAACATCTTTTCATTATATTGATCATTCCTTTCTCTGTATCCGTTTATAAAATATCATGTAGTATTCCTCTAACCCTCACTCTTTGCTTCCTTATGTCGCTAAATATAAATGATGTGTCTTACTATTCCTTTTTACTACTCAAATTCCAAACACCTTTAAGCATACAAAACATACTTATAGCCATAGGGTTCCAGAGGTTCCAAGAACTAAAGAGTTCACTTCTGAGCGCTGATTTTTTCGATGTGCTGCGGATCGCTGGTTGTAGTACCGTCACTTATAGCATTGTTGTCTGTAGAATCTTCGTTAACTACGATCCAAATTGAGGCCTGTCTTTTAGCTCCGCTCTCGTCGGTCAACATTGGCTGGATTAAGTTGACTTCTACTTCGCCGTCCTCCCATGCAAATTTGACCACGGCCAGTGGGGTTTCCGCATTTTGGTCTTGATAAGATCCTGTCACCTTTGCTCCTACAAGGTTTAATTGATGAATGGCAGCCGATACTGGATTCTCAAAGATCCCGGTTTTGCCCCGGACATTTTTATCTGCCTGAGCCTGATAAGTAGCTGCTAAATGCATAAAATCAGGGAATCCGGGCTCGAATGCCACATCAAAGTCAGCCTTGCTTTTAATGCTTTTGAAGAACTTCATCGTGACCTGCGTCGCCTTATACGCGCCCTCGATTTTTTTCACCGTAATAGTTTCTTTCCCCACATAAATTGAGGGGTCTGATGTCCTGAAATAATAATACATATGAATAGTTGAATTATCCTCTATGTCTATCACATAATCTTTACTCCAAGGCCATGGGCTGGACCAACCCATCCAATACTCTCCATTTTCCGCTATGCCGCCGATTGTTAAGTATAGCTCCTCGCTTTCACACAATTCGTGAATAGTCCTTGCATCTCTCTGCGAAAACGCATCTGCCCATTTAATGGCGAAAGCCTCGATCTCTTTTTTGTCGTCATTGCTCAAACCCTCTACATTATTTGGCGCTGCGGTAAAGGTATAACCGACAGCAAATATAGAAATCAACAGTACGGCAATCAAGGTAGTGGTCTTCATTTTCTTATTCTTTGCAATTAGAGTGATTCTCTCCTTTATCCCATTTGTACTGCCGTACATGGTAGTTGCCATTTGCAAAACATCGCCCTTATGATCACTTTGCTTTATTAAGTCTACTAAGGTCCTGCCATAGGCCAGCCTATCTTCCTTTCCGATCTCTTGCAGTACACCGTAATCACAGGCCAACTCACAATCTCTTTTGGACATTATTGCAGCTACCCATACCAAAGGATTGAACCAGTAAAATGCCAACAGTCCACCCCTGACAATAGCCCAGATCAAATCATGGTGCTTGTAATGACATAGCTCGTGAGCAATAGCAAAACGAAGCTTTTCCTGATCGGCAGCTACCTCAGAAGGAACATAAATGGCCATTTCTCCTTTGTATCCCATGAGACATGGGGAATCAAGACCTTCTACCACATATACTGACAGCAATTTTGTTGTTTTAATATCGGCCTCTCGATGAATAAGCCCTTTCTCGTCAACGGCTAGCTTACCGTTTTTATCTGCTTTAACGGACATTAGGAACATTCTGTTTTTAGAGATCTTCTTACCAAACTTGCTGTTTACATGAATGAACCATAACACTAAAGCAAAAATATATAGAGGGCCTCTTCATTGTGAAGAGGCCCTGTTGTATTAAGGCGGTACTTCATTTCGTTTTCTGCTTGCTGCTGGTTCATAGCGTTCTCCTTGAATTTTTAACCGTAGTTATGTCTCCAAGGAAAGAATAAGTCAAGTAAATATATGAACCTAGGCTATACGATCAATGTGCTTTAGGAAATAAATGGCTGGATGTTTGATACTATTGTAACGGTGCGTTACAATAGTATCAAACATAGCTTTGGGGGATTATCTATGGACATTAAAGAAGAACTGTTTCGGGAGGATTATCTATTTACACGGGAAGATATTTTAAAGTCATTAGAGTTATTTGTTGAACACGAAAGATTAAATGAAGAACCCGCCTATTCAGGTGAAGTTGTAAAAAATAGGGTTAAACTTTGCGAAAAGTTTATTGCAGCAGTAAAGAAATCCAAACTTCCGGTCTTAACAGAACTTTGGTGGTACTATGAATATCAGTTCTTAGGAAACAGCATGGAACTGAATTTATGTCAGGCTGATGAGATCGAAGTTGAAAATGATGAAATCAGTGGCATGACCTCAACTGTGGAACACACGTTAATTACGGTCGAATGCGATTACCTAACAGTTGACCAATATTCGGCTATGCTTGGGGTGGAGCCTGTTACAGTAAGGCAATGGATACGGCGCGGGAAACTAAGGCATGCAAAAAAGAACGGACGTGACTGGTTGATTCCCGATACTGAAGATAAGCCCCGCCGTGGATTTACCAGTGTTCAGTATATTGTAGAAAATGAAGCACATATCGAAAGTAATGAATTTCCGCTGCTGTCGGTATGCGAATCAATATTTATTTTGCAAGATGAAGATAACAAAAACAAATTCATTTGTTATCTTAATAATTATAAAACTAAGTTCAATAGCAAGCTTGAACTGACAAGAAGCGAAGTTGAGCGGCTGGAACATGCAATCATTGAATCAGGCAAAGCAAGAGTTGAAGGGAGTATACAATATATCCCTTATTTGAGAGATCCGGAGGACTGAGTAAGGTATGCTCTCTATTACGTTTGCTTTCCAATCGAATAAGTTGTGCCAGGCAAATCTTATTCAAACAGGAGTGCTTGAAATGGCCGGGTAGTTCGAACCTGGATGAGAAACACACCAGGATATTGCGGCAGTTGGTGAATGTAAAACCGTGGGCCAACCAACGGGACAGACCCGCTATATACGGCAAGGAGGCGCAGCCTTATCATGAATAGAATACTTCTGGTAGAAGACGACCTAAATATATCCAAAAATTTATCTCATCTGCTTTCCTCGGAGGGCTATTCGGTCGTGCTTGCCGACACCCAAAAGGTGGCGCTAGCCAAGATAGAGAAGGAACATTTTGATCTACTGATACTTGATATCGCGCTTCCCGATGGCAACGGTTATATTGTATGTACCGCCGCCAAGCGAAGCAGTGATGTTCCGGTCATCTTTTTGACCGCTTCCAATGACGAACTCAGTGCCGTCACAGGGCTTGACCTGGGTGCTGATGATTACGTGGTCAAGCCGTTTCGCCCGATGGAGCTTCTGGCCCGAATTAAAAGCGTGCTCAGGAGAAGCGGAAAAGCGGAGTCCGTTTTTGAGATCGGAAACCTTAGGATCGATTTATTGCATGGCACGGTTTATAAAAACGGCACCGAGCTGTTTTTGTCGGCGTTGGAATATAGGCTGCTGCTGGTGTTCGCCAATAACCACGGCATTGTGCTGTCAAGGGACAAGCTGCTTGGCGAGATATGGGACATAGCCGGAGAGTTCGTCAACGATAACACATTGACAGTCTACATCAAAAGACTGCGCGAAAAAATCGAGGATAACCCGCAAAATCCGCAAATCATCAAAACCATACGGGGGCTCGGGTACAGGCTGGGAGAATCATGATGGCGTTTTTACGAAACCGGGAGATCAGGATTTTTGCATTGCTGATTGCGGCAATCTGCGTTATAGCCGTAATAACCGGTTTTGTAATCAGCTTTATAACCGGAGCCTTCACGACTATATTATGCGGCCTATTCTGTATGGCCTTTTTTGTTTTTACCAGAAAAAGATACCGGGACATCGCTTTTTTGGGCGAACAAATCGATATCGTCCTGCATGGGAAAGATGGATTTGATCTTAATATGTTCAATGAAGGCGAGCTGTCCATTCTGCAAAGCGAAATCCACAAAATGACGGTGCGGCTTAAAGAGCAGTCGGACATGTTAAAAAAAGAAAAAGTGTACTTATCCGATTCTATTGCGGATATCGCCCATCAACTCAAAACGCCGCTGACGTCTATCAATATGATCGTCTCATTTCTCGGCCATTCCGATCTGGAACCCCAGCATCGCTTGGAGCTTGTGGGTGAGATGAAAAGCCTCCTAGCGCGGATCGACTGGCTCATAACCACGCTGCTCAAAATATCCAAAATCGATGCGGGCACAGCTATCTTTCAAAAGGAGCCGGTATCCGTCCCCATCCTGCTACAAAAAGCCGCCGAGCCTTTTTTGATTCCTCTTGAACTCAGGAATATTGAGCTTCGTGTAAACGGAGACGGAGTCGCTCAGTTTACCGGCGATTTGCGGTGGACCTCGGAAGCCATCGGGAACATCCTTAAGAACTGCATGGAACATTGCGAAAATGGCGGATTGATCGAAATTGATTATACCCCAAACCCCCTTTTTACAGAAATCATAATCAAGGATAATGGCTCCGGAATCGACGCTGATGACTTGCCCCATATTTTTGAGCGGTTTTACCAGGGTAAAGACGCCAAAGACTCAAGCTTTGGGGTGGGGCTTGCCCTTGGCCGCATGATTCTGTCTCTGCAAAACGCTACCATCAAAGCGGCCAACCGCACTGACGGCGGAGCCTGCTTCACAATAAGGTTCTACCAACAGGTTGTGTAACCTAATGGACAGTTTTGCATAATGGAAAAATCCAACCTGTCATTCTGAGCGTTAGCGAAGAATCTCTAAGATCCTTCGGCGTTGCCTCAGGATGACAATTCTAAAATGCCGGTTATTTTTAAGAAAAAAACGAATTATGCAAAAACCTCAATAAGGTGACATTATTGTTATATAGAAGTCACCGAGGTGTCATTTGGCCCGGCTATACTAAGGATACAACCAAATGATGGAGGAATGAGGATGGAAATTCTTAAGGTCGATAACCTATATAAAACTTATGGTCGAGATGAAAACCTCGTTAAAGCACTTGACGGGGTATCTTTTTCTGTGGAGAAAGGCGAGTTTGTTGTCATTATTGGGCCATCGGGCTCAGGAAAATCCACGCTCCTGCATATGCTGGGCGGGGTGGATACGCCCACATCTGGCCATGTCTATGTGGATGGTAAGGATGTTTACGCTCAAGATCCGGAACAGTTGGCTATATTCAGACGCCGGCAGGTGGGGCTGATTTATCAGTTCTACAACCTCATCCCGGTGCTTAATGTGGTGGAAAACATTACCCTTCCGGTATTGATGGACAACCGTCAGGTCAACCAGGAGCGGCTGCATGAATTATTGCAAACGCTCAACCTGACCGACCGTGCCGAACATCTCCCTAACCAGCTTTCCGGCGGTCAGCAGCAGCGGGTATCCATAGGCCGGGCACTCATCAACGCGCCCGCCATCGTGCTTGCCGACGAACCGACCGGCAATCTTGACAGCAAAAACGGGCAGTACATCGTTGAGCTTTTAAAGCTGAGCAACAAAAAATATCACCAGACGTTGATTATCATCACCCACGACGAAAACATCGCCCTGCAGGCTGACCGTATCATCAGCATCGAGGATGGGAGAATCTCCAAAGACGAGGTGATCCGCAGATGAATGTCTTCAGCAAAATTACATTGAGCAGCTTGAAAAAGAACCGCACCAGGACCATTGTCACCATTATCGGGGTTATTTTATCGGTGGCTATGATAACTGCCGTCACAACACTCATTGCCTCGCTGCAGAGTTTTATGATCCGGAATGTAATTGCCACCGATGGGGACTGGCATGTTCAATTTATGGAAGCTGACTCCGCTTTGGTGCAAAGACTGTCTGCGGATAACGAAGTAGCAGCGGCTGCGGTCAGTCAGAATATCGGCTATGCGGTGTTGGAAGGGGGGCAAAACGAAAATAAACCATATCTGTTTGTAGCCGGATTTGATGATAAGGCAATGGAGATGATACCGATACGGCTGCTCGACGGGCGGCTGCCGCAGAATGACCGCGAAATCGTTATCAACAGCCAAATAAACAACGCGGGAGTAAGATATAAAATCGGCGATACGCTGAATCTTACTCTGGGCCATCGGGTGCTGGCAGGCAAAAGGCTGGGGCAAAATAACCCGTTTGTCCTCGATGACCAGAACGGCGCTCCCCGCGAAAGCTTTGTGCCGGAAAGCCCAAAGGCCTATACCATCGTGGGGATATGTGAAAAGCCGAGGTTTGAGGACTATTCCGCGCCTGGCTATACCGTAATCACCAAGATGAACCTGGCGGAGCTGGGCGATGCCGACCGGGTAAATGTTTTTACCAAGCTCCGGTACCCGGCCAAGGTATATGAATTTGCCCAATCAGTCGGGGGCGGCTCCGGTTATACCTACAACAATGACTTATTGCGGTACATGGGCATCTCGAAAGATGAGACCTTCAACGCGGTCCTGTACCGCCTGGGCGGCATTTTCATCCTGCTGATTATGCTTGGCTCCATTTTGTTGATTCATAACTCGTTTTCCATTTCAGTCGCCGAGCGCACCCGCCAATTCGGGATCCTTTCCTCGGTGGGGGCAACCCCCCAGCAGTTGCGCAGATCAGTTCTCTTGGAAGGCGCGTGGATTGGATTGATCGGCATCCCGTTGGGCATTATGGCCGGGATTGGCGGCATCGGGATTACGCTTTCGCTGATGAGCGGTATATTTGCGAGTCTGTCTTACAGCGGTGTTCACATGAAGCTGTCACTTTCCCTGCCCTCGCTGGTGACGGCCGGCGTTGTGGGCATCATCACCATTCTGATCTCAGCCTATATTCCAGCCCGCAAGGCGGCCCGGCTATCGGCTATCGATGCTATCCGCCAGACAACCGATATTAAAATCAACGCCAAAAAGGTGAAAACATCAAGGCTGGTGCCAAAGCTCTTCGGTCTGGAGGGGACATTGGCCCTGAAAAACTTCAAAAGGAACAAGAAAGGATACCGGAGTACGGTGATCTCGCTGTTCGTCAGTGTCGTACTGTTTATATCGGCCAGCGCCTTTGGTATCTATCTCCAGGAAAGCGCGGAAACAACCATCAATGAATCCGGCTACGATATTCTTTTTAGGTCCACCCAGACCACAGATGAAGAGCTGCTGCTATATGAGAAACTGAGGAACGTGAGCGGCGTTTACGACAGCGGATTTTATAAAGCCCTTTATTTTGAAGCGAGCCTGCCTAAGGACCGATTAACGGAGAGATATTTGGAACATTATTACGGGGATTCGCTGCCGGCGGGTGATATGGTTCCCATCAATGTGGCGTTGTGTCTGGTTGATGACGGGACTTATGCGGCTTATGTAAAGGAGCTCGGGCTTGACCCGCAGAAGTATGCCGGTGAAAACACCGACAACATGATTGTCATAACCAAGATAAATAAATACGATGATGAAACCGGACGGTATGTGTCGTTCGATGTGCTCCAAGGCAGCTTGCCCCTGTCCCTGCAGCTCTTCGCTCCGGGTGAGCCATCAGGCGGGAGCCAGCCCGGCCCGGAGATTACCGTCACATATATAGCCGACCGGATGCCGGAAGCTATTTCCGAATCCCGTGGTGCGGGCTTCTTGGTTTTTGCTCCCTATTCTATGAACAGCCGCTTTAGCGAAACTCGTGATGAACATCTGACATTTGCCTTTTTGTCGACCGACCCCGGTAAATCAGCGGAAGAAATGAATGCTATCCTAAAAGATGAAGGTATTTTTTCCGGATACAGCCTCTACAATATAGCTCAGATTCAGGAACAAAACCGTAATGTGATTATTTTGATCAATGTCTTTTCCTATGGCTTCATCCTGCTGATCTCGCTTATTGCCATTGCCAACGTATTCAACACGGTTTCCACCAATATCAACCTGCGCCGGCGCGAATTCGCCATTTTGAAATCGGTGGGCATGAGCTATAAAGGCTTTAATAAAATGATAAATTTTGAATGTGTTTTTTATGGGCTAAAGTCTCTGTTATATGGACTCCCGGTTGCGTTCATCATTACTTACTTGATCTATAGAAGTGTCATGACTGGCGCTGATGTTGCCTTTTTGGTGCCATGGATGAGTGTGGGTATCAGTGTTTTCAGCGTATTCCTGGTGGTGTTTGTCACCATGATGTATTCCGTCAGCAAGGTCAAAAAAGAAAACACGGCGGATGCACTCAAGAAAGAGGCATTGTAATTCAGTGCCGAAATAAATACTGCTATCGAAAACTAAAAGTATAATCCAACCTGGCTTTTCTATGGCTTTATCGGCGGGATCGTGATCTGTGCTTTCCAGCTTTGCCTGTCGCTGGTGATCCGCAGTTTTGCCGTACCGGTGGGGATCGCGTTGAACGGCGGCATATTAGGGCTGGTGGCGATGGCCAAGGGGTATGGGGTATGGTTCCCAGCTCAAAACATATGTAGTTTTATGAAAGAAGAACACAATTGTACTCTGATTTTTGTCCGTAGAACAGGACTGATTCCCCCCAACCGCTTGTTTAATGATAACCAGCTCACCGAGTTATACCGCTGTGTGCAGGACAGTCTTTATCCTTCAGAGTTTCGAGAAAGAGGGAAAGACCTTTACTTTGGTTGCAACTTAGAATAGCCCGCTTGCTTGCCTTGCCCTAATATTTTTGAGGTGCTTTATATTCCTTTTATATGCAGCGGGAGCGGCTGAGGGTTTAGATTGACCTAAAAAAAACCATTCCTTTGATCTTATTGCGTGCATTTCCGCCTTCAGTATATTTCTGAATATAGAAATATACTGAAATCTGTAGTATAATAAAAAAAACTATTTGGGGGTTACCATGCTGGATTATATGACTGTGAAGGAAGCGGGAGAAAAATGGGGCATCGGAAGCCGGATGGTAACGCTTTACTGTGCAGATGGGCGGATTAAAGGGACGGAGAAAATCGGCAATATGTGGCTGCTCCCTAAGGATGCAGAAAAGCCTAAAGATGGCAGGTATAAAAGGGGGCTAAAAAATGGGAAGTAGTATGAAAGAAATGCAAAATAACATTATAGGGTCCTTCCAATCGCTCTTTGGAAAGGAAGAACTGCTTGCGAAAGTAATCGAGTGCTTCCCCTATCCGATTCAGGTTTACGATCCGGACGGAACCTCGGTGCTGGTGAATAAGGCTATGCTGGCTGAATATCATACGATTAGCCCGGACATGGTTGTCGGGAAATACAATATATTCAAAGATCCTTATATTGTCGCCTCGGGCCAGCTCCCCGTGTTAAAGCGAGCTTTTCAGGGAGAAACGGTCTTTTTCCCGGATATCAAAGTGCCTTTGGAAGATATTGCGGAGCGATACGGAGTAGAGGACTTCGATATAGAGGCCGTATACCAGGATATTACGGTTTTCCCTATTCTGGACGGCGAAAAACGGGTGATCTATGTCGCGGCATTTTTAATCAACAGGAGGGTTTATCGCGGCAAGGATGAAATTGAAAAGGCAAAAGAATACATAGAAATCCACTGGCTGGAAAGGTTTGACTTGAACGAAACGGCAAGGGCGGCCTGCCTCAGCAAAGCCCATTTCACAAAGCTGTTCAAGAAGCATACCGGTGTAACGCCTCATGAGTATTATACTAATTATAAAATCAGCAAAGTGAAGGAGAAGCTGCTGGATGCCAACCTTTCCATCGCCCAAGTCTTTGCCGCCTGCAACATGGACTACAACGGCCATTCCGCCCGAGTATTTAAAAATAAAACCGGACTTTCCCCTTCTGCTTACCGGAAAAAGTCAGAATAAAAAATTGCCATAAAAAGTAATAAGAGAAAGCCCGGCTTTTGTGTGTACGAAAGCCCGGCTTTTTTTATTGTGAATAAAACAAGGTTCCCGGGATCCGTCAGCAATCCTTGAATGCGTTGACGGGTAGGGGTTCTTATTTTCAAGATAGCACTTTCCTTACTAATTATAAGCATATTCAACCTATCCTCACAGCCAGCCGGCTAATAAAATATTGATAGCCATAATGAAAGCATCGGCACTTTGGCTGGAAAGGAGCGTTCATATGGGCGGTAAAACGAAAAAGCAGCTGCTTGAGGAACTGTCGGAAGTACAGAAAATGTTGGAGAAAAGAACAGAGACTCAAGGTCATATGATAAGAAAATTTCAGACGCTTATCGAAAATGAGGGGCTGTTTTCTCAAATAATCGACTTTCTCCCTTATCCCCTCGCTATATTTACACCACAGTATACACTGTCCATGACAAATAAGGCTTTTGCGGCGGAAACAAAAACGCGGGTAATGTATCCGGAAAAAGGAGCCGCACGCATTCTTCAACACAAGATCAATGATATGCAACTGGCTGCCGCCATCACAGGGGTCTTTGCCGGGAATACCTTCTTTTTAGAGGACTTAAAGAACCCGTTTTCCATGTTTTCGGGAATTACGCAACAAAGCGCGTCGGAGCCTGACCTTTTTAATCGGGTCGTTATTTTTCCTGTTCCGGCCGATGATGCTGAAATCACCCACGGCGTGATTGTGTTTATACCGTGAGCAAACAGGACAAGACAAGTAAACACAGGCCGCTGGCGGTTGCGTGAATAACAAACCCTACAAAAATATCATAGGAGGATAAACAATGAAAACAAAAATTTTTGCATTTATTATTGCCGGTGTAATGGCATTCACCATGCTGTCCATACCGGGCATGAGCGCATTTGCGGAATCACTCCCGACAGGCGGCAGTTTGGAGGCCCCTCAAAATCTGACGGCGGAGCTCAAGGAATGGGAAGATGGAAGGCCCTATTTTGCGCTTAAGTGGACTAACCCTCGAAGCATATGGGAACTGGGACGATACGGCGTCGAACATGGAGAGTGGGGCGCGGAGTATCAGATTGATATGAAGGTCGGCGACGGGAAATGGCGCTCTGACATGGGCGAGAGTCTTTTCGGGAATGCGCTTTCGTTTGATGAAGAATTGGATGAACCCGGAAATTATGTAACAGATGACGTTAAATGCGACCCTATGGATCTCGGTGTGGGCGGTACTGCCGATATCAAGGCAAATGTCTATCATTTGCGGGTGAGATACGCCTATTCAGCTAATCAAGGCAGCGATGACGAGCATTATATATACAGCCCGTTTTCCAATATTGCTTCTATCGGTACCGAAGCGTTCTACAAGGAAGCGTCCGACTGGGCAAAGTCCGAGCTTCAGAAATCCAATGATCTCGGCCTGATCCCCGGCATATTGAAGGGCGCCGATATGACAAAACCGATCACGCGCGAGGAGTTTGCCGAGCTTGCGGTAGTGCTCTATGAAAGGGTTACGGACAAAAAAAGCGAGCCGGTTTCTCCAAACCCCTTTACGGACACGGCAAATCCGCAAATACTGAAGGCCTATAATCTCGGGATAACCTCAGGAACCTCACAAACCACCTTTTCGCCCAAAGTGCTGATTAACCGGGAGCAATGCGCGGCCATGCTGTTCAGAGCGATTAAGGCCATTCACCCCCAGGGTGATTACAGCGTAGCAGGCGTTAAGGATTTTCCCGACCAGAAAAACATTTCAAGCTGGGCGGTTGAAGCAACAAAATATATGAATAAAGTCGGAATTATTACCGGCGACGCCCAGGGCAATTTTATGCCCAAGGCAACCACGCCGGCGCAGGAGGCCGCCGGATACGGCATGGCAACGAGAGAACAGGCCATAGCTTTATCGGTCAGGACCCATGATAAAGCGCCGGATATTAAAGCATCAAGCGCGGGCAATTCCAATCCCGTTGACAATTCATCGGGAAAGGCGGCAAGCAGCGGCGGCCGCTTACCCGCAGACATAATAGCCGGGCTGCCGGGCTGGCTGCCGGACTGGTTTCTCGACATCCCCATTGCTGCCGATGCGGAATTCGGCGCCCTCGGCGGGATATATCCACCCAGTGACGATATGATCATGATTGGCTACACGTCAGAACAAACTCTAGAAGCCCTGTATTATTTGTACGTTGATTTCATGAAAGGCTTGGAGGACTTTTTTACATACAAACAGGATGACGGAAGAGCCTACTATGTTCGCGGCGTCAGGGATGGCTGGGAGATAGATATATCCGTTGCGCTTAGCGGGGGAAATCTAGTGGGGATTCAAGTCAAACCGCATAAAGAGTATTAGTAAAAAGAGGGGAGTTCAATATGAGAAAATTATTGTCATTGATTTTAATGCTGATACTTCTTGCGGGCATAATTACAGGCTGCGCAGGAGGAAAGTCACATACTGCAGCGCCTTCGGGGACCAATAATCAGAATGAGGCTGAAGCCGGTTTCACGCAAAATGTACCGGATGAAAACGGCGGGAAATCAACTCAACAGGGTAAATCGACAATTTCCGCCGGCTACAATGCCTACAAGCAGGCTCGTGACGCCTTTGACAAGTATGCTTTGGAGCAAAGTCACAGCCATGAAGTTGTAGATGTGGGTATTGGGCTTGTAAGCGCCTTTGAATTGAAGATTATTGAGTATTTACTGCCGCTTGTTTTTATCGGAGAATCGATAAACAGCACAGGACGGTATAACGAGGCCATGGAAACCACCATGCTGCAGACAGGCTGGGCTGACGACGCCAAGCTGACCGACAACGGGGACGGCAACTTTTTAGTGACAGGCACCTCCCGTGATGGCGGCGCAATGAGCATCAGGATTGAATACGATCCCGACCGGGACGATCTTCGCCTGGAGGCGCAAAAGGATGGAGAGCCGGCGCTGCTCTTTGAATATGCGAAGAACGGCGGCGGTTACGCGGCGCAGTATTATTTCAAGGCGATTACGGGCCGTGATTTCAGCGGTGCTAAAGAGCAGATGTGTGTTTACAGAACTATTTTTGATGGGCAAAACGGCTCCTGCGCCCGCTTTGACGGTATAGATGCCGAACCGGAAACTTTGCTTGGCGGCGTTCCCTCGGAGGAAGATTTCATCAGCGGAGCTACTCACTGGTTCACCATTGCCAATGGAGAATTTACAGGGAAACTGAACGGAAAGGCTTTTTAGCCAGCGCAGCAGTGAAAATATGCGCAAATTTTTCAAGGAGGAACGGCAAGTGAAAAAGAGATTTTTGTTACCCATATTAATCTTAATAACAAATTGATTGGAGGGGAATTATACTACACTATAGATGATGAGAGTTTTGTATTTGGGGCTATGCATGACGAATGAATAACAACAAATTTATTTTTCGCATATAGTTGCTGTAATTTGCCCCAAACGCAAAAATCATTTGCGGTGAGTGTGGCGGTTTTTATGGTTCCAAGGTCTGGGGATCAAACACCAAATATCGGCGTACGGTATGGCGGTGCAATAAGAAGTATAAAAACTATAGGCCTTGGCAGTCATTGATAAAGTCATAATTCATGATGCTGATGACATCCATTTTACTTTCAGAGACGGTACGGTAATTAAAGTTTAATAATTATAAACAACTAATCCGCAGGGCTGGCTACCATTCCGTTGTGCGGATTTTATTGTTTCTTTCTGAAGAGTGCTATTTTGACAGTAAAGCTAAAGAATGAGCAAAAAGATGTTGACAATAGGTAACATGTTGCATATAATAAATGCGTAACATATTACCTTAATTATATTTGCGAGGTTGTACTATGAATCAATTAGAACAGAAGGCATACATTTTCGGGACGATATTTGCCTTGTCAAACAAATTGCAGGTGATTGGGGATAAATTTGATAAAAATATCACCATTAAACAGTGGCTGCTCCTGGTAAGTATTTCAAAATTCGAGGAACCACCGACAATAAGCGAAGTAGCCAACTATGTCGGCTATTCTCGCCAAAATGCCAAGCGAATGGCGGCTGTGCTGCAGGAACGAGGCTTTGTAACCATAGCCAAAGATGAAAACGATGCACGAGCTCTTCGCATTGCACGGACGCCAAAGTGTATAGAATACTTTGCCGGGCGCGATCAGAGGGAATTGGAATTCCTGGAGGAGATTTTCAATGGATTTGATGCTGAATTAACCGCTGGTTTTTATCAGGGCTTATCCAGGCTTGAAAAAAATATTGCAACGATGATATAGATAATGATGCAAACGACAGTTAAGGGGTTGTCGTGTCATCGAGATAAAACCAAATCAGAATTTGCCAAGGATTCAAACCCAACCCGAGAAAAATGGCTGTGTATAGACAACTATGGTGCGGTTTTACTATATGGCGTAAAGCCGAGTATATGAGGAGGGGCTGGCATAAATAAAAAAGGTATCCGAAATCTAGGCTTATTTATTTCCATTGTTATTATAAGCGGGTGGTTAGGGGTCCTGCTTGATTCTGTCCTCACCGAGCAGCCCGAAGGTGATTCTCTTGGTATGGGTGTATGGTTGGTATTACCTCTGCTGACTGCCTTGGTAATCATTTTAATTTCACGGTTCAGTTGGAAAGAACTTGGCTTAAAACCGAACTTTAAAGGCAATATAAAATGGTACCTGGCTTCGATTCTTATTTTCCCGGTTGTAACCGCCATCGTTATGCTAATTGGAGCAGCCACGAATTGGATAGACTTGTCCGCATTTGCTCTCAGACCTTTTATTGTCGCGTTTGGCAGTACTATGTTCGTTAATTTTATTATTGATATCTTTGAAGAGACTGCCTGGCGCGGTTATCTGACTTCCCAACTTCTCAAACTAAATCTTAATGACTGGAAGCTATATCTTATCGTCGGTTGTGTGTGGGCCGCATGGCATATTCCATATTATTTGGTTTTTTTGCCGGAGGCAGATATACAAGCGGTAATGCCAGTCAGTCGGGCTATCTATGTTGTCGTTGCTTTTACCACTTTCTTATGCTGGACGGTGATGTTTACTGAACTTTTCCGGGTAACAAAGTCAGTCTGGCCCTGTGTTATATTGCATACGGTGGAGGATTCACTTATAAATTTGTTAGTTATATCAGGTTATATCAGCATTGCTGTCGGAAAAGAAATACTGGTTTCCCCTATCAATGGAATCATTGCTTCAATTTTGTATTTAGCTGTTGGGCTGGGAATAAGAGCCTATAGAATAAAAGCTTGTGGAATGCGATCAGACCAAATCCTTATTAGTAAAGCTGAAGAGTGTTCAGGATGAGGAATAATGAGCGATCCAGCGGTCCATGGAGATGGTGTGTATGGATAGCGCCCATATTGAACTGATCGTTTAAGGAGTTGATTTTTTGTGAAAAGAGGTAAAAAAAATATGGTCTGGAGCCTAGCGGTTGCAGCGTTAATTGCCGGCATATTGATATGGTTTATCGTTCCTTATTCACCTACTAAAGCAGAATTTGCTAAATTGACCAGCTATCAAATGACTAAAACGATGACCCAAGGCGGGATTATTACTTCCGAAGATATTGCAGAATTGCCCCTGCCAGTGCAGAAGTACTTTCAGTATTGCGGATATATCGGTAAATCCAAAATGTCGAATATGATTATGCATTTTAACGATGTTGATTTTGTGTTAACACCAGACAAACCAAAGCTGAAAATAAAATACACCCAGTATAACTACGTAGCAGAACCAGAAAGATTTGCTAATATTAATACAAGTTTGTATGGTATCCCTTTCGAAGGTATCGATGCTTACCAGAATGGTGCAGGTTCCATGAAAGGTGTTATTGCCAAAACTTTTACTTTGTTTGATCAAAAGGGTGAAGCGATGGATCAAGCCAGTCTGGTTACCTGCCTGGCTGAAAGCTTGCTATTACCTACCTTAGCCCTGCAAGAATATATTAGCTGGGAAGAGATTGACGAAACTCACGCTCAGGCAGTGATAAATTTTTATGGAATATCAGCCAGTGGAATCTTTACCTTTGACGATAATGGCGCCATGACCAGGTTCACTACCAATGACCGAGAATATACCGATACCAAAGGCAATAGTCAAAAGGTAAAGTGGTTGGCAGTCTGTGGAGATTATGAAGAGGTTGATGGAATCAAGTATCCATCAAATCTAAAAGCCGTATGGCATTTAGAAACTGGAGATCTGGTATATTTTGATGGCCGAGATATAACCGTAAAATACGACGTGTCCAAGTGAGCCCGCTTTATTAAATGGGGGTAAGAAGAATGAGAATATGCAACCAGTGTCGATCGGAAATGATTAAGTGGTATCCCGCTTACTTCATGTATCGCTTCAGTTCTTCATAGAAGTTTTCGCGGGTGCCTGCAAGGATAACAACAACGGTTTCGCCACCTTCTTCAACGATGGTATAGGCCAACTCGTAGTTGGTTTTATTGTGGAAGATATCGCAGCAATATACGCCGCTAAGATCACCGGTTTTAGGTTCACCATAATAAGGATTCCTTAGAATCTGATCGACAATAGCTTGAAATTTTTCTTTTAGCGGTTTCTCTTTAAGCTTTTTAAGATAGCGTGCGGCAGGAGGCAAAATGACTAATTTGGTCATCAGTCTGCCTCCGAGCCGAAGACATCTTCATAGTTATCGCTTGATGCGTGGCCCTGAGCTGCAAGACGGGCCTCCTCAAGCAAGCGTTCCACAGCGGGACGAACTTGGCGACGGGTTTCCTTAAACTTATCAAGCAGTTCTTGTCCGGAAAGACCTTGGGATATTAAATCAGCCAAAATCTGTTCGTCAAATTCTCCGCCGCTTTCCCGAACGGGACGGATGACGATGGCATTGTTTTGGACGTAGCATTCTACTTCCTTGTCAATGCCGACGCTGTTATAGAACTCAATCGGTATGGTTATCTGGCGTTTCTGAGACACCGAGATGCGTTTCTTTATCATAGGATTTTCTCCTTTGGTTTTAACTTGAGACATTACTGTCCTCCTTTGGTAGTCTATGCTGATTCAAAAGAAAGCATTCAAAGAATCTTTGATTAATCATAGCAAAGAAACAAAGAAAACTCAAGTGTAGGGGGGCAGGAATAAGCATATTCTATTAGGCTTTGTTCTTATTTGTATGAAGAGGCACAGGTTTCATCGAAGAGGAGACAGTTTCTATTTTTACAGGTGTGGCGATTATGGGAAACAGTGGTATAATTTGTATCGGTAATAGATAGTGATATAAGGAATAACCCTAAACAGGTAAGGTTTGCGGAGTTGGACAAAATATTAATCAGGACTGGATTCGAACGAAGGCAGCCGGGCGGCGGTTCCAGCCACTATATTTACACAAAAGACGGGGATTCCCTGGTTGTGCCTTTTGACCAACCGCATATTAAAGCTGTTTATGTTGAAAGAGCTATAAAGCTACTGGAAGGAGGTAAAATCGATGAATAAAGACCTTGATTACTACATGGCCCTCCCTTATAAGGTGGTTCTTGTTGCTTGTGATGAAGGCGGGTATGTGGCTGAAATACCTGATTTAAAGGGATGCATTACTCAGGCAGAAACAAAAGAAGAAATTGTGGGAATGATAGATGATGCTAAAAGGCTTTGGTTGCTTGCAGCTCTGGAAGACGGCAAGGAGATCCCGGAGCCTGGCAAAGAAGACGATTACTCAGGAAAATTCAATGTTCGGGTTCCCAAGACATTGCATCGTACGCTTGTTGAGCTGGCCAGTTCCGAAGGAGTAAGCTTAAACCAGTTTATAACTTATACCCTTTCTCGTGCCGTTGGACTTCGGCCTTTTTAAGGATTAACCTGCTGCCGCAGCTATTTATGGACTGCGACTACGCCGGTGTCTGGGACGGCATAATTGATATCGGCCGAAATGGCCCACATCCATGCGGATGTGGCAAGAAATATAAGAAGTGCTGCGGAATAATGTACCGTAGCACTCATATTGTCGAAGGTTTCTTTATTAGTAGATAATCATAACCTGTTTTGATATAATCCATAACTTTGTCGGCAATTACCTTTTGTCCGTTCCGGTTGGGGTGCATTCCGTCTCTGCAAATTATTTTAGTGAAGTCAGGGAACTGCAAAAATGCACTTCTGACATCAATGAATTTGGTATGGGTTTCTTCGGCAACTTTGCTAATGACTAAACTGTATTTTTCCTGCCAGTAATAAATTTCCGCAACGTTTCCCAGCCATTTAAGAATATTACTCTGGGCAATAGGGTTGTTTTTACTAACCCATTCTAAATATTTATCAGCGTTAAGCGGAGGCAAGGTCATCAGCACGGGAGTAACTTTAATATTTTTTAGCAGTTCTATAGTCTCACGAAGGGCTGTTTCAAATATTTTGATTTCTGTCTGGGGCAAATGGTCGGTATAGGGGTTATCTGCTACTTCATCCCAATTAAAGGTGCAATCATTCCCGCCATATTCAATTAAAACCATATCCGGGTTTTCTTTACTAATGTATCTTTCCAGTTTACCAATTCCTCTGGTTATAGTACTGCCAAACTTTGAAACATTTTTAACAGAACATCTAATTTTAGTGCTGATTGTATCCACATAATTGTCTTGCAGTACAATATATCTGTTCTTGGTTTCATCATATATTACCCCTTTAGAGATTGAATCCCCTGACACCAGGATTTTGATGTTATCGCCATTGTTCATCTCTCTCATATAATCACCTTCTATCATTAATAGGTACCATTATATACACAACATATCATGCCTAATTGCATAGGTCAAACAACAACAGGTTCATCAAAGCTCTTATTTAATGGAGGAGGTAATGACAATTGATCCCTATCATTATTAAAAATCTGGAAAGAGTCAGAACATCCAAGCCTTTGATTCATCCCCTCCATTCCCAGTACAGTAGATTTAAAGGCTTATCGAGCGAAGACAACTCCTGCACTATTTCTTTTTGGATGGGAAATTAAATTAGACTTTCCTTTCTATAAAATGTTTAGTTAGCTTTTAATACTGTTAAATCTCGCTTAAGTTCTTTTAACGCATAGGTTAACAGTGCAAGAATGCTCTTTAGATAGTCGATTCGTTCCTGTGATGCATTAGCTTCTAACAGAAGCTGATTACGAAGGGATTTCTCTCTGGCCACAGCTTCGTCATACAAAATCTGTTCTTTTTGTTTAATTTTCTTTCTCCTAAAAACCAGAAAGAAAATAGATCCAACTAGAGCTAATAGCCCATCATTAAGACCTGGTGTCAAGTATGGCAGATGTGAACTTATAAAGGTGCCGGCAGCATCCTCAGATGGAATATATTCTTCGGGATTGCTTATTTTGCTTGTACCGTATGCATAAATAGCGCGAAAAGAAATATCAGCTTCAGCAATAGTTTGAAGAGTTATCCTAAGTACATTAGCAATTTCACTGCTGCCAATAACCCGGTCTTGATCTTTTAATGCCCGGGAAGCCTCGGTAATAACTATCTCAACCGGTTTTAGTGAGTTTATTGTCGCAAAATTCAAATCAGGCAATAACATTTTCTTTTCTCTTCCTTCCTTTGCTGTAATCAATGGACAAGGAACCTGTCCCCCTTGACCCTCCAATAACTTGAAATACGGACAGTTATGCTTGCTGCTCTCACAAGGTCAATATCATTGATTTTTATAATTTCTTATTTGGTGGTAATAGTAAAACAGTCTCCTGGAGCCTCTCCTATATAAACAACCTTTCCATTTTCGGGAAGCTTCACTGCTTGATTACCGTTTACCGTAGAATAGTAAACACACGATTCTTCATCATAAACAGCAAATGACGCGTTTTCCGGCAAATTAACCGTCATTGTTTTACCGGCATCATTTTGGCTGATAGTATACCATCGAGCATATCCGTTCTCCTGGATTGTGCAGATAGCATTATCCCCCGCATACATATCGGCCATATCTTTTTCACTAATAAAAATCGAGCCAGCATTTGAAAGATATTCTTTCCCGTCAATATTTGAAATTTCAAGGGTTCCTAAATCGCGGCCTGCCATAAGAGGAATTTGTACATCTTGCCAAGCCGTATCAGAATCAACAATTTTATATTGTACGGCATAGCCTGGCAATTCTTTATTGGTGGTGATTTCAAAATGCGAGCTTTCCAGCTTATGATAAGCCTGACTTTGAGGAATTTCATTTACAATATAATATTTTGTTCCGTTTCGTTCATCCCATGCTTTTTGCGATACATCATCTATAATATTAGGCTCTGTTTTCTCATACTCATATGAAGTCATAACCGTCTGTCCCATATTAGGCAAATTAAAAAATTGCTTGATCTGTATATATGTTTTCCCATTTGACTCATTCACAAAAGTCAACTTTTTGCTACCATCTTCGTTGACAAATACACCTTCAGATGTATAAAGATAAATTTCATCAGGTATATCTTTATGTGATAAAGCCGAAATAGTGATTTTCCCCTCTGTTCCAACACTTACATTCATAACCATGGCGTTGTTAGCATAGATACCTGCATATGAAGTTTGTTCTAATGGCATCGAGGATAGAACCGGTGCTTGAAGGTCTCTAGGTGGAATAATTTCTGTAATATCATTTTCGGCTAACAGGGTTTTAAGAAGCAATGTTTGACCCATTACTTGTCCGTAGAAGCTGGAACCGCCTGATAACACAGCCGCAAAAGCCATATTGTATTCAGGAAGCACTATCATGCTGCCATGATACAAGCCTGTATCACCGCCCTTTACTAATGCTTGAATATGGTATTGGCTGTATGGATATGCATCAACTGAATCCCAGCCTAAACCATAGCCAAAAAGTCCTTCGTTCTGTTCAGGCCCTATACTTCTCAGATACTCTTTTTGCATCGTCTTGGTCTTTGCATACTGAGATAATAGTTTTGCCGCAGCTGCATATCCCGGGTCGTTCATATAGGCTTGTCCCAATCGGCATAAGTCTTCAGCTGTTGAGTATACTCCGCCTGCTCCGATCATATTTAAAGTTTCGATAGGTGTTTCTTTTTCATTTATAAATGTTCTTGCAAGACGATTTCTATCAAAGTCGTCTTGAGGTGTTTTGGTATTAGTCATGCCAAGAGGTTCCGTAATATTTTTCTTTATAAATTCTGAAAAACTCATGCCGCTAACCTTTTCAACAACAAGCTCTGCCAGAGTAAATCCGTCATTGCAATAAACGGAAAATTCTCCTGGATCTCCCTTTAATTTTTGTTTGGCAAGCTCTTTTAAAAAATTATCATGATTAAGTGTAGTTGGGTAATCATACATTCCACTGTTAACATAGAGGCTGCCCATTATTCCCGAAGAATGGTTTAAAAGCATCCTTACAGTTATTTCTTTATAGCGTTCATCTGCCATTTTAAATTCCGGAAGATAGGTTGCGACCGGTTCATCTAAGTTCAATTTACCTTGATCTGAAAGCAGCATTATGGCAGTGGCAGGAAACATTTTGCTTATTGAACCTATGCCAAATATTGATTTATTATCTAAGGTCTTGATATTAGCTTTGTGAAAAATTCCGGATGTACCTGAAACGACAATTTTCCCATCAGAAATCAACGCATACTGAACTCCGGAAACTTTATAGTCATTTACAAGAACTTCAGCCAATTCAACGGCTGATTTTTTGACATCAGTATAAATATCGTTTTCAGCAAATGCAATGCTTGGAAACATCATAAATATTGCCACCACTACATAAAACCAAGGTGTTTTTAGTTTTTTCATACTGTTGTCATCCTCCGTATTCCTTTTCTTTTTCCAGTTATCCTGGTTCTAGCCGCAGCAATCGCCCAAAATTGCCAGCTGTCTTTGCATTATATTACCAGGCTAACAAAAAGGCAACAAATTTAACTAAAGAATGCGCAAAAGATGTTGACAATAGGTAATCGTTTGATCTGTGTAAAGAAACGCGTTTTAAATTTTCGCTGTACCGTATTAAAAGAATAGCTGCCAAAGACCACTTGCATTTCAGGGATGATGGAGGCCTTCTGCTTTATAGACAATACTTTGCGGCTTCCTCATAAATTTCGTGATACCTGATTCTTTTCGCAGTAGCCCAAAGTGCTTCGAAATCTGATAAGTATTCTCCTTTGTATAGGGATAAAAGATTTTTTGCTTGCACTTTGGTATTATGAAGCTTAAATTCTTCATATATCCTTTCAAAAAGGTCGATATCGCACGCAATTTCGTCCCGGCAGATAAAATAGCGGTTTTCCCGGTATATGACTGATTCCATTATGCCGGCACATTCAAGGTCATTTTTTATGTGCCTCAGATTTACCGCAATCAGGTTTTTTATATTATTGGATTCCGATTCCCACCAAATAGCGTTATATATTTGTTCTTTTGTAGCCCCCTGGTCGCCTGCATCGAGCAGAAAGGCCAAAAGTTCACGTTCCTTTTTCGACCTAAATTTTAAAAGCTTTTGCCTGCTTCTGTCTTGATAAACGGTAAAGGCTCCCAATGTTTCAATATATACTTTCTTTGGTCGGTATCCGGCAAATTCTATCATCTGCTTGGTAAATTCAGGCTCTATTCCGTAGTTATACGCAAATTCCAGGACTGGGTCGTAAGCCTTCCGCAACCTGAAATATTCATAGAACCCATGGTCGGAGCAAAGCTTAAGATAACGCCCTGTCAGGCTGGTCGCCTTTTCATGATCCTTTGTCTCGATTGCCGCTCTTACAAGTACTCCGTATGCCAGCGACGCATGAAGGAGCATACCGGAGCTCTCTCCTGTCTCTATGCACAGGTTCGCACATTTAACCGCGTTCGGATAATCGGATATAGCGGAAAAATACCCCATAAGTCTGGCCAGGACAAGGCTTTTTAAATAAGCTCCCGCCTGGTCAAGATTTTCAAAGATTTCCCGAACAATGTCTTCCTTCGGGTCATCCGTAAAAATAAGGCTGTAGGTAAGACGCTGCATTTTTGCCCAATGCATCTGAAAATTAGTTTTACGGTAAAGAGGCGCATACTCGTCCGCCAAGGTAAAATACTTTACGGCGGTTTCATAGGATGCGTTTTCGCCGTTCATTTTATCAATAAAGGTATTCTGAAAGTGAATTTCAGCTGCCAACAGGTAGCCTGCCCACATTTCCTCATAGTTTCCTGTATTCCTGAGCCGTTGAAGCTCCTCCGACAGTGCGGACAGTGAACGGCTTCGTTCTCCCAGCATCTGATAAGCCTTGGCCACATAGATGCCCGTACTGTGCATACCCAAATAGTTCAGTTCATCCTCGGGAAGCTCAAGGGATTTTTCGTAATAGTAAACCGACTCCTTCATCCTGCCGGCAAAAAATTGAATTGTGCAAAGATACCTTTCAAACCAACGCATGATCTTAATATTGCCGACATGGGCGCAGCTCTCTATCATATGCCGTGCAAGAGCATAGGCCTCGCCTATCTGCGAATTCCAGCACAGGTTGTACAGCTTTTCGATGACTACAGAATATGCCAGTTCCCCAGTCGGATCGTCAAGCTTGGCGATCAACTCATCAAGCAGCCTGTTTGATTCTTCGAATGAAACGAAATTACGGAGAACCCTTGCCTTATGCATCATAGCCTCAAAATAAAGCTCCTTATCGTCTCTGTTCATTAAGGGTATCGCTGCCTCAAGGCATGCTTTGGCCTGTACAAAATTTCCGAGAACGGACAGAAAAGCACCCTTGGCTACAAGAATTCTTGGATTTAGTTCGACCGCCGCATCATTAAGCGCCCGGAACCATATCCGAAGCTCATTGTAATTGCCGGCTTTTATGTAATCTCTGTAGCATGCGAGGATTATATTTTCCAGAAGTTCGTCATCCTTCGAATCAATGGCGTACCGGGCTGCCCTTGAATACTGCTTATGATCAAAATAGTACCGGGCGGCTTTCTGCCTCAGTAAAGGCATTTGGTCCTTATCTCCCGTTTCCAGCAGGCCGCTTCTGAAAAGCGCGTGGTAGCGATAAAACCCGTCGCCTGTTTTGATGGTGAATATATTTCTGGATACAAGGCTTTCCAGCATGAGTCGTGTATTTTTTTTATTCAGGACATTATCCAGCATCTGTGCGTCCAGCACGTCAAAGCAGGCGGATTTTTTAAGGAAATCCACCATGTCGGAGTTCAGATTGGCTATGCATTCACGGAAAAGGTAGGCATACAAAGTTTCATTGCCGTAGGAAGTAATGTCGCCAATGGATATACCGTTCTCCAGCAATACCTGGAAAGAACGGATGGCCAGAGGCCACCCCTCCGTGGAACCGTAAATGGCGGGATCGTCAAAACCCAGGATACCGACGATTTCTTCTCTTGTAAACGCAAGCTCCTTTTGGGTCAGTTCTGTGATCTTGCCCTTTACTTTAAACGATAAAAAATCCTGCCAAGGAGCCTCTCTGCTGCCGAAACAAAGCTTGGCATTGTTAGGGAGATACTTGATCAGGCAGGTGATAAGCTTTTTGACCTCGTCTTCTTCTATGGTATGCAGATCGTCCATGATGGCGACAAAATCACCGGAAATATTTTCAATGCTGCAGATCAGTGCACCCGCAAGCATGGAGATGAAATTGTTCTTTTCGGAAAAGGGCAGGTATTCCGAGGCGGAGAAGTCAAATTCCGGGAAAGTCTGCTTTACAGCCTCGCAGAGCGTGTTTATAAAGGTAAAAATATCGTTTTCTCCGTCCAGAGAAAGCCAGACGACCTTTTCGGTGCTGTTTGCAAATTGCGACAGAAGGGTCGTCTTGCCGTGACCCGCGCCGGCATGGATATACACAAGCTTTGTTGGACTGTTAAGGACGGTATCTATTAAATTTTGGCGTACAATTTCTCCTGCGGCGGCTCGGGGAATCGTCAGCCTCGCGCTTGGTATATTGAACATGCACATACACTCCACAACTAATATATGATTGGTAAATTGTAACACAAATTAGGGAAAATTGCGGGAAGCATACGAAGAATTATGATAAAAAAGTCGGAATGAGAAAGTTTTTAAAAAAGTTTTGCAGTTATGTTCACGGTTTTGTTAATTGCCGGTGTTTTAAAATTATCTGAACAGTAGTATGCACTGCTGATATACAGCTTGGTCGTAAAATGAGGTGATTTAGATGAATACTGATATGATAGAAAAAATTCCAGATGAGGACTGTGGTGTGGATGAGGAAATGTTTCCCTGCCTGGGGAAGTGCTGCTGCAAAAACGATGCCTTATTCATGGTTTCATATGAAAAGACTTGCCCGCACTGTGACATATGGTCCTCTCTTCCTTATGGAGCAGATCTAAAAACGGTGACTGTTTTTGAATGCAGCAGATTAGGTTACGGCAAAAGGTTAGCGGGATAACGGAATAATGAAATGATGTTGAGATTAAATGTTGATGTTTAAGGATAATAACTTAATATTTGTGAATAGATTGGGGGGCATAAAGAATGTTTAAAACGATTCAAAAAAGGATGACTGTTGTATTGATTGTGTCGATGCTCTTCCAGGTGTTTGTTGGTGTGTCACCAGTGTTGGCGGAAGATTCAAGTGACCACATAGCAGGGCCTGAGTTTGTGCCTCTGCTGGCTGTAACTTTATCCCCTGGGGAAACGACAGGGGCCACTTCAGCAACGGTTACCGGCTATGTTTATGGGAACTTGCTTGTTAATATAACGGAGCAGGAGATTGCAACACCTCGGGTGGGAGACACGGCCCCAACAACCGGAGATACCATGATTGCAGACTATGAGTCAGGTGCAGATATAACCGCCGGTGTTGCGGCAGGCAATTATCTGCAGATTTACGATATTGATACGGAAGAAGGAGCCCGGATAGTCGCTTTTTATCAAGCAAAGCTGACGGAAGAGGATATAAAAGAAGAAATAGGGGAAAGTGCGGAAGAAGAACCTGGCGAGAACCTGATGATGGGTGCTGGGCTTAGGGCTGAAGGGGGATACACTTATATAGACGAAAACGGCGTGACAAAAAATACGGGGAATAAAACTGTTGCTAAAATAACCTCGAAGACCGCCACTCTAAATGAGGGCTGGTATATAGTGGAAGGCAATATCAATAGAACCGGTGCAATCACTGTAAGTGGTAATGTTCATCTAATCCTGGCAGATAGTTCATCCCTTACCATCAGAGGGAAGCGGGATGATGCGGGCATCAACGTCCCCAAAGATAATAGTTTGACAATTTACGCACAATCAAAGGGGGATGAGAGGGGCTCCCTCAATGCCACAGGCGTTGCCGGCAGTGCAGGCATCGGCGGAGGAGCCGAAGGATCTAGCGGAGAGATTACCATAAACGGCGGAACAGTCACAGCCATAGCCCGTTACGGTGGTGGCGCAGGCATCGGCGGAAGAGCCCTAGGCTCTTATATCGGAGAGATTACCATAAACGGCGGAACAGTTACAGCAACAGGCGGTGACTATGCTGCGGGAATAGGAGGGGGCGAGAGGTGCGACGGTGGCAATGTGACAATTAACAACGGAACAGTCATAGCCACAGGAGGCAATGGCAGTGCGGGAATCGGCGGTGGAGGTCATCCCAGATTAAGTGGAGGTTCCGGAGGCACTATAATTATCAATAACTATCCCACGGTTATTGCTACCGGAGGAGGCGGTGGTGCAGATATAGGAAATGGAAGATATGGTGTAGGAAAAACTATTATTAAGCGTGGTGACGTCAAAGGTACAGATTTAACATATGTAAGATTAGAAGTAGAAAATTTGTCACCTGAAAATGAAAATAAGATAACTTTGAATGAACAAGAACATGTAATCAATAGTGAAGGGATAACCGGATTTTTTGTGGATAAATCAGCACAAAGCAAATATATTAGTTTAGAGTCAGCAGGACCTTTAATAAGTATAAATCCAGGGGATGTTCAAAACAGCAGAATAATCCTTAACGCCCATGACTATGCCAAACCGGTCGCGGGGTTTGGCAGTGCGCTGGATTTTCCTGAAAATTCGCAAGGGCGGATTAATGTCCCATTCGAAGATACCAAGATAGGAGGCAATTCGGATTTTACCATATCTATGTGGATTTTCCCCAGAGAAAATGAACCATACCAAACTCTATATCGCCAAGAAGGAGATGAAACTAGGGGATCTTTAGGTTTAGATTTTAGATTTATTAAATATAATGACGATGAAGGATACCTGTACTTTGGATTTAATGGGCTAAATTACAGCTGGCAAAATGCTTTTCCTTGGAATGACGAAATATCATTAACCAATATCACCAAGATTCCGATGAACCAGTGGACTCATATTGCGCTTACGAAGTCAGGAGAAAGTGTAATAGTTTATGCAAATGGGACAAAGTATTATGAAATGACCTTAGATTCCATGCACTTTTACGCACCTGCGCCTTTAGCGGGTAATATTAGTATTGGTGGTACAACCGCAGTCAACCAATTTTTTAGCGGACGAATGGATGAAATCCAATTTTGGAATACTGCACTGAATCCTGATGAAATTGTAGCTTGGATGTACAGGGGCGTAGATAGCTCACACCATAAGTATGGTAATTTGGTTTATTACTATAAACTCAATCAAAGCAGCGGAACCACCGTTATAGATTCAAAAGGATCGTATAATGGAACCTTGGTTAATATGACAGACGGCAGCTGGGTTGTTTCGGATGTACGGGGATGGACAGTGTACGCAGGTTCAACTCTTGAAGGCCGGTTGATAGGATCGTATGACGCCGGATCAAGTAATGATGGCACTGACTGGAAGCTTACCTTTGAGATTGTAGAGCAGGCCAAAAAGGGAACCGTAACCATTACCGGAGATAATCAATTTGAATATTGTACTCATGATATGAAACAGGTAGGTCATGATTCTTTTACATATAGAGTAAAAGGCCCTAGTGGCAAATATTCAAATACTCAGACCGTGAATATAGACATAATACCCATTCCCAGTGCGGGAAATGGCAATTCGCTTGGTTCTCCTTCAAATTCGCAAAGTACGAATAATGCCAACGGCAAGTCCGAAACGGTCGCTGCGGCAACCACCACCCGGGAAGGCGATAAAAAGGTTACAACCGTTGTTATAGACGATAAAAAAGTGGAAGAGACACTGGCACGGGAAGGCAACCATGCAGTTGTAACCATTCCGGTTATGAGCGGTGCGGATGTTGTCATCGGTACTCTGAACGGCCATACCGTCAAGAACATGGCAAGCAAAGATGCTGTTCTTGAAATTAAAACCGGACAGATTACTTATACGCTGCCGGCATCCCAAATAAATATTGACGCCGTTTCAGAACAGATCGGAAAACAGGTGGAATTGAAGGATATTGCGGTAAGCGTAAAAATATCTGAGCCGGCCACAGATACTGTTAAAATCGTTGAAGATACCGCAGACAAAAACAATTATCAAATTATCGTAAAGCCCATTGAGTTTGAAATTACCTGCTCAAGCGGAAGCAAGACCGTGGAGGTTTCCAAATTCAACGCATATGTAGAAAGGATGATTGCGATACCTGAAGGTGTCGATCCGTCCAAAATTACGACAGGTGTTATTCTGAATTCCGACGGAACCTTTTCCCATGTGCCTACAGTCATTGCAATGATAGACGGCAAATATTATGCAAAAATCAACAGCCTGACCAACAGCGCCTACTTGTTAATCTATAGCCCGAAAACCTTTCGGGATGTTGAAAACCATTGGGCAGAGAAAGATGTCAACGATATGGCCTCAAGATTGATAATCAGCGGAGTGGGCAATGATTTATTCGAGCCTGAGCGCAATATAACCAGGGCTGAGTTTTCGGCAGTTATGCTTAGGGCATTAGGGCTTAGAGCGGAAGAATATAAGAATGATTTCTTTGATGTCAAGGCAGGCGAATGGTATAGGGAATACATTTCAACATCATCATACTATGGTTTAGTTAGGGGCTATGATGACGGGACATTTAAACCTGACGGAAATATCACCCGTCAGGAAGCTATGGCAATTTTAGCGCGAGCCATGGGTGCTACCAAGCTGGGAGAAGAGCTTGAGATAGATGTAAGCGACATTCTTGCGGCATTCGACGACAATGCTGATGTTTCTGACTGGGCTAAGGATTCTGTGTCAAAATGCGTAAAGACAGGTGTTGTTACCGGCAGAGACAACGGCCGGATAGCTCCTCTGGACAACATTACAAGAGCCGAGACCACAATCATGGTGCGCAGGCTTCTCCTCCATTCGGGTTTGATTAATAAATAGGTGTTATATATTCACAATTTGAGGATGACTGCAAGGGGTTTTTAAAAAGTACGATAAGGAGGAATCAAAATGAAAAAGTCAACCATATTTTTAGTTAAATTGATAGTTATGGTATTTTTTTTAACCTGTATTCAGTTGCCGGGAGTGACAAATCTTTCTGCTTATGCAGTTACAACAGATATGGCTCAAGGCTATGAAGCATCAATTAAAGCGGCACGGGAGGCCGTGGCAAAGGAATTGTCAACCGGCATATCGTCAAGTGCAACGGTAGCCATCATGGTGGATGGCAGGATAGTTTATGCAGAAGGTTTTGGCTTGAGGGACCGCGCTAAGAACCTTCGAGTAGAAACAGATACACAGTTTAACATAGGCTCCGTCAGCAAAATCTTTACAGCTGCTTCTGTCCTTGTACTGGAGCAGGAAGGTAAGCTTTCACTGGATAAGCCTGTCACAGACTATATTCCTAATTTTACAATGAATGATAGCAGGTACAAAGACATCACCATCCGTATGCTGCTTAATCATACCTCAGGCTTTCCGGGAACAAATACTAAAGATGGTTTTACAGCAGTAAAAAATAGAAACTACGTAGAGGAAACACTGGAAAGATTAAAAATCAGCAATTTGGTGAATGATCCGGGGAAAATAAGCATTTACTGCAACGATGGCTTCACAATTGCCGAGGCTGTTATCGAGCATGTTTCAGGCATGAGCTTCCCGGATTTCCTTGAGAAGAGAATTTTCAATAAGATGAGCCTTGATAACACAAGCGCATACTTTAAAGATGGCAACCAAAATATTGCAAGAGTATATGAAAAAGATAGTATAGCGCCGTTACCCGTTGAATATGTAAACATCCTTGGAAGCGGAGGAATATCCTCCACAGCAATTGATCTTTGCCAATACGGAGAGATTCTTCAATCAGAAACTATTTTGAATCCAGCCATGATTGAAGAATATACCAAAGTTCAATATGGCCCCGAAACAGTCCCGGCGGGAGAACCGATATTCAATGCGGGATTGGGCTGGGACTATGTGCAAGTCCACAAATTCAAGAATCAAGGCGTTGACGTACTGGCGAAAAATGGCGGTACGCTTCAATACTTTTCCCAGCTCTATGTATTGCCCAAAGAGCATATAAATGTAGCGGTTATTTTTGCGGGATCTGCAAACCCCACAGCAGTTGCTAATGCCATATTGCAGGCCCTGCTGGAAGAAAAGGGAATTGTGAAAAAACCATCGTCTGATATACTCCCTCCTCAGGATGCCAAAATTCCGGATTATTTTAAGGGCTATGAGGGATTTTATACCTCAGACGATAAAATCATGAAGGTGGAGATTTCTGCGGATAAAAATGGAATGACTCTCTCAACCTATGATGGTAAAGGTTTTAAGCCCGCAGGTGTTTTAACTTATAAAGAAAATGGCAGGTTTTATAAGCCGGGCGGCTTAAACTATTCCTTTGCAGAGCATGCGGAAGGAAAGGTAATGATGATTCATCCTGACAGCTCAAATGCAGGATTTGTAAGTTGCGAGAAGTTAAATAATCTAAATGATATAGACACAAGCGCATTTTCAGGAAGGGTGTGGGTTCCCCGAAATCTGAACCGATATGATTTTTTCACGAAAATGATTCGGACGGTAACAATTCCTGAAATACCGGGATATATATTTGTCGATGACGGAGCAACATATACTCCGTTAGCTCTTAAAAGCCCGACAGGTACCTGGATGTCCTTCAACTATTTAAGGGATCAGTTTGAAGTCTTTCTGCAAAATATCGAAGGGGAGACATTGCTCTATAATTATGGCCATTACTACTCAGATGCCTCCAAATTACCAATTATCACAGAAGGTGATATTCTGCAAATTGATTCTAACGGTCAAAACAAGGCAGGCAAGATGGGGTTTAGCGACCTTGTGAGCTTTTCTATTCCCGAAGGAGGAAGAATTGTGGTCTTCTCTCCCGAACTCAATTTGGCATACGACAGTCTGATGTCAGACAGCCCTGAGACCTATGCGGAAAAAGGTGCCTATATTCTGGCTGTCGGCAAATCGGGAGATACTTTTAGAATTACTAATTCTGAACGCTTTAAAGATATAAGCGGCCATTGGGCAAAAGATTCCATAAATCAACTGGCATCTGCCAACATACTGAAGGGAACAGGTAATAATCTGTATCAGCCTGATAAAAATATGACGGGGCTTGACTTTTTGATACTTATCCAAAGAGCCACCGGCATAACCCCGGATAATCTTTCGGCATCTGGAGAAGAAACGCTTTCTTTTAAAGCCGAACAACCTATTACCAGAACGCAGGCTGTTTCCGTCTTAGCAGATGTTATGGCTTTAACAGGCTTCGAAGCTAACCTGACCACAGAAGAAGAAGTTTCATTGATAAAAGGTTTTTCTGATTTGGAAGGAATTGACCAAGAGCTTAAATCGAATGCGGCATTACTTATAAAACTGGGCATTTTTCAAGGAAGGAGCAATAAACTTTTGGCGCCCGGGGATACTATGTCTCGCGGGGAAGCAGCTGCAACGGTTTTGAAGATGTTAAAGTGCATACAATAGACTATAGTTCACTCTTGCAATGAAAGACCTGGAGGATGACTTATCCATTTGATGAATATCCGCTTTGCTTTTAGTCATCCTCCTTTTTTGGGTTACAGTTCACACCCTAGCCTAATTAATTATCTAAAAATGTAAAAGTTATTCACCTAAGAAGAAGCAGGATTTTTCGCACTTGTATAGGTTATAATTATACATTGCTAATACTTGCAATATGCTTGATTTGGAAATATAGTTATGGCAAGATTTATTATTTTGGGTGGCATGAGGCATGGAGTATATAACCGTGAAGGAAGCCGGTGAAAAATGGGGACTGGGGATCAGGATGGTGACGCTGTATTGTACCGAGGGCAGAATAGCCGGCGTGGTGAAAAAGGGCAACCTGTGGCTTATTCCTGAAGATGCCGTTAAACCGGAGGATAGAAGACGGAAAAAAGCCTCAATTCAAGAAGAAAAGGAACCGGCGGCAGGCAAAGACAATGACGTATATGAAACAAACAAGCATGAAAACGCAAGGTCTTTTCAGTCGCTGTATGAAAACAAAGATCTGTTTATAGAGATCGTAAAGCACTTTCCTTATCCTATGCACATATGCGCACCGGACGGTACGATGCTTTTAGCCAATGAAGCATATTTAAAATTTGCTAAAATATCAAATCCAGAAAGACTGTATAAAAAACATAATATATTGCAGAATCCCAACCTGGAAAGGTGGGGAGTAAAGGACTTCACTGTGCGGGCGTTTCAGGGAGAAGCCGTTTACGCCTATGATGTCAAAGTACCGCATCAGGAGATCGTTGATCGGTTGGGAGATGACAAGGAGTTAGTTTACGGAAGCATGTATCACAACATAACTGCCTTGCCTATACGCGACAGCAATAATAAATTGTTGTTTATCGTGTTTATTTTTATCACCTCCAGGTATTATCAGGACAGAGAAGAAATTATCAAAGGAAAAGAATACATAGACAATCATTGGAGGGAGGAGTTTGACATAGATAAGCTGGCGGGTATTGTTCACATGAGCAGGTATCACTATACCCGTTTGTTTAAGCAACATACGGGCATGACCCCCTACAGCTATTATCAAGAAGTAAAGATTGGTAAGCTCAAGGAAAAATTGTGCGATACTAATTTGTCCATAACCCAGGTCTTTGAGGAATGCGGAGTGGATTACAACGGGAATTTGGCAAAAATATTTAAAGACAAGTTAGGCATGACTCCTTCGCAATATCGAACAATGATGACCCAAAAATAATACTATTTTTCATTTGATTTATGGCCCTTAAGACTCATCGACGCGCAGACTGCATATCGCGCTTGCCTTCCCATCGCTTTCAGCCCTGGACGCCAATGGCAACCACTGCTTCGCTATCGCTGAGAGTGACAATATTGCATTTTTTGAATGATGCAAAACTCTCGTTTAAAAAGAATTAATATAAAAAATAGCAGAGAGCTTCCGAGCGTAATGGTTCGGAGCTCTTTTTTTGACTGCAAAATCGCCATAACCACAGAAAATATAGCACTAAATTGACTATCCCCATTGACATCATTTTACATATGATTGGACTATCACCAGTAGGGAGGAGTGGGGCTGGGGGAAAACCACCTTTTTAACCAGTCTGTCAGATCCGTTGGAGATATTCATGAGTGCAAGCACGAACAGGAAAATACCTGAATATCGGGAGGCTATTTTTTTCCCCATTAGCGAAGATTACGCTCAGACCACCCAGGGAGCAGTGATAAGTCTATTCATGACGTTTTGTGCCTCAAGAAAGGAATGGTCATATTTATGAAATAGGGTTCCATGAAAACATAGTTATGTTCAAACATAAAAAAAAGGAGGGATAAAGTGCGAAAAGTTAAAAGGCTTTTGGCGCTGCTGCTTATAATGGCTTTAACCATTACGCAGCTGCCGTTGACGGCGCTGGCGGAAGATGAGATTGTTATTGAGACAACAGAGAATAACAAAGCCTTGACCGAGCTTCCTTTGCTGCAGTCTGTACCAGAAGAGCCGGGAACTTCCTTGGGCATGAAGGCGCTTGAGAAACTGGCGGGCGGGATCATCTCCGGAGTTGCGGGGAAGACCGTCAACGAGTCGTTTGCAGCCATATTCGGCTCGGATAGCGCTCGAATTCTCAAAGCTTTGCAAGAAATCAAGGGAAAACTGGATAACATTGAGAACCAAATAAAGGCCCTATCCGGCAAGCTTGATGAGAAAGAGCTGCGGGGAAATTTGGATAGCTTCGCTGAATTCTTCAGCGATTACACCGCCCCATACAATCAGCTCTGTGGTTATCAGACGGATTTGGCTGACGATGGTGAGCTAACGGATTTATTTATGCAAGACCTCTATTGGGGTAAAAACAGGAATATTGATACCCGCGGCATGACGGTTATCGCCGCCGCCAATGCCCTGGGCGATAGAATAACGATGGTGCTGACCGGTGGTTATAATGTCTTCGGTGCTTTTGATAAACTGGAACGACACCTAAACCACTGGGAACATCAGGGCTACGATATGCGCAAGGAGTACCGGAATAACATCATCAATGTCTACGCCTTATACAATGGCATGGGCCAGATCGCCTGCGAGAAAGTGATCGAAGCGCACCAGGGTGACAGTCTGAGTGAACAAAATATCCGCTTGCAGGCCCAGAGGAACTTGAATGAGCTGAAGGCAAACGCCGAAAAGGTAAAGAATATGAATCAGCGCTGTGCCGTGGTAGAGCACTCGAACATACGCATTTTTCGTGACACCAAGGCCGGACAGGATCTGTATGCTTTCTACGAAAACTTTTATGTAGCCCAGATGACTCCTTTAGATCTTTATTATCGGGACAGACTTGAAACAACTGAGTACATGCAAAGCATGATATGGACAAAATATCCGGTTAGACGGCCGGGTAACGGTGGCAGCGAACTAATATCCTGGCAGCCATGGAGGGGCCTTTTTGAGGATATTTATAAAGCTTATGGCGGTAAAAAGACTTTATATGACATTTTTTTCGATCCTAAAGAAGGTAATTTTATCAACAATGGGCAACACCTTCCCAAGGGAACAAGGTTTGCGACAGACTATTATGTTTATAAACGTGTAAATTCGACTGATTTCCAATGGAGAACTAACGTAGTAAGTGATAAAGGGAAATTGAATGAAACTGTGGTTCTTGCGCGCTTAGACTTCAGTTATACTAAATCGCGATATGACAGTTTGAAAATTTCAAGCGAACAGTTTTTTAGCGTTAATAGGTACTGGGGGATTGTAAATCAGGGCGCTTTACAATCCAACGATCGGCCTCCGACAAGTGAAACCGCCGGTATGATTTCCGGCATGGCCAGCTCATATGAACTGCCCTATACCGGCAGCATCACTCTTTCCATGGAAGAAAAAGCCGGTGCCACCTACCAGTGGTTTGTCGCCAAGGGCGATGGCAAGGACTTTGAGGAGATAGCGGGGGAAACCGGCGCGACCTACACCCTGCCCGTGCTGGAACCTTTAATGAACGGTTGGATGTACCGCTGCGCCATCATCGAAAACGCAGGGACAGATGAGGAAATATCTACCCTGGCCGATCCGGAAATACTCAAGCTCACAGGAGAGGGCGTGCCTGAACCCGTGACGATACGCGAGATAGGCAGCGCGAATGATTTGACGGATGCGCTGGAGAAGGTGTCCGACGGCAGTTGGAATGCACAAGATCTGAGACTGACGGCGAATATCGATTATTCCATGCCTATCACGCTGAACGGCTGTAGTTTAACGATTGATCTGAACGGACATACGCTGACTGTACAGCCTGACCACACGGCACAGCCAAACGTTGACCCCATGGGCAGCACAGCCGAGATTGCTGCGGTCTATGCTGATAACTTCAGCCGGCTGAAACTGACAGGAGAGGGCGCATTAAACGTGATGGCCGGAGATGGCGTCGCCTACGGTGTCTATGTGGGTACAGGCAGCAATGTCAAAGTGAACGCGGTGACATCGGCTGGTGGCAGCAAAGCGGTTTATGCGACGGGCGACGGCGCTGTGACGGTTGACAGTATCACGGTGGCCGGGGATAACGCTTATGGTGTAGGGTGCTTTGACAGCAGCAACATCAAAGTCAGCGGCGATGTGCAGGTTACGGGTGTTTCCTCTCATGGCGTGTATATAGATTCCGAGAGTGGCGGACTGCAGTCCGTCCTCATCGGGGGGGATGTCACGGTAACCGGTGAAAAAAGCCGCGGGATATACCTGGGCGCAGAGGAAGCAGTTCTGAGCGTTGAAGGAAGTGTTACAGTCACCGGCGGCGTTTCCGCTGTTTCGGCAGGCAAGGGTGAAGTCGCAATCAAGGGCGGTATCACCGCACCGGATTATGCAGTAAACGCTTGGCACGGCGCTTCCGTCACCGTGCAGGGCAATATCGTTGCCAAGGGGGAAGAAGCCACGGCTGTTATCTCATCAGGAGCCGATGTGCATATACAAGGCAACGTGACCTCATCAGGCCAAGGCGGCATGGGAATATATGCATCGGCATGGGAGCTGGTTGACCCGGCCGAGGGGGCGAAAGTTACCGTTGACGGCAAGATCAGCGCCGCCACTCCCCTGCGGATGGAGAGTTTGCCGGTAGAGGAAAGCGAGCATACGGAAAGCACTACCAAGGAAGACTATTACACCTTTACAGATGGAAGCAGCACTGTCTGGGCAAAGCCCGGCTCTTTTCGAAGGGCGGTCACCTATACGGTCACCTTTGATCAGAATGGCGGAGATACGGAAGCAAGCCCCGCGGCCCAAGAAGTAATCTCAGGCGCTCAGGTCGGCACACTGCCCACGGCGCCTGCCAGATCAGGCTACACCTTCATTGGCTGGAATACGCAAGCTAACGGAAGCGGCACCGCTTTTACGGCAGCTACGGCAGTCACCGATTCCATTACGGTATACGCACAATGGAGTAAAAACAGTACCGGCGGCGGTTCATCCGGCGGCAGCGGAGGAACAAGTACTCCTATGGAAACACCCAAAACGGAGACCAATATTGCAGGAAATACCGCGACGGCTGCCACAACAGTTACCGCTTCCGTAGACAGCCGCGGCTATGCAACGGCCATAGTTAGCCGCATACAGGTAAGCGATGCCATCAGTAAAGCGAAGGAAGAAGCCAGAAAGCAAGGCGAAGGCACTGCCGCCAGGCTTGAAATCAAGGTGCAAGCTCCTGCAGCTGCCACCACCGCAGAAACAAGCATCCCTAAAGAGGCGGTAAGCCGGGCCGCGGAAGCCGGGATTGACGCATTGACCATATCCACCCCGGTTGCTTCTATTACCCTTGACGCCAACACCCTGTCTACCCTCTCCGGAGAAGCAACAGGTGATGTGAAAATTACGGCATCCAAAGTAGAAGCCTCCTCTCTTTCGCCTGAAGCACAGCGGACGGTGGGCGACAGGCCGGTGTTCGATTTCGGTGTTACCAGCAGGGGCAAGACCATATCCCAGTTTGGCGGGAATGTATCGGTATCCGTGCCCTATACCCCTAAAGTAGGCGAGGATACAGACGCTATTGTCATCTACTGTATCAAGGAGTCCGGGGAGCTAGAAGCAGTAAGCAATTGTATCTATGATCCCGCAACGGGAATGATCAGCTTCAACACCAGGCATTTCTCACAGTATGCCGTGGGCTATAACAAAGTCAGCTTCAAGGATGTGGCTGAAAGCGCATGGTACAGCAAGGCGGCAGGTTTTATCGCTGCAAGGGAGATCACGACAGGCACCGGAGGTGGCAATTTCAGCCCGGAAGTAAAGCTGACCAGGGGCCAGTTCATCGCCATGCTGATGAAATCATATGGCATAGCCCCAGATCTTAATACTAAGGTTAACTTCGCAGACGCCGGCAACAGTTATTACACCAGCTACCTGGCTGCGGCAAAGCGGCTCGGTATATCCGCGGGTGTAGGCAATAACCTGTTTATGCCGGAAAAGGAGATCACCCGTCAGGAAATGTTTACCTTGCTGTATAAGGTGCTAAAAATTATCGGTAAGCTGCCCCAGGGCAATTCCGGGAAGACCCTCTCTGACTTCAGCGATGCAGGTGACATAGCTTCCTGGGCAAAGGCTGCCATGAGCCTTTTTGTGGAAACCGGGACTGTCAGCGGTAGCGATGGGAAGCTTTCCCCGATAAGTACAAGCACTAGAGCAGAAATGGCGCAGGTGCTTTACAGCCTGCTCTCAAAATAAAATGTCAGCATGTATCAGGGGATTAAACCTTACAGCTCCCCCTGCTTCCCAAGTTATGATATAAGCGACATTAAATCATCCCGTTTCTTCCATGGGATCACATAATCAGAATAGGCTTTTAAAATTGAGAGAGCAGCACCTTGCCATACTTCAATTTTATTATCATCAATTAAAGCAATACCCTTATAATCAGGGGTAACTTCTTTAGTATCCACAAATTCGAACATTGTTTCAGTTGCCAAACGTTTGGCCCATGCAATATTCTCTGTGGATAATGTCTTAACGAGATATAATTTTCCGGGAATATAAAAATCAAAACGATGTTCACGTGCTTTACCGGTTACATAATAATCAGCTTCAAAATTAATGCGCTTTGAAGTAAAGTAGTTGGCTACATTTTCCTTGAAATACCTTATTCCACCAGGACGTGTAGTGTAAATTAAATACTGTAATCCGGTAATTGCTCTAATTAATCTGGATACAGCAGGACCTATTTCTTCAGTGCTTTTTATTTCAATTGATAACTCAATATCATTTAAAAAGCTTACCCCATTTGATAATAATGTCCTTCTGACTAAATTATCCCGATTAGTGGAAGAAGAGTGTAAGTCTATCCCTGAGATATATAAATAGTCATAAGTCTCCCCATTGTCAGTAAGGTAATATTTGTTACCTAATTTAAGCAATCTAAGGTTAACAAAATCTCCGTCCGGTCTTTTATAAGGAGTTTTTATGACGCCTATACTATCATCAGTATTGTTTACAAATGAGTTATCAAGCCAATTAATATACTGGTTAATGATAAATATTTCGCCCATTTCAAGCATCATAATCCCTCCTTTCTTTAATTTAGGATATACTAAAAAGTGATTGCTGTGTAGGCCCAATTACAGAAATATTGCATTCTGTCAAAAAGGCCTTTAACGCTAATTCAACATCATTAACAGGAACATCATCAACAGTATAAGCCCACTCATCCCCATATTCTTCTGTCCATTTATGTTTATGTGGAACACCATTAAATATGCTCCCATCTGGACCGGGATTTTCGTGACGTTCAAAATCCCATCTTCTTATAAGAATTGTCCCTCTGTATAACAACGCAAAACTATATCTCCGTGCACCATAATATGCCCTTAAATGCATTTCTTCTCCATTTGCCCTTCTAACCGGGACTTTTAAGTAAAATCTGTCTTTATTGCCACGTGATTCCCAAATAATAGTATCGCCATCAATTTCTTTAGGTTCGCCATATATTTCATCACGTTCAATTTCTGATAACAAAATATTACCCCCTATAATCCCTTGATATACGTTAATAATTATTTAGACCGTTTCTTTGTATATCTCGCAATATCAATCCTAACCCCTAAACTCTTCCCATCTTCGCCGCCTAAAATAGCGCTGATTTGACCCTTTACGATGGTTCCGTCATCAAGCCTTTGAGCAATGTCTTCCTGATAGTAAAAATCTTCGGGTATCCAGCCTATAGGTTCGTTATAAGAATTAACAGCCAGTATTGCATTAGGAAACTTTCCCAAATGATGGAGGTACTTGGTATTCAGCTGCGGGAAGATGCCAAAGATAAAATTATGTACGGGAATGTGGCCTGGCTGCTTAAGCAGTGAGACAAATAACTGAAAATCACAGTATTTACTTCTGCCTCCCCTTTGTTATGAAGCTATAAAATTTGTACTCTTCCGCCAAGGGGCCGCAGCTACAAGCGGCATCTTTTAATCTTCGTTAATATGGCATATATATCCTTTATTTTAGCAGAATTAGACAGGAATTTTCTGCTGGTTGGTCGAAGTACTGTAATTAGAGGATGCGGAGGTTAAAAAAGAATGGTTGGGATATGGGGAACCTGGCGTGAAACAGGTATTTCAGCCTGTAAATGTATGAATTGGGGAGTGATAAAATGCGGCGAAAATTTATGGTGCTTATATTGGGAGTTTTAATCGGCCTTCTGGCGGCGGGTTCCGCTCTGGCGGCGGAGCGACCTGTCAGCGTCCGGTTAAACAACCGGGAAATTAATTTCCAAGAAGCCCCGGTATTGGAAAACAGCCGGTGTATAGTTGCCTTAAGACCGCTCGTGGAAGCTTTGGGAGCTCAGCTAACCTGGAACCGGCAAACCGGTGCGGCAACTGTTTACTTGCCTGGCAGCATTCTAACGCTTGTTTCCGGTAATCCTGCAGCCAGGGTAGACGGCCGGGATATTTTACTGCCGGTTGCCCCGGCCATTAAAAATGGGGTACTGCTTGTACCCCTGCGAGCGGTGGCTGATATTTACAATATTCGCACTGCCTGGGATGCTTCCACGGCCAGCGTTGACCTTTACCCGGGCGGCCTGGAGGCGGCCCAACCGGACTTGATTGCTCTGGATGTTTTGAGTGTGAACGATTTTCATGGGGCGCTCCTGGATGATGGCAAAAATCCGGGGGCGGCCAAATTGGGCAAATGGCTGCGGGATGAAAAAGCTAAAAACCCTGATGGAACCCTGGTTTTATCCGCCGGGGATATGTACCAGGGCAGTATTGATTCCAACTTGCTGTACGGGAAAACGGTAGTTGAAACCATGAACCAAATCGGTTTTGACGCTATGGCCATCGGCAACCACGAATTCGATTGGGGTTTGGATAAATTGCAGGAGCAAGCTGCCGCTTCCCGATTTCCGATTCTGACTGCCAATATAACGGATAAGCAAAGCGGCGGGAATCTGCCCGGTACCAAACCCTGGGTTATGATAGAGAAAAAGGGGATAAAAATCGGGATTATCGGATTAACCACCAAAGAAACAGTTATCAAAGTCAATCCCAAAATCATAGCTGGTTACAATATAAATGAACCGGCAGCAAGCGTTGACCTCCTGGTACCGGAACTAAAACGCCAGGGCGCGCAAATAATCCTGGTGTTGGGGCACTTGGGCGGATACCTGGATAAGGATAATATCAACATTACCGGTGAAGTAACGGAATTAGCCAACGGTATTACCGGTGTGGATGCGCTGCTGACCGGGCATACTCATCAAAAAATGGCCGGTTATATTAATGGGATACCCGTTGTGCAGGCTTATTATAACGGCCGGGCAGCCGGCAAAGTTGCCCTGAAATATTCGCCCCGGACCCAAAAAGTTGTCTCCGCCGTTGCCTCCGTAATCGATCTACCCACCCCCGGTCTAAGCGAGGACGCCGCGGTAAAAGCGGTGATTAATGCTGATCAAAAGGAAATAGCGGCGGTCAAAAACGAAGTGATCGGCAAGGCCGTTGTAGATCTGGCGCATCAAAAAGAGCAAGTTTCAGTGCTGGGTCAATGGGTTACGGATATTATGCGCCAGCAAAGCAATGCTGACTTCGCTTTTCAAAACGGCGGAGGGCTGAGAACCAGTATCCCGACCGGGGAGATAACCGTCGGCAAGCTGTGGGAAGTGATTCCTTTCGACAATACCCTGATCCAGATGGATTTGCCGGGCAGCCAGGTCCTGTCAATTCTGCAGCATGGAATTAATAATCCCCATATCGGCAGCATACAATATTCGGGTATGAAGGTTGCGTACGACTTGAGCGGCCAACGTATAGCGAAAGTTACTCTGCCGGATGGCAGTGTGTTAAACCCGGAAAAGACTTACCGGGTGGCCACCAATGATTTCATGGCCGAAGGCGGGGATGGCTACAACATGTTCCGGGAGGGGAGAAACACCAGCGATACCCACCGCTTTGTCAGAGACATGCTGATAGAAGCGATTAAGAAAACTAAAACCCTTGATTGCAAAGGTGACGATCGTTTCCAGGTCATCGGCGTCGAAGCACAACCGGCAGCCTTTTTTAATAAACATCAATATAGCAAGGCTCTTCTTGATCCGGCGGCTTAGCGATTGTAAAGGGTCCCGGGTCAATCCGTCCTCTTGACCTTGATGGATAAGATGTTCTTGCCGTTTTCATATTTGTACCGGCTGCCGGCACTGCGGCTCTGAATAAGCTTCAGCCCGATATCGTGTTCGCTGCTGCCCTCGGTGATCCAGCGCTTGACCATATCATCAAAAACGCCGTTGTCCTTGCTTGGCTTCAGGAATTCGTTGAACTGTTCCCATGCCGGCACTCGGCGGAAAGGGTGGATAGATTTTGTTGAAAAAATTAAAATACCTGCTTTTGTTTATTATTTTTGCGCTCGTAATCGGATGCAGCGCGCAAACATCAAATCAATATGCGGATAAAAATAACTGGGCATTTTTCCCGGAAAGCAGCCAGCTTAGAAGTGCCGATGTTTTTTTGATTTGTCCCACCGTTTATATGGGTGAGGAAAATTCATTTAATATGGAAATGAACGATGCCAAGACCCGAGCCAGTTTTATGGGAGCGCTTAATATGGAAAAAGGGATTTATGAGAATGTTTGCAGTATATATGCGCCTTTCTATCGGCAGGCCGGGTTGAATGCTTATAGCCTCGATTCAACTGAAGCGGAACCATATTTTCAATTGGCTTATAGTGATGTTAAGCAATCATTTGCATACTATATGCAGGAATGCAATAATGGCCGGCCCTTGGTTTTAGCAGGCTTTAGCCAGGGTTCGGAAATGCTCTTGCGTTTAATGAAGGATTTATTCCAAAATAAAAGCTATAACGATCTTCTGGTAGGTGCCTATTTAATCGGCTGGCGAATTACCGAAGAGGATGTTGCTCAGTACCCGTATTTAAAAATGGCCCGGGGGGCTGACGATACCGGCGTTATAATCAGCTTTAATTCGGAAGCGGAATCGGTTAACACTTCACTGCTCGTTCCCCGCTCAACCCTGGCTATTAATCCCCTTAATTGGAAAACTACCGGCGAATATGCTGAGGCGGAGTTAAATCTAGGCGCAGTTTTTACCGATTATGAGGGAGATATTTTGAAGGAAATCCCGGCTCTAACCGGAGCCTATCTTGATCCGGAGCGGGGCACCCTTAAAGTAACCGGTGTATCTCCCGAGGATTACCCGCCCGTATTGGATATTTTTGAAAAAGGCGTATATCATCTCTATGATTACCAGTTTTTCTACCGCAATCTCCAACAAAATGTAGCACTTCGAGTGGATAAATATATAGAAGCACATGACTAGGAATGCTTTACCTCAGGGTGAGTAAAACTCAATCTACCTGTGAGTTCTTTCATATTGACCGGTATAGCCTTAATGAAACAATTACCGACTTTATTGTCATCGGCTGATGCTTTTGATGCAGCGATTTTAGCTCGTCGATTAGGAAATCAAAAGATGGCACACAATTATTTTGAACGGGCCGGTGATTCAGTTCTTTCCGATGTGCGGGCTTTGCATGAGTTTGCTCAAACGAAAATAGATATCGCCCGTAATTTGTGGATTAACAGAAGCGGAAAAGATAATTACCGGCGGGACACAAATCGTCGCTTATTAATGGAGGCCCGCGATTTACTGGAACGGGTAATTCAAATGGAAGCCCCGCCTATGCGTCATGCATGGGCATGGCGTGATTTGGGGAGGGTGCTGAAATGGTTGAAAGCGCCTATGGGAGATGTGAAAAACGCGTATTACAGAGCTATTGATTTATTGCCGGAAGAAAAAAGATTTCAAGAAGAGCTAAGACATTTGGACAGAACATGATTTTTGATAAATGGTTCTAATTTGATTGGATTTTCTATGTCATGATAAATGCCCTCCATAATGAAAAAAATGGGGGGCGTTTTCATGCCCGGGAAAGCCAAATGAAATAATTCCCAGCGTTTTGCGGCTCAGTTTGATGGTGTAAGCCAGGCGGGTCAGATCGTCCGCCATCAATAATTTGGGACAGAGTAATGAATCGGTATGATAAATCTTTGAATTAGGCGAGCCCAGTTTCTGCGAAAGACCTTTCTTGATTAAAATAAAGATGGGAAAAAATACAAAGAGTACCTTTCCCAGTGTTCTAAAATGCTATACTATGGATAAACTAAATAACTTGACTGACATAAAACCCGACAGAGTTTTTATTACCCACTCAAGGCCGCTTTTCTGAGAACATTGACCTTGTTAAAAGAACTGAAGAAGAGATGTATGATTTTAAGGAACTTTGTTACACGTGCCAGGCGTAAATTTCTTTCATTGTGGACCAAATACACTTGGCGTTTTATTTATGTTAAATTAACAAGATGTATGGGGGAGTGTGATATGATAAATTATGTTTTAACTTGTTGCTCTACAGCAGATATGCCTAATAACTATTTTAAAATAAGAAATATTCCATTTGTATGCTTTCATTATATTTTGGACGGACAGGAATATCTGGATGATTTGGGCGAAACTATATCCTTCGAAGAATTTTATAGTAGAATTGCCGCAGGTTCAATGCCTACAACATCACAGGTAAATGTGGGACAATATATAGATTTTTTCGACCCTTTTTTAAAGGAAGGAAAAGACATTCTCCACATTTCCTTTTCTTCTGGCTTATCGGGGGCCTATAATTCTGCAAATATTGCCAGAGAGCAGCTTTTATCGATATACCCTGATAGAAAAATCCTGATTATAGATTCCCTGGGAGCATCCTCGGGATATGGCTTGCTTACAGACATGGCGGCGGATATGCGGGATAATGGAAAAACACTTGAAGAAGTATATAATTGGCTTCAGAAAAATAAGCTTAATCTTCATCATTGGTTTTTCTCTACGGATCTTACCCATTATAAACGCGGCGGGCGTATATCAGCTGCATCTGCGGTTGTGGGGAGTTTGCTTAATATTTGCCCACTGTTAAATATGAACTATGAAGGAAAACTTATTCCTCGCAAGAAGATTCATGGTAAAATACAAGTAATTAAAGAAATCGTGCGTATGATGGAGATACATGCAAAAGATGGCATAAGTTATTCAGGGAAGTGCATTATATCTAATTCTGCTTGTTATGACGATGCACGTAAGGTAGCTGATTTAGTTGAGAAAAGATTTCCTTTACTCAATGGGCGTGTAATGATAAATAGTGTTGGTACCGTAATTGGTTCTCATACCGGTCCTGGAACTGTGGCTCTTTTCTTTTTAGGTGACAAGCGGGAGGATTAATTGAACCTTAATAGCAACTGCAAGGCATTGTAAAGGGCGGTCTTCGACCGCCTGCCTTCACCTCTGCCAACGCTCGTTTTGTATATTCATGCAACCCTTATGCAACAAAAAGGGTTTTTGCAGTGGAGTCAATTTTAAATATATAATTATATACGAAAGAAAGCCCAGCAGTCCTGGGCTTTCGGGCATATTTGGGCTGTTTGCCGGTTGAAAAAGCACTGGTTTCGGCCGTCTTACAGACGGTCATTTACACACCTCAACCTCCGCCGTTGAAACCAACTGTAACCTGTCCATTATCCACTATGACCGGAACCATGGTGTTGTTTGTGAGTTGCTTGATCTCTTGGATTCTTTCCCGGTGAACCGATAGATTAACTTCCTCGAATTGGATTCCCTGGGCGGTAAAATGCCGCTTTGCTCCCTCACAGTAAGGGCAGCCGGTTTTCGTGTAAATAATCAATGAGTTTGTCACCTCCCTAGCAGTACCAGTAGTAGTTATCCGTCCTTCGATGTGTTTCCCGAAGGAAACAAGAGGTATTCTTGTTGCTTTCTTATTCTATTTTATTATACCATCCAAGATAGCATGTCCCTACGCTGATCTTCGAATGCCAGCCTGATCGGGAATCATACTATTCCTTTTCATTAAAGCTAATTCAATGTATACAGTGATTGACAAAACACGGTTAAATCTGTATATTTATTTATAATTTAATATTCAAAGGCATTGACGGAGAGAGTACGTTTCAAGGTGAACGTTTTAGCGAGCCGGGGACGGTGCAAGCCCGGTACCAGTAGTCTGAACCCGAAAATCACTCCTGAGCTGCGGACCGAACGAATTATCCAGTAGGCTCCGACGGTTTTCCCCCGTCACCGGGAACGCATATGATGGTATGTCGTACTAATGGGTGGTATAGCGAATGTCTTTCTGGCTTTCGTCCCTTTATGGGACGAAAGCCTTTTTAGTTTTATTCAATTTTATCAATCATAATGATTGGAGGAAAGAGCAATGGCAAGCAATGATATGGTAGAAATCCGCTGGCACGGCCGGGGCGGACAGGGTGCCAAGATGGCCTGCCTGCTGCTGGCGGATGTGGCTGGTTTGGAAGGAAAATTCGTGCAGGGATTCCCGGAGTATGGACCAGAACGTATGGGAGCCCCTATTACGGCTTATAATCGCATCAGTGAAAAACGCTGTACCATCCATTCCAACATTTACTATCCGGATTATGTGGTGGTGGTGGATGAAACTCTGCTGGACAGCGTCGACGTTACCGGAGGACTGAAAGAAGGCGGTGCGATAATCATTAATACTCCCAGTTCTCCCCAGGAGATGCGCCCCCGGCTGCAGGGATGGACCGGAAAAGTCTGTACCATTGATGCCCGCAGCATTTCCGAAGAGATACTGGGCAGAAACCTCCCCAATACTCCTATGCTGGCCGCAGCGGTTAAGGTAAGCGGTGTTTTGGAAACCGGGCGCTTTTTGACGAATATTGAAGAATCCTTTAAACATAAATTTGCTGACAAGCCCCAACTTATTGAGGGGAATATGACAACCCTGAAAAAATCCATGGAGGAGGTACAGCTAGGATGATTCGTGCGAAAGATATCAATGAGCTTACCCCCTGGCAGGATCTGACTCCCGGCGGGGAGATCTACGAAGCAGGAACCGCACGGGCCTTCAATACCGGTACCTGGCGGACCAACACGCCCGTTTTTCACGAGGAAGCTTGTAAACACTGTATGCTTTGTGTTCCATTTTGTCCGGACAGCGCTATTCCGGTGAAGGACGGGAAACGTCTGGACTTCGACTATATGTACTGCAAGGGCTGCGGCGTCTGTGAGAACGTGTGTCCCTTCCCGGCGATTACCATGATGATTGGGGGTGTGGCCAGATGAGCAGCCGCCTTTCCGGCAACGAGGCTGTAGCTTATGCCATGAAGCAGATAAATCCTGATGTCATGGGAGCTTTTCCTATCACTCCCTCCACGGAAATTCCCGAATACTTCGCCGCTTATGTAGCCAACGGCGAGGTGAATACTGAATATGTAGCTGTGGAGTCCGAGCATAGTTCGATGTCTGTCTGCATTGCGGCACAAGCAGCAGGAGCCAGAGCTGTTAGTGCTACTTCATCCTGCGGACTGGCCCTGATGTACGAGCTTTTGTACGTGGCGGCTTCATGCCGCCTGCCGATTACCCTGGCCTGTGTCAACCGGGCTCTTTCGGGACCGATTAACATAAACCACGACTACTCCGATTCTATGGGAGCCCGTGATAGCGGCTGGATCCAAATCTACGCCGAAAATAACCAGGAGGCCTACGATAATATTATAATGGCCATGCCTATCGGCGAAACCCCAAGTGTACGCTTGCCGGTGATGACCTGTATGGACGGCTTCATTACCAGTCATGCCGTAGAGAATATAGAGCTTTTGGAGACGGATGCGGTACGCAAGTTTATCGGGGAATACAACCCTGAACACTACCTGCTGAAAAAAGAAAATCCGCTGGCGGTAGGACCATATGATGTGAGTGCCTATTATATGGAACACAAGGTTCAGGAGGCTGAGGCCATGAAGGCGGCCAAATCCCGCATACTGGAGGTAGCCGCAGAGTTTGAAAAGATTTCCGGCCGGCGCTACGGCCTGTTTGAAGAATATAGGATGGAGGATGCCCAGCTGGCTCTGGTTCTAATCGGCTCCACTGCCGGAACAGCCAAAGCAGCTATCGACAAGCTGCGGGAGGATGGAGTAAAGGCAGGGCTGGTTAAAATCAGAGTTTTCCGTCCTTTCCCTGGCGAGGAACTGGCGCGGGCGTTGGCGGGCACTAAAGCCGTAGCCGTTATGGATAAGTCGGAAGGCTTTTCAGCCAACGGAGGTCCTTTATTTGCCGAGACTTGCAGCGCTTTGTATAATCTGAAGGAACGCCCCTATCTGATTAATATCGTTTATGGTCTGGGCGGCCGTGATGTAAGGACCGAGGATATTGAAAAAGTCTTCGGCCGGCTGGCGGATATTGCTGTGACCGGTGAAACCCACCCGGCATATACCCATATGGGACAGAGGTCAAGGGAGGAGGAGACAGTATGAGTACGGTATATAACCTGAAACGGGAAGTAGAAAAGCCGATCCGTCTCACCGGAGGGCACCGGCTCTGTGCCGGCTGTAGCACCGGGGTAGTTGTGTCAGGGGTTCTGCGTGCCCTGGATAGAGAGGACCGGGCAGTGGTGGTTAACGCTACCAGCTGTCTGCAGGTTTCCACCTTTATGTATCCTTACACTGCCTATATGGACAGCTATATTCATTCTGCTTTTGAGAACTCCGCAGCTACCTGTTCCGGAGTGGAAGCAGCATATAATGCTTTGAAACGCCGCGGCAAGGTGGAAGGAACCGTCAAGTTCATTACTTTTGCCGGTGACGGCGGCACCTATGATATCGGGTTTCAATCCCTGTCAGGAGCCATGGAACGCGGTCATGACATGGTCTATGTTTGCTATGACAACGAGGCTTATATGAATACCGGAATCCAGCGTTCATCTTCAACGCCTCGTTTTGCCCGCACGACTACCACGCCTGTAGGTTCTGTGGGGCAGGGTAAGAAACAGAATAAAAAAGATCTGACGGAGATTTTGGTTGCTCATAATATCCCCTATGTGGCTCAGACTGCCCCCATAGGCAATTTCCGGGATCTGCACAGCAAATCTTATAAAGCCATTTATACTGAGGGTCCTTGCTTTTTGAACGTATTATCTCCTTGTCCTCGCGGATGGGACTACCCCATGGCTATGCTGGCGGAGATCATTAAGCTGGCGGTGGATACCTGCGTCTGGCCCCTTTACGAAGTAGAGGAGGGAGTATGGCGTTTGAGCTATATGCCCAAGAAAAAGCTGCCTGTGGAAGACTTTCTCCGCCCTCAGGGCAGATTCCGCCATATGTTCCGGCAAGGCAATGAGTGGATGATTGAAGAAGCGCAGAGCTATGTGGATCAAAAATGGGAACGCTTGCTGGAGCACAGCGGTGCTTAAATCTCTGCAGGGAATGGGAGTAAATCCAAAAAATATGCTATGATAGCTGTAAATAAAGGAGGTTTTGCCTGTGGAACAAACCATGTTTACTAATGAAGTCATTTTATCCTGGCTTCAATATTTTTCCCGGAATGCCCCGATCAACCTGGCAAAACTGAAGATGCTGGACATTACCGGGAAGAATAAGAACTTGATTCCAACCGTTATGAGCAACCGGGCAGTGCTGGTTTTTACGGATGCCGGACATCCGGATATCTTCTACGACATGTGGAATGCAGAACTGGGGGACTGTGATATCTGGTACAATGAGGGCTCAGATCCATCCGGCGAGATCAAGCACGACAAGGTCTCAGATATGATTAATCGCGGTATCAATGCCTCTGCAGCTATGTTGATTCTGAATCCTGACGCTGCCACGAATTATCATATAGGTATGGAGAACAGCCGTTTCTCCTGCGGCTCGGTGCAGTACGTGTGCCGGGAAGTCCGGGCGGTTATAATGAATAAGCTCAATCTGGGGGACCAGGATAATATATGTATAATCTCAGGTGAAAGCATCGCGGTGGAGGCCGCCATGATTGCTGCTGAGGGCAGTGTCATTGCTGTGGAATATGACCGCTGGGACCGGAATACCATGCAAGAAAATGTTAAGAAATTTGGCCTGAACAACGTAACCATCGTTGAGTCTCTGGGAAATGGCATCCCGGATAAGCTGCCGGTGCCGGATATAGCCTTTATAGTGGGTTCTCCCAGGATAGGCAGCGAAATAAAGACTCTGCTGTCCATCAATCCCCTTATGGATTTTGTGATCTATACCCTGGACTTCGAAGTTCTAATGTCCCTGCCTGCTTTATTTCGGGAAAACGGCCTGGAGCGAACTGAAGCCATCCATGTAGCGGTATCGCGAGTCAATAGCAAAAAAATGATGGAGCCATTTCCAGCTCCCTGGCTGATCTCCGGCAAAAGGGTTAAAGGTTAGTATCAGAGTAGAGTTACTGCCGGTGAAGGTCGCTGCTTTCCACCCAGCATAACCCCGCCTCCAACCAGAAAAACAGCGTGTATTTACTCCATACAAGACCCGGAAGGGTCTTTTTATGCTTCTATTTCCTAAACCATTATGTGTAGTATTTTGCAACTCATCAAGTTTAGATATAATGTATTTATGAACTTATTTGCAACAGGAGGCATCTGACCCATGTCTAAATCCGTTGATAGTTTTAATCTTTATAAAGTATCGGAGGCTATACTGGCTAATCCTCTTATGGCCTGTATTGTTGTTGATGAGCATGGCATAATTCGCTTTATCAATCAAGCCTACCTGGAATGGCTGCACAAAGACAAAGACGAAGTAATGGGAAAGCATATTCTTGAGGTTACGCCCCATTCCAAATTGCCTGAGGTCCTGCGCAGCGGGAAAAGCGATCTGGTTGACCTGTGGTCGGTTAATGACCGGGAGACGATCATCACCCGCTATCCATTGCTTAAAGATGAGCAGGTTATTGGGGCGGTGGGGCAGACTATTTTCCTGGATAAAGCCGGGGCGAAAATACTCATGAAGAAGCTGCAAACTATGGAAAAGGAGTATGAAACGGTATCAGAGGTCTTGGTGCAGAGTCCGTACCTCATATATGTGATTGTTGATAAAGCGGGTATTATTACTTTCATGAACCAGACTTACCTGCACTTATTGGGGATGAAAAAGGAAGATGTGGTGGGAAAACATATACTGGAGATAACCCCCCATTCCAAGCTGCCGGAAGTTTTAAGAACCGGTGATATACACAAAATTGACATATGGACCGTTAATGGCCGCGACACCATTATTACCAGAACCCCCATTATAAAGGATGGCGAGATTACCGGGGCGGTAGGGAGAAGCCTTTTTTTGGATATGTCCCAGGCTAAAATGCTTATAAACAAACTGCAAGAAACAGCGAAAGAACTCAATTACTATAGGGAGGAGTTTCGCCAGCTCTATCAAGCCCGCTGGCAATTTGATGATCTTATAGGAGTTAATCCCGAGTTTACGATGGTCAAAGCCATGGCCCAGCAATTAGCTCATACCAGATCTACCATCCTTATAACCGGGGAAAGCGGAACTGGCAAAGAATTGTTAGCCCAGTCCATACACAACCAGGGTGGACAGGAGGGGCCTTTTGTACGGGTCAATTGTGCTGCTTTACCCGAGAACCTGCTGGAATCCGAGCTCTTTGGCTATGAGGAAGGGGCTTTCACCGGGGCTAAAAAAGGCGGCAAGCCGGGAAAATTTGAGCTGGCCAAAGGAGGCACCATCTTTCTGGATGAAATAGGCGACATGCCTATAGGTATGCAGACCAAAATCCTCTCAGTGTTGCAAGAACGGGTGATTGAAAGGGTGGGCGGCACCACTCCCATTGCCATAAAAGTAAGAGTAATTGCCGCCAGCAATCGCGATCTGGAAAAGATGGTTGCTCAGCAAGAGTTCCGGGAGGACCTTTATTACCGTTTGAATGTAGTGCGTTTGCACATCCCTCCTTTGCGGGAACGAATGGAAGACATCCCCTTGCTCGTTAGTTATTTGATGGCTGGTATCAATACCCATCTTAATGCTAATGTAACGCATATTTCCAATGAAGCCCTGCATATGCTGCAAAATTATAATTGGCCGGGAAATGTGCGGGAGCTGCAGAACCTGCTGGAGCGGGCTATAAACCTGGCTTCGTTAAAGCAGGCTACCCGCCTGGGGGTACAACATTTCCCCTCGTTAACCGGGGAAGCACTTCCCCCCGCAGTTAATGAAAACGAGCATAGCACCTTGAACGATTCGGTGCAAAGATTGGAGAAAGAGCTGATAGAGCAAATGCTGAAATCAACCAACTATAATAAATCTCAGACAGCCAAAGAATTGGGTCTTAACAAATCGGTTTTATATAGTAAAATGCGGAAATACGGTTTGTTTAATTAGAACCCATCGCCTATTTTGTGAATAGGCGACCGCTTAGCGGGAACATATTTCACCTGCTTATATATTATGGAGAGTTGCAAAAACAGCCACATGGTTGGTAATCCATACGACTTTCTAAAGGCGTAAAATTGGACGATAACTTAATAAAGACGCTATGCCAGCAGTTGCATTATAAGACGATGGGGAATAATGGGTAGAGGGCAGGACTTGGACAAAACGCCTAATGCCCGAAGTTTTACGATTCGCATGAAAGTTGGCACGCTTTTTGCTTAATAGTCTGATGAGATAGATTCAGACTATTTTTTTTTACAACTATGACTCTACTGCAAAAAACCCTTTTTGTTGCATGGGGTTGCATAAATATGCAAAGCGAGCGTTGGCGAAGCATGGATGCTACACCCTTCACCCTTCGGGTACGCCTAGTGTTCCACCCTACGGGTGTCACTATTAAGGTTGCCTCCCATGGACGGGAGATTGGCGCGGTACCCCTTGAGCCGCGAGACAAGCCGTTGGTGTTGCCCATGCGTAGCGCCCTGTCGGGCACAACTGATGCTCCCTTCGGTCGCTATTAAGGACGCTGGAGCGGAATATTTATGCAAGCTAATGCATAATTATTACTTTTTGCAGTGGAATCAACTATAGTTATTTCTCTTAGATCTTTATTTAGATATCTGGAGTTATTTACTAAGGAGGTGAGAAATTTTAAGGTCTCTGTAGTTTATTCGATGAGGAGGTACTATCTTAATGGCTATTAACAAAATTGGAATGCTCGGTGCTGGTACAATGGGACAGGGTATAGCCTGGGCTCTTGCTTCTGCAGGCAAGAAAGTCGTACTTTATGATATTAAAAAAGAGTTTGCTGATAGAGCTATAAGCTCCATTGGGAAGAGTCTGGCCAGAGCAGAAGAAAAAGGGAAAGCTGCTCCCGGCACAAAGGATACTATAGTGGGTAATATTTTCGGAACAGACAAATTCGAAGACCTGAAAGATGTTGATTTTATAGTTGAAGGCGTTTTTGAAAACATGGACGTCAAAAAAGACGTTTACACCAAATTAGATGCTTTGCTGGCCCCTGAAGTTATAATCGCTACTAATACTTCCTCCCTTTCCATCACGGAAATAGCGGCTATTACCAAAAGACCGGACAAGGTTGTCGGAATGCATTTCTTCAACCCGGCCAATGTTATGAAATTAGTCGAGGTTATTCCTGCTCTGCAGACCTCGGAAGAAACTGTGCAAACCGTGGTTGACCTATCTATTGAGATTGGCAAAAAACCGGTAAAAGTTAAAGAAGGACCCGGCTTTGTGGTTAACCGCATCCTGGTTCCGGCAATTAATGAAGGTTGTGCCATCCTTTATGAGGGACTGGCTACTGCCGAAGACATTGATACAGCTATGAAATTTGGCGCCGGATGGCCCATGGGACCGCTTACTCTCTGTGATCTGGTAGGTGCTGATATAAGCCTGGCGGTTATGAATACCTTATATAACGAAACCGGAGACCCCAAGTATCGTCCTTCCGGTTTGCTAAAACAGTATGTTCGTGCTGGTTGGTTGGGGATGAAGACCAAGAAAGGTTTTTATAACTATTAATAGCATTTCTAAAGAAAAGTAAAGCGGTATTTCAAGATAAATAATTATTGAGAAAAATAATTGGAGGTATTAAATTATGGGATTGAATGAGGTTGTAATGGTAAGTGCTTGTAGAACTCCTATAGGTAAGTTTCTGGGCCAATTTAAAGATGTGCCGGCCAAGGATTTGGCAGTAACGGCAGGTAAGGAAGCCATCAAGAGAGCAGGGATTCCAGCTGAGATTATTGATGAAATTGTAATGGGGCAAGTTTACCAGGGCTTGCAGAAATCGCTGCCCGCACGTATTGTTGGTTTGGCCTGCGGGCTTCCTGAGCGTAGTAATGCCTGTGTTGTAAATCAGAACTGTACCTCTAGCATGAGAGCGTTGGAAATTGCCAGTCGCAACATTATGCTGGGAGTGACAGATATCGCGCTGATTGTCGGGGTGGAAAACATGACCCAGGCTCCCTATATGGTTCCCAGTGCCAGAACCGGGGCCAGAATGGGCGATGCCAAACAGATCGATTCCTTAACCCATGATGCATTGGTCGATTCATTGGTTCCGGGACATATGGGAATGACCGCGGAAAACGTTGCAGTTTTATATAACATTACTCGCGAACAGTGTGACGAGTTAGCGGTTAGAAGCCATACCAATGCTATAAATGCAACTGATAATGGCATTTTCAAGCGGGAAATCGTTCCGGTTGAAATTAAAACTAAAAAAGGTATAACAATTATTGAAACAGACGAACATCCTATTCGTGATTGCAGCATGGAAAGCGTGGGCAGGCTTAAAGCAGCATTTAAAAAAGATGGGGGTGTAGTAACCGCTGCCAATGCATCCGGCATCAATGACGGTGCCTCCGCCGCTGTTATCATGTCCAAACAAAAAGCTGCGGAACTGGGAATAACACCGCTTATGAAACTGGTCGCTTCGGTTGGGGTTGGGGTTGATCCCCAGATCATGGGGATCGGACCGGCGGAAGCGATTCCGGTAGCACTCGAAAAAGCTGGTTGGAAATTCGATGATGTGGATTATTGGGAACTGCATGAGGCGTTTGCACCTCAGTTCATAGGCTGCAAAATTCGCCTGAAAGAAAAATATGGCATGGACCTCTCTATGGATAAAGTAAATCATAATGGATCAGGTATTGCTTTGGGACATCCTATTGGCTCAACCGGACTGCGTATCGTGGTTTCTTTATACTACGAACTGGAAAGACTCGGCCTTAGCAAAGGCGGGGCTTCTACCTGCGTAGGAACCGGACCGGCCATGGCCTCTTTGTGGACCCGCGAAATCTAATAGCTTTACTTTAATATTTCCCTTGTAGGTGATGGTTTGCACCGCCATCACCTACGCTTTTAAAGTTATATATGCCAGTAAGGAGGAATTACCCTAAGATGGATTACAGCATGGAATATAAACGCAAACTGCTACCCGTCGAAGAAGCCATGAAAGTAGTTAAATCAGGTGACCTGGTGCAGTATGGGGAATTTGT